>NZ_BAAAME010000001.1:0-47298 GCF_039529015.1 Aeromicrobium alkaliterrae
CGTTGACGATGTGAATGACGGTGGAGCCCGCATCGCGAGCCTGGGCGAGCAAGTCGGCGGCGGCGTCGAGCGCCGGCTCCCAGCCCTCGAGCTCCATGACGCCCTCGGTGTACGTGTTCTGGTAGTCGACCATGATCAGGGTCGCGTCCTTCAGCGAGGCCGGGGTCTCGTCGAAGCCGTTCAGCTGTCGCAGTGTGGTGCGTGCCATGGGAACGTTCTCGTCTCTCATCGTGCGGCGTGGCCGCAGGGGCTTCCGGGGACGACTCGACGCTACGATCGAGGCCCGGATGTCGGCAATGACATGTGACCCGCAGAAACCGACATCACGATGGATGACGAGAGCGGAGGCGGAGCGTGAGCACGATCGAGCGACTGGTCGTGGTGGTCGTCTTCGACCAGGTCGACCTCCTGGACGTGACCGGGCCACCCGAGGTCTTCTCGTTGCTCCAGCGGGAGATGGACGAGCCCACGGGCTACAGAGTCGTGCTCACGGCGCAGACCATGGACCCGGTGACGACCTCCGCAGGAGTGCGCCTCCTCCCGGACGCAACCTTTGACGACCTCAGAGGCAGATCGATCGACACGCTGGTCGTGCCCGGCGCGGTCTCGGTCGATGAGGACCGCCGCGTCACGGCCCTGGTCGATCCCGAGATCGCTGCGCGCGTGGCCGAGCTGGTCGAGCGCACGAGGAGGGTGACCTCGGTCTGCGTGGGCGCGCACATCCTCGCCGCGACGGGCGTCCTCGCTGGCAAGCGGGTCACCACCCACTGGTCGACGGCGCACCAGCTCGCATCGGAGCACCCGGAGGTCGACGTGGACGCGGACCCGATCTTCATCCGCGATGGCCAGGTGTGGACCGGGGCGGGCATCAGCTCCTGCCTGGACCTCGCCCTCGCACTGGTCGCGGACGACTTCGGCGAGGTCCTGGCCCAGAAGGTCGCTCGCCAGCTCGTCGTCTACCTCAAGCGGCCCAGCGGGCAGAGCCAGTTCAGCGTCCCGCTCGAACCGATCTCGACCACGCGCCGGGTCGACGAGCTGCGCCACTTCATCTCCGGGCACCTGGCCGACACGCTGACGGTGCCCGAGCTCGCAGAGAGCCTGCACATCAGCGATCGCCAGCTCACGCGGATCTTCAAGAAGGAGCTCGGCATGACGCCTGCGGCCTACGTGGAGGCGGCGCGTCTGGAGGCGGCCCGCAATCTGCTGGAGACGACGGCGGACACGATCGCCCGTGTCGCGAAGCAGACCGGCTTCGGCACCGTCGACACTCTGGGCCGCGCGTTCCGTCGGACGCTGGGCGTGACGCCGAGCGAATATCGCGAGCGGTTCCGGGTCGAACCTGCCGTGGACCGGAACCGCGCGATGACCGGCGCCGTTCGAGACCGTCGGGGATGCCCGCCGTGACGGAGTCCGCCTGCCACTCCTGACCGCGGACACCGGGCGGCCATCTTCGTCCAGCAGGATGTCGGGATGACCGCACCCGCTCCGCTTGCCCGACGGCTCGGTCTCGGTGATGCGATCGCGATCGGTGTCGGCTCGATGATGGGTGCCGGCGTGTTCTCGGTGTTCGCGCCCGCAGCACAGGCGGCCGGTGGGGGTCTGCTGATCGGCTTGGTGATCGCCGGGGTCGTGGCGTTCGGGAACGCGACCTCCACTGCGCAACTCGCTGCGGCGTACCCCACGGCCGGTGGTGCCTACCTCTACGGCCGCGAGCAGATCGGGCCGACTGCCGGATTCCTCGCAGGGTGGTCGTTCGTGATCGGCAAGACCGCCAGCTGCGCCGCGATGGCGATGGTCCTCGCCGCCTATGTGGCGCCCGACGGGTGGGAGAAGGCGATCGGCATCGCAGCGGTGGTGGCCGTCACGACGGTGAACTGCCTCGGTGTGCACCGCACGGCCGCCGTCACGAAGGTCCTGGTGGTCGGAGTGCTTGCCGTCCTCGGGCTGGTGATCGTCGCTGCGTCGACAGCGCGGTCTGACGGAGCCGGACCGTCGCTCGACCTCGCGGTCGACGGCGGTGTGTACGGAGTCCTCCAGTCGGCCGGGCTGCTCTTCTTCGCCTTCGCCGGGTACGCCCGCATCGCGACCCTTGGTGAGGAGGTGCGCGACCCCGCACGCGTCATCCCCCGAGCCGTGGTCGCCTCGCTCACGATCGCACTCCTGGTCTACGCGGCCGTCGCCTGGAGCGTGCTCGCGGTGCTCGGGCCTGATCGGCTGGCCGCCTCCTCCGAGCCGCTGGTCGAAGCGGCTCGCGCCGGCGGGTGGGACTGGACCGAGCCCTGGATCCGCGTGGCAGCCGCGGCTGCGACGCTCGGGGCGCTGCTCGCTTTGGTGGCCGGCATCGGCCGCACGACGTTGGCCATGGCGCGGCACGGAGACCTTCCCTCCACGTTGGCGGTCGTGCACCCGCGCTTCGCGGTTCCGCACCGCGCGGAGATCCTCGTCGCCGTGGTCATCTGCGCCGTCGTCGCGGTGGTCGACCTGCGTGGGGCGATCGGGTTCTCGTCGTTCGGGGTGCTGCTCTACTACCTGGTCGCCAACGTGTCGGCCTACCGCCAGACTCCCGACCATCGTCGCTATCCGCGGGTGCTGCAGGTCGTCGGCGGCGTGGGGTGCGTCGTGCTGGCCGCGACGCTTCCGTGGCAGTCCGTCGCGGCGGGTGTCGCGGTGCTGGTGCTTGGCCTGGTTGGACGAGCCCTGGCGCACCGAGGCTGATCCCCGCCGCGCCTTACGTCACGGGTGCGAGGCGAGGGACGAGACCGGAGAGTCGATCGACGATGCGGGCGTACGCGGACTCGAAGGCCGCGTCCGTGCCCACCGAGACGGGGTCGGGTAGCGACCAGTGGAGCTGCACGTCGCCGCCGAGCTCTTCGTACGCCTGGTCGCAAACGGCGACGATGAAGTCGTCGTCGCGGCGGATCGTGGCGATCGCCTGGGGTTCGTCGTCGAGGGTGAGTCCGTGCCGACGGGCGACGGCGACCGCGCCGGGAGCGACGACGGCCGCGGGCGCGGTGCCGGCGGAGGCGACCTCCACCCGAGCGCTGCTGCGGGCATGAGCCGCCGCGAGCTGCGAGCGCGCCGAGTTGGCCGAGCAGACGAACACCACGCGCGGGGTCACGATGTCGGCGTGCGCGCCCTCGGCGGCGCGACGATCGACCAGAGTCAGGTAGGTGCGTCGTCGATCGCCGTCGGAGCGTCGTCGATCAACGATCCCGACCTCCTGAAGCACCTTGAGGTGGTGGGCCACCAGGTTCGACGGCAGGCCGAGCGATGCCTGCAGCTCGCTCGGCGAGAGGTCGGTGAGGGTGAGTCGGTCGACGATCTGAAGACGGGCGACGTCGGCGAGCGCCGCGTGCCAGGCAGCGCGTCCCGCCGTGGAGTTTCGCTCAACATTCATTGAGTCGAGTTTGACTGAGTGAAAAGTCCTCGTCAAGATGAGCGCGTGGACTACACCGAGACCTCCGACGATCCCGCGGTCGTCGGGCTGGCGCGCCGGATCTTCGCCGAGCTTCTCGGAACCGGATTGCTGGTCGCGATCGTCGTCGGCTCGGGCATCGCCGCTCAACGGCTCTCGCCCGACGACGTCGGGCTGCAGCTGCTGCAGAACAGCACGGCGACGGTGCTCGGCCTCGGTGTCCTGATCCTCGTGCTCGCTCCGGTCTCGGGCGCGCACTTCAACCCGGTCGTGACGGTCGCCGACTGGTGGCTGGGTCGAGGCGCAGCCGGATTCAGCGCCCGCCACGTCGGGCCCTACGTCGTGGCGCAGGTCGTCGGTGGTTGTCTCGGCGCGGTGCTCGCGAACGCGATGTTCGAGGTCCCTCAGGGCACGGCCACGACCGAGCGAGCCACTGCGGCGCACCTGCTGGCCGAGGTCGTCGCGACGGCCGGGCTCGTGCTGGTGATCTTCGCGCTGGTCCGCTCCGGGAGGTCCGCCCTGGCTGCTCCCGCCGTCGCCGCCTACATCGGCGCCGCCTACTGGTTCACGAGCTCGACGTCGTTCGCCAACCCGGCGGTCACGGTCGGTCGCACCTTCTCCGACACCTTCGCGGGCATCGAACCGACGTCGGTCGGCCCGTTCGTCCTCGCCCAGCTCGTGGGCGGGGTCGTGGGCGTGCTGCTCGTGCTCGCGCTCTACCCCCAGCCCCATCCAGGAGCCTCCCGTGACTGAACGCCCTGTCGTCCTGTTCGTCTGCGTCCACAACGCCGGGCGCTCCCAGATGGCCGCCGGGTTCCTGACCCACCTGGCCGGCGATCGCATCGAGGTCCGCTCGGCCGGCTCGATGCCGGGTGACCAGGTCAACCCCGTCGCGGTCGCCGCGATGGCGGAGGTCGGCATCGACATCGCCGGGGCGCAGCCGAAGAAGCTGACCGACGACGCCGTGATCGCGTCCGACGTCGTCATCACGATGGGCTGCGGCGACGAGTGCCCGTTCTTTCCCGGGAAGCGCTACGAGGACTGGGTCCTCACCGACCCCGCCGGGCAGGGCATCGAGGTCGTCCGTAGGGTCCGCGACGAGATCCGCGCGCGAGTCGAGGAGCTCATCGTGAGCCTCGGGGTCTGAGGTTCGAGAGGCTTCGAGGCTCGCTCGTTCCTCGCTCGCACCTCAGCCGACGGGTGGGGGCCGACCTCGCTCGCACCTCAGCCGACGGGTGGGGAAGTTCTCCCCAGGTGTGCACACAGCTGTGGAGAACTACATCGATGTAACTCGGTTGTCCACAGGCCCGGTGGTGAACGCCGGCCGAACGGCGATGGAACAGCACGACGGCGCCGTTGCTAGGCTCACGGTTTGCCGCGAACGGCCCGTTCGCTCCCGCCCCGCGCGTCGAGAGGACGAGTGATGCGCACCGACATCCAGGCGCTCCGCGCCCTCGCCGTCGGTCTCGTCGTCCTCAACCACCTCTGGCCGGGCCGCCTCGGCGGCGGCTACGTCGGCGTCGACGTCTTCTTCGTGATCTCCGGCTTCCTCATCACGGGCCACCTGATGAAGGAGGTCGAGGGCACCGACCGCCTCGGCTTCCTGCGCTTCTACGCCCGTCGCGCCCGCCGCCTGCTGCCGGCCGCGACCCTCGTGCTCGTGGTCTCGGCGGTCACCGCGTACCTCGTCCTGCCGTTCACGGCCTGGGAGCGCACCGCCTGGGAGACGATCGCCAGCGCGCTGTACGTCGAGAACTGGTACCTCGCGGCCAAGTCGGTCGACTACATGGCGCTCAACGACCAGGCCACGGCGGCGCAGCACTACTGGTCGCTGTCGGTCGAGGAGCAGTTCTACCTCGTGTGGCCCGCGCTGCTGGTCGGCGTCTGGGCCCTCGCGCGGCGGCGGTCGGCGGTCGTCACGGCGATCATCGTGGTCGGCGCGGTCTCGTTCGTGCTCGGCCAGATCGCCGTCAGCTCCGGCTCCCCCTCGGCGTACTTCGTGACGCACGGTCGGGTGTGGGAGTTCGCGGTCGGCGCCCTGGTGGCGCTGCTCGCGACCCGGCACGGGATCCGGGGTCGAGCCGCCGGGGTGCTGGCCGGAGTCGGCTTCGTCGCGGTCGTCGCTGCCGCGTTCCTGTTCGACGACGCCACCGCGTTCCCCGGTGTGAACGCGCTGCTGCCCGTGCTGGGCACGGCGGCGGTCATCTGGGCCGGCACCGGCAGGGCGCACGCGTGGCACGACGCGATCACCGCGAACCCCGTCGTGCAGTGGCTCGGCGACATCTCGTACTCGCTGTACCTCTGGCACTGGCCGCTGATCGTGCTGGTGCCCCCGGCCCTCGGGCGCGGACGTGACCTCGTCACGAGCGTCTCGATCCTCGCCCTGTCCCTGCTGCTCGCCGACCTGACGAAGCGCTTCGTCGAGGACCGGTTCCGCTCGCGCGCGAGCTGGGTGCGGTCGAACGCCCGGTCGCTGACCGCCGCCGGCTCGATGATGCTCGTGACCGCGATCGTCGGCACGGGTCTGGTCGCCGCGTACGGGCACGAGAACGCCAAGTACCAGCCGCCGCAGGAGGCCACCGTGGCCTCGTGCCTCGGTCCGAACGCGCTGGTCGACCCCGAAGCGTGCGGGGACGATCCCTTCGGTCCGGTCAGCGTCCCGACCCCGGGCAGCCTGAGCGACTACACCTTCACGCCCGAGGAGTGCAGCACGCCGACCGAGCTCTTCGCTCAGGACGACTTCCGCCCCACCGTCGAGTGCGACTTCTCCGGTGGCGACGAGGCGGCCCCCCAGGTCTGGCTCGTCGGCGACTCGCACGCCCAGCAGTGGCAGGGCCTCGTGCTCGACCTCGGCCGCGACCGCGGCTGGGACGTCACCCTGAGCTACCTCGGCGCCTGCCCCATCGCCGACGTCCCCTACGTCGGCTTCCGCACCCCCGCGCCCGACTGGGAGGTCACGCGGTGCGAGACGTGGAGCGAGGACGTGCAGCAGGGCGTGGTCGACGCGCAGCCCGACCTCGTGTTCACCTCGACCGCCGCTCGACTGGAGTTCCTCGACGACGGCACGGACCGCCCGCAGGTCGACCAGCTGACCGACTCCTTCGCCCGCATCTGGGGCGTCTGGACGGAGGCCGGCGTGCCGGTCATGGCCATCGCCGATCCGCCCCTCAACGGCGAGGTGCGCGACCCGGGCTGCGTCGACCTGGAGGGTGACGATCCCCGCGTGTGCGCGGTGGACCGCGCCGTCGCGCAGCCGCCGGACCCGGTGGCGCTGGCCGCCCAGCGCGTGCCCGAGGTCGGCCTGCTCGACCTGACGGACTACTTCTGCGATCCCGCCCTCTGCTACGGCGTGGTCGGGGGGCTCGACGTCTACCACGACGGCGACCACCTGAGCCTGGCGTTCGTGCGCCAGTTCCGCGACATCGTCGCCGCGCAGCTGCCCGAGACCGTCTGAGGTCCCGGCGGGGATCAGGCCGGGGTGTCCTGGTGCTCGCGCACCTCGCGCCGCACGACGTCGTAGGCGACGGGCATCTGCACGGCCAGGATCGTGAAGATGCCGATCGCCAGGCCTGACGCGGCACCCGCGGTGCCCCACTGCTGACCGCCCACGACGATCGCGACGCACCCGACGGCGCTGCCGATGATGGTGCTCGCGAGCAGCGAGGTCGTGCGGCGCCGTGCGGCCAGCACGTGGCGCGCCGTCACGGTCTCGAGCGACCAGCCGAGGAAGAACACGCCGAACGCGAAGCCGGTCGCGGTGTCCATCCGCAGGGGCTCGCCCAGCAGCAGGGCCGACATCGCCGGGCCGAGGAGACCGAGCGCGAGAGCGCCGGCCACACCGAGGACCAGGTGGACGCCGAGACTCACCCCGACGCGCTTGCGGAAGACCGCGCCCTTCGCCTCGGCGACCCAGGCGGTCAGGACGCTGCTCGTGACCGCGATGCTCGCGGCGCCCGTGCGGGTGAACCGCTCGGCACCCGAGAACACCGCGATGACCTGCGGCGAGCTGACCGACGCGCCGACCAGCGCGGTGGACCCCATCGAGTAGAGCCCGGCGATGAGCTCGGTCAGCGTCGGCGCCAGGTTGCTGCGCAGCGTGACGGCGCGTGGTCCGAGGGCGGCGCGGTCGAGCCCTCGGGTGAGCGACCGGTGGAGCACGCCCACGGGCAGGATCGTGAACAGGCCGAGCACGATCGCGTACAGGTAGAGGTGGTCGAACGCGACGGCCAGCAGGACGCCCACGACGTTGCCGGCGGTGCGCGGGATCGCGTCGTAGAGGATGACGATCGACGGCTGCCCCTGGCCGATGCCGTACCAGGCGGGCGAGAAGCCCGCGAGCAGCAGCGCCACCGCCATCGTCGGCGCGAGCGCGTCACGGGACGGGTCGACGAGGTAGGCGATCCCCGCCGTCGGCACCAGCAGCACCGCGAACGCGAGGCTGCGCATGCGGACGGAGTCGAGCCACAGGCCGGGGCGCTCGTGCTCGGGCACCCGGGCGACGTCGGCCGGACCCGTGACGGTCCACCCGTACGACAGCGCGAGGCTCGCGACCATGCCGACGGACTGCCCGAGCGCGATCGACGCGAACTCGTCGATCGTCGCGGCCCGCGCCAGCAGCGGCAGGACCAGGAGCGGCGTGAGCAGCGAGACGATCGGCACCGCGACGAAGCCGAAGCCCCGCCGCGTCAACGTCCTCACGCTGGAGACCTCGTCCGTCACTCCGCCACCCTAGTTGATCCGGTGTGGGCCACCGGCCTGCGCGCGGCTGGTCCCCCGCGGCGCACGGCAGACACGGCGAACCCGTTGCCATCGCACCGAAAAACGCCTGCCCCGCGCCTGCTACGGTCGTCGGAGCGCTCGCGTGGCCCCCGGGCTCGCAGCCGCGTCCCGCAGCCCTACTGGAGGAGTCCCTCGCCGTGAACGTGTCCGTCTCGCCCTCGGCATCCGCGTACTGGCGCTCTCGAGCCACGATCGACGGCGCGTTCTGGGACGTCGACTTCCGGCTCTTCGACGAGCTCCTGACCGCGCAGGACGCCCTCGGCGTGAAGGGCGACCTGCTCGAGATCGGGGCGCTGTACGGCAAGAGCACGATCGTGCTCGGCGTCCACGCCGAGTCCGACGAGACCGTGCACGTCTGCGACGTGTTCGAGTCCGAGGCGTCGACCGACGCCAACCAGGCCGAGAACGAGTCCTCCTACCCCGGCCTCGCCCGCGACACGTTCGAGGCCAACTACCGGAAGTACGTCGACCGCGACCCCCGGATCATCCAGGAGTGGTCGACGGCTATCGCGAGCCACATCGAGCCCGGCACGCTGCGCTTCGCGCACGTCGACGGCGGCCACCTGTTCGAGACGGTCGTCGACGACCTGCGCAACGTCAAGCCGTTGATGGGCGAGCGCGGCGTCATCGTGCTGGACGACTTCCGCGCTCTGCACACCCCGGGCGTCGCCGCAGCAGCCTGGGCCGAGGTCGTCAGCGGTGGGCTCGTGCCCTTCGCGATCTCGGAGCAGAAGATGTACGCGACGTGGGGCCCGGCCGGCGACTACGCCCGCCACCTCGACACCTGGCTCGCGCGCAGCCCCGACGTCGTCAGCTACGGCTACCAGGACGTCGCCGGCCACACGCTGCTCGTGATCGAGAACCCGACCCAGCCGACGACCTTCCGCGCCCGCGTGGGCCGCTGGGTGCCGCCGGCCATCGTGCCGCTGCTGCTCGGCAAGCGCCCGGGCCCGCACCTGGGCACGCGCGAGCGCCAGCGCGAGATCGGCGCCTGACACCGAGCTGACCGAGGGCCCGACACCGTCACGGTGTCGGGCCCTCGCTCACTCGGCGCTGAGGTACGCGACGAGCGCCGCGTCGGCGTCGCGAGCGGTGAAGCCCGTCGCCGTGATCTTCGCGAGGTCGAGCGCGCTGTGCGTCGGCCGCGGCGAGATCGGGCCCTCGGCGGAGGCGTAGTAGTCGGCCGTGCTGACCGGGGTGACGCGGGCCGGGTCGTGGCCCGTCAGCTCGTAGACCCGCTTCGCGATCGTGGCCCAGGAGCTCACGTCGCCGGTGTTCGACAGGTTGTACGTGCCGTGGTCCGGACGCTCGGTGAGCAGGTGCCGGATGCCGGCGGCCAGGTCGTCGGTGAACGTCAGGCGGCCGTGCTGGTCGTCGACGACCGTGGGGTCGATGCCGCGCTCGGCGAGCGACGCCATCGTGCGCACGAAGTTGTTGCCCTCGCCGATGACCCAGCTGGTGCGCACGACGTAGTGCCGCGGCGCCGTGGACGCGACGACGTCGCCGGCCGCCTTGGTCTGGCCGTACACGCCGAGCGGGGCCAGGGCCTCGTCCTCGGTGTGCAGCTCCTGGGTCCCGTCGAAGACGTAGTCGCTCGAGACGTGCACCAGGGTCAGCTGGTTCTCGGTGGCCACGCGGGCCAGGTTCGCGACGGCCTCGACGTTGACCTTCCAGGCGGCCGCGCGGCCCTCGGGCGTCTCGGCCTTGTCGACCGCGGTGTAGGCGGCGGCGTTGATGATCGTGTCGTAGCGCTTCCACGCGCGCGCCGTGCTGAGGTCGGCCGTGAGGTCGAGCTCGGCGACGTCGGTGAACTCGACGTGGTCCTGGCCCTCGAAGGCTCGGCGCAGCGCCTGGCCCAGCTGGCCGTCGGCGCCGGTCACGAGGGTCTTGCGCGGACCGAACGGCACGACGTCGGCCAGGCGCGGGTGGTTCCGGTCCTTGTCGGACAGCTCGCAGTCGGCCAGCGGGATGGGCCAGTCGATCGCGACGGTCTCGTCGGCGAGGTTCAGGAACGTGTACGACGCGTCGGGCGACCAGTGGTCGTTGACCAGGTACGTGTACGCCGTGTCGGGCTCGAGCGACTGGTACGAGTTGCCGATGCCGCGGGGCACGTAGATCGCGACGTCGCCGGTGATCTCGGTCGTGAAGACCGTGCCGAACGAGTCGCCGGCCCGCAGGTCGACCCACGCGCCGAAGACGCGGCCGGTCGCGACCGAGATGAACTTGTCCCACGGCTCGGCGTGGATGCCGCGCGTCGTGCCGACCGCGTCGTTGAACGAGATGTTGTTCTGCACCGGGCCGAGGTCCGGGACGCCGAGCTCACGGAGCTTCTCGCGCTGCCAGTTCTCCTTGAACCACCCGCGGTCGTCACCGTGGACCGGCAGGTCGATCACGAGCAGCCCGGGGATGGGGGTCTCGTGGACCGCCAGGTCGCGGCCGTACGTCGTCACTACTGTCCCTTCGATGCGTAGAAGGCCTCGGTGGCGTCCTTCGCGGGCGCCCACCAGGCCTCGTGCTCGCGGTACCAGTCGACCGTCGCGGCCAGACCGGCCTCGAAGTCCTGGTACTGCGGCTGCCAGCCCAGCTCGGTGCGCAGGCGGGTCGAGTCGATCGCGTAGCGCAGGTCGTGGCCCGCGCGGTCGGTCACGTGGTCGTAGGCGTCGGCGGGCTGACCCATGATCGTCAGGATCTGCTCGACGACGTCCTTGTTGTTCTTCTCGCCGTCGGCGCCGATCAGGTAGGTCTCGCCGATCTGGCCGCGGTCGAGGATCGTCAGCACGGCCGACGAGTGGTCGTCGGCGTGGATCCAGTCGCGCACGTTCTCGCCGGCACCGTAGAGCTTGGGCCGGATGCCGCGGATCACGTTGGTGATCTGGCGCGGGATGAACTTCTCGACGTGCTGGAACGGGCCGTAGTTGTTCGAGCAGTTGCTGATCGTCGCCTGCACGCCGAACGAGCGCACCCAGGCGCGCACCAGCAGGTCGCTGCCGGCCTTGGTCGAGGAGTACGGCGACGACGGGTTGTACGGGGTGGACTCGCTGAACCGCTCGGGGTCGTCGAGCTCGAGGTCGCCGTAGACCTCGTCGGTGGAGATGTGGTGGAAGCGGGTCTCGTGCTTCCGCGCGGCCTCGAGCAGCGTGTACGTGCCGATGATGTTGGTGTCGAGGAACGGGCGCGGGTTGTCCAGCGAGTTGTCGTTGTGCGACTCCGCGGCGTAGTGCACGACCGCGTCGGCGTCGGCGACGAGCCGGTCGACGAGCTCGGCGTCGGTGATGTCGCCGTGCACGAACGTGAAGCGGTCCTCGGGCAGGCCGTCGAGCGACGCGCGGTTGCCCGCGTACGTCAGGGCGTCGAGCACCGTGACGCGGTGGTCGGTGTGGTCCAGGACGTGGTGCACGAAGTTGGAGCCGATGAAGCCGGCACCCCCCGTGACGAGAAGGTGGGCCATCGGTTACTTCCCTCGTTCGAGAATGGTCAGCAGGTACGAGCCGTAGCCGGACTTCACGAGCTTCTCGGCGCGCACGCGGAGCTCGTCGTCGGTCAGGAACCCACGGCGCCAGGCCACTTCCTCGGGCACGCCGATGCGCAGGCCGGTGCGGCGCTCGATCGTGCGCACGTAGTCGGCGGCGTCGGTCATCTGGTCGAACGTGCCGGTGTCGAGCCAGGCCGTGCCGCGCGGCAGCACCTCGACCTGCAGCTTGCCGCGCTCCAGGTAGACCTTGTTGATGTCGGTGATCTCGTACTCGCCACGGGCCGACGGCTGCAGGTCGCGGGCGATCTGCACGACGTCGTTGTCGTAGAAGTACAGGCCGGGGACGGCGTAGCTGCTCTTGGGCTCGGCGGGCTTCTCCTCGAGCGAGACCGCCGTGCCGTCGGCGTCGAACTCGACGACGCCGTAGGCGCTGGGCTCGCTGACCCAGTACGCGAACACGGCTCCGCCGTCGATGTCGGCGTAGCGCTGCAGCTGGCTGCCGAGGCCGGGGCCGTAGAGCAGGTTGTCGCCCAGCGCCAGGGCCACGGTGTCGTCGCCGATGAAGTCGGCGCCGATCGTGAACGCCTGCGCGAGGCCGTCCGGGGACGGCTGCTCGGCGTAGGTCAGCGAGATGCCGAACTGCGAGCCGTCGCCGAGCAGGCGGTGGAACCCGGGGGCGTCGTGCGGCGTCGTGATGACGAGGATCTCGTCGATCCCGGCGAGCATCAGCGTCGACAGCGGGTAGTACACCATGGGCTTGTCGTACACGGGGACCAGCTGCTTGGACACGCCCAGCGTGATCGGGTGCAGCCGCGTGCCGGAGCCTCCGGCGAGAATAATGCCCTTCACGGCCCCTTATCCTGCCATGTGGATCGACGGCCGCCGGCCATCGGCGTAGCACGACGCCTGAGACGAGGAGTTCGCCATGACCTGGGTTGATCTGGGAGTCGCTGTCGGCGTCGCCGCCGCGCTCCTCGTGCTGCCCGGTCTGCCGGCGGCTGCGGCGGCCGGTCTGCGCGGTGCGTGGCTGCTCGGCGCGGCCGTTCCGCTGTCCGCCTCGGTGCTCACGGTGGCTGCGGTCGCGGCGCCGCGACTCGGGCTCGACTGGTCGCTGGCACCCGTCGCCGCGGTGGCGCTGGGCCTCGCGGTCGCGGCCGGCGCGTGCCGTCTGGCGCTGCGCCGCTGGTGGGACCTCGGCCCGCTGCGCGCGGGCGTCGAGTGGATCACGGTGGGCGCCGCCGCGCTGGCCGGCGGGGTCCTGTTCGTGCGGCTCGCGAGCGCACTGGGCTCGCCCACCAACGTGTCGCAGACCTACGACGGCATCTTCCACCTCAACGCGGTGCGCTGGGTGCTCGACATGGGCGACGCGTCGCCCGCGACGGTCGCCTCGATGAACTCCGACACGTCGACCTTCTACCCCGCGGGCTTCCACGGCCTGGCCGCGCTGACGACCCGACTCACGGGCGTCGAGGTCCCAGTCGGCGTCAACGCCACGTGGCTTGCCCTCGCCGTCGTCGCCTGGCCGATCGGCATCCTGCTGCTGACCCGCGCGCTGGCCGGCTCCTCGCGCGCGGTGCTCCTCGGCGCCGGAGCGGTCGCCGCGGCCCTCCCGGCGTTCCCCGCACTGCTGGCCGACTACGGCGTGCTCTACCCGCTGCTCGCGGCCTACGCGGTCCTGCCGGGCGCGCTCGCGCTCGCCGTCCGGGCCCTCGCGGTCGGAGCGGACTCCGAGCCCGACAGCGGGCTCCAGCTCTCCTGGCTCCTCCTGGCCGCCGCGACGGTCCCCGGTGTCGCGCTGATGCATCCGTCCGCCCTCGCGGCGTGGATGGCGATCGTGACCCCGTGGGTCCTGGTCGCCGGCGCCGGCTACGTGCGCCGCGCCCAGCTCGTCGGCCGGATCTTCTGGGTCGCGGCCTCGCTCGCGTGGGTCCTCGGCGTCGGGATCGCGTTCCAGGTGCTCCGCCCGCCGGCCGGCGCACGGTTCTGGCCGCCGCTGGGCACGATGGCGCAGTCGCTCGGCGAGGTCCTGACCCTCGCGGTCGAGCTGGGGTCGATCGCCCTGGTCGCGACGGTGCTGGTCTGGCTCGGCGGCTTCGTCGTCGCCCGGGGGCCCGGCTTCACGATCGAGCGTCGCCTCGCGCTGCTGGGCCCGGTCGCGGTGTTCACGGTCCTGTACCTCGTGGTCGCGGGCGTCGGCAACATGTGGGTCCGCGACACCGTCACGGGGTCGTTCTACAACAACTCCCCCCGCGTGGCCGCGCTGCTGCCGATCGTCGTCGTACCGCTGGCGGCGCTGGGCATCGCGCGGCTCTGGCAGCTCGTCGGCACGCTCGGACCGCTGCGCTCGTACGTCGGCGCCCCGGGACGTCGCGGCGTGGTGACCGCGCTGGTCGCGCTCGCGCTGCTCACGGTCGTGCTGCAGGGTCGGGCGCTCGACAAGGGACTCGAGGGGGTCGAGGCGGCCTACCGGGTCACCGACACCGCCCGCCTGCTGTCGACCGACGAGGAGACCCTGCTGAACCGGCTCGACGAGGACGTCCCCGAGGACGCCGTCATCGTCGGCAGCCCGTGGACCGGCACGTCGCTCGCCTACGCCCTGGCCGACCGGGAGGTGCTCTACACGCACATCCTGATGGACGTCACGCCCGACATGCAGCTGCTGACCGACGAGCTCCGCGACGCCCAGGCCGGCGACGAGATCTGTGCCGCGGCGGCGCGGCTCAACGTCGAGTACCTGCTCGACTTCGGCCGGCGCGAGGTGCAGGACATCGGCCCGCACCCGTACCCCGGATTCGAGTACCCGGCGTCGTCCGGAGCCTTCGAGCTGGTCGACCGCGAGGGCATCGCGCGGCTGTACCGGCTCACCGCCTGTGACTGACGCCGCGAAAGGACCCGGACGAAAGACTCGTCACACACGTCACTTCTGTCACATACTGTCGGCATGATCTTCCCCACCTCCCGGGGCACCCGTGTGCCGCGGAGCGCCATGGTGCTCCTCGTGCTCGCCTGGGTCTCCGGCCTGCTCGTGGCGACCGCGCCCCCCTCGGCGGCAGCGGACCTGCGGCAGTTCCAGCCCGGCAACATCATCGCCGACGGTGTCTTCTTCAACCCGTACACGATGACCGAGGCCGAGATCCAGACGTTCCTCAACGTCCGAGGCGGCCCGTGCACCGCGGGGTTCACGTGCCTGAAGTCCTACTCCGACACGATGCCGGCCAAGCCGGCCGACGCGTTCTGCGGCGGCTATCCCGCCAGCGGTGCGGAGCCGGCCTCGCGCATCCTGTTCCGCGTCGCGAACTCGTGCGGCATCAACCCGCAGGTCCTGCTCGTCATGCTCCAGAAGGAGCAGGGACTCGTCACCGGCCGCAGCCCCTCGGCCACGGCCTACCGCTCGGCGATGGGCTTCGGCTGCCCCGACACCGCCGCGTGCGACACCGCCTACTACGGCTTCGCGAACCAGGTCTACAACGCGGCCCGCCAGTTCCAGCGCTACGCCAACAGTGGCCAGTACACCTGGGTCAAGGTCGGCGCGACCAACCAGATCCGCTACCACCCGAACGCCGCATGCGGCACCGGCCCGGTCTACATCGCGAACAAGGCGACGGCCGGCCTGTACTACTACACGCCGTACCAGCCGAACCAGGCGTCGCTGAACGCCGGCTACGGCACGGGCGACGGCTGCTCGTCGTACGGCAACCGGAACTTCTACCAGTTCTTCACCGACTGGTTCGGCAGCACGCAGAACCCCGCGTCCCTCGTGCAGGTCCCCGGTCGTCCGGAGGTCTGGCTGGCGGTCGGCACGGTCAAGCACCACGTCCCCGACGAGGGCGAGCTCAAGGTCTTCGCCGCGAAGCTCGGCTGGGTCCGCCCGGCGCCGGCGTCGTACGTCGACTCCCTCGTCCTCGGCTCGCCGGCGCGCCGCTACGTGCACGACCCGCGCACCGGCACGCTCTACCTGCTGCAGGCCGACGGCACGAAGCACCGCTTCCCCGACACCGCGACGATCGCGTCGTACGGCTACGAGTTCGGCTCCTACACGAACATCGACGCCGCCCAGTCCGACGCGTTCACGACGGGCCCCGACGTCGGTGGCTTCTACCGGGTCGAGAGCGGTCCCGAGGTGTACCTCCTCGCGGACGGCCGTCGTCGGTACGTCACGACGCCGGGCGCGTACAACGACGCCGCGGCGGGTCGCAACAGCTACATCTCGAGCATGTCGGCCGCAGGCGCCGCGAAGATCCCGGCGGGCCCCGCGCTGCTGCCGCGACACTCGCTCGTGCGCGAGACCTCCGGTGCCAGCGTCTACCTGACCCTCGCCGACGGGAGCCTGCTCCACATCCCGTCGTTCGGCCTGGCGGCCGACGCGGGACGCCGTGAGTACGTCGTCGTCGCCAACGGCACGCTGGCCAACAGCACGGTCCGCACCGGATCGCTGTCGCCCTTCATCCGCTGCGGCTCGGCGGTCTACCTCGTCGCGGGCGGCACGCTCCGCCCCGTGACCGGCTCGGCCACGGGTGGTCTGACCCCGCTCGACCTGCCGGAGGCGGCCTGCGCCGACATGCCGAAGTCGGCGTCGTCGGTCTCCGCGCCGTTCCTGGTGCAGGTGCCGGGCCGGGCCGAGGCGTACGTCCTCGAGGCCGGCCAGCTGCACCACGTCCGGTCGTACGACCGCCTGATGCAGATCACGGGTGGCGCCGCGCCGCGCTTCGTCTCGTGGTCCGCCGACACCGCGAACGGCGTCGGCGTGGGCGCCCCGGAGCTCGCGGCCGGGACCTACGTCCAGTTCGTCGGCGAGGGCGAGGTGTACCGCGGTGACGGCCGCGGAATCCGCCACGTGACGTCGTACGACGCGCTCGTGCGATCCAACGGCGGACGCGTGCCGCCCATCGAGAAGCTGCCGGTCGCGCAGAAGGCGTACTACACGGTCGGGACCCCGATCTCCTGACGCGTCGGCGGTGCCCCAGGGCACCGCCGGGCGTTGGTACAGTCGCTGCATCATGGTCGATTCACGACGCGTGCTGGTGATCGTGCCGGCCTGGAACGAGGAGAAGAACGTCGCCGCGACGGTGGGCGAGATCCTCGCGACCGTCGACTACGACGTCGTCGTCGTCGACGACGGCTCCACCGACGAGACCGCGAACCGCGCTCGCGAGGCCGGTGCCGTGGTGCTCGACCTCCCGTTCAACCTCGGGGTGGGCGGCGCGATGCGAGCCGGCTTCGTCTACGCCCGCCGCCACGGCTACGACGTCGCGATCCAGGTCGACGCGGACGGCCAGCACAACCCCGCCGACATCGACCGGGTCCTGGCCGGCCTGGAGCACGCCGACATCTCGATCGGCGCCCGGTTCGCCGACACTGGCGACTACCACGTGCGCGGCCCCCGCTGGTGGGCCATGCGCTTCCTGTCGGGCGTCCTGAGCCGACTCACCAAGACGCGGCTCACCGACGTCACGTCCGGCTTCCGCGCCGCGAACTCGCGCGCGATCAACCAGTACGTGCACTACTACCCGGCCGAGTACCTGGGCGACACGATCGACTCGCTGGTCGCCGCGATCCACGCCGGCCTGCGGGTCACGCAGGTGCCGGTCGCGATGCGTCAGCGGGTCCACGGCGTGCCGAGCCAGAACCCGGTCGGCGCCACGATCTACCTCGGCCGCTCGGTCTTCGCCCTCGGTCTGGCGCTCGTGCGACGTCCCCGGGTCCAGCAGCTGGAGCGTGTCGCATGATGACCGTCGCCTCGGTCGGGCTCGGCCTGGCCCTGATCGGCAGCGTCCTGGTGCTGCTCCTGCGTCGCCAGCTGCGCGAGAAGTACGCCGTGCTGTGGATCGTGATCGGCCTGGCCGTCGTGGTCGTCGGCGCGGTGCCCGGTCTGCTGGTCGGCCTGACCGACGCCGTCGGCGTCCAGGTGCCGTCCAACCTGCTGTTCGCGATGTCGATCGTGCTGCTGCTCGGCGTGGCCCTGCACCTGTCCTGGGAGCTCACGCGGTCCGAGGAGCAGATCCGCCGGCTCGCGGAGGAGACCGCGATCAACCGTGCCGAGATCGAGGCGCTCCGCGCCCGGTGGGAGTCGGCCGCCCCGCCTTCCACCACCGACCCGACCGCATGACGGCTCCGTCGGGGCTGGTCGTCGACGCGGTCATCTCGGCGTTCGAGCCGGGCGACGACCTCGCCGGGCGGATCGACTCACTGCTGCCCCAGGTGCGCCGGGTCGTCGTGGTCGACGACGGCTCCCCGGGCCCGTGGCCCACCAACCTGCCCGAGGCGGTCGTGGTGATCCGCCTCGCGGAGAACAGCGGCATCGCGGTCGCGCTCAACCGCGGTGTGGCGGCGTGCCTGGAGGACGGTGCCGAGGCGGTGCTGACCCTCGACCAGGACTCCGACCTGCCCGCGGGTGGCGTCGCCCAGCTCGTCGCGACGCTGGCCGAGGCCGGCGAGGGCACGGCCTTCTCGGCTCCGGAGTTCTTCGCGGGGGTCAGCCAGGTCCACCGCACCGACGGGCGCGGTCGCCGGATCACCCGCCACACGATCCAGTCCGGGATGCTCGTGCCGGCTGCGACGTGGGAGCGGGTCGGCCTGCTGCGCGAGGACCTGTTCATCGACCTGGTCGACACCGAGTTCGAGATGCGCTGCGCCTCGGCCGGCCTCCACGGCGTCGCCGCCGCCGGCCTCCGCCTCGGTCACCGCCTCGGCACCCAGCAGCGTCGGCACGGCTGGCTCGGTCGGCTCGGCATCGTGGGCATCTCGCACCTCACGCTCAGCACGCCGTTCCGGTACTACTACCGGGTCCGTAACCGCGTCGTCGTGAACCGCGAGCGGATGTCGGGCACGTTCGCCTGGCGGCTGCGCGACACCCTGATCGAGGCGATCCACTTCGTGAACGTGCTCTCGATCGCGCGGCCCCGACGCGCGATGTGGCGGATCATGACCGCTGCGGTCAGCGACGGGCGAGCCGGCCGCACGGGCCGCATGCCGGCCCAGCTGGCCCCGGTCGCCCGCGAGGTGCGCTGGGCGGCTGACGTCATCGCGTCGCCCGACGACGAGGACCAGGCGTGAGCCGCTCGTCGGTCAGCGTCGCGATGGCGACCTACAACGGCGCGCGGCACGTGCGCGAGCAGCTGGACTCGATCCTGGCCCAGCTCGCACCCGGCGACGAGGTCGTCGTGGTCGACGACGCGAGCTCGGACGACACGGTCGCGGTAGTGAACGCGATCGGTGATCCCCGCGTCCGAGTTCACCCCCGCGACCACAACCTCGGCTACGTCCGCACGTTCGAGGAGGCTGTCGGCCTGACCACGGGCGACGTCGTGATGCTGTCGGACCAGGACGACCTCTGGGTCGAGGGACGGGTCGACGCCCTGCTCGCGGCCCTCGACCGGACCGACGTGGTGGCCTCGGGCGTCGTCCTGCTGCCCGACGACGCGCCCCTGCCGTCGCCGTTCCGACGTCGCCCGTGGCGCCTGGACCCGGCCACCTCGACGCACCGTCGTCGCAACGGCGCGCGGATGCTGGCCGGTCTGATGCCGTACTACGGCTGCGCGATGGCCGTGCGTCGCTCCGCGCTGCCGATCGTCCTGCCGCTGCCGCCGTGGCTGACCGAGTCGCACGACCTCTGGATCGCGACTGTCGGCAACGTCACGGGCCAGATGACCCACGTCGCCGCCCCCACCGTGCGTCGCCGGATCCACGAGGCGAACGCCTCGTCGTCGCGGCCCCGCGGGGTCCGCGCCGCCCTGGTCTCGCGCGTGCTGCAGGTCAGGATGTGGCGGGAGGCCCGACGGCGGGCACGGGTCCTGCGTCGCGCCGCTTGACGCGCCGCATGACCGGCCGCTCGACGAACAGCCAGCTCAGGGTCCCGAGCCCGGCGGTGATGACGGCGCTCAGCACGATCGACGGCCAGAGCTGGCCCGCGGTCGGGCCGAGCAGCTCGACGAGCTGTTGCACGGGCCACGCGTAGATGTAGACGCCGTACGACACGTCGTTGCGCGCCACGATCGCCGGCTGCGGCACGACCGTCGAGAGCCACAGGATGCCGTAGGCCAGCAGTGGCGCGGTCGCCTGCGCCGTGCCGATCGGGCCGAGGGCGATCAGGACCAGGGCCACCGGCAGGCTCAGGACGCCGGGCAGCGTCGCGATCCCGTGACGGTCGATCACGTAGTGCACGATCGCGCCGCCGAGGAAGAACGGCAGCAGGCGGGCCAGGAGCGCCATGTCCTCGTTCGCGCCGTAGCGCTGCAGGGTGTCGATGCCCGCGTAGGCCACGACGCTGATCACGAACGCCACGACCATCGGCACCATCGAGCGGCGCGCGAGCGCGAACGTCGCCAGCAGGCCCACCACGAGGTAGCAGCAGAACTCGTAGTACAGGGTCCAGATCGAGCCGTTCCAGGTCGACGGGTACGGCACGGTCGAGAGCGTCTGGCCGATCGCGTACTGGTCGATGTGGAGGTCGAGGTTGGTCCAGACGTACGACAGCGGGGTGGGACCGGTGCCGAGGTAGCCGTCGAGGGTGCCCTGCTCGTACAGCGCGGCGATCGGACCGAACAGCACCGCCGTGAGCACGATGCAGACCACGAACGCGGGCATGATGCGCGCGAGACGGTGCACGAGGTACTCGCCCAGGCCGTGCGAGAGCCGACTGCGCGTGATGAGGAAGCCGCTGACGACGAAGAAGCCCGCGACGGCCCAGCCGCCGAGGTTCTCCTCCTTCCACCCCGGACCGGTGCCGGCTCCGGTGATGTACCAGGCGTGCGCCACGAGCACCGCCGAGGCGAGCACCAGGCGCGTCAGGTTGAGGCTGTTGGCGCGGTACGGGAAGGGCCGACCGTGCCAGAGACGACTCACTTCAGGAGCTTCCGCGCCGCCATCTCGTCCAGGGAGCGCTGGTACGTGTCGGCCTCGATCGGCTCGGTCAGCACCCACTGGGCGAACTCGCGGACGCCCTCCTCGAAGGTCGTGGCGGGCGTGAACCCGAGGACCTCGGCGAGGCGCGAGACGTCGGCGACGTTGTGGCGGATGTCGCCCAGGCGGTACTGGCCGGTGACCGTGGCGGGCACCTCGCGGCCGAAGGCCGAGAACAGCGTCGCGACGACGTCGTTGACCGTCGTGGCGACGCCGCTGCCGACGTTGAGGATCTCGCCACCGACGCCGGGGGTCGTGGCGGCCAGGAACGTCGCCTCGACGACGTCGTCGATGTAGACGAAGTCGCGGCTCTCGAGGCCGTCCTCGAAGATGTTGATCGGCTGACCCTGGCGGATCAGGGTCGAGAAGATCGACAGGATGCCGGTGTACGGGTTCTTGAGCGACTGCCCCGGGCCGTAGACGTTCTGGTAGCGCAGCGAGACGGCCTCGACGCCGATCGTCGGCGCGACCGTCGTGATGAGCTGCTCCTGCACCTGCTTGGTGATGCCGTAGACCGACGACGGGTGGATCTTGGCGTCCTCGGCGGTCGGCACGAGGGTCAGCTCCTCGCCCGTGCCGGGCGCGGTGACCTCGAAGCGGCCCGCGGAGAGGTCGTCGTCAGAGCGGTGCGGCGGGTGCACCAGGTCGCCGCCCGGCGTGCGGTACGTGCCCTCGCCGTAGATCGAGCGCGACGACGCGACGACGATGCGGCGCACCGAGTGCTCGCCGTTGGCCAGCAGGTCCAGGAGCTTCGCGGTGCCGCCGACGTTCTGCTCGACGTAGCGCTCGATCTCGTACATCGACTGGCCCGTACCGGTCTCGGCCGCCAGATGCACCACGACGTCGACGCCGTCGAGCACGCCCTCGAGGTCCTCCCGGGAGGACACGGTGCCCTGCACGACCCGGGCGTGCTCGCGCGCGAGACGCAGCGAGGGCGAGGTCGTGTCGGGGTCGTCGCCGTGCACCTGCGGGATCAGCGAGTCGAGGATGACGACGTCGTCACCGTTCTCGGCGAACCGTCGGGCGAGCCGGGAGCCGATGAATCCGGCGCCGCCGGTGATGAGGACCTGATGGGGCATCGCTGCACTTCCGTGGAGATCGAGGACGCGAGCCGTCTGGCTCGGCCGCCGAGTCTACCGAGATCGACTCACGGCACGGGGCCGAAGGCGTGGCGCAGCAGCGAGCGGAGGCCGTCACGGTCGCGGAGCCGCACCGCGCTGGGGACCTCCGAGAGGGCGTTGAGACGCGACGTCGAGTGCCAGCGCGCAGCGCGCGACGCCCGGTTCCAGCCGTGGTCGCGCATCGCGTCGCGCATCTCGGCGAACAGCACGCGCTCCTGGGCGAACTTGGTGCCGTCCGGGCCCGTGACGGCCGAGACGCTCCCGGCGTGGCGGCGGTACTCGAAGACGACCTCGTCGTCGAGCACGAGGGTGCCGCCCGCGATGACGATGTCCAGGATCATCGCGAGGTCCTGCACGACGTCGAGGTCGGCGCGGAACTCGCGCTGCTGCAGCTCCGAGACGCGCCAGCACAGCGACGGGAAGTAGGTCCAGTTGGCGCGCAGGAGGCTGCGGGCGAGCACGTCGCCGCCGAGCTCGACCGGACCGTCGGTGTCCGGGCGGTACCAGCCCTTGACGCGGTCGGCGGTCGGCAGGTGCACCTCGCCGCCGTCGGCGATGACCTGCACGCCGGGCTGCAGCAGGGCCGCGCCGGGGTGCTGCTCGACGAGCTCGTGGGCCCGGCGCACGAAGCCGGGCAGCATCCGGTCGTCGCAGCCCATGATGACCGCGAACTCGGTCTGCATCATCGAGACGCACTTGCGGTAGTTGAGGCTGGGCCGCAGGTTGACCTCGTTGCGGTGGTACTCGACCCGCGGGTCGTCGATCGCCTGCGCCCACTCGCCGGGGGCCAGGTCGGGGTACACGTCGTCGACGATCACGAGACGCCAGCGGTCGTCGTCCTGCGCCAGGACGCTGCGGACGGCTTCCTGGAAGTGATCGATGCGGCCGTAGAACGGCATCATGATGTCGATGGTCACGTGTGAGTCCCTCGTGATCGGCGGGCGACCATCGTCGCACGAGACGCAGAAGCCCCCGCCGAGGCGGGGGCTGCGGGGGCCGGCGTGGGAGGACGCCGTGCCCGAGACCTGACCGGACGGGGGAGATCCGTCGGTAGCCGGGTCCGTTCGAGTGGCACCGAGGTGCCTGTGAACAGCGTGCCACCCACGCCGGGGCGCCCGCTGCGGCCGAAGGTCGTGACCTCGTGTGACCAAGGTCCCCGGTCGTCGGCGGTACCTCGACCGTGCCTTTGACCCCGATATCGCGCACCATAGGGGGTATGGACGACTCGGCAGTGCGCGTATTCCTCCTCGACGACCACGAGGTGGTGCGCCACGGCCTGCGCGGACTCCTGGAGGGTGCGGGCCTGGACGTCGTCGGTGACGCCGGCACCGCGGCGGAGGCCGTTCCGGCGATCCTGAAGCTCAAGCCCGACGTCGCCGTGCTCGACGGACGCCTGCCCGACGGCTCCGGCATCGACGTCTGCCGCGACGTCCGCTCGGCCGACCCGTCGATCAAGGTCCTGATCCTCACGTCGTACGACGACGACGACGCGCTGTTCGCCGCGATCATCGCCGGCGCCGCGGGATACGTGCTCAAGCAGGTGCGCGGCAACGACCTGGTCGACGCCGTGCGCCGCGTCTCGGCCGGCCAGTCGCTGCTCGACCCGGCCATCACGATGCAGGTGCTCGAGCGCATCCGCAACGGCCACGGCGAGGACCCGCTGGCCCGCCTCACGGCCCAGGAGCGCCGCATCCTGGACCTGATCGGCGAGGGCATGACGAACCGCCAGATCGCCGAGGCCATGAGCCTGGCGGAGAAGACGGTCAAGAACTACGTCTCGCAGCTGCTGGCCAAGCTCGGCCTCGAGCGCCGCACCCAGGCTGCCGTGCTCGCGGCCACGCACAAGCGCCCCTGACCGCCTCGGTCCGGGCCCACCCCCGGGCCGATATCCTTCGGGCATGGACCACAACGCCCGCCTGGCCGAGGCCGACCCGCAGATCGCCGCCCTGCTCGACGCCGAGCTGCTCCGTCAGCAGACGACGCTCGAGATGATCGCCTCGGAGAACTTCGCTCCGGTCGCCGCGATCGAGGCGCAGGGCAGCGTGCTGACGAACAAGTACGCCGAGGGCTACCCCGGCGCCCGCTACTACGGCGGCTGCGAGGTCGTCGACCAGGTCGAGCAGATCGCGATCGACCGTCTGAAGCAGATCTTCGACGCCGCGTACGCCAACGTGCAGCCGCACTCCGGTGCCACGGCCAACGCCGCGGTCCTGCACGCGATCGCTCGTCACGGCGACACGATCCTGGGCCTCGACCTGGCCAACGGCGGCCACCTGACGCACGGCATGAAGATCAACTTCTCGGGCCGTCTCTACGAGGTCGCGGCGTACCACGTCGACGAGAACGGCCTGGTCGACATGGAGGAGGTGCGCAGCCTCGCGCTGGAGCACCGCCCCAAGGTCGTCATCGCCGGCTGGTCGGCCTACCCGCGCCAGCTCGACTTCGCGAAGTTCCGCGAGATCGCCGACGAGGTCGGCGCGTACCTGTGGGTCGACATGGCGCACTTCGCCGGTCTGGTCGCGGCCGGCCTGCACCCCAGCCCGCTGCCGCACGCGCACGTCGTGTCCACCACGACGCACAAGACCCTCGGTGGTCCTCGCGGCGGCGCGATCCTGTCCAACGACCTCGACGTCGCCAAGAAGCTGCAGTCGGCGGTCTTCCCCGGCCAGCAGGGCGGCCCGCTCGAGCACGTCATCGCGGCCAAGGCCGTCGCGTTCAAGATGGCGCTCGAGCCCGGCTTCGCCGAGCGCCAGCAGCGCACGATCGAGGGCGCGCAGCTCATCGCCGAGCGCCTGACCCAACCCGACGTGGCCGAGGCCGGCGTCGCGGTGCTGTCCGGTGGCACCGACGTCCACCTGGTGCTCGTCGACCTGCGCAACTCCGAGTTCGACGGCCAGCAGGCCGAGGACTGCCTCCACGAGGTCGGCATCACGGTCAACCGCAACGCCGTGCCGAACGACCCGCGTCCGCCGAAGGTCACCTCCGGCCTGCGCGTCGGCACGCCGGCGCTCGCGACCCGCGGCTTCGGCGCCGAGGAGTTCGCCGAGGTCGCCGACGTCATCGCCGAGGCCCTCAAGCCCGAGGCCGACCTGGAGTCCCTGCGCAAGCGCACGGCCGCGCTCGCGGACCGCTTCCCGCTGTACCCGCACCTCACCCCGCACGCCTGACGCCGTGGGTCCGACCGGCACGTTCCGCCTGTGGGTGCGGCCCCCCATGTGGGGTCTGCACGCGCTGGCGGTCGTCGCCGCGATCATCTGCTTCATCGGCGGCTCCTGGCAGTTCGGGGCCTACGACCAGCGGCAGGAGCACGAGCGCGCCGACCGGCAGGAGGTGCCGACGGTTCCGATCGCCGAGGCGTGGCAGCCGGGCGACCCGTTCCTGGACACCATGAACCATCGGCCGGTCACCGTGTCGGGCACGTTCGGCGCGGACGACGAGCAGCACTGGGTCTCGGGCCGCGAGCAGGACGGCAGCACGGGGTACTGGCTGCTCGCCCCGTTCGTGCTGGACGGCACCCAGGACGCGGAGGACCCCGAGGGCACCGCGATCCTCGTGGTCCGGGGGTTCAGCACCGAGGCGGGTCCGATGCCCGAGGTGCCGAGCGGCGAGCAGACCGCCCGGGTCGTCCTCGAGCCCGGCGAGAAGGCACACCCCGACGACACCGCCGGAGGCGCCGACGCCGACGTGATCTCGGCGGTCCGGGTGCCGGCCCTGGTCAACGAGCTGCCGTACGCGCTGTTCCCGGGCTTCGGCATCACGACCTCGACCGAGGTGGCCGGAGGGCTGGAGCTCGCGGTGCCGCCCGAGCCCGAGGTCTCCTGGACCGTCGGCATGCGCAACCTCGCCTACTCGATGCAGTGGTGGGTCTTCGGGCTGTTCGCGCTCTACATGTGGTGGCGCATGGGCCGCGACCTCGTCGCGAACGAGCGTGCCCGGCGCGAGGGTGACGCGCCCCCGCTGGAGCCCGCCTCGGCGGAGCGCTCGGTGCCGGTCGATAGCCTGACCCCGTGAGCGACGTAGACGAGAAGGGGCCGGGACCCCTCAGGGCCTATCAGGTCATGGCGACGATCGTGGGTCTCAACCTGCTCGTGGTGATGGCAGGCTTCCTGGGCAAGATCCTGACCGAGGAGGGCTCGTGGTGGCACCGTCACCAGGACACCTTCCTGGTCATCGACCAGGTGCACGGGTTCCTGTTCATGGTGCTGCTCGTGCTGATCGCGATCCTGGCTTCACGGAACCGCTGGACCCCGCCGTTCACGATCACGACGATCCTGCTCGCGTGCGTCCCCTTCGTCAGCTTCTGGGCCGAGCGCCGCACGACCCGCGCCGTCGAGGCGCCCCTCCGCACCGCCGCCGGCTGACATACCCCTTTCGAGGCTCCTCGTTCCTCGTCGCACCTCAAGGGGCGGGGAGCCAGCCACCTGTGGTTGAGGTGCGAGTGCCCGCTAGGGCGCGAGCCTCGAAACCTCGGTCACCTGACCGCGGCCGGTGGCACCGGACAAGCGGCCACGGACGACGCCGGGGGCTGACCGAGCGGTGATGCGTTCGGGCCGCTCGGGCGACCGACATGCCTCATCCCTGGGCCTCAGCGACCCGTGAAGGTCGCCTTGCCGGGGCCGTCGGTCAGGAACGAGACCATCCCGGCCTGCAGGTCCTCGGTGTCGAACAGCTCGGCCGCGATCGCCGTGGTCCCCGCGTTCGTCGCGGCGAGTCCCTCGGCCTCGAGCAGCCGCAGGATCTGCTTCGCGGCACCGAACGCCCGGGTCGGGCCGACCGCGATCTGCTGGGTGAACGCCAGGACAGCGGCGTCGAAGTCGTCGCCCTCGAGCACACGGTTCACGACGTTCCAGCGCTCGAGCGTCGCGGCGTCGTAGAGCTCGCCGGTGAAGACGAGCTCCTTCGCGCGCGCCACGCCGGCCCGCGCGGCGAGCCGCTGGGTGCCGCCCATCGTCGGCGTCAGCCCGATGACCCGCTCGACCAGGCCGAACTTGGCGCGCGGGGCGGCCAGCAGGACGTCGCACGCCAGCGCGACCTCGAGGGCCCACGTCAGCGTCAGTCCGTGGGCGGCGAAGACCGTCGGCACGTCGAGCGCCGCGAAGCGGTCGGGCAGCTCCATCATGCGGTCGTAGAGCGCCTTGGTGTCGGCCTTCGTCTTCTGGGCGTGGAACTGCGCGACGTCGACGCCGCCCGAGACGAGCTTGCCCTCGGCGCGCACGATCACCGCGCGCGGCAGGTCGGCCTCGATCGCGTCGAGCGCTGCGTCGAAGGCCGTGTGCATCTCGAGGGAGTACAGGTTGACCCCGCCATCGGTGAACGTCAGGACCGCGACGTCGCCCTCGCGGTGGACCTCGACCTGGGCGCGCGCGCTCATCGGGCGTCCGCCGGGTCGTAGACGCCACCGGTGTCGGCGGTGGCCAGACGGATCACGGTCGCGGCGAGCGCCACGACCAGCAGCAGGAGCAGCGCGCGACGCGGGCGAGAGGGGCTCATGGCCTCAACCTACCGATGTGACGCGCGCGACGGACCGCGTCGGTGCGTGATTGGTGTGACGTGGGAGAATGACGGTGTACTTCCCCCCCGAAAGGAAACACGTGGCCGCCCAGCTGATCGCGACCCTGCACACCAACCTCGGCGACGTCCCCGTCGAGCTCTTCGCGAACCACGCGCCGGCGACGGTCGAGAACTTCGTCGGACTGGCCGAGGGCACCAAGGAGTGGGTCGATCCCAACTCGGGATCGGTCAGCACCGAGCCGTTCTACGACGGCCTGACCTTCCACCGCATCATCTCCGGGTTCATGATCCAGGGCGGCTGCCCGCTCGGTACCGGCACCGGTGGACCGGGCTACACGTTCGGGGACGAGTTCCACCCCGAGAAGAAGTTCGACCGCCCGTACCTGCTCGCGATGGCGAACGCGGGTCCCGGCACGAACGGCTCGCAGTTCTTCGTGACGGTCACCCCGACGCCGCACCTCAACCGCAAGCACACGATCTTCGGCGAGGTCACCGACCCGGAGGGCCAGAAGATCGTCGACGCGATCGCGGCCGTCCGCACCGACGGCTTCGACCGCCCGCTCGAGCCCGTGACGATCGAGAAGGTCAGCATCACGCGCGCGTGAGCCCCCTCTCGTGAGTGACTCCGTCTGCTACCGGCACCCCGACCGCGAGGCGTACATCTCCTGCCAGAGGTGTGAGCGGCTGATCTGCCCGGACTGCATGCGGGACGCCTCGGTGGGCTTCCAGTGCCCGGAGTGCCTCGCGAAGGGCGCCAAGGCCGTGCGCCAGCCGCGCACGGTCGCGGGCGGGGCGATCCCCGGACGCGAGGGTGCCGCGACGCTGAGCCTGATCGGCATCAACGTCGTGGTCTACGTGCTGACCACGATCCCCAGCCTGCGGGTCATCGAGGTCTACGGCGCGCTGATCGGCCAGCCCGTGATCTACGACGGGCACATCGTCGAGGGCGTCGCCGGCGGCGAGTACTGGCGACTGCTGACCTCGGCGTTCCTGCACGGCGGCGTGCTGCACCTGGTGTTCAACATGGTGGGGCTGTACTTCTTCGGCGCGTTCCTCGAGAACGTGCTCGGCACGGCCCGGTTCGTGGCGTTCTACCTCGCGTCGGCGCTGTTCTCCGGCGCGGTGGTCTTCCTGGTGTCGGACCCGCGCAGCGTCACGGTCGGCGCGTCCGGTGCGGTGTTCGCGCTGCTGGGCCTGGCGCTCGTCGTGCTCCTCAAGGCGCGACAGGACGTGCGCACGCTCGTCATCCTGTTGGCGCTCAACGCCTTCTTCAGCCTGCGCGACGGCATCAGCTGGCAGGGTCACCTCGGCGGCTTCATCGCCGGCGTGCTGTTCGGGCTGGCGCTCTCGGTCGCCCCGCGCGGCAAGGCAGCGCTCGCGCAGACGATCGGCGTCGTGCTCCTCGTCGTGCTCGCCGTGGCGATCACGGTCGTCCGCGCCCTCGCCCTCAACGCCTGAACCTTCGCCAACCGAGTTATCCACACCCCCGTCCCCAGGTGTGGAGAGTTACACCCGTGTAAGTCCTGCGGACCAGCGCAGCACCGAGGGCCTCCGCCATGGGCCGCGATCACGTGCAGGCCGAGGCGAAGCCGAGGCAAGAATTCCGGGCGAAGCCCGGCCACGGTGAGGAACGAGCCGTGGGGCGGCGAAGCCGCCTATTCCCATTTGGTGGCGAAGCCGAAGGCCGCAACGATGAAGCCCATGCCGACGACGAGGTTCCAGTTGCCGAGGTCGGTGAAGACCGGCAGGTTCACGTCGGTGTTGGAGGTCGTGTAGAACGTGACGATCCACAGCAGGCCGATCACCGCGCTGCCGACCATGAGCTGCGGGGCGTAGCGCCAGCCGAGCGTGGCACCCGGCTCGGGCTCCGGAGCGGTGCCCGAGGCGACGAACGAGGCCACGACCACCAGCACGCCCGCGATGGCCCAGTTCCAGTTGCCCAGGTCGGTGATGGCCTTCGGGACCTCGGGGCCGGGCAGGTTCGTGTCGATCTTCCAGAAGAGCCACATGGCGGCCCATCCGAGGCCCGCGAGGGCGAGGACGATCGCGGCCGGGTGCCACCAGCCGCCGCGGATACGGGAGTTCGACGGGGACTTGCTCACGGGATACCTCGGTCTCGGTGGACGTGCGACTGGGGCGGGCCGGTTCCGGCACCTCCGCTAGCGTAGTCACTGCGGCACAGGGCAGGCCGCAGGGGCAGGCGAGGAGGTCGACATGGCGAGATCGGTGCGTCCCGGCGCGTGGCGCGTCGGCGCGCTGTGCGTCAGCGTCGTGGCCGGCTACGCCTTCGTCTCCAGTGCCGTGACCTCGCGCGGCTCCGACCTGCGCCCGGCCGGCGGCGACATCGCCACCCTTCTGCAGGACCGCGCCCGCGAGGTCGAGCTCAAGCGGTCCTCGGCCTCGTCGCTCGAGGAGCAGATCGCCGGGCTGTCGGCCGCGGTCGGTGCGCCCGAGCTCGACCAGCTGCTCGCCTCCGGCGACCTGGCGGCGACCCAGGCTGGCGTGACCGAGGTCGAGGGATCAGGGCTGCGCATCACCCTGACCGATGCACCCCGCACCGCCGACGCCAGCGCGACCGACCCCAACCAGCTCGTCGTGCACCAGCAGGACATCCAGGGATTCGTCAACGCGATGTGGGCCGGCGGCGCACGGGCCGTGACGCTGCAGGGCCAGCGCCTCGTCTCGACCTCCGGCATCAAGTGCGTCGGCAGCACCGTCGTGGTCGACGGCGTCCCCTACTCGCCGCCCTACGTCATCGAGGCGATCGGCACGACGTCGCGCCTGCAGAACGCGCTCGACGAGTCGTCGCAGGTCGAGGTCTACCGCGAGTACGTCCGCAAGTTCGGCCTCGGCCTGCAGACCGAGGTCGACGGCACGATCACCGCGCCGACGTACACCGGCCAGGTCGACCTGCGGCACGCCACGGTCCCCAGCCCCAGCTGACCCCGCGGCCCGGCCGAGGTGCTCGGCCGGGCAGCAGGGGTCCGGCTATCCGGCGTCGGTGTCGGTGCCCGGATCGCCGACCGCTGCGGCGACCGTGAGGACGAACGAGGTGTCGGGTGCGACGCGGGAGCCGGCGGTGACCGACTGCTCGATCACGGTGCCGGGGGTGTCGGTCAGCGTCGCCTCGGTCTGCTGGGCGATCTTGGCCGGGTCGAAGCCCGCCTGCGTCAGCGTCGAGATGGCCGTGGCCACGTCCATGCCGGTGACGTCCGGGACCTGGATCTGGCCCTTGGAGACGATCAGCGTCACGGTCTGGCCCGGGAGCACGGAGGTGCCCGCCGGCGGGTTCGACTGGATCACGACGTTCGCGGGCTGGTCGGAGTCGCGGTCTTCGCGCGTGACCTGGAGCCCCTGGGCCTGCAGGTTGGCGGCGGCCTGGTCGTAGCTGAGGTCGCGGACGTCGGGCATGTCGAACGGCTCGGGTCCGGTGCTCACGATGAGCGTGACCTCCGTCCCCTCGTCGACCGTCTCGCCGGCCTTGGGATCGGTGTCGATGACCTGCCCCGCGGGCACGGTGGCGTCGGCGCGCTCCTGGGGCTCGGCCGCGACCGTGAGTCCGGCATCGGTGAGTCGGCCCGTGGCGGCCTCGACGCTCTGGCCCGCGGTCTCCGGGACCTCGACCGTGGGCGGCGGAGCAGGTTCGGGCTCGGTCAGCTTCCAGATGCCGAACGCGGCACCGGCGAGCAGCAGCACGACGAGCGCGCCGATGGCCCACCACTTGCCCTTGCCGCCCGACTCGTCCTCGTCGACGGCGCGACGGGCGCCGGGCTCGCGCGGGGCGGCGACGGCCGGGGCGACCTGGGTCGCGCCCACCGGCGGCACGGTCGTCGTGGGGGCGTCGACCCGCTGGCCGGAGATGGCCCGCTCGATGTCGCGGCGCATGTCGCCGGCCGACTGGTAGCGGTCGTCGACGCGCTTCGCGAGCGACTTGGCCACGATGTGGTCGATCGACATCGACACGTCCGGGTTGAGCTGCGACGGCGGACGCGCTTCCTCGCGCACGTGCTGGTAGGCGACCGAGACGGGACTGTCGCCGACGAACGGCGGGCGGCCGGTGAGCAGCTCGTACAGCAGGCAGCCGGTCGAGTAGATGTCGCTGCGGGCGTCGACGGTCTCGCCGCGCGCCTGCTCGGGCGAGAGGTACTGCGCGGTGCCGATCACGGCGGCGGTCTGGGTCATCGCGGACGACGCGTCGGCGATGGCGCGCGCGATGCCGAAGTCCATGACCTTGACCTGGCCCGACGGCGTCAGCATGACGTTGGCGGGCTTGATGTCGCGGTGGATGATGCCGGAGCGGTGGCTGTAGTCCAGGGCGCTGAGGATGTCGGCCGTGATCGTCATCGCGCGCTCGGGCAGGATCTTGCGCCCGTCACGCAGCACCTCGCGCAGGGTCTGGCCCTCGACGAGCTCCATCACGATGTACGGGATCGACGTGCCCTGCTGGTTGGGGGCCTCGCCCGTGTCGTAGACCGCGACGATCGACGGGTGGTTCAGCGCGGCGGAGGACTGGGCCTCGCGCCGGAAGCGCTCCTGGAACGTGGGATCCGAGGCGAGGTCCGGGCGCAGCTGCTTGACGGCGACGGTGCGACCGAGCCGCAGATCACTGCCGATCCGGACGTCGGCCATGCCGCCCCGCCCCAGCACGTCGCCGAGCTGGTAGCGGTCGCCGAGCAGGGCCGAGCTGTCGGAATCCGTCATGAGGACACTCTCCCAAAGTCGAGGGCGATTCGGGCCGAAGCCGCGAGGAGGTCGTGAAGTCGTGGCTGGGTCATGACGCGAGCAACGCCTCCATGACCGTCTTGGCGATCGGACCGGCCAGGCGCCCACCGGAGATGTCGTCGGTGGCCTGCGCCGACTCGATCATGACGGCGACCGCGACCTGCTGGTCGCCCGAGGTCGCGAACGAGGCGAACCAGGCGAGGTTCGGCAGGCCGTTGCCCCGCTGCGCGGTGCCGGTCTTGCCGCCGACCTCGAGGCCGGGGATGCGCGCCGAGGACGCCGTGCCGCTCTGGACCGTGCTGATCATCATCTGCTGCATCATCGCGGCGTGGTCCGGCGTGAGCGCAGTGCTGTACTCCTCGCCGTCGCCCGCGTCGTCGAGCACGCGCAGGCTCGGGTCGCGGACGACGTCGACGACGTACGGGGTCATGACGACGCCGTCGTTGGCGATGCCCGCCGCGACCATCGCCATCTGCAGCGGGGTGGCCGCGACCTCGAACTGTCCGATGCCCGACTGCGCCAGCTGGGGCAGCTCGAGCTCGGTGTCGGGAGTCGTGAAGCGGCTGGCGTTCGAGGCGAGGTTCTCGATGACCTTGTCGCCGAAGCCGAACTTCTCGGCCTGCTCCTCCAGCGCGCCCTGGCCGATCTGCGTCGCGAGCGAGCCGAACGAGACGTTGCAGGAGACGTTGAGCGCCTGCTCGAGGGTGATCTGGTCACCGCCGCAGCTGCCGCCGCCCGCGTTGGGCAGCGTGTACTCGATGCCCGGGAACGTCAGCTCGGAGCCGCCCTGCACCACCGAGCCGGGGTTGAGGTCGAGCTGCTCGAGCGCGGCCGAGGCGGTGACGAGCTTGAAGGTCGAGCCCGGGGGCTGGATCTCCTGCGTGGCGCGGTTGAGCAGGGGGTTCGCCGGGTCGTCGTTCAGCGCCTGCCACGCCTGGTTCACCGCCGCGAAGTCGTGCGACGCGAGCGCGTTGGGGTCGTACGTGGGCTGGGAGTACATCGTCAGCACGGCGCCGGTCGTGGGGTCGAGGGCGACGACCGAGCCCTTCGTGCCGGCGGGGAGCGCGGCGAGCGCCGTGGCCGCGGCCTGCTGGCCCGCGGCGTCCAGCGTCAGCTCGACGCTGCCGCCCTTGGGCTGCTTGTTGGCGAGCAGGTCGACCACGCGGTTGACGAACAGCCGGTTGTCGCTGCCCGACAGGAGCGGGTTCTCGGCGTTCTCGATCGCCGATCGACCGTACGTGTAGGAGAAGAACCCGGTGACCTGGGCGTACAGCGGTCCGTTCGGGTAGGTGCGTTGGAACGTGAACTGGTCGTCGGAGGGGACGCTCTCGGCGACGGGCTCGCCACCGACCAGGATCGCGCCGCGCTCGCGGGAGTACTCGTCGTCGATGACGCGCTTGTTGTTGGCCTTGCTGTTGAGGTCGTTGGCCTGCACGTACTGCACGTACGTGGCGTTGCCCATGAGGGCCACGAACAGCACGAGGCACGCGACCGCGAGCCGGCGGATCGGGGTGTTCACAGCTTCACCACCTGCGTCGCCTCGTCCTCGCCGACGGCCTGGACCGCGGGCGCGGGGCGGCGGGTCTGGTCGCTGATGCGCAGCAGGATCGCGATGATCGCCCAGTTCATCACGATCGACGACCCTCCCTGCGACAGGAACGGCGTGGTCAGACCCGTCAACGGGATCAGGCGGGTGACGCCGCCGATCACGACGAAGACCTGCAGGGCGAGCGAGATCGCGAGGCCGGCGGCGAGCAGCTTGCCGAAGGCGTCACGGCAGGTCAGCGAGATGCGCAGGCCGCGCTCGACGATGAGCCCGTAGATCAGGAGGATCGCCATGAGCCCGGTCAGCCCGAGCTCCTCGCCCATCGAGGCGGCGATGAAGTCGGAGTACCCGAACGGGGTGAGCTCGGGGCTGCCCTGGCCCCAGCCGCGACCGAGCAGCCCGCCGTGGGCGAGCCCGTAGAGGGCGCTGATGACCTGGAAGTTCTGGTCCGGGTCGGCGAACGGGTTCAGCCAGACGTCGAAGCGGGCGCGGACGTGGCCGAACTGCAGGTAGCCGAACCAGGCTCCGAGCACGAACAGCAGGCCGCCGACGAAGATCCAGCCGGCGCGCTCGGTCGCGATGAACAGCAGCACGACGAACAGGCCGAAGAACAGCAGCGACGAGCCCAGGTCGCGCTGCAGCACGAGGACGCCGATGCTGACGAGCCACGCCACGATGATCGGGCCGAGGTCGCGTCCGCGCGGCAGGTCGATGCCGATGACGCGGCGGCCGGCGAGTGCCAGGGCCTCGCGCTTCTCGGCCAGGTAGCCGGCGAAGAAGATGGCCAGGCAGATCTTGGCCGCCTCGCCGGGCTGGAAGCTGAACGGGCCGAGCGAGATCCAGATGCGGGCGCCGCGGATGTTCTCGCCGATGCCGGGCACGAGCGGCAGGATCAGCAGGATCACGGCGGCCAGGCCGAAGCTGTAGGTCAGCGTCTGCAGGCGCCGGTGGTCGCGGATCACGGTGAGCACGATCGCGAAGGCCACGAGCCCCAGGCCGGTCCACATGAGCTGGTTGGGTGCGAGCGACGCCCAGCTGTCGCGGCGCTCCTCGTAGCCCAGGTCGATCCGGTAGATCATCGCCAGCCCGAGGCCGTTGAGGCACAGCACGAGTGGCAGCAGGACCGGGTCGGCGTACGGGGCGAAGCGGCGGATCAGCAGGTTCGCGGCGACCGCGACCGCGATGAGCGTGACGGCCAGGCCGACGACACCGGCGGGGACGCGTCCCTCCGCGCCCAGGCCGACGGCGCAGTAGGCGAAGATCGCCAGCCCGACGGCCATGACCGTCAGGACGAGCTCGGCTCCGCGACGCTTGCGGGGGACCCAGGTGGCCTCGCTGCTCACGGTGCCACCGTCGATCCGGGGGGAAGCACCGTGTCGGTGGGGGTCGGCACCGCGGGCGTGGCCGTGGGGTCCGCGGGCTGGGTCACGACGTTCTCGCGCAGGTCGCGCACGATCTGCTCGGCGTCAGCCAGGTCGGTGGCCTCGATACCGTCGCGGATCTGGCCCTGCTGGAACGACGGCAGCGCGTCGACCACGACGTCGGTGCGCGTCTCGAGGTTGCGCAGTGTGATGAAGGGCAGGTCGGCGTCGACGCCGCGGTAGATCGCCACGTTGCCGTTGCTCTCGCTGACGAAGTACTGGTCCTGCGTCCACTGGTAGGCGTACCAGGCGGCGGCACCGAGCGCGACGAGGAGGATCAGGACCGCGACACCCCAGCGGGCGAACCGCCACTTGGACGGCGCCCGCGGCGCGTAGCGCAGCTCCTCGGGGTCGGACGAGAAGCTGGCGGTGGAGTCGTGCACGTCGACCGCGACTCCGCGCCGGGGCTGCGGTGACTCGGCCGCGGCGCCGACGAGCTGCGGCCGACCGTCGGCGCAGGCCAGGTCGGACTCCGCGAGGTCGGAGTCGGCCGCGACCATCTCGCCGATCACGACGGTCACGTTGTCGGCGCCGCCGCCCTCCAGGGCGAGGCGCACGAGCTCGGTGGCGGCGACGTCGATCGACGCCGAGGCCAGGGCCTCGGCGATCGCCGGGTCCTCGACCATGTCGGACAGGCCGTCGCTGCACAGGAGGTAGCGGTCGCCGAGCTGCGGCTGCAGCCACGAGAAGTCTGCCTCGAAGTCGTCGCGGCCCAGCATCGCGCGCAGCAGCAGCGAGCGGTGCGGGTGGTGGCGCGCCTCCTCGCGGGTGATGCGGCCCTCGTCGACGAGGCTCTGCACGAACGTGTGATCGGCGCTGAGCTGGGTCAGACGACCGTCGCGGAGGCGGTAGGCGCGCGAGTCGCCGATGTGCCCGACGGCGAACTTCTCGCCGTCCCAGAGCATCGCCTCGATCGTGGTGCCCATGCCCTCGACGGCGGGGTCGGCCTGGATCAGGTCGCCGAGCCGACGGTTGGCGGCGTCGACGGCGTCGGCCAGGTGGTCCAGGGCGTCGCCGCCACGGTCGTCGTCGACCGCGCGGATGATCGTGACGGCCTCCGACGAGGCGAGGTCGCCGGCGGCGGCGCCGCCCATGCCGTCGGCGAGGAGCAGCAGGTGGGGACTCGCGTAGCCGGAGTCCTGGTTGTTCGAGCGGCGCAGGCCGACGTCGGTGAGCGCGGTGTAGTGCAGCGCGAGGCCGGGGTTCGACACGGGCGTCGTCACTTCCGCAGCTCGACGATGGTCTTGCCCATGCGGACCTGGACGCCGAGGGCGATCGCGACGGGGCTCGTGACGCGCTGGCTGCCGATGAAGGTGCCGTTGGTCGAGCCGACGTCCTCGACGAACCACTCGGCGCCGTTGCTGGCGAACCGGGCGTGCCGGGTCGAGACGTAGTCGTCGTCGAGGCGGATGGCGGCGTCGGTGCCGCGGCCCAGCAGGATCGGCTGGTCACCCAGCGGGACGCTCTGGCCCGCGTTGGGTCCGTCGACGACGTAGAGCAGGTTCGGCGTGCCGCGCTGCGGGCGGCGGGACTTGGTGGCCTTGGGCTTGGGGGTCGGGCGCGGGGTGCGCGGTGCGACCCGAGCCTCGGGCGTCTCGGGCACCTTGGTGCCGAAGATGTCCGTGCGGATGACCGAGACGGCCGAGAGCACGAAGATCCACAGGACGGCGAGGAAGCCGAGCTTGATCAGGGTGAGGGTCAGCTCGGACATCAGGCCTCACGCTCCGAGAGTCGGACGACGACCGTCGTGTTGCCGAGGCGCATCTCCGAGCCGTCGGGCACGGCGGCGGACGAGACGCGGTGCCCGTTCAGCACGACGCCGTTGGTCGAGCCGAGATCGGTCACGGTGATCTGCACGGTCTCTCCGGTGTCGTGGATGCGCAGCTCGCAGTGGCGGCGCGAGATGCCGGGGTCGTCGATGCGCAGGTCGGACTCCGAACCGCGGCCGATGACCAGGCCGGGCGGGGTCAGCGGGTGCCGCTGGTTGCCGATCTGGAGGTAGGCCTCGGCGCGTCGTGCGGCCGAGTCGCTCATGCGGGCTCCGGCAGCGGGACGGACCGAGGCGTTGGTGCGGCTGCGGACGCGGAAGCGGCCGGTGCCGAGCTCGGGGGCCTGGACGAACTCGATCGTGAGTCCCCCGGCGAGGGTGTACCGCTGCTCGTGGACGTGCTCGCGCACGAGCGTGCTGAGCTCGCCGGTGAGCGTCTCACCGAACGGGACGAGCCGTTCGTGGTCGCTCGGGGAGAGCTCGACGGTGAAGTCGTTGGGGACGAGACGCCGATCGCGCGAGAGGATCTGCGCCGAGTTGTCGATCTCGCGCTGCAGGGCAGCGGCGATCTCGACGGGCTGGACTGCGCTGCGGAACGCCCGGGCGAAAGCGCTCGTGACGACACCCTCGAGCCGCTGCTCGAACCGTTGAAGAACCCCGGCCATGTCTCCCCCTTTCCGCGAGTTGGTCGTGCACCTCCGTCGATCGTATCGACTCCGGGTCTGGGACGCCTCGTGCCGGTGCTAGACTCGCTCTTCGTTCGGCCCCGCTGCCGAACGATCTCGCGCGAGTGGCGGAATGGTAGACGCGCTGGCTTCAGGTGCCAGTGTCCGCAAGGGCGTGGGGGTTCAAATCCCCCCTCGCGCACACGATGCAGATGTGGGGCTCCCCGTTCTTTGGGGAGCCCCACATCTGCATTTCCGGCGTGCGGAGGGATTTGAGGAGGAGCGACGAAGGAGCGACGGGGTCCCCCCTCGCGCACACGACACGACAGCCGGGTCCCAGATCTTGGGGCCCGGCTGTCGTCGTCCCTGCCGGTCCCTGAGGTGCGAGGAACGAGCCTCGAAGGGACCACCTCGGCCACGGGTGGGTGTCCGGTGGTGGCGGAGCGCCCTTCGAGGCTCACTCGTTCCTCGCTCGCACCTCAGGGCGCGGATGCTCCCGCGCGGACCCAGGCGACGAGGGCGCTGGCGAGCACGATCGCGATCGCGGCGACGGGCAGGGCGGCCCAGCGCACTGACAGGTCGTCCCCGTCCTGACGGCCGAGCACGCCGACCACGATGCAGCCGATGCCGGCCGGAACGGCGACGAGGACCGGGACGGACAGCCAGCGCAGTGCCAGGCCGAGAAGGATCCCGAGGCCCACGAGGCCCGCTCCCCAGATGAGCATCCCGACGGGGTCCATGGCCTCGACCCTAGCCGCGGCCGTCGACCGCGAAGCTGGGCCAGGGTGATCTCCGGGTCGGCCGATGGACGTCCCCCATGGCCGTCCGCCGGTGGAGGGACGAGCGTGGGAGCCATGAGTCGTTCCCGCCTGTCGCCCCTGGTCGTCGCCGCTGTCGTCGTGACGACGCCCTACGCACTCCTCAAGCTGTCCTGGCTGGCCGGCGGGCGCGTCGGCATCGTCCAGGACGACTTCGGTGGCGGTCTCGCGATGTGGGGGCTGAACGCGGCGACGCTCGCGATGGACCTGACGCTCGTCGCCCTCGTCGCGGCACTGAGCGGGGAGCGAGGCCGACGCCTGCCGGCCTGGATCGTGCTGCCGCCCGCCTGGGTCGCGACCGGACTGCTGCTCCCGGTCGTCGTGGCGGTGACCGTCGCCCTCCCGCAGGGCACCTTGACCGCGACCGACGCGGACTCCCCGCTGCGTGGCTGGGTCTTCGCGACCGTCTACTCGAGTCTCGCGGCCCAGGCCGTCGTGCTCGCCGTGGCGTTCGTCGCGCACGTCCGGTCCCGCTGGGCCGGTCACTGGTCGCGGCTCTCGGGAACGGCGATCGTGGCGACGTGGTGCGGGTCGTCGATCATCGCCAGCTGGTCGGCCTACGCCCTGGTCCTGACGGTCCTGCCGGTCGATCTCGAGCCCGGCGGTCCGGCCGCGACCTATGCCGTCGGCCTGGTGGGTGGACTGGTCCTGGCGGTGCTCGGGATGCGGATCGCCGACCACCGCCTACGCTCGGCGGTGAATCATGACGACCCACGACGGTCCGATCCTGGAGCACCCCGGAGACTCGGCACACGGTGAGGTCAGCGCACTGACGTGGAGCGTCGGGGCGGTGGCCAAGCGCTTGCACGTCTCGCCGTCGACCCTGCGGACCTGGGAGCGGCGCTACGGCCTCGGGCCGACCGATCGCACCAAGGGCGGTCATCGTCGCTACTCCGAGTCCGACATCTCCCGCGTCGAGCTGCTGCACGGACTGATCGGTCGCGGTGTCGCGCCCCGCACCGCAGCCACGCTGGCGGCGAACCACGACATCACCCCCGTGGCCCATCCGGCCCCGACGGCCGACGTCCACGACGCGCTCGAGGCGCCCGAGCTCTTCGCGGCCGACGTCTTCACCTCGGCCGCCCGGTTCGACAGCGTGCGCCTCAGCCGACTGCTCGCCGCGGTCGTGCTCGAGGTCGGCGTGATCGACGCCTGGGACACCTACCTGCGTCCGTCCCTGCAGCACGTCCGCGACGCCGTCGTCGACGGCATCATCGGCATGGACGCCGAGCACCTCGTGAGCGACACGCTCGCGACCGAGCTGCGGGCCTACGTTCGCGCCTGGCCCGATCTCGACCGTCGGCACGCGGGGGTGCTGCTCGCGACCGTCGAGGACGATCCGCACTCGCTGCCCGTCGTGGCGCTCCAGGCGGCGCTGGCCGGCCGCGGGGTCGCGTGCCACTCCTTCGGCGCCCGGCTGCCGGCCGGGGCACTGGCGAACGTCATCGCCTCGGTGCACCCGGCGGTCGTGTTCCTGTGGTCGGGCGCGACCAAGGAGCCGGACGACCACGTGTGGCGCGTGTCGTCCGCCGTGCGGGCCGATGCCCTGGTCGTGCTGGGCGGGCCCGGGTGGCCGAGCCGGATGGAGCACGAGAACGCGGCGCAGGTCGCGCGCCCGACGAGCCTGTCGGCGACGGTCGAGGTCGTCCTCGCGCGCCTGGCCGACCGGTCCCACGACGCCGACCGTACTCACGAGTAGCATCGGGGCATGAGCGAACCGCGGGTGATCACCGAGATCGAGGGACCGATCGCGCACGTGCGCCTCAACCGGCCCGACAAGCTGAACGGCGTCGACTTCGGGATCCTCGACGGACTGCTGGAGAGCGCCGCGGCGATCGCGCGCGACCGTGACGTCCGGGTCGTGCTGCTCTCGGGCAGTGGTGACTCCTTCTGCGCGGGCCTGGACTTCCCGTCCGTCAACCGCACCCCCGCGAAGGTCCTGACCCACTTCCTGCCGAACCCGCTGCGCGGCACGAACGGCTTCCAGCAGGCACTGTGGGCCTGGCGCCGCCTGCCCGTCCCCGTCATCGCGGTGACCCGCGGCCACGTGTTCGGAGCCGGCATCCAGCTCGCGCTCGCGGCCGACTTCCGTTTCACGACGCCCGACGCCAAGTGGTCGGTGCTCGAGGCCAAGTGGGGCCTGGTGCCCGACATGAGCGGCACGATCCCGCTCGTGGAGCAGGTGCCGCTCGACCTGGCGAAGCGCCTGACGATGACCGGCGAGATCTTCTCCGGCGAGCAGGCTGCCGCCTGGGGCCTGGCCACCGGCAGCGACGTCGACCCGGACAAGCTCGCCCGCGAGCTCGCGGATCAGCTGATCGAGCGCTCGCCCGACTCCGTCAGCGCCAGCAAGAAGCTGTTGAACGAGGCCGCCCGTCGTGGGCTGCGCGCGCAGCTCGGTCTCGAGCGCCGGCTTCAGCTGCGGATGTTCCGCTCACCGAACACGAAGATCGCGCGGGCTGCCGGTGCGAAGGGCGAGAAGCCCGAGTTCGGCCCCCGCACGTTCGGCTGAGGCCACCGCGACGTCGGGCTGGTCGGCGAAGACCCCGTCGACCCCCGCTGCGATCAGTGCGGCGAGCTCGCCGGCGACGTCGACGTTGCTCGGCAGGAACTGCGGCTCGGCGCGGATTGTGTAGACGACGACCTGCAGGCCGGCCGCGTGCGCCTCGGGCACGAGGGTGCTGGGTGCGCCGATGGCGCCCGAGGCGTCCCGCGGGAGCACCTGGCTCTTCTCGGGCCCGAGCCACGTCGCGTACGTCGCGACCTCGCGCAGGCCGGCAGGGCTCAGCAGGTCGGCGTACGTGCGCGGGTCGCCTGCCACGGTGAAGTCGCGCGGAGCGCCGCTCGCCGACGTCAGCTGCACGAGCGGCACCTGCACCCGCGTCGCGAGGTCGCGCAGGTTGGCGACCTCGAACGACTGGATCGCGACGGGCGCCTGGCGGTGGGTCCAGCCGACGCGCTGCAGCGTCGCGACGAGCGGGCCGGTCAGGTCCAGCCCGAGGTCGGCGAAGTAGGTGGGGTGCTTGGTCTCGGGTGCGACCGCGATCAGGCGGCCGGTGCGGAACGACTCCGAGCGGGCGAGGTCGACGATCTCGTCGAACGTGGGCACCTGGTAGAGCCCGTCGTAGAGCGTGTTGCCCGGGCGCACCTGCGGGAGCCGTTCGCAGGCCCGCAGCGTGCGGAGCTCGGCGAGCGTGAAGTCCTCGGTGAACCAGCCGGTGACCTCACGACCGTCGACGACCTTCGTCGTCCGCCGGTCGGCGAAGCAGGCGCGCTCCGCGACGTCGGTCGTGCCGCTGATCTCGTTCTCGTGCCGCGCCACCAGGACGTGGTCGCGCGTGCTGACGAGGTCGGGCTCGATGACGTCGGCGCCCAGCTCGATCGCCAAGCGGTAGGACTCGATCGTGTGCTCCGGGCGGTAGCCGGAGGCTCCGCGGTGGGCGAACACGGTGAGCCGCCGGGCCCGCGGCGCGGCGGGGGCCCGTAGGGGAACAGCAGCCTCGCGGATGCTCATGCCGCCACCGCCCCGGAAGGAGCAATGATGGGCGGTAGCGGCATGAGGAACACCTGGATGATCGCTCGCTGGCGCTCGCTCATGCCCCCAGTGCACGCCCCGGACATGGACTGCGGGTGACGAGCGGGTGCAGCGGGGGCGAACGTCAGAGCACGTCGAGCCGCCTCAGCACCTCGCGCACGTGGGCGAGGGCGTCGGGGTCACGCAGACCGGTGGAGTCGTCGAAGTACAGGCCGTCACCGATCAGCTGGATCGTGCGGGCCAAGGGGTCGTCGCCCAGGTGCTCGGCCAGCACCTCGAACCATCCGTCGCGCACCTTCGCCAGGGCTGCCGCGGCGCGCGAGTCGTTCTCCTGTGCCACCCGGGACGCGGCGATCAGGGCGCGGTCGAAGGCGCTGCCGGAGTCGACCGAGGTCTCGATGTAGAAGTCGACCGGCCCCTCGGGGGCGGCGCGCATCAGCGCGACGTCGGCGTCGGCCTGGTCGTACAGGCGCTCGAGCATGCCCTCGACGAGCTCGTCCTTGCTGTGGAAGTGGTAGAGCAGGCCGCCCTTGGAGACCCCGGCCGCCGCGGCGACGGCGTCGAGGGTGGCGGCGCGGCCACCCCCGTCGACGAGGAGCTGCTCGAAGGCGTCGAGCAGTCGGTCGCGGGTGCTGCGGTCGTCGCTCGAGGCCATGCCGGGAGTGTAGGACGTCACGTCCGCTCGGCTTGGAGACTGTACCGTCCAGACGGTACAGTTGAGGGCATGACCACCCCCGTCCTCTCTGCGCGCGCCACGCGCCGCGAGTGGGCCGCACTTGCCGCCCTGATGCTCCCCGTCCTGCTCGTCTCCGTCGACAACACCGTCCTGAGCTTCGCCCTGCCTGCCGTCAGCACGGCGCTCGCCCCCACGGGCTCGCAGCTGCTGTGGATCGTCGACATCTACGCCCTGATGCTCGCGGGCCTGCTCATCGCGATGGGCAGCCTGGGCGACCGGCTGGGACGCCGGCGCCTGCTGGTCGCCGGCTCGATCGGCTTCGGTCTCGTCTCGCTCGCCGCAGCCTTCAGCCCGAGCGCCGAGGCGCTCGTCGGCCTGCGCGCGCTGCAGGGCTTCTTCGGCGCGATGCTGATGCCGTCGACGCTCTCGCTGATCCGCAACATCTTCACCGACGCCCGCGACCGGCGGATCGCGATCGCGACCTGGGCCGCGATGTTCTCCGGCGGCGCGGCCCTCGGGCCGGTCGTCGGCGGCTGGCTCCTGCAGCACTACTGGTGGGGCTCGGTGTTCCTCATCAACGTGCCGGTCGTCGCGATCCTCGTGCCGCTCGCGCTCCTGCTCGTGCCGGAGTCGCGCGACCCGCGTCCGGGCCCGGTCGACCTGGTCTCGATCGGCCTGTCGCTGTCGACGATGCTGCCGGCCGTCTACGCGATCAAGCACCTCGCGCACGCCGGCATCGACGACGTCACGGTCGCCTGCGTCGCGCTCGCCGCGGTCTCGGGCACGGCGTTCGTGCGCCGCCAGCGGCGCAGCCGCGAGCCGATGCTCGACGTCGAGCTGTTCCGCAACCGGGTCTTCGCCGGCTCGGTCGTCGCGAACCTGCTGAGCCTCATGGCGCTGACCGGGTTCCTGTTCTTCGCGGCCCAGCTCCTGCAGCTCGTGCTGGGCCTCGACCCGATGATCGCGGCCTTCGTGCTCGTGCCGGGGCTGGTCGTGACGGTCGCGGCGGGCTTCGTCGCGGTGGCGCTGCTCAAGGTCGTGCCCGCACGGGTCCTCGTCACCGGCAGCTTCGTGGCGTCGGCGGGCGGGTACGCGATCGCCGCGTTCACGGGCCACCCGACGGTCGCGAGCGTCATGGTCGCGTTCGTCGTGATGGGCATCGGCATCGGCATGGCCGAGACCCTGACCAACGACCTGGTCCTGAGCCACGCTCCGCCGAACCGCGCCGGTGCCGCCGCCGCGATCTCCGAGACGGCCTACGAGGTCGGTGCGGTGCTCGGCACGGCCGTGCTGGGCAGCGTCCTGACAGCGACCTACCGGTCGAACCTCGTGGTCCCGGCCGACGCGGCCGGCAACGGCTCGTCGCACGAGACCCTCGGCGCGACGCTGGAGCACGCGGCCACGCTCCCCGACCAGGTCGGCACGGCCCTGGCCGACTCCGCTGTCGCGGCGTTCGACCTCGGCGTGCAGTACTCCTCGGGTGTCGCGATCGTGGTGGCGCTGGCCGCCGCCGTCATCAGCTGGCGCACGCTCCCGCGCTAGTCGGCCGACCGGTGGTTGAGGCGTGAGTGCCCGCTAGGGCGCGAACTTCGAAACCGCCGTCAGCCGGCCGCGTCCGGGTGTGCCGGACGAGCGGCACGGACCGCGGGCGGCTCTCCGCCGTCCGGCCCGCCCGCGCCTGCACGATGTGGTCACTCGGGTCACGGTTTCCGCCTGAATCCGTGACGTCACTGACCACATCTGGTGGCCCACCAGAAGTGACGACTTGGGGCCCATTCCGAGCCGGGAAATGGGGCCTAAGTCGTCACATCTTGCCGGCTACCCGCGCGTCAGGCTGCCGTGGCGGCCTGACGGGCGGCCTCGGCCTCGGTGACCGTCTGGTCGATGATGCGGGTCACGAGCTGCGGGTCGTCGATCATCGGCACGTGGCCCGCGCCGGGGATGTCGACGTGGCGGGCGTGGGGCAGGCGCTCGCGGGCGGTGGCCGCCTGCGAGTACGGGAGGATCAGGTCCTTCGTGCCCCAGGCGACCGTGGTCGTGACCGGCACCTGGTGGGCGAACGAGTAGCCCAGCGCCTGGATCGCGGTGCGCTCGAACGCGGTGCAGTACTTGAGGCCCCGCGCGTCGCGCTCGGCCGCCTCGGGCGTGATGCGCTCGGGGTGCGCGTAGAGCAGCTGGCCCGACAGACGCAGACCGAGTGACGTGCGCGTGACGGCCTTGAGCACCGGCGCCGGGGAGATCAGGGAAAAGAACCGCAGCACGAACAGGGCGAGCAGCGCCTGCACCTTGCTGATCGGTCCGAAGAAGCCGGCCGGGCTGAGGGCCGTGACCGAGGAGACCAGGCCTCGCGCGCCGAGCTCGAGCGAGATCGCGCCGCCCAGCGAGTTGCCCACGACGTGCGGCTTGACGACGCCCCAGCGCTCGAACTGCGTCGCGAGGTGGTCGACGGCGTTGGGCATCGTGTACGCGACGCCGCCGGCGAACGCGGGGGACTCACCGAAGCCCGACAGGTCGGGCGCGATGACGTCGTAACGGGTCGCGAGCTCGTCGATGATCGGGTCCCAGGCACCCTTGTTGTGGCCGATGCCGTGCAGCAGCACGAGCGTGGGGCCGGAGCCCTTGCGGACGTAGGTGAGATCGGGCAGCAGCATCGGGGGGTCCTTCCAGGCCGACGGGGACGGATGCGCCACTGATGATGGCACGTTCCGAGCCGCAGCGTACCGTGAGTATGTTGACAACCGTGACAGTAGTACTGTCACAATATGACTGTGACTGTTCAGCAGCCTGCCACCGGCCCGCTCGCGGGCGTCCGCGTCGTCGAGCTCGCCGGCATCGGCCCCGGGCCCTTCGCCGCCATGATGCTCGCCGACCTCGGAGCCGACGTCATCCGCGTCGACCGACCGGGTGGAGGGGGTCTGACCCTCGGTCCCGCCGAGCGTGACGTCCTCGGCCGCGGACGCCCCAGCGTCGCGATCGACCTCAAGGCCGACGGCGGCCTCGACCTGGTCCTCGACCTCGTCGAGAAGGCCGACATCCTGCTCGAGGGCTACCGCCCCGGCGTGACCGAGCGCCTCGGCCTCGGGCCGGAGGCGTGCCACGCCCGCAACCCGGCGCTGGTCTACGGACGCATGACCGGGTGGGGCCAGGACGGCCCGCTCTCCCAGAGTGCCGGGCACGACATCAACTACATCTCCGTCGCCGGCGGACTCGACCCGCTCGGCCGCAAGGGCGGCCCGCCGGCCTTCCCGCAGAACCTGCTCGGCGACTTCGGCGGCGGCTCGCTCTACCTCGTCGCCGGCGTCCTCGCCGCCCTGACCCACGCGCGCAGCACGGGCGAGGGCCAGGTCGTGGACGCCGCGATCACCGACGGCGTCGCGCACCTGCTCGCGATGGCCGTGACGATGCAGCAGAACCAGGTCTGGGACGGCCGCCGCGGCACGAGCCTGCTCGGCAGCGCCGCCCCGTTCTACGACGTCTACGAGACCTCCGACGGCCGGTGGATGTCGGTCGGCGGACTCGAGCCGCAGTTCTGGGACGCCACCGAGAAGCTGCTCGCCGAGGCCGGGTTCGCCGACCTCCCCGACCGCAACGACCCCAAGAACTGGCGCGACCTCCGTGCGCGCCTGACCGAGGTGTTCGCCTCGCGCACGCAGGACGAGTGGTCCGAGATCTTCGAGGGCACCGACGCGTGCATCGCGCCGGTCGTGCCCCTGACCGAGGCCTACACGCACCCGCACAACGTCGCCCGCGGCACCTACGTCGAGCGCGACGGACTCGTGCAGCCCGCGCCGGCCCCCCGGTTCTCGGCCACCCCGGCGACGCTCGGCACCCCGCCGTCGCGCACCGGAGCCGACACGCGGGACGCCCTCACGGCCTGGGGGATCGACGACGTCGAGTCCCTCATCGCCCGCGGCGTCGCCGTGCAGAACGACTGACGACCGACCACCCCCACGACCAGACCCACCCAGGAGCCCCCATGAAGCGCACCATCTTCGACTCTGACCACGACGCCTTCCGCGACACCGTCCGCGCCTTCTGCGAGAAGGAGGTCGTCCCCCACCACGAGGAGTGGGAGAAGGCCAGCATCGTGCCGCGCGAGGTCTGGCTCAAGGCCGGCGAGCAGGGCCTGCTCGGTTTCATGATGCCGGAGGAGTTCGGCGGCGGCGGGGTCGACGACTTCCGCTACAACGCGATCCTGACCGAGGAGATCACCAAGGTCGGTGCCTCCGGCCTCGGCTTCGTGATCCAGACCGACCTCGTCTCGGGCTACCTGCTCTCGCACGCGACGCAGGAGCAGAAGGAGCGGTGGTTCCCGAAGTTCTGCACCGGCGAGATGATCACGGCGATCGCGATGACCGAGCCCGGCACCGGTTCCGACCTGCAGGGCATCAAGACGACCGCGGTGCTGGAGGGTGACGAGTACGTCATCAACGGCTCCAAGACCTTCATCACCAACGGCATCAACGCCGACTTCGTCATCGTGGTCTGCCAGACCGATCCGTCGGCCGGCGCGATGGGCTTCTCGCTCATCGCGGTGGAGCGTGGCGCCGAGGGCTTCGAGCGCGGCCGCAACCTCGACAAGATCGGCCTCAAGGCCCAGGACACGGCCGAGCTGTTCTTCGACAACGTCCGCGTGCCCGCGACGAACCTGATCGGCGAGGCCGGCAAGGGCTTCATCTACCTGATGGAGAAGCTGCCGCAGGAGCGCCTGTCGATCTCGGTCGTCGCGGCCGCCGCGACCCGCCGCATCGTCGACATGACGCTGGAGTACGTCAAGGAGCGCAAGGCGTTCGGCCGCCCCATCGGCAACTTCCAGAACACGCGCTTCACGCTCGCCGAGCTGCACACCGAGGCCTCGATCGCGCAGGTCTTCGTCGACGAGTCGATCGTGCGCCACAACAGCAAGGAGCTGTCGGTCGAGGACGCGGCGATGGGCAAGTGGTGGACGACC
>NZ_BAAAME010000001.1:47327-53067 GCF_039529015.1 Aeromicrobium alkaliterrae
TGCAGCTGCACGGCGGCTACGGCTACATGAGCGAGTACCCCATCTCGAAGGCGTACCTCGACACCCGCATCCAGACGATCTACGGCGGCACCACCGAGATCATGAAGGAGATCGTCGGCCGCGGCCTGGGGATCTAGTCTGGCGAGGGTGAGCGACCCCCTCGACCTCGAAGCGCTGATCGGACCCGGCGCTCTCGGCTACTTCGCCGGGGGCGCCGGGTCCGAGATCACGTTGCGCGACAACCTCGCGTCCTGGAGCCGCTACGCGCTCCACCCCCGGGTGCTGGTCGACGTCTCCGAGCGCGACCTCGGCACGACGCTGCTCGGCCGGTACCGCCCGCACCCCGTCGTGGTCGCGCCGATGGCCTACCAGAAGCACGCGCACGAGGTGGGCGAGCTGGGGACGGCCGAGGCGGCGGCGCGCACGGAGTCGCTGTACGTGCTGTCGTCGCAGACCACCACCAGCCCGCCGGACGTCGCCCGCGCGATGGAGGCCGTCGCGCCCGGGTCCGACCGCTGGTTCCAGCTGTACGTCTTCCGCGACCGGGCGGTCTCGCACGACCTCGTCGTGCAGGCGCGGGAATCGGGTTACGAGGCGCTCGTCATCACGGTCGACTTCCCCGTGGCCGGGTGGCGCGAGCGCGACCGCCGCACGGGATTCACCGTCGAGCACCCCGTCGCGCTCAACCCGTCGGGGCCACCGCTCACGACCGAGCAGCTGTTCGCGATGCACGACCCGAGCCTGACGTGGGACGACATCGGGGAGTTCGCCGACGCGGCCGGGATGCCGGTTGTGCTCAAGGGCATCCTGCGACCCGACGACGCGGAGCGCGCCGTGGACTCCGGCGCCGCGGGGATCATCGTGTCGAACCACGGCGGCCGCCAGCTCGACACGACCCTCTCGGGGATCGACGCGCTGGTGCCGATCGCGCAGGCCGTGGGCGGGTCGGTCGACCTGCTGGTCGACGGTGGGGTGACGCGTGGCTGGGACGTCGCGAAGGCGCTCGCGCTGGGGGCCGATGCGGTGCTGATCGGCCGGCACCTCCTGTGGGGCCTGGCTCGCGGGGGCGCCCAGGGCGCCGAGGACGTGCTGCGGCAGGTGCTGGCCGAGCTCGACTCGACCCTCGCCCTGCTCGGATGCCCCGCGGCCGCCGACCTCGACGCGTCCTACGTGGGTCCTCGCGCCGTCGGCTGAGGTACCCCTTTCGAGGCTCCTTCGTCGCACCTCAAGGGGCGGGGGTCACCTTCCCGCCCCTTGAGGTGCGAGCGAGGAACGAGTGAGCCGGGTCCTGAGGTGCGACGAGGAACGAGGAGCCTCGAAGGGCGAACGGGGTGCGGCAACCACCGGGGGCGGGGGTCAGCGGTCGGTCTGGCGGATCACGGTGCGGCGCTTGAGCTCGTCGACGGCGTCCTCGTAGGAGGTCACGAGCGCCTGGACGGTCAGCGGCTTGAACCGCTCGACCATCGCGGTGATGAGCTCCGGCGGCTGGCCGGACGCCTTGAGGTGCGGCCACACCTCGGACCGGAACAGCTCGGTCAGCTGCTCGGCGAGCTGGGTGCCGTGCTCGACGATGAGTCGGCGGGACGCGAGCGCGGCGTCGATCGGCAGGCCTGCGTCGAGGAAGCCGATGCCGACCGCGAGGTGCGCGGGAGCCACCCGGAACTGGTCCTCCACCGGGGTCGGCTCGACCACGCCGATCGCGACGAGGATCTCGAGGTCGTCGTCGGTGAGTGCGCGGCCGGAGCGGGTCTCGAGCGTGGCCCGGTCGATCTGCTCGGGCATCTCCGGGCTCCACGGCGCCAGCAGGGTGCGGTGCAGCGCGACCTGCGCGGGCGTCGCGTCGGAGGGGATCCGCTCGAGGTAGCCCTCGATGGCCGAGAGCGTGAAGCCGTGGGCCTGCAGCTCGCGGACGAGCTCGAGGCGCGCGAGGTGGTCGGCCCCGTAGTAGCCGTTGCGGCCTTCGCGGCGCGGCGGCGGGATCAGGCCGCGCCCGGCGTAGAAGCGGACGGTGCGCACCGTCATCCCGACGCGGGAGGCGAGCTGCTCGACGCTCAGGGAGTCGGCCGCGAGCGGCTCGTCGGTGGTGCTCATCAGGTCGAGGATAGTGCCAGTACTACTGGCACGGTCGGGATCACCTGTTGCTCGGCCCGCCGAGCACGTACAGTCGGCGCTGACTGTTCACGGGCCTGACCTACCGCCGCGCCCGATGTCCGAGTACGCTGACAGTAGTAGTGTCACAATGCTGGCCGCCACGTTCCACCCGTCTGCGAGGACCCATCTCATGACCGAAGCCTTCATCTACGACGCGATCCGCACGCCGCGTGGTCGCGGCAAGAAGACCGGATCGCTCCACGAGGTCAAGCCGATCTCGCTCGTGACCGGACTGCTCGACTCCCTCAAGGAGCGCAACCCGAACCTCAAGCCCAACGAGGTCGACGACGTCATCCTCGGCGTCGTGTCGCCCGTGGGCGAGCAGGGTGCCGACATCTCGCGCACCGCCGTGATCGCCGCCGGATTCGGCGAGCAGGTCGCCGGCGTGCAGCTCAACCGCTTCTGCGGCTCGGGCCTGGAGTCGGTCAACCAGGCCGCGTCACGCGTGAAGTCCGGCTGGGAGGACCTCATCATCGCCGGCGGCGTCGAGTCGATGAGCCGCGTCCCCATGGGCTCCGACGGCGGACCGTGGGCGATGGACCCGCAGACCGCGCTCCGCTCCGACTTCGTGCCCCAGGGCATCGGCGCCGACCTGATCGCGACGCTCGAGGGCTTCAGCCGCGAGGACGTCGACACGTTCGCCGCCGAGTCGCAGGCCCGGGCCGCCAAGGCCATCGCCAACGGCTACTTCACGCGCTCGATCGTCCCCGTGCACGACGTCAACGGCCTGCCGATCCTCGACCACGACGAGTTCGTGCGCGAGGGCACGACCGCCGAGTCGCTCTCGGGCCTCAAGCCGTCCTTCAAGGACCTCGGCGACTTCGCCGGCTTCGACTCCGTCGCGCTCGAGAAGTACGTCGACGTCGAGAAGATCAACCACGTCCACCACGCCGGCAACTCCTCGGGCATCGTCGACGGCGCCTCGCTGGTGCTGCTCGGCAACGAGAAGGCCGGCGAGCGTCACGGCCTCACGCCGCGTGCCCGCATCGTCTCGACCGCCGTCATCGGCTCCGAGCCCACGATCATGCTGACGGGCCCCGGTCCCGCCGCCCGCAAGGCGCTGGACAAGGCCGGCCTGTCGATCGAGGACATCGACCTCATCGAGATCAACGAGGCGTTCGCCGCGGTCGCCATGAAGCTCATGCGCGACCTCGACGACTACCCGCACGAGCAGACCAACGTCAACGGCGGCGCGATCGCGATGGGCCACCCGCTCGGCGCGACCGGCGGCATGATCCTCGGCACCCTCGTCGACGAGCTCGAGCGCCGCGAGAAGCGCTACGGCCTGGCCACGCTCTGCATCGGCGGCGGCATGGGCATCGCCACCATCGTCGAGCGCATCTGACCCCCCGACCTCAGAACACCGGAGAGACACACACATGACTGAAGCAGTGCGCTACGAGGTCGAGGGCGGCATCGTCAACCTCGTCCTCGACGACCCCTCGCAGTCCGCGAACACGATGAACCAGGCCTACGCGGACTCGATGGCCAAGGCCGTCGACCGCCTGGTCGACGAGATCGCCGCGGACGCCGACTCCATCAAGGGCGTCATCATCTCCTCGGCGAAGAAGACCTTCTTCGCCGGCGGCGACCTGAAGCTGATGACCCAGTCCACGCCGGCCGACGCGCAGCGTCTGTTCGACGAGGTCGAGGCCATCAAGGCCACGCTCCGCAAGCTCGAGACCGCGGGCAAGCCCGTCGTCGCGGCGATCAACGGCGCCGCCCTCGGCGGCGGCCTGGAGATCGCGCTCGCGGCCCACCACCGCATCGTGGCGGACGTCCGCCTCGAGCTGGGCCTGCCCGAGGTCTCCCTCGGCCTGCTGCCCGGCGGCGGCGGCGTGACCCGCACGGTCCGCATGTTCGGCCTGCAGGACGCGCTCATGAACATCCTGCTCCAGGGCCCGCGCGTGCAGCCGGCCAAGGCCAAGGAGCTCGGCCTGATCGACGAGATCGTCCCGGCCGATGAGCTGCTGAGCGCGGCCAAGGCCTGGATCGAGTCGGTCCAGGGCGACGCCGACGCGGCCACGCAGCCGTGGGACCGCAAGGGCTACCGGATGCCGGGCGGCACGCCGTCCAACCCGAAGCTCGCGGCCAACCTGCCGGCCTTCCCGGCGATGCTGCGCAAGCAGACCAAGGGTGCGCACTACAAGGCGCCGCGCAACATCCTGGCCGCCGCGGTCGAGGGTGCGTCGACGGACTTCGAGACCGCCACGCGCATCGAGTCGCGCTACCTCGTCGAGCTGATCGTCGGTCAGCAGTTCAAGAACATGACGCAGGCGTTCTTCTTCGACCTGGGTGCGATCAACGCGGGCGCGAGCCGTCCCGAGGGCATCCCCCCGACCAAGGCCGAGAAGGTCGCGGTCCTGGGCGCCGGCATGATGGGCGCGGGCATCGCGTACGTCTCGGCGCGCGCCGGCATGGAGGTCGTCCTGAAGGACATCAGCCTCGAGGCCGCCGAGAAGGGCAAGGACTACTCGGTCAAGCTCCTCGACAAGGCCGTCCAGCGCGGCAAGATGACGCAGGAGAAGGCCGACGAGGTCCTCGCCCGCATCACGCCGACCGACGACTACGCGCTCCTGGAGGGCTCCGACTTCGTCGTCGAGGCCGTCTTCGAGTCGGTCAAGCTCAAGCACGAGGTCTTCGCCGAGGTGCAGAAGGTCGTGAAGCCGGACGCGCTGCTCGGCTCGAACACCTCGACGCTGCCGATCACGATCCTGGCCGAGGGCGTCGACCGTCCCGAGGACTTCATCGGGATCCACTTCTTCAGCCCCGTCGACAAGATGCCGCTGGTCGAGATCATCGCGGGCGAGAAGACCAACCCCGAGGCGATCGCGCGCGTCATCGACTACACCAAGGCGATCAAGAAGACGCCGATCGTGGTCGGCGACAGCCGTGGCTTCTTCACGAGCCGCGTCATCGGCACGTTCGTGAACGAGGGCATCGGCATGCTGGCCGAGGGCGTCAACCCCGCGGCGATCGAGCGCGCCACCAGCATCGCGGGCTTCCCGGCCCCCGTGCTGCAGCTCAGCGACGAGCTCAACCTCGAGCTCATGACGAAGATCCGCAACGAGGCGAAGGCGGCCGTCGAGGCCGACGGCGGCACCTACACGCCGCACGCGGCCGAGGCCGTCATCGACAAGATGATCGAGCTGGGTCGCCCGAGCCGCCTCAAGGGCGCGGGCTTCTACGAGTACGCCGACGGCAAGCGCACGGGTCTCTGGTCCGGGCTGGCCGAGGAGTTCCCGGTGGCCGACACGCAGCCGGACTTCGAGGACCTCAAGGAGCGCCTGACGTTCATCATGAGCCTCGAGACGGTCAAGTGCCTCGAGGAGGGTGTGCTCCGCACGATCCCCGACGCCAACATCGGCTCGATCTTCGGCATCGGCTTCCCGCCCCTGCAGGGTGGCGCGATCCAGTACATCAACGGCTACGAGGCTGCCGACGGCAGCATCGGCGTCGAGGCGTTCACGGCCCGCGCGCAGGAGCTGGCCGCGACCTACGGCTCGCGCTTCGACCCGCCGGCGCTGCTGCTCGAGAAGGCCAAGAACGGCGAGAAGTTCGCCTGACCCGGTCTGACTGCTGACCACGA
>NZ_BAAAME010000001.1:53072-61547 GCF_039529015.1 Aeromicrobium alkaliterrae
TTTCGAGGCTCAGGCGCCAGAGCGCCTTCGCACCTCAACCACCGGTGGTTGAGGTGCGAGCGCCCGCTCGGGCGCGAGCCTCGAAACCTCGGTTCCACGGCCGCCGTGACGAGGTTCTGGTCACGGGGGTCCCTAGGTGAGGCTTCCCTCAGTTATCGTGGATCCTCGTGACCACCATCAGCACCGCAGCGGACGCCTCCGCGACGACGGCGCCCCGGCCCGAGCACCGCTCGTCGGCCGGGTTGAGCGTCGGGCTCGTGGTGCTGCTGGGTGTCCTGCTGGCCGTGACATTCCTCAGCATCGTGCTCGGCTCGCGCGGCGTGGGCCTCGGGACGATCTGGAGCGCGATCACCGACCACGACCCGACCAGCACCGACGAGGTCGTGATCCGTGACCTGCGACTGCCGCGCACGATCATCGGCCTGCTCGCCGGTGCGGCGCTGGGAATGGCCGGCGCGATCCTGCAGGGCCTGACCCGCAACGCGCTCGCCGACCCGGGGATCATGGGCATCAACTCCGGCGCCGCGGCAGCGGTCGTCATCTCGATCATGGTCGTCGGCACGTCCGACGTCACGAGCTACATCTGGTGGGCCTTCGTCGGCGCCGGCGTCGCGACGACCGTGGTCTACGGCGTTGCCTCGTTCGGGCGCGAGGGGGCCACCCCGATCAAGCTCGCGCTCGCGGGAGCAGCGGTCAGCGCGGGCTGCTACTCCATCACCACCGGCGTCACGATGGTCAACTCCGACGCCCTCAACGAGCTGCGCTTCTGGCAGGTCGGCTCGCTCGCCGGTCGCTACTGGCCGATCGTCGAGCAGACTGCGCCGTTCCTCCTCACCGGCATCGCCATCGCGGTGTTCGCGGGTCGCTGGCTCAACGGTCTGGCGCTCGGTGACGACGTGGCGACGGCGCTGGGCCAGAAGGTCGGCCGGACCCGCGCCGTCCTCTTCGTGCTCGTCACCCTGCTCGCCGGCGGGGCGACCGCGGCGTGCGGCCCGATCGTCTTCATCGGCCTGGTCGTGCCGCACATGGCCCGCGCCATCTGCGGGCCCGACTACCGCTGGATCATGACGTACTCGCTGCTCCTCAGCCCGATCGTCCTGCTCACCGCCGACATCCTCGGGCGGCTGATCACGTTCTCGGGCGAGGTGCAGGTCGGTGTCGTGCTCGGCCTGCTCGGTGCTCCCGCCTTCGCCTTCCTGATCCGGCGCAAGAACATGGCGGAGCTCTGATGGCCGTCATCGAGCGCGATCCCGCGCCGCCGACCTCCGCGGCCCCGGGCGCCCACTCGGTCATCGTGCGCGCCCGCCTCCTGCGCCGCAGCCGCACGGTCGGCGTGACGCTGGTGCTGGCCGCGATCGCGTTCGCGCTGTTCGTCGGCACGATGATGATCGGCAGCTTCACGGTGACGCCGTGGCAGGTCGTGAGGGCGACGTTCGGGTTCGAGTCCGACGGCGGCATCAACTACGTCGTGCGCGACCTGCGCCTGCCCACCGCCGCGACGGCACTCGCGGTCGGCCTGGCGATGGGACTGTCGGGCATCATCTTCCAGCGCCTGCTCTCCAACCCGTTGGCCTCGCCCGACTTCGTCGGCGTCTCCTCGGGTGCGAGCTTCTTCGCGGTCGGCTCGATCGTGATGCTGAACTTCCAGGGCGAGCTGGTCTCGGTCGCTGCCCTGGTCGGTGCGCTGCTGGCCGCGCTGCTCGTCTACGTGCTCGCGTGGCGCGACGGCATCACGGGATACCGCTTCATCCTGATCGGCATCGGCGTCAGCCAGTTCTTCCTCGCCGGTTCGGGCTACGTGCTCTCGCGCGCCGACGTCTACAACGCCCGCGAGGCCATGACGTGGCTCGTCGGCGCGGTGGGCCAGGCCGGCGACACCGAGCTGCGCGTGCTGCTGGTGAGCCTCGCCGTCGTGCTGCCCGTGGTGTTCGTGCTGAGCCGTCAGCTCTCGGCACTCGAGCTCGGCGACGACACGGCCAAGGCGCTCGGCGCGCGGGTCGAGCTCATGCGGGTCTCGCTGATGCTCACCGCGGTCGTGCTGATCGCGCTGGCCACCGCGACCGCCGGGCCCATGGCGTTCGTCGCCCTGATCGCGGGGCCCATCGCCGCGCGGCTCGTCGGTTCCGGCAGCTCGGCGCTCCTGGCTGCGGCGTTCGTCGGTGCGATCATCGTGCTCACGGCCGACCTCGTCGCGCAGCACGCGCTGCCCTCGCAGCTGCCGACCGGTGTCATCACCGGCGCGATCGGCGCCCCCTATCTCATCTGGTTGCTCGTCTCGGTCAACCGGGAAGGACGTGGAGGATGACGGACCTCGAGATCCCGCCGCCCGTGGCGCCGGAGACGCGGCACCACGACCTGCGGGCCCGTGGCCTGACGCTGGGCTACGGCGGCGTCGACATCGTGCACTCGCTCGACCTGGACGTGCCCGACGGCAAGGTCACCGTCATCGTCGGCGCCAACGGCTGCGGCAAGTCGACGCTGCTGCGCGGTCTCGTGCGCCTGCTCAAGCCGCGCGCCGGCACGGTCGAGCTCGACGGCAGGCCGCTCAAGGATTGGAACAGCACCGAGATCGCCCGCATCATGGGGCTGCTGCCGCAGAACCCGGTCGCGCCCGACGGCATCACGGTCGCCGACCTCGTGGGCCGCGGCCGGTATCCCCACCAAGGCTGGTTCCGCCGCTGGAGCGCCGAGGACGACGAGGCCGTCGAGGTCGCGCTCGCCGCGACCCACACGACCGAGCTCGCCGACCGCACGCTCGCCGAGCTGTCCGGCGGTCAGCGCCAGCGCGTCTGGATCGCGATGGTGCTCGCGCAGGACACCGATCTCGTGCTGCTCGACGAGCCGACGACGTTCCTCGACATCAGCCACCAGGTGGACCTGCTGGACCTGCTGGACGAGCTCAACACCGCGCACGGCAAGACCGTCGTGATGGTGCTGCACGACCTCAACCTGGCGTGCCGCTACGCGCAGCACATCGTCGCGATGAAGGAGGGCCACATCATCGCGCAGGGGTCGCCGACCGAGATCATCACGGCCGAGGTGGTGCACGAGGTCTTCGGCCTGCCGTGCCAGGTCGTCCCCGACCCGGTCACCGGCACCCCGCTGGTGGTCCCCCTCGGCCGCCACCGCCCCTGAGCTGCAAGATGTGGTCACTCCGGTCACGGATTGGGCGGAAAAGCGTGACCGGAGTGACCACATCTTGCGGTCACGGACGGCTAGTGGAGGCTGAGGTCGGGGTTGTGCGGGCCCTTGGGCTCGACCCAGAAGTCGAGCGCGAGGTCCTTCTCCTCGCCGCCGTTGAGGTAGACGCTGAAGTCGGTGACCCCGGCCTCCTCGAGCACGTCGTCGTCGATGAAGAAGTTGCCGGTGCACTCCCGGCTCGGACGCGTGAGGATCTCGTAGGCAGCGTCGGCCATGATCGCGGGCGTGCGTGAGCTGGCGCTGAGGCCGGGACCGACGACGTTGCGCACGGCGGCGGTGTCGATCGCGGTGCGCGGCCACAGCGAGTTGGCGGCGACACCGTCCTCGCGCAGCTCACCGGCCAGACCCATCGTCACCAGGCTCATGCCGAACTTCGCGATCGTGTACGCCGTGAAGGTCGTGTGCCACTTCGGGTCGAGGCTGATGGGCGGGCTGAGCGTCAGGATGTGCGGGTTCGCCGACTGCTTGAGCCAGGGGATCGACGACTTGGCCAGGAGGAACGACCCGCGACAGTTGATGTCGTTCATCAGGTCGTACTTCTTCATCGAGATGTCCTCGGTGCGCGACAGGTCGATCGCACTCGCGTTGTTCACGACGACGTCGATGCCGCCGAACGTCTCGGCGGTCTGCGCGACGGCATCGGCCACGAACGCGTCGTCGCGCACGTCGCCCACCAGCGGCAGGGCCTTGCCGCCGGCGGCCTCGACGGCCTCGGCGGCGGTGTAGATCGTGCCGGGCAGGTTCGGGTGGGGCTCGGCGGTCTTGGCCAGCAGGGCCACGTTGGCCCCGTCGCGTGCGGCGCGGACCGCGATGGCCTCGCCGATGCCCCGGCTTCCGCCGGACATGATGATCGTGACTCCGGCCAGCGACATGCGTCCTCCAGGTAGATCGTCTGTGGCAGTCTGGTCATCATGACAGTGCTGGTGGCACGATGACCATGGTGACCGAGACCGAATCTTCCATGCCGCGCGATCCCTCCGCCGTGACCGTGGTCCAGGCGTTGGCCGAGCGGTGGAGCTGCCGCGGTTTCCTGCCCGAGCCGGTTCCGCGCGCGACGATCGAGTCCGTCGTGGAGTCCGCGCAGCGCACGCCGTCGTGGTGCAACACCCAGCCCTGGCAGCTCGCGATCTTCTCCGGCGACGCGATCGACGACCTGCGCACCGCCTTCGCGGGCGACCAGCGCATCACCCCCGACATCGACTTCCCGCCGGGCTACGCGGGGGTGCACCAAGAGCGTCGCCGCGAGGTCGGCCTGCAGCTGTACGACGCGGTCGGGGTGGCGCGCGGCGACCGCGAGGCGTCAGCGCTCCAGATGCTGCGCAACTTCGACTTCTTCGACGCGCCCCACGTCGCGATCGTGTCGGCGCCGGCGGCGCTCGGCCCGTACGGCTACGTCGACTGCGGTCTGTGGGTGCAGTCGTTCCTGCTCGCGGCCCAGGCCCACGGCATCGCGACGATCGCCCAGGCGGCCGTGGCGATGAGGTCCGAGCTGCTGCGCGAGCGCATCGGCTGGGACGACGAGCGCCAGGTCGTGTGCGGCATCTCGTTCGGCTGGCCCGACCCGGAGCACCCCGCGAACTCCTTCCGCGCGCACCGAGCCGACATCGACGACGCGGTCACCTTCTTCGACTGATCCCGGTGGTCGAGGTGAGCCCTTCGAGGCTCGCTCGTTCCTCGCTCGCACCTCAGGGCGCGAAGCGAGGACCGCCCCCTGTCCCCCTACGACTTCGTCGTGGGAGGTGCCCCCAGCGCGACGAAGGAGCCGGTTCCTGAGGTGCCGCGAGGTACGAGCGGCCTCGAAGGGCGAAGGGGGCTCCTCAACCAACGGGGGCGGGGGCGCCGGGGTCGCGCAGGATCGGGCACGACATGCACCGCGGCCCGCCGCGGCCCGAGCCGAGCTCGCTGCCGCTGATCGCGACGACCTCGACGCCCTGCTCCGCGAGCCGGGCGTTGGTCTGCTCGTTGCGCTCGTAGGCGACCGCGAGCCGGGGCGCGATCGCCAGGGTGTTGTTGCCGTCGTCCCACTGCTCGCGCTCGGCCGTGACCGGGTCGAGCCCGGTGTCGATGCGGCGCAGCTCGTCGATGCCCATCGCGGTCGCGGCGGCGCCGAAGAACGGCTGCCGCGGACCGACCACGAGCTCGTCCTGCTCGAGGGTCAGCGTGACGGCTTCCAGGTCGTCGGCCATCGTCGGGAAGATCACCACGGTGTCGACGTCGACCATCGTCACGATCGTGTCGAGGTGCATCGTGGCGCGCTCCTGCGCGATCGGCACGGCCAGCACCGTGTGCGCGAGCCCCTCGCCCAGCACCTGGCGCGCGAACCGCTCGGCACCGGCCGGTGTCGTGCGCTCGCCCACGCCGAGTGCGACCACGCCCGGCGCGAGCAGCAGCACGTCGCCGCCCTCGACGTGCTCGAGGTGCGGCCCGTGGACGAGCGAGACGCCGACGAACCGCGGGTGGTGCGCGTAGACGAGCCCGGTCAGCTGCGTCTCGCGCACGCGCGCCGGCATCGCCAGGCTCGTCACGGCGACCCGGTCCGGCAGCCAGACCGAGGAGTCGCGCGTGAACAGCAGGTTGGGCAGCGGGTCGATCACGAAGTCGTCGCTCGCGAGCAGGCTGGTCACGAGCGTGCGGATCGGGACCTCGTCGTTGCGCAGGCCCGCCGTGAGCACCGTCGCCAGGTCGCTCGGGTGCAGGTCGGAGAGCCAATCCGTCAGGTGCGACTGCAGGGCGTCGCCGAGGTGCAGGGCATCCGTCGTCGACGCGATGACCTGCTCACGGGCTGCCTCCGACTCGAGCGTCTGCTCCAGCAGCTCGACGAGGTAGAGCACCTCGACGTCGTGGTCGCGCAGCGCGGCCGCGAACGCGTCGTGCTCGTCCTGCGCGCGACCCAGCCAGGGGATGCCGTCGAACAGCAGGGCGTCGTTGTTGCGGGGCGTCAGACGCGCGATCTCGGCGCCCGGCCGGTGCAGCATCACGGTCCGCAGTCGACCGACCTCGCTGTCGACTCCCCAGGCCGATGACTCGGTGCGCGGCGTCGTCATGCCCCGAGCCTAGGGCGCACGGCCTGGTCCGTTCGAGCCATTTGCGGCCGTTTCGCCATGGGGGCGTCGGACATTGCCGAGCATGGACGCATGCGGAGGGGCATGGGGAGATCTGTCGTGCGCGCGCTCGTCGTCGCGCTGGTGGCCGTCGTGCCGGTGCAGCTGGCACCGGCCTCGGCCGCGAGCGTCACGGCGGCCGAGCTGCTGAGCCAGCTGACGACGGAGGCGGAGGTGCGGACCGGGTACCAACGCGACCTGTTCCCGCACTGGGTCGACGACGACGGCGACGGGTGCGACACGCGCCGGGAGGTGCTGATCGCCGAGTCGCTGACGCCGGTCCAGGTCGGCTCGGGCTGCTCGCTGTCCGGCGGGACCTGGTACTCGGCGTTCGACGGCGCCACCTGGACCGACTCGGCCGACGTCGACATCGACCACATGGTGCCGCTCGCCGAGGCCTGGGACTCCGGCGCCCGCTCCTGGTCGGCGCAGACGCGCCGCGCGTTCGCGAACGACCTCGGCGACGCGGACACGCTGATCGCCGTGACCGACTCGGTCAACCAGGCCAAGGGCGACAAGGACCCGGCCTCGTGGATGCCGCCGCTGAGCTCCTACTCCTGCGACTACGCGATCGCCTGGGTGCGCGTGAAGTACCGGTGGAGCCTGACGGTCGACACCGCGGAGCGGTCGGCGCTCTCCTCGACGCTGTCGGGCGAGTGCGGCAGCCGCTCGGTGACGACGCCGACCCGAGCCGGCGTCACGACCGGTGGCCCGACGACCTTCTCCGACGTCCCCTCGAACCACGTCTGGTTCACGCAGATCACCTGGCTCGCCGGGCAGGGCGTGACGACCGGCTACGCCGACGGCACGTTCCGGCCGGGCGCACCGGTGCTGCGCGAGCAGATGGCGGCCTTCCTCTACCGGCTCGCGGGCAGCCCCGACGTCGCGAACCTTCCCGCGGTCTCGCCGTTCGTGGACGTCCCGACCTCGCACGCGTTCTACCGCCAGATCGTGTGGCTCTCGCGTGCACGCATCACCACGGGGTATGCCGATGGCACGTTCCGCCCCGGTCAGCCGGTGCTGCGCGAGCAGATGGCCGCCTTCCTGCACCGCCTGGAGAACAGCCCGGCCCCGGCCTACCCGTCGTCGAGCCCGTTCGTCGACGTGAACGGCGGGCACACCTTCTACGGCAGCATCGTCTGGCTCGCGGGCCAGGGCATCTCCACCGGCTGGGACGTCGGCTACGGATGCCGCGAGTACCGGCCGGGCCTGGCCGTGCAGCGCGGTGACATGGCTGCGTTCATGTACCGCCTGCGCAACGGCGGCACGCCGCCGGTGGTCGACGGCAGCGGTTGCCGACCGCCGGCCCCGCCGCAGCCGCCGGTCACGCCGACCGGTCCGGTCGCGCCCGTCGATGCCTACAACTGCCCGGCGCACGCCCCGATCAAGGGCAACGCCAACTCCGGGATCTACCACGTCCCCGGCGGCCAGTACTACGCTGCGACCAAGCCGGAGCAGTGCTTCCGGACCGAGGCCGACGCCGTCGCGGCCGGTTACCGGAGGTCGCAGCGATGAGGCGTGGTCGTCGACGGTTCTCCCGCGTGGGGACCGCGGTCGCGGTGCTCGCCGTGCTCGCCGCAGGTGGATCCCTGGCGCAGACCGATCAGTCGGTCGCGGCAGCGCCGACGGACCTGACGACGGTCGCCGAGGCGCCGAGCACGTCGGAGCCGGTGCCCTCCGCTGGGACCACGGAGCCGACCCCCGCCGCCGACGGCGCGGTCTTCGGCCCCGCCGCGGTCGAGGCGCTGGGTGACCAGCTGGATGAGGTCGCCGCGCTGAACGAGATGACGACCGACGAGCTCGTCGACTCGCTGCAGGACCCGACGTACGGCGTCGACGGCGGTGGGAGGCTCTTCGTGGCCGACTTCGCCGAGGGCGACCACGACCACGAGGGCGAGGACCAGGCGCCGGTCGCCCAGGCGGCGGTCGTCCCCCTGGACCAGACCTTCAGCCTCAACAGCCTGCCCGGCTCGAGCCGCACGATCTACCTCGACTTCGACGGCCACACGCTGACGAACACCGTCTGGAACCAGCAGCAGGGGATCCCGAACGGGCGCACCGTCCCGGCCTTCAGCCTCGACGGGTCCCCGGCGTTCTCGGACGCCGAGCTCGAGTTCATCCAGAACGTCTGGCTCGCGGTCTCGGAGGACTACGCCCCGTTCGACGTCAACGT
>NZ_BAAAME010000001.1:61598-173998 GCF_039529015.1 Aeromicrobium alkaliterrae
AGGTGTACGGCGCCCGCGCCATCATCACGTCGCCCCAGGTGCAGGCCGACTTCCCGAGCAACTGCCCGATCACCTCGACGTGCGGCGGCCTCGCCTACGTGGGTGTGCTCGACGCCTTCGGTTCGACACGCGACGCGAACGGCAACGCGGTCGCGGCGCACCCGTACTACGAGGGCGCCTTCATCAATGCCGCAGGCATCACCAACCCGCTCGAGGTCACGACGATCGTGAGCCACGAGGTCGGCCACAACGCCGGGCTCAACCATGCCGGGCTGATCCGCCCCAATCAGCCGACGCTGGACTACTACTCCGGCACCGGCAACTGGGGCCCGATCATGGGCACGCCCTACAACCGGGCCCTGAGCCAGTGGACCCAGCACTCGTACTCGGGTGCAAACAACGACAACGGCCCGGACCTGCCGATCCTCGCGAACAACGGGATCGCCTCCCGAGCTGACGACACGGGGCAGACGCTGGGCACGGCGGTGCCGACCGGGTGGACGACGCGAGCCGGCAGCATCACGGCCCCGACCGACCAGGACCTGTGGAGCCTCGGACGATGCACCGGGACCGTGACGATCACCGCGACGCCCTCGACGTACTCGACCAACCTCGACGTGTCATTGACGCTCTACACCGAGGCTGGCGGCACGCCGATCCCCCTGGCATCGGTAGACCCGGCGTCGGGGCAGAGCGGTTCCGGTTCGTCTCTGCGGGCGACCGGAGTGTCAGCGACATTCACGCAGCCCGGGCGAGGTGCGACCTACTACGCCCTGGTCCGCGGCAGTGCCTCGGGCCCCGATGGCGGCTACGGCAATCTGGGTCCGTACACGCTGAACGCGAGCTGCGCGGGCGCGTCGTTGCCCCCGGCGACCTTCGTGCCCCCCGCCGGCCCTTCGTTCACCGATGTACCGACCTCCAGCACCTTCCACGGTCAGATCGAGTGGCTCTCGGCCCAGGGCGTCTCGACGGGCTACGACAACGGCAACGGCACCAAGCGCTTCGAGCCTTCGGCGGCAGTGCTGCGCGAGCAGATGGCGGCGTTCCTCGCGCGGTACGCGGACGCGTCGCTGTCGGTGCCTGAGACCTCGCCGTTCACCGACGTGGCGTCCTCGCACGTGTTCCTGAGCCACATCGCCTGGCTCGCCGGAACCGGAGTCTCGACCGGCTACGCCAACGGTGACGGCACGTTCTCGTTCCGACCGGGTCAGCCGGTGCTGCGCGAGCAGATGGCGGCGTTCCTGTACCGGCTTGCGGGCAGTCCGAGCGTTCCTCCGTCGAGTGCGTGTTCCTTCACCGACGTCCCCTCCAACCATGTGTTTCGGACGGCCATCTGCTGGCTCGCGGCCAACAACATCTCGACGGGCTACGCCGACGGGACCTTCCGTCCCGGTCAGCCGGTGCTGCGTGAGCAGATGGCCGCGTTCCTGTTCCGCTACGACGCGGCCGGGCTCCCGGTCCCGTAGTCAGCGGTAGATGCGGTTCGCGAGGTCGGTGACGGCCTCGGTGTGCTGGCGTGCGCGGTCGGGCAGGTCGCCCGGGCCGCCGGCGTCGACCGGCGTCGATCCGATGCCGACGACCGGCCAGGTCGAGCCCGCGGCCTCGACTGCGCGGTGCTTCACGTCGTAGTAGCCGTCCGAGACGGTGATCGCGACCCCGCTCGCGCCGCCAGCGGCCGCCAGCAGGTGCGGGTGGTACCGCGTCGAGATCCACCGCTGCCCCGGCGCGACGGGCAGGCCGCGCGCGTTGACCTCGACGAACGGGTAGAAGCGGTGCGGTCCGAAACGGTCCTCGAGCGTCTCGCGGACGTGGCCGTCGACCGGCGGGTTCGCCTCGACGACCGAGTACTGCCCGCTCTCGACACCCCACGCCTCCATCTGGGCGACGACCGTGGCGGTCAGCTGATCGTGGCGGTCGTGGCCGTCGCCCTGCGCCAGCACCATGACGTGGTGGGCCGACTCGCGCTGCGCGCCACGGCGGTCGAGGTGCTGCTCGAGCCCGCCGAGCCACACGTCGTCGGGGGCGACCACCGATCCCGGCAGCACGGTCGCGGAGTCCGGGTCGCGCACGGCGGCGACGTCCAGGAGCGGACCCAGCTCGCCGTAGAGCGTGTCCAGCTCCGGTGACGACGGGGTCAGTCCGGCGCCGGTGACGGCAGTGCGGATGTCGGGCCGGGCTGCGGCCCAGAGCATCGCCACCACGACGGACGCGGTGTTCGGGTGGCGGGCGTGCACGAAGCCGCCGCCGATCAGGTGCACCGAGTCGGCGGTGCGGAGGGCGTCGAGCCCGGCGACCCAGCGCGGGGACCGTCCGGGCTCCTCGATCACGCCGCGGGCGTGCGCGGCGACCTCGGCGACGTCCTCGGTCGGGGCCTCCCAGCCGAGCCGGTGCACGGTGTCGACCGTGACCAGGTGCGGGTGCTGGCCGTGGTGCAGCGCCGCCGCACCGCCCGGGTTGGGGACGTCGAGCCAGACCTCGTCGTGCGGCCGGTGCTTCGCCAGCCACCGGAGCCACCCACGCGTGATCGCCTCGTCACCGAAGTTCGGATGCCCCGCGACGCCGATCAGGTAGACGCGGCGAGCGCGTCGACGGAGCGGGCGGGGCATTCGCCGAGCGTATCGGGACCGCCGGGGGTGCGGGTCGGGTCGTCCCTCGATCTGGGGCATTTCCGGGACAGGCTGGTCCGCACCGTGGTCCGATCTGTGCATGTCTGTCGTCCGCCGGACCGTGGCCGTCGTGGCCGCCATCGCCGCCGTTCTCGTCGCCCCTGCCGGTGCCCAGGCCGCGTTCACTGACGTCCCGCCGGGTCACGTGTTCGCCGCCGAGATCGACTGGCTGGCGGAGCAGGGCATCACGACCGGCTACTCCGTGCCGGGCGGGACCGAGTTCCGTCCGTCCGCGCCGGTCCTGCGCGAGCAGATGGCGGCCTTCCTCTACCGCTACGCCAACGCCACGGAGACCGAGACGTCGTGCGGCCTGCTCGACGTGCCGCCGTCGCACACGTTCGCCAAGGAGATCTGCTGGCTCAAGTCCACGGGCATCACCACGGGGTATGCCGTCCCCGGCGGGACGGAGTTCCGAGGCGGGCAGCCCGTGCTGCGCGAGCAGATGGCCGCCTTCCTCGCGCGTCTCGCCGAGGTCGAGGGATCGCTCACGACGCCCGCAACGGCACCGTTCCTGGACGTGCCGACGACGCACACCTTCGCGAAGCAGATCGCCTGGCTCGCCACGACCGGCGTGACCAAGGGCTACGCCGTGCCCGGCGGCACCGAGTTCCGGGGAGCGCAGCCGGTGCTGCGCGAGCAGATGGCGGCCTTCCTCGCGAGGTACGACGGCTTCGTGGGCTGGACGGTCGACTCGTCCACGGCGATTGCCTCCAACCTGAACTTCTCAGGCGCGAACCAGTCGGTGCTCACGCCGTCGACGTCGGCCGACGGCCGCTACGTCGTGTTCTCCTCCCCAGCGACCAACCTCGTCGCAGGCGACTCCAACGGGAACTACGACGTCTTCTGGCGGGACATGACGACGGGGGAGACCCGGCTGGTCTCCCGGGCGGCGACCGCGACCGGCGTCATCGGCAACGGCGCCTCGTTCTCGCCCGACGTCTCCGACGACGGCAGGTACGTGACCTTCGAGTCGTCCTCGAACAACCTCGTCCCCGGGGACACGAACGCCACGGGCGACGTGTTCCTGCGGAACATGGTCACGAACGCGATCTCGGTCGAGTCCGTGAGCTCGAGCGAGACGGTGGCGAACGGACCGTCGACGCAGGCGCGGATCTCGGCGAACGGCCGGTTCATCACCTTCGTGAGCTATGCGGTCAACCTGGTCGCGGTCGACAGCTACGACGGTGCCGACGTGTTCGTCCGGGACACGCAGGGCGGAGGCCTGACCGAACGGGTCGGGCTGGGTCCGAACGGCACGAGCCCGAACCAGACGGCGATGTTCCCCTCGATCTCGAGCGACGGGAAGCTCGTCGCCTTCCAGTCGTCGGCGACGAACATCGTCGCGGGCAACAGCGACGGCCGACCGGACGTGTACCGGTGGAACCGTGACACGAACGTCACGACGCTCGTCTCGCCCGACCCGTTCGGCAACGGGGGCAGCAGCGCGGCGAAGTCCCCCCGGATCTCCGACGACGGCGACTCGATCGCGTTCCACGCCGAGGACCTGACGACGGGTCCGACCCCGCGCAGCGACGTGTTCGTCTGGAGCCGGTCGACCGGCGCGACCACGAAGATCTCGTCGTCGCCGACCGGTGCTGCGGCGAACGGGTCGTCGGTGGAGCCGTCGATCTCGGCCGACGGTCGCTACGTGTCGTTCGGCTCGTCGGCGTCGAACCTCGTCGTGGGCGACACCAACGCGAAGGCCGACGTGTTCTTCCACGACCGCCGCACCCGGATCACGACCTTGGTGTCGAAGAGCGGTGGCACCGGTGCCGGCAACGCCGACTCCTCGGCGGCGGCCGTCAGCGCCGACGGCACGCGCGTGGCGTTCCTGAGCGCCGCGACGAACTTCGTGCTGATCGGCACGAACAACGTGACGCAGGCCTACGTCTGGCGTCGCGACAGCGACGGCTGACCCGGATCACGAGTGTGGGACCACCGGTTCACCCCCGTGACACACGACCCGCCTACGCTCGTGTCGTGGACTGGAGCAAGTACGACGCGGCCCTCTTCGACCTCGACGGCGTCATCACGCCGACCGCCGAGGTGCACATGCGCGCGTGGGCCCAGATGTTCAACGACTTCCTGACGGCGCGGGGGGTGTCCGAGCCCTACACCGACGCCGACTACCACCGGTACGTCGACGGCAAGCCGCGCTACGACGGCGTGCGCTCGTTCCTCGCCTCGCGCGACATCGAGCTGCCCGAGGGCACCCCTGACGACCCGTCGGACGCCGAGACGATCAGCGGGCTCGGCAACCGCAAGAACGACGTCTTCTCGCAGGTCCTGCGCGACGAGGGCGTGCAGGCGTACCCGGGCTCGGTCGCGCTCGTCGCGGCGCTCAAGGAGAAGGGGGTGCGCCGGGCGATCGTCTCGAGCTCGCGCAACGCCCCCGCCGTCCTCGAGGCCGCCGGCATGACCGACGAGTTCGAGCTGATCGTGCACGGCGGGGTCGCCGCCGAGCAGGGCCTGGCGGGCAAGCCGGCTCCCGACACGTACGAGTACGCCGCCGACCAGCTCGGTGTCCCGCACGGCCGCTCGGTCGTCCTGGAGGACGCGCTCTCGGGCGTCGAGGCGGGTGCCGCCGGTGACTTCGGTCTCGTCGTGGGCGTGAACCGTGGCGCTGGTGCCGACGCACTGCGCGAGCATGGTGCCGACATCGTCGTCGACGACCTGGAAGAGCTGCTGTCATGACCCCCTCCCACGAGGCACCCCAGGTGCACGACTACCTCGACCGCACCCGGTTCCCCGTCGACGAGTGGCGCCTCGTCGAGCGTCGCTACGATCCCAGCGACCTGGGCATCACCGAGACGCTCTTCGCCGTCGGCAACGGCTACCTCGGCCTGCGCGGCAACGTCGAGGAAGGCCGCGACTCGTTCGCCCACGGCACCTTCGTCAACGGTTTCCACGAGACCTGGCCGATCCGGCACGCCGAGGAGGCGTTCGGCTTCGCCCGCGTGGGCCAGACCATCGTCAACGCCCCCGACGCGAAGGTCATCCGCCTCTACGTCGACGACGAGCCGCTGCTGCTGCCGATCGCCGACATCCTCGAGTACGAGCGCTCGATCGACTTCCGCGAGGGCACGCTGCGCCGCGAGGTCGTCTGGCGCACGCCGGCCGGCAAGCGCGTGCGCATCAGCTCGACCCGCACCGTCTCGTTCGAGCAGCGCCACCTCGCGATCATGACCTTTGAGGTCACGATGCTCGACGCCAGCGCGCCCGTCGCGATCAGCTCGCAGATCCTCAACCGCCAGGACGGCGAGGACGAGTACCACGTCCGCGCCAAGGCGATGGGCGAAGGCGTCGACCCGCGCAAGTCCGAGAACCTCGACCGTCGGGTCCTCGAGCCGCAGCACTGCCGCGGCAGCGTCGACGACGGCCGGGTGGAGCTGGGCTTCCGCACCCACGACAGCGGCATGACCCTCGCGGTCGCGGCCGACCACGTGCTCGAGACCGCCAACGCGTACTCGACCCAGGTCCGGGTCGAGGACGACCTCGCGAAGATGACGTTCCGCGTCGACGCCCAGCCGAACCAGCCCATCACGCTGACCAAGGTCGTGGCGTACCACTCCTCACGGGGCGTCCCCGTGCGCGAGCTCGTCGACCGCTGCCGCCGCACGCTCGACCGCGTGGTGGCCGAGGGCGGCATCGAGCAGCAGCTCGCCGACCAGCGGGCCTGGCTCGCCGCGTTCTGGGAGCGCTCCGACGTCGAGGTCCCGGGTCACCCCGAGATCCAGCAGGCCGTGCGCTGGAACCTGTTCCAGGTGCTGCAGGCCTCCGCGCGCGCCGAGGGCAACGGCATCCCGGCCAAGGGCGTCACGGGCTCCGGGTACAGCGGCCACTACTTCTGGGACACCGAGATCTATGCCCTGCCGTTCCTGACCTACACGACCCCGCGCATCGCGCGCTCGGCCCTGCGCTTCCGGTACACGCTGCTCGACTCGGCCCGGCGCCGTGCCACCGAGCTCGCCCAGCAGGGTGCGCTGTACGCGTGGCGCACGATCAACGGCGAGGAGGCCTCCGCCTACTACGCGGCCGGCACCGCGCAGTACCACATCGACGCCGACATCTCCTACGCGCTCGACAAGTACGTCCGGGCCACGGGCGACACCGACTTCCTGGCCCGTGAGGGCATCGACATCCTGGTGGAGACCGCCCGGATGTTCGTCGACCTCGGCTTCTGGCGCTCCGAGGAGGACGGCTCGTTCCACATCCACGGCGTCACCGGCCCCGACGAGTACACGACCGTCGTCAACGACAACCTCTTCACCAACGTGATGGCGCGCTTCAACCTTGCGCGGGCCGCGGCCTCGGTGCGCGAGCTCGCCGAGCGCGACGGTCTGCAGTACGAGCAGGTGCTGAAGCGGCTCGACCTGACCGAGGACGAGGTCGAGTCGTGGGAGCAGGCCGCCACCGACATGGCGATCCCGTTCGACGACCACCTCGGCATCCACCCGCAGGACTTCCACTTCCTCGACCGCGAGGTGTGGGACCTCGACAACACGCCCCTCGACAAGCGACCCCTGCTGCTGAACTACCACCCGCTGGTGATCTACCGGTTCCAGGTGCTCAAGCAGGCCGACGTCGTGCTGGCGCTGTTCCTGCAGGGCGACCAGTTCACCGACGAGCAGAAGCGCGCCGACTTCGAGTATTACGACCCGATCACGACGGGCGACTCCACGCTCTCGGCCGTCGTGCAGTCGATCATCGCGGCGGAGGTGGGCTACGCCGACCTGGCGTACCGCTACTTCCTCTCCGCGCTCTACGTCGACCTGGCCGACCGTCACGCCAACACCTCCGACGGCGTGCACGTCGCGTCCACGGGTGGCGTCTGGAGTGCGCTGGCCTGCGGCTTCGGCGGCTTCCGCGACCACGGCGGCGAGTTCACGATCGACCCGCGGCTGCCCGAGGCCTGGAACGAGCTGACCTACCGGATCACGCTCCACGGCACCCGGGTCCGGGTCACGGTGCGGGTCGACGAGGTCGAGCTCGTCGTCGAGGACGGCGACTCCGCCGAGCTCGCGGTGCGGGGCGAGAAGGTGACGGTGAAGGACGGCAGCCCCGTCACGGTCGCCCTCGACGGGCAGGGTCCGCGCCTCGCAGGGCAGCCCGTGCCGGTTCCCGGACGCCAGCGCGGCGACGGCTCGGTCATCACCGCCACCGTCCCCGGGACCTGAGTCCCTGCAATTTCAGTCGAAGTACCGGACACAGCGCAGGAAATCCACGAGAATCGTGGCATGTTCACGGTGTCCTGGCGTCTGGCCGACGGGACGGCCGGCGACGTCGAGGTGCGCGGTCGCGACCGCTTCAGCTTCGGCAGGCACGGCTGCACCGTCGACCTCGACGTGCCCGGACTCAGCCGAGAGGCCCTCGTCATCCGTGACACGGCACCGGGGCCGATCGTGTTCCGGGGTCAGCGCGACAACGGCGCGTTCGTCGCGCTCGTGACCCTGATCGGGTACCGCCGCTGGCTCGAGGAGGGCACGGCGGCCAACCTCACGGCCGACGCCAACCGGGTCGAGCTGCACCTGGGCGGTGAGGTCGTCTTCACCGCCGACATCTCCTTCGGCATCCGCCCGCGCCCGTTCCAGCGCCTCCTCCCCGAGTCCGCCCCGACCGTCTGAGCTTGGCTCGTGGGACGGTGGATCTGCCACCGAATGGGCGGAGTGAGGGCCCGGTCGGTGCCTCAGCCTCCGAATACGGCCACGTACGGTGGCAGATCCACCGCCCATGCCGGAACGGGCCTGTTTCGGTGGTGATCCACCGCCCCGAGGACCGTCGGCAGGCCAGCCCTCGGCCCGCTGCTCGCGTCGGTCCGGCAGGCGCGGACGGTCAGGCGGTCGCGATGGGCACGACCGGGACGCGCACGAGCACGACGCCCGGACGGATCTCGGCGGTGATCTCGGTGCCCTCGCCCACGGGGTCTCCATCGAGCTGCATCGGCGTTGACGACCCGGCCACGACGTGCACCGTGCGGCCCGTGAAGCGGGCGAAGCGGGCGGTGTTGCGCTTGCGGCGCGTGATGACCTTCCACGCGATGCCCAGCCAGCCGAGGAACCGGCGCGGCGCAAGCACCACGACGTCGAGCTCGCCGTCGTCGATCAGGGCCTCCGGCAGCAGAGGGATGCCGGCCTGCAGGAACCCGACGTTGCCGATCACGACGGTGCGGGCGCGCATCTTGACCGGCTCGGCGTCGTCGACCGTGATCGTGACCTTCATGCCCGGGAAGCGCAGGGCCTTCACGCCCGAGACGAAGTAGGCGAGGTAGCCGACGCGCTTCTTCAGGTCGTCGTCGACGCCGGTCATGATCATGGCGTCCATGCCGAGACCCGCCATGACCAGGAACGAGGTGTCGACGCCGGAGTCGGTGCGGTAGCGGGCGAGGTCGATCGCCTTGTCCTGCCCGCCGAACGCGACGTCCAGCGCGTCGCGCCAGTTGAGCGGGATGCCGAGGTTGCGCGCCAGCAGGTTGCCCGTGCCGTGCGGGATGACGCCGATCGCGACGCCCGTGCGCGCGGCCTCCTCGCACACGGCGCGCACCGTGCCGTCGCCGCCGGCGGCGATGATCAGGTCGACACCGGCCGCGAGCGCCGACAAGGACTGGCCGTAGCCCGGGTCTTCGACCGTGGTCTCGAACCACAGCGGCTCGCTCCACCCGTGGGCCGTGGCCGCCACGCGCACGCGCGCCTTGAACTCCTCGATGTCGCCGACCTTCGAGGGGTTGAGCACGACGGCTGCCTGCCGGGCGCCGGTGCCGGTCAGCATCGCGAGCTCGGACGGCAGGCGGGTCGCGTCGGTCGCGATCAGGAGCCACAGGGCCAGCGTCGCGCCCGCGCCGAAGGCCAGGCCCGCGACGACGTCGGTGGGGTAGTGGACCCCCAGGAAGACGCGGCTCGCGGCGACCGCCACGGCGAGCACCGACCAGACCGTGATGAGCAGGCGGCGCTTGAACCCGCGTCCGGTGGTGATGATCGTCAGCAGCACGGCGATGACGAGCAGGAGTCCCGCTCCGGCGGCGTGGCCTGACGGGAAGGACCAGCCGCCGATCTCGTGCAGCGTGCCGTTCCACCGGGGCCGGGGACGCTCGACGATCGCCTTGATCGCGGGGTTGCCGAGCAGCACGACCAGACCGCTCGTCGCGAGCCAGGTGGCGATGCGCCACTCGCGTCGCCAGATCGCCCAGGCCACGACGGCCAGGACCACGGCGACGACCGGGATCGTCGCGAACGCCTCGGCGAGGGCTTCGCACGCCCTCAGCAGCCAGGTGTGGTCGGAGGCCGCGGCGACGGCGTCGTCGGAGAGGGAGCGGTCGAAGTTGCCGAACGGGTCCCATCCCGAGACGACCTCGACCGTCAGCAGGACGAGCAGCAGGGCCAGGCATCCGAGCACGACCGAGAGCACGCCTCGCCGACTCGGCTCGGCTCGTCGCAGGTCGACCGACACGGTGCCCCTCCCCTGGACGCACGCCCTGCGCGCCCGGGCCAGCGTACGGTGAGCGGCTCTCGCGTCGCCACATGCGAGGCGTCACCCTTGACAGTTTTTCTTGTCAAGAGTTACGTTCGTCCGGTGGACGAGATGCTGCTGCTGACCGAGACGGCGACGATCGAGACGGCCCTCGACCCGGTGCGCGCCGCGATCCTCGACGCGCTCTCCGAGCCGGGTTCGGCCACGACGATCGCGGCGGCGATCGGCTCGACGCGCCAGAAGGTCAACTACCACCTCAAGGCGCTCGAGGCCCACGGCCTGGTCGAGCCCGCCGAGACGCGTGCGTGGGGCGGCATCACCGAGCGGTTCGTCCGTCGGACCGCGCGCCACCTCGTCGTCGCGCCGGACGTGCTGCAGTCCGCGGGCATCGATCCGGAGCAGATCGACGACCGTCTCTCGGCCGACTACCTCGTGGCGGTCAACGCCCGCGCGGTCTCCGAGCTGGGCCAGGTCGTCAGCCGCGCCGCCGAGCAGCGGGTGCCGACCCTGACCGTCGACACCGTGGTCGGGTTCCGCTCCGCCGAGGACCGGGCGGCCTTCGCCGACGAGCTGCAGGCCGCCGTGGCGACCCTCGTCGCCCGCTACCACCACGACGACGGCCGGCCCCACCGCGTGACCGTCACGTCCTACCCCCGACCGTCGACCCAGGAGTCGTCATGAGTGAGTCCGACCAGCCCGACCGCGTCGAGCACCGCATGGAGCGCACGTATTTCGTTCCGGCCACCCCCGAGCAGGCGTGGGAGGCCATCGCGACCGCGCAGGGCATCTCGGCCTGGATGATGCCGACCCGCCTGGACCCGCAGGTCGGGGGCGAGGTCGCGTTCGTGATGGACGACTTCACCTCGACCGGCGTGGTCACCGACTACACCCCGCACACCCGGTTCGCCTACGAGGAGCCGTGGCCCATCGCGGCGCGGGAGGAGGACGTGCCCGCAGGGATGCGTGCGTGGTTCGACTCGATCGGCGTCTCCCTGGCACGGGTGCACGCCGACCTCGCCTCGGTCAGCCCGATCGCCACCGAGTACCTCGTCGAGGCGGAGTCCGGCGGCAGCTGTGTCGTCCGGGTCGTCACGAGCGCCTACGGCTCCGGCGCGGACTGGGAGAACGAGTTCTTCGACCAGATGGCCGCGAGCCTCATTCCGATCCTCGACCACCTGGCCACCCACCTGGGTGCGCCCCTCACGACAGGAGCACAGCGATGACCACCACCAGCCCCACCTTCCGCAACCTCGCACCGACGGGCCTGGTCGCGGGCGTCGTCGCGGCGGTCGCCACGACCGCCGTCGCCGCGATCGCCCAGGCCGCTGACGTCGACCTCGAGGTCGACGGCACCGCGATCCCGCTGGCCGCCTTCGCCTGGTGGACCGTCGTCGGAGCGGTGCTGGGCATCGTGCTGGCCCGGGTCCTCGGGAGCGCCCGACGGTTCGCGGTCGTCGCGGCGGCGATCACGGTCGTGTCGCTCGTCCCGGCGATCGCGCTCCCGGACGACGGCGCCACGAAGGCGGTGCTCGTCGGCGTGCACCTGCTCGCCGCCGTCATCGTGATCCCCGCCCTCGCCCGCAAGCTCCCCACCACCACTGGTTGAGGTGCCCCCTTCGAGGCTCGTTCCTCGCACCTCAGGGGGCGGGAACGCGCACGCTCCGTTGGTTGAGGTGCGACGAGCTCTAGCGAGGAGCCTCGAAACCTCGGCCACCTCCACCACCGGGGGCGCGGGTTCCACCGGCCGATACGCTGGCGGGGTGATCGATCCCCGCCTTCTCCGTGACGATCCGGACCTCGTCCGCACCTCCCTGCGCCGCCGCGGCGAGTCGCCCGACAAGGTCGACGCGCTCGTCGCCGCCGACGCCGCCCGCCGCACCTCGATCGCCTCCTTCGAGGCGCTCCGCGCCGAGCAGAAGCAGATCGGCCGACAGGTCGCCCAGGCCTCGGGCGACGAGAAGACCGCGCTGCTCGAGCGCACGAAGGCCCTCAGCGCGCAGGTCAAGGAGGCCGACGCCACGCAGAGCGCCGCCGGCGCCGAGTTCGACGGCCTGCTGCGTGCACTGCCCAACCTGGTAGCCCCCGAGGCGCCCGAAGGTGGTGAGGAGGACTTCACGGTGCTCCACACGGTCGGCACGCCGCGCGACTTCGCCGCCGAGGGCTTCGAGCCCCGCGACCACCTCGAGCTCGGCACGCTGCTCGGCGCGATCGACATGGAGCGTGGCGCCAAGGTCTCCGGCTCCCGCTTCTACTACCTGACCGGCGTCGGCGCGCAGCTCGAGCTGGCCCTCGTGCAGCTCGCGATGAGCACCGCGGCGAACTGGGGCTTCACGCCGATGATCCCGCCGGCACTCGTGCGCTCGCGCGCGATGGAGGGCACCGGATTCCTCGGCCAGGCGGCCGACGACGTCTACCACCTCGAGGACGACGACCTCTACCTCGTCGGCACGTCGGAGGTGCCGCTCGCGGCGTACCACTCCGACGAGATCCTCGACGCGGCCTCGCTGCCGCGCCGGTACGCGGCGTTCAGCCCGTGCTACCGCCGCGAGGCGGGCTCGCACGGCAAGGACACCCGCGGCATCTTCCGCGTGCACTGGTTCGACAAGGTCGAGATGTTCACGTACACGACGATCGAGGAGTCCTACGCCGAGCACGAGCGACTGCTGGGCTGGGAGCGCGAGTGGCTCGACGCCCTCGAGCTGCCGTACCGCGTCATCGACGTCGCCACGGGCGACCTCGGCTCGTCGGCCATCCGCAAGTTCGACTGCGAGGCGTGGATCCCGACGCAGGAGCGCTACCGCGAGGTCAGCTCCACCTCGAACTGCACCGAGTACCAGTCGCGTCGCCTCGACATCCGCGTGCGCGGGCTCGACGGCGACAACGGCACGGTCCCGGCGGCCACGCTCAACGGCACCCTGTGCGCCATGACCCGCACGATCGTCGCGCTGTTCGAGAACGGCCAGCAGGCCGACGGCTCGGTCGTGCTCCCGAAGGCGCTGCACCCCTTCCTCGGCCCGGTCCTCAAGCCCCTGGCTTCCGCATGAGCGACTGGGTTCCGAAGCTCGTCGCGCTGGACGTCGACGGGACGCTGGTCAACGGCCGCAACGAGATGACCGATGCCGTGCGCGAGACGGTGCGGGCCGTCCGTGACGCCGGCATCGAGGTCGTGATCTCGACCGGTCGCTCGGTGCCCGGGGTCATGGACACCGCCGACAAGCTCGGCTTCGACGACGGCTACGCGATCGGCAGCAACGGCTCGCTCGTGTTCACGTACCGCCCGCTCGAGCTGCTGCGCGCGGTCACGTTCGACGCCTCCGAGGCCGTCCGCTCGATCCTCGAGCGCATGCCCGACGTGCTCGTGGCGGTCGAGGAGGTCGGCGTCGGCTACCGCGTGAACCGGGCCTTCCCGGCTGACGAGCTGGGCGGCACGATCACGGTGCAGAGCGTCGACGAGCTGATCGGCGAGCCCGTCACGCGCGTCATCGTGCGCTCGCCCGAGCACAGCACCGAGGAGTTCCGTGAGGTCGTCGCCGACCTCGGGCTCACCGACACCAACTACTACATCGGCTACACGGCCTGGCTCGACATCGCGCCGGTCGGCACGTCGAAGGCCTCGGGCCTGGACTTCCTGACCCAGCACCTCGGCATCGAGCAGGCCGACGTCCTCGCGATCGGTGACGGCAACAACGACGTCGAGATGCTCGGCTGGGCCGGCCTCGGCGTCGCGATGGGTCAGGCGCTCCCCGAGGTCGCGGCAGCGGCCGACGAGGTCACGGGCTCGATCGACGACGACGGTGTCGTCGACGTCCTCCGCCGCTACCTCTGACTCCCGCGCACCTCAACCCCCGGTGGTTGAGGTCAGCCGACCTGCATGAGGCGGCGGCCGGACTCCATCTCGCTGAACACGTCGAGCACCTCGTCGAGGCTCGGCAGGATCGTGACCTCGGCCGACGCGGCGTCGATCAGGCCCTGACGCGCGCGTCGCAGGTGGCGCTTGATCGTCGACGTCGAGCAGCCGAGGCGCTCGGCGAGCTGCTGGCACGTGTCGCCCGGGTGCGCCTGGCGGGCCGCGAGCACCGACTCGTGGTCGACCGGGCCGTTGCCCAGCCGAGCCGCGCCGAAGCTCGCGATCTCCGTGTCGGCGACCGAGATGGCCAACCGGCGACGCAGGTCGTTCCGGTCGGACTCGGTCGTGCAGGCGACGAAACCGGAGACATTGACCTCCACGACCGCCCGGTACAGGCAGTCGGTGAAGAGCGGGCACGCCGCACAGCGGCGGTGTGCCTCGGCACGCTTGCGCGTGACGTCACGGCGCATGGCCGCCGTCAGGCCGTGTCTCCCGAGTGGCGTCTCCAGCGCGTCATCGAGAAAAGTGGTCGGATCATCTGCGCACGCAGGTACGACAGAATTATCGACGATGGTCATGGGCTCCCTCTTCCCTGAACCGATCGAACGACGCGATCCTACAAGTACATTCCCCCTGGGGTGCCGTTTTGACCGGATTGCCCCTCTTCACCACTTTGGGCGTCGTTTGATGACGGCAGGGCCAGCCTCATGTTCTGGAGCTGCGACTGTGCCTGGACCTGCTGGGCGTAGAGCGCGGCCTGGATGCCGTGGAACAGTCCCTCGAGCCAGCCGACGAGCTGGGCCTGGGCGATCCGCAGCTCGCCCTCGGACGGCGACTCCGCCTCGAACGGACGGCTGAGCCGCGAGAGCTCGTCGACGAGCTCGGGCGCGAGGCCCTCCTTGAGCTCGGCGATCGACTGCTCGTGGATCTCGCGCAGGCGCGAACGGCTCGGGTCGTCGAGCGGAGCCGCCTTCACCTCCTCGAGGAGCTGGCGGATCATGCCGCCGATGCGCATGACCTTCGCGGGCTGCTCGACGAGCTCGGTCAGCGGGGTCTGACCCGCGTCCTCCGGCTCGGGCACCTCGACGGGCGTGCCGTCCGGGCCGATCGTGATGGGGCTGTCGCTCATGGGTCCAGCCTAGGAGGTCGCGCCCACACCACCGGTGGCTGAGGTTCCCCCTTCGAGGCTCGCAAGCTCGCACCTCAGGGGGCGGTCGGCTTCCGCGCCCTGAGGTGCGACGAGGAACGAGGAGCCTCGAAGGGTGTTCGCGCGCCCCCGGCCTCCTCAGGGGAGGAGGACGAGCTTGCCGATGTGGGTCGAGGCCTCCATCGTGCGGTGGGCGTCGCCGACCTGGTCGAGCGCGAACGTCTCGTGCACGATCGGGCGGAGCTGGCCGCTCTCGACCCACGGCCACACGTGCTCGACGACCTCGGCCATGATCGCGGCCTTCTCCTCGGACGGGCGGGCGCGCAGCGAGGTCGCGGCGACCGAGGCGCGCTTGGTCAGCAGTCGGCCCAGGTCGAGCTCGCCCTTCACACCGCCCTGCATGCCGATCACGACGAGGCGGCCGCCGGTCGCCAGGGCGCGCACGTTGGCGTCGAGGTACTTCGCGCCCATGTTGTCGAGGATGACGTCGGGGCTGACGCCCGCGTCCTTGAGCACGTCGACGAACTCCTGCTCGCGGTAGTTGATCGTGATCTCGGCGCCCAGCTCGCGGCAGAACTCCGCCTTCGCCTCCGACCCGACGGTCACGGCGACGCGGGCGCCGGCCGCGACCGCCATCTGGATCGCGGTGGTGCCGATGCCGCTGCTGCCGCCGTGCACCAGCAGCGTCTCGCCCTCGCGCAGGCCCGCGTGCATGAACACGTTCGACCACACGGTCGCGGCGGTCTCGACGAGTCCGCCTGCAGCCGCGTCCTCGAGCCCGGCGGGGCGGCGCACGACCTGACCCGCGGGGGCGGCGACGTGCTCGGCGTACCCGCCACCGGCGAGCAGCGCCACGACCTCCTCGCCGACGCGCGAGGCGTCGACGCCCTCCCCGACCGCGACGATCGTGCCGGCGGCCTCGAGCCCGAGCACGTCGGTCGAGCCGGGCGGCGGGTTGTAGAAGCCCTGCCGCTGCAGCACGTCGGCGCGGTTCACGCCGGCGGCGACGACCCGCACCAGCACCTCGCCCGCAGCGGGTTGGGGCACGGGGTGGTCACCCGTGATCAGAGCCTCGGGTCCTCCCGGGTCGGGGGTGGTCACGGCACGCATCGTGGAGGGAGCAGTCACCCTCGCGACGATAACGGGCCTCCGCGCGCTCGCACGCCCGCTAGCGTGGACACCATGGACGTCCGCCTGGTGCAGCTCGCGGCCGGCATCGACCCGGCCGAGAACCGTGAGCTCGTCGACGCACGCCTCGGGGCTCTCGATCCCGGGGCGCAGCTCGTCGTGCTGCCCGAGGCGACGATGACCGACTTCGGTCCGACCGACCTCGACCTCGGCCGGTTCGCGGAGCCGCTCGACGGCCCGTTCGTCGAGCTCCTCGCGGGTCACGCCCGCCGGCTCGGCAGCACGATCGTGGCCGGCACGTTCGAGCCCAGCGGCGACGACCTGCCGTTCAACACCCTCGTCGTGGTGGGTCCGTCCGGCGAGCTCACGGCCACCTACCGCAAGATCCACCTCTACGACTCCTTCGGCTACCGCGAGTCCGACCGACTCACGGCGGGCGAGCTGACGCCGGTCACGGTCGAGGTCGCGGATCGCACGATCGGCCTGATGACCTGCTACGACCTGCGGTTCCCCGAGCTCGGGCGGCTCCTGGTCGATGCCGGCGCCGACACCTTCGTGATCCCGGCGGCGTGGGTCGCGGGCGAGGGCAAGCTGCACCACTGGCGCACGCTGCTCGCGGCGCGCGCGATCGAGAACACGGTCAACGTCGTCGCCACGGCGCAGGGTGGTCGCCGCTACACGGGACACTCGCTGGTGCTCGATCCGTCGGGCTCTATCGTGGTCGAGGCGGCCGAGGGCGACGAGACGCTGTCCGCGACGCTGGACCCGGCCGAGCCGGGTCGCACGCGCGCGACCAACCCGTCGCTGGCCAACCGACGCATCGCCCCACGAGGAGCCCGGACATGAGCGGATCTGCCACCGGTCGGCGTCGTCTCGACGCCTCGGTGCCGCCGGAGTACGAGCAGCAGGTCCGCCCGCCCCGCCTGGAGTCCCGCAGGTCCGCCGCGTCGATCGGGGCGATCGTCGCGCTCGCGGCGTTGGCCGGCACGATCGGCAGCGTCCTGTCGATCGTCGCGATCGACGTGCCGAGCGCGGTCTACCGCCCGTCGGCCGCGCTGCTGACGATCGCGCTCACGACCGCACTGGTGCACCGCGCCGGTGGGCACATGCGGATCTGGGTGAGCCTCATCGCGCTGCTCAGCGTCGCGGCCGCGGTCACCGAGCTGGCGGGCCTCATCGCGGCGGCTGCTGCCACGACCGGGGTCGTGGGTGCGGTGCTCGCGGTGGTCTTCACGCTTCCGTCCGAGGGTGTCCTGCCGACGTTGCGCGAGTACGTCATCAGCGTCGCGATCGCCCTCAGCGGGGCGGCGGGCGTGGCGGCCTGGAACGCCCAGGTCAACGTCGTCACGTTCAGCGTCACGGTCGTCGGTGTCTCGCTGCTCGTCGTGCTCGGACTGGTGTGGGCGCTCGGCGAGGGCCTGCACGGCCTCGGCCGCAACCACCTCGCGATCCTGGCGGCCGTCGCGGTCGTGCTGCTCCTGCTCGTCGTCTACACGTACGCGGTGCGCAGCTACGGCTCGACGTCGGTCATCAACACGATCGACAGCGCGATCTACTGGATGCGCACGACGATCGGTGGCGTGCCGCGACCCGTGCAGGCGTTCGCCGGGTTCCCGGCCCTGGTCGTCGGTCTGCGTCTGCGCTCGCAGCGCCGTGAGGGCTGGTGGATCCTCGTCTTCGCGGTGCTCGCCACGAGCTCGGTCACGACGGCGCTCGTCTCGCCGCTGGCCTACCCGACCTACATCGGGCTCTCGATCCTCTACTCCGCGGTCATCGGCTTCGTCGTCGGCTGGCTCGTGTCGCTGTTCGTGCTCGCCCCGAGCACCAAGCGTGCGGCACGCCGCGTCGAGTCCACGCGGCGCGTCGAGCCGTCCCGCTGGGAAGGCCTGCGCTGACGCTGCGCCCTCCGAAGTGACAGACTGTCCCCGTCCTGTTGCTGCGGCACCAGGGCGAGGAGGGGTGCCGGAGCGGCCGATCGGAACCGCCTTGAAAGCGGTCGCTGGGTCTCAAGCCCAGCCGCGGGTTCGAATCCCGCCCCCTCTGCCACTCCGCCGCGAAGCGGCGCACCGTAGAGGGCGCCGGATTCGGGGAGGAGCGTGCGACGGAGTCCCGCCCCCTCTGCCACTCCGCCGCGAAGCGGCGCCACCAGATGTGCGCACTTCTTCGGGTGATTCGGCCCGAATCGGCCGAACAAGTGCGCAGATCTGGTGGGCTACGCCGGTTGGGGGGCGGCTCCGGGTGGCCTTCTATGCTGGAGCCCATGTCGTCGTCCAGCTCGGTCTACCGTCTCGGCCGTGGCCCGGCGCTCGTCGCGACGGGAGCCCTCGTGATCGCGACCGGCGTGCTCGTGTTCGCCGCGTTCCTCCTGGCCGACGACGCCACGCCTCGCCTGATCGGCGCGATCGTCGCCGGCGCGCTCGCCTTCGTGACGCTGGTCCAGGCCCTGCGGTTCGCGTTCCGTCCGCCGGTCGTCGCCCGCTTCGACGAGCGGGGCTTCATGGTCGCCCGCCCCCGCACCCGCGCCTCCTGGAAGCAGGTCGACGACGTCACGCTCGACGGGGGCCACCTGATCCTGACAGGCGAGGGCACCGCCCGCGTCGACCTCAGCATGATCGATCCGGCCTCGCGCGAGCCGTTCCTGCGTGAGGTCTACGACCGCCTGAACACGGCTCACGGCTACACCCGCTTCGGCTGAGCGCCGCCTGCCCGAGCCCGATTGGTCCTGACGCGCCCGCGCCCGGTATCGTGGCCGAGTTGCCATCTCCGGGTGGCAGCGAGGAGATGTCGCATAGTGGCCTAGTGCGCCCGCCTGCTAAGCGGGTTGAGGTTTAAACCTCTCGCGAGTTCAAATCTCGCCATCTCCGCCAAATGTGTCAGGTTGGAACCCTCGCCGTGTTTAAACGCGGCGGGGGTTCTTTCGTGTCCCGCCGTAGGGGCGGTTTTCGGACTTGTGTGGGCCCCGTCGCCCAGGACGGCGGCCAGGACGGGAGTGAGGGGCGCGTCGGCCACGATGGGCCCGGGAACGCCGTCCGTGAGCTCGGTGTCGAGGTAGAACCCTTCGAACACGGCGCTGGTGAGGATCTCGCGGGCCTCGCCCCCGCAGGAGGCGTAGAGCCGATCAGCGTGGGTCAAGAGGTCAGTGACCTGCGCCAGCCGCCCGAACAGGCTGTCGCTGTGGGTCTGGGTGCTCGCGATGAGCCGCTTGGCGTCGGTCGGTGCGCAATGGACCGCGACCACCGGGCAGGGGAGTGCTCTTGGAGGTTGCCCCTGCCCGGCGGTCGTCGGGCTCCTACCTCGCCTGGCGCCAGCGGACTACTGCGCCCACGACCGTGATCCCTACAAACATGGCACCGGCCATCACCCAATCCGCGGTACTGCGGTCGGAGAACAACAGAACGACTGCGAGCAGAGTGACCAGTACGGCCAGATCAGCGATCACGCTCGTCCGGGTCAACATGACACCACCTTCCAGCCCCGAAGGAAGGCTTGTCCAATGTAGTTGAACTTCAGCTCGACGCACCTACCCTGCGCCTTAGCGCTCTTGAAGGTTCCCTTGAGCGCGACGTAATACGCTGCAACCACCCCGGCGCACGTCATCCGGATGGGAATACCCCAACCGGCCATAGGAATCAGGCCGCACAGTGACCCGATGGCGGCACTCACGCCAGCAAGCATCGCGTCATTGACTCGGCGAGTTTCGGACTTGGAGAACTTGACGCAGATGGCGGTGCCCCAGTCGCACATCTTCAGACTGGGGTCGGCCACGATCGGGTAGGCGTAGTCGCCGCCGAGGTGGTCGACAACCTGTGTCACCGTCGCACCCTCGACCTGGAAATAGGTGGGGACGGGCTGTCCGTTGGCGTCGACCGCCCACGGGGTCTCGATGTGACCGGCGAGGAATCCGTCAGCGTCGACCAGGTCGACGCCGCCGTCCTCGGTCAGTGTGGGGGCGAAGCCCTCGGGGACGGTGAGGCCGAAGTCGTAGGTGGTCGGCGACTCCGGGCCGTCGATGCCGATGATCACCTGGGCTCCCTCATCGGTCGGGTTGACCGCGAGAGCCGAGCCGTCGGTGTTCTCGATGACGTGGCGTCCGTCGACGTCGGACGACTCGGCCGCGTCGGTGGTGGGGAGATCGATGCTGATCTCGGTCGCCTCCGGGTCGCCGAGCGTCACGGTGCCGTCAGCGCTGATCTCGGTGACCGGCGTCGCGTCGGCGGTGACTGCATCGGCGACCTCGGGAACCTGGGCGAGTTGCTCCTCGAAGGAGGGAGTGTCGGCCGGGTCCGCGCTGGCGGCCGAGATCGACCCTGATGCGACGAGTGCAAGGGTCGTCAGGGTGACGATCGACCGGGTGGCGATTCGATTCGCATTCCGGGCTCTGCGTGACGGGTCCTGATCGAGCCGAGTCGCCCGACGATGAATGAGTGGCATGTTCGGATCCCTTCTGTGACGGTTATCGAGTCGGCCGACGTCTGCCACCCCCGTGCTTCACAAGCGCCGGCCTCACCACCTGATGTCCGCCAAAGACGCGAATCTCACACCGCATCTCAGAAAAGTGCCTCCGCCACACGAGACGTCTATTCACGCGTAGATCGCGACGATGCGAGAGGGCCTGCGCAGCCCCCGTCCCAGCCATCCGATGAGGTCAGTTGACGCGTTCGCTGGTGACGATCGCGCTGTACGAGAGCACCGCTGGCGGATCGAAGCTGTACGCCGGTGAGCGACGGATCAGGATCGTCTCCTCGCCGCTGTACAAGCCCGTCTCGGGGTCGACCAGGATCACGGTCTGCGTGTCGCTCCCCGGTGCGCTGCGAGCGGTGAACGCTAGGGCGGGGCGGCCGAGCCGGTCTGTAGTTTCTCCGAGGTAGCTGATGTCGGGGGAGGTCGCGAGCACCTCCCAGAAGGCGGCGGTCACAGCCGGGGGAACGACCCAGTTCGTGTTGAGGTCGACAAGATCCTGCACGAGGCATGCGCCGCGGGCCTCCTCGCAATTGGCCGGGTCTTGCCGAGACTCCACGAGAGAGGCGAGCTCTGGAGCAGTTGTGGGCAGCGAGTCGGCCCAGCCCGGTCCCGGATCGAGTGAGGGGAAAGTGTCCTCGGACGTGATGGGTTGGCTCGACCAGTCGACCTGGGTGTCGATGCGGCCGTTCTTGTCGAGTGCCGGGCCCCGCCGCTCGACGGCTTGGACTGTGCCGTCAGGCGAGTAGAGCGCGTCCCGCTGGACGGGGACCAGCTCGCTCGACAGGTCGCCGTCGTACTCGTCGGGACCGGAGCTGGAGTACCAGGCATCGACGACGATGTGCTGCACAGCACCCGCTGACACAGGCTGGGACCGTGCGCGTGCGGCCAAGTCGGCCAGCTCGTCGTCAGGACTAGAGCCGTAGGCCGGCAGGGTGCCGGGCTCGGCGGAGTGGAACGCCAGCAGGGGGACTTCTGCCGCCTGTGCCGCGTTCTGCTCTCCGCTCAGTCCCACTACGGTCGCGGTGCCGGCGATCAGCGCGGCGACGGCTGCTGCGGCCAGCAGGAGAGGAAGCTTCCGCGTGCGACGGGGCGAGTGCGAAGGGATCTGCTCCGCACCGACGATCCGCGCGAGGTGCTCGCGTGCTCGTCTGGACTGACCGTCGAGAGGTTCAAGGTCCTTGGGCGTGACGCCGTGGAGCAGGAGGTCGCGGCGGATCTCCTCGGCGAGCTGTTCGTCGTCGTCAGGAGTCGTCATGAGTCCCCACCCTCCGATCGAACAACAGGCGAGCGTTCCGTTTGGCGCGGCGCAGCCGCATCGTCACGGCTCCCGGGCTGCAGTCCAGGATGATCGCGATCTCGGAGACGCGGTAGCCGTCGACGACGAGCTCCAGCACATCACGGTCCGAGTACGACAGCGACTCCGCCCACTCCGGCCAGCTGTCAGTGGTGACGACCTCTGCCACATCGGGATCGTGGGGCCTAGCCAGGACTTCGTCAGCGACTGCCTCGACCACCCGGGAGCGGCGGGCGGCGCCCCGAACTCCGTTGCGCAGATGCCCCTCGAGTACTCGGTAGGCGAGGCTTTGCAGTTTCCGGTGGGCCACATCGTCGGCTGGTGTGTCGACGTCCTTGTTCCAGATCGTCTCCAGTGCCGCCGCAGCCAGATCTTCAGCGGCCATGGGGTCCACGCGCCGCTGCGCATACCGGGAGAGCCTGGGGAACATCAGATGGAAGAACGCTTCGAAGCTCGGCTCGTCCACCCACCACACCCCCCTGTCCAGTCGCACCCACAAGGTAGGGGACAAGGGGAAACCTCGTCCTAACAACTCGACGATGACGACAGGAAAACCTTGGCCGGGTTGTAGTAGCTCGACCCGATCGTCGCCCGAGACTCACCCGGCGCGAAGCAGGTCGACGCCGACGACGTGCTGTTGTAGAGCCGTGCGCCTTGCGACCGGTTGTTGCTGTAGGAGCGGGCCGTCCACGACAGCGAGCGCGTGATGCCCGTGCCGGTCGTGTAGACGAAGCTTCCGGTGTAGTTCGAGCTGGACCATCCGCAGAAGCGCCCACTCGTGCACTGCGAGAGCGACAGCACGCCAGCTTCAACGGCGACGAAAGTCGTGCCATCGCGGTACCGGACCTCGTTGCCCGCCACAGTGCCTCCAGGCTGGCGCTGCAGCTGAGACGACACGATCTCTCGCTGCTCCTGAGACAGCGATGATCCGATTGGCTCGGGGCTCTTCATCTCGGCAGTGGCGGATTGCGTAGTGGTTGTGGTCATCGCCAGCACGGCAAGAAGCATCACTGCGAGGCGGCACAGGAATGGGCGCATACCTACATCTGTCCGGATACCTCGAAAATCCCACGATGCGACTAGCGTGCTGCCGGAGCGCTTCGGCGCTCCGCGCCTGGAGAGGACGACGCCGTGACCGATCAGCCCAGCGAGCGCCCCGCCGGCAGGACGTGGGTGTCCGTGCTGATCGTGCTCGCGTGGATCGCGTGGCTCGTCTCGCCGTTCTTCTACTTCAGCGGCCTGTTCGCGACGGCCAGCTTCTTCGGCGGTACCGAGCCGTCGGCGGCCGACGAGCGGGCCCAGGACACGGCGTTCCTCGTCGCTGGGCTGCTGGGCCTCGGCGGACCGGTGATCGGACTGGTCGCCGCGGCGGTGGACCGCCGTCGCGTCGCCGCGTGCTTCCTGGGCGGGGCGATCGTGCTGTCGCTGGTGCCGCTGGCCGTGCTCGCGATCGACGCGGCACAGCACGCGCCACCGCCGGAGCGGGACGACGGACCCGTGCAGTGTCAGGAGCGCAGCGGCACCGGGAACGACTGCCCGGGCGGCTGACCGCCGGACCTACTCGCGGTCCTTGCGGCGCTCGGCGATGCCCTGCGCCAGGTCGAACAGGCCGACGACCACCAGGACGATGCCGAGCGGGCGGCCCTGGAACCAGCCGAACTCGTTGTCGCCGAAGGCGAGGGCCAAGGCCGCGCCCACCACGACCAGCAGCGTTCCGGTGAAGAGGTGCATCGTGGAGCTCATGGTCCAACGGTAGGGCGCGGGTCGGCGGCGGGCATCGGTCGATGGGCTGGACGTGGGTGGGCCGAAAGGTGGGGCGGGGGTTCCGTGGCTGGCCTTCCCCCTTCGCCCTTCGAGGCTCGCTCGTGCCTCGCTCACACCTCAGGACCCGGCTCCTCGTTCCTCGTCGCACCTCAGGGCGCGGACGGTGGGAACGCGGTGACGTGGCGGGAGACACCCCGGTTCTCGCGTGCCGTCCGACGGACCAGCCAGCAGAGTTGAAGCATGATCACCTCGCGCCTGCCCCGGACCGTCACGGCCTGGCGACCGCTGCTGGTGCCGCTGGTCGTCCTGCTCGCGTGGGACGTGCTGGTGACGGTGGCCTTCAAGGCGGGCTGGATCGAGTTCCGCGGCATCACGATCCAGTACACGCTCTACGGCACGGCGATCGCGCTGTTCCTCGGCTTCATGGTCAACGCCTCGTACGCGCGCTGGTGGGAGGCCCGCACGCTGTGGGGCAGCATCGTGAACCACTCCCGCAACCTCGGCCGTCAGGCCACGACCCTCCTCGACCGGACGGTGCCCGACGCGCGAGCCGACCTGCCCGGCGAGATCGTCCGCGCCCAGGTCGCCTACGTCCACGCCCTCCGCACGTCGCTGCGCGAGCAGCCGTCGCCGCCCGAGGTCGCCGACTACCTGGCCGCCGAGCCGCTCGCGCGGGTGCGGTCGTCGACCAGCTCACCGACGGCGGTCCTGTCCCACGTCGGTCGGCTGCTGGCGGAGGCGCAGCAGCGCGGCATGGTGGGCGACATCGCCCGGGTGCAGATCGAGTCGACGCTCAGCGTCCTGACCGACGCGCAGGGCGGGCTCGAGCGCATCAAGAAGACGCCGCTGCCGGTCCAGTACCGGTTCCTGCCGTCGTTCTTCGCCCGCGCGTTCTGCCTGATCCTGCCGTTCGCGGTCTTCAAGGACCTGCAGTGGTGGACGCCCGTCGGCTCGGGCCTGATCGGCATGATGTTCCTGCTCGCGGTGCAGGTCGGCCGCGACCTCGCCGATCCGTTCCTGGACCGCGTCCACGACGTGCCGATGACCGCGATCTGCCGCTCGATCGAGATCGACCTGCTGGAGATGATCGGCGCCGACACCCCCGAGGCGGTCGGTCCGGTCAAGCAGGTCCTGTGGTGACACCATGAGCGGGTTCCCGGCAGTTCACTGCTGAGGCGGCCCCCGTCGGCTAGCCTGCGGTTCGAGGGACTGGACCGCGAGGACGAGATGACGACGCAGCGCACGTGGCGGTTGCTGGCCCTGTTCCTGCTCGTCGACGCCGTGCTGGTCGTCATCATGCTGCGGCACGTCTCCGGCGACGGGAGCTCGACGTCGCCGACGACAGCGCCCACGACGGTCGCCACCGACGAGCCGACCGAGGCGCCGGCCCCGGCCGCTGCGCTCCCGGGTCTGATCGACGTCGCCGACGGTCTGGTCGTCTGGGGCCCGCGCGGCTCGTGCGCCGACGGCGTCCCGATCACCCTCGGGCGCTCGACCGGCGACTCCCGCGCCGAGCTGGACCCCGGCGTGACCGAGCTGCTGCGGGTCGACGTCAACGCCGACGGCGACGTCTACGTGATCGGGGCCGACGCCGAGTGCGCACCGGTCGAGCGGCTGCTCGCGGCGGGTGAGGCGGAGTGGGTCGATCCGCCCGGTGGCATCCGCCGGTGGCACCTCACCCCGAGCCAGCCGACGTTGACGACGCCCGCAGGCGCGAGGGACCCCGGCTGCGCACCGGTCGGGTTCACCTCCGACGGCGCCGCCGGAGTCGTGGCGTGCGCCGACGGCACGGTGCGCACGTCCGGCGACGACGGTGCGACGTGGGAGACGCTGGCGACGGTGTCGGGACTGACCGGCGTGACGCAGACCGACGACGGCGTCGTGGTGCTCGCCTCGGCTGCGGAGTGCCCGCTGGCGGCCGAGCGGATCGAGGGTGGTGCGCCCGTCGTGCTCGGCTGCATCAGCGAGGTACCGACGCAGGGACTCGCCCTGATCGGTTCAGGCGGCGGCAGCTACGCAGCGGTGGTCGGCGACGCCGTGGTGATCTCCGGCGAGCCGATCGGCCAGGGCCCCAGCGTCAGCGGTTAGCGGGGTGAGAGGCTTCGAGGCTCAGGCGCCAGAGCGCCTTCGCACCTCAGCCAACGGTGCTGAGAGCGAGCGTCAGCTCGCCTGCTCCTGCGGGAGGTCGGCGGTGACGGGAGCCGGATCGGCCGACGTCTCGAGCACGATCGTGCGCACGCGGCTGTGGCGGTTGATCATCGCCTCGACCTCGAGGTAGCTCATCGGCTCCTTGAGGTGCAGGACGATGAAGACCGTTGAGAAAAGGATCGACAGGTCCAGGCGGATCGAGTACCCGCGCATCGCGGCCCGGCAGTACGCCGTCTCGATCGTGAGGCGCTCGTCGTCGGTCAGGGCCTGACGGCCGACCAGCTGCGCCGGACCCGTGAGGCCGGACGGCGTCAGGAACCGGTCGTCGGCGTGCGGAAACTCCTCGCGGAGCATGTTCTGCACGTTCTCGGGCAGCGGGCGGTTGCCGATCAGCGACATGCTGCCGCTGATGACGTGGACCAGCTGCGGGATCTCGGTGAGGCCGAAGCGCTCGAGGATGCGGCCGACGCGCGTGTAGAGCGGCGAGTCCGGCGGGATGTTGAGGAAGCGGACCTGGCCCTCGACGGGGACGGTGTCGCGGTTGACGAGCTTGTCGGCGTTGCGCACCATCGTGCGGAACTTCACGACCCGCATGACGCGGTCGGTCGACACGCGTCGGTTGGAGCGGTAGTAGACCGGTCGACCCTCGGTGATGAGCACGGCCAGCGTGGCCGTGAGCAGGACGGGGATCCACACGACGGCCGAGAGCGCGACCAGTGCCAGGTCGAGAATGCGCTTGCGAATCATGGGGTTGCCTCTGGTCGATGGGGGGTCGAGGTGGAGGGCGACGTCGTTGTCAGCTCAGGTGTGCGCGAGGGGCGCACGGTAAGCACAACGAGCGACAGTGCACGAAGTGCCGACCAAATTTTTGCGTCGACTCCGATGATGGCCCGGCGCGGTGAACGCGAGGTTTCACGGAGCATTTTTTTCGCGACGTTCTCGAAGGTCGAGGAGAGGCGATCGCCGAGTCCCTGACGCTCGGAGGGGGCGATGATCCGGCCCGGATAGAGGACCGAGACGGTGCAGCGATCGCCGTGGTGCAGCGCGATCCGGTCGAGGCGCTCCTCGGCGAGGTTCTTCCAGCCGCCGTACAGTCGGCGGTCGGCGGTGGGCGCCAGGGCGATGACGGTCGAGACCAGCACGATGCGGACCTGGCCGGTCGTGGCGCCGACGAGCGCGTCGATCGCGGCGAGCTCGGCCTCGAAGCGGTCGGCGTCGTCGGGCAGCGGGTCCTCGGGGTGGATCGGTCCGAGCGCGCACACGTGCAGCACGAGGTCGGCGACCGGGGCGACGACCCCGGCAGCGTCGGCGGCCAGGACGACGCGGGCGTCAGCCAGGCCGGCCAGGGCCTCGACGTCGCGCTCGTGACGGGCCACGGCCACGACGTCCTGCCCGGCGAGCAGCTCGAGGAGTGCGGACCCCACCTGCGTGCGGGGACCGATGACGACGTGGACGGGGCTCATCGGGATCCGATCCCGGTCAGCAGGGTCTCGAAGCGGTCGATGCAGCGCTCCGCCGTGAACTCCGCCTCGGCGAGCTGGCGGCTGGCCACGCCCACCTGCGCGCGACGCTCCGGGGCGGCGAGGATCTCGGCGACCCAGGCGCCCGCCGCGGGGATCGAGCCGGCCTGCGGCGTGAACACCGCGCCGCCGGCTCGCTCGACGAGCGAGGAAGCGGCGTTCTCGAGCGGCATCAGGCCGAGGATCGGACGACCGGCGCAGAGGTAGGAGAGCGTCTTGGACGGCACCGAGAAGGCGCCGGCGCGCTGGTCGAGCAGCACCAGCAGGACGTCGCCCGACCCGAGGACCTCCGGGAGGCGCTCGTAGGGCTGGTAGGGCAGGAGCTTCACGGGGACGTCGAGCCGCTGGGCCTCGGCGGCGATGACCTCGACCGCGGGACCCTCGTTGACCACGACGAGCTCGGCGTCGACGCCCGCGTCGCGGACCTGTCGCGTCAGCGCCACGAGCAGCGACGGATCGTGCTTGAGCCCGAGGGTGCCGGAGTAGAGCAGCGTGAGCGTCTCCTCGACGCCCTGCTCGACCGACCAGTCGTTCTTGCGCTCGACCGGCACGATCTCGTCCAGCGGCGCCCAGTTCGGGATGACCGTGACCTTGTCGGCGGTGCCCCACTTCGCGTGCACCGGCACGAAGGCGTCGGAGATCGCGACGATCGCGACGGCACGGCGTGAGCACCACTTCTCGGCGATCTCGAACACTGACGCGACGGCGGTGAAGCCGCGCGACAGCTTGTCGCCGGCGAAGGACCGGACCGCGACGGCGTACACGTCCTGGTGCCAGAGGACCCACGGGATCCGGACGAACAGCATCGCGAAGGCGAAGATCACCAGCGTCGGGATCTGCACGTTGGAGAGCACCGCGACGTCGGGGCGGTGCGAGCGGACGTGGCGCACGAGCTCGAACCCGAGCCGGACCTCGACGAGGAGCCTCTTGGCGAAGCGGAGCTTCTCGAACTTCAGGCCGTCGCCGATCGTCTCGAACACGATCGACTCGCCCGGCTCGGCGACGAGGGCGCCCTTGCCGGAGACGTAGGCGTCGCAGCTGGAGTGCACGACGTCGTGGCCCCTGCGGGCGAGCTCGCGGCTGAGCTGGACCTGGAACGGGTGCCCGCTGAAGTCGTGGACGAGCAGCTTCACGGTGATCGTCCTCCCAGGTGGTGTCGTCGTGGTCCGATCGGACCGGATCAACGCTAGGAGCAACGATCGTCCAGCCGCAGCGTTATGTGAACCCTGGGGCCGGTGAGACTCGTCATGTTGCGGTCCGGTCGGACGGTGGGGCCGAAGGTCCCGTCGCCGTAGGCTGTCGCGGTGGAGTCGCCGTGGGCCCGGGGGCCGTTGAAGCCGTTCCGGCACGGCCAGTACCGCTGGCTCGCTGCCGCGACCGCGCTGTCGCTGCTGGCCGACGGCATGTGGATGATCGCGACGGTCTGGCAGGTCATCGACCTCGACGGCGGTCCGAAGCAGCTCTCGTTCGTCGCCGTCGGATGGTCCGCAGGCGTCGTCGCGACGACCCTCGTCGGAGGGGTCCTGGCCGACCGGATCCCGCAGCGACGCATCATCGTCGGCGTCTCGGTGGTCCGGGTCCTGACCGCGTCGGTCGTCGGAATCGCTGCAGTGGCAGGCCTGGGCGCGATCTGGCACCTGGCCGTGGCCGGGCTCGTGTTCGGCATGACGGCCGGCGTCTTCTTCCCGGCCTACTCAGCGATCCTGCCCTCGATCGTCGACGCCGACGACCTGCTGGCCGCCAACGGCATCGAGGGCGTGCTCCGGCCGATCATGCTGCAGGCCGCAGGTCCCGCGGCCGCCAGCGTGATCGTCGCGACGATCTCCCCGGGGCACGCGATCGTGGCGGTGGCCCTGGCGGAGCTGGCGTGCCTGCTGCTCCTGATCGGCCTGCGCCCGGTCCCGCTGCGGCGTGACCTGGATGCTGCCGAAGGTCACGGCGTGGGGCACCTGCTCGGCGACCTGCGGGAGGGTTTCGGCTACGTCGCGCGCACCCCGTGGCTGCTTGCCACGCTGCTGCTCGCGACGGTCCTGGTGATGGTCTCGATGGGGCCGATCGAGGTGCTCCTGCCGTTCGTCATCAAGGACGACCTCGGCGGCGACGCGACGAGCCACGCATGGGTCATGGCGGCGTACGGCATCGGTGGCGCGATCGCGTCGCTGGTGGTCTCGTCGCTCCCCCTGGCCCGCCGCTACCTCTCGGTCATGGTGCTGATGTGGGGCGCGGGCGTCCTGCCGCTGGCCTTCGTCGGCATCGCGCCCGACGTCGTCACGCTCGCGGCGCTCCTGTTCGTCGTGGGTGGGCTCTTCAACGCCCCGAACGTCATCTGGGGCACGCTCCTGCAGCGCCGCGTCCCGCCCCCGATGCTGGGGCGTGTCTCGAGCCTGGACTTCTTCGTCTCGCTGACCTTCATGCCGGTCTCGATGGCGGTCGCCGGGCCGCTCGGCGTGGCGGTCGGGACGGACGTGGTCTTCCTCGTCGCGGCCCTGATCCCGCTGCCCCTGGCGTTCGTCGCGATCGCCTGGGCCCGCATGCGCGTCGACGAGATCGCCCACCCCCTGCGACCCTCGGACCGACCTGATTCGAGGGATGCGCACACCCTGGGCTAGACTCTCGGAGTCCTCGCGCGTGACGCGCAGGACGGGCGCCCGTAGCTCAACGGATAGAGCATCTGACTACGGATCAGAAGGTTAGGGGTTCGAATCCCTTCGGGCGCACAGCACAGCACGACGCGAAAGGCCCCCAGGACCACGTCCCGGGGGCCTTTCGCGTTCGCGGGGCGTCCGTGGCCGCGCCGTTGCCCCGTGACGACGATCACTCCCATCCAACTCGGCGGTAACTGAGAGTTACCGGTACGTTTCCGGCATGGATCGCAGCGGATGCCCCGAGCTCGAGCGGTTCTTCGCGCTCATCTCGGTGGGTATCGTCGCCGGCTCCGTCACGGAGCTGCAGTCGCGGGTCAAGTGGGAGACGGTGCGTCGCGTCCTCAAGTACGTGGAGTCCGGAGCGCTCGAGGTCGACGACGCGATCGACGACCAGCTCCGCGCCCACGGCATCGACCCGAAGACCCCGTAGGACCGCTGCCGGCTCCGCTCAGTCGAGCAGGTCGGCGTGGTGCGCGGCGGCGACGTCAGGGTGCGCCCGAAGTCTCGCCTTGAGCAGGTTCTCGCCGTAGCGCGAGCCGATGACGTTGTCGGCGTCCTGCTCGACGCCCCGAGCCTGGGCGGCGAGATCCGCCGGAAGCGCGATCCGCGGCACCTCCGCGTCCAGGCCGGGGTTGAAGAAGAACGGGATCGACAGCCGCTCGGTGCCGGGTGCGGGTGAGACGACGCGGTGGTTCGTGGCGCGGAGGTAGCCGTCCGTCGCGACCTCGAGCAGCTCGCCGATGTTGACGACGAAGGCGTCCTCGGCGGGAGGCACGTCGAACCAGCCGTCGTCGCGCTGGACCTGCAGCCCGGCGCTGCCCGGCTCGATCAGCAGGAGCGTCAGGATGCCGGGGTCCTTGTGGGCCCCGACGCCCTGGCCAGCATCCTCGCGGCCGGGGTAGCGGACGAGCTTGAGCAGCGTCGACGGCTCGGCGAACGCCGCGTCGAAGTGATCCGGACCTGCGCCGAGCGCCACGGCCCACTCGGCGAGCAGACGGTGCCCGAGGTCGGAGAGCCGTGCGGTCCAGGCCTCGATCACGGTGCGCAGCTCCGGCAGCGCGGCCGGCCACTGGTTGGGACCGTCGAGGCGGAGGTACGCCGGGTCGCGCCGGGCGCTGGGTGCACGCTCTGGGCCGACGTCGATCTGCTCCCGCCAGTCGACCGCGCCCTGGGTGCGCTCGCCGCCGACGCGGGTGTACCCGCGGAACCAGGGGCTCCGCGTCATCTCGATCGCGAGCTTGTCGGCCTCGGGGAGCGCGAAGAACCGGCGCGCCACGGTGAAGAGCTCGTCGGTCACCGCCGTCGGGATCCGGTGACGCAGGTGGAAGAAGCCCACCTCGTGCGTCGCGTCTCGGAGCGTGCGGCGGAACGCCTCGGTGCCGAGGTCGTCGAGGTCGAGCGCGGGCAGGTCGCGGGTCGTCACGCGCTCCACGCTAGGACGGTGAGCGCCACCCGGTCCCGGTTCTCACGACGTGGTCAGTCGGCGGGTCCGGGCAGCCGCTCGCGGAACCAGGTGGTGGTGCCCTCCGGAAGGTACTTGAGCTTCGGCCGCTCCGACAGCACGGATACGAGGAGGGCGGCGTCGTCCGGGAGTGACCACTTCACCTCGTGGTAGACCCGCGATAGCGACTCGGTGCTCTCGACCACGGCGAGGTCGTCGGCCAGGGGACGCAGCTCGGTCCACGGTCCGGGGAGGTCGTGGGGGATCGGCGCGGACGCCCACACCAGGTAGACGGTCGTGGCCATCGTTCCTCCTCGCGCGGTTGTCAGTGCCTGGTGCCATCGTGGACGCATGACCTGGGAGACGCATCCGGTCACGGCCGACCGCTTCGACGACCTCGCCGACGTCATCAACCCGAATCGTCGCGCGACGCACTGCTGGTGCCTGTCGCACCGCCTCGGCGCGAAGGAGATCGAGGAGCGCGGGGGCGGCAGCCGCGAGCGGGCGATGCGCAGCCTGTGCGAGCGCGACGTTCCACCGGGAGTCGTGACCTACCGCGACGGCACGCCGGTCGGATGGTGCAACATCGGCGCTCGCGACGACATCCCGCGGCTCGTGCAGAGCAAGCTCATCCGCCCGGTCGACGACGTCCCGGTGTGGAGCATCGTGTGCGCCGTGGTGCGCAGCGGCCACCGCAAGCAAGGCGTCACGCAGCAGCTCATCGAGGGCGCCGTGCAGTGGGCGAAGTCCCAGGGCGCGCCCGCGGTGGAGGTGCACCCCGTCGACCCGAAGGGCCGCATGGACCTCACGATGGCGTTCGTCGGCACCCGGGCGATGTACGAGAAGGCGGGCTTCGAGGTGATCGGCCAGACCGACGCGATGGCCTCGAAGATGCCGCGCCTCGTCATGCGCCGCACGCTCTGACCGACGGTGGTGGACGAACCCCGTTCGAGGCTCCTCCGTCGCACCTCAGGGGGCGGAAAGCTACCCGCCCCTTGAGGTGCGAGCGAGGAACGAGCGAGCCTCGAAAGGGGCACCTCGACCGCGGAGCCCTCAGGCTTGGCGGTCGGCGAAGCGCTGGGCGTAGATCGGGAGCAGGTTGAGGCCCGTCTCGAGCGCCTCGCGGTCGCGGGCTCCGGAGGCCTGCTCGTAGCCGACGAGCATGTAGAGCGCGGCGCCGGCGAGCTTCCGCGCGGCCTCCTCGTCGCCCATGACGCCGGCGAACGCGCGGGTCACGGTGTCGAGGCGCAGCCGGTCGACCTCGTCCTGCAGCTTGCGCACCTCGGGGTCGACCCCGGCCCACACCCGGATCGCGGACTCCGAGGCGTGCGGCAGCCGCAGGCTCACGTCGAGCAGCAGGTCGACCTGCTCCTGTGCCGTGGCGACGGTGTCGGTCAGCTCGACGATGCGGAGCGTGCGCTCCTGGAACCAGTGCGCCAGGAACGCCTCGGTGAAGCCCTGCCAGCCGTCGAACGCGTGGTAGAACGACCCGCTCGTCACCCCGACCTTGCGGCACAGCGGCGCGAGCTTCAGGGCGCCATAGCCGTCCTCGGCCAGGATCTCCATGGCCGCGTCGAAGAAGCGTCGCTGGACGGGACTGATCTCGGGAGTTGCGGTCACGGTCACCCCTCTCTCGACGGTCGCAGGGCCGGGCCAGTCTAGGCCTCGCCTCGGTGAACCCACGGGACTTGCATCCGACCATAACGTAACTTATGTTATGTTTCGTGACCCAGACCACATTTGCAAGATCAGCAGGAGGACACCATGGGCTTTCGTGACTCGACCGAGGTCGTGACCTACATCGGCGGCATCTTCGAGAAGGCCTACGAGGACCCGGCGCTCGCCGAGAAGCTCAAGGCCGCCGGCATCGTGCTGAAGTTCGACTTCAAGGACCCCGACGTCGTGATCGTGATCGACATGGCGAACGGCACCGTGACCGAGGGCCTCGGCGGGCTCGACCCCGACGCCGAGATGACGATGTCGTCCGACACCGGCAACGCCTACTGGCAGGGCAAGGTCAACCTCCCGCTCGCGATGGCCAAGGGCAAGATCAAGGTCGGCGGCAACGTCGCGGCGATGCTCAAGGTCGCCCCGCTCTCCAAGCAGCTCTTCGGCACCTACGTCGAGCGCCTCCAGGCCGACGGCCGCGACGACCTCCTGGTCGCCTGAGTCACGCATGTATCCCGGAACCTTCGCGGCGACCACGCCCGACAAGCCCGCCGTCATCATGAGCGGCAGCGGCGAGACCCTGACCTACGGCCAGCTCGACGACCGGTCCGCACGGCTCGCGCGCGTGCTGCACGACCGCGGCCTGCGCCGCGGCGACGTCATCGCGATGCTCGTCGACAACTCGCCGGAGGCGCTCGTCGTCTACTGGGCGGGCCTGCGCTCGGGCCTCTACGTCACGGCGATCAACCACCACCTCACGGCGGCCGAGATCGCCTACATCGTCGACGACAGCGACGCGACGGCGCTGATCGCGTCGGCGACCCTGGGCGTGGTGGCCGAGTCGATCGTCCCCGACACCCCGCGTGCCACGCACCGGCTCGCGTTCGGCGGCTCGGTCCCGGGCTACGAGTCCTATGAGGAGGCCCTGGCCGGAGCGGGCGACCGCCTGGCCGAGCAGCCGCGCGGTACCGACATGCTCTACTCCTCCGGCACGACCGGCCGGCCCAAGGGCATCAAGGCGCCGCTCCTGCCGATCCAGGTCGACGAGCCCGGCGATCCCGTCTACGGTCTGCTCGGCTCGGCGTTCCAGATGAGCACCGACACGGTCTACCTCTCGGCCGCCCCGATCTACCACGCGGCACCGCTGCGGTGGTGCGGCGTCGTGCAGGCCAACGGCGGCACCGTCGTCATGATGGAGCGCTTCGAGCCCGAGGCCGCGCTCGCCGCGATCGACCAGCACCACGTGACCCTGCTGCAGATGGTGCCGACGATGTTCGTGCGCATGCTGCAGCTGCCCGACGACGTGCGGGCCCGCTACGACATCTCAAGCCTGCGCATGGCCGTGCACGCGGCCGCCCCGTGCCCGCCGGACGTCAAGCAGGCGATGATCGACTGGTGGGGCCCGAAGCTCGTGGAGTACTACTCCTCGACCGAGGCGAACGGGCTGACGCTGATCAGTTCCCAGGAGTGGCTGACCAAGCGCGGCTCCGTCGGTCAGTCGAAGCTCGGTGTCCCCCACATCTGCGACGAGACCGGGGCCGAGCTGCCCGCGGGCGAGATCGGCACGGTCTGGTTCGAGCGTGAGCAGGTGCCGTTCCGGTACCACAAGGACGACGCCAAGACCGCCGAGGCGACCCACCCCGACCACCCGCTGTGGACCGCGGTCGGCGACCTGGGCTACCTCGACGACGACGGCTACCTGTTCCTGACCGACCGCAAGAGCTTCATGATCATCAGCGGCGGCGTGAACATCTACCCGCAGGAGGTCGAGAACGTCCTGACCCTCCACCCCGCGATCCACGACGTCGCCGTGATCGGCGTGCCGCACGCGGAGATGGGCCAGGAGGTCAAGGCCGTCGTCACGCTGCGCGAGGGCCACGAGCCGTCGCCCGACCTTGAGGCGGCGATCATCGCCCACGTCCGCGACCGCATCGCCGCGTTCAAGGCACCGCGCTCGGTCGACTTCGTCGACGAGCTGCCCCGCACCCCCACCGGAAAGCTCGTCAAGCGTCGGCTCGAGGAGCGCTACGCGCAGGAGGCCAGCGCATGACCACGATCGACGACCGCACGTTCGACCAGGAGAACCGCGTCACGAGCCTGGACTTCTGGGCCCGGAGCTTCGAGGAGCGCGAGGAGACGTTCCGGCACCTGCGCGACCACGCCCCCGTGTCGTGGCAGCCGCCGATGCAGGGCGGCATCATGCCGTCGGACTCCGAGGGCCTGTGGGTCGTGACGCGTCACGAGCACATCGCCGAGGTCAGCAAGGCCCCCGAGCGGTTCCGGTCCGGCGACGGCGTGCAGTTCGAGGACGTGCCGCAGGACCTCCTGGAGGCCTCGCACTCCTTCCTCGGCATGGACGCGCCGCGTCACCAGCAGCTGCGCCGCCTCGTCAGCGCGGCGTTCACGCCCAAGCAGGTCGCCCGCATCGACGACCAGATCCAGGCGCAGGCCGTGCGCATCGTCGACGGCCTGCTGGAGGCGGGCGAGGGCGACTTCGTCGAGCTCGTCTCCAAGCGCCTCCCCATGTGGACGGTCTACGAGATGATGGGCCTCGACGGCTCGCTGCAGGAGGAGGCCGCCCACCTCGCCGACGAGATGGTCGCGTTCAACGACCCGGACGTCGCGAACGGGCGCGAGCCCGGCGAGGTGCTGAACAACTCGCTCGTGAACCTGCTGACGATCGGGCTCGAGTTCGCCGACCTGCGTCGGCGCGAGCCGGCCAACGACCTGATGACCAACCTGGTCCAGTCCGAGGTCGACGGCGAGCGGCTGAGCGACGACGACATCGCCGCGTTCTTCGTGCTGATCTCGGTCGCCGGCAACGACACGACCCGCAACACGATCTCGCTCAACACCCACGCGCTCCAGCAGCACCCCGACCAGAAGGCGTGGCTGCTGGAGGACTACGACGCGCGCATCAAGACCGCGACGGAGGAGTTCGTGCGGTGGGCGTCGCCGGTCATGACGTTCCGGCGCACGACCGTGGTGGACACCGTGCTGGGTGGTCAGGAGATCAAGGCCGGCGAGTGGGTCGCGATGATGTACGCCTCGGGCAACCGTGACGAGCGCGTCTTCGACCGCCCCTACGCCTACGACCTGTCCCGCGACCCGAACCCTCACCAGGGATTCGGCGGCGGCGGTCCGCACTTCTGCATGGGCAACTTCGTGGCCAAGATGCAGATCCGCCACCTGTTCCGCGAGCTGCTCACGCGCGCGCCCGGCCTGGAGGTCGGCGAGCCGGAGTACCTCGTCGGCAACTTCGTCCGCGCCGTCAAGCGCATGCCCGTCACCGTTCGCTAGAGGAGAGAACCATGTCCCGCTACGCAGGCAAGCGCGTCGTCGTCACCGGCGCCGCCTCCGGCATCGGCCACGCCACGGCCGAGGCCCTGGTCGCCGAGGGTGCCGAGGTGTTCAGCCTCGACCGCAACGAGCCCACCGCGGCCGTCGCCGGCCACGTCAAGGTCGACCTGTCCGACCCCGACAGCATCGACGCCGCCGTCGCCGAGCTCGACGGCACCTTCGACGTGCTGTTCAACGTCGCGGGCCTTCCGGGCACGGCTCCGGCCGACGTCGTGTTCAAGGTCAACGCGCTCGCGGTGCGTCACCTCAGCGAGGCGTTCCTCGAGCGGCTCAACCCGGGTGGTTCGGTCGTCGTGGTCTCCTCCACCGCCGGCTTCGGCTGGCCCGACCGGCTCGAGACGATCAAGGACCTGCTCGCGACCGACACGTTCGCCGAGGGGGTGCAGTGGATCGCCGACCACCCGCAGGAGGGCAACGCCTACAACTTCTCCAAGGAGGTCGCGACGGTCTACACGATGCTGATGGCGCTCGTGTTCGCCGAGGCCGGGTTCCGCATCAACGCGGTCCTGCCGGGCCCGGTGGAGACCCCGATCCTGGCCGACTTCGAGGAGACGATGGGCCACGACAACCTTGACGGGCTCAAGGAGCTGCTGGGTCGCCACGCCCAGCCCGAGGAGATCGCGAAGGTCGCCCTGTTCCTCGGCTCCGACGACGCGAGCTGGGTCAACGGACACCCGCTGCTGGTCGAGGGTGGCGCGTTCGGAGCCGTCTACACGGGCCTGGTGCCCGCGCCCGAGATCTGAGGAGCAGCCATGACCGACACGACCTCCAGCACCCCGCCCACCCTCGCGACGCGAGACGTGACCGACCTCGGTGACCTCCTCGACCGCCTGCGCGAGGCGCACGCCTCGGGCCGGACCCGGTCGGCCAGCTGGCGGGTCACGCAGCTCAAGGCGCTGCGCCGACTCGTCGACGAGAACGAGCCGCGCATCGTGCAGGCGCTGGCCGACGACCTGGGTCGGACGCCGACCGATGCCTGGCTCGGCGACATCGTGTCGACGACGGGCGAGATCGACTACGCGATCAAGCGCGTACGCTGGTGGATGCGCAAGCGCCCGCGCCCGCTGCCGCTGAACCAGCAGCCGGCCCTCGCGTGGGTGCAGTACGAGCCGCTCGGCGTCGTGCTGGCCGTGGGGCCGTGGAACTACCCGTTCTACCTCGCGCTCGGGCCGCTCGTCGCGGCGCTGGCGGCCGGCAACTGTGCCGTCGTCAAGCCGTCGGAGCTCGCGCCGGCGACCTCCGCGCTGATCGCCGAGCTCGTGCCGCGATACCTCGACACGAGTGCCGTCGCGGTCGTCGAGGGTGACGGCGCGACGACCCAGACCCTGCTGTCGCTCGGTTTCGACCACGCCCTCTTCACGGGCGGCACGGAGGTGGGACGCAAGATCATGGCCGGCGCCGCCGCCACGCTGACGCCCGTGACGCTCGAGCTCGGCGGCAAGAGCCCCGTCTACGTCGCGGCCGACGCCGACCTCGACGTCGCCGCGCGCCGCGTCGCGTGGGTCAAGCTGCTCAACTCCGGTCAGACGTGCATCGCCCCGGACTACGTGCTGGTCGACCGCGAGGTGCGGGACGAGTTCGTGCACAAGGTCTCGGACGCGCTGCGGGCGTTCCGGGGTGCCGACGCCGAGCAGGGTCAGCCGATCGTGAACGACCGGCAGTTCGAGCGCCTCGCCGGCTACCTGCGCTCGACGAAGGGCCTGATCGTGCACGGCGGCCTCAGCAACGCGGCCGACCGCACGATCCTGCCGACCGTCGTGGTCGACCCCGGCCCGCACGACCCGGTCATGACCGACGAGATCTTCGGTCCGATCCTGCCGATCCTCGCGGTCGACTCCGTGGACGAGGCGATCGCGTTCGTGACGAGCCGGCCCAAGCCGCTCGCGCTCTACGCCTTCACGTCGTCGCGGCACACCCGCAAGCGCCTGGCCGACGAGGTGCCCGCGGGCGGCGTCGTGTTCAACCACATCGCGATGCACGTGCTGGTGCCGCAGCTGCCGTTCGGTGGCGTGGGCGACAGCGGCATGGGCGCGTACCACGGCGAGTGGGGCTTCCAGGCGCTCAGCCACCGCAAGTCCGTGCTGAGCAAGACGACCTCGCCCGACCCGCGCTTCGTCTACCCGCCCTACACCGACAAGGCGCTCAAGCTGATGCGGAAGATCTTCTGATGCGAGCCCTGCTGCTCGCCGAGCACGGCGGCGCCGAGGCGCTCCGGCTCAGCGAGCTGCCCGATCCGGACGGCGACGGTCTCGTGCACCTGGACGTGCTGACGGCCGGGCTCTCACGCCCCGACCTCCTGCTGATGCGCGGCGAGTACCAGACGCCCGTGCCGCTGCCGTTCGTCCCTGGATCGGAGCTGTGCGGTGTCGTGACGGCGGCCCCGGCGAGCGCCGGGGTGCAGGTCGGCGACCGCGTGCTGGCGCTGACGCCGGGCGGAGGGGCGTGGGCCGAGAAGGCCGTCGTTCCTGCCGGCCTGGTGGTCCCGGCGCCGCCGGAGCTCGACGACGCGGAGGCCGCTGCGCTTCCGGTCAACTTCCTGACGGCGTGGTTCGCGATCGAGGAGCGGGGCGGACTGCGCGAGGGCGAGACGGTGCTGGTGCTCGGTGCGGCGGGGGGCCTCGGCTCGGCCGCGGTCCAGGTCGCGCACGCGCTGGGCGCGAAGGTCGTCGCGGTCGTGCACCGTGACGGTGCCGACGAGACGCTGCGCGAGCTCGGTGCCGACGCGGTCGTCCGCCTGACCGAGGGCTGGGCGGCGCAGGTGCGCGAGGATCACGGCGCCGTGGGCGTGGTGATCGACCCGGTCGGCGGGCCCGCGTTCGACGACGCGGTGCGGGTGCTCGCCCCCGGCGGACGGCTCGTCGTCCTCGGCTTCAGCGGCGGCGGCATCCCGACGGTCGCCGTCAACCGCCTGCTGCTGCGCAACGTCGCCGTGGTCGGCGCCGGTTTCGCCGAGTTCCTGCGCCACGACGCTGGCGCGTTCCCGCGAGCGCTGGCCGGCATCACCGGCCTGGTCGCGGCCGGGCTGCGACCGCACGTCGGCCGGGTCGGCTCGCTCGACGAGGGCGTCGCGACCGTCGCGGCCCTCGACACCGGCGACGTGATCGGCAAGGCCGTCATCCGCGTCGCCCCCGACGCCACGACCCCCGGGAGGACCCCATGAAGATCTGCGTCGACATGAACAAGTGCACCGGACTCGGCATCTGCGAGTCGGTCGCGCCCGACTACTTCGAGGTCGGCGACGACGGCGAGCTCCGCGTGCTGCGCGAGGAGATCGCGCTCGAGGACGTCAGCGACCTGGAGGAGTCGGTCACGAGCTGCCCGACCGAGGCTCTCTGGATCGAGCCGTGACCCGACTCGTCGTCGTCGGTGCGTCGCTCGCGGGGCTGCGGGCCGTCGAGGCCGCCCGCAAGGCCGGCCACGAAGGACCGATCACCCTCGTCGGCGACGAGGCGCACGTGCCGTACGACCGGCCGCCGCTGTCGAAGGCCTACCTCGACGAGGGGGAGCCGGAGTCCACGACGTTCCGCGAGGAGTCGCACCTGACGGGCGAGCTCGGCGTCGAGCTCGTGCTCGGGCGCGGCGCGACGGGGCTCGACACGGAAGCGCGCGAGGTGCTGGTCGGAGACGACCGGGTGCCGTACGACGCGCTCGTCGTGGCGACCGGCGCGCGGGCCCGCACGCTGCCGCAGGGCGGCGACCTGGCCGGCGTCCACGCGCTGCGCACGCTCGACGACGCCGTCGCCGTGCGCCGCGAGCTCGACCGCGGGGTCAAGGTCGTCGTCGTGGGAGCGGGGTTCATCGGGTCCGAGGTCGCCTCCGGGGCCCGCAAGCGCGGCCTCGACGTCACGGTGGTCGAGGCGCTGGAGACCCCGCTGGTGCGTGCGTGCGGCGAGGCGCCGGGCCACTGGATCGCCGGGCTGCACGAGAAGCACGGCACCCGCCTGCTGTGCGGCAACGGCGTCGCGGCGCTGCACGGGTCCGGCAGGGTCGAGGCCGTCGAGCTCGCCGACGGAACGGTGCTGCCCGCCGACCTGGTCGTGGCAGGCATCGGCGCGATCCCCAACACCGAGTGGCTCGAGGGCTCCGGCGTCGAGCTGGACAACGGTGTGGTGTGCGACGCGACCCTCGCCTCGTCGGCACCGGGCGTGTACGCCGCGGGTGACGTCGCGAGCTGGATCAACCCGGTCTTCGACCGCCGCCAGCGCCTCGAGCACTGGACCAGCGCGGCCGAGCAGGGGGCGACAGCAGCGCGCAACGCCCTCGACCCGACGAACCCGACGGCCTACCGGACCGTGCCGTACTTCTGGTCCGACTGGTACGACGTGCGCATCCAGTTCGTCGGGACCCCGCAGGCCGACGAGGTCGTGCTGGTCGACGGTGACCCGGAGGCCGGCGAGCGGTGGGTCGCGCTCTACCGCGCCGGTGATCGTCTCGTCGGCGCCCTGACGGTCAACGGGCAGACCGAGGTCATGAAGTACCGCGGCAAGATCCTCAAGGGCGCCGCCTGGGACGACGCCCTCGCCTTCGCCGAGCAGCGCCAGCAGGCCCGGAGCGTCACCACCGCTGGGTGAGGTGCGAGGAGCCCCAGCGACGAGCCTCGAAACCTCGGTCGGCTCGACCCGAAGGGTCACCAGGGTTTCGAGGCTCGCGCCCTAGCGGGCACTCGCACCTCAACCACCGGTGGTTGAGGTGCGAAGGCGCTCTGGCGCCCGAGCCTCGAAACCTTCCGCACCTGAAGCCCTACGGCAGCAGGCCCGCCACGAGGTCGGCGACGACCTGGTCGAGGTCGGTATCCGGCGCGATCGAGACCGTGAGGCGGTCGAGGACCAGGCCGTCGATGGCGTAGTGGAACAGCGCGATCTCCCGCTCGCCGCCGGGCAGACCCGCCGCCGTGTTGTACGCGACGTCGCCGCGGAAGCCGGCGACCAGGACCTCCTGCATCAGCGTCGCGACCTCGGGCCGCCGTGCCGCCTCGAGTCGCATCTCGAACCAGGCGAGCGTGACGTCGCGGTCGGCCAGGAGCCGGCGCACGATGTCGCGCAGGTGCCGGGTGAACGACTCCCGCCCCGGCGGCAGTGCTGTCAGCTCGGCTAGCACCTCGGGCGACGGCGTCAGCCGCTCGACGATCCGCTGCAAGAGCCCCTCGAGCAGCTCGGCGCGCGAGCGGAAGTAGTTCGAGGCGGTGCCGGTCGGGACGTCCGCCTCGCGATCGACCGCTCGGTGCGTCAGACCTCGCGAGCCCTCGCGGGCCAGCACCGCGATGGCGGCGTCGGCCAGCTCGTCGCGGCGGGACTCGTTGCGGGCCATGACGTCACCCTAGCCGAACCACGACAGGTGTTGTACTTTAGTACAACCACAACACCTGTAGTGATCGGAGCACCTCATGCGCGAACTGACCTACTACGTCGCCGTCTCCCTCGACGGATTCATCGCCGGACCCGACCACGACGTCAGCGGCTACCTCTACGAGGGCGACCACATCGCGATGATCTTCCGCGACTACGTCGACACGATCCCCAAGGTCGGCCTCGACGCGATCGGCCTGACCGCCACGGGGGAGCGCTTCGACACGACGCTGATGGGCTGGACCACCTACGCCGCCGGATTCAGCCACACGCACGACCCCTATCCGCACACTCGGCAGCACGTGTTCTCTCGATCGCACGGGCAGGACGAGGCTCCGGCGACGATCACGGTGACGGCCGAGGACCCGGTGCAGGTCGTCCGCAGGCTCAAGGCGGAGCCCGAGGGCACCGGCATCTGGCTGTGCGGCGGCGGTGACCTGGCGGGTCAACTGGTCGACGAGATCGACCAGCTCGTGCTCAAGGTCAACCCGGTCGTGCTCGGGTCGGGCACGCCGTTGTTCGCGAACCTCGGGGCGTCGCGCCCGTGGCGGCTGACCGCCAGCACCGCCTACGAGAGCGGCGTCGTCGTGAACGAGTACGTCCCGGGCGCCGGTGGTTGGGGTTCCCGTTTCGAGGCTCCTCGTTCCTCGTCGCACCTCAAGGGGCGGGAAGGTTGCCGCCCCCCGAGGACCGAGGAGCCTCGGGGGCTACGCGGCCTTGTTCTCGACGGCGGCGCGGATCTGGTCGCACGCGGCGAACGCGACGTTCGGGTCGTCGAAGCCCCAGAAGTGGCAGCGCAGCGCACCGTCCGGGGTCAGCAGGGTGAGCCAGCTCGACGTGAGGATCTGGATGATCGGGACGGTGCTGGTCATGCCGTACGACCAGCCGTGCTCGCCCGGGCGGAACTGGTCGGCGGGGAACGGCTCCCCGCCCGTCACGTCGGCCCACTCGGCCTGCGCGTAGGCCAGCACGCCCGCCTCGGACAGGTCGGTGTTCTCGACGACCGTGACCTTGGCGCGCAGACCCACGTCGTCCGCGACGGGCTCCCACGCGCAGCCGCGGGTCGAGCCGATCGAGGCCGCGCTGGGCGGCTGCGCCGGGTCCTGGCCGCCGAAGGCGTCGAAGACCGGGCCGATGTCGATCGAGTTGCACGCCGGCACCGGATCGAGTGCCGGGCCCGCGTCGGCGGAGTCGTCGGACCCGCCGGACGCGGAGTTCTCCTCGGGCAGCAGGCCGCACGACGCGACGAGCGTGAGGGCCAGCAGCAGGGCTGCGGCGAGGGGGCGCCGAACGCGCATCGCAAACCTCCCGGGACGGGGATCGTCAGGGCCCGCGACGGACGTCGGAACCCCGGGTCAGCGTAGTCCGCTGGTGAGATCCTGCCCGGGAATCGTGCACACGGGCCCGTCTGACGTACACTCGTCTGCGGTGCTCGGCCCGTCGGGGGTCCAGCATCAGTCATGGCGCTCACGACGTGATCGCAGCCGGCTCTCGGCCCCGATCGCCTCCGTGGCGTACGTCAGCCCCTGGCGTACCAGCACCGTGACGCACGTTCCGTTCACGATGCGACGAGCACGGTGCTCATCGCATCCTCCGAGGAGGAGTCCGTGGCCAATCGAGGTCAGGGTCGCTCCGGGGGTGCACGCACCTCCGGTGGCCAGCGTCGACGCGAGATCGACAACCAAGGCATTCTGCCCGTGCTCGCGCGCGGCGTCCGTGAGGTCGAGGCCGCCGTCCAGCGTGGGCGCGGCACGTCGATCCGGTCGCGCTACCAGGCGATCGCGCTGCTCGTGCGCGTCGAGCGCCAGCGCGTCAAGGGCGACACCGAGGTCAGCGAGGGCCAGCGCGCCGAGCTGCTCAAGCGCCTCGACGGCGTGGCCACGATCCTCGCCAAGACGGCCGCCCGTGAGCCGCAGCTGTTCGACCTGCTCGCCGACGACGCCGTGCCGTCCGACGAGGTCAAGATGCTGATGCGCGAGATGACCCAGGCCGCGGGCCTCGAGGTCGCGCCGGAGCCCGAGCCCGTCGTCGACGAGGTCGCCGCCCGCACGGAGCGTCGCGTCCTGCCGCAGTCGGTCGTCGCCCGTCAGCTCGCCAACCCCTTCATGGCACCGGACTTCTCCGCGCCGCCCGCGCCGCAGCCCCAGACGCAGCGCCTGTCGACGTGGGAGCTCATCGGCCCCCTCCTGTCGGCGTTCGAGCGGGCCAGCGTCGGCTCGTCGGCCTGCATGGAGCTGCCCGAGCCCGCCTCCACCATGACCCCCGGCGGCATCCCGCTGATGCACCACCAGGCGGAGGTCGTCGAGGCCGCCCGCCAGGGCCACCGCACCTTCCTGCTTGCCGACGAGCCGGGCCTGGGCAAGACCGCGCAGTCGCTGCTGGCCGCGCACGCCGCCGACGCGTTCCCGATGCTCGCGGTCGTGCCGAACGTCGTGAAGGCGAACTGGGCGCGCGAGGCCGAGATCTGGACCCCGCACCGCAAGGCCACCGTGATCCACGGCGACGGCCAGGACATCGACGGCTTCGCCGACATCGTGATCGTCAACTACGAGGTGCTCGACCGTCACGTGGGCTGGCTGGGCGACCTCGGCTTCCGCAGCATGGTGCTCGACGAGGCGCACTTCATCAAGAACAAGTCGTCGCAGCGCTCGCAGCACGTGCTGCAGATCGCCGACCGCCTGCGCCAGCGTGTCGCCCGCCCCCTGATGCTCGCGCTGACCGGCACGCCGCTGATCAACGACATCGAGGACTTCCGCGCGATCTGGGAGTTCCTCGGCTGGATCGACGAGAAGCAGCCGCGCGCCCAGCTCATGGCCTCGCTCGAGGAGACGGGCCTGACCCCGCTCGACCCCGGCTTCTACCCCGCCGCACGCAGCCGCGTGATCGACCTCGGCATCGTGCGTCGCCGCAAGATCGACGTCGCCGCCGACATCCCCGACCGCCGCATCGCCGACATCCCGGTCGAGCTCGAGGGCGAGGCCGCCCGCTCGATCCGCGACACGCAGCGCGAGCTCATCCGTCGGCTGGTGTCGCGCTACGACCACGCGGTCGCGGCGCGCTCGGAGAAGCCCGAGGGCATCGACGAGCAGCTCGTCGAGCACGTCGCGATCCTGGTGCGCGACGAGACGCCGGCCGACGACGCCGAGAACGTCTTCACGATGATGCGCCGCATCGGCCAGGCCAAGTCGGCGCTCGCCGCCGACTACGCCGTGCAGCTCGCTCGCCAGGCCGGCAAGGTCGTGTTCTTCGCCAAGCACATCGACGTCATGGACACGGCGCAGGAGGTGTTCGAGCAGCGCGGCCTGCGCTACTCGACCGTCCGCGGCAACCAGTCGTCGACGGCCCGCCAGGAGAGCATCGACGCCTTCGTCAACGACCCCGACGTCAAGGTGATCGTCTGTTCGCTCACCGCCGCCGGCGTCGGCCTGAACCTTCAGGTCGCCTCGAACCTCGTGCTGGCCGAGCTCTCGTGGACCCACGCCGAGCAGACGCAGGCCATCGACCGGGTGCACCGCATCGGTCAGGACGAGCCGGTCACCGCGTGGCGCATCATCGCCGCGCAGACGATCGACACGAGCATCGTCGGGATCATCGACCGCAAGGCCGGCCTCGCCGCCCGCGCGCTCGACGGCCTGGACGAGGAGACCACGTCGGCCGACCTGCAGCTCGAGACGCTCACGGCTTTGCTGCGCACAGCGCTTCAGGACCGCACCGCCTGAGCACCGGTGGTTGACGTGCCCCCTTCGCCCTTCGAGGCCGCTCGTTCCTCGCGGCACCTGAGGACCCGGCTCCTTCGTCGCACTGGGGGCACCTCCCACGACGAAGTCGTAGGGGGACAGGGGACGGTCACGTCTCCGCCCCTTGAGGTGCGACGAGGAACGAGGAGCCTCGAAAGGGGTGCCGCCACCCAGCTGGACCCTCAGCCGGGGAGCTTGAAGAGCTCGGCGTCGGCGCGGTTCGCGACGAGGTCCTCGGCGAGCGACCGGAGCTTGATGTTGCGCTGCTGCGACACGCGGCTCAGCACCGCGAACGCGCGGTCGGCGTCGATGTCGAAGCGCTCCATGAGGATGCCCTGCGCCTGGCCGATCAGGTTGCGCGTGTCGGCGGCGACCTTGAGCCCGTCCTCCTGGTGAGAGGTCGCCACCGCGACGGAGGCGTGCCGGGCGAAGACGCGCGCGACGTCGACGTCGCCGTCCTCCCACGCGTGGGTGCGGTGGGAGTACAGGTTGAGCGATCCGTAGCGGCGGTTCTGGCTCGCGAGGCGGACGCTGATGACGCTGCGCAGGCCGAGCGGCGCGACCTCGGCACCCCACCGGGGCCACCGACCGTCGGCCTCCACGTCGCCGGAGACGTACACCGGGTCGCCCTCGATCGCGTCGAGGCACGGGCCCTCGTCGAGCTTGCGCTGCAGGTCGTGCGAGCGCTCCACCGCGTCGTTCGTGGCGAGCATCGTCTCGAGCCGTGACCGGCTGTGCACGAGGAGGATGCCGGCCTGGTCACACGCCAGCGCCTGCTGCGCGAACTCGACGATGCGCGCCAAGGTGTCGGCCATCGTCGCTTCGGCATGAAGCTCGAGGGCCATCTCGGCGAAGAAGGACGAGTCCGGCACGTGCCACCTCCTCAGGTGTGTCGTGGGGTGAGAATACGGCCTGCTGGTCCATCGGATGACCCGACCTCGCGGGGCGGACGCGTGATTGGATGACGGCGTGAACGCAGATCAGGCCCAGGTCCCGTCCAACCAGACCGGATCGGTCGTCGTCGTGGGTGCCGGGGTCGCCGGATGGCGCGCGGCGCGCGACCTGCGCAACGCCGGTTTTGCCGGCTCGGTGACGGTCGTCGGCGACGAGGCCCCGTACGACCGCCCGCCCCTGTCGAAGCAGTACCTCGCGGGCGAGTTCGACGACGCCCGCATCAGCCTCTACCGCGGCGAGGAGCCCGGGTCGATCGACGTGACGGTGCGGGAGGCCCGCGTCGCCTCCGTGCGGTCCGGCGTCGTGACCCTGGCCGACGGGGAGACGATCGAGGCGGACGCGATCATCGTCGCGACCGGGTCGACGGCCCGTCGCCCGGCGATGCTCGAGGGACACGACGTGCACACGCTGCGCACGCGCGAGGACTCCCAGGCGCTGCGCGCCGCGATCGCCGACGCCGGGTCGCTGCTCGTGCTGGGCGGCGGGTTCATCGGCGCGGAGGTCGCCGCGACCGCGCGGACCGCGGGTCTCGAGGTCACGATCGTGGAGCTCCAGCCGCAGCTCCTCGGCGCTGCCCTGGGTGACGCGTGCGGCGAGCGGGTCGAGCGGGTGCACCGCGAGCACGGGGTGGAGCTCGTGACCGGCGTCGGTGTCGACCGGCTGGAGGATCGCGACGGCGCGACGGTCGCGGTGCTGACCGACGGGCGCGAGCTGACCGCCGACGTCGTCGTCGCCGGGTTCGGTGCCTCGCTCAACCTCACGGTGTTCGACGGCGCTGGCCTCGACCTGTCGAACGGGGTCGTGTGCGACGCGTCGGGCCGGGTCGCCGGGCTCGACGGCGTGTTCGCCGTGGGCGACATCGCCGCCTGGCACGACCCCGTCCTCGACCGCCCGGTGCGCCGCGAGCACTGGCAGGTCGCGGGCGAGCAGGCCTCGTTCGTGGCGCGCACCATCGCTGGCACGGTCGACGAGACCACCAAGCGCAACCCGCCCTACTTCTGGTCGGACCAGTACGACGTCAAGGTGCAGGTCTTCGGCCGCCCCGAGCTCGCCGATCGTGCCGGCTGGCTCGAGGAGGACGGCGTCGACCCCGAGAGCGTGTGGGCGTACCACCGCGGTGACGCGCTGGTGGGCGTCGTGACGTTCGGCATCCCGCGACTGCTCGGTGCTTACCGGCCGCGGGTCACCGAGGGCCTCGCCACGGTGACGGCTTCGTAGACTGGGGACCCACGGCATCGAGAGGGGCACGCCATGTGTCAGAAGGTCACCTGTTCCGACTGCGGCAAGGCCACCTGGGTCGGCTGCGGCGAGCACGTCGAGGAGGCGCTCGCGGGCGTCCCGGACGACCAGCGCTGCGCGGGCCACGCCGCCTGACCCAGCCATCCCGGTAGTTGCGGTACCCCTTTCGAGGCTCCTCGTTCCTCGTCGCACCTCAAGGGGCGTCGAGGCACCCGCCCCCTAAGGTGCGAGGAACGAGCCTCGAAAGGGGCACCGCCCCCACACCTCGGTCGGTCGCGGCCCGTCTTCAGCGCGGGTTCAGGCGTCGTCCTCGATACTGAGGCGGTGCGCGTACTGGTGGTCGACGACGAGGTCCAGCTGGCCGACGGCATCCGACGTGGTCTGGAGGCCGAGGGCTGCGCCGTCGACGTCGCGCACGACGGGATCGACGGCCTCTGGTACGCGACCGAGCACCCGTACGACGTCATCGTGCTCGACGTCATGATGCCCGGTCACTCCGGCTGGACCGTCGTGAAGAAGCTCCGCGAGGAGGGCAACTGGACCCCGGTCCTCATGCTCACCGCGCGTGACACCGACGCCGACCAGGTGCAGGCGCTCGACGGCGGCGCCGACGACTACCTCACCAAGCCGTTCTCCTTCACGGTGCTCGTCGCCCGTCTGCGGGCGCTCGCCCGCCGCGGCGCCCCGGAGCGCCCGGCGGTGCTCGAGATCGGCGACGTCGTCCTCGACCCGGCGGCGCGCACGATCACCCGCGCGGGCACCCTCGTCTCGCTGACCACGCGGGAGTTCGCGGTGGCCGAGTTCCTGCTGCGCCGCGCGGGCCAGGTGGTCTCCAAGCTCGACGTGCTCGCGGGCGTGTGGGACGAGGCCTTCGACGGCGACCCCAACATCGTCGAGGTGTACGTCGGCCACGTGCGCCGCAAGCTCGACCGCCCCTTCGACCGCGCGAGCCTGCAGACCGTGCGCGGTGCGGGCTACCTGTGGAACGTCCAGGGCTGAGGCGGCGATGGCGCTCCCGCTCGTGAAGGGCCTGTCGGTGCGGGCGCGATCGGCGATCGCGTCGTCCCTGGCGATCGCCGTCGTCCTCGGTGTCGTGATCGTGGGCTTCACCTGGGTCATGCGGTGGAGCGCCGAGGGGCAGACGCGCGAGCTCGCCCAGACGACGGCCGAGGTGCTGGTCGACCGGGTCGCGATCGACGGGATCGCGGTGGTGACCCAGTACGACGGCGAGTCGCTCGTCCAGGTCCTCGACGCCTCCGACCGGGTCGCCGCGGCCAGCAGCGGCGCCGCCAACCTGACGGTGCCCAACGTCACGGGTCCCGCCACGATCGACGGCACGCGGTACTACGTCGTCGACCAGCGTGTCCCGAGCACCGACCTGCACGTCCGCGTGGCGCGGGCGTACGGCGACGACACCGAGACGCGGCGGACCGCGCAGACGGTTCTCGTCGGCGTCGCGCCGACCCTGCTGGTGCTCGTCGCGATCCTCGCCTGGGTCGCGACGTCCCGTGCCCTGCGGCCCGTCGCCGACATCCGCCGCGAGGTCGAGGCGATCGGCGCGGGCGACCTGCACCGCCGCATCGAGGTCCCGCCGACGCGCGACGAGGTCGCCGACCTGGCGGGCACGATGAACGCCCTGCTCGACCGGTTGGAGGCGGGCTCGGAGGCCCAGCGCCGCTTCGTCGCCGACGCGTCGCACGAGCTGCGTTCGCCGTTGGCGACGCTGCGGCAGTACGCCGAGCTCGCCCGCGCGCACCCCGACGACCTGCCGCCGGGCGAGCTGGCCGAGGTCGTCGACACCGCGAGCCGCCGCCTGCAGGTCCTCGTCGACGACCTCCTCGTGCTGGCCACGGTGGCCGAGGACGCCGCAGCCCCGCGCGAGGAGATCGACCTCGACGACCTGGTGCTGACCGAGCTCGCCGCGTTCCGCTCGACCGAGGTCGCGATCGACGCGTCCTCGGTGCGCCCCACGAAGATCGCCGGCCAGGAGCGACGCCTCGCGATGGTCGTGCGCAACCTGCTGGCCAACGCGATGCGGCACACGACCTCGCGGGTGCGGATCGCGACGGGCAGCGACGCCGACGGCGCCTACCTCGTGGTGGCTGACGACGGGCCGGGCGTGCCGGAGGCCCAGCGCGAGCGCATCTTCGACCGCTTCGTTCGTCTCGACGACGGGCGGGCCCGCGACGAGGGCGGCTCCGGGCTCGGTCTGGCGATCGTCGCTGCGGTCGTCGAGGAGGCCGACGGCACCGTCGTGGTCGACGAGGCGCCCGGAGGCGGTGCGCGGTTCACGGTGCGCCTGCCCGCCTGGACCGACGCCTGAACGGGGCTTCAGGTCGCTTCAGGATGCCTTCAGCGTCCGGCAGCCAGAGTGGAGTCATGAGCAACGACGACACGAACCCTACGACCCCCGAGCCCACCGACTCGACCCCCGCCTCGCAGGAGCCCGAGCAGCTGACTCCGGCCCCCGCGCCCGCCGCGCCGCCCGCCCCGGCCCCGCGCCGCCGCACGGGTCTGGTCGTCGCAGGCGTCGCCGCCGCCGTGATCCTCTCGGCCGGCGTCGGCGCAGCCTTCGCCCTGGCGCTGTCGGACGACGACGATGACGACGTCACCGGATTCAACACCTCGAGCAACGGTCAGACCAACGGCGGAGGCAACGGCTTCGACGGTCCGGACGGCGGCGGCCCGACCGCCGCGAACGACGAGACGGACCTCGACGGGATGCTCGCCGCCGCGAGCCAGGCCGTCACGGTCGCGCAGGGCGACGTCGTCAAGATCGAGGAGCGCTCGCCCGGCACCTGGAAGGTCGAGGTGCAGGGTGGCGGACGCGAGTACGAGGTCGTGGTCGACGGCTCGGGCGCCCGCGTGGTCGAGGAGGACGATGACGACGACGGCGACGACCTCCCGCTGACGGCCGACTCCGTGTCCGCGATCGTCGAGGCCGCGAACGCGAACACCGCGGGCCGCGTCGTGCAGGTCGAGTCCGACGACAACCGCTACAAGGTCGAGATCCGCACGAGCTCGGGCTCGACGGTCGGGCTGGACCTGGACACGAGCTTCCAGGTCGTCGGCAGCGACCGCGACGACGATGACGACGACGGCTTCGACGACTGAGCACCGCACCCCGCGAGCGCACGACGAAGGGCCGCACCCGCCACGGGTGCGGCCCTTCGTCGTGCGCTCACCCGGCTGTACCTGAAGGCACCTTCAGGTTGCTTCAGGGTGGCTTCAGCACCCGGACGCGAGGGTAGAGACATGAACAACGAGACCCCGAACCCCACGTCCCCGAACCCCTCCACCGAGACGGCCACGGCACCCCGCCGCCGCAAGGGCCTGGTCATCGCGGGTGTCGCCACGGCGGTCGTCCTGGCCGTCGGCGCGGGCACCGTGCTGACGCTCGCCCTGACCGGTGACGACGACCCGGTCGCCTTCCAGTCGGCCTCGAGCAACAGCGGATCGTCGAGCAGCACGGGCGACACCGACGTCGACGCCATGATCGCCGCCGCCGACGAGGCGCTGACCGTCGCGGACGGCGAGGTCGTCGGGATCGAGCAGCAGGCGGACGGGGCCTGGCGCGTCGAGATCGAGGGCGACGGCCGCGAGTACGACGTCTTCGTCGACGCGTCCGGTGCGCGCATCGCCGAGCAGGACGGCGACGGTGACAGCGACGGCCTGGGCCTGACGGCCGACTCGCTCACCGCGATCGTCGAGACCGCGACCGCCACGGTCGACGGCGAGGTCGTGCAGATCGGCTCCGACGACAACCGCTACACCGTCGAGGTGCGGCCCGCGACCGGTCCCGCGATCGAGCTCGAGCTGGACGAGTCGTTCCAGGTCGTCGGGTCCGAGACCGACGACTGACACCGACACGACACGGACACGACGAAGGGCCGCACCCATCGGGTGCGGCCCTTCGTCGTGCTCAGGTGCTTACTTGACCGCGTCGGGCGCGGCGCCGTCGGCGAGCTCGTCGACAGCGTCCGGCACCGGCGTGGGGCCGGGCTTGGTGACGTCGACCTTGGGTCCGGCCGGCGGCGGGGTGTAGGTCGGCGCCGGCGATCCGCCGCCCTTGAGCTTGGAGTAGGCGAAGCCACCGGCAGCGGCGATCAGGCCGACGATCGCGACCTTCTTGAGCTTCGACTTCTTCTTCTTGGGCTTGGCGCCCTCGGGCAGACGGTCGGTGACGTCGTCCGGCAGTCGCTCGTAGAGGCTGGCGTGCAGCTCAGGCAGGCGGGTGCGGAGCTCGTCGGCACCGTCGTGGAGCTTGGAGACGACCTGGTCGCGAACGATCGGGGCCTTGGTGCTGACCTGGTCGACGACCTGGTCACGCAGGATCGGGCCCTTCTCGGCGGCGAGCGCGCGCAGGTCCTCGTACGTGCTCTCGATCTGGTCGCGCACGGTCTTCTTCTTGCGGCGCAGCGGCATGGGTTCCTCCTCGTGGTCCTGCTTCGACCCTAACCGGACCTTCCGCATCCGCATCCGGACCGATCTCGCGGGCCGTGTCCGTCACTGCGTCCGGCTGCCCGCGCGAGTAGCCTCGCCGGAAGGGGAGGTGCTCATGACGGAACGGTCGGACCACGTCGTGGTCGTCGGTGCAGGCATGGTCGGACTGGCCACCGCGTGGTTCCTGCAGGAGCACGGCGCCCGGGTCACGGTCGTCGACCGCACCGGGGTCCTGGCGGGCTCGTCGCGTGGCAACGCGGGCTGGTTGGCACCGGCGCTGACGCTTCCTCTCCCGGACCCGGCGATCCTGGCCAGCGGCGCGCTCGCGACGCTCAAGCCGTCGTCGCCCGTGTACGTGCCGCCGACCCTGAACCCGCGCCTGCTGCGCTGGTTGCTCGACTTCACCCGGCACTGCACGCCGGGGCGGTGGCGCGCTGCGATGGAGGTGTTCGCGGTCGCGAACGCCCGTGCGCTCGAGGCGTTCGACGCGATGGCGATCGAGGAGCCCACCAAGCAGGCCGACCCCTTCCTGGCGGCGTTCCGCAGCGAGAGGGACCGGGCCGTCCTGGTCGAGGAGTTCGAGAACGTCGCGACGCTCGGCGGTGCGACCGACTTCGAGCTGCTCGACGAGTCCGGCGTGCACGGTCTGGAGCCCGCCCTGGGTGAGGCCGTCACGTGCGGGCTGCGCATCTCGGGCCAGCGGTTCATCGACCCGGTGCGGTTCGTGTCGTCCCTGGCCGCGGCGGTCGAGTCACGCGGTGCGGAGCTGGTGGTCGACTCGGTCGACCACGTCGCCTCGAACGGCCGGGGAGTCGTCGTCCGCACCGCGACCGACCACCTGCACGCCGACGCCGTGGTGCTCGCGAACGGTGCGTGGATCTCCGGGCTCGCCCGGCCGCACGGGGTCACGGCCTTCGTCCAGGCGGGGCGCGGCTACTCGTTCACGGTGCGCCCCGAGAGCCAGCCGCGCGGGCCCGTGTACTTCCCGACGCAGCGCGTGGCGTGCACGCCGCTGGGCGCGCCGGGCTCCGAGGACGCGTTCCGGGTCGCGGGGATGATGGAGTTCCGGAAGCCCGACGCGCCGCTCGACCCCCGTCGTGTCACCGCGATCGTCGACGCGGCCCGCCCGATGCTGAGCGGGGTCGACTGGGACACCCGCACCGACGAGTGGGTGGGTTCGAGGCCCTGCACCGCCGACGGGCTGCCGCTCGTCGGTCCCACGCGCACGCCGGGCGTGCACGTCGCGGGCGGTCACGGCATGTGGGGCATCGCCCTGGGTCCGCTGACGGGTCGGCTCGTGGCCGACCAGATCATGCAGGGCCGGACGGACCCGCTGCTGACGGCGTTCGATCCGCTGCGCTGACGCCCAGCTGGCCCTTGCGGTCGGCGCGGCGCTCGAACCAGATCGTGGCGAACGGCGGCACGGCGGACGCGAGCGACAGCAGCAGGGTCTTCCAGTGCCACCGGAAGGTGAAGTACGCGAAGACGCTGACGATCACGAAGAGCACGAAGACGCCACCGTGGATGGGCCCCATGATCGGCACCCCGCCCTCGGCGCCGGCGTGGGGATCCTCGGCGACGACCCACTTGAAGAACATCGCGACGAGCAGTCCCGCCCAGCTGATGGCCTCGGCCACGGCGACGAAGCGGAAGGTGGAACGGGTGGCGGCCTGAACGGGAGTCACGCCGTCACGGTACCTGCGACACACACACGTAACGGCGGTGAGTGAGAATGCGCACATGGCTTTCCTGCTCCGCGTCGAGCTCCCGGACGTGCCCGGTTCGCTGGGCGTCCTGGCGACGGCTCTCGGCTCGGCGGGTGCCGACATCGAGGCGATCGAGATCGTCGAGCACCGCGCCGACGGGAAGGCGCTCGACGACGTGCTGCTCGAGCTGCCGCCGACCGTCATGCCCGACACGCTCGTGACCGCGTGCCACGAGCTCGAGGGCGTGCGGGTGCACTGGATCTCCCGCTACAACGCGGGCGTGAACCTCAGCATGGACCTCGAGGCGGTCGAGGAGTTCACCGAGGACCCGTCGCGGGCGATCGCCCGGCTCGTCGAGGTCATGCCCGAGACGTTCCGCGTCGACTGGGCGCTCGCGCTGGGTGCCGGCGACGAGCGCCCGGAGGTGCTGGGCGCCTCGCCGACGGCGCCGCGGATCGACAACGGCGACGTCCCGCAGGCCGGCGAGTGGCTCGAGCTGGCCGAGTCGTCGACGCTCCCGGACGTCGAGGCCTGGGCCTCCACGGTCCTGGCTGCCGCGCCGGGCCGTCTGCGCGACGGCCGTGGCGTCACGATCGTCGTCGGCCGCCACGGCGGCCCCGACTTCCTCGCCTCCGAGCTGGCCCGCCTCGGCCACATGGTCTCGCTCGCCTCCAGCGTCCAGCTCCCCTGACGGACGACCGCTCGCGAGTGAATTCCCGCCCCGTCAGGAGTGGATTCCCGCCCTGCCAGGAGTGAGTTTCCGCCCCTCCGAGGGGCGGAAACTCACTCGCGGAGGGGCGGGAATCCACTCGCGAGCGGTCAGTCGGCGGGCTTGGCCTCGGTGAGGGGGACGTGCGCGTGCTGGAAGCGGCCCAGCGCAGCGACCTCGGCCTCGAGGTCCGGCACGTGCTTCTTGGCGATGCGCAGCACGATCGCCGACCCGAACGGGGAGTTCACGAGCGACTTCGTCCAGTTGGCCACGATCACGCCGCGAGGGATGTAGACGCGGGTCTTGCGCTTGGCGAACCCGCGGATGATGCCCGCGACGCAGTCGTCGAGGTCGGTCGTCGAGTTGGCCGGGTACGGCAGCTTCTTGCGGATCGTGCGAAAGGTCGGCAGGTCGTGCTCGGCACCGCGCACGATGTCGGTGTCGATCCAGCCCGGGTGCACCACGCCGACGCGCACGCCGAGGTGCGCGACCTCCTGGTTGGTCACGAGCGCGAGCGACTCGGCGCCGGCCTTCGACGCGTTGTACGAGGCGAGCCCGGCGAGGTTGCCGAACGACGCGAGCGACGCGACCACGAGGGCGTGACCCTTCGTCTCGATCAGGTGGGGGATCGACGGGTGCAGGGTGCGGAAGACGCCGTTGATGTTGATGTCGACGACGCGCTCGAACGACGCCTCGTCGATCTGGCGGACGGTGCCGTACGACGCGATGCCGGCGTTGGCGAGGACGTGGTCGATGCGACCGAAGTGCGCCGCCGCGGCGTCGATCGCAGCGGTCATGGCGGCGCCGTCGCGCGCGTCGGCCTCCCACCAGGCGGCGGCGTCACCGATCTCGCCGGCGACGGCGGCCAGCAGCTCGGGCTCCAGGCCCAGCAGCGCGACCTTGCCGCCCTCGGCCGCGTAGGCCCGGGCGACGCCGGCGCCGATGCCTCGTGCTGCTCCGGTGACGACCAGGACCTTGCCTGCGAAACGTGTGCTCATCCCGTCAAGATACCGACGGTATGTGAACGTGTCACTCCCGGTGTCACATGGGCCTCGTCACGGCCGTCATCCCTGCGGCGGTCCGAGGCGCTCGCGGATACCGGGCTCCAGCGTGTCGGCCAGGGCGACGTAGTGCTCGCGCTGGGCCGGGTAGTAGTCGTCCCACGCGGCGCCCGCGACGTCGCCGCCGGTCTCGGCCAGCACGAGCCGGTCGAGGTAGTACTCCCATCCGGGGCCGATGTTCTCGATCGCGGCGACGTCGTTGACGAGCTGGGTCATGGTCAGCGTCGTGACGCCGTCGGCCTCGGCCAGCTCGAGGCCGAGGTTCCACGTGCCCCAGTCGGAGACGCAGTCGACCTTCAGCAGACGCGGTTCGTCACATGCCGGGATGTCGTAGCGCATGGGCGTGGACCCCTCGTCGCCCTCGGCGTTCATGGAGAACATCACGAAGCCGTCGGCGGGGTCGCCGGTCCAGGTGCCGATCCAGGGTGCGAGTCGCTCCGACACGGTGATCGCCGCCCACACCTGCGATGCGGGAGCGTCGAACGTGCGGTCCCATGCGAGGTGGTCGGCGTCGCCGCGACGCGTCAGGTATCCGGTGGGGGTGGCGCTCATGCGATCTCCTCGAAGGTGGCCTGAGGTCAGGTCAGCAGTCCGGCGCCGATCTGGCAAGCACTAGGTTCAGACCCATGAGCGCGCTGCCCTTCGTGTCCGACACCTTCGACGCCGAGCAGTGGGACGAGGTGCCCGGGTTCGACGACCTGACCGACCTGACGTACCACCGCGCGAAGGCCCACGGCACGGTGCGCGTCGCCTTCGACCGCCCCGACATCCTCAACGCGTTCCGGCCGCACACGGTCGACGAGCTGCTGCGGGTCCTGGAGCACGCCCGCACGTCGGCCGACGTCGGCTGCGTCCTGCTGACGGGCAACGGCCCGAGCGAGAAGAACGGCAAGCACTCCTTCTGCACCGGTGGTGACCAGCGCATCCGCGGCAAGGTCGGCTACCAGTACGAGGACGGCTCGTCGGCGAGCAGCGACACGGGTGCCGAGGAGCCGAGCCCGATCGACAAGGCCCGCCTCGGCCGCCTGCACATCCTCGAGGTGCAGCGACTGATCCGCTTCATGCCGAAGGTCGTCATCTGCGTGGTGCCCGGCTGGGCCGCGGGCGGTGGACACAGCCTGCACGTCGTCGCCGACCTCACGCTCGCCAGCGCGGAGCAGGCCCGCTTCAAGCAGACCGACGCCGATGTCGGCAGCTTCGACGGCGGCTTCGGCTCGGCCTACCTGGCGCGCCAGGCGGGCCAGAAGTTCGCGCGCGAGATCTTCTTCCTCGGCCAGGAGTACTCGGCCGCCGCCGGCGTCGCGATGGGCGTCGTCAACCGCGCGGTGCCGCACGCCGAGCTCGAGGCGACCGCGCTCGAGTGGGGCCGACTCATCAACCGCAAGAGCCCGACCGCGCAGCGCATGCTCAAGTACTCGTTCAACATGATCGACGACGGTCTCGTGGGCCAGCAGGTGCTGATGGGCGAGACCACGCGCCTGGCCTACATGACCGACGAGGCGCAGGAGGGGCGCGACCAGTTCCTCGAGAAGCGCGAGCCCGACTGGTCCGACTACCCCTGGTACTACTGACGCGATTCTGACGCGACTGCCCGGCGCGGTTGACCGCGAGGGCCAGCACCGGCTGCGCGTGCCCGAACAGCGTGAACTGAATTCGGGTTGGGCGAGGCACCAGCGTCACGCCTCCGTTTCCGGGATCGTCCTGAGAACTCGGACGAAGTGATTGACCTCACATGAATCGTCGTCTACCTTGAACTGAGATCAGTTCAACTAAGGAGTACGGCATGGTCAAGGCAAGAGTGCGACTCGGGGCGCTTGCGACTGGCGTGGTGCTGGCACTGTCGGCGTGTGGCGGCGGTGGTGGCAGCAGCAACGAGGCGGTCGACGGCGACTGGGACGAGGTCGTCGCCGCGGCGAACGAGGAGGGCAGCGTGCTGCTGTACTCGAGCCACAACCCGGTGAACCTCGAGGCGCTCAAGGCCGCCTTCGAGGCCGAGTACCCGGACATCACGATGGAGTTCGTGCGCGGTACGGACGCCGAGCTCAACCCCAAGGTCGAGGTCGAGAACCAGACCGGCCAGGGTGCCGCCGACGTCCACATGGTCACCGACCGCGCGTGGATCAACTCCGCGATCGAGACCGGCGCGTACTCCGAGAAGCTCCGCGGACCGGAGTTCGAGACGGAGAACTACCAGAGCGAGGACATGGTCCTGGACGACACGTTCGCGCTGATGAGCATCGCCGTCTTCGGCCTCGGCTGGAACACCAACGGGTACCCGGCAGGGCTGGAGGACGTCCCCGACGTCCTGGACCCGAAGCTCGACGGCAAGATCGGCATCGTCAACCCGGCGGGCATCGCGGTCTACGTCGACCTGTACCGGTACCTCGAGGACACCTACGGCGAGGACTTCCTCACCGACCTGGCGGACCTGAACCCGCGCATCTACCCGAGCGCGCTCGGCATCGCGCAGGCCCTGACGTCGGGCGAGATTGCTGCTGCACCGATCGTCAGCCCTCTGGTCAACGACATCGCGGCCGGAGCGCCGGTCGACTTCCAGCTCGCTCCGAAGCCGTGGGGCGCGCCCTGGTACACCCACGTGCTCTCGGCGGCGGCGCACCCGAACGCGGCGCAGGTCCTGGCCAACTTCATGGCGACCGAGGCCGGACAGACCGCCCTCAGCGCCGGCTACGGATCGACGCTGCCGGACATCGAGGGTGCGATTGCGACCGCCGACGACGTGACGCTGGCCGACTCGGCCGACCTCTCACCGGAGGACGTCGCGGAGTACACGGCGAAGTTCGAAGAGCTGTTCGTCAACTGACACGTCGCTGCGGGCGCCCGGCCGTGCCGGGTGCCCGCAGCGATTCCCCCACCCGTCCACGAGACACGAGGTCGACATGAGCACGCAGTTCGAGGGGCGCCGGGCCCTCGTCACCGGCGCCGGCAGCGGGATCGGTGCCGCGACGGCACGGCTCCTCCACCGTCGAGGTGGCGAGGTCGTGCTGAGCGACCTCGACCTCGAGTCCGCGACCGCCGTGGCGACCGACCTCGGTGAGCGTGCGTCCGCCGTGCGTCTCGACGTCACCGACGAGAACGGCTGGGAGCAGCTGTCCTCGTCGGCTCCGTTCGACCTCCTCGTGCACTCCGCCGGCGCGGCAGCGTCGTCGCACCTCGCCGACACCTCGCTCGACGACTTCCGCCGCATGGTCGACGTCAACCTGACGTCGACCTTCCTGGCCCTCCGCTTCGCGGCCCGGCACCTGAACGACGGCGGGTCGATCGTGACCCTCTCGTCGCTGCGCGGTGTGCTGGCCACCGAGGGCCTCGGGTCCTACGGCGCGGCGAAGTTCGGCGTCCGGGCGCTCTCCCGGGTCGCCGCGCTGGAGCTCGCCGCTCGCGGCATCCGCGTCAACTCGGTCTGCCCCGGCAGCATCGACACCCCGATCACGCAGACCGGATCGGGCTTCGAGCAGGTGGACATCACGGCCTACGTCCGCTCGATCCCGCTGCAGCGCCGCGGCGGTCCCGACGAGGTGGCCGCCTCGATCGCCTTCCTCCTCAGCCAGGATGCCGCGTACGTCACCGGCACCGACTTCCTGATCGACGGCGGGACCGCGGCCGGCCGGCTCGCACCCGCCTCCACGACCTCCTGACCACCTTCCCTCCCCCCGTTACCCGAGGTGACCGCATGTCCCAGATCCGCGTCGACCAGCTGACCAAGCGCTTCGGCTCGAACACGATCGTCGACGAGCTCGACCTGACCATCGAGGAGGGCGAGTTCGTCGTCCTCCTCGGCCCCAGCGGCTGTGGCAAGACCACGACGCTGCGCTGCCTGGCCGGCCTCGAGTCGCCTGAGGGCGGCACGATCTCCTTCGGCGACAAGGTCATGTACGGCGGGCCCAAGCACGCCGACGTGCCGAGCCACAAGCGCAACATCGGCATGGTCTTCCAGTCCTACGCCCTGTGGCCGCACATGAAGGTGCGCGACAACATCGCCTACCCCCTGAAGGTGCGTCGACAGAAGGACGCCCTGCGGTCCGGGGCGGTCGAGAAGGCCGCCGAGATGGTCGACTGCGGGGCCCTGCTCGACCGGTACCCCTCACAGCTCAGCGGTGGCCAGCAGCAGCGCGTCGCGGTGGCCCGCGGTCTGGTCTCCGAGCCCGACCTCGTGCTGTTCGACGAGCCGCTCAGCAACCTCGACGCGCGTCTGCGCGACCAGGTGCGCACGCAGATCCACCAGCTGCACCAGCGGCTCGGGTTCAGCGCCGTGTTCGTGACGCACGACCAGTCCGAGGCGTTCGCGCTCGGCGATCGGCTCGCCATCATGAAGGGTGGCAAGCTCGAGCAGTTCGAGACGCCGCAGAGGGTCTTCGACGAGCCGGCCTCCGACTACGTCGCGGCCTTCATCGGCATGGGCAACAAGCTCGAGCTGACCCGGCACGCCGACGGCTGGCGCACCTCGAACGGCGACCGCATCGACCTCGGCACGCGCTCCCCGGAGCGCGGCGGGGTCGAGAAGGTCACGGCCCGCCTGCGGGCGGCCGACCTGCGGCTGCACCGGGCCGCCGAGGAGGTGCCGCAGGGCTCGGTCCTGCTGCACGCCACGGTCGTCACGACCGAGTTCGGTGGACGTCACCACGACGTGCTGGTCGACGTCGACGGCGAGAAGCTGACGCTGCAGGCCGACACCCGCGAGCACGGCTCGTGGCTGCCGACGGCTCCCGAGGGGACCCCCGTCGTGGTGAGCCTGCGCCCCTCCGACGTCCGCGTGTTCGGCGAGGACGGCTGGGCGATCGCCGACAGCCAGTCACCGCTGCAGGTCGGCGACACGGCGGGGGCGAACGCCCGATGAGCACGACACTCGAGCGTCCCGCCACCGAGCCGAGCGGCTCGGGCCCGAGCCTGCGTGACCGCACCTTCGGTCGGGTCACCGCCCGCGGCTGGCGGGCGCGGCTCGGCTACGGTCTGGTCGTCGCGGCGCTGGTCTACCTCATCGTGATGCCGCTGTACCGGTTGCAGTCGCGCGCGTTCGAGGACGGTGCCCGCGGCTACCAGGCTCAGTACGGCCGCGCCGACACCGGTGACGTCATCTGGACCACGGTCCAGCTCGCGGTCATCTCGCTGGTCATCGCGCTGGTGCTCGGCACGATCCTGGCCTACGCGACGAGCCGGCTCCCCGCGCGCTGGTCGTTCCTGCGGGTCGTGCCGGTCCTGCCGATCGTGATGCCCGCGGTCGCGAACGTGGTCGGCTGGGCCTTCCTGCTCTCGCCGGGCCCTGGCTACCTGAATGCGGCGATGCGCAAGCTGCCGTGGTGGGACCACCTGGAGTCCGGCCCCATCGACATCTACACGCCGACCTGGATCATCATCCTGACCGGCTTCGGCCTCACGTCGTTCGTCTACCTCTTCGTCAGCGCGGGCATGTCCGCCATCAGTGCCGAGCACCTCGAGGCCGCGCAGATGAGTGGCTCGTCCCAGCTCGGCGTGTTCTTCCGGGTCGTGCTGCCGCTGCTGCGTCCGTCGCTGATCTACGGAGGCGGCGTCGCGCTGCTGCTGGGGCTCGGTCAGTTCACCGGGCCGCTGCTGCTGGGCTCGAACACCGGGGTCAAGGTGCTCACGACCGAGATGTACCGGCGGGTCTCGGAGTCGCCGGCCGACTTCGGCGCCGCCGCGGCGGCGGGCGCTCCGCTCGTGATCCTCGGTCTCGTCGTGGTGCTGAGCCAGAAGCTGCTGCTGGGCGACCAGAAGCGCTTCGTGACGCACGGCGGCAAGGCCTTCAAGTCGCCGCCGAAGCGCTCGTGGTGGGCCGTCACGACCGTCGTGGTCTACGGCTTCGTCGCGCTGCTGCTGCCGCTCATCGGCCTGATCCTCGTCTCGTTGTCGCCGTTCTGGTCGTCGACGATCAGCTGGGACCTGCTGACGTTCGACAACTTCCGGACGCTGTTCCAGACCCGCGACATCGTCGACTCGATCATCACGAGCCTCGTGACCGCGTCGATCGCGGTGGCGTTCTGCGTGCCGATCGGTTTCGTGCTGGCGACGCTGCTGGTGCGGGGTCGCCGGTACCCGGTCATCCGACTGGTCGGCGACCTGGTCTCGGCCCTGCCGCTCGGCATCCCGGCCGTCATCTTCGGCGTGGGCTTCCTGCTGACGTACACGCAGCCGCCGTTCATCCTCTACGGCACGCGGACCGTCATCATCCTGGTCTACATCGTGCTGATGATCCCCTTCGCGACGCGGCTGCAGATGACGGCGCTGCTCGCGCTGGGCGAGACGTACGCGGAGGCCTCGGCGACCAGCGGGGCGAACTCGCTGGTCACGAACCTGCGCATCATCCTGCCGCTCATGCGACCGGCGGTGCTGAGTGCCGTCGCGCTGATGTTCATCCTGCTGACCCACGAGTTCGCGGCATCGCTGCTCGTCAGATCGGCGACGACCCAGGTGATGGGCACCCGTCTGTTCGACCTGTGGGCGAACGGGTCGTACCCGCTCGTCGCCGCCATGGCCATCGTCATGACGGTCGTGACGGGCCTGGGCGTCGTCGTCGCGATGATCATCGGCGGCCGCAACGTGCTCGACAACCTCTGAGGAGATCGTGATGACGAGACGACGCACGGCGATCGGTGCGGCCGCCCTGGCCCTGCTCCTGGCCGCGGCCGGCTGCGGCTCGGGGTCGACCTCCGGGTCCGCCCCGGTCGACGGCACGTGGGACGAGGTCCTGGCGGCGGCGAACGAGGAGGGCGAGGTGCTCCTCTACTCGACGCAGCACCCGGAGAACCTCGCGGCGCTCAAGACGGCCTTCGAGGCGGAGTACCCCGAGATCACGATGGAGTTCGTGCGCGGCACCGACGTCGAGATGACGCCGCGCGTCGAGACCGAGCAGCAGACGGGTCGCGGCGAGGGCGACGTGCACATGCTGTCCGACCCCAGGTGGGCCCTCGACGCCGCCGCGTCGGGCACGTTCTCGACCGAGGTCGTCGGTCCGGCGTTCGACCAGCCGGCCTACGACCGCGCGAGCAGTGTCGTCGAGGACCGCATGTTCCTGACCAGCGGCGCCGTGGGCGTGCTCGCCTGGAACGAGGACCAGGTTCCCGAGGGTCTCGAGACGCCCGAGGACCTGCTGGACGAGCGCTTCCGGGGCAAGATCGGCATCACCGATCCCGCCGGGTTCTTCGCGGTCGTCGACCAGTACCTGTTCCTCGACGAGAACTGGGCGGGCGGGGACGAGTTCCTCGACGAGCTCGCCGAGCTCGAGCCCCGCGTGTACCCGGGGTCGCTCGCGATCGCGCAGGCGCTCGCGTCCGGGGAGATCTCCGTGACGCCCATGACCCACCCGCTCGTGCGCGAGCAGGCAACCGGGGCGCCCGTCGGCTGGGCGCTGCCCGAGCAGGCCTGGGGCACGCCCTGGTACTCCCACGTCCTGCAGACCGCGCCGCACCCCAACGCCGCGCAGGTGCTGGCGAACTTCATGGTCACGCCGGCCGGCCAGGAGGCGCTCTCGACCGGGTACGCGAGCGTCCTGCCCGACACCGAGTCGGCCGTCTACCAGGCCCAGGACATCGCGACGCCCAACGTCGAGGGCCTGACGCCGGAGCGCATCGCCGAGTTCCAGGCGCGCTGGGAGTCCCTCTACCGCTGAGCCGTTCCCCCAGGAGGCCGCCATGTCCGAGCACTTCCCCCACGCGTTCTCCGGGTTCACGCTGGGACGTCACGAGCTGAAGAACCGGCTCGTGGCGCTCCCGGCGGGCACGAGCATGGCCGACGACGGGATCCCCACCCACGCCGACGTCGACCACTTCGACCGGCTCGCTGCCGGTGGCGTCGGCATGATCGTGGCAGGCGCCTCGATCGTGGACCCGTCGTCGTGGCCGCGCAGCGGCAAGCTCGTCGCGGCGTTCCGGGAGGAGGTCGTGCCGGCCATGGCCGACAAGGCGGAGGTGGTGCACCGGCACGGAGCGCTGCTCGTCGGGCAGCTGGCGCACCTCGGGCGCGAGACGATCGGGTCCGAGTACGACGTGCCGGCCCTCGCCGCCGCCGCCTCACGGACGCCGCGCGACGCCCACCCGCCGCACGTCGCCAGCACGGACGAGGTCACGGCCCAGCTCGCCTGGTGGGGCCGCTCGGCGCGCCACTTCGACCTGGCCGGGCTCGACGGCGTCGAGGTGCACGCGGCCCACGGCTACCTCGTCGCGCAGTTCCTGTCGCCGACCGTCAACACCCGGACCGACCGCTACGGCGGCGACCTGGTGGGCCGCCTGCGCTACCTCGACGGCGTGGTCGACGCGATGCGTGCGGCGACCCGCGACGACTTCCTCGTGGGGGTGCGCCTGACGGCCGAGGAGGAGATCCCCGGCGGCATGGGGATCGAGTCGTGCCTGCAGGTCGCCGAGCACCTCGCGGCCCGGGGGGACGTGGACTACCTGAGCATCACGCACGGCGTGCGCGGTGCCTACGTCAAGGACGCGACGAACCCGGACGCCGTGGCCGTGCCGTCGGCCGCGCGCGTGCGTGAGGTCAGTGGGCTGCCGGTGCTGGTCGGGCAGCGCATCCGCGACGTCGCGACCGCCGACCACGTCGTGCGCACGGGCAAGGCGGACCTCGTCGGCATGGCCCGCGCCCTGATCGCGGACCCGGAGCTTCCGAACAAGTCGCGCGACGGCCGGGTCGAGCAGGTCCGGGGGTGCCTCGGCGTCAACCAGGACTGCCGGGCCTTCGACCCCCACCTGCACTGCGCGGTCAACGCGGAGGTCGGGCGAGGACGCCACCCGGGTCTGGCCGCGAAGGTCGCGCGGGGGCGTGAGGTCTACGTCGTGGGCGGCGGGCCCGCAGGCCTCGAGACGGCGCGGGTCGCGGCCGAGCGCGGACACCGGGTCACGCTGTTCGAGCGGGCTGGTGAGCTCGGGGGAGCCGTGCGGGTCGCGGCGCGGTCGCCGCACCGCTCGACCCTGGTCGACGTGGTCGACTACCTCTCGCGGGAGGCCAGGCGCCTCAAGGTCGACGTCAACCTCGGCGCCGAGATCGCGGTCGACGACCTGACCGACGTGCTCGGTGTCGCCGACGTGCTGGTGCTGGCCACCGGGTCCCGGCCCGGAGCGGTCGACGTGGCGTCGGCCGTGCCGGTGCTCTCCGTCGACGACGTCCTGCTGGGTCACGGCCTTCCCGCGACGCCGGGCACGGTCGTGGTGCACGACGAGTCCGACGGCTTCTGGCCCGCCTACAGCGCGGCCGAGGCGCTCGCCGCTGCCGGCTGGGACGTGCGGATGACGACCGCGATGGCCGGGCTCGCCGCACGGGTCCCGCACGAGAGCGTGGGCCCGCTTCTTCGCCGCCTGGGAAGCGCCGGCGTTCGTCTCGACGTCGCACAGCGACTCACGTCCGAGGCGGGTGGTTGGACGCTGCGTCCGGTCTTCGGTGGGGCGGACGAGCCGGTCGCCCCGGACCTGGTGGTGATGCATCGCGACCGCGTCGCGGTCGACGAGCTGCACCGAGCGGCGCCCGACGGTGTCGCCCTGGTCGCGTCACCGACCGCACGCGTCCTGGCGGTGGGCGACAGCGTCGCGCCGCGTCGCATCAGCCACGCGATCGCCGAGGGCTACCGGCTGGGTGCCGAGATCTGAGGCGGCGCCGCGGCCGTCAGGCGAAGCTGATCTCGGGCGTGCGGCAGATCAGGAGGCGACGGACCTTGCCGCTCGCCTCGTCGATCTGGGCGACGGCCGTGAACTGCGCCTCGAACTCGCCGTCGCGGGTCGTGCGCCCCAGGCACAGCTCGTGGCCCTCGGACGTGGAGGAGACCTGCACCTCGTGGACCAGCGCACCCTTCTCGCGCTGGGCCAGGTAGCCCTCGAGCCCGGCGCGGTCGCCGCGGAACTCGGCGCTGTCTCCGCCGCCCTTGGAGAACTGCACCGACATCACGAAGTCGTCGGTGATCTGGTTCAGGACGTCGTCGGGGTCGTCGGAGTCCATCGAGGCGAACCAGCGGTCGAGGTGCGGGGTGGCGCTCACGGGGTCCTTCTTTCCGATCGAGGCTTGTGACCCACGACACTAGCAGTTAAATTGAAGTCAGTTCAATATGCTGGACGTCCTGCCCCACCCCCGAGAGGTGTCTCCGTGAGCTCCATCGTCGTCGACCCGTGGCCCGCGGGCGACCCCGCCCTGCTGGCCCCCTCCGCCGAGCACGAGGAGCTGCGCGCGATCGTCCGCTCGCTGCTCGAGCGCGCGGGCGGGACCGAGGGGGTGCGGGGGGTGCTCGACGGCGACCTCGGCTACTCGACGGACCTCTGGACGCGCCTGCACCGCGAGCTCGAGGTGAGCTCGATGGTGGTGCCGGAGACGCTCGGCGGTGCCGGGTTCGCGCTCGCCGACGTCGCGGTGGTGCTGGAGGAGGCCGGTGCGGTGCTGCGGCCCGAGCCGCTGCTCGCGTCGTCGGTGCTCGCGGCCGCGGCGCTCGGCGCGGCAGACGACCCGGACGCGATCGCCGGTGAGCTGCGTGGCGTGATGGCGGGCGAGCTCGTCGGCACGCTCGCGCTGGCGGTCGAGGGGCTCGAGGTCGTGGATGGTCGCGCCTCCGGCGTGCTCCACCGCGTCCTCGCCGGAGCCACGGCCCACCTCGTCGTGCTGGGGGACGACCGCGGCCTCTGGCTGCTCGACACGGCCGGCGACGGCGTCGAGGTGCGGGCGCTCGAGGTGCTCGACGAGACGCGTCGCCAGGCCGACCTGGTGCTGACGGGTGCCGCCGTGACGGCGCTGGTCGGCGTGAGCGGCGCGGCTGCGGCCTGGTCGCGCCTGCGACGCGCTGCCGCCGTCGGCGTGGCCGCCGAGCACGTCGGCATGATGGCCCGGCTGCTCGACGACACCGTCGCGTACGTGTCGACGCGCGAGCAGTTCGGTCGGAAGATCGGGTCGTTCCAGGCGGTCAAGCACCGCCTGGCCGACGTGCTGGTGGACCTCGAGCGGTCCCGCTCGGCCGTCGCCTACGCCGCTGCCCTGCACGACGCCGATCCGGCCGACGAGCTGGCTGCCGCCGTGGCCGCGTCCGTCGCGACCGACGCCGTCGTCCGCACCGTGCACGAGGCCGTGCAGCTGCACGGCGGCATCGGGTTCACGTGGGAGCACCCCGCGCACCTGTACGTGAAGCGCGCGCTGGGCGACGAGGGCCTGTTCGGCTCCGCCGCCGCCCACCGCCGACGCATCGCCGACCTCGTCGGCCTCTGACCCGCGGGCGGTGAGCTAGGGACCTGTCGGGCCGGTGGGCGGTGAGTGAGGGACGTGTCGAGCAGCTCGACACGTCCCTCACTCACCCCTCGGGCCTGGGACACGTCCCTCACTCACCGCTCGGGCGGGGGACAGGTCCCTAGCTCACCGCCCGGCGGTCAGGTGAGCGACGTGCGGGCGGCGGCGAGACCGAAGACGGTCGCGGAGGCGAGGCCGCCGGCGTAGGCGCGGTTCCACAGCCCGCCGGTGTCGGAGCCGGCCGCCAGGAGGCCGGCGATCGGGGCGCCGCCCTCGTCGAGCACCCGCGCCTGGGCGTCGATGCGCACGCCCGTGAAGGGGAACGTGATCGCCGGGATCGTCTCGATGACGTAGTACGGCGGATCCAGCAGTGGCGCCGGATCGAGGCGGCGTCCGGGGGTCGCGCCCTCGTCCGTCACGGTGGCGGCGTTGAACTCCTCGACCGCGCGCCGGATCGTGGCGCCGTCGTAGCCCCACTCCTCCGGCAGGTACTCGAGCTCCTCGAGCGACTCCGCCAGGCCCACGCGGCCGCCGCGCCGGCTCGCGATCGCGAACTTGTCGGCCCCGATCGCACCCTCGACGTACGCCGGCACGATCCAGTCGCGGTGCACGCGGGCGTCGGCGATCAGCAGGCCGCGGGCCTCCGGCTGCTCGGCCAGCGCGAGGGTCGTGAGGTGGTCGCCAAGGGTCTCGTCGACGAAGCGCTCGCCGTGCAGGTTGAAGAGCAGCGCGTGCTCGCTGTAGTACAGCGACAGCTCGACGAAGTCGGAGGAGTCGGCGAACGGCACGCCGCTGGGGATCAGGTGACCGTAGAAGCCAGCGCCCTCGGCGCCGACGGCCGCACCGACGGCACGAGCGAGGCGCAGCCCTGCGCCCTGGCTGTGCGGGTTGGACCGCAGGGGCAGCGTTCCGACGAGCGGCCCGATCAGCTCCTCGCGCAGCTCGGGGTCGCCCTGGAAGCCGCCGGTCGCCAGGAGCGTGTGGTCGGCACGAATCTCGCGCGACTCGCCCCCACCCGTGCGCACGCGCGCCCCGACGACGACGCCCTCCTCGAGGAGGAGCTCCTCGGTCTGCGTCTCGAGCAGGACCGTTCCGCCGTGCTGCACGACGAGGGCGCGACACGTGTCGAGGTAGTGGTTCGTGTCGAACTGGTGGCCCCGGCCGAACGGCAGGATGCGCTGCGCGTCGCCGACCTCGACACCGGTGCTGCGGATCCACTCCACCGCATCGGCGAACCCGTCGACCAGGGCGTCGCGCAGGACGGGATCGCCGTCGGGGTTCTCCGTCGCCATCACCTCGCGGGTCGGGGCGGTCCAGATGTAGCCGGCGAATCGCGCCGAGCCGCCGGGCTCGCGGCTGACCTCGAGGACCGTGACCTCGGCGCCGCCGACCGCCGCCCGCGCAGCGGCCGTCAGGCCGGCCTGTCCGCCGCCGATGACGAGCAGGCGGGGGCGAGGGGTGCGGGTGTCGGTCATGAGGTCCTCATTCGAAAGGCATCGGGGTTGTGATGTGGGTCTCAGCGAGTCTAAACTAAACTCACTTCAGTTCAATGGTTGACACGGGCACACGTCCTCCGCATACTGAACTGAATCCAGTTCAACTCATGCTTCTGCGAAAGGACCACACCATGGTCTCCGATCACGTACTCCTCGAGAAGGACGGCGACGTCGCCCGTGTGTGGCTCAACCGCCCGCACAAGATGAACTCCGTCACGGTCGAGCTGCTGCACCGCCTGGACGAGATCATCAAGGAGGTCGACGAGGACCCCAACCTCAAGGTCCTGGTCCTGCGTGGCGTCGAGAACCAGTTCTGCTCGGGCTTCGACCTCGACGAGCTGCTCTCGGACTTCATCGGCACGACCACCGCGATGGACGTCGCCGTCCTGTCGGCCGAGGTCTGCGACCGCCTGTACTCGATGAAGACCCCGTCGGTCGCCGTGCTCGAGGGCTACGTCACCGCCGGCGGCTTCGAGCTGATGATCTCGTGCGACTTCGCGATCGCGTCCGACGACGCCAAGATCGGCGACTTTCACATCCGTCGCGCGCTCTTCGGTGGCGCCGGCCCGATCTACCGCCTGCCCCGCATGATCGGTCTGCGCAAGACCAAGGAGCTCATGCTCACCGGCAAGCTGCTGTCCGGCCAGGAGGCCAAGGACTTCGACCTCATCAACGAGTCGGCCCCGGCCGACCAGCTCGACCAGGCCGTCGCCGACTTCATCGCGCCGCTGATCGACAAGAGCCCGTACATGATGCGCCTCACCAAGATGGCCATCAACCAGGGTCTCGACGCCGACGTCCGCTCGCTCATGGTCATGGAGCACCTCGCGGTCGGCAACGCGCTGCAGTCCGAGGACGGCAAGGAGGGCGTCCAGGCGTTCCTCGAGAAGCGTGAGCCCAAGTGGGTCGGTCGCTGAGCGACCCCCACCCAGCGCCAACGACCGGCGCTGACCTGAGCCGCCGACCGGACGAGGAGCCCGACGTGACCGAGGTGCCTACGCAGACCCCCCTGCTGCAGGGGAGTCGCTGCACGAGCTGCGAGAACGTGGCGTACCCGGTGGCCCGCGGCTGCCAGCGCTGCGGCGCCGAGGCGATGACGACCATCGACCTCGGCCGCCGCGGCACGGTCTGGGGCTTCACGGTCCAGCGCTTCGCCCCCAAGTCGCCGCCGTACGTGCCGCCCGCGGACGGGTTCGTCCCGTTCGCGGTCGGCTACGTCGAGCTGCCCGAGGGCGTCAAGGTCGAGGCGGTCCTCGACTGCGACGACCCGATCAACCTCGAGGACCACGCCGAGGTCGAGCTCGTCGCGAGCCGACCCGTGCCGCGGTTCGTCCGCGTCGTCCCCCAGGAGTCCTGATGTCCGACGTCTCGATCATCGGGGCCGGTCTGTCCCCGTTCGGCCGCCAGCCCGGAATCACCGGACGCGACATGGCCCTCACGGCGATCCGCACCGCGCTCGCCGACGCCCGGCTGGCCTGGGAGGACGTGCAGGTCGCCTTCGGCGGCAGCGACGGTGCCGGCCTGGCCGACACGCTCGTCGCCGACCTCGGTCTGACGGGCATCCCCTTCACCAACGTCAAGAACGGCTGCGCGACCGGCGGCAGCGCCCTGGTCTCCGCGATCAACGCGATCCGCTCCGGGCAGGCCGAGGTCGCCCTCGCGGTCGGCTTCGACAAGCACCCGCGCGGTGCCTTCGACCCGCGCCCGGAGGACTGGGGCCTGGACGCCGGCTTCGGCGAGGCGGGCCTCATGGTCACCACTCAGTTCTTCGGCATCAAGATCGCGCGCTACATGCGCGAGCACGGCATCACCGACCGCACGCTCGCCCGCGTGGCCGCCAAGGCCTACCGCAACGGCGTGCTGAACCCCAACGCCTGGCGCCGCGAGGCGATCGACGAGGACACGATCCTCGCGGCCGACATGGTCAACGACCCGCTCACGCGCTTCATGTTCTGCTCGCCCGGCGAGGGCGGCGCAGCCGTCATCGTCGCGAGCGAGGCCGTGGCTCGTGAAGCAGGTCGCCGCCCGGTGCGGCTGCTCTCCGTCGCCGCGCGCACGCGTCGCTTCGGCTCGTTCGAGGTCTTCGCCCCGGCGATCCAGGGCACGGGCGTGCCGTCGAGCGTGAGTGCCGACGCCGCTGCAGCGGCCTTCGCCACGGCCGGGGTGCGCCCCGACGAGATCGACGTCGCCCAGCTGCAGGACACCGAGAGCGGCGCCGAGGTCATGCACCTCGCCGAGTGCGGGTTCGTCGAGCACGGTGCCCAGGAGGAGCTCATCGCCGCGGGCGAGACCGAGATCGGTGGCCGCCTCCCGGTCAACACCGACGGCGGGTGCATCGCCAACGGCGAGCCCATCGGCGCGTCCGGCCTGCGCCAGGTCCACGAGGTCGTGACGCAGCTCCGCGGCGAGGCCGGGGACCGGCAGGTCCCGGGCGGCCCGCGCCTCGGCTTCACCCACGTCTACGGTGCGCCCGGCATCAGCGCCTGCACCGTCCTGGGGGTCTGAGATGACGGGAGTGCTGTCGCTGGACGACTTCGTGACCGAGGCGCGCGCCTGGCTCGCGACCGTGGCGAAGCCCCGCACCGAGACGGTCTGGGGCGAGGGCGACGACTCCGTGGCGGTCTTCGAGAACTGGACCGAAGACGAGGAACGCGCCGAGACGGACCGCATCCGCGCCTACGAGCAGGCCAAGTTCGACGCCGGCTTCGGCCCGATCACGTGGCCGGCCGAGCACGGCGGCCGCGGCCTGCCGACGGCCCACCTCCTGGCGTTCCGCCGGGTCGAGGCCGAGTTCGACGTCCCGCGCCGCACCGAGATGTTCCCGGTCACGCAGCAGCTCATCGCCCCGACGGTCGCTCAGTGGGGCACGCCGGAGCAGAAGGACCAGTACGTCCGCGCGATGCTGCGGACCGACCTGATCGCCTGCCAGCTCTTCTCCGAGACCGAGGCCGGCTCCGACCTGGCTGCCGTGCGGACCAAGGCGACTCGCCGTGAGGACGGCCGGTGGGTGCTCGACGGGCACAAGGTCTGGACCTCGGGCGCCCGCATCGCCGATCTCGGCGTGGCCGTGACCCGGACCGAGCCGGGCTCGGTCAAGCACGCGGGACTCACGGTCTTCCTCGTGCCGATGGGCGCCGAGGGCGTCACGGTGCGACCGATCCGCCAGATGACCGGCGGCAGCTCGTTCAACGAGGTGTACCTCGACGGCGTGGTCCTGGACGACGCCTACCGTCTCGGGCCGGAGGGGGCCGGTTGGAAGGTCGCGCTCACGGTGCTCGCCTCGGAGCGGCTCGACTCGGGCAACCTCGGCCTGGAGAACGCCGACCACGCTGTGGAGCTGGCCCGCAACCTGGGCCGCCCGCTCGGCGAGCTCGAGCGGGACCGCGTCGCGGACCTCGTGACGCGCAGCTACGTGCAGCGCCTCACGGGCATGCGCGTCGCCGCGGCCGTCGTCGCCGGGGAGGACCCCGGTCCGGAGGCCTCGCTGGGCAAGCTGCTCGCGACCGACACGATGGCCCGCACGTCCGAGGTCGCTCGCGAGCTCCTCGGCCCGACCCTCACGACCCGCACCGGCGGCTGGGGCACCTGGGCCTGGACCGAGCACGTCCTCGGCGCACCCGGCTACCGCATCGCCGGCGGCACCGACGAGATCCAGCACAACATCGTCGCCGAGCGGGTCCTCGGCCTTCCGCGGGAGCCCAGGGCATGAGTGAGCGCAGCGAGCGAACGACGAGGGTCGTCTCGTGCCGCCGTCGACCTACCGTGTTCTTCCTTGAGGTGGCGGCGGCATGAGTGATGCGACCGACGACCTCCCGTACGAGGCGGAGCTCGGGCCGCGCGTCGCTGCGGGCCTGCGCGCCGCGCTCGGCGAACAGACCCGCGTGGGCGAGCTCGTCGTGCTCCCGGGCGGCCACTCGGGTCTGACGTACCGCGTCGCCGTCGACGACCGCGAGGTCGTGGTCAAGGCCGTGCCGCGCGGACAGCGCTCGGTCGGCCGCCACGACATGCTCAAGCAGGCCCGCATCATGGCGGCGCTCGCCGGCACGGACGTCCCCGTGCCCGCCGTGGTCGCGGTCGACGAGGTGGAGCCCGCGTGGTTCGCCGTCGAGTTCGTGAAGGGCGAGTCGCTGGAGCCGGTCCTGGACGACCCGGAGGTCGATCCCGACCTGGCCGCGGCCCGCATGCGTCGCGCCGCCGAGATCCTGCCCCGCCTGCACGCCGTGCCGGTCGACGCCCTGCCCGCCGGCGCCGAGACGCTCTCGCCCGCCGAGGAGCTCGCCCGCTGGTCGCGCACGATGGGGGCGGTTCCGCCCGAGCTCGTGCCCGGCGCGGAGGACCTGCGCTCGGCGCTCGAGGCGTCGGTGCCGGACGCGTCGGAGCCGACGCTCGTGCACGGTGACTACCGGCTCGGCAACATCATGTCCGACGGCGTCGACCCGCTCGCGGTCATCGACTGGGAGATCTGGAGCATCGGCGACCCACGGGTCGAGCTCGGCTGGTTCCTGGTCTTCGCCGACGGCGCGAACTTCCCCGGTGTGGGCCGCGAGGTGCCCGGTCTGCCGACCGAGGACGAGCTGCTCGCGCTGTACGCGGCGGGTGGACCCCTGCCTGTGGAGATGGCCTGGTTCAACGCGCTGGGCCGCTACAAGATGGCCGCGATCATGGGCCACAACCTGCGTCGGCACCGTGAGGGACGCCACGAGGACCCGGACCAGGAACGCCTGCCCGAGACCATCATCCGCCTGATCACCTCAGGACTCGCGCGGCTCGGCTGAGCCCCGCCCGACGAAGGAGAGACATGGACTTCGCCCTGTCGCCCCGCACCGAGAAGCTGCGGATCGAGCTCGAGGCCTTCATGGACGAGCACGTCTACCCGGCCGAGGCCGTCTACGACGCCCAGATCGCCGCGAACGAGAACCCGCACGAGCAGCCGCAGGTCATGCGCGACCTGCAGGCGATCGCGCGTGAGCGGGGGCTGTGGAACCTCTTCATGACCCACGGCGACCGTGGCGCCGGGCTGACCAACCTCGAGTACGCGTCGCTGGCCGAGGTCGTCGGGCGCTCGATGATCGGCAACGAGGCCATCAACTGCTCCGCGCCGGACACCGGCAACATGGAGATCCTGGCGATGTTCGGCACACCCGAGCAGCAGGCGCAGTGGCTGGACCCGCTGCTCGACTGCCAGATCCGGTCGGCCTTCGCGATGACGGAGCCCGACGTCGCGAGCTCGGACGCCACCAACATCACCTCGACCATCACGCGCGACGGCGACGAGTACGTCCTCAACGGCCGCAAGTGGTACACCTCGGGCATCCTCGACCCGGACTGCAAGCTCATCATCTTCATGGGCAAGTCCGACCCCGACGGCCCCACGTACCGGCAGCAGAGCATGATCCTGGTCCCGGCCGACGCCCCCGGCATCGAGGTGCTGCGCGACCTGCCGATGTTCGGCTTCAAGGACCGCCTCGGTCACGGTGAGGTGCAGTTCACGGACGTGCGCGTGCCCGTCACGAACATGCTGGGCGAGGAGGGCGGGGGATTCGCGATCGCCCAGGGTCGCCTCGGCCCCGGCCGCATGCACTACGCGATGCGCGCGATCGGCTTCGCCGAGCGAGCGCTGCAGCTGCTGTGCGAGCGCGCGGCCACCCGCGTCGCGTTCGGCGAGCCGCTCGCCAAGCGCGGCGTGGTGCGCGAGGCGATCGCGCGCAGCCGGATGGAGATCGACCAGATCCGCCTGCTGACGCTGCGCGCCTCGTGGCTCATGGACACGCAGGGCAACCACGCCGCCCGCTCCGACGTCGCCGCGATCAAGGTCGCCGCGATGGAGGTCGCGCACGACGTCGTGAACCGCGCCGTGCAGGTGCACGGCGCGGCGGGTGTCAGCGACGACACCGTGCTCGCGCGCCTCTTCGCGATCACGCGCGCGCTGCAGATCGCCGACGGTCCCACGGAGGTCCACCTGCGCACGATGGCCCGTCTCGAGATGAAGAAGTACGAGGTGAGGGCATGAGCCAGGAGCTGACCGGCAAGGTCGCGCTGGTCACGGGCGCGACCCGCGGACTGGGCCGGGCCATCGCGCACGCGCTGGCCGCCGAGGGCGCCACGGTCGTCGTCTCGAGCCGCAAGCTCGAGCAGTGCGTCGAGGTCGCCGACGCGATCACGGCCGAGACCGGGGCCGAGACGATGCCGCTCGCGCTGCACGTCGGCCGCTGGGACGACATCGACGGCGCGGTCGACGCGATCTACGAGCGCTTCGGGCGCCTGGACGTCGTGGTCAACAACGCCGGCATCGCGCCGCTTGCGCCCTCGCTGATGGAGGTTTCCGAGGGCCTGTTCGACAAGACCGTCGAGGTCAACCTCAAGGGCCCGTTCCGCCTCATGGTCGTGGCGGGCGCGCGGATGGCCGAGGCCGGATCCGGCTCGATCATCAACATCTCCAGCATCGGTGCCGTGCGCCCGAGTCCGGCCGAGGCGATGTACGCCGGGGCCAAGAACGGGCTCAACGCCGTGACCCAGGCCGTGGCGCAGGAGTATGCGCCGCACGTGCGCGTCAACGTGATCATGCCGGGCGCGTTCGCGACCGACATGGCCGAGGACTGGGACGAGGACTTCCTCCACCTGGTGACCCGGGGCCTGCCCGCGGGCCGCCTCGGTCGCCCCGACGAGCTGACCGGCATGGTGGTGCACCTGGCGAGCGACCGCTCGACCTACACGACCGGTGCCTTGATCGCGGTCGACGGCGGCCGGACGGCGGTGTACTGAGGTGAGTGTGCGCGACAGCTTCGACCTGACCGGACGGACGGCGATCGTCACCGGGGCCTCCTCCGGCCTCGGTGAGGGCTTCGCGCGCACGCTGGCCGAGGCCGGCGCGACCGTCTACGCCGCGGCCCGACGGGTCGACCGGCTCGAGGCGCTCGCGGACGAGGTGCGCGGCGTCGTCCCCGTCGTCTGCGACGTCACCGATGCCGACGCTCGGGCCCGACTCGTCGAGCGGGCCTCGGCCACGGGCCCGATCGACGTGCTGGTCAACAACGCCGGCCGGCCCGGCCCGCCGGACGCGCTGACCGAGACGAGCGAGGAGTTCGACGGTCTGATCGAGCTCAACCTCGCCGCCGGGTTCCACCTGGCCGTCGCGGTCGTCTCGTCCCTCCCGGAGGGACACCGCGCCTCGGTCGTCAACGTCGCCTCGGTCATCGGTCTGGTCTCGACCGCGCCGATCGGGGGAGCCGGGTACGCCGCCTCCAAGGCCGGCACGCTGGGCCTGACCCGCGAGCTCGCGGGGCAGTGGGGCCGGCGCGGGGTGCGGGTCAACGCGCTCGTCCCGGGGTGGTTCGACACCGAGATGACCGACGGCCTGTTCACGAACGAGAAGTCGGCCACCTGGGTGCGTCGCAACACGATGCTCAACCGGGGCGGGACGGCTGGCGAGGTCGACGCGCCTCTGCTGTTCCTGGCCTCGGACGCCTCGTCGTACATGACCGGCCAGGCGCTCGTGGTCGACGGCGGGTGGACGGCCCGATGAGCGGCACGATGCTGGCCGTCGTGCTCGAGGCCTGGGGCACCGAACCGGTGCTGCGCGAGCTCTCCGTGCCCGAGCCGCCGCCGGGTGGGGTGCTGCTGCAGGTCACCGCTGCGGGCATGTGCCACTCCGACCTCCACGTCGCCGACGCTCCCGCGGGACGGCTGCCGTTCGAGCCGCCGTTCGTGCTGGGGCACGAGGTCGCCGGCACCGTCGTCGCGACCGGCGCCGGCGTCGACCCGGCCTGGGAGGGGCGGCCCGTCGTCGTCCACGGGGTGTGGGGCTGCGGCGACTGCCGCCGCTGCCGACAGGGGCGGGAGAACTACTGCCTGCTGCGCGGCGCGCGGATCGGGTGCGGGCTCGGGTTCGACGGGGGGCTGGCCGAGTACATGGTCGTCCCCGCGACCCGGCACCTCGTCCCTGCGGACGGCCTCGACCCCGTGCTCGCGGCTCCGCTCACCGACGCGGCCCTGACGGCGTTCCACGCCACCGCGCCCTACCTGGCCGACCTCGACGCGGAGTCGCGCGTGCTCGTGGTGGGCGCGGGCGGCCTCGGCCACTTCGCGGTGCAGCTCCTCGCGCCGACTCCCGCGACGGTGGTCGTGGTCGACCCCAAGACGGAGGCGCGCGACCTCGCGGCGAGCCTCGGGGCGGACTCGGTCCTGCCCGACCTGGACGCTGCGGTCGCCGGGGCTCAGGACCCGGAGCAGCGCTTCGACCTCGTGCTCGACTTCGTGGGAGCGACCCCGACCATGACCGGTGCTCTCGACGTGCTCGCCCACGGTGGCGACGCGGTGGTGGTCGGCGGCGCGGGTGGGGAGCTGATGGTCGGCAAGCTGCTCGGGTTCCCGCACGGCTGGTCGGTGGCGGCTCCGTTCTGGGGCTCCCACCGCGACCTCCAGGCCGTCGTGGACCTCGCGCGCCGTGGTTCGCTGCACGCCCACACCCAGACCTTCGCACTGACGGACACGCTCGACGCCTACGCCCGCCTGCGGGCCGGCGAGATCAGCGGCCGAGCCGTCGTGGTGCCGACACCGGCCGGCGCCACTGCCGGCGCCTGACCAGGAACCAAGGAGACAACGACGATGCGACTGCTCGCCCAGGAGTTCGAGGCCCGCGCGGCGGACCGTCCGTGGGAGGAGGCCGTCATCGATGCCGACGGCACCCACTCGACCGGTGCGATCTGGTCGGCTGCCGTCGAGCTCGCGCACACGATCGGTGGTCTCGTCGACGGTGCTCCGACCGTCGTGGTGCAGGCCGACAACTCGTGGCGCACGCTCGTCACGGCGCTCGCGGTCGGCCGCCTCGGCGGTTTCGTCACGGTCCTGAGCGGTCATGCGACCGAGCAGGAGATCGACCTCGCGCTCGAGGACGTCGAGCCGGAGGTGGTCCTCGCCTCACCGCACGCCCTCGGGACCTGGCGCCTCGCGAGCAAGGGGTTCACGGCCGAGGTGACGGTGCTGGACGGCTGGACCGTCGTGGCGCGGCCCGGCACGACCCGCGGCGTCGAGCGCTGGAACGGCGGCGCCGCGATCGCGATGACGTCCGGCTCGACGGGGCGGCCCAAGTGCGTGGTCCAGTCCGAGGAGGCGATCCGCTTCGCCGGCCAGGCCACGATCACGGCCGTCGGGCTCGAGCCCGGCGACCGGGTCGGTGCGTTCGTGCCGCTGTCGTCCGTCGCCGCGTTCTGCTTCGGCCTGTACCTCCCGGCGATGCTCGGCGGAGTCATGGTCTGCCTGCCCCGCTGGGATCCGGCCCAGGCGCTCGCCCTGATCCGGGAGCGCCAGGTGCGCTGGACGATGCTCGTGCCGACGATGGCCCTGCAGTTCGCCCTCGTGGACGACGCCGAGGGCGGTCTCGCCTCGATGCGCGCGATGACGGTCGGCGGTGGTCCGATGGACGCTGGGGCCCTCGGCCGCGCGGAGCAGCTGCTCGGCACGAAGATCCTGCGGGTCTTCGGCATGTCGGAGTGCCTCGGCCACACGACGCCGCTGCCGTCCGACCCGCCCGAGATCCGTCTCGGTCGTGACGGTCGTCCGTTCCCCGGCATCGAGGTCCGGGTCGTCGGCGAGGACGGCGCGCCGCTGCCGGTCGGCGCGCTGGGTCGTGCGCAGGTCAAGGGACCGTCGCTGTTCACCGGGTACGCCCGCGGTGGCGCTCCGACGCCACCGGACCTGACCCCCGACGGCTACCTCGTGACCGGCGACCTCGCGCGCCTCAACGAGGACGGCACGATCAGCATCACGGGCCGCGAGAAGCAGATCATCATCCGCGGCGGTCGCAACATCGACGTCAACGAGGTCGAGGCCGCGGTGGCGGCCGTCCCCGACGTCGTGCAGGTGTGCGTGGTGCCGGTCCCGGACGAGATCCTGGGCGAGCGGGCAGCTGCGCTCGTGGTCTCGACCGACCCGGGGCTGGATCTGGCGCGGGTCAAGGCGCAGCTCGCTCAGGACGGCGTGCCGAAGCACCAGTGGCCCGAGTTCGTGTTCGCCGTGCCGAGCCTCCCGCAGAACCGCGTCGGAAAGCTGGCGCGCAACGATGCGATCCGGCTCGCCGAGGACCTGGCACGGACTTCGGGCTCGACCGCCCTGAACTGACGTCAGGTCGACTACGATGTCGGGAAATCGCAGGTGAGGGGAATCATGGCGCGACAGGTGACGACGACCGAGGGTCCGCGATCCAAGCGGGGGCTCATCCTCAGCGCGGCCATCGAGAGCTTCGGCGACGACGGCTTCGAGCTCACCAAGTGGGCCTCCGTGGCCGACAAGGTCGGCATCGGACAGACCGCGCTCTACCACTACTTCGAGTCCAAGGTGCACTGCCTGCTGACGATCATGAGCACCGAGCTGGAGCGCTCGATCGCCCTGTTCGAGGAGGCGGTCGCCGACCAGGAGTCGCCGGCCGACGAGCTGCGGGCCGCCGTGCGCGCGGCCTACGACGTCGGTCCGCGGGAGGTCCTGCAGATGCACATCCTGCAGAGCCACATGGACCTGCTGGCCACCCCGCGCCAGTCCGAGCGCGAGGAGGCGGAGCGTCAGCACGCCCGCGAGCTCGTGCGGGGTGTCGAGGAGCGCTGGACGAGCCTGGTCGAGCGGGGCATGGCCTCGGGCGACTTCGCCCGGCGCGACCCCGTGCAGACCAGTCGCATGCTCCTGGCCATGGTCGTCAGCGTCTGGCGCTGGTACCGCCACGGCGGCCCCACCTCGCTCGAGGACATCCGCGACTTCGTCTCGGCGTCCGCCCTGCGCGTCGTGGCCTGACCTCGTTCTCGCGGGTGCCCCCGGCACCCGTTCGTCCTGCTTAACCGAACCGAACTCAGATTGGTAGGTCCGATGTACAACCTGATCCTGATGGCCTCGCGGCCCGACGACTGGACGCACGAGCAGTTCATCACCTGGTGGCGTGGCGAGCACGCCGACCAGACCTACGGCCTCCCGGGTCTGCGCCGCTGGCTCCACACCGACGTCCAGGGCGCGTTCGAGGAGCGCTCGGAGGGCTGGGACGGCGTCTCGATCCTGAGCTTCGACGACAAGGCCGCGCTCGATGCCGCGCTGGCGAGCGAGGAGTGGGCCGCTGCGGTCAAGCACGTCGGTCGCATGCGTGGCAGTCGCATCGCGGTGACCGGCGAGGAGATGGTCATGGTCGGATGACCGCCCCTGACGCCTGGTGGGGCGATCTCGGGTGCCACCAGGCGGCGCGAGGCGTGCACCGCATCCCGCTCACGATGCCGAACGACGGGCTGCGCGCCGTCAACGTCTACGCGATCGAGGTCGCGGACGGGCTGGTGCTGGTCGACGGCGGCTGGGCCGTCGACTCGGCGTTCGAGGAGCTGCGCGCGGCCCTCGCCCGGATCGATCGCACGCCGCGGGAGATCTCCGACGTCTACGTGACCCACGTGCACCGCGATCACTACACGTTCGCGGTGCGCCTGCGGGAGCGCTACGGCACCCGGGTGCACCTCGGCGCTCCCGAGGCGCCGGGGCTGGCCGCCGTGCGACGGCTCGCGAGCAACGTGCCGGCCAGCTCCCTGCGCGAGCTCGCGCGCTCCGGCGCCGCCGACCTCGGCGCGCGCGTCGAGGCGGCGACGGCGCCGCTGCCGTTCGACACGGGTGACTGGAGCGACCCCGACGGCTGGGTCGAGCCGGGGCCGATCGACCTGGGCGGTCGGGTGCTCGAGGCCGTCGCGACGCCAGGGCACACCAAGGGGCACGTGGTCTACCACGACCTGGAGCACGGTCTCCTGTTCTCCGGCGACCACGTGCTGCCGACCATCACGCCGTCGATCGGCTTCGAGCTGGGTCCGTGGGACCTTCCGCTCAAGCACTTCCTGACCTCGCTGGAGCTGCTGCTCGGCCGGCCGGACGCGCGTCTCCTCCCGGCCCACGGGTACCCGACCGACAGCGTCCACGAGCGCGTGCGAGCGCTGCTCGAGCACCACCGCGCGCGGTTCGACGAGGTGCAGGCCGCCGTGCGCGAGGCGGGCGGTCGCGCGTCGGCGCTGGAGGTCGCCCAACGGCTCCGGTGGACGCGACGCCTGACGCCGTTCCAGGACCTCGACGACTTCAACTCGATGATCGCGGTGTGCGAGACGATCGCCCACCTCGACGTGCTGGTCGACCGCGACGAGCTGGACTCCGGGCTCACCGGCGGCGTCGAGATCTTCCGCGCCTGACGCGAGTCCGAGGGTCTTGGCGGAACGTGTGATCCACGCTACATTGACATGAATTCAGTTTGTTAGCGCGAGCACGGACCAGGAGGCGGCGGTGCCGAACGCCTTTCCCGCCCTGACGTCGCGGTGGTTCCGCTTCATGCTGCTCCTGCAGCTGGGCAACGCGCTGGGCGTGTGGTCGCAGGTCGTCGCCGGCCAGTGGGTGCTGGTCGAGGGCGGGTCCTCGGCGCTCGTGGTCTCGCTCGTGCCCGCGGCCGTCAGCCTGCCCTTCGTGCTCCTGGCCGTGCCGATGGGATCGGTCGTCTCCCATCGGCGTCGCGAGCACCTGATGGCCACGGCGATGACGGCGTCCGCCCTCGCCAGCGGCGGGGTCGCCGTGCTCCTCCGCCTCGACGGCGGCGGGCCCGTGGTGCTGGTGGCCTCCACGGCCGTCGTCGGCGTAGCACTCGTCGTGATCGGCATCAGCTGGCAGACCATGCTCCCCGAGACGGTCGAGCGGACCCACATCTCCTCGGCCACCGTGCTGGACGGAGCCATCTTCAACGCGGCGCGTGCCCTCGGGCCCGTCCTGGCCGGCGTCGGGCTCGTCGCAGTGGGGCCGCAGTGGGTCTTCACGCTCAACGCGGCTCTCTTCGGTGGAGCGGCCGTCGCCGTGCTGGTCAGTGGTCGCCGGTGGCCGAGCCAGGTCGGCACGCGCGAGCCGCTGTGGCGCTCGATGCGTTCGGGCCTGTGGTTCGTCCGCCACTCGCCGTGGACCCGGCGCATCCTGTTCCGGATGGCGGCGTTCGGCATCCCCGCGGCGAGCCTGTGGGCCCTGCTCCCCGTCGTCGTCCACGACCGCCTGCAGCTGACCTCGGTCGGACTCGGCGTCGCGACCGGCATGCTCGGTCTCGGTGCCGTGGTCGGCACGGTCGTGATCGCCCCCCTGCGCGACCGGCTCACGGTCAACGTGTTCGTGGCCGGCGGGTCGGCGGTCTACGGGATCGCGCTGCTGGTGCTCGCCTCGTCCACCTGGCCGCCGCTGGTGATCGCCGCGATGGTGCCGGCCGGCATGGCGTGGGTCGGGGTCCAGAGCACGTGGATGATGCTCGCGAACCAGGCGCTGCCCGGCTGGATCAGGCCGCGTGTCATCGCGCTGATGCTCTGCGTGTTCCAGGGGACGCAGGCCATCGGGGCGATCGCGTGGGGGGTGCTGGCCGACTGGATCAGCCCGTCGGGCTCGCTCGCCGTCGCGGCCGGGTGCCTCGCGCTGACCGTGCTCGGGTTCCGTCGCCGCGGGCTGCCGCCCGTCGACGGGCTCACTCCCGACCCGGCGAACCGTGCCGGTCCCGCGCTCGTCGACATCGAGGGACCCGTGCAGGTCGAGCACTCGTACGTCGTGGCCAAGGAGAACCGAGAGGCCTTCGTCGCGGCGGCGCGCGACCTGCGGATGTCCCGGCTCCGGCTCGGCGCGCAGGCATGGGTGCTGCTCAACGACCCCGCGTCACCCGAGCTCTACGTGGAGCGGTTCCGGTTGGCGGTCGCCGCCGACCTCGCCGCCCACGGGGGCGAGCGGCTGACGGTGCCGGAGGACCGCGTGCGCCGCCGGCTCGAGGACCTGGCCGAGGTGGTCTCGGCCGCTCAGGTGCTGTCCGTCGTCGATGTCGGCACGAACCCCCGCACGACCGCGGCGCGGCCGTGGACCACGAGGACGCCGTGAGGCGCCGAGACGAAGGAGACGCAGGATGACGCAGCACGTGACCGACCGGTTCGCCGGACAGGTGGCCGTGGTGGTCGGGGCAGGCTCCGGGATCGGCGCCGCCGTCGCCCGTCGGGTCGCCGCCGAGGGTGCGACGACGGTCGTCGTCGACGTGGTCGCCGAGAACGTGGCCTCCGTCGCGGACTCGATCGGCGGCGCCTCGGGACACGCGGTCGACGTCGCGGACCCGGCAGCGGTCGAGGCCCTGTTCGACGCGGTCGTCGCGCAGCACGGGCGGGTCGACGTCGTGGTCAACACCGCAGGCGTGGACGACCCGGTGGCCAAGGACAGCATCCGCGCGGCGGGCGAGAGCGGACAGCCGGTCGACGTCCTGCGCGAGCTCGACGACGCCCGCTGGCGCCGGGTCATGGCGATCAACCTCGACGGCACCTTCCACGTGGTGCGGGCCGCGGCCCGACGCATGGTGCCGCAGGGCTCCGGCAGCATCGTGCTGATCGGGTCGTCGGCCGCCTTCGATACGCTCGTCGGCTACCCGCACTACGCCGCCTCGAAGGCGGGCGTGCACGCCCTGGCGCAGGCGGCGGCCAAGGAGCTCGCGCCGCACGGCATCCGGGTCAACGTGGTGGCCCCGGGCCCGGTGGACACCCCGATGGCGGGACGCACCCCCGCGTCGGTGCGCGAGGCGATGGCGGCCTCCGGCGCCGTGGGCTACGCCAGCCCGGAGGAGCTCGCCGACAACATCCTGTACCTCGCGTCGCCGGGGGCGTCCAACGTCATCGGCGCCGTGCTGCTCAGCAACGGTGGAAGGTTCACGGTCTGATGGTCGACAGCCACGCCTGGCAGGTCCGCCAGTACCCCGACCCCCACGTGACCGAGGACTGCTTCGAGCTCATCCCCGTGGCGCTTCCCGACCCGGGCCCTGGGCAGGTGCTGGTGCGCAACACGTGGACCTCGGTCGACCCGGGCCTGCGCCTGCGGCTGCGACCGGACGCGCCCTCGGGCTACTTCGCGGCGTTCCCGCTCGGGCGGCCGATGGACGGCATCTTCACGGTCGGCGAGATCGAGCACAGCGACGACCCGGACTTCGGTGTCGGCACGACCGTGTGGCACTCCCAAGGCTGGCGGACGCACTCCGTGGTCGATGTCGCGGAGGAGGCCATGAACGGCGTGGCGCGGCTGCGCGCCCTCGACGTCAGCGCGATGACGCCGCAGTCGTACCTCGGTCCACTGGGCGCCATGGGGCTCACGGCCTACGCGGGCCTGCACGTCGTCGACGGACTCTCGGGCGGCGAGACGATCTGGGTCTCAGCAGCGGCCGGTGCGGTGGGCTCGCTCGTCTGCCAGGTCGCGAAGCTGCTGGGCCACCGGGTCGTCGCCAGTGCCGGCACCGACGACAAGGTGCGGTGGCTGCTCGACGACCTCGGGGTCGACGCGGCGTTCAGCTGGCGCGACGGACCGGTCGTGGAGTCGCTGCGGCGCGCCGCCCCGGACGGCATCGACCTCTACTTCGACGGCGTCGGTGGCGACCATCTCGAGGCTGCGCTGGAGGTCGCCAACCCGTTCGCGCGCATCGCACTCTGCGGCGCGATCTCCGACTACGAGCGCGAGCCGACCGGTCCGCGCAACCTCTTCCTCGCCACGTCGAAGAACCTCACGCTCCGCGGCTTCCGTGGCAGCGCGCACGTGTCGCTGCTCGACGAGATGCAGACGAGGCTGGGGGCGTGGCTCGCCGACGGAAGCCTGCAGTCGCGCGAGGCCGTCTTCGACGGGCTCGCCTCCGCGCCCACCGCGCTGGCGGACATGCTGGCGGGGCGCACGGTGGGCAAGACGATCGTCCGACTCTGAGTGCTGGACCACCGACATGAACTGAACTAAGGTCGGTTGGGTGACTGACTCGATCCTGACCCGCTACTACGGCCACGTCGACGCGGGCGACGACGCCGGCGCGCTGGCGCTCGTGGCCGATGACGCCGCGCTGTCGATGACGATCTTCGACTCGACCACGCAGGGCGAGGGCAAGCAGGCCTTCGTCGACTACCTGGCCGGGCGGGGAGCCGTCTCGCGCACGCACGAGGTGGCCCGGGTGCAGGTCGACGGCGACGTGGAGTTCGTGGCCGGTGCGGTCGTGAACGAGGACGACAGCGTGCCGGGCTACTTCCTGGCGGCCGCCACCGTGCGCGACGGCCTGATCGTGCGCTACCAGGTCATCATGGACGCGACCTTCCAGCTCGCGCCTCGCCCCGGCCTCTGACGCGGCCGGGCGCCGGTCAGCGGGCGGTGTACCCGCCGTCGGCGTAGACCTCGGAGCCCGTCATGAAGCTCGACTCCTCGCTGGCCATGAAGGCCACGACCGCGGCGATCTCGGCGGCCGTGCCGAGCCGGCCCATCGGGGTGTGCGCGAGCATGGACTGGTGACGCTCGGACCCTTCGTGACGCTCGAGCAGCTGGCGGGTGCCGATGAACCCCGGGTGCACCGAGTTCACCCGGACCCCGCGCTCGGCCCAGTGCAGCGCGGCGTTCTTGGTCAGCGTGCGGACCGCGCCCTTGGCCGCGTGATAGGCCGCGCTGTTGCCGAAGCCGCCGACGGTGCCGAGGATCGAGCTGATGTTGACGATCGACCCGCCGCCGGCAGCCTCGATGACGGGTCCGACGTGCTTCATGCCGAGCCACACTCCGGTGACGTCGATGTCCATGACCCGATTCCAGTGCTCGACGTTCTCGTCCTCGACCGTCGCGAGGCTGCCGATGCCGGCGTTGTTGACGAGGGCGTGCACCGTGCCGGCCTCGGCGACGACGCGGGTCCAGGCGTTCTCGTCCGCGACGTCCAGCGCGAGCGCGACGTGGTCGCCCTCGGGGAGCTCGGCGACGAGCTCGCGGCACGACGTGGCGTCGACGTCGGTGACGACGAGGCGGGCGCCCTCCGCGGCGAGCCGGCGGCAGATCTCGTCACCGAGGCCTCCCGTGGAACCCGTGACGAGGACGGTGCGGTGGGCGAAGCGCATGGAGGACCTCCGGGTTCGGACGCGTCTTGTCGCATCGGCTCGACCATCGTAGGGTAACTGAAATGAACTCAATTCGTGAGGACCACCATGAGGTCCGGCTCGTCCGGCACCCGGACGGCGGTCTGCGCGAGTCCGACCTGGAGGTCGTCGGCGCTCCGATGCCGGTGATGCGACCCGGGTGCGTGCTGGTGCGCACGACCCACCTCTCGATCGACGCGGCCGTCCGTCTGCGTCTCGACCCGGTGTCACCGCCCGGCTACCTGCCGGCGTTCGCACCGGGCGACGTCCTGGCGGGCCTCGCGGTCGGGGTCGTGGTCGAGTCCGACGCCGCCGGGTTCGCCCCCGGCGACGTGGTCCAGCACGCCCAGGGCTACCGCACGTTCGCCGTGGTCGACCCGTCCGACGCCGCGCTCGGCGGCGCTGGCTCGCTCACCCTCCTGGACCCCGCGCTCGCCCCGCCCGAGGTCCACCTCGGACTCCTCGGCGGGACCGGCCTCACGGCGTGGGCCGGTCTGCACGCCGTCGCCGCGATCCGACCCGACGACACGGTCTGGGTCTCGGCCGCCGCCGGCGCCGTCGGCAGCGTCGCGGCTCAGCTCGCTCGTCTGCACGGCTGCCGGGTGATCGGCAGTGCCGGTGGCCCCGAGAAGGCGGCCCACCTGGTCGACCGGCTGGGACTCGCTGCCGGGGTCGACCGCCGCGGAGACCTCGCCGCCGCGATGGCCGCGGCGGCACCTGACGGCATCGACGTGTACTTCGACAACGTCGGCGGCGACCACCTGCGGGTCGCGCTGGACCTGATGCGCCCCTTCGGCCGGATCGCCTTGTGTGGCGCGATCGACGGCTACGACGACGGCGCCGCCGCGACGCCCGACAACCTGTTCCTCGCGACGTCGAAGAACCTCACGCTGCGAGGGTTCCGGGCCGGCGCGTTCGCCGACCGGTTCGACGAGGCGCGCGCCGAGCTCGCTGCCCTCTGGCGCTCCGGCGACCTGGAGCTCGAGCTCGCGGTGCACCACGGGCTGGACGCCGCACCGCGGGCGATCGTCGACCTGCTGGCCGGTCGCAACACCGGCAAGTGCGTCGTGACCCTCGACGCCTGACCCCTTCCCCTCCCAGGAGACCTCCATGACGCAGGACCTCGTCGCGCGCACGCGCGACTTCATCGCCGAGCACGTGATCCCGGTCGAGGAGGAGTTCCGCGGCGACGTCACCGCCGCGGGCGGCGACGCCGCGCGCATCCGGCTGCAGGCGCTGGCACGGGACGCCGGAGTCTTCGCGCCGCACGTGCCGGTGGAGCTCGGTGGCCACGGGCTCGGGATGGTGGACCGTGCCCCGGTCTTCGAGGAGGCGGGGTACTCGGTGCTCGGGCCCGTCGCCCTCCACATCGGCGCGCCCGACGAGGGCAACGTGCACCTCCTGAACGAGGTGGCGACGGCCGAGCAGCGCCTCAGGTTCCTCGAGCCGCTGGCGCGCGGCGACGTGCGCTCCGGGTTCGCGATGACCGAGCCCGCGCCCGGAGCCGGCTCGGACCCCGCGGCCCTGCGCACCGAGGCGCGTCAGGTCGAGGGTGGGTGGGTCGTCAACGGCGAGAAGAAGTTCATCACGGGTGCGGACGGTGCCGGCTTCTTCATCGTCATGGCCCGCACCCCCGGCGGAGCCACGATGTTCCTGACCGACGCCGACGCCGAGGGCGTCGAGGTGGGTCGTCACGTCCCCACGATGGATCGCTCCATGGTGGGCGGGCACTGCGAGATGACGTTCCGCGACGTCTTCGTGCCCGACGCCGGCGTGCTCGGGGCGGTCGACGAGGGTTTCCGCTACGCGCAGGTGCGGCTCGGTCCGGCGCGGATGACGCACGTGATGCGGTGGCTCGGCGCTGCGCGGCGCGCCCATGAGGTCGCGGTCCGGTACGCCGCCGGGCGGGAGGCCTTCGGCACGACGCTGAGCGAGCTCGGCATGGCGCAGCAGGCCATCGCGGACAACGAGATCGACCTCGAGGCCTCGCGGGCGCTGCTGATGCGTGCCTGCACCCTGCTCGACGCGGGGGAACGCGCGTCGCGCGAGACGTCGATCGCCAAGACGTTCGCCGCGGAGGCGATCGACCGCGTCGTCGACCGGTCGATGCAGCTGTGCGGCGGCATGGGGGTCAGCGACGACCTGCCGATCGCCTGGATCGCTCGCGAGGTGCGGCCGTTCCGGGTCTACGACGGGCCGTCCGAGGTGCACCGGTGGTCCATCGCCCGCCGCGCGGTCCGCCGCATCACAGCTGGCTGACGGGCGCGTCGGCCAGCCCGGTCCCCGCCGCGGTGCCGAGACAGGCGCGGCCGCCGGTGAGTACGCTCCGCAGATGAAGCTGGCTGCTCTCGGCGCCGTCACCGTCGTGATCGGCCTGTGGCTGGGGATCGCCGGCCTGATCGGCACCGGCCTGTACTGGGTCCTGCTGGGCCCGCTCGTGCGCCGGCACCGCGCCCGTCTTCTGGCAGCGGTGTCGGCCGGAGACGGGGCGACGCCGGCCGTGGACGGACGCACCTTCGCGCACGGGTCGCTGATCTGGGCCCTCATCGGCGTGCCGTCCCTGGTGGTCGGCACCCTCCAGATCGGCATCGCTGCGGAGGACGAGAGCTGGAGGTGGCTGCCGATCGCGATCGGCGGCACGGCGACGGCCATCGGACTCGTCGCCGGTGTGCTCTACCTGCTCGGCAGTGCGGCACGTGCGGGCACGAGCGGGGGCGGCGCGGCGAAGACGCCGGCGACCATCTGGATCCGAGCGGTCCGCGAGACCGGCACGTTCATCAACGAGCGGCCGCGCCTGGAGTTCGAGCTGCAGGTCGAGCCGGACGCGTCAACCGCGATGGAACCCTACGGCGTCACGAAGAAGGCGACCGTCCCGTTCACGGCCATCGGCGCGCTCCGCGTGGGCGACGGGTTCCGCGCCCTCGTCGTCGGCCCGCAGGACCCGACCGCGATGGAGATCCTGTGGTCCGAGCCCGTGAGCACCCCTGGCGCCGGTGGTGCAGAGGGCGTGACGGCGCGACTGGCGACGCTCGACGAGCTCCGGGCAACCGGCGCGGTCGACGACCAGGAGTACGCCGAGCAGCGCAGGCGGATCCTCGACTCGCTGTGACCCCGCTGACCTCCGGTCAGCAGACGCCGGCGAGGTCCTCGGCGGCGGCGTCGTACTCCGCCTGGGCAGACTGCACGACCTGCTCGTCGACGGTCGTCCCGTCGGCGGCGGCCTCGGCCTGGGTGCGCAGCTCGTCGACGGCGTCCGAGGCCCGGGCGACCAGGTCGCGCACCTCGCCGCTGAGTCCCTGCTCGGCGATGCCGAGCGCCTCGCCGGCGGCGGCCAGCTCGGTCCGGACCGACTGCGGGTCGGCGTCGATGCGCGCGGTCACGTCGTCGACGAGGGTGCGGCCCTGGTCGATCGCGGGCTGTGCGAGCTCGCAGGCCACGCGGGACCCGGCGTCCGACGCCGCGTCGCTCGCGGCGTCCTCGACCGCGGAGCACGCGCCGAGCGCGAGGACGGGGAGCAGCAGGAGAAGCGGCAGTCGGCGGGTCATGCTGGTGATCGTGCCAGCCCGTCACAAGCGCTACGGTCATCACTGACTGTGCCGTGACCGGCGACCGAACCCGAGGAGCCCCCATGAGCGAGAGCCTGCGTCTGGCGAACCTGGACTACGATGTGGCCGACCACGTCGCGACAGTGCGGTTCAACCGGCCCGAGAAGCGCAACACCTTCACCAAGCAGATGGCGCTCGACATCGTGCAGGCGATCGCCGCCGCCGATGCCGACGACGACGTGCGGGTCGTGGTCGTCGCCGGGAGCGGGGGGCACTTCTGCGCGGGCGCCGACCTGGAGGCCGCGATGTCGGGCGAGCTCGGCGGCACCGACGAGTTCGCCGAGGCGGCCGGTGACATCACCGGGGTCGAGCGCGACTCCGGCGGCTACGCGGCCCTCGCGATCGCGGCGTCGCTCAAGCCCGTCATCGCCGCGGTCTCGGGGTCGGCCGTCGGCATCGGTGCGACGCTGACCCTGCCGATGGACGTACGCGTCGTGGGGGAGTCGGCGCGCTACGGCTTCGTGTTCAACCGCCGGGCCCTCGTGCCCGAGGCGGCGTCCACCTGGTTCCTGCCGCGCGTCGTCGCGCCGGGCAAGGCGCTCGAGTGGGTCCTCACCGGTCGGCTCGTGGGCTCGGCCGAGGCACTGGCCTCCGGGCTCGCGAACCACGTGGTCGCCGACGACGAGGTCGAGACGAAGGCGTTCGAGATCGCCCGCGAGATCGCGGAGAACACCTCGCCCGTCTCCGTCTCGCTGTCGCGTCAGATGCTGTGGCGCGGCCTCGAGGTCGACTCCCCGTGGCACGCGCACGCGGCCGAGTCGCGCGCCCTGGCCGAGCGGTTCCAGAGCACCGACCTCGTCGAGGGCATCACGTCGTTCTTCGAGAAGCGCACGCCGAGCTTCCCGATGGGCGTGCCCTCGCAGCTGCCCGACACCGTCGAGCGCCCGGCGCAGCGCCCCTCGGACGTCTGATCCTCAGCCTGTCGCGGCGTCCTCCGGTCGGTGGGCACCGAGGACGGGCCCGAGTCCACGGGCCGTGACGACCCCCGCGACGCACTCGGCGACGAGCAGCCCGACCAGCACGAGGACCTGCACGAACGCGGCCTCGGCCGGGGTCGCTCCGCCGAGCAGCAGGCCGACGAACGCGCCGGGCAGCGTGACGAGCCCGGCGCTGCGCGTCTGGTCCACCGGCGGCGCGAGGGCTGCCCCGATGGCGGTCCTGCCGTACGGGGCGACGGCCTGTGCCGGCGTCGCGCCGAGCGACAACCACGCCTCGACCTGGTCCCATCCGGAGCGGACGTCGTCGCGCAGGCGGGCGCCCGTCAGTGACGAGCCGATCATCGCGCCGCCGACGATCTGTGCCGCGAACGGCACGAGCGCCTCGGGCGTCGTCTCGAGCGCGCCCGACAGCCACACCGGCACCACCGTGACGACGGCGCCGGCGGCGATCGCAGTCCCGATGACCGGCACCGTCGCGCGCCCGCAGGCGACGCGGCGGGTCGCCGTCGCCGTGGCCGCGACCAGCATCACGACGACGTAGACGACGATCCCCTCGGGGTGTCGGAACACCCACGCGATGACGAGCGCGACGACGGCCAGCTGCGCTCCCGCACGCGCCGTGGCGACCAGTGCGTCACGGCGGATCCGCACCCCGGCGACCGTGAGCACGACGACGAGGATCACCAGCAGCACCGCGATCGCCGCGACCACGCGCCACGGGTCGAGGGACGTCATCCCAGCAGTGTCGCCCATCGGACGTGCGAGACCCCCGCGCGAACGGCGCGGGGGTCGAGCGTGGCGACGTCAGGCGACGGCGGCGGCGAGGAGGTTGAGCGACTGCTCGAGGCCTTCCTGCGGCACGAGCGGGAAGGAGACCTGCTTCAGCAGGTCGGGGTCGTCGACCTTGCCCCAGTCGTACGTGAGACGGACCTCGGTCTGGTCGGGCCCCTGGGCGTCGAGCTCCCAGACCCACTCCCAGCCGGGCGGCTCGGCGCCGGCGGGCGCGGTCTTCCACGCGAGCAGGTGGTTCTTGTCGTAGCCCGTCACGTGGTTGTCGGTCTGGTACTCACCGCCCATGTGGTCGCCGGCCATGTTCATCGTGAACACCTGCCCGGTCGCGGTGATGCGGTCGGAGACGGCGTCGCCTCGGACGAAACCGGAGCCGTCGAGCTCGGCGTGACGCTCCGGGTTGGACAGGACGTCGAACACGGCGTCCGCCGAGGCGTCGATCGTGCGGGTCACGGTCAGCTGTGTCGTGTCAGTCATGCTTCCACCGTGCGTCGGCCGTGGTGAGCCCGCAAGCCGAGTCGCACCCGAGGGCTACCGTGGCGAGCATGCAGATCGACCTCAGCGGACGCACCGCGCTCGTGACCGGATCGACCCAGGGCATCGGCCTGGCGATCGCGATCGGCCTCGCTCGCGCGGGCGCCGTGGTCGCGGTCAACGGTCGCACCCCCGAGAAGGTCGCCGAGGCTGCTGAGACGGTGCGCAGGGAGAGCGGCGCGACGGCCGTCATCGAGGCTCCGGCCGACGTCACGACCGACGAGGGCACGGCCGCCCTGCTCGCCTCCGTGCCGGACGTCGACGTGCTGATCAACAACCTCGGCATCTTCGAGGCGCGCCCCGCGCTCGAGATCGACGACGCCGAGTGGCGCCGGTTTCTCGAGGTCAACGTGCTCACCGCGGTCCGCCTGATCCGCAGCTACCTGCCGGGCATGATCGAGCGCGGCTGGGGCCGCGTGCAGAACATCGCCAGCGACTCCGCCGTCGCGATCCCGGCCGAGATGATCCACTACGGCACCAGCAAGACGGCGCTCCTCGCGGTGTCGCGGGGCTTCGCCAAGGAGGCCGCCGGCACGGGGGTCACGGTCAACTCGGTCATCGCAGGACCCACGCACACCGGCGGCGTCGAGGAGTTCGTGCGTCAGCTCGTCGGCGACGACCTGCCGTGGGACGAGGCGCAGCGCGAGTTCATGCGCACGCATCGTCCGGCGTCGCTCCTGCAGCGCCTCATCGAGCCGGAAGAGATCGCCAACCTGGTCACCTACCTGGCCTCGCCGCTCGCGTCGGCCACCACCGGAGCGGCCGTGCGAGTCGACGGCGGGTACGTCGACGCGATCCTGCCGTAGGCGCGTCGCTGGTCCCTGATCCGCGTTTGGCTAGAATTGGGACGAACCGGTCGAGCATGCGGGCGGATCCGCTCGTGAAGGGACCCCGTGACGCTGTCCGCGCCTGATCACACGCCTGCTTATGAGACCCCCAGTCTCAGCACGTGCGACCGCGAGCCGATCCACGTGCCGGGCGCGATCCAGCCGCACGGACTCCTCCTGGCCACGTCGATCGACGAGCGCGTCGAGGTCGTCTCGGCGAACGCCCCCCGGATGCTCGGCACCTCGGTCGAGGAGATCCGCGGTCGCCTCCTGCACGACGTGATCGGCCGCGAGGCAGCCGCCGCCGTGCGTCAGGCGGTCGCCGACGACGACCTCTTCGTCGCCCGCCGCGTCCGCGTCCCGGGCGAGGGTCTGCTGGGCCGCTCCCCGGTCGACGTCGTCGTGCACCACTCCGGTGACCGGGTCGTCGTCGAGCTCGAGCCGGTCGGCGGCGCGGGGCAGGTCGTCTCGTACCGCACGGCGCGCACCGCGGTGGGCCGCCTGACGCAGGCCGGCTCGGTCACCGAGCTGTGCGACCAGCTCGCGACCGAGATCCGCACGCTGACGGGCTTCGACCGCGTCATGGTCTACCGCTTCGACGAGCTGTGGAACGGCGAGGTCGTGGCCGAGGACCGCCGCCCCGACCTCAACTCCTTCCTCGGTCTGCACTACCCGGCGACCGACATCCCGGCCCAGGCGCGGCGCCTCTACACCGTCAACTGGACCCGCCTCATCGCCGACATCGGGTACACGCCGGTCGCCCTGGACCCCGTGCTCGACCCGGACACCGGGCAGCCGCTCGACCTGTCGCACTCGACGCTGCGCAGCGTGTCGCCGATCCACGTCGAGTACCTGACCAACATGGGCGTCACGGCGTCGATGTCGGTCTCGATGATCGCGGACGGCCAGCTCTGGGGGCTCGTCGCGTGCCACCACTACTCCGGCCCGCACCACGTCTCCTTCGACGTCCGCAGCGCGACCGAGTTCCTCGGCCAGACCGGGTCGCAGCTCATCGTCGACCGCCAGCGCGCCGACAGCCAGCTCGACGAGCTGCGCGCGACGACCGCCCTCTCCGCGCTCGTCACCCGACTGGGCGCCGACAGTGGCCCGGTGCACGACGCGATGATGGCCGACCCCGCGACCCTTCAGCTCGTGGGCGCCGGCGGTGCCGCGGTGTGGGTCAACGACCGGCTCCTCACGGCGGGCTCCGTGCCCGAGCCGGAGGTGCTGCACCGCATCGCAGGCCTGCTCCGTTCCGCCGACGGCACGGCCACCGCCTCGCACCACCTGGCCGACCTCGACCCCGAGCTGGCCACCGCGGCGGAGACCGCCGCGGGAGCGCTGGTCATCAGCAACAGCGTCGACCGCTGGATGATGTGGGTCCGTCCGGCGCAGCTGCACGTCGTCGACTGGGGCGGGGACCCGCGCAACAAGGAGCTCGCCGCGGCGGAGGGTCCTGATGTCCGGCTCAGCCCGCGCAAGTCCTTCGACCGCTGGCGCGAGGTCGTGCGCGACCACAGCCAGCCGTGGGAGCCGTGGCAGCTGAGCGTCGCCAACCAGCTGCGCAGCAGCGTGTCGCACGAGCTCGTGCGTCGCTCCCGCGAGCACGCGGCGGTGGCCGAGTCGCTGCAGCAGGCGCTCGTGCCCGACGAGGCGCCCTCCGTGCGCGGGCTCGACCTGCTCGCGCGGTACCGCCCCGCAGCCGACATCCAGCTGGGTGGCGACTGGTGGGACGTATTCGACCTGCCCGACGGCCGCGTGGGCGTGACCGTCGGCGACGTCGCCGGACACGGGGTCGAGGCGGCGACGGCGATGGCGCAGGTGCGCACCGCGCTGCGCGCCTACGCGATCGACGGCCACGCACCGGGCACGACCCTCGACCGCCTCGACCATTTCGTCGCGGAGGTGCTCCCCGGGCGCACCGCGACCGTCGTGATGGCGGTCGTCGACCCGACCACCGGCGAGGTCGAGGTGGCCAACGCCGGTCACCCACCGCCGCTGGTCGTGACCGCAGCGGGCGCCGCGGAGCAGCCGCTCGCCGGTCGACCGCTGCTGGGCGCGGACATCGGTCACGCGCGCACCGACCGCGTGGCCCTCGGGCCCGGCGACCTGGTGCTCCTCTACACCGACGGCCTCGTCGAGCGCCGCGGCGTCGTGCTGGACGAGTCCGTCGACCAGCTGCGCGCCGCTGCCGCCGCCCTCCCGCTCGACCGCCCCCTCGGCGATTGGATCGCTGGACTCCTCGAAGCCGTACCCGGCACGATGGACGACGACCTCACGCTCGTCGCCCTGCGTCGCGCCCCCGCACCACCCGACCGCACCACGCCTGACACGCCCGACCTGAAGGACCGCTCATGAGCTCGACACCCTCCGACGACACACGTCGGTCCCCCCTGTCCGTCTCGCGCGAGGACCGGGAGGGCCGGGTGGTGTTCAGCCTCGTCGGCGACATCGACCTGGAGACGTCGCGCCGCCTGCGCACCGAGCTGCTCGAGAGCCTGCCGACCGGTGGCGAGGACGTCGTGATCGACATGACCCGCGTCGACTTCATGGACTCCTCCGGCCTCGCGGCCCTCGTCGGGGCCTGGAAGGTCGTGCGCGACGCCGGCTCGTTCCGGGTGGCCGGCCCCAACTCGGTCGTGCACCGCGTGCTGACGATCACCGGCATGGAGGACGTCTTCGAGATCTTCCCGGACGTCGAGTCGGCCCTGCGCCCCGCCTGACCCGGGTCGCGCCTCGGGCGGTCAGTCCTGGTCGGCGAGCAGGCTCGTGAGCCAGCTCGCCAGGACGTCGATCGTGTCGGGCGTGAGCCCGTGCCCACCTGGCGTGCGGTGGGCCGTGACCTCCGCGCCGGACCCTGCGTGCAGGTACGACCAGGTGCGCCCGAGGAGCTCGGCCGGGATGACGTGGTCCTGGTCGCCCTGGGCCACGAGGACGGGCAGACCCGTCAGGCGCTCGTCGGTGACGGGAACGCCCGCCTCGAACGGGAGCGTGCCGAACATGACGGCGGCGCCGGCGTAGCGCTGCGGCTCGGCCAGCACGAGCCCGCCCGCGAACGCGGCGCCACCGCTGAAGCCGATCAGGACGACGGGTCGACCCGCGGGCGCCTGGGTGTCGAGCCACGACCTGAACCACGCCATCGTCTCGGCGAGCGACTCCGCGACCGGACGTCCGATGCCGCGGTTCGCGAACCACGCGAACCCGCCGCCCTCGGCGATCGGCGCGCGGACCGCGACGTAGGACGCTCCGGCCGGGAGGTGGGCAGCGAGCGGGAGGATCTCGCGCTCGTTCGAACCACGCCCGTGCAGCAGCACGACGAGCGGGGAGGCGTCGTCGTCACCACCGAACGTCGCGGTGACGGGAAGGGTGGTCGCGGCCCAGGAGGGGGTCGTGGTCATGAAGGTCCTGCCGGGACGAAGGTAGTTGAGGAGTCAACCATAGCTGCGAAGAGTGATTTCTCGGAAACGGCCCCGGGTGACCTCGTCGTCGCCTAATCTCGCCGCGTCACTCGGGACACACAACGGAGGCACAGCATGCGTCGACTCATCGCTCTTGGCGCGGCGGTGGTGCTGCTCGCCGCCGGGACACCGGCGCCGACGTCTGCCGCGAGTGCCACGTTCGTTGACGTCCCCCGCTCGCACGTCTTTCTCGACGAGATCACGTGGCTGGCCGACGAAGGCATCAGCCGCGGGTATCCCGGCCCTGGAGGCACGCGGTTCGACCCCTCGGCCCCGGTACTGCGCGAGCAGATGGCGGCCTTCCTCTACCGCGTCGCCGGCGAGCCGGAGGTCGAGGTGCCAGTGGTGTCGCCCTTCGTCGACGTCTCGCCGCAGCACGTCTTCTTCAAGCCCATCGTGTGGCTGGCGTCGACCGGCGTGTCGACGGGGTACACCGAGCCTGGCGGCAAGAAGAGCTTCCGCCCGTCGCAGCCCGTGCTGCGCGAGCAGATGGCCGCGTTCCTGTATCGCCTGCGAGATGCCGACATCGGCGTGACCGATGTTCCGCCGCTGTCGAGCGACCTCGAGCTGTTCACCGACGTCGCGGGAAGCCACGTCTTCTTCGACCAGATCCTCTGGCTCGCCTACGTCGGCATCACCACGGGGTATGAGGAGGAGGACGGGATCTCCTTCCGCCCGTCGCAGCCGGTGCTGCGCGAGCAGATGGCCGCGTTCCTGCACCGCTACGAGCGACCCGTCTTCGGGGGCACCTTCCGACTCGTTGCTCCCACGGAGACCATGCTGTCGATGTCCGACGACGGCCGAACCGTCGTGCACGGGGCCAGCTACACCCTCCCGGACACGTCGGTCGTCGGCGGGGTGAGCGTCTGGGACCGAGATGCCGGCGAGTCGACGCCGGTCGTGGACCTCGACGGCGAGGCCCACTACGTCGACGGCGGGCTCCTGTCGGGCGACGGACGGTGGCTCGCGGTCACCTCCGCGAGCGCACGGATGGCTCCGGGCGATGTCCAGGACGACGACATCGACGTGTTCCTGATCGACCGCGCCACCGACGAGCGCGTCAAGGTGAGCCAGGGATCGACGAGCCGGTGGTCCAGCACCGATGCCGGACTTGCGAGCCTCTCGGCGGACGGACGCTACGTCGTGTTCTCGTCGTGGGCGAACGACGTCGTCGATCACGACCTGCCCTCGGGCGTCAACCTCTATCGATGGGACCGCGAGACGGGCGAGACGATCGCGATCAACCACGCTCCGTGGCCGCAGTTCACGAGCGGTGTCGGGGGCGGTCAGGCCTCCGCTGACGGATCGCGCATCGTCTTCTGGTCCGCCGGCGCGGAGGTCCCCGAGGACGACAACGGCCTGGCGGACGCCTACCTCTGGGACGACGGCGACATCACCCTCCTGTCGCGCGCTGTGGGCGGAGGACCCGGCAACGCCGCATCGTACGTCGACCTCATCTCGCCGGACGGTCGGTTCGTCAAGGTCCGGTCGTCGGCGACGGACCTCGTGGCCGAGCACGACCCCTACGTCGACGAGTATCTGTGGGACGCCGAGAGCGGCTCGCTCGAGAAGGGCCCACGGGCCACGCACTTCGGTGGCACCGGTGAGGAGATCGTCGGCTTCCAGCGGCTGTTCTCCTCGCACCCCGACTACTTCGCCTTCGCGTGGGATCGCAGCGACCTCATCCCCGACGCGAACGGAGGCACCCAGGTCCTGATGCTCGACGAGACCACGGGATCGATCGACGTCATCACCCGCATGCCCGACGGCAGCCTGCCGTTCAACGGGTTCCACAGCTCGCCTCGGATGTCGGCCGACGGACGGTACGTCGTCTTCTCGGCGCGGAGTTCGGCGCTGATCGACGGACACGAGCAGGACGGGCTGTTCTCCTGGGACCGCTTCGGGATCGACTGACGTCAGGCAGTGCTCGTGACCTCGGTGTGTGACGCGCGTCGCACCGCCGTCCAGGCCGGATTACAAACGGGTAACGTTCGCCGAATGACAGACGAGATCGAGTCGCAGGAGACCGTGCTCGACACGGCACCTAGCGCAGCACCCGATTCCGGTCCTGGCTCCGTGATCGGCGTCGTGACCGAGACCGCCCCCGGCGAGACCCGCGTGGCTGGGACGCCCGCCACGGTCGCCCAGCTGATCAAGCTCGGCTACCGCGTGGTCGTGGAGTCCGGGGCCGGCGCCAAGTCCGCCTTCACCGACGAGGCGTACGCCGAGGCCGGGGCCGAGGTCGCGGACACCGCCACGGCGTGGGGCGCCGACGTCGTCCTGAAGGTCAACGCGCCGAGCTCGGGCGAGATCCCGCAGCTCACCGACGACGCGGTCGTCGCCAGCTTCGTGTCCCCCGCGCTCAACCCGGACCTGTTGGCCGAGCTCTCGCAGCGCAACCTCACGGTGCTCGCGATGGACGCCGTCCCGCGCATCTCGCGGGCGCAGTCGATGGACGTGCTGAGCTCGATGGCCAACATCGCCGGCTACCGCGCCGTCGTCGAGGCCGCACACGAGTTCGGTCGCTTCTTCACGGGTCAGGTCACGGCCGCCGGCAAGGTGCCGCCGGCCAAGGTCCTGGTCGCCGGAGCCGGTGTCGCCGGCCTCGCCGCGATCGGTGCGGCCTCGAGCCTCGGCGCCGTCGTGCGCGCGACCGACCCGCGCCCCGAGGTCGCCGACCAGGTCAAGTCGATCGGCGGCGAGTACCTCAAGGTCGACGTCGAGGTCGAGGAGTCGACCGACGGCTACGCCAAGGCCACGAGCGAGGACTACGACCGCCGCGCCGCGGAGATCTACTCCGAGCAGGCCGCGGACGTCGACATCATCATCACGACCGCGCTCATCCCGGGCCGCGCTGCGCCGGTGCTCATCACCGAGGCTGACGTCGCGAGCATGAAGGCCGGCAGTGTGTTGGTCGACATGGCGGCGTCGAACGGCGGCAACATCGCCGGATCGGTCGCGGGCGAGAAGGTCGTCACCGCGAACGGCGTGACGATCATCGGCTACACCGACCTCGCCGGCCGTCTGCCCACGCAGGCGTCGCAGCTGTACGGCACGAACCTCGTGAACCTGCTCAAGCTGCTGACCCCCGAGAAGGACGGACACCTCGTCCTGGACTTCGAGGACGTCGTCCAGCGAGGCGTCACGGTCGTGCGGGACGGACAGACCACCTGGCCGCCGCCCGCCGTGCAGGTCTCCGCCGCCCCGGCCGCTCCCGCGAAGGCCCCCGAGCCCGCGCCGGAGCCGAAGGCCAAGGCGACCCCGCTCGCCAAGGGCCTGCTCATCGCGGCCGGCATCGCCGCCCTGTTCCTCGTCAACGCGTTCGCGCCGGACCCGCTGCCGCAGCACTTCACGGTGCTCGTGCTGGCGATCGTGATCGGCTACTACGTGATCGGCAAGGTCCACCACGCGCTGCACACGCCGCTCATGAGCGTCACCAACGCGATCAGCGGCATCATCGTCGTCGGCGCGCTCCTGCAGGTCGCCACCGACGACGTGGCCATCCAGCTGCTCTCGTTCGTCGCGATCCTGCTCGCGAGCATCAACATCTTCGGCGGATTCGCCGTGACCCGTCGCATGCTCGCGATGTTCTCGAAGGGCTGATCACCACATGACCACCGAATCCGCCGCTGGCGCGGCGTACATCGTCGCTGCCCTCCTGTTCATCCTCAGCCTCGCGGGGCTGAGCAAGCACGAGACCGCCAAGTCGGGTGTCGTCTACGGCATCGCCGGCATGGTGATCGCGCTCGTCGCGACGATCACGCTCTCGGTCGAGAACGCCGACACCCTGGGCATCATCCTGCTGTTCGTCGCCGTCGCGATCGGCGGTGCGATCGGGCTCTGGCGTGCGCGCATCGTCGAGATGACCGGCATGCCCGAGCTCATCGCCCTTTTGCACAGCTTCGTCGGCCTCGCCGCGGTGCTGGTCGGCTGGAACGGCTACCTCGAGCACCCGGACTTCGCGCTGCAGTCGCTCGAGGACATCCACAACGCCGAGGTCTTCATCGGCGTGTTCATCGGTGGCGTCACGTTCACCGGCTCGATCGTCGCGAACCTCAAGCTCAGCGCCAAGATCAGCTCGGCGCCGCTCGTGCTGCCGGGCAAGAACCTGCTCAACCTCGGGGCGCTCGCGCTGTTCGCGATCCTCACGACCTGGTTCGTCATCTCGCCCGCACTGTGGCTGCTGATCCTCGTCACGCTCGTCGCCCTGGCGCTCGGCTGGCACCTGGTGGCCTCGATCGGCGGCGGCGACATGCCCGTCGTCGTGTCGATGCTCAACAGCTACTCGGGCTGGGCCGCGGCTGCGGCGGGCTTCCTGCTGAACAACGACCTGCTGATCGTGACCGGCGCGCTCGTCGGCTCGTCGGGTGCGTACCTGAGCTACATCATGTGCAAGGCGATGAACCGTTCGTTCATCTCCGTCATCGCCGGCGGCTTCGGCATCGCGCCCACGGGTGGCGACGACACCGAGTACGGCGAGCACCGCGAGATCAACGCCCCGGACACCGCCGAGCTGTTGAAGAACGCGACCAGCGTCATCATCACCCCGGGCTACGGCATGGCCGTCGCGCAGGCGCAGTACCCGGTCGCGGACCTCACCAAGAAGCTGCGCGAGCGCGGCGTCGAGGTGCGGTTCGGCATCCACCCCGTCGCGGGTCGCCTGCCGGGCCACATGAACGTGCTGCTGGCCGAGGCCAAGGTCCCGTACGACATCGTCCTCGAGATGGACGAGATCAACGACGACTTCGCGTCGACGTCGGTCGTGCTCGTGATCGGCGCCAACGACACGGTCAACCCGGCCGCGGCGGACGACCCGAGCAGCCCCATCGCGGGCATGCCCGTGCTGCACGTGTGGGAGGCCGAGAACGTCATCGTGTTCAAGCGCTCGATGGCCGCCGGCTACGCGGGCGTGCAGAACCCGCTGTTCTTCCGCGAGAACACGCAGATGCTGTTCGGCGACGCAAAGGACCGCGTCGAGGACATCATCCGCGCCCTCTAGCCCCGGTTCTGGGCCGGCAGGGTTTCGAGGCTCGTCGCGAGAGCTCCTCGCACCTCAACCACCGGTGGTTGAGGTGCGAGGCCACCCGCGGCCGAGCCTCGAAACCTCGAGTCAGCCAGCGGGGTCAGTCGACGGCGAGCTCGCCGAGCTCGGACCAGCCGTCGATCGGCAGGACGCCGTTGATGATGCGGGGCGTCTCCTCCAGGTGCGGCGGCAGGTCGGCCTGCGCCTGACGGAAGTGGTCGGAGTTCACGTGCGCGCCGGCCGCGTCGTCGTCGAACGCCTCGAGGAGCACGTACTCCTGCGGGTCGTCGAGACTGCGCGACCACTCGTACCAGTGGTTGCCGGGCTCGGCGCGGGTCGCCTCGGTGAACGCGCGGGTGATCTCGGGCCAGGCGTCGACCGACTCGGCCTTGACGCGGAACTTGGCGGTGATGACGATCATGGGGAGCCTTTCGTCGGAGGGATGTCCGTCCTCAGACTCTCAGGCGGTTGGTGCGGCGGCACGCGGGGCTGGTGGGGTGCCGTGGCCGGTGGGTCCCGTCAGGTGCGGGGGTCTCGACGACGGCGCGACTTCGTCGCGGGACGCTCGACCTGCCGTCGACGTACGCGCCCTAGAGGGCGCTTTAGTCGACGACACCGTACAGGCGATCGCCGGCGTCGCCGAGGCCCGGGACGATGTAGCCGTTCTCGTCGAGGCGGTCGTCGACACCCGCGACGACGAGCGTGACCGGCACGCCGATGCTCTCGAGCTCGCGCTCGATCCGCTCGATGCCCTCAGGCGCGGCCAGCAGGCAGACCGCCGTGATGTGGTCGGCACCGCGCTTGACCAGGAAGCCGATCGCGGCCGCGAGCGAGCCACCCGTGGCGAGCATCGGGTCGAGCACGTAGCACTGGCGGCCCGACAGGTCGTCCGGCAGACGCTCGGCGTAGGTGTCGGCCTCGAGCGTCTCCTCGTTGCGGATCATGCCGAGGAAGCCGACCTCGGCGGTCGGCAGCAGCCGCTGCATCCCCTCGAGCATGCCCAGCCCGGCGCGCAGGATCGGGACGACGAGCGGTCGCGGCTCGGAGAGCCTGACCCCGGTCGCCGCAGCGACCGGCGTGCGCACCTCGACCGGCTCCACGCGCACGTCGCGGGTCGCCTCGTAGGCGAGCAGCGTCACGAGCTCCTCGGCCAGGCGGCGGAAGGTGGGGGAGTCGGTGCGCTCGTCGCGCAGCACGGTGAGCTTGTGCGAGATGAGCGGATGGTCGGCGACGTGGACCTGCATGGGTCCGAGGGTAGTGGCTGGCGAGGCTTCGAGGCTCGCGCCGCAGGCGGCACTCGCACCTCAGCCACCGGACAGGCCGGGGTTCTGGGACGATCGAGGGCATGGACCACCTCGCGGCGATGCGCCTCGCGCTCGACGAGGCGCGCGCCGCGCTGGCGACGGGTGACGTGCCCGTGGGGGCCGTGGTGCTCGATCCGTCGGGCGAGGTCGTCGGCCGAGGACGCAACACGCGCGAGCGCGACGCCGACCCGACCGGGCACGCCGAGGTCGTGGCGATCCGCGAGGCCGCGGCCACGCGGGGGCGGTGGCGGCTCGAGGACTGCACGCTCGTCGTCACGCTGGAGCCGTGCACGATGTGCGCCGGCGCCGTCGTCACGTCCCGCGTCGGCACGCTGGTGTTCGGGGCGTGGGACGACAAGGCGGGCGCGGTGGGCTCGCTGTGGGACGTCGTGCGTGACCGGCGCCTCAACCACCGGCCGGAGGTCGTGTCCGGTGTCCTCGCCGACGAGTCGGGCGCGATGCTGCGCGCGTTCTTCGCCACCCATCGCTGAGGGAACAGTCGCCGACCGGGGGCCGTTGGACCTGACGTGAGGCTCTCGCTGCTCGACCGCTCGCGCACCCGCGACGGACTCCCGGAGTCCGAGGGGCTGACCGGTTCGGTCGAGCGGGCCGTGCACGCCGAGCAGGTCGGGTACCAGCGCTTCTGGGTCGCCGAGCACCACGCGGTGCCCGGCATCGCCAGCGGCTCGCCCGCGGTCCTGCTCGCCGCGATCGGTGCGGCGACCTCTCGCATCCGTCTCGGCTCCGGCGGCGTGATGCTGCCCAACCACCAGCCGCTCGTGGTGGCCGAGCAGTTCGCGATGCTGCAGGCGCTCAACCCGGGACGCGTCGACCTCGGCATTGGTCGCTCCCTCGGCTTCACGGCTCCCGTGCGCACCGCGCTGCGGGCCACCGGCTCCGACACGTACGAGGACGACCTGGCGGAGCTGCGCGACCTGCTCGACGGCACGGCAGCGGTCACGCCGCACCCGGTCGTCGACCCGCCGGTGCGCCTGTCGCTGCTCGCGACGGGTCGCGGGACCGAGGTCGCCGCACGCTTCGGTCTGCCCCTCGTGATCGGCGGGCCCGTGCTCCACGGGGAGGAGATCGGCGAGCTGCTCGCGGCCTACCGACGCGAGTTCCGTCCGAGCCGGCACGCTGCGGACCCGTACGTCACGATCTCGCTCGACGTGACGGTCGCGGACGACGCCGCGACGGCCCGCGAGCTCGCGCTGCCCGAGGCCTGGGCGATGGCGCGATCGCGGCAGTCGGGGGAGTTCCCGCCGCTGGAGTCGGTCGCGGCGATTCGGGCGCAGTCGTGGCCCGACCAGGTGCGCCGCCGGGTCGAGAGGTCGCTCGACGGCGCCGTCGCCGGCACCCCCGCTACGGTCGGCGCCGCGCTCGAGGAGCTGCAGGCCCGCACAGGCGCCGATGAGCTCATGGCCTCGACCTCGACCTACGACCGCGCGGCGCTGCTCGCGTCGGACCGGCTGCTGCGCGACCTCGTCGTCTGACGGCCGGGGTCAGCCTGCGCGCGGGCACCCAGGCTGTGCTCGAGCTGGTCGATGCGGGCGCCGAGGCTCTGCTCGACCTGGTCGATGCGGGTCTCGACCTCGACATGGGCGCGAACCCAGGCATCTCCCCGGCCGAAAGTGAGACACTGGCGTTGCAGACCATCGCCGACGACGGAAGTCGAGGAGTCGTGACACCGCTGATCCGGCCGGTCGAGCCGTCGGCTGCTGCGGGCTCCGCCGTCGTGACCGTGACGTGGGACCGAAAGCCCGGAAGCAGGGCGCGATCGGTCTCGGCGGATGCTGGCCGAGACACCGGGAATGAATGGGCCTCGCGCCCGGTTGCACCAATTAATTGAACGGTAAACTAGTGCGAGAGGCGACGACATGAGCAGCATGCAGTTCGGCATCTTCACCGTCGGCGACGTGACCCACAACCCGGTCGACGGCGTCACGATCAGCGAGCACGAGCGCATCAAGAACACCGTCGAGATCGCGAAGAAGGCCGAGGAGGTGGGCCTCGACGTCTTCGCGACCGGCGAGCACCACAACCCGCCGTTCGTCCCGTCGAGCCCCACCACGACGCTCGCCTACATCGGCGCCCAGACCGAGAAGATCATCCTCTCGACGTCGACCACGCTGATCACGACCAACGACCCGGTCAAGCTCGCCGAGGACTACGCGACGCTGCAGCACCTCGTCGACGGCCGCATGGACCTGATGCTCGGCCGCGGCAACACCGCGCCCGTCTACCCGTGGTTCGGCTACGACGGCAGCAAGGCCGTCGAGCTGACCATCGAGCACTACCAGCTGCTGCGCCGCCTCTGGGAGGAGGACGTCGTGACGTGGGAGGGCAAGTTCCGCACGCCGCTGCAGAGCTTCACCGCGACCCCCCGCCCGCTCGACGGCGTCGCGCCGTTCGTGTGGCACGGCTCGATCCGCACGCCCGAGGTCGCCGAGCTCGCGGCGTACTACGGCGACGGTTACTTCGCGAACAACATCTTCTGGCCGAAGGAGCACTACATCCGGCTGATCAACTTCTACCGCCAGCGCTACGCCCACTACGGGCACGGCGAGCCGCAGCAGGCGGTCGTCGGTCTGGGTGGTCAGTTCTTCATGCGCAAGAACAGCCAGGACGCGGTCAAGGAGTTCCGCCCGTACTTCGACGTCGCGCCGGTCTACGGCCACGGCCCCTCCCTCGAGGAGTTCTCGGCGCAGACGCCGCTGACGGTCGGCAGCCCGCAGCAGTTCATCGAGAAGACCCTGACGTTCGCCGATTTCTTCGGCGACTACCAGCGCCAGCTGTTCCTCGTCGACCACGCGGGCCTGCCGCAGAAGGTCGTGCTGGAGCAGCTCGACCTGCTCGGTGAGGTCCTGCCGACCCTGCGCGCCGAGTTCGACGCGCGACGGCCGGCCGACGTGCCGGACGCCCCCACGCACGCCGCTCGTGTGGCCGCTCGCGACGCGGCGAACGCGACCGAGGGTGCGGAGCAGGTGTCCGCGTGAGCCGTGTCGTGGTGGTCTCGGCGGGGGTGAGCGACGCGTCGAGCAGCACGTTGCTCGCGCAGCAGATCTCGGCGGCCATCCGCCGCTCGGACCCGTCGGTGTCGATCGAGACCGTCGAGCTGCGCCCGTTCGCGCACGACGTCATCGACGCCTCGGTGACGGGCTTCGTGTCGCCGCGGCTGCAGCACGTGCACGACCTGCTGGTGCACGCCGACGGCGTCGTGGCGGTCACGCCGATCTACAAGGCCTCGTACACCGGGTTGTTCAAGGCGTTCTTCGACGCGATCGAGCAGGACGTCCTGGTCGGGAAGACCGTCCTGCTCGCCGCCACCGGCGGCACCGCGCGGCACTCCCTCGCGCTGGACTACGCGATGCGTCCGCTCTTCGCGTACCTCCAGGCGGTCGTCGTCCCGACCGGGGTCTTCGCCTCCCCGCACGACTGGGGCAGTGAGGGTGCCGGCGCGCTGACCTCGCGCGTCGAGCGTGCAGTGCGCGAGCTGCTCTCGCTCGTGCAGGGCTCCGGCTCCGGCCGGTCCGCCAGCGACGAGATCGACCTGTTCAGCGAGACGATGCTCAGCATCTCCGACCCGCTGCGCCAGCAGGACTGACACCCCCGCCACTGGTGCCGCGCCGATGGTTGCGTGCTGGTTCACAGGTGACAGCCGCTACCCACAGGTAGTTCACCCCTCGGTCACCGACCGGGGGGTTCTGCTTTGCCGTTCCTCGACAGCGTCGGACGTGCGCGTTTCGGGGGAAGTGCGGTTGGGAGGCCCCGGAGTCGTGCCGGAAGCCAACCCCACAGAAGAGGACAAGATGAACCACAGCGCGTTCGGGCGGAACACCCGCCGGATCGTCCTGACCAGCATCGCCGGGCTCGCCGTCGGCGCCGCCCCGCTGGTCTCCGCCACCGCCCAGGAGGCGCCCGTCGCCCCCGCCGCACCCAAGAACGTCATCGTGCTGATCTCCGACGGCGCCGGCTACAACCAGTTCGACGCCGCCCGTCTGTACGAGACCGGTCAGGGCTACCAGCAGGTCGCCGTCGACCCGTCGACCGGCTCGATCGAGCACGTCGAGGGTCAGGCCAGCCAGGTCTACGACTCCTACCCCGTCCAGGTCGGCCAGTCGCACTTCGCGGCCAACGGTCGTGCCGACTACGTCACCGAGTCGGCGTGGGGCGACTTCACGTGGGTCGCCTCCGGCGCCACGGACTCCGCGGCCGCTGCCACGGCACTCGGCACCGGCGTCAAGACCAACAACGGCGTCATCGGCTTCGACCCGCAGGCCAACCGCCTGACCACGCTCGGGGAGCAGGCCAAGGCCGTCGGCAAGAAGGTCGGCGTCGTCACGGACGTGCCGTTCAACCACGCCACGCCCGCCGGGTTCATCGCCCACAACTCCAACCGCAACGACTACCACGGTCTCGCGACCGAGATGATCGACAGCGGCATCGACGTCATCATCGGCGGCGGCCACCCGAACTTCACCGACGCGGGCACCTCGCGCTCGTCGCACTTCGGCTCCGGCTCGTGGATCTCGCAGAACGACTTCAACCGGGTGTCCGGCGGACAGACGCCGTTCAGCTACGTCGAGTCGAAGTCGCAGTTCGAGCAGATCGCGGCCGGCCAGAACGTGCCCGACAAGCTGTTCGGCCTCGCGCAGGTCTCGCAGACGTTCCAGTACAACCGTCCGGGCCTGGCCAACACGCAGGTCACGCCGTTCACCGACCCGCAGCTCACCGGCGTCCCGGCGCTGTCCACGGCGGCCGAGGCTGCGCTGAACGTGCTCGAGACCGACGAGGACGGCTTCTTCCTGATGGTCGAGGCCGGTGCCGTCGACTGGGCGGGGCACGCGAACCAGACCTCGCGCGTCGTCGAGGAGCAGGTCGCCTTCAACCAGGCGGTCGAGTCCGTCAACGCGTGGGTCGAGGAGAACAGCAGCTGGGACGAGACGCTCGTCGTTGTCACGGCCGACCACGAGACCGGCTACCTGGCCGGCCCCGGCGCAGGACCCGGCACGGGCTGGACGCCGCTGACGGGTGAGGCCGGCGAGCTGCCGAACGTCTCGTGGCACTCGGGCAACCACACCAACGCGCTCGTGCCGCTGTACGCCAAGGGCGCGGGGTCGGAGGTCCTGCAGGACCGGGCGTCGAGCTGGGACGTCGTGCGCGGCGCCTACCTCGACAACACCGACGTGGGCCAGACGGTCTTCGACCTGCTCGGCCACGCGAGCTCGACGAACCCCGCGGGCTACGGCCTCGAGGCGACGATCCCGCTCACGCCGGCAGGCCAGCTGAGCCTCGCGCTCCCGGGTGCCGGCTCGACGATCGCGTTCGAGGGTGACGGCACCCAGCAGAGCGCCAAGCTGCCCGAGGTCCTCGTCAACGACTCGCGGAACGAGGCGCAGGCGCAGGGCAAGGGCTGGACGCTCTCCGGATCGGCCACGTCGTTCGTCGCCGGCAACCGGGAGTTCGGTGCCGAGGCGCTCTCGTGGCTGCCGCGCGTGCTCGCGTCGCAGGGCGGCGCCACCGCCGGTGGCACCGCGACCCTCGAGGCGCCGGCCACGCTGGCCGAGTCCGATCGTCTGACCCGCGTGGGCTCCACGTCGGTCGAGGCCGACCTCGACCTGTCGGTCCCGGCCGACGCCGAGGCCGGTCGCTACGGCAGCGAGATCACGCTGACGCTGTTCGCGAAGGACTGACCCAGAAGGTCTCGTCCCTCGGGGCGCCGGGGTGGAGCCGCACACGGCTCCGCTCCGGCGTCCGCCCCGTTCCGCCCTCCTCGTGAAGGACCCCTGATGACCCGCACGACCTCGACCGCCCTGGCCCTCCTGCTCGCCCTCGTCGGCGTCGGGTGGAGCGCCGCGCCGTCCCACGCCGACACCGAGTGGAGCGTCGGACCCGCCACCGCAGCGGGTCCCGACCAGCGGATCTCGTTGCGTCACGTCGTCGACCCGGGCGCGTCGGTCCAGGACCACGTCGCGGTGACGAACCTCGGGTCCGAGGCGGCGACCTTCACGGTGGTCGCGGGCGACGGGCTCCTCGGCGACAACGGCGCCTTCGACATCGCTCCTGGCGAGCCGGTCGACTCAGGTGACTGGATCACGATCGACGGGCTCGCCGCCGACGGCACCGTCGCGGTCGCCGCCGGTGAGACCCGGGTCCTGCCCGTCACGGTCACGGTGCCGGCGGACGCCGTTCCGGGCGACCACCCCGCCGGGATCGCGGTCGCCCTCAGCGCCGGGGGCGACGACCTGACCGTGACGCACCGGGTCGGCGTGCGGCTGCACCTGCAGGTCGCGGGAGAGATCGAGCCCGCGCTGACGGTCGACGTGACCGAGACGGACTACCGCTCGTCGTGGATCCCGTTCGGTCCGGGGACGCTGACGGTGCGCTACGAGATCGAGAACACCGGCAACACGCGGGTCGGCGCCGGCACGCGGGTCGAGGCGGCCGGTCTGCTCGGCGTCGGCGGCTCGGAGGAGCTCGTGACGGTCGACGAGCTGCTGCCGGGCGACACGACGACGGGCGTCGTCGAGCTCGACGCCTGGCCCGTGATGGTGCTCTCAGGGAAGGTCGAGACGGCTGGGCTCGTCGTCGGGGAGGACCAGATCACGGCTCCCGGGGCGACCACGGCCGACTTCCGCAGCCCTGCGATCCCGTGGACCGGCCTGCTGCTCGTGGCCCTCGTCGTCGCCGCGGTGGTGTGGCGGCGGCGCGGGGCTGCGCCGGCGGAGGCACCGGCCGTCGAGGCCGAGCCTGAGAAGGTCCTGACCGGGGAAGGTTCGCCGCCTGCGGCTCGTTGACCCAGAGGTACCCCAGACACAGGAGTGTTCATGAACCAGCCCACCGCGTCCGCCGCAGGAACCTTCGCCCTGGGAGGAGACCTCCCGGTCCACCGTCTCGGTTACGGCGCCATGCAGATCACGGGCGACGGGGTGTGGGGGTGGCCGAAGGATCGCGACGGTGCCGTCGCCGTGCTGCGCCGCGCCGTCGAGCTCGGCGTGACCCTTGTCGACACCGCCGACTCGTACGGGCCGACGGTCTCCGAGGAGCTCATCCGCGAGGCCCTCCACCCCTATGCCGACGACGTCGTCATCGCGACCAAGGCCGGCCTGACGCGCACGGGCCCGGGCGAGTGGATCCCCGTCGGCCGCCCGGCCTACCTCAAGCAGCAGGTCGAGCTGAGCCTGCGCCGCCTCGGCCTGGAGCGGATCGACCTGATCCAGCTGCACCGCATCGACCCGGAGGTGCCGATCGCCGACCAGGTCGGCGCGTTCAAGGAGCTGCAGGACGAGGGCAAGGTGCGCCACATCGGCCTCAGCGAGGTCGACGTCGCGCAGCTCAAGGAGGCGCAGCAGACGGCGGAGATCGTCTCGGTGCAGAACCTCTACAACCTCGCCCACCGCGACGCGCAGGAGCTGCTCGACCACTGCACGGCCGAGAACATCGCGTTCATCCCGTGGTTCCCGCTCGCCACCGGTGAGCTCGCGGCCAGCGACGGACCGCTCACCGAGCTCGCCGGCCAGCACGGCACGAGCCCGTCGCAGCTCGCGCTGGCCTGGCTGCTGCACCGCTCGCCCGTCGTGCTCCCGATCCCGGGCACGAAGAGCGTCGACCACCTCGAAGACAACGTGGCCGCCGCCGCGCTGCAGCTCAGCGACGACGAGGTCGAGGCCCTCACCGCCGCCGTCTGACCCACCTCCCACGAAAGCCCCGGCCGCCGGCCGGGGCGTTCGCGCGTTCCGCCCCCTGAGGTGCGACGAAGGAGCCTCGAAGGGGGAACCGGTACCCACCGTTCTTGTCATACTGTGTGACGCACAGTAATGTCCTACACATGACAAAGGACGACGTACTTCCCGGGCACCTCCAGGAGCTCCGCCGTGGCACCGCCGTGATGGCGAGCCTCGCGGCGCTCCGCGAGCCCGGGTACGGCTACGCCCTGCTGCAGACGCTGAGCCAGGCCGGTATCGCGGTCGACGCCAACACGCTCTACCCGCTGCTGCGCCGCCTCGAGGAGCAGGGCCTCCTGACCGCCGAGTGGGACACGACGGCGTCGCGTCCGCGCAAGATCTACCGCACCGGGCCGGAGGGGGAGCGCGTCCTGGCGGCGATGCTCGCCGACCTCGACGCCCTCCGGACCTCCGTGAACCGACTGACCGAGGGGACTGCCTCATGACCACGACGACCACCACGCTGACCGATCGCTACGTCCACGCGACGACGCGGTGGATGGGCGAGGAGAAGCGCACCGACATCGCCCGCGAGCTCACGGCCACGATCGACGACATGGTCGCGGGCCGGGTGGAGGCCGGGGAGGACCCGGTCGAGGCCGAGCGAGCCGTGCTGGCCGAGCTCGGCAACCCAGCGGCGCTCGCCGCCCAGTACGCGAACCGTCCGCTGCACCTCATCGGTCCGCGCTACTTCCTGCTCTGGTGGAAGATCCTGCTGATCGGCCTGATCTGGGTGCCCGTGCTGGCCGGAGCGGGTGCGGCGATCGGCAGCCTCGCCAGCGACGGCGACGCGGGGGACGTCATCGGTGCCGGCATCGGCACGGCGATCGAGGCGGCGTTCCAGGTGGCCTTCTGGGTGACGCTCGCCTTCGCGATCCTCGAGCGCGTGGACGTCGACGCCAAGCTGCCTCGGTGGACGGTCGACCAGCTGCCGGAGCTGCCGAAGCGCCAGCAGGTCTCGCTGGCGGACGCGATCGGCGGCGTCGTCACGATCGGCGTCATCATCGCGGTGCTCGTGCTGCAGCACTTCCGCAGCTGGATCGACGGGCCCGACGGCGACGACGTCGCCGTGCTGAACCCCGACCTGTGGTCCTTCTGGTTGCCGTTCCTGATCGGCGTGCTCGTGCTCTGCATGGTGCTCGAGGTCGCGAAGTACCGCGTCGGTTCCTACTCGTGGGGCATCGTCGCGGGGGTCGTGATCACGTCCCTGGCGTGGATCGTTCCGGTGGTGTGGCTCGCGACGCAGGGCGAGCTGATCAGTCCCGAGCTCGTCGCCGCGCTCGACATCACTCCGACCGTGCTCGACCGGATCAACCTCGGTGTCGTGCTGGTCGCGATCGCGGTCGAGGTGGGCACCGTGGTCGACGCGGTGGTGAAGAACCGGCAGGCCGCACGCGCGACCGGGGCCCAGGCCGCAGCCTGAGCCCCGGTCGCGGGTGGGTCAGCCGACGGGTCCGGCCTTGAGCGTCACCGTGGCGGTGTGCTCGGCGCCGGATCCGTCGACCCACGTCAGGGTGACGCTGTCGCCCGGGGCGTGCTCGGCGATGAGGCCGGAGAGCTCGTCGGGGGTGTTGACAGGGGTTCCCTCGAACGAGGTGATGGTGCTGCCGGCCGCGATCTGGGCCTCGGCGGCGGCGGTGTCCTCGATCGTGCCCGCGACGAGCGGGGTCTGCGACTGCGGGTCGAGCTGCACGCCGAGGAAGGCGCTGTCGCCGAGGTGGTTCGTCTCGGTCTCGGTGCCGGCGACGATCTTCTTCGCGACCGTCAGGGCGTCGCGGATCGGAACGGCGTAGCCGACGATGTCCTGCTGGCCCGACGACGCAGCCGTCGTCATGCCGATGACGTCGCCGTCCTCGTCGTAGAGCGCTCCGCCGGAGTCGCCGCCCACGACGTCGGCGTCGACCTCGATGAGGCCTGCGAGCTCCTCCGAGCCCGTGCTCGACTGGGCGGTGATGCTCTGGTCGAGGTCGGTGACGACACCGGCCGCCGCGCTGGCCGCGCCGCCGTCGCCGTTGGCGTTGCCGACCGCGGTGATCGCGTCGCCGACGGCGACGTCCTGCGCGGTGTCGAGCGAGACGGTCGTCAGGTTCGACGCGTCCTGCAGCTGCAGCACCGCGACGTCGGCCGTCGCGTCGTAGCCGACCACGTCGGCCTGGTAGGTCTCGCCCGTGCTGACGACCTCGACCTCGATCTTGGTCGCGCCCTCGATGACGTGGTGGTTGGTGAGGATCGTGCCGTTCTTGGTCAGGATCATGCCGGTGCCCGCACCGCCGCCGTCGCCGTAGCCGACGACGGTGTTGATGTAGACCAGGCCGGCCTCCTGCTCTTCTGTTGCATCCGTCGCCGGGGAGCTGGCGTTCTGGGTCTGGCCCTGGTCGTTCGGGACGAGCTCGGTGATGCCGGGGGCGGCCGTGGTGCCGCTGTTCGCGTGCGCCTCGGTGATCGCGTAGGTCAGGCCTGCGGAGCCGGCCCCGAACAGCAGCGCCGCACCCACGCCGACGGCGGCGATCGCCAGGCCGCGGCGGTGGTTCGCCCGCGCCGGCGGCGGGGTGAACGCCGGGGGCGGTGGCGGCGGGACCGCGCCGTGGGGCGGGGGCGGGGGAACGGCGGGGTACTGGCCGTCGGACCGGGGTGTCGTCTGATCGCTCACAGCAAGGCTCCTTGGAATCGGTAGTTCTAGAGAACCCGCCCTACATAGGGCGATCCTGTGACGATCCGCAAGGTTTGCGAGGAATCGACCCCATTGGGCCGTCATGGCAGGGCTGACGTAAGGTACTCGGCGGTGGCGTGTCCGAGCGGCCGAAGGTGCATCACTCGAA
>NZ_BAAAME010000002.1:0-41945 GCF_039529015.1 Aeromicrobium alkaliterrae
GTCCAGCCGCCGCAACGCATACAGGTCGGCCGTGTGCTCCACGATCCGGGCCTGCGCGACGCGCATCAGCCGCTCCAACGCCGCGATCGCGTCGATGTGCTTGCCGCCCATCACGTCGATCGGCTCCAGCACCCGGTAGTCAGCGCACGCCACAGCGGCGAGCAGCTCCTCCGGCACCAGATCCTCGAACATGAGACCAGTCAATCGATCCCCGCTGACACCCAGCCGGGGCCACGATTCGGCCTGGGGACAACTCGGGATCCCCGGCGTGACCGCCCCTCAGTCCAGCTCGGTCAGCCTCCCGTTCGCGATGCGCAGGCGTCGCGGGGTGCGGCGCGCGATCGCGGTGTCGTGGGTGACCAGCACGACGGTCAGCCCGCGCTCGGCGTGCAGCGTCTCGATGACGTCCCAGATCTCGTCGCGCATCGCCTCGTCGAGGTTGCCGGTCGGCTCGTCGGCCAGGAGGACCTCGGGTCGCTTCACGAGCGCCCGGGCGATCGCGACACGCTGCTGCTGTCCGCCCGACAGCTCGGCCGGCCGGTGCGTGGCACGGTCGGCCAGACCGACCTGGGCCAGCACCTCGCGCGCCCGCTCGGCACGCGCCTGCGCCGTGACCTTCCCGCCGGAGTTGACCGGCAGGATCGCGGCCTCGACGTTCTCGGCGGCGGTCAGCGTCGGGATCAGGTTGTAGTGCTGGAACACGAAGCCGATGCTCTGCGCGCGGATCGTGGTCAGCTCGGCGTCGCTCAGCGCGGCGAGGTCGTGGTCGAAGGCCTTGATCGATCCGTCGGTCGGCCGGTCGAGCGCGCCGAGCATCTGCAGCAGCGTCGACTTGCCGCCGCCCGTGGGGCCCTGGATCGAGACGAGCTCGCCGTCGGCGATCTCGAGGTCGACCCCGGCGAGGGCCGAGATCGTGCCCCGTTCCTTCGTCGCGTACGTCTTGGTCAGTCCGGTGATGGAGTACATGTCGATGTCCTGTCGTGTGGGGGTCAGGCGATGGATCGCTGTGCCGTCAGGCGATGGATCGCAGGGCGACGGCGGGGCTGAGGCGGGCGGCGCGCCAGCCTCCGACGGCGCCGGCCAGGAGGCCGCCGACGACCGCGACGCCGAGGGCGATCGCGACGATCTGGGGGCTGATGGGCGCGTGGAGCACGAGGTCGACCGCGCTGGTCGTGGTCTCGGCGGCACCGCCGGGGCCACCGGCGCCACCCGGTCCGCCCCCACCGGGGGGAGCCCCGGGACCCGCGGTCGCCGCCTGGGCTGCCGTCAGGGTGATGCTCGCCAGGTTGAGGCCGATGATCGCGAGCAGGCCGACGACGGCTCCGATCGCGCCGCCGATCAGCGACTGCACGAGCGACTCGCCCGCGACCTGGCCGATCACGCGTCGACGGGACCAGCCGATCGCCTTCAGCGTGCCGAGCTCGCGGGTCCGGCGGTTGACGCCGGCGACCGTGAACAGGACGGCCAGGCCGAACGCGGCCGCGAGGACGGCGATCGAGAGCCAGCGGCCCAGCGAGGAGGCCAGGTCCGACGCGCTGGAGAGCGAGCCCGTGACCGACGAGGCCAGGTCCTCCTGCGTCTCGACCGAGAGGTCGGGCAGGGCGGTGCTGATCGCGTCGGCGACGCCACTGACGGCGTCGGCCGACGTGGCTTGCACGTAGACCGTCGAGACCTGGTCGGTCAGGCCCGACAGGGACTGCGCGAGCGCCAGCGGGACGTAGACGTTCGACTCCGTCGCGACGCCCTCGCCGCTCGTGGAGGTCGCGATGCCGATGACGGTCAGCTCGGTGCCGCCGACGGAGATCGTGTCGCCGACCGCGAGGCCGACCTCGCTGGCGTAGACCGAGTCCAGCACGGCCACGGCGTCGGTGTCGCCGGCCGAGGACAGACCCTCGCCGTCGGTGACGGCCATCGTGGTCAGCGGTCCGAGCGCGTCGGACGAGGCGTCGACGCCCGTCACGGAGAACCGATCGATCGAGAACGAGCTCGGGCCGCCGGAGCCGCCGGAGCCGTCCGTCGGAGGGCCGTTCTGGGGGGTCGCGCTCTGGTCGGGCACCTCGCCGCTGAAGCTCGAGTTCTCGAGCGAGAGCGTCGCGACCGCTGCTGCGACGCCGTCGAGGTCGGTGATCGTGGCCAGGTCGGACGACGCGAAGGCGGTCGTGCCCATGCCGGTGCTGAGGCGCTCCTGCGACAGCTCGGCTCCCTCCTCGAACTGGAACTGCCCGCCCTGGCCGGGACCGCCGCTGCCGGCCTCGGGGGCCTGGGTGACGGTGACGTCGGTGCCGACGCCGTAGACCGAGGCGAGTGCCTCGCTCTGGGCGTCGCGCACGCCGGCGGCGAAGGCGTTGACGATGATGACCAGCGCGATGGCGACGGCCATGCCGATCGCGACGATCGCGGTCTGCTTGCGGCGGCCGCTGAGCTCGCGCCTCAGGTAGGTGGTGAACACCGGGTTCCTCTTCTCGGGACGACATCAGATGTCGTGACCGTAGGAACTCAGGATCGGAGCCGACTGGCGTCGGCCTGTGGCACCTCTGTCAGTCGTCGGCGAGCACGATCACGAGGTCGTCCTCGGTGATCGTGAACGTGCGCGACTTGGCCGGGTTGACGACGATGCCAGCCGGTCCGTCGGCGGTGATCCGGTAGCCGAGGGCCGTCTCGCCCCGAGCGGCCGCGGCCGCGACGACCGTCGCGTACGTCGCCCTCACGCCGACCTGCACGTAGCCGCCCGCAGGACGCAGGTAGACCTCGGCGCCGTCCGCGTCGAGCAGGTCCTCGAAGACCGCCGCCAGGCGCACGTTCTCCGACAGCTGGCTCAGCATCAGGCTGATGATCTCGTCGCTGACGATGACGTCGTCGACCTGCGCGACCTGGGCCAGGGCACGGTTGCGGTCGTCGAGCATCTCGCTCACCACGGTCGGTCCGCCCGTGCGGCCGCCGACGATCTCGCGCAGGTGCAGCAGCGTGACGAGCGTGCGGGCGTCGGCGTGCTGCACGTCGAGGTCGTCGGAGTAGCAGAGCACGATGACCTGGTCGAGGTCGATGATCGAAAGCCCCGCGAGGGTCGCGCGGTCGAGGGTGCGGACCTTCTCGACCGTGGCAGTCAGGTTCGTCAGCGGCGGCAGCACGGGATCACCGAGCTCGGTCACGATCTGCAGGCTGCTCCCGGGCGCGGAGTACTGGTCGAGCTCGCGCAGGACCGTGGTCGCGCGGCTGTTCCAGCCCAGGACCAGGATCTGGCTCGGGCGCTCGACGACGACGCTCGCGGTCGACACGGCAGTGGCGTCGACATCGCCCTTGCGCGCGGTCGTGGAGGTCAGCACCGAGTCGTCCGAGGCGACCACGACGAGCTCTGCATCGCCGACCGAGGTGTCGCTCGGCGGGTTGAGGCGCACGCGGCCGTCGCTCGTCGCGAGACCGATGACGGAGACGTCCTCGTAGGCCAGGACCGCCTCGGAGTACGTCGCGCCGGCCAGCCGCGGATCGAGGTGGAAGTAGATCTCGTCGCCGTCGAAGTCGAACAGCTCGGTGTAGACCGCGGCTGCGCCGGACTGCCGGGCGCTCTGCACGAGGAGCCGGGCCACGGTCTCCTGCTTGTCGAGCACGATCGACCGGTCGCCTCCCACCAGCCGTGCCGCCTCGAGGTTCTCGGGGTCCCGGATCTCCGCGACGACGGGCGCGGTGATCTCGGTGTCGTGGTTCAGCGCCAGCAGGGTCTTGATGACGCCGGGATCAGGATCGGCGTCGTCGGGGGAGAGGACGATGATCGAGCGGGCCTCCCGCAGCGACGCGAGGCGCAGGTCGCCGAGGTCGAGGGGCGACCCGGAGCGCACGACCACGCGGGTGCCGCGCAGGTCGTCGACCTTGTCGCGGATCTCCTCCTCCATCTCGACCTTGTCGCGGTCGGCCAGCACCACGACGGCGGGTCGCTTGCGGCTCTCGTTCGCGATGCTCAGCTCGCGCAGCATCGCGAACACGGTGTCGCTCCAGCCGAGGATCACGGTGTGGTCGCGCTCGACCACGAGCGACCGGCCGCGACGCAGGTCGGCCAGGCGGTTGTCGATGCCGGCGGCGATCACGCCGATCAGGGCGCTGACGATGAACAGGCCCGCGATCGTGAGCACGAGCATCGCGACCAGGAAGAACCACGAGCCGGTGTCGCCGGCCACGGTGCCGGGGTCGAGGGCGTGCATCAGGGTCGTGAACAGCTGACCGAAGAATCCGGGGCGCTCACCCTCCTCGGGCGCCGGGGCCCACTGGGTCACGAGCAGGAACAGCGAGAACGCGGTGATCAGCACCAGCGTCACGAGGGCGAGCCACGCGACCAGCGCGGGCGTGCCGTGCGCCATCGTGCCGTCGAACCAGTACCGCAGCCGGGCTCCCCGCCCGGGTGCCCGGGTGGTGCGACGCGGGGTCGGTGTCGAGGCGGCGATCGACTGGGTGGTGCGGCGACGCATCTGCTGTCCGGTTCGGCCCATCTCGCGATGATGGAGCCAGCCGTGCAGGGTCCGCAGGAAATCCCCGAAGTCTGTGAACCGGCGATGGGGCAGAACGGGAAACGCCCTCCGACCCGAAGGTCGGAGGGCGAGTGGTACACCCCCTCGGACTCGAACCGAGAACCCGCTGATTAAGAGTCAGCTGCTCTGCCAATTGAGCTAGGGGTGCGCGGGGGAAAACATTACCAGCCTGACCGCCCGTCCCGAAATCGGGCGGTCAGGCTGCGTTCACCCGGCGTCTCCGTCGCGACCGTCCGCCCTGAGACGACGGGGAGAAGCGACGATCGCGGTGCCGAGCAGCAGTGCGAGCAGTCCGCCGAGGAGCGTGCCGAGGCCCGGTCCGCCCGTGTCGGGGATGCGGCCCGTGCCGTTCGTGACGGTGCCGCTGCCCCCGAGCGTCCGCCCGTCCGTCCCGACGACCCCCGTGCCGCCGTCGGTCGGGGTGCCGCCGCCGGTCGACGTGGCCGGGTCGCCGGTGCTGACGGTCGCGACCGCGGTGCCGGCGAAGGTCACGGTGACGGTGGCCTCGGAGGCGCCGTCGAGCGCGCAGTACTGGTAGGTCGAGTCGCGGCGCAGGTGCGGCTGGCCGAAGCCCGTCAGCACGTCGTCGGAGCTCGTGCCGGCCGCGATCGTCGCGAACTCGCTCGCCTGACGACGCAGCTCGGGCTGGCGGCACGCGTCGTTCGTGATGCCGTTCGCCCGCTCCCACATCTGCAGGTACGCCTCGGGCCCGCGGACCAGGTCGTCGTCGATGGCCTGTCCGCCGATCTTCTTCAGGTCCTCGATCCAGTCGGGGTAGAGGCCGTAGTGCGCGACGCCGTCGACGTTGACGTCGTAGACGCGCTCACCCGAGTGCTGGTGGTCGATCTCCACGCCGAACGTGCCCTGGAACGGGTACGTCACCGGATTGGCGACGTCCGCGCCGCGCGGCGCGCCCTGGACGCCGAGACCGTTGGTGTCAGCGCCGTAGCCGATCCCGAAGTAGAAGCGGCCGTCCATGTCCTCGACGTGCCCCGTCCACTCCTCGACGAAGCCCGTGCTGTCGCCCGCGTAGGAGCTGACCAGGCCGCCGAGCGCGAAGATGCGCGGGATCGCACTGGGGTCGGACCACGAGTGGCTCGAGATGACGCCGGAGTACCCGACCGCCTCGAACTCGGTCAGCGCCTCGGACCGACCGAGGGCGCTCATGTGGTCGACGTCGTAGATGATGTTCCGCGCGACCATCTGCTCGATCATGAACCGGCCCATGTCGGTCAGGCCGCGCTGGTTGCACTGCGGCCCCGGCCCGTACAGCGGCAGTGCCACCGGCAGCGGGTTGCCCACCGCGATGACCTCGAACAGGTCGCCCAGCAGGTTGGCGAGCTCGGGCACGGGCAGCGCGCTGGGGTTGAGCTGGGCGTTGTCGGCCGCCGCTCCCTCGGCGCACGGCTCCATGTTCAGGAACGAGCCGCTCGCGAGGACGTTGCCGACGTTGGTCACGATGCCGTTGAAGCCCTCGTCGCCCTTGGTGCCCGAGAACGCGTTGTCGAACTTGTGCGTCGGGACCATCTGGCGGATCCCGAGCTCCTGCAGCTCGTCGAGCCCGTCGATCACGGCCTGCTGGTCGCACTGGGGCGAGTCGAGGATCGTGCTGCAGCCGAACAGGTTGCTCGACTCGGTGCCGAGCACGACTGCGAGCTTGCCCTGGTTGATCACGGCGCGGGCCTCGGCGGGGGTCGTCACGACGCGGTACCAGCCCTTCCCGGGTCCGCCCCACTGTGCGTCGACGTAGTTCTCGAACGCGCGCGTCTCGGCGGCCTGCGTGCGGATCGAGTCCATGTCGTTGCACGTCTTGTTGGGGCCCGGGTAGACCGAGCAGAGGATGTGGTTCTCGACGAGCAGGTTGACCCAGAGCCGCTGGCCGCCGCGCCAGGCCCGCTCGACCCACTTGTAGTACGTGCCCTCGTGCGTGAGGGAGTCGTAGGCCGGCCAGTCCTCGAACGTCGGCCAGCCGACGGGATCGTGCTCGGGCTTGCCGCTCAGCACGATCTCGGGGATCGCGAGCTGGCCCTGCGTCGTCAGGTGGTCCTGGCAGTCGACCAGGGCGAACTTCACGCCGTACGGGTGCCAGGGCTTGCCGCAGTGGATGTTGCCGCCGAGGAAGCCGGACGTCATGTGGTGGATGTGGTCGTCGAGGTAGCCACGGACCTCCTGGAGCGGCGAGGTGCCGGCGAAGACCGGGCCCTCGACGTTGACCTCGATCTCGTCCCATGGCGCGCAGCCGTCGGTCAGGCGCAGGTCGAACGTGCCCAGGCCCTCCACGACGAAGCCGTCGGGGCCGAGATCGATCGTGAACTCGGCGTCGGGGCTGGGCGTCTCGGCCACGGTGGGGCCGTTCGCCCCACGGGCGACGAAGTGCTCGGCCGGGTCGAACAGCAGGTAGCGGCCGAGCTCGGTGGCCTGAAAGTGGAACGGCGTCGCGTCCGCTGCTGCCGCGGTGGTGCTGAGGGTCGCGCCGGAGGTCGCGACGAATCCGTCGGGCGACTCCAGCGTGTAGCAGCCGCCGGCCATCGCGTAGCGGTCCTGCGGCACGTCCGAGCGGGGTCCGGGCTCGGGCAGGAGCACGAGCGTCGGGTCGGACTCCTCGCGCTGCTCGGCCGCCTCCCGCGAGCCGACCGGCTCCAGCTCCTCGCCCGAGGCCGCGACGCCGGGCACCAGGAGGGCGGCGACCAGGGCGGTGACGAGGGCGGATCGGCGGACGTGATCTGAGTCACCGGCGTGCCACATGTCCGCAGATTAGTGCGTCTGCCTCAGTTCGTCGATGCCCGATGCTCCAGCAGGGCAGACGCCGCGCTGTGACCTCCGAGCCCGCTCACCGCTCCGCCGCGACGCGATCCGCTGCCGCACACCAGCACGCGGGGGTGTGCCGTGGCGACGCCCCACCGCTGTGCGGCGGTGCCGGCGACCTCGTCGTCGCCGAACCACGGCCAGGCCAGGTCGCCGTGGAAGATGTGGCCGCCCGGCATCGCCAGCGCCTCCTCGATGTCGCTCGGCGTCTTGACCTCGGCGCCCAGCACGAGCGGGGCGATCGGCTCGGCGAGGTGCGCGTCGAGTGCAGCGAGCACGCGCGCGTACGCGTCGCGCGCGGCCGCGTCGTCGGGCAGCGTCGACGGCGGGGTGTGGAGGCCGAAGTAGGTCAGGGTCTGCGCCTCGGTCGCAGCGAGCTCGGGTCCGAGGATCGAGCGGTCGGTGAGGGTGTGGCAGTAGACCTCGCCAGCCGACCTGGTGGGGAGGGTGCCGGCCGCGGCCTCGGCGTAGGCCGTCTCGAGCTCGGAGTACGCCTCGCCGAGGTGCAGGGTCCCGGCGAAGGCGACCGCAGGATCGACTCCGCTCCGGAGCCGTGGCAGGCGCGAGAGCAGCAGGTTGACCTTGAGCTGTGAACCCTCGGGTCGCACCGCGAGCGGGGTGCCGAGGAGGTCGGCCAGCACGGCGGGCGCGACGCCGGAGAGCACGTGGTCGGCGCGCCAGGACCGCTCGCCGGCCGTCACCGTGACGCCCTCGTCGTCGGGCTCGACCGCCGTGACGGTGACCGCCGTGAGGATCTCAGCCCCGGCCTCCCGGGCGACCCGCTCGAGCTCACCCGTCACGGCGCCCATGCCGCCCACCGGCACGCGCCACTCGCCCGTGCCGTTGCCGATCAGGTGGTAGAGGAAGCAGCGGTTCTGGGCGAGCGAGGGGTCGTGGAGCGAGGCGAACGTGCCGATCAGGGCGTCGGTCGCGACCACGCCCCGCACCACGTCGTCGGCGAAGCGCTGCTCGATCGCCGCGCCGAGGGGATGCTCGACGAGGTCCTCCCAGATCTGCGTGTCCGACGCGGCGCGGACCTCCGAGGCGCGGGGGAGGGGGCCGAGCAGCGACGGCGCCACGGCGTCGGCCAGCTGTGCTACCTCGGCGTAGAAGCGCTGCCACGCCGCCAGCTCGTCGTCGCCGCCCGTCCGCCGTCGGAACGACGCGCGGGTCGCCTCGCCCGGCACGGTCTCGACCAGCAGGCCGTCGGCCGTCCCGTCGGCGTGGACGTACGGCGTGTAGGAGGCGGTGTCGCGCGAGCGGAGCTCGAGGCGCAGGCCCAGCTCCTCGACCAGCGCCTCGGGGAAGAGGCTGACGAGGTAGGAGTACCGGGAGAGGCGCGCCTCGTGCTCGGGGAACGCCTGCGCGCTGACGGCCGCCCCGCCCACGTGGTCGAGCCGCTCCAGCACGGTGACCGAGAGTCCTGCCCTGGCCAGCAGGGTGGCGGCGACCAGCGCGTTGTGCCCGCCGCCCACGATCACGACGTCGTGGTGCTCGTTCATGTCCCCACGCTATCGGCGCGCGGCGGGCCTCAGTGGAGGGCGGGCTGGACCGCGTAGACCGACTGCACGAGCGCGATGACGGAGGCGGCGACGGTCTGGCCGGCGTCGGTCAGGGCGTAGTCGACGTGCTGGGCCAGGGTGTCGTGCTCGGCGCGGGCGACGAGGCCGCCCGCGGTGAGCTGCTTGAGCGTCTGGGACAGCATCTTGTCGCTGATGCCGTCGATGCGGCGGCGCAGCTCGCCGAAGCGGGCGGGGCCGGCGTCGGCCAGGGCGGCGAGGGTCAGGGTGCCCCACCGGCTCGTGACGAGCTCCAGCGTCTCGCGGGACGGGCACTGCGTCGCGAACACGTCGTAGTCCGGTGCACTCATGAGGAACCTCCTGGAGTCATGCTAACCCACGGGTAGTGCTTTCGGAAAGTAAGTGCTAACGTCTGGTTAGTACTTCACCCCACGACAGAACGAGGAACCACCATGACCATCGCCGTCACCGGTGCCACCGGCCAGCTCGGCCGTCGCATCGTCGCCCAGCTGCTCGAGCGCGTCCCCGCGTCGGAGGTCGTCGCCGTCGTCCGTGACGAGGCCAAGGCCGCCGACCTCACCGCGCAGGGCGTGCAGGTCCGCGTCGCCGACTACACCGACGTCGCTGCACTCACCGACGCCTTCGCCGGCGTCGAGAAGGTCGTGCTGGTCTCGGGCAACGAGATCGGGCAGCGCGCCGTGCAGCACGGCAACGTGATCGAGGCCGCGAGGGCCGCCGGCGTCACGTTCATCGCCTACACGAGCGTCCTGCACGCCGACGGCTCGCCGCTGCTCGTCGCCCCCGAGCACGTCGAGACCGAGGCGCTGCTCGCGTCGTCCGGCCTGTCCTACAGCCTGCTGCGCAACGGCTGGTACCACGAGAACTACGCGCCGAGCATCGACGCGGCCCGCGCCTCCGGTGCCGTCGTGACGAGCGCCGGTGACGGCCGCGTCGCGAGCGCCTCGCGGGACGACTTCGCCGCCGCTGCCGCCGTCGTGGTCACGTCGGACGCGCCGGAGCAGGTCTACGAGCTGTCCGGAGACGTCGCCTGGACGCAGTCCGAGCTGGCCGCCGCGATCGGCGAGGTCATCGGCTCCGACGTGTCGGTGCTCGACGTCGACGCCGCCAAGCACCGCGAGATCCTGAGCGGTGCCGGTCTCGACGAGGGTTCGGTGTTCTTCGTCGTCACGACCGACGGCCACATCGCCGAGGGCCACCTCGCCGACGCCCCCGGAACGCTGTCGGCGCTGATCGGCCGTCCCACCACCCCGCTGGTCGACACGCTGCGCACCCTGGCCTGAGACGGAGTTGCTCCCGAGAGGTGGCCTGCGTCACTAGGCTGCCCTGCATGACGCAGGCCCCCTCTGATCGAGCCCGGTACGTCGGTGCGATCGACCAAGGCACGACGAGCACCCGCTTCATGGTCTTCGACCACGCCGGTGCCGAGGTCGCCCGCCACCAGGTCGAGCACGAGCAGATCATGCCGCGCGCCGGCTGGGTCGAGCACGACGCGACCGAGATCTGGCGCAACACCGAGCTCTGCATCCGCGAGGCGCTCGCGGGCGCCGACCTGACGCACGCCGACCTGGCCGCGGTCGGCGTGACGAACCAGCGCGAGACCACCGTGGTGTGGGACCGGCGCACGGGGGAGCCGTACGCGAACGCGATCGTCTGGCAGGACACCCGCACCGCCGAGATCGCGGCCGAGGCCGACGAGAAGCACGGCGACCTCATCCGTCACCGCTCCGGCCTGCCACCGGCGGCGTACTTCGCGGGCGGCAAGATCGCCTGGGTCCTGGCCAACGTCGACGGCGTGCGCGACGACGCGGAGGCGGGACACGCGATCTTCGGCACGATCGACACGTGGCTGCTGTGGTGGCTCACCGGCGGGCCCGACGGCGGCCAGCACCTGGTCGACGTCACCAACGCCAGCCGCACGATGCTGATGGACCTGGAGACGCTCGCCTGGGACGACGAGCTGCTCGCGGTGTTCGACGTGCCGCGCCAGATGCTGCCGGAGATCCGCTCGTCCTCGGAGGTCTACGGCACGACCCTGGCCGACGGTCCGTTCGGTGGCGAGGTGCGGCTGGCCGGCGACCTCGGCGACCAGCACGCGGCCCTCGTCGGCCAGGCGTGCTTCGAGCCGGGCCAGCTCAAGAACACCTACGGCACGGGCAACTTCCTGGTGCTCAACACCGGCACCGAGATCGTGCGGTCGAGCCACGGCCTGCTCACGACGCTCGGGTACAAGTTCGGCGACGCCCCCGCCGTCTACGCGCTCGAGGGGTCGATCGCGGTCACCGGATCGGCCATTCAGTGGCTGCGCGACCAGCTGGGGCTCATCGACGACGCGGCCGAGACCGAGGCCCTCGCCGCGAGCGTTGAGGACACCGGCGACGTGTACTTCGTCCCGGCGTTCTCGGGCCTGTTCGCCCCGCACTGGCGCCCCGACGCCCGCGGCGTGATCGTCGGCCTGTCGCGCTTCAACACCAAGGCCCACCTCGCCCGCGCCGCGCTGGAGGCGATCTGCTTCCAGAGCAAGGACGTCGTCGACGCGATGGTCGTCGACGCGGGCCTGGACCTGTCGATCCTGCGCGTCGACGGCGGGGTGACGGCCAACGACCTCTGCATGCAGATCCAGTCGGACGTCCTGGGCGTCACGGTCAGCCGCCCCGTCGTCACCGAGACCACGGCGCTCGGCGCCGCCTACGCCGCCGGTCTCGCGGTGGGCTTCTGGTCGAGCTGCGAGGAGCTGGTCGACAACTGGCAGGAGAGCAAGCAGTGGGAGCCGCAGTGGGACGACGCCCAGCGGACATCCGCCCACGCGAAGTGGACCAAGGCCGTCACCCGCACCCACGACTGGGTCTGAACGACCCCTCGCGAGTGAGTTTCCGCCCTCCCAGGAGTGGATTTCCGCCCCGTCAGGAGTGATTTTCCGCCCCTCGCGGGTGGGGGCCGGGGCGGAAACTCGCTCGCGGAGGGGCGGGAATTCACTCGCGAGGGGGCGGGAATCCACTCGCGAGCGGAGATGTGGGGGTGGTGGAGGCCTGATTGACTGGTCCCCATGCGATCGGTAGCGCTGTCTCCCTCCTCCCGGCAGGACTCCCTCGACGCGCTGGGGTCCACGCACCTCGACGTGCTCGTGATCGGCGGCGGGGTCGTCGGCGCGGGTGCTGCGCTGGACGCTGCGACCCGCGGCCTCTCGGTCGGCCTGGTCGAGGCGCGCGACTTCGCCTCCGGCACGTCGAGCCGCTCGAGCAAGCTGATCCACGGTGGCCTGCGCTACCTGGAGATGCTCGACTTCCGCCTCGTCGCGGAGGCGCTCGCCGAGCGCAGCCTGCTGCTCGAGAAGCTCGCGCCGCACCTCGTGAAGCCCGTGCCGTTCCTCTACCCGCTCACGCACCACGTCTGGGAGCGCTTCTACGCCGGCTCCGGCGTGCTGCTGTACGACTCGATGGCCCGCCTCTCGGGGCGCTCGCGCGGCGTGCCGCACCACCGCCACCTGACGCGCCGCGGGGCGCGCCGCATCATGCCCGCGCTGCGCAAGGACGCCCTCGTCGGCGCCCTGCAGTACTACGACGGGCAGGTCGACGACGCCCGCCACACGATGATGATCGCCCGCACGGCCGCCGCCTACGGCGCGCACGTCGCGACCCGCGCCCGCGTCGTCGACCTCCTCCGCGAGGGCGGTCGCGTCGTCGGCGCGCGGGTGGCCGACCTCGAGACCGGCAAGGAGATCGACGTCCGTGCCCGCCAGGTCGTCAACGCCACGGGGGTGTGGACCGACGAGACGCAGTCGTTCGCGGGGGAGCGCGGCCAGTTCCACGTGCGCGCCTCCAAGGGCATCCACCTCGTCGTGCCCCGCGACCGCATCCGCGGCGAGTCGGGCCTGATCCTGCGCACGGAGAAGTCCGTCCTGTTCGTGATCCCGTGGGGCCGGCACTGGATGATCGGCACGACCGACACCGACTGGTCGCTCAGCAAGGACCACCCGGCGGCGAGCCGCAGCGACATCGACTACCTGCTCGACCACGTGAACTCGGTCCTGGTCGAGCCGCTGACCCACGACGACGTCGAGGGCGTGTTCGCGGGCCTGCGGCCGCTGCTGGCGGGGGAGTCCGACGCCACGAGCAAGCTCTCGCGCGAGCACGCGGTGTCGACCAGCACCAAGGGCCTCGTGGTCATCGCGGGCGGCAAGTACACGACGTACCGCGTCATGGCGAAGGACGCCGTCGACGCCGCGGTGCACGCGATGAGCGGCGAGCTCGACCGCAAGGTGCCACCGTCGTGCACCGAGGACGTCCCGCTGCTGGGCGCCGACGGCTACGAGGCGCTGTGGAACCAGCGGCACCAGCTCGCCGACGGCTCCGGGTTGAGCGTCGGGCGCATCGAGCACCTGCTGAACCGCTACGGCTCGCTGACGCTGGAGCTGCTCGACCTCGTCCAGAAGTACCCCGACCTGGGCAAGCCGCTCGGCGGGGCCGACGACTACCTGCGCGCCGAGGTCGTCTACGGCACGACCCACGAGGGTGCCCGCCACCTCGACGACGTCATCGCCCGCCGCACGCGCATCTCCTTCGAGACGTTCGACCGCGGCACCGAGGTCGCGACCGAGGTCGCCGAGCTGATGGGCAAGGCCCTCGGCTGGAGCAAGGCGCAGCGCAACCGCGAGGTCGAGCACTACCTCAAGCGGGTCGAGGCCGAGCGCGAGAGCCAGACGATGCCCGACGACGAGACCGCCGACGCGGCGCGCATGGGTGCCGCGGACGTCGTGCCCGTCTCGGTCGCGAAGACCGACAAGGCGCCGCTGCCCGAGGGCCTGGCATGACCGACCCGGTCGAGCCCGAGATCGACGACTTGACCGACCCGCGGTCGCCGCTGGCGCGCACGCTCATCACGGTCGTGGCGACGGTCGTCGTGGTGCTGGTCGTCCTCGGCCTGGTCCTGGGGATCGGTCGGCTCACCCGCAGCACCGACACGGTCGCCGAAACGTTCACGGCCGACCCGAGCCAGCCGCTGCGGTTCGTCGTCGAGAACCTCGACGTGAAGGTCGTCCAGGCCGACGCGGACGAGATCACGGTCGACGCCGAGCTCGTGAGCGGGTGGTTGCCGACGGACCTGGAGACCGAGCAGGACGGTGGCACGATCGTCCTGGGCGCGTCGTGCCTGTCGCTGCTGATCCCGGGCTGCGGTGGCACCGTGACGATCGGGGTGCCGGAGGGGGCGCAGTTCGAGGTCGACACCGACGGCGGTGACGTCGACCTCGAGGCCGTGGGCGGTCTCGTGTCCGTCCAGACCGGATCCGGCGACGTCACGGGTCGCGACCTCGCGACGCTCGACATCGGCGTCACGACCACCTCGGGCGACGTCGACCTGGCCTTCGCGACGCAGCCCTACGGCGTCAAGGCGGTCACGGAGTCCGGCGACGTCGACGTGACCGTGCCAGGCGGCGACCTGACCTACGACGTCGTCACCGAGTCCGGATCAGGCGACGTCGAGTCCGACCTGCCCGACGGCGGCGACGGTGCCGAGGCGCTCATCGCGGTCGAGACCGACTCCGGAGACGTGTCGATCGAGCAGGGGTGAGCACCGCCGGGCCGTGGTGGCAGTTCGGGGGATCGCTGAGGGTGTCCGGGGGCACGTAGCACGGCAATTCGTCCCAGGGCACGGCAAATTTGCCGTGCCCGAGGGCGAGTTGCCGTGCCGTGCAGAGCGGAAGGCTCCGGGATACCGAGGAACCGGCTCCCGGTCCATGCCGCTTGTCCCGCACCACCGTGAGCGGTCACGTGCGGGATGGTTTCGAGGCTCGCGCGCCAGAGCGCACTCGCACCTCAACCACCGGGTGGGGCGGGCCGAGCGGAACCGTCAGGCGAGGGCGAGCTGGGCCTTGACCTGCGCGACCGAGGGGTTGGTCAGCGCGGTGCCGTCGGCGAAGACCAGGGTCGGGACGGTCTGGTTGCCGTTGTTGGCCTTCTCGACGAGCTTCGCGGCCTCGGGGACCTGCTCGATGTCGACCTCGTCGAACGTGATGCCCTCGCGCTTGAGCTGGCTCTTGAGCCGGTGGCAGTAGCCGCACCAGGGGGTGCTGTACATCGTGAACGTCTCGCTCATGGGACTGTCTCCTTCGACCTCTACGCTGGAGTCAACCACGCCCCCCAGCATCTGATTCCTTCCAGGAGCCCAGCATCAGCACCACGTCCCACCCCCTGCTCGAGGCGCTCGATCCCGAGCAGCGCGAGGTCGCCGTGGCGCTCAAGGGTCCCGTCGCGGTCATCGCGGGTGCCGGCACGGGCAAGACCCGCGCCATCACGCACCGCATCGCGTACGGCGTCGACACGGGTCTGTACAAGCCGCAGGAGGTCCTGGCGGTCACGTTCACGACCCGGGCCGCGGGGGAGATGCGGGGTCGCCTGTCGCAGCTGGGGGCGCCGGGGGTCCAGGCGCGCACGTTCCACTCGGCGGCGCTGCGGCAGCTGCGCTACTTCTGGCCGCAGTACTACGGCGGCGACCTGCCGGAGATCATCTCGTCGAAGTTCGCCCTCGTGGCCGGAGCCGCCCGCCGGGTCGGGGTGCGCCCCGACAACGCGATCGTGCGCGACCTGGCGTCCGAGATCGAGTGGGCCAAGGTCAGCAACGTCGTGCCCGACGAGTACACCCGCCGCGCCGCGGGCCGCTCGGTCGGCGACCTCGACCTCGGCGACGTCGGCGCCGCCTTCCGGGCGTACGAGGACATCAAGCGCGAGCAGCGCAAGATCGACTTCGAGGACATCCTGCTGTTCACCGCCGGCATGCTCGACGGCGACGAGCGCATCGCGGCGCAGGTCCGCAGCCAGTACCGCTGGTTCGTCGTCGACGAGTTCCAGGACGTCAACCCGCTGCAGTCCACGCTGCTCGACCTGTGGCTCGGGGGTCGCTCCGACGTGTGCGTCGTCGGCGACCCGTACCAGACCATCTACACGTTCGCGGGGGCGTCGCCGGCCGCGCTGCGCACGTTCGCGAACCGCTTCGACGACGCCACCCGCGTCGAGCTCGTGCGCAACTACCGGTCGTCGCCGCAGATCGTGGCCGCCGCCAACGCGGTGTTCAGCGGCTCGCAGCGCACGGGCGTCACGCTGCAGCCGCAGAACCCGGCGGGCGACCCGGTCGACTACACCGGCTACGCCGACGAGGCGTCGATGGCCGAGGCGGTCGCCGACGAGATCGTCGCGCTCAACCGTCGCGGTGTCCCGTACCGCGAGTCCGCCGTGCTGTTCCGCATCAACGCCCAGTCGGAGGCCTTCGAGGAGGCGCTGGGCTCTCGCGGCGTGCCTTTCATGCTGCGGGGCGTCGAGGGCTTCTTCCAGCGCGCCGAGGTCCGCCAGGCCGTCACGCTGCTGCGCGGTGCCGCCGCGGCGGCCGAGTCGGGCGACCTGATGGGCGACGTCCGCGCCGTGCTGTCGGGCATGGGCCACCCCGACGAGGCACCCAAGGGCACGGGCGCCGCGCGCGACCGCTGGGAGTCGTTGCACGCGCTCACCACGATGGCGGCCGACTTCGTCGAGGCCGACCCGAACGCCACGGTCGCGAGCCTGGTGGCCGACCTCGAGCGACGTGCCGAGGCCGCCCACGCGCCCACCGCCGACGGCGTCACGCTCGCCACGTTCCACTCCGCCAAGGGTCTGGAGTGGGACGCCGTGTTCTGCACGGGCCTGCACGAGGGCATGCTCCCGATCGTCCACGCGCAGACCCCTGAGGCGATCGAGGAGGAGCGCCGGCTCTTCTACGTCGGGGTCACCCGCGCCCGCCGCCACCTGTACCTGACCTGGGCCACCGCGCGCACCGCCACGGCCCGCACCAAGCGCAGCCCCACGCGCTTCCTCGACCCGCTGCTGCCCGCCAACCACGCGGCGCGCGCCAGCCGCAGCTCCGACCGCAAGGTGCGCACGTGCCCCGTCTGCGGCCAGGTCCTCGCCACGGCGGCCGACCGCAAGCGTGGCCGCTGCGCCGACTGCCCCGTCACCTACGACGAGGGGCTCTACGAGCGGCTGCGCACGTGGCGCACCGAGATCGCCTCCGACCGCAAGGTGCCCGCGTACGTCGTCTTCAACGACAACACGCTGAAGCTCATCGCGGAGGTCAAGCCGTCCGACGCTCCCGCACTGCTGCGCATCAGCGGCGTCGGTCGGCGCAAGCTCGAGGAGTTCGGCGAGTCAGTCCTGGCGATCGTCGGCGAACCCGGGTAGCTCGTCCAGCAGGATCTGCCGGAAGTGGGCCGTGGCCTCGAGCTGGCTCAGCACGCCGATCGCACCGGTCCACACGCGGTGGATCAGCAGGTACTCCGGCGGCAGGTTGACCTTCATCGCGGTGCCCATGCCCTCCGCGCCCGGCGAGGTCACGCGCGCGAGCTGCTCGCGCAGCCACTCGCGGCTGAAGCCGAACGCCTCGACCGTGGCCGGCTCGAAGAACGGCGCGACGTAGGCCGAGAGCACCTCCGGCTCGATCTTCACGCCGGGGCGGATGAACCCCTCGGTGCGCAGTCCCTCGGTGACGGCCTCGGCATCGCCCTCGACGGCCTTGCGGAGCAGGCCGCCGATGACGGGCGGGAACCCGCCGTCGAGGCGGGCGACGGCGCCGAAGTCGACGACGCCGAGGCGTCCGTCGGCCAGGGTGCGGAAGTTGCCCGGGTGCGGGTCGGCGTGCAGCAGGCCGCAGCGACGCGGGCTGCCGATCAAGAACCGCACGAACTGCTCGCCCCGCTCGTCGCGCTCCTCCTGGGTGCCGCTGGCGATCACGGCGGCGAGGGAGCCGGTGCTCTCGAGCCACTCGGTCACGAGCACCCGCTCGGTGTGGGTGACCACCTTCGGGACCACGTAGACCGGGTCGCCGTCGTACGCGGCGGCGAACACCTCCTGCGAGGCGGCCTCGAGGGAGTAGTCGAGCTCCTCCTCGACCCGGGCCTGCAGCTCGGCGACCAGCGGCTTGACGTCGAGGCCGGGGGCCAGCACGGAGAACAGGCGCGACAGCCGCGCGATCTGGCGCAGGTCGGCGCGCAGCGCACGCGCGGCCCCGGGGTACTGGATCTTGACCGCGACCTCGCGACCGTCCTCCCAGACCGCGCGGTGCACCTGGCCGATCGAGGCCGCGGCGACGGGGGCGTCGTCGAACTCGCGGAAGCTGTCGCGCCAGAAGTCGCCCAGCTCGGTGGCGAGCACGCCGTGCACCGTCGCGGCGGGCATCGCCGGAGCGGCGTCCTGCAGCTTCGTGAGCGCCTCGCGGTACGGGCCGGCGAGCTCGTCGGGCAGTGCGGCCTCGAAGACGCTCATGGCCTGGCCGAACTTCATCGCGCCGCCCTTGAGCTGGCCGAGGACCGAGAAGATCTGCTCGGCCGTGCGGCGCTGGACGTCGGTCAGGACGACCTGGGCCGGACGGCCGACCATGCGCTTGCCGACGCCGAGGGTCGCGCGTCCGGCGAAGCCGACGGGCAGGGCTGCGAGGCGTGCCGTGCGCCCGAAGGCGCTGCTCGGCATCACCTTGCGCTCCTTGTCGCTGCCCACCGCCTCAGGATACGGCCGTTGCCTCGGGCGGCAGGACGGTCAGCACGTGGCACGGGCAACCGGGGTCGAACGGGACCGGCGCGGCGGCGGCGCTGCCGGGTGCGGGGCCGGTCGTGAGTCGCGCGCCGACGGTGCGCGGCCGGCGGCCGTCGCAGGCGGCGAGGACGTCGGCCACGACGAGCATCGCGGCGAGCTGCGCGACCTCCGCCCCGACCCCGTGGGGCCGATCGGGTCGGTCCAGGGACGGCCAGTGCCCTGCCCAGCTGTGGTCCCAGGTCGACCGGGCCAGGTCGGCGCATCGCAGGCAGGGGGTGCGACCGCGCTCGATCCACGGGCCGATGACGCAGCGACCCTCGGCGAGGGCCACCGGAAGCACGGGCGCGCCGGCGGCGGCGAGGTCCTCGACCGTGTCGCGGTGCGGCTCGCCGACGCTGACGGCGACGTGGATGCGTGGTGTGCGGTGGGGGCGGCTCGACACCCCACCGATGCGGGCTCCGAGCTCGATGAGGTCGCTGAGGTCGTGACACGTCGGGGCGGCGTGCACGCTCAGCCCGGTGCGGGCCCTGCCGCTCATCGGTCCCGGGTCACGCCCGGCCAGGACGGCGGCGACGACCTCGTCACGCGGAGCCCGGACGCGCAGCCACGGCTCGGCGTCCACCACGGCACCGCGACGGATCAGCTCGTCGAGCAGCTCGCGGGCCACGGCCGGGTCCTGCTCGGTGGCCTCCGCCGCAGCCGCGCAGGCCAGCTCGGCGTCGCGGACCCCGTCGATCGCGGCCACCAGGGCGCGCAGCAGCGGAGAGTCGTCGATCACGACGCCCGGGTGCGACCCGATCCGCAACCGGCGGGCGTCGTGGCGGGTGAGGTGGGAACCCGGGGAGAGGGCGGGACGACGGACCATCGGTCCACCCTCGTGGTGCCACCGCCGACGGCGCCAGCGCGCCGTCCACAGCCTGCGAGCCGGGCTAGGCCTTGCCGAGGATGCGGGTCAGGTTGGTGCTGCACGTCGGGCACACGCCCTTGGCGAGCTTGGTGCCCTTGGCGTTGACCTCGATGTGGCCCGTCGCCTCACGCTTCTCGCGACACTTGACGCAGTAGAACTCACCGCTCCAGGACTCTGACATGTGTGCCTCCTCGGTCGGGCGCCACCGCTGTGACGCCGGTCACACGAGAGCATAGGGGCAGAGAGCCATACGACGCGGGACATCGCGCGTCAAGGGGTTTCGTGAAAGTCTGTCCACCGTTGTGGAAAACCATGGGGACAACCTTGTGTGAATCGCCGGGTAGCGGTGTGGACGAACCCGTGGACGACCTGTGGGCAACCGCCTGCGACCCGTCGTAGGCTCGGCGGGTGGACGAGGTGGAGATCCGACGCTCGGCGCGCCGGCGGCGCACGGTGCAGGCGCGGCGCGAGGGCGATCGCCTCGTGGTCCTGATGCCGGCGGGCCTCGACCAGGCCGAGGAGCAGCGCATCGTCGACTCGCTCGTGGCCAAGATCGAGCGCAGCGACCGGCGCCGCAACCTCGGCGACGACGACCTGATGAGCCGGGCGGCCGCGCTCTCCCGCACCTACCTCGAGGGCCGAGCCAGGCCCACGTCGGTCAGGTGGGTCACGAACCAGAGCACGCGCTGGGGCTCGTGCACCGCAGCGACCGGCGAGATCCGCATCTCGCACCTCGTGCGCGACATGCCGCCCTGGGTCGTCGACTACGTGCTGCTCCACGAGCTCGTGCACCTCGTGGTGCCGGGCGGTCACCCGCCGGAGTTCTGGGAGCTCGTCGCTCGCCACCCGAGGGCCGAGCGGGCTAGAGGGTTCCTCGAAGGCGCTGCACACCAGCGCTGACGAGTCGGCGCACGTCGTCGTCGGTGCGTTCGGGCAGCTCGTCGACGGCGAACCAGCGCAGGTCCTCGGACTCGTCCGAGATCACGGGCTCGGCGCCTGGGGGAGCGACGGCCACGAGCTGCACGTCGAGGTGGTGGCCGCCGGGGACGCAGAACGGCACCGCGTGGCGCGAGAGCAGCACGGGCGACGGATCGATCTCGAGCCCGACGATGCCGGACTCCTCGGTGCCCTCGCGCAGCGCGGCGCCCGCGAGGGTGTCGTCGGTGTCCTCGCAGTGTCCGCCCGTCTGCAGCCACAGACCGGCCTTGCCGTGCAGGGTCAGCAGCACCCGCTGGTGGTCGTGCGAGACGACCAGCACGCTCGCGGTGAGGTGGTCCGGCTGGCACGAGCGCTGCGTGGCGTCCTCACGACCGACCAGGACGTCGAGGTAGAGCCGCCGCAGCGCTTCCTGCTCGGCGTCGGGCGCGACCCAGTCCTCGAGGACGCGGATCGAGTCGGCGCGCAGCGCCGAGGTCACTCGTCGCCGTCGAGCAGGCGGCGCAGCTCGGCGTCGAAGGCGTCGTCGCCCTCGGCGTCGGTGCTCGGCTCGGCGAAGCCCAGCGGGTCGTCGAGGTCGGCCGGCGTGGGCAGCACGTCGGGGTGCTGCCAGAACCGGTCGCGCACCTCGGCGCCCTGGCGGTCGCGCACGGCCGCCCACAGGTTGACCGCGTCGCGCAGGCGGCGGGGCCGCAGCTGCAGACCGACGAGGCTCGCGAACGTCTGCTCGGCCGGACCGCCGCTGGCGCGACGGCGACGCATCGTCTCCGCCAGGGCCGTCGCGGCCGGCATGCGGTCGTGCGTGGCCTGCGTGACGACCTCGTCGACCCAGCCCTCGACGAGGGCCAGGAGGTGCTCGAGCCGGTCGAGCGCGTGCCGCTGCTCGGGGGTGGGCTCGGGGTCGAACAGCCCGTTCTGCAGGGCGTCGACGATCTCCTGCGGTCGCGACGGGTCGAACTCGGCCGCACGACGCTCGACGGCCTCCAGGTCGATCTTGGTGCCCCGGCCGTACTCCTCGACCGCCGCGACGAGCGCCGGCTTCAGCCACGGCGCCGAGGCGAACAGCCGGTGGTGCGCGCACTCGCGCAGCACCACGTAGAGGAGCACGTCGGTCGAGCTGAGCTCCAGGCCGTCGCCGAAGGCCTCGATGTTGGCGGGCAGCACGGCGGCGACGCCCGTGGGCCCGAGCGGCAGGCCGATGTCGGTCGAGCTCAGGACCTCCCCGGCCAGCTCACCGAGACCACGGCCGAGCTGCTGGGCGAACATCGCGCTGCCGGCCTGCGACAGCATGCCGATCAAGGGGCCGGCCATCGTCTTGATCTCGTCCGGCATGGCCTGGCTCATCGCGTCGACGACGTGCTGGGCGACGGGCTCGGACAGCGTGTGCCAGGTGCCGGCGGTGTGCTCGATCCACTCGGCCCGGCTCCAGGCGGCGCTGGTCGTGGCGCCTCGGGGCAGGTCGGTGGCGTGGTCGAGCCACATCTCGGCGAGCTGCACCGCGTCGGCGACGGCGGCCTGCTGCGAGGGCGTGGTCGAGGGGTCGGGACCGGCCGCCGCCGTGGTGTGGCGGGCGACCTCGAGCGTCACCGAGGCGTCCACGGTGCCCTCGTGCGGCGCGAACATGCGCTGGACCTGCGCCATGAGGGCGTTGAGGTCGGGCACCTGGCCGCCGGACGGGCCGTTCGGCAGGAAGCCGGCGGGGCCGGAGGACCCGGGGGTGCCGGGCTGCGTGAACCCGAGCTGGGAGAAGAGCGCCTCGAAGGGCGTGCCTGCGAAGGGGTTCGGTGGCGTGTCGTCGCCGGAGTCGTCGGGCCGGTCGGTGCCGTGGTCGGACATGGACCCACGATAGCCACCGCGGCCCAACGTCCCCAGGGCTGGGAGCACGGCCCTATCGTGGGGCGCGTGTCCGTCACGCCACCCCCTCCGCCCGTCGCCGCGGACCACGAGCCCTGGGTCGGCCACGAGAGCTCCCTGAGCGGCCGGTACGTCACGGTCGTGGTCGCCGCCCTCAGCACGATCATGCTGTCGCTCGTCGCGTTCATCCTTCCCGTTCCGTACGCGACGCTCGAGCCGGGACCCGTCTTCGACACCCTCGGCGAGTTCAACGGCGAGCCGATGCTGGCGGTGCAGGACGGCGTGCAGACCTACCCGACCGACGGCGCGCTCGACTTCACGACCGTGTCGGTCACCAGCCCGAGCGGGCGCGTCAGCTTCACCGAGGCGCTCGCCGCCTGGTTCAACTCCGACGTCAAGCTCGTGCCGAAGGACTTCCTCTACCCCGAGGGCGAGACCGTCGAGCAGTCCGACGCCCGCTCGGCCGCCCAGCTCGCGTCGTCGAAGGACAACTCCACGGTCGCCGCGCTGCGGGCCCTGGGCTACGACGTGCCGGAGCAGGTCGCGGTCGCCGAGGTGCTGAAGGACGGCGCGTCGGCCGACGTGCTGGAGGCCGGCGACGTCATCACGTCGGTCAACGGCACGGCCGTCTCGACCCCGCAGCAGGCGATCGACGTCGTGGCGACCGCGACCCCCGGCGACCAGGTGAGCCTCGTCGTCTCGCGCGACGGGGTCAGCCAGGAGCTGGCCGTCACGACCAAGGCGGCCGAGGACGACCCGGACGTGCCGCGGATCGGGGTCAGCCTCACGCCGACGTTCGACCTGCCGATCCAGATCGACAACAACGTGGGCGACTCGGTCGGCGGCCCGAGTGCCGGCACGATGTTCGCGCTCGCGATCTACGACCTGCTGACCCCCGGCAGCCTGACCGGTGGGCAGCGCATCGCCGGCACCGGCGAGATCACCCCTGAGGGCCAGGTCGGCGCGATCGGCGGCGTCCGCCAGAAGATGGCCGGCGCGCACGCCGACGGGGCCGAGATCTTCCTCGTGCCCGCCGAGAACTGTGCCGAGGCCGCCGACGGCGACGACTTCGGCATGACGCTCGTCAAGATCACGACCCTCGACGACGCGATCAGCTCGCTCGAGACGCTCGCCGACGACCCCGACGCGAAGGTCCCCTCCTGCTCATGACCGACCTGCCCGTGAACGACGGAGTCATCGAGCTCCACCCCGACTCCCCGTTGCGCCGTGCCGCTCTCGAGGTCGAGCAGCACGTGGCCGAGGCCGGCTGGGACCAGGCGCCCCGCCTGTTCGCGCTGGTGCGCACCGCCGAGCTCGTCGCGCGCCAGCCCGCGCTGGCCGACCAGGTCGGCGACGGCGCGGACGGCTCGTTCACGCCGATCGAGCAGGAGGGCGTCCCCGCGGAGGACTTCGAGGACGCCCTGACCCGCCTCACCTGGCCCGACGAGGTCCACGGCTGCGCCGCCGTGATCGAGCGCTTCATGCTGCCCCCGGATGCCGAGGGCGATCCGGCGACCCACCCCGACCGCCAGGAGGTGCGGCTCGTGGCCGCGGTCCTGCGCTCGGGCGGGAGCCACAGCGCCGTGCGACGCCGGGGTGACGGGGCCGACTCCGACCTGCTCGAGGGCCCCGACCTGGTGCCCGGACTGGTTGCACTGCTCGACCAGACGCTCGCTGCTGAGGCGTGACGTAGAGTTCAGGTTCCACGGACTCATTCCGACTCAGGAGCCCAGTGAACGAGCGCATGCACGAGCACCACGAACCCCGCCGCCCTTCTGCTGAGACGGGGTCGACGCTGTGAGCGACATCTTCGGCGTGCCCGACCAGCCGGCCCAGGCGCCGACCCCCGAGCGCCGCCGCCGCGTCCTGGTGCCCACGCTCGTCACGGTGGCCGTGTTGATCTTCCTCGGGTCGATCTTCACGAACCTCTACACCGACCGGCTCTGGTTCTCCTCCGTCGGCTACACCGACGTCTTCACCAAGGTGCTGCTCACGCGCATCGGGATGTTCGCGGTGTTCGGCCTCCTGTTCGCGCTCGTCGTCGTCGGCAGCGCGTACCTCGCGTGGCGCTTCCGCCCCGAGAACCCGCCGGCTCGCCGCGACGACCCGGCGGTCCGGTACCGCCAGGCGCTGTCGCCGATCCTGCGTCCCGTCACGATCGTGGCCGCGCTGCTGTTCACGGCGTTCGCCGGCTCGGTCGCCCAGGGCCAGTGGCAGACGTTCCAGCTGTGGCGCGCGGGTGGCTCGTTCGGCATCAGCGACGCGCACTTCAGCCGTGACGTCGGCTTCTTCGTCTTCGACTACCCGTGGCTGCGCTTCCTGACGACCTTCGGCTTCACGACGGTCATCATCGCCTTCGTCGTCTCGGCCTTCGTGCTGTACGTCTTCGGCGGCATCCGCGTCCTGGGCGGCATCCGCTTCACGCGCGCCGCGCAGGTGCAGCTGTCGGTCATCGTCGGCTTCGGCCTGCTCGTGCGGGCGTTCGGGTACTACCTCGACCGGTTCGGCTACGCGGTCGGCAACTCCTCGCTCTTCGACGGCATCGGCTACACCGACGCGATGGCCCGCATCCCGGCCCGCAACGTGCTGGCGATCGTGGCGATCGTGGTCGCGCTGCTGTTCTTCGCGATGATCTTCCTGAAGTCCTGGACCCTGCCGGGCCTCGGCCTCGGCGGCCTGCTGCTCGCCTCGATCGTGATCGGCGGCATCTGGCCGTACGCGATGCAGTCCTTCCAGGTCCGCCCGTCCGAGCCGGACCGGGAAGGTCCGTACATCGCCAAGAACATCGAGGCGACCCGCGACGCCTACGACGTGGCGGACTCCCAGACCGAGGACTACACGGCGGCCACCGAGCTGACGCCCGAGGAGCTCGCCGGTTCGGCGGAGTCCCGCGTCAGCAGCCGTCTGCTCGACCCGACGCTGATCTCGGACGCGTTCCAGCAGCTCCAGCAGGTGCGCGGCTACTACACCGTCCCCGAGACGCTCGACGTCGACCGCTACCTCCTCGAGGGCAGCGACATCCCGCAGGACGTCATCATCGCGGCGCGCGAGGTCGACCTCGCGGGTCTGCAGGAGAGCCAGCGCACGTGGTCGAACGACCACACGGTCTACACGCACGGCTACGGCGTCATCGCGGCCTACGGCAACCAGCGCGGCGAGCAGGGCGAGCCCGTCTGGGCCGTCCAGGACATCCCGCCGGTCGGCCAGATCGAGACCGACATCCCGCCGCGGATCTACTTCGGCGAGAACTCGCCGAGCTACTCGATCGTCGGCCGCCCCGACGGCGCCGACCCGATCGAGGTCGACATCCCGCGCGGTGGTGGCGGCGGCGACGACGCGGCCGGGACCGACGGCGACGCGCAGGCGACCCAGAACACCTACGACGGCGAGGGCGGCGTCGCGGTGGGCAGCCTGTTCCACAAGCTGCTGTACGCCGTGAAGTTCAACGAGCCGAACATCGTGCTGTCGGACCGTGTCAACGAGAACTCCAAGATCCTCTACGACCGGCACCCGCGTGACCGGGTCGAGAAGGTCGCGCCGTGGCTGACGGTCGACGGCGACGTCTACCCGGCCGTGGTCGACGGCCGCGTGGTCTGGATCGTCGACGGGTACACGACGAGCAACTCGTACCCGTACTCCGAGCACCGCTCGCTGCGCACGGCCACGGCCGACACGCTCACGCAGACGAGCGCCCAGGCGGCCCTGCCGACCGACGAGATCAACTACATGCGCAACTCGGTCAAGGCCGTGGTCGACGCCTACGACGGCAGCGTCAAGCTCTACGCGTGGGACGAGGACGACCCGATCCTCGAGGCGTGGATGAAGGTCTTCCCCGACACGGTCGAGAAGAAGTCCGAGATCAGCGACGACCTGATGAGCCACCTGCGCTACCCGGTCGACCTGTTCAAGGTCCAGCGCGACGTCCTGGCCCGGTACCACGTGACCGACGCCCAGACGTTCTACGAGGACGGCGAGCGCTGGCGCGTGCCGAGCGACCCGACCCAGGGCAGCGACTCGAACGTGCTGCAGCCGCCGTACTACCTGACGATGAGCCGTCCGGGTGAGAACGAGACACCCAACTTCTCGCTCACGAGCGTGTTCCTGCCGAACAGCCGCCAGAACCTGGCGTCGTTCGTGTCGGTCAACTCCGAGGCGACCAGCGAGGACTACGGCACGATGCAGATCCTGCAGCTGCCGAGCGACACCCAGGTGCCCGGTCCCTCGCAGATCGCCAACCAGTTCCAGACCGACAGCGCCGTGACGCAGGCCCTGCTGCCGTTCGAGCAGTCCAGCGAGGCCCGCATCCTGCGCGGCAACCTGCTGACGCTGCCCGTGGGCGGAGCCCTGCTCTACGTGCAGCCGGTCTACATCCAGCGCAGCGCGAGCGAGGGCACGTTCCCGGTGCTGCAGTTCGTGGCGGTCTCGTTCGGCGAGAGCGTGGGCTTCGGCACGACGCTGGAGGACGCGCTCGCGAACGCCCTGGGCCTGCAGCCGGCCGACGTGCCGACCGACGTCGAGGATCCCGAGCCCGACGACGGCGGCGACGGTGGCACCGATGGCGGCGACGCCGCCCCGGCCAAGACCACCTCGCAGTGGCTGACCGAGGCCTCAGCGGCCTACAACGCCGCGCAGCAGGCCCTGGCGGCCGGTGACCTCGCGGGCTACCAGACGCAGATCGACGCGATGAACACCGCGATCGTCGGTGCCCAGGAGTCGCTCAACCAGTAGCACCCACAGCACGAGGCCCCCACCCGATGATCGGGTGGGGGCCTCGTCGTGTGGGGCTACTTCTGGAGGAAGTCCAGCAGGGCCGCATTGAGCTCGTCGGCGTGGCTCACGTTGAAGCCGTGCGGGCCGCCCTCGACGACGTGCAGCGTCGCGTCGGAGATGGCCTCGGCCGAGCGCTTCCCGGAGACCTCGAACGGCACGATCGCGTCGGCGTCGCCGTGGATCACGAGCACCGGGACGTCGATCTTCGCCAGGTCGTCACGGAAGTCCGTGCGACCGAAGGCGTCGATGCAGGCGACGACGGCCTCGTCGCGGGCCGGGGCGGCGAGCGTCAGGGCCTCCTGGCGCTGCTCCTCGGTGACCTTGAGGTCCCCGGCGGCGCTGAAGAAGTCCGTCGTGAACCCGTCCAGGAAGCCGGCGCGGTCGTCCCTCACGCCGTCCTTCATGCCCTCGACGTCCTCGTCGCCGAGCCCGCCGTCGGGGTTGTCGTCGGTCTTCAGCAGGAACGGCGGGACGGCGCCGGCGAGCACCGCGGAGTGGATCCGCTCGGAGCCACGGGTCCCGAGGTAGCGCGCCACCTCGCCGCCGCCCATGGAGAAGCCGACCAGGGTCGCGTCGGTGACGTCGAGGTGGTCCAGGAGGCCGGCGAGGTCCTCGCTGAACGTGTCGTAGTCGTAGCCGTCGGCGGGCTTGTCCGAGTCGCCGAAGCCGCGGCGGTCGTAGGTGATGACGCGATAGCCGGCGGAGGTCAGGGCGGGGACCTGCTCGGACCACGAGGCGCCCGAGAGGGGCCATCCGTGGATCAGGACGACGGCACGTCCGTCGCCGCCGGAATCGGTGTAGCTGAGGGTGATGCCGTTGGACTCGAGAGTCGGCACGGTGGTCCTTCCGTCGTGGGGGAGATGACCTCTCCAGGGTGCCTCGACGCGTGACGTCGCGCACGGTGAGGGCCTCTGACCTGCGGCGTTACGAACGCGTGAAATTTGAGGTTGCCCTGGATGTAACTCGATGTCACGGTGGCGGGAGGAAAGGGGTCCACCGTGCCGGATTCACTGATCGCAAGGTCCCGCGTGCTGCGCAACGTGCGGCGCGTGGGAAAGGCGTTGACGACGCCCCTGCATCCCGACGACTACTTCAGCCTGGTCAACCCCCTGTGGTCGGCTCGTGAGCTGCGAGGACGCATCGAGCGGGTCGACCCCGTCACCGAGCGGGCCGCGACGCTGGTCATCCGACCCGGCTGGGGCTGGACGTTCGACCATCAGCCGGGCCAGTACATCGGCATCGGCGTGGAGATCGGCGGCCGGTTCCACTGGCGCTCCTACTCGCTGTCGTCGCCGCCGCTGGTCGAGGGCGGCACCGTCAGCATCACCGTGAAGGCGATGCCCGAGGGATTCCTGTCCGACCACCTCGTCAACGGCCTGGAGCCGGGCACGATCGTGCGCCTGGCGGCGCCCCAGGGCGACTTCACGGTTCCCGAGCCCCCGCCGGCCAAGATGCTGTTCGTCGTCGGCGGCAGCGGGATCACCCCGGTCATGTCGATCCTGCGCACGCTCGACCGCCGCGACCACCTGCCGGACGTCGTGCTCGTCTACTCGGCGCTGCGCGAGTCCGAGATGATGTTCCTGTACGAGCTGCGGGTGCTGGCGCTGCGCTACCCGACGTTCACGTTCCACGAGCGGTTCACCGACACCGACGGAATGTTCACCGCCGACCAGCTCGACGACCTCGTGCCGGACTGGCGGGACCGCGAGACCTGGGCCTGTGGTCCGGGTCCGATGCTGGACGCCTTCACCGAGCACTACGAGGAGCAGGGGCTCGAGGAGAACATCCACGTCGAGCGCTTCACCCTGCAGCGCGCCGACGGCGGCGACGCGGGCGGCACCGCGACGTTCGGAGCCGGCGGCCCGACCGTCGAGGTCGACGGCGCCGAGACGCTCCTCGAGGCGGGGGAGCGCGCCGGCGTCAACATGCTGTTCGGCTGCCGCATGGGCATCTGCCACACGTGTGACGTTCCCCTGGCCTCCGGCCGCGTCCGCGACCTGCGCAGCGGCGACGAGCACGCCGAGCCGGGCGAGTACATCCAGACCTGCGTCTCGGTCGCCGTCGGCGACTGCACGCTGTCCCTCTAAGAAGGAGCACACCATGGCTTACTCCGACGTGCGTGAGTACACCCACCTGACCGACGAAGAGGTCGAGGAGATCGGGCGCGAGCTCGACGAGATCCGGGCCGAGGTCGAGGCGTCCCGCGGCCAGGCCGACCGCGACTACGTGCTGCGCGTCATCGCGCTGCAGCGTCGCCTCGCGGTGGCCGGTCGCATCACCCTGTTCGCCAGCATGTTCCCGCCGGCGTGGCTGCTCGGCACGGCCCTGCTGAGCTCGGCCAAGATCCTGGAGAACATGGAGATCGGCCACAACACGATGCACGGCCAGTGGGACTGGATGAACGATCCGGAGATCCACTCCAGCAACTGGGAGTGGGACACGACCCAGCCGGCCGAGCAGTGGAAGCACTCGCACAACTACATCCACCACCAGTTCACGAACGTGCTCGGCCACGACAACGACGTGGGCTACGGCATCCTGCGCATGTCGCGCGACCAGAAGTGGACGCCGTACAACCTCGGCCAGCCGGTCTACAACGCCCTGCTCGCGCTGTTCTTCGAGTACGGCGTCGCCCTGCACGACCTCGACATCGAGGCGATCCGCAAGGGCAAGAAGGACCCGAAGCTGCTCAAGAAGCAGCTCAAGCAGATCGGCGACAAGATCGGCAAGCAGGCGTTGAAGGACTACGTCCTGTACCCGGCGATGACCGGTCCGGCGTTCTTCCACACGCTCTCGGCGAACTTCACGTCGAACATCGTGCGCAACGTCTGGGCGTACATGATCATCTTCTGCGGCCACTTCCCCGACGGTGCGGTGCACTTCGACGAGAAGGAGCTCGAGGACGAGACGCGGGCCGAGTGGTACCTGCGCCAGATGCTCGGCTCGGCCAACTTCGAGGGCGGCAAGCTGCTGCACCTGATGAGCGGCCAGCTCGGCTACCAGATCGAGCACCACCTGTTCCCGGACCTGCCCAGCAACCGCTACGCGGAGGTCTCGGTCAAGGTCAAGGACATCTGCAAGCGCAACGGCATCCCCTACACGACGGGGCCGCTGCACCGTCAGTACGGCCAGGTGATCCGCACGATCATGAAGCTGTCGCTGCCGAACCGTCGCACCAAGGACGACGCCACCCCGCCGCCCCCGGCGCGCAAGGGCCGTCTGAGCGACGAGGAGCGTCCCGGTCGCCGGTCCGAGCTGGGGCGGTGGACGAACACCGCAGCGAGCGTCTGATGAGCGTCATCGAGGGGCTGGACCGTCCGGTCGTCGACGGGGTGCGGCTGCCGTTCGCCTGCGTCGACGACGCGGACGGCGGCCGTCACGACACCGTCGTGAAGGCCCGGGCGATCCGGTGCGCGCTGAGCCGCATCTGCGGCATCTGCGCCGAGGTGCTGACGCGCCCGGTGGCGTTCCTGGGCTCGGCCGAGGAGGCCGAGGCCGTGGAGTTCCTCTTCCCACCGTGCCACGTGTCGTGCGCCGAGGAGGCCGTGCGCGAGCACGCGCCCCGCGGTGCGGTGCTGGGCCACGCCGAGGCGCCGGGCGAGTGGGTCGTGCTGACGACCGCCGGGTTCGACCTGGTGCGGCCGACCAAGCGCGGTGCGCCGGTGGCCTTCAGGCCGAACTCGGTGCTGGCGCGCGTCGATCTCGACTGACCGGAGTCAGCTGACCGAGCTGCTGGCGATCTGCAGCTGCTCGTCGTTGCGCTCGACGGTGACCTGCAGGGTGCGGGTGAAGGTCTCCGAGACGGTCTGGGTCTGCGTGCCCGGGCCCTCGTCATCGTCCTCGTCGTCCTTCTTCTTGGGGCCCTTCTCGTCCTTCGGCTCCACCGGGACCTCGACCGTCGACGTGACGGTCCACTGCAGCGTGGCGACGGCTGAGCCGGTGGCCGCGTCCACCGTGAGCGCCGTGATGGTCACGCCCGGCATCGAGGCCCACGAGGCCTGGAACGGCTCGAACCCGCCGACGCTCTCGCGGGCGTCCTCGGAGAGGAGGGCGAAGCCCGCGCCGGGGTCGCCGGCGGTCGTGGCGACGTACTGACGCACGTAGGCGTCGATCTCCTCGGCCGTGGGCGGTGGCGGCGTCGTGGCGGTCTCGCCGGCGCTCGCCACGTCGGCCGAGTCGTCCCCGCCGAGGGCGACGGCCAACGACCCCAGGAGCACGACGACGAGCGCGGCCGCAGCGGCCAGGACCGCCCAGCGGGGGAGTCGGTCGACGAAGGAGCGCTTCGCGGCCGGCGGTGGCGGCAGCGGCAGCGGCACGGGCGGCAGGACGTCGGTGGCATCCGGCAGCGGCACCATCGCCTGGGTCTCGGCGGGCTCGGCGCGACCGGAGACGAGCGCGAGCGCCGTCGCGGCCTCCGCGGCCGAGGGGCGCTGGTCCGGCTCGTGCGTCATGAGACGGGCCACGAGGGTGCTGAGTGCGCCGTGACCCGGCAGGCGTGGCGGGTCGTCGTGCACGATGCGGAACAGGGTGCCCACGGGGTTCGAGTGCTCGCCGTCCGGAGCGGCGTACGGCGAGCGTCCGCTCGCGGCATGGAACAGGGTGGCGCCCAGGGACCACAGGTCGACCTCCGGGCCGCCGTGCTGGCCTCGAGCGACCTCGGGCGGCAGGTAGGCGGGCGAGCCGCTCACGTGGCCGGTGCGGGTCAGGGCGTCGTCGCCCTCACCCCGCGCGATGCCGAAGTCGGAGAGCTTCGCGATGCCGTTCGGCGCGATCAGGATGTTGGACGGCTTGACGTCGCGGTGCACGATCCCGGCCTGGTGCGCGGCTGCCAGCGCGTCGGCGACCTGGCGACCGATCTCGGCGACCCGCGCCTCGCTGAGGGTCTCGGACGCGATCTCGTGCGCCAGGGTGCGGCCGGCGACGTGCTCCATGACGAGCCACGACCAGCCCTCGTCGTCCTCGACCAGGTCGTGGACCGCGACGACGTTGACGTGGTTCAGTCGGGCGGCGAGCTGCGCCTCTCGCTCGGCGCGCCGCCGGTCGACGCCGTCGGCCGTGCCGATGCCGCCGAGTCGTTTGAGCGCGACCGTGCGGCCGAGGCGCGTGTCACGGGCCAGCCACACCGCACCCATGCCGCCTCGACCGATCTCGCTCTCGAGCTCGTACCGACCTGCGATCACCCGTCCGACGGTAGTGGAGGTGCCGACGATCGGCTCGCGCTGCCGCCTCAGGGCGCGGGAACCTCGATCGACGGGACGGTCGGGGTTGGCGTGGGAGACGGCGTCGTCGCGGTCGGGCTGGGGGTGGGAGAGGGCGTCGGCGTCGGGGTCGGCGTGGGCGTCGGCGTCGGCGTCGGTGTCTCGCTCGGGGTGGGGGTCGGAGTCGGCGTGGGTGCCGTGGTCTCGTCCGGGGTCGGCGTGGTGGTCTGCGCCGGCGTGGGGGTCGGGTCGTCGGTCGGCTCGTCGTCGTCCCCGCCGAACACCCCGAGCGCCAGCGCCAGCACCGCGAGCAGCACCAGCGCGACCGCGGCGCCGCCGGCGATCATCCACCAGCGGTTGTCGCTGCGTGCCGGCTCGGGCTCCACCGGAGCGGGCCCGACCGTGCCGATGGCCTGCGTCGCGTCGGAGATCGGTGCCGCGACCGGAGCGACGACCGCCGTGGCCTGCGTGGGGCTGTCGACGGGCGTCGCGACCGGCGCGGCGACGGGAGCGGCGCCGCCGGCGACCACGGCCAGCGCGACCGCCGCCCCTGCTGCCGTCGGCCGACCCTCGGCCTCGAAGGTCATGAGCTGGCCGACGATGGTCGTCAGCGGCTCGTCCGGGGGCAGCTGCGGCGGCGGGTCCTGCACGATGCGGAACAGCACGCTCATCGCGTTGCCCTCGCTCGACGTATAGGGCTTCTGACCGCTGGCGGCGTGGTAGAGCGTCGCGCCGAGCGACCACATGTCGCCGGCCTGCGAGGCCTTCGCACCGCGCGCCACCTCCGGAGGCAGGTACGCCGGCGAGCCCGTGACCTCACCCGTGCGGGTCAGGGCGTCGTCGTTCTCCGACCGGGCGATGCCGAAGTCGGACAGCTTGGCGCGTCCGTCCTGGGTCAGCAGGATGTTGGACGGCTTGACGTCGCGGTGCACGATGCCGGCCGCGTGGGCCGCGGAGAGCGCCTCGGCGACCTGCTGGCCGACGCGCGCGACGGCGCGCGACTGCAGCGGCGCCTCGGCGATGGCCTGCGCCAGGCTGATGCCGGGCACGAACTCCATGACGAGCCACGCCCACCCGTCCTCGTCCTCGACGAGGTCGAACACCGAGACCATGTGGGGATGGTTGAGACGCGCGGCCAGCATCGCCTCGCGCTGCGCCCGCTGTCGGTCAGGACCGTCGGCGGTGCCGATGCCTCCCAGCCTCTTCATGGCCACGGCGCGGTCGAGCAGCGTGTCGTGGGCCTGCCAGACGGCACCCATGCCGCCCCGACCGATCTCTGACTGGAACTCGTAACGACCTGCGATCACGTCACTCACCGTAGCGGGGCACCCCGATTTGGCTCGCTGGTCACACATCTGTAAAGTAGTCCGAGCGACGCGGGGTGGAGCAGCTCGGTAGCTCGCTGGGCTCATAACCCAGAGGTCACAGGTTCAAATCCTGTCCCCGCTACCAATAAGACCGGGATCTCAGTGAAAACTGAGGTCCCGGTCTTTCCTTGTCATCGGAATCGGGTCAACCGGGCGTGAGTGGATGGCCGACGACCGCGGCCCTGAGGCCACCGCCGAGCCGATCCGGCGTGACTGAGGTAACTTCGTGTTACCGAACTCACACCGGAGGCTCCTCATGCGTGCACCTCGACTTCTCGGCACCCTCGTCGCGCTCGTCGCCGTCCTCGCGGGGCTGACGTCCGCGCCTGCCCAGGCCGCGCAGCCGAAGCCCCCGCTGCCGGTGCCGTACTCGTTCCTGCTGCCCGCCGTGGTCGCGGGTCTCGGCATCAATGCCGACCCGCCGGGCGCGAACGACTGGTCGTGCAAGCCGTCGGCCGCGCACCCGAAGCCGGTCGTGCTGGTGCACGGGCTCACGGGCAACAAGGCCACCAACTGGCAGACGTACGCCCCGCTGCTCAAGAACGAGGGCTACTGCGTCTTCGCCCTGACGTACGGCCAGAGCACGCTGGCGCCCGCCCCCTACGACCAGGTCTTCGGCGGCTTCGCGCCCATCGAGAGCAGCGCCGCGCAGCTCGCGACGTTCGTGGAGCAGGTCAAGGCCGCGACGGGCACCGCCAAGGTCGACATCGTGGGCCACTCCGAGGGCACCCTGATGCCGAACTACTACGCCAAGTTCCTGGGCGGCGCCGCCTCGATCGACAAGTACGTCTCGATCGCGCCGCTGTGGCACGGCACGGACCCGGCCGGCCTGGCCACGCTGAGCCTGATCGGCACGCCGTTCGGTGTCACGCCGGTGATCAACAGTCTCCTGCAGCCCTTCTTCGCCTCGGGGCCGCAGCTGCTGGCGGGCTCGCCCTTCATCCAGAAGATGCGGTCAGGCGGCGGTCCGGCCGTGCCGGGCATCACCTACACGAACATCGTCACGCGGTACGACGAGCTCGTGATCCCGTACACGAGCGGGATCGAGCCCGGCATGACGAATTACGTCGTGCAGGACTACTGCGCGCTCGACCTGAGCGAGCACTTCCAGATCGTTGCCGACCCGGTGGCTGCGGCCCTGGTGCTGAACGCCCTGGATCCCGCGCACCCGCGGCCCGTGCCGTGCCAGCTGGTGCTCCCGTTCGTGGGCAACATCGTCTGACGCGCACGCTTGCGCCGCGCGCTCCGGGGTACCCCCGGAGCATGAACACCTCGATCCTGACCCTGCCCGTCCGCCTCGCCGCTCGAGCCGCAGTCGGGGTCGTGAGCAGCGGGGTGGGTGCGGCCACCGCAGTCCTGGCCACGGTGCGTGGCGGTGACGACGAGCACGGCGGCGACTCCCCGGTGCCCGCGCCGAATCCTGCCCCGCCGCGCAAGGCTCCCGCGGCGAGGAAGGCTCCCGCGAAGAAGGCCGCGAAGGTCACGCCCGCTGACGTCGCTGCACGCGTCGCCCCGAGGGCCGACGAGAAGGAGCACGTCGAGTCCGAGGAGGTGCTGGTCTACAGCACCGGGCCCGAGGCTGCGACGACGATCGCCGACGAGGTCACCGCCAGCGCCACGCGCTAGTTGGCGAGCACGAAGTCGATCACGAACCCTGGCTTGAGGCGCTCAGGTCGCTCCTCGTCGAGCAGGCCGAGCAGGTGCGGCAAGATGCCGTGACCCTTGCGGGCGTGGTCGCGCTTGCAGCGGGGGTCGAGGTTCGAACCTCGGGTCGGCCCCTCGGGCCAGGGGACGCGGTGGTCGAGCTCGCACTCGTCGGCGGGGACGAGGCACCCAGGCGTCGCGCACGTGCCCGACCGGAAGGCGATCGCCCGTCTGAGGAGGTCGGGCGGGCTGTAGCCGCGGTAGTCGTGGGCGAGGGTGTCGTGGGTGATCGGGTCGGTCAGGAGGCGGTGCCAGTAGGCCTCACCGGCGAACGCTGAGTCGAGGATCCACTCGGTGGGGACCTGCCAGGAGCCGTCGGCGGCCTCGGCGGGCCCCTCGATCATGCCGGTGAGCACGGCCGCGTCGATCGTGACCGCGATGTCGCACTTCAGCCCCGCGGTGGCCGGCAGGTCGTCGGTGACGGCGGACGTGAGCAGGTGCGTGAGGAGGTCGGCGCGCCGCTGCTCGCGGGTGCGCTTGATGCCCGCGGCCTTGTCGGACGCCTTGAGCGCCTTGGCGGTGCGCTGCAGCCGCTTCTGGATCGCGGCGGCCTGGTGTGCGGGGAGGTAGGCGTGGAGCCAGGCCATGCCGTCGTCGGTCTGGTCGATGACGACGTGGCGCTGGGCGCGCTCGGCCTCGGCGCGCTGGGTGAACAGGTCGGCCTCGACCCGGGCGACGAACCGTCGCAGCCAGCGGCGGAGCTCGGGCACGGTGTGCTCGCGGGCGTACGGGAGGGCCTCGTCGTCGAGGCGCTGACGCGAGTCGTCGCGCTCGAGCCTTGCGAGCGTCACGGAGATCTCGCGCGCCCGGGCGGCGTCCACGTGTCCGGCCACGAACGCCTTCCAGGACTTCGGGCCGTGCTCGAGGAGCCGGTCGGCCGCGGCCAGGCGGTCGACGACCTGCCCCTCGGACATCTGCAGCTCGCGGGCGAGCTGCAGGTGGATGGCGTCGCGCTCCAGGCCCCGCCGCAGCGGTGAGGCGTCGCGCCGCAGCCGGGTCAACGCGTTGTCGCGGAACGTGACCATCGCCGTCCACTCACGAGCCTCCGCCCGGGCCCGCTCGCGGCGGGCGGCGCGCAGCTCGCGCAGCGTGCCGGGAGGAGGGGGAGTGGACATGGCTCGATTCTACTCGAACAGATGTTCGATAGCAACGATTCTGATCTGGACTTTCAGCAGATGTGCGAGAAAGTTCTTCCGGGAAGGGTGCTGGCTGACCTACCCTCGCGACATGAGCGAGGACTGGAGGGTCGACACGGTCGACCGACTGCGTGAGCTGATCGTGACGGCGGCCCCTGAGGTCGTCGAGGAGGTCAAGTGGCGCAAGCCTTCCAACCCCGACGGCGTGCCGACGTTCTCGCTGGACGGCCTGGTCTGCACGGTCGAGACCTACAAGGACAAGGTCAAGGTGACCTTCGCGAAGGGGGCGTCGCTCAGTGACCCGAGCGAGGTCTTCAACGCCAGCCTCGATGCTGGGACGCGCCGCGCGGTCGACGTCTTCGCTCCGGGCGACCTCGACGAAGACGCGTTCGTGGACCTGGTCGCGGGGGCCGTCGCGCTCAACCAGGGCTGAGCCGCCGCGGTGTCCGACCCGTCGGGTACCTGTGTCGAATGACCGTTCTCCACGACGTCGACAAGGTGCTACGAGGTGCTACATTCGACAGCATGCGCTCCATCAGTCAGCGCGAGCTGCGCAACGACAACGCCGCCGTCGTGCGCGAGGTCGAGGCGGGGGAGTCGTTCGTCGTGACGCGCCGCGGTGTGCCGGTCGCTCGCCTCGTGCCCTGGACGGCCGAGGCGGACCTGACGCTCGACCGGCCAGCACGCAGACGTGGCGCGTTCGCGGACCGCGCTCGGGTCCGCCTTGCCGAGAGCACTGACGAGGTCCTCGACGACCTTCGCGGCGATCGATGACGCGCTGGTACCTCGACACGTCGGCGGCACTGAAACTCGTCGTCGACGAGGCCGAGTCGGACGCTCTCGCCACGACGATCGATGCCGGTGCGGCCGAGGTCGTCAGCTCCTGGTTGCTCGAGACCGAGATGCGGCGGGCGGCGCACCGGATCGAGGGGCTCACCCAGACGGCGGTGTCCGAGCTCCTCGACGCCATCGACCTGTTCGAGGTGCCCGGTTCCGTCTTCCGCGAGGCCGGACTGCTGCCCGGGGAGTCCCTGAGGTCGCTCGACGCCCTTCATCTCGCCGTGGCCGTGCGCCTCGGGGTCGAGCACGTGGTCACCTACGACCGCCGCATGCAGGACTCGGCGCGCTCGCTCGGCCTCTCGGTGCTCGCTCCGGCGTGACCCGGAGGGCTCCCGCGTCGATGAAGGCTCGCATTGCCCTCAAAGGCCGTCGATCTTGGCGTGGTCGCCACCGTCGTAGGGCTCGCCGGTGATCTTCGACTTCACGAAGCTGATCACGGTCGCGACGCGTCCGCCGGGGTTGTCCCAGTACTCGGCCGACTCGACGTCGACCCGCAGCAGGATGGCATTCGGGTCCTCGGGGCCGTCGGGGATCCAGGCCTCGGCGAACGTGGTCCAGAGCTCGCGGAGCTTCTCGACGTCGTCGACCACGGCGGCGGTCCCGGCCAGCGAGACCCACGAGGTCTCGCTGCTGACGGTGACCGAGACCTTCGGGTCGGCGCGGATGTGCTCGACCTTGCGGGAGTCGCGGGTGGCGATGAACCACAGCTGGACCCCGAGGTCGACCTCCTGCCGCGCCATCGGGCGGCTGACCAGCGTGCCGTCCGCGTCGGTGGTGGTCAGCATGCAGAAGCGGGAGTCCTTGGTCAGGTCGACGAGGTGCTCGATGTCAGAGGTGCTCATGGAGAGGAGGTACCCCGCGGCCGGGTTTCATCCCGTCGGCGCCGCGAGCGCGGCCGGCGGGACGACTCCGACCGAGCGGTCCGTCGCGAAGAACAGGGGCCGGGTGCGGAACGGTGCCGCCACGAGCATCTCGTGCGTCATGCTGCACCAGGTGCGGTCCTCGTTCGTGAGGGTCGGTGAACCGGGACGCGCGCGCATCAGCGCGAGCGAACCGCCCGGGTACTCGGTGCGGAGCAGCTCTCCGTGCGCCTCGAGGAAGGTCGCCATCACCTCGGCGTCGAGCCCGCCGTCCCACTCGGCGTCGTAGACCTGGATGACCGTCGGCACGATCGTGTCGTGGCGGTCGATCAGCAGCGCGAACATCTGGGGGGCGTCGTAGCCGAAGTCGCCGTCGATGAAGCGCCAGACGCGGGTCAGGTCGCGGAGGGAGCGGATGGGTCGGTCCTGGATTCTCATGCCCGGCAGTCTCGGCCGATCCGTCACGTCGTGGGGATCTCCGTCCACAGGCGAACGTGCCGGGGCGCCACCGGTCCGCGCCGGGTCAGGTGCAGGGCGAGGGCGAGGTTGGGCACCCAGCAGAGCCACGCGATCGCGACGTACGAGGCGTCGAACGGAAGCCCCGCAGCACCGGCCAGCCCGAGGTAGAGCCGCAGGGTGACGGCGGCGAAGGTCAGGGACGCGCTGCGGATCATCCAGCGCTGGTGAGCCGCGAGGTCGCGGCGGCCGATCGCGTGCACGCCGGCGGCGGTCGTGCCGAGCCAGGCGGCGCCGAGGCCCGCGAACCCCAGCCCGGCGACGGCGCCGCCGTGCGCCGTGGTCGCCAGCGCGAGGCCGCCGAGCCCGCCGACGGCGACGCCCACCACGTAGAGCACCCCGGTGCCGCGGTGGAGCCGAGGATGGCGGCGCCGCAGCCCGCGGGCGAGCTGGAACGGCAGGAGAAGCAGGGCCACGATCGCTCCGCCGACGTGCAGGCCGAGCACGACCTGTCGGTCGAGGTAGACGTCGCGCTGCTGCTCGAAGTACGTCATCGGGTCGAACGCCAGGTACCGGGCCGCGTAGGCCACGACGAGGAGCGACAGCACGAGGCTGACGAGCCAGGCGGCGCGGGTGGATCTCATGGTCCGAGACTGGCGGCGGGGGCTCGGCAGGGACATCGGGGAAGTCCCTGGCACCACCCGGGTCGGGCCCTGAGGGGCGGCCGGGACGGCGGTGTGGCCTGCGCCTCGTGACGGGACCCACGCCCGCAGGGGCTCGCACCATACCGACGGTATGTGCCACTGTCGGTGTCATGAACACCCCGCCGCCGCTGCCGAATGTCGACGCCCTGATCCGTCGCTCCGAGCGGCTCGCCGCCGTTCCCGGTCTGACGCAGCAGGCGCTGCAGTGGCACCACGAAGCAGCTGACCAGCGCGCCGTCGTGGCGCGGGACGCGAGCCGCCTTGCGTCGCCGCGACTCTGGCCCGACACGCTCGGATCCCTGCTGTCGATGGGCTGGCGCGTCGTCTCGACCGCGGCCCCGGACGTCCCGTTCCAGCTGCTCGGAGCCGCAGCCGCGGCGGTCGGCCTGCGGGTGGAGCCGCCGAACGCGAGCGCCGGGACGCTCGAGCGGGCGCAGCGCCTCGTGCGCGCCGGCGGGCCCACCTACGTCAAGCTCGGCCAGTTCATCGCGACGGCCGACGGGCTGCTGCCCGAGGAGTGGGTCACGGCCTTCGCGTGGTGCCGCGACGAGGCGCCGGCCCTGCCGACCGAGGTCGTCCTCGACGTCGTCGACCGCGAGCTGGGCGACGCCCGCGACCGCCTGGAGTGGGTCGACGAGACCCCGCTCGCGGCCGGCTCGATCGGCCAGGTCCATCGCGGCCGGCTGGCCGACGGCTCCGAGGTCGTCGTGAAGGTCCGGCGTCCGGGTCTGCGCCGCCGCTTCCGCTCCGACATCGAGACGCTCGCGCTCACCGCCGCCGCCGCCGAGAAGCTGCACGAGGGTGCCCGGTCGGCGAACCTGACGGGGTTCGTCGAGCTGTTCGCCCAGCTCGCGCTGGAGGAGCTCGACTTCCGGCTCGAGGCGGCCAACCTGGTCGACTCCACCGCCATCCTCGAGGCGATGGGCGCCGACCACATGCGGGCGCCCCGCCCGGTGCCCGGCATGGTCACCGAGCGCGTGCTCGTGATGGAGCTGCTGCCCGGCGTCTCGTACGCCCGCCTCGACCCGTCGCGCGAGCACGACGGCGACCGGCTGCTCCACCTCGGCATCCAGGGCGTCGTCGAGGCGACGCTCAAGCACGGTGTCTTCCACGGCGACCTGCACGCCGGCAACGTCCTGGTCGACCAGGACACGGGCTCGTTCTCGCTGGTCGACTTCGGCATCGCGGGGCGCCTCGACGCAGCGCAGCGGGCGGGCCTGGTCGAGTACCTGACCGCGTGGGCCATGAGCGACGCCGAGGGGCAGATCCGGGCGATGCAGTCGTTCGGCGCGATCGCGAGCGACGCCGACATCACGCCGCTGGTCGCCGAGCTGCAGGTCGAGCTCGACCTCCTGCAGGACCGCTCGCGCGGCGCCGTCACGTTCGACCAGCTCGGCATCACGCTCGGGCGTCTCCTGCAGGTGCTCGCCCGCAACGGCTTCCGGATGCCGAAGGAGCTCGTGCTGTTCTTCAAGAACCTGCTCTACCTGGCGGGCTTCGCGGCCAGCGTGGCGCCCGACGCCGACGTGCTCGAGGTCGTGCAGGGGATCCTGCTCGAGCTGCTCGCCGACCCGGAGTCGGGCCTCGGCGAGGTCACCAGCGCCGCCTGAGCGACCACGGGGCGAGGTCCTCTCGGCCGACCGGCTGAGCCCGATTTCATCCTCCCGGCCGATTGCACTCTACTTTCGATAGTGCAAAACTGCACTCTATGACCGAGAGTGCATCGTCCGAGCGCAAGCGCTCCACGCAGCGGGCGATCTCCGCGAGTGCCCGTGATCTCGCGCTCGAGCACGGTCTCGACGGATTCACGATGGATGACCTCGCCACCAGCGTCGGTGTCTCGCGTCGCACCCTGTTCAACTACGTCCCGGGCAAGATCGACGCGGTCCTCGGTGTCGCCGAGGACCCGGACCCCGAGCTCATCGCGACCTTCATGGCGGGCGGTCCGACCGGTCACCTGTTCACCGACCTGAAGGAGCTCGTCGTCGTCGCGCTGGACGAGGAGGGCACCTCCGCGTCCGAGATCGACGCCGTGCGACGTCTCGTCCTGAGCGACCCGCGGCTCTATCACGCCATGCAGGACCGCCTCACGAGCTCGATGGACGAGTTCGCCGAGTTCATCAACCAGCGCGAGGGCTCCGAGGTCGACGGTCTGACGGTGGCCCTGCTCTTCAAGCTCACGGTCAGCGTTCTCCACGTCGCTCTCGACGAGTCGCTGGCCGATGCCGACCACCCCTTCACGTGGCACTACTCCCGTGTCTTCGACGCCGCGATCGCAGCGGTCGAACGACCTGCCTGACTCCCAGTACGACCTTCATCCGCCTCTACCCAGGAGATCCCTGTCATGGCCACCCTGCTCTACCGACTCGGCAAGAACGCCTACCGGCGTTGGCCGATCTTCCTCGCCGCGTGGGTCGTCGCCCTCGTCGGCCTCGGCGCCGCTGCCGGCGCCCTGTCCAAGCCGATGTCCGACTCCTTCTCGATCCCCGGGGTCGAGTCCGTCGAGACCGCCGAGCTCCAGCAGGAGCTGTTCCCCGAGGCCGCCGCGGTCGACGCGCCGTCGGCCACGATCGTCGTCGCCGCGCCCGAGGGCGAGACGCTGGCCGACGAGCCCTACGCCGACGCCGTGAGCACCCTGGTCACCGACCTCGGTTCGCTGGACGACGTCACCGAGGGCGTCGTCGGACCGGTCGAGGCGGCCGCCGGGCTCGAGGCCCAGGTCGCCGCCGGCGTCGACGAGGCCGAGGCCGCCGCGACCGCGGCTGGCCAGCCGTTCGACCGGGAGGCAGCGCTCGCCGCCGC
>NZ_BAAAME010000002.1:41962-152686 GCF_039529015.1 Aeromicrobium alkaliterrae
TCGCCTCGGCGACGCCGCTGTCGGAGGACGGCCGGATCGGCACGATCTCCTTCACGTTCGACAAGCCCTCGGCGCTCGAGGTCACCCCGGCGATGCAGGACGAGGTCGTCGACCTGATGGACACCGCGCGCGACGCGGGCCTGACGGTCGAGGTGTCCGGCACCGGCATGCAGGTCATGGAGCAGCACGGCGCGTCGTCCGAGCTCATCGGCATCGCCCTCGCGCTCGTGATCCTCGCGCTGACGTTCGGCTCGCTGGTCGCGGCCGGCATGCCGATCTTCACGGCGGCGATCGGCGTGGGTATCGGCATCACCGGCATCACCGCGATGACGGCGTTCGCCGAGGTGCCGTCCAGCACGACGGCGCTGGCGAGCATGCTCGGCCTCGCGGTCGGCATCGACTACGCGCTGTTCATCCTGGCCCGGTACCGAGGCGAGCTCGAGCACACCGACGACCGCGCGGAGGCGATCGGCGTCGCCGTCGGCACCGCCGGCTCGGCGGTCGTGTTCGCCGGCCTGACCGTCATCATCGCCCTCGTCGCCCTCAGCGTCGTCGGCATCTCGTTCCTGACCGCGATGGGCATCGGCGCGGCCGTCACCGTCGCGGTCGCCGTCCTCGTGGCGCTGACGCTGCTGCCCGCGATCCTGGGCCTGCTGAAGTCCAAGGCCTTCGGTGGCACGTTCCGCCGCTACCGTCCGCGCCGTGAGGCCGACGGCAAGATCCTCAACAACGGCGTCCGCTGGGCGCGGCTCCTGGGCAAGGCGCCGATCGCCGCGGTCGTCATCGTGGTCGTCGGCCTCGGTGCCCTCGCGATCCCCGCGAAGGACATGCACCTGGCACTGCCGTCGGACAGCACGGCAGCCCAGGGCACCACGCAGCGCGAGGCGTCCGACCTCGTGACCGAGGCGTTCGGCCCCGGCCGTCTCTCGCCCATGCTGATCGTGGTCGACGCCCGCGACGTTGCCTCGCCCGAGCAGCAGCAGGCCGCGTACCAGGCGGTCGCCGCCTGGGCCGGATCGCAGGACGACGTCACCACCGCGATGGTCGCCACGAGCAACGAGAACGGCGCGATGATCCTGGTCGAGCCGTCCTCGGCCGCCGAGGACACCGCGACCGAGGACCTGCTGCAGACGCTGCGCGACGGTGAGGCCGACATCGAGGCCGAGACCGGCACGACGGTCGGCGTGACCGGCATGACCGCGATCGGCACCGACGTGTCGCAGAAGCTCGCCGACGCGCTGCCGATCTACCTCGCGATCGTGATCGGCCTGGCGTTCCTGCTGCTCGTCATGGTGTTCCGCTCGATCCTGGTGCCCCTGACCGCGACCCTGGGCTTCCTGCTCTCGGTCCTGGCCACCCTCGGAGCGACCGTCGCCCTGTTCCAGGAGGGCATGTTCGGGCTGTTCCCGGGCCAGCCGATCGTGAGCTTCATCCCGATCTTCCTGATCGGCGTGGTGTTCGGCCTGGCGATGGACTACCAGGTCTTCCTGGTGACCCGCATCCGCGAGGCGTACGTCCACGGTGCCTCGCCTCGCGAGGCGGTCGTCGACGGGTTCCGCAACAGTGCGCGAGTCGTCACGGCGGCGGCGCTCATCATGACCGCGGTGTTCGCCGGCTTCATCTTCATGGACGAGCCGATCATCCAGTCGATGGGCTTCGCGCTCGCGGCGGCGGTCATCTTCGACGCCTTCATCGTGCGCATGATGCTGATCCCGGCGCTGATGTACCTGATGGGCGACAAGGCCTGGTACCTGCCGACGTGGCTCGACCGGATCATCCCGAACGTCGACATCGAGGGCGAGAACCTGCACCGTCCACACCTGGCCGGGCACTACGCCGAGGCCGAGGAGAAGAAGGTCAGCGTCGACGCCTGAGGCTTCAGATGCCGCGCAGGTGACGGTCTGCGAACGTCTCGCCGACGAGCTCGATCGAGAGAGTGTCGGCGAGACGTTCCATCATCTCGGCCAGCGTCCCGAGGGCGTCGGGCTGCCAGTCGCGGAACGTCTCCCGCAGCGACACGACGCGGGCCTGGCGCACGGCGCGGACCCGCTCCCGCCCGGCGTCGGTGATGGTCACGACCACCGTGCGGTGGCTCTCGGGGTGACGCTCGCGGGCCACCAGGCCGGCCTCGGCCAGGGGGACGACCCGCCGGGTCGTGGTCGAGGGGCTGAGGTCGAGCGCCTCGGCGATCTCGCCCATCGTGAGGGGCTCGCCGTCCTCGAGGCGGGAGAGCAGCAGGAAGCCGGTGCGGTCGAGCACGAGCCCGTCGGACTCGGCACCGCCGGCCTCGCCGCGGTGGAACCGGTGGAACTCGCCCAGGCGGATCAGCCAGGCGATCGACTCCTGGAGCCGTTCGAGGTCGGGGTCCGCGGGGGAGGTCATGGGGTCATCGTGCCAAGTCCCACGCGCCCGGCGGGGGAGGAGGGGAACGCGCGCGTGTAGCACCCCCACCTGTCATCGGCGGGCTCGTCCCGCGATGCAAGAAGACCCGGGAGCCAGGTCTCGACGTTCGTAATCTCATTTTCACCGCGCAAGTGACGTGCGGTCCGAGACGAGAGAGGGAGCCGACGTGACCCAGCTGACCGAGGTGCTGACCGCCCTCACCCCTGACACCGCCGCCCGCGAGGCGTCCGAGGAGCGTCCGCACGACGTCGTCGACCGGCTGCGCGAGACCGGGCTGCTCCATCTGCGCGTGCCGGCCGAGCACGGCGGCGCGGGTGCGACCCTGCGCGAGACCTTCGCCGCGCTGGTCGACCTCGCCCGGGTCGACTCCAACGTGGCGCAGGCGCTCCGCGCCCACTTCGCGTATGTCGAGGGCCTGCGCTTCACGCCTCCCGGTGAGGGGCGCGACGCGGCCCTCGCGACGATCGTCGGCGGCAGCGTGATCGGCAACGCCATCACCGAGCCGACCGGCGCGGCCGCCGGCGACTTCGCGGGCCTCGCCACGACCTTCACGCCGACCGGTGACGACTGGACCGTGACGGGTACGAAGTTCTACTCGACCGGCACGCTCTACGCCGACCGCGTGTGGGTGTGGGGCGTGACCGACGCGGGCGTGCCCGCCAGCGCGCTCGTACCGCTGGACCGCCCGGGCATCACCGTCGTCGACGACTGGGACGGCTTCGGCCAGCGGGCCAGCGGGAGCGGCACGACCCACTTCGACGCTACCCCGGTGCTCGCGGCCGAGATCGTGCTGCCGGGGGAGGAGCCCCCGCCGCGCCTCGCGATCGGGGCCTTCCTCCAGCTCTGGTTGACCGCCGTGATCGCGGGCAACCTCGAGGCCGCGAGCCACGACGCGATCGCGCTGGTCCAGGGCCGCAGCCGCGGGATCACGCACGGCAACACCGAGCTGCCCCGCCACGACCCGGTGCTGCTGCAGCAGGTCGGCGACATCAGCGCCAAGGCCTTCGCCGCGCGCTCGATCGTGCTCGACGCGGCGACGCTGCTCGACGAGGTCGACGCCCGCCTGCACGGTGGCGAGCTCGACGGCGACGTCGCGCAGCTGGCCGGGCGGCGTGTGGCCGAGGCGAAGATCGCGGTCGAGCGCCTGGCGCTCGAGGCCGCGACGGCCCTGTTCGAGGTCGGCGGCGCGTCGGCCACGCGGACGGTCGCCAACCTCGACCGGCACTGGCGCAACATCCGCACGCTCGCCTCGCACAACTCCACGCGCCTCAAGGCGCAGGTGATCGGCGACCACGTCGTCAACGGCACCGACCTCCCCGACAACACGTACTTCTGACGACACCGCCTTCTGACCACACCGCCTTCTGATTCCCCCCCTGACACCCTGAGGAGAACCCCATGACCGACACCACCGCCCGCACGATCCCGATCGAGGCCTTCGGCCCCGGCGCCCAGAGCGTCGACGTGCCCGTGCTCGACTCCCACCTGCACCACGTCGAGGCCGGCGAGGGCGACCCGATCGTCTTCCTGCACGGCAGCCCGACGAGCTCGTACCTGTACCGGCACCTGTTCGGCCTGCTGGCTGGTCGCGGCCGTCTGATCGCCCCCGACCTGATCGGCTTCGGCGACTCCGGCCGCCCCGAGATCGCGTACGACCTGGCCGACCACGAGCGCTACCTCGACGCTTGGTTCGAGGCGCTCGACCTGCGTGACGTGACGCTGGTGCTGCAGGACTACGGCGCCGCGTTCGGCGTCTCCTGGGCGTCGCGTCACGCCGATCGGGTCAAGGCCGTGCTCCTGGCCGAGCCCGTCATCCGCGACATCGAGTCGAGCGCGCTGCCCGAGGCGTTCGTCGGGGCGCAGCGGGTCATCCGTACCCCCGGTGACGGCGAGAAGTTCGTGGTCGAGGACAACCTGTTCCTGACCGCGGTGCTGCCCGGCGCCTTCCTCACCCCGCTGGCGGAGGCCGACCTCGCGGTCTACCAGGCGCCGTTCCCGACGCCGGAGTCGCGCACGCACCTGATCCGCTTCCCGCGCAACCTGCCGATCGACGGCGACCCGGCCTCGAGCGTCGAGTACCTCGCCCGCAACGAGGCTTGGCTCGCGTCGTCGACCGACGTGCCGAAGACGCTGCTGACCTACGAGCCCGGATTCCTCGTGACCCCGACGATCGTGGAGTGGATCCGCGAGAACGTCGCGAACCTCGAGGTCCACGCGGGCGGCGCCGGCGTGCACTTCGTGCAGGAGGAGCAGCCGCAGGGCATCGCCGACGCGGTCGTCGCCCTGCTGGCGCGGGCGGAGGCGCGATGACCGCGACCGAGGCGGCCCTGGTCGCCGTGCGTCCCGGCTCGGCCGAGCTCGACGAGCTGCTGACGCGCATCGCCGCGGGCGCTGCCGAGCGGGAGGCGAACGAGACGGCTCCGTTCGAGCAGATCGACTGGATCAAGCAGGCGCGCCTGGGAGCGTTCCGAGTGCCCGTGGCGGAGGGCGGTGGGGGAGCGAGCGTCCGCGAGCTCTTCGAGCTCGTCGCGCGCCTGAGCCACGCCGACTCCAACATCGGCCACCTGCTGCGCGCGCACTACGGCACGGTCGAGGACATCCTGCTGTGGCCCGCGTCGCCGCGTCGGGAGAAGTGGCTCGGACGGGTCGTGGCCGGCGAGCTGTTCGGCAACGGCAACAACGAGCTCGGGGCGACGCACGCCGGCGACTACAACAAGTCGACGACCTTCACCCCGGACGCCGAGGGCTTCGTCATCAACGGCACGAAGTACTACTCGACCGGCACGCTCTACGCCGACCACACGTTCGTCACGGGCGTCACGTCCGACGGTCTCCCCGTGCAGGCGTTGCTGTCGCTGGACAACAGCGGCATCCACGTCGTCGACGACTGGGACGGCTTCGGCCAGTCGCTGACCGCGACGGGCACGACCCGCTTCGAGGACGCGCGGGTGGACGCGGAGGACGTCACGCTGCCTCCGGAGGACCTCAGCACGATCCCGCGCTGGCACCTCGGCCCGTTCTACCAGCACTACCTCAACGCGGTCGTCGCCGGGAACGTGCAGTCGGTGCTCGACGACGCGATCACGCTGATCCGTGGTCGCGGCCGCAGCTTCACGCACGGATCGGCCGACCTGCCGCGCGAGGACCCGGTGCTGCAGGAGGTCGTCGGCGAGATCTCGGCGCTCGCGTCGGCGTCGACGGCCCTCGTGCTCGAGACCGCCGACGTGCTGGCGCGCATCCCGGCGACCGTGAGCGACGGTCGCACCGACGACGCGGTCGTGCACGAGGCGGCGCTGCGCGCGTCGCAGGCGCAGGTCGTGCTGCAGGACCTCGGCCTGCGGGCCGCGACGGCCCTGTTCGACGGCGGGGGCGCCTCGGCGGTCAAGCGGTCGGCCAACCTCGACCGGCACTGGCGCAACATCCGCACCGTCGTCTCGCACAACCCCGTGCGCTTCAAGAACCGGGCGATCGGCGACCTGCTGGTCAACGGCGAGACCCTGCCCGACAACACCTACTTCTGAGAGCGAGCCGCCACCCCGTGACCGACGACCGTCGTCAGCTCCACCTGAACCTGTTCATCCTCGCCTCGGGCCACCACGAGGCGGCCTGGCGCTACCCGGCCTCGACCCCGGACCGCATGTTCGATCCCGGGTTCTACGCCGACCTGGCGCGCACGGCGGAGGCGGCGGCGTTCGACGCGGTCTTCCTGGCCGACATCCCGAAGCTCGACGACAACATCGAGTTCAACTCCGCCGGCCGGCTCGACCCGCTCCTCACGCTCGCGACGATCGCGGCCGTGACGGAGCGGATCGGGCTGATCGGCACGGCGTCCACGACGTACTCGCACCCGTGGGCGCTGGCACGGTCGCTCGCCAGCCTCGACCACCTGTCGCGCGGGCGGGTCGGGTGGAACATCGTCACGACCGACTCGCCGGCGGCGGCCCGCAACTTCGGTCTCGACGCCAACCCGGACGCGGCGACCCGGTACGAGCGGGCCGACGAGTACGTCGACGCGGTGCTGAGGCTGTGGGACTCGTGGGAGGACGACGCGATCCGGCTCGACCGGGAGAAGGGCCAGTACCTCGACCCGGCGCGGATCCACCAGCCCGGGATCCGCACCCCGCACGTGCAGGTCGCCGGAGCACTCACGACCCCGCGCCCGCCGCAGGGCTACCCGGTGCTGGTGCAGGCCGGATCGTCGAACCACGGCCGGGCCTTCGCCGCGAAGTACGCCGAGGCGATCTTCACGGCGCAGCAGCAGATCGAGGACGCGCAGGCCTTCTCCGCCGACATCAAGGCGCAGGCTGCGGCGCGCGGGAGGAACCCGGACCACGTCAAGATCCTGCCGGGGCTGAGCCCCATCATCGGCGGCACGGAGGAGGAGGCGCGTCGCCTGCACGCCGAGCTGAACGAGCTGACCGTGCCGGCGTTCGGGCTGATGCAGCTGAAGGACTTCGCCTACATCGATCTCGACCACGTCGGTCTGGACGAGCGCGTGCCGGAGGAGGCGTTCGCCGGTGCAGGCGACGTGACCGACAACAGCAAGAGCCGCACGCAGGTCTACGCCGACATCGTGCGACGTGAGAAGCCGACGTTGCGCGAGCTGCTGCACACGCTCGCGGGAGCGCGTGGGCACCGCGTCCTGGCGGGCACGCCCGAGCAGGTCGCCGACCACGTGCAGACGTGGTTCGAGAACGGGGCCGCCGACGGCTTCAACGTCATGCCGCCGTACCTGCCCGGTGGCCTGGACACGTTCGCCGAGACGGTCGTGCCGATCCTGCGCGAGCGCGGCCTGTTCCGTGAGGGCTACACCGGCACGACCCTGCGCGACCACCTCGGCCTCCCGCGCCCCGAGAACCAGCACGCTGGCTGAGCGGGTGAGTCGGTCAGTCGGTGGACGTCAGGACGAGTCGGCGGTCCCCGAAGGTGGCGGTGACCTCGACTGTTCCGCCCAGGGCCTGGACGTACGCCACGAGGGTGGCGAGCCCGGATCGGTCGAGCCGTCCGGCTTCGAGCGCAGAGATCGTCGGCTGCGTCACGGACAGGCGTGTGGCGAGCTCACGTTGCGTGATGCCGAGCTCCTCACGCAGCTCACGCAGCCGGTATGCCCGTTGCTCGTCGTGGATGCGGGTGGTCTCGAGTGCGACGGTGGACTCGTCGATCGCCCGGCGTGCTCGGACGTCGCTCCAGGGTGTCGTCGGCATGTCACTCCTCATGGTTGGTCGCCTGCCACTCGTCGAACCGTTGGTCGGCCAGGGGTACGGAGTCGTCGTACCACCGCTTCCACCGGCCTGCTTTGTCGCCCGCCACGAGAAGGATCGCCCGGCGTCGGTGGTCGAAGGCGAACAGGATCCTCATCGCCGCTTGACCGGAGACTCCGGGGCGAAGCTCCTTCATGTGGTGGTGACGCGATCCCGCGACCCGGTCCGCCAGGGGCCGACCCAAGGTGGGCCCCTCGGCGGCCAGCACGTCGATCGCTGCGGCGACGCGAACGAAGGAGCTGTCGTCGAGCGAGAGGACCTACGCCTCGACATCCGCCCACAGGTGCACCTCCCACGTTCCACTCATGATAGCCCCTGATCTATATCGCCCCAAGCCGGTGGAGAGGATCGTCGCGGACCGAGCCACCGCACGCGACCGGCTGTCCACAGCTCCGGTGTGGGCCGCGCTGCGGTCGCGCCTCGGCGGGGCCGGGGCTACCGTCGGATCAACCCTCAGGAGGTCCCATGTCGGAGCTGACGCCGTACCTCTGCGTCGCAGACGCCCGCGCCGCGATCGACTGGTACGTCGCCGTGCTCGGGGCCGAGGTCGTGATGGACCCGATCCTGATGGACGACGGGCGCGTCGGTCACTGCGAGCTCGAAGTAGCCGGAGCCCGCTGGATGATGTCGGACGAGTTCGACTCGGCCGGGGTCGCGGCGCCCGCCGCGGACCGGGGAGCCGCCGTGACCCTGCACCTCACGGTCGACGACTGCGACGCCGCAGCAGCCCAGGTCGTCGCGCACGGCGTGACGCTCGACCGGGGCCCGGAGGACGCGGGCCCGGCGGGCCGAGTCGCCGTGTTCCGCGACCCGTTCGGCCACCGGTGGTTCCTCAACACGCCCGCCTCATGATCACGCTGCAGCGCACGATCGCCGCGCACCCGGACCGCGTCTGGACCCTTCTCACGCACCTCGACGCCTGGCCCCTCTGGGGTCCGACGGTGCGCCGAGCCGAGATCGACGGGGAGTTCGTGACCGGCGCGACGGGACGCGTGTGGCCCGCGGTGGGGCCGCCGCTGCCGTTCGAGCTGACGACCGTCGTGCCCGGCCGCCGGTGGTCGTGGAAGGTCGCGGGCGTCCCGGCCACGACCCACGCCGTCGAGGCCTCGGGTGCCGGTGCGCGACTCAGCATGGGCATCCCGGTCTGGGCGCCGGCCTACGCGCCGGTCGTGGCCCTGGCCCTGCGCAGGATCGAGCGGCTCGCGCAGGTGTGAGCCTGCACCCGGCGGGTACCCCCGTAAGCATGAGCACCCAGGATCAGAACCAGGACAAGAAGCTGGACCAGAAGGACGCGAAGGACTGGACCGTGGAGGACGCGATGGCCGTCGACTCGACGCCCGACTCGGTGCGCCTCTCCTCCGACCCGTCCGAACCGGAGCCGGTGCAGCGCAACGACGGTGCCGTCGTCGACCCGGACGTCGAGCAGGACGACCCTGACGAGGACGAGCAGGTCTGACGGAGCGCCGCCGACCAGCGTTTCGAGGCTCAGGCGTCGAGGTTGACCCGCTCGGCGCCGATCGTGGTGTCGTCGCCGTGGCCGGTGTGCACCACGGTCTCGTCCGGCAGGGCGAACAGCTTCGCGCGGATCGAGGCCTCGATCGTGGGTCGGTCGCTGAACGAGCGGCCGGTCGCACCGGGCCCGCCGTTGAACAGCGTGTCGCCGGTGAACACGACGCCGAGGTCGGGCGCGTGCAGGCACACCGCTCCGGGGGCGTGCCCCGGTGTGTGGAGGACCGTCAGGCTCGTGCCGGCGACCTCGATCGCCAGCCCGTCGGAGAGGTCGTGGTCCCAGATGATCGCGTCGCCGTGCGTGAGCTCCCAGACCTCGCGGTCGTCGGGGTGCAGGTAGATCGGTGCACCGGTGCGCTCGCGCAGCTCGGGGGCGAACCGCACGTGGTCGTCGTGGGCGTGGGTGCAGAGGATCGCCGTGATCGTGCGCTCGCCGACGGCGGCGAGGATCGCGTCGACCGAGTGCGGGGCGTCGATCACGACGACCTCGGTGTCGTCGCCGACGATCCAGACGTTGTTGTCGACCTCGTGCGTCTCGCCGTCGAGACTGAACGTGCCGGAGGTGACGGCGTGGTCGATGCGGGCGGTCATCAGAGCACCACGACCGATCGCAGCACGTCGCCGTGGTGCATGCGCTCGAAGGCGGCCTCGACCGCGTCGATGCCGATCTCCTCGGTCACGAACGCGTCGAGGTCGAGCCGCCCCTGGCGGTAGAGGTCGACGAGCATCGGGAAGTCGCGGCTCGGCAGGCAGTCGCCGTACCAGCTGGACTTGAGCGATCCGCCGCGGCCGAACACGTCGATCAGCGGCAGCTCCGGGACGGTCATGTCCGGGGTGGGCACGCCCACGAGGACGACGGTGCCCGCCAGGTCGCGGGCGTAGAACGCCTGCTTCCAGGTCTCGGGGCGGCCCACGGCCTCGATCACGATGTCGGCGCCCTCGGCGCCGGGGTAGGTCTGAGCGGCGATCTCCTTGATCGCCTCGACCGGGTCGACCTTCGAGGAGTCGACCGTGTGCGTGGCGCCGAGCTGCTTGGCCGTCTCGAGCTTCGCGGCGTCGATGTCGACCGCGATGACAGGGCTGGACCCGGCGAGCGCGGCACCCGCGATGGCGGCGACGCCCACACCGCCGCAGCCGATGACCGCGACGGAGCGACCACGCGTGGCACCACCCGTGTTGATGGCGGCTCCGATGCCCGCCATGACGCCACAGCCCAGCAGGCCCACGGCCGCCGCGCGGGCCTCCGGGTCGACCTTGGTGCACTGGCCGGCGGCGACCAGGGTCTTGTCGGCGAACGCGCCGATGCCGAGCGCGGGGGAGAGCTCCGTGCCGTCCTCGAGCGTCATCTTCTGCGTCGCGTTGAACGTGCTGAAGCAGTACTGCGGCTCACCGCGGTTGCACGCGCGACAGTCGCCGCACACGGCCCGCCAGTTCAGCACGACGAAGTCGCCCGGGGCGACGTCGGTGACGTCCTCACCCACGGCCTCCACGACGCCCGCGGCCTCGTGGCCCAGCAGGAACGGGAACTCGTCGTTGATGCCGCCCTCGCGGTAGTGCAGGTCGGTGTGGCACACCCCGCACGCCTGCACCTGCACCACGGCCTCGCCCGGACCGGGATCGGGCACGTTGATCGTGACGAGCTCGACCGGAGCCCCCTTCGATCGTGCGATGACGGCCCTGACCTGCTGCATGTGATCTCCCTCGATCGACGACGTCCGGCCAGTCTGTCAGAGCCGTCTCGGACTGCGACGTGCCGTGATTGGTGCAAGGGTCGAGGGGTACGTCCAGCAGGACCGGCGCGACCGTGACCGTCGGCAGGACCTCGGGAGGAACCATGCTCAGGAAGACGACGATCCTGGGGGCTGCCGCCGTGGGCTACGTGCTGGGAGCACGGGCCGGACGGGAGCGGTACGAGCAGATCGTGTCCGCCGCCGGCCGGGTCAAGAGCGACCCGCACGTGCAGAAGGCGGCCCACCAGGCCCAGGACTACGCCGCGCAGCAGGCGCCCGTCGTGAAGGAGAAGGCGCAGGCCGCGGCGCAGCAGGCGGCCGAGAAGGCCGCGGAGGCCGCGGTGACCGCGAAGGACAAGGTCAAGGACGTCGTGACGTCCGACGACGTGCCCGCGCCCGACACCTCGGTCAAGGGCGCACCGTCCGGCCAGACCCCGAAGGTGCACGGCGACCCGCTGCCCGGCACCCCGGAGAACCCGGCGAAGGCCGACGATGCCTGAGGGCGACGCGCGCGAGCCCACGGTCGGGGAGCTGACGGCCCAGCTCGCCGAGCAGACCGGCCGGCTCGTGCGCGACGAGGTGGAGCTGGCCAAGGCCGAGGTGCGCGAGAGCGTCAAGCACGCCGGCATCGGTGCCGGACTCTTCGGCGCCACCGGACTGCTCGCGGCCTACGGCGTCGGCGCGCTGGTGGCGGCAGCGATCGCCGCCTTCGCCCTCCTGGTCGACGTGTGGCTGGCGGCGCTCATCGTCGCCGGCATCCTGTTCGCGCTCGCCGGGCTCGGAGCCCTGCTCGGCGTGAAGCAGGTCAAGGAGGTCGGCCCGCCGCACACGGCGGAGAACGTCAAGAAGGACCTGGCTGCCGCGAAGGGGGAGCACGCATGAGCGACCGTCCCGGACCCGGATCCTCCGCGAAGGAGATCCGCGCCGACATCGAGCAGACCCGTGAGCAGCTGGCCGACACGGTCGACGCGCTCGGCGCGAAGGTCAGCCCCGCGAACGTCGCGGCCCAGGCCAAGCAGGGTGCGGTCTCACGCGGTCCGCAGCTCGCGGTCCTCGCGGTGACCGTCGTCGCGATCGTGGTGGCCTGGCGGAGGCTCTGACCCCGATCTGACCGGCGAGCATCGCGGTCAGCGCCACGGCGAACCCGAGGCCCTGGAGTGCCGTGAGCGCCTCCCCGACGACGAGGGCGCCGAGCGCGGCCGCGACGAGCGGTGAGAGCAGGCCGAGCAGCGCGGTGGCCGTGACGGGGAGGTGGCGGATGCCGCTGAACCAGATCGTGTAGGCGAGCAGGCCGCCGACGAGTCCGAGCCAGAGGTAGCCGGCGACGGCCCGCCCGTCGATCCCCGAAGGCGCCCCCTCGATCAGCGCGGTCGGCCCGAGCAGCACCAGCCCACCGGCCGTCAGCTGCCATCCTGCGAGGGCGATCGGTCCCACGCCGTCGGGGCGCCCCCACCGCTTGGTGAGCACGACGCCGAGCCCCATCGAGACGGTGCCGGCCAGACCGGCGGCCACGCCCACCGGGTCGAGGGTCGCGCCGGGTCCGAGGACGACGAGCGCGACCCCGAGCACGCCGAAGAGCCCCCACCCCAGACGCCAGGGCGACAGCCGCTCGCCCAGCACGACCACGACGAGCAGGGCGACCACGATCGGCTGCGCCGCGCCCAGGGTGGCGGCGACCCCGCCGGGCAGGCGCCCGGCGGTCACGAAGAGCAGGGGGAAGAACGCGCCGATGTTCAGCGTGCCCAGCACCGCCGACCTCCACCACCAGTCGCCGCGAGGAAGGGTCCGCGCGATCAGCAGGGCGAGGACGCCGGCCGGCAGCGCGCGCAGCAGGCCGGCGAACAGCGGGTGGTCCGGTGGCAGCAGCTCCGTCGTCACGACGTAGGTCGAGCCCCAGACCGCGGGAGCGACGGCGGTCAGGGCCGTGAGCCCGGCGCGCGAGGTGGTCGGTGAGGTCATGCCTCGATGCTCCTGCCTCGCGATGCATGAGTCCAGAACATGCTTGTCATCACATCCATCTGCTATCACGATGGATCCATGGAGCTCCAGCAGCTGAGGTACGTCATCGCGGTCGCGGAGGAGTCGAGCTTCACGCGCGCCGCGGCACAGTGCTTCGTCGTCCAGTCGGCGTTGAGCCACCAGGTGAAGGCGCTGGAGCGCGAGCTGGGGGTGACGCTGTTCGCGCGCACGAGTCGGCGGGTCGAGCTGACGGCCGCGGGCACGGCGTTCCTGCCGTCGGCACGGGAGGCGCTGGTGGCGGCCGAGCGCGCCGGGGTCGACGCCGCTGCCGCCGAGGGTCAGGTCCGCGGACGGCTGACGATCGGCGTCATTCCGACGGTCACGGCGCTCGACGTCCCGGCGGCGCTGGGGGAGTTCCACCGACGTCACCCGAGCGTGCGCATCGGGCTCCGGGTGGCGGGTAGCGACGAGCTCGAGACCGCTGTCGCTGCGGGGGAGGTCGACGTGGCGCTGCTCGGGCTGCCGCGCGGAAGGGAGCCCCGGGGCGTGGCCTGGCGGCACCTCGCCGACGACCGGGCCGTGCTGGCGGTCGCGCGTGACCATCCGCTCGTGGGTCGCCGACGGGTCCGCCTCGCGAATCTCGTGGACGAGACCTTCGTCGACTTCCCCGCGGGCAGCCCGGGGCGCTTGCAGAGCGACGTCGCGTTCGCCGCGGCCGGTCTGCATCGCGACGTCGCCTTCGAGGTCATGCTCGCCGGGCCCATGGTCGACCTCGTCCGCCACGGCCTGGCCGTCGCCCTGCTGCCGTCACGGTTCCTGGACGACGCGGCCGACGACGTCGTCACGATCCCGGTCGCCGACGGACCCACCCGCAGCGAGCACCTCGCCTGGAGCGACTTCAACCCGAGTCCCGCGGCCCAGGCGTTCCTGGCCTCGCTGGCCTGAGCACTGGTTCGTCCGGGCCCGGTCGGGTACTCCGTGCCCATGACCACCATCAGCCGCACGTTCACCGTCCAGCCGACCCCTGCTGTCGTCCTCGACTACCTGAAGGACTTCGCCCACGCCGAGGAGTGGGACCCGGGCACCGAGGAGTGCCGCCAGATCGACGACGGACCGGTCGAGGTCGGGACCCGCTGGCACAACGTCTCGAAGATCGCCGGTGTCTCGACCGAGCTCGTCTACGAGCTGACCGACCTGAGCGACTCCCGCGTCGTGTTCGCCGGCGAGAACGACACCGCGTCGACGACCGACACCATCGAGGTCCTGCCGTCCGGTGCCGGGAGCGAGATCACCTACACCGCGGAGATCGAGATGAAGGGTGCCGCGAAGCTGGCGACCCCGTTCGTGAAGCTCGTGTTCGAGAAGATCGGCACCGACACCGAGGACGACATGGTCACGGTGCTCAACCGCCTCTGACGACGTGAAGCGGCCCCGACAGCCGTGGGCTTGACTGTCGGGGCCTCGGACTGGATATCCCGCGGGACAGCCGGACCGTGTCTGAGTCGTACCCGATCACCCGGACCGCATTCGGCCGGGGACCGGATCGATCTGGTCAGCCGTTCGGGCGGTCGCTCGGGACGGGGTCACCGCCGGGAGATCCGGCCGGGTCGACGTCCGGATCCGGTGCCGGCAGGCCGGGCTCGATCGCCGGGTCCGCCGGCGGGGTCTCGGGGTGTGTCGGCTTGACGGGCGGGTGGTCGGGGTCGGGGTTGGGCGGTGCGACGGTCATGACGTTTCCTCTTCTCCTCGGGTGGATCAGCTGGCGATCGGTGTGTCGTCGACGGCGTCGCGCAGCCGCGCCAGCACCGCCGTGAGTCGACGCGAGACCTGCATCTGGGAGATGCCGAGCTCGTCCCCGATGTCCTTCTGCTTCCGGTCCTCGCCGAAGCGCAGTCGGAGCAGGTGGCGGTCGCGCTCGTCGAGCGCCCGGATCGCCGGGCCCACCGTCGCGAGATCCTCGGCGAGGGCGAGGTTCGGGTCCTCCTGGCCCCAGGACTGTGCGAGGGAGAGGTCGCCGCCCGGCGTCGGCGCGTCCAGCGACCGCGGCGCGTACGCCCCGCTGACGGTGTCGGCCTCGCTCACCTCGGTCACCGGACGGCCGATCGCGACGGCGACCTCGGCGGTGGTGGGCTCGCGGGCCAGCTCCGAGCGCAGGTCGTCGCGCGCCCTCGTGGCTGCCGCCTGCACCTCCTGGATCCGACGGCCGGGGCGGACGACCCACGCGTGGTCGCGGAAGTAACGGCGCAGCTCGCCGAGGATCGTCGGCACGGCGAACGCGATGAACGGGCCCTGGTCGACGTCGAAGCGGCGCACGGCCTGCAGCAGACCGAGGCGGGCGACCTGCTCGAGGTCGTCGTCGGCGACGCCGCGGCCGCGGTAGCGGCGGGCGAGTCGGCGCGCCAGGACCAGGTGGTCCTCGACGACCTGGTTCTCCAGGCGTTCGCGCTCCTGCGGCCGGTGGGTCCTGGCTTCGGTGAGCAGCCGGCGCGACTGCTCCTCGAGGTCGAGTGAGACTGACATGGCACGTCCCGAGGTTCGGACTGGAGCGGCTGCGAGCTCAACCGGGAAGTCCCTTCCACGGAACCACGCGCACCCAACCCCGGCAACCGGACGAGCGCCGACCTCAGTCCAGCACGACGAGCCGCTGTGTCGCGCGGGTCATGGCGACGTAGCGATCGACGGCTCCGGCGACGCCGCCGCCGAACGACTCCGGCTCCAGGAGCACCACGAGGTCGAACTCCAGGCCCTTCGCCAGCTCCGGCGTCAACGACCGGACCCGGGGATCGGCCGGCACCTCGCGTGGCTCCGCAGCGATCACGCACGCGGCGCCGTCGTCGGCCTCGGCGAGCCACGCGGACAGGACCTCGTCGAGATCGGTCACGTCACCGCGGCTCACGGCAACCCCCGTGCTGCGGATCGAGGTGGGCACGTTCGCGTCGGGGAGCGCCGCGCGGATGACGGGCTCCGCCTCGGTCATGACCTCGGCGGGCGTGCGGTAGTTGATCGTGAGGGAGGCGAGCTCGACCTGGGGCAGCCCGACGCGGGCCAGCCGCTCCTGCCACGACTCGGCGAATCCGTGCCGTGCCTGCGCCCGGTCGCCCACGATGGTGAAGCTGCGCGAGGGGCACCGTGCGACCAGCATCTGCCACTCCGCGTCGGTGAGCTCTTGCGCCTCGTCGACCACGACGTGCGCGAAGGGGCCGGCCAGCAGGTCCGGGTCGGCGTCGGGCACCAGGGAGGAGTCGTCGAGCGACGCCTGCAGGTCCTCGCCCTTGAGCATCGACATCAGCATCAGCTCGGAGTCGTCCGTCGCGATCAGGTGGTCCACGACCTGGCTCCTGCGCTCGCGCTCGGCCGCTGCCGTGTCGTCCCGAAGGCGTCGTCGCCCCGAGGCGTCGGGGTCGCCGAGCCGGAGCCTGGCCGCGTCCAGGAGGGGGAGGTCGGCGTCGGTCCAGGCGTACCCGTCCTCGCGCTGGAGCAGGCGCACCTCCTCAGGCGAGAGCCACGGGGCGCACCGTCGCAGGTAGGCCGGCACGGTCCAGAGGTCGGCGACCAGGTCGGCCGGCTCGACGATCGTCCAGGCGCGGTCGAAGACGTCGCGGAGGTCACGGTTCCGGTCGAGCGAGCGCCGCAGCCCTTCGGTCGGTTCCTGCTCGAGCCGGTCGGCGACGATCGCGACCAGGGCGTCCCACACCTGGTCGCGTGCCTCGTTGTGCGGCGTCCCGGGCTCCGCCGCACCGAAGGCCTCGGCCCAGTCCTGGACGCTCAGCCGCACGTCCGCCCACGGCGTCTCGATCGTGAGCGGCGAGGTGGGCGGGTCCTCGTACAGCGCGACGGCCGGCTCGATCGCGCGCAGCAGCCCGATGCCGGACTTCAGACGCGCGACCTCGGCATCCGTCTCGCGACGGGCGCCGCGCCCCTCCGGGACGAGGTCGCGCACGGTGCACGTCTGCACGCCCTCCTCGCCGAGGCTCGGCAGCACGTCCGAGACGTACGCCAGGTACGGCGCGTGCGGGCCGACGAACAGCACCCCGCCGCGGCGGTGGCCGAGGCGCGGGTCGGAGTACAGGAGGTAGGCGGTGCGGTGCAGGGCGACGACGGTCTTGCCCGTGCCCGGGCCGCCGTCGATCACCAGGGCACCCGTGGACCCGGCGCGGATGATCGCGTCCTGGTCGGCCTGGATCGTGCCGAGCACGTCGCGCATGCGGTCCGATCGGCTGCTGCCGAGCGAGGCGATGAAGGCCGACTGGTCGTCGAGAGCGACCTGCGAGGCGAGTCCGTCGGCGGTGAAGGCCTCGTCCCAGTAGTCGCTGACCCGACCCTGGGTCCAGCGGTAGCGGCGCCTGCTCGCCAGGCCCATCGGGTCGGCGTGCGTCGCGCCGAAGAACGGCTCGGCGATGGGGGAGCGCCAGTCGACCAGGAGCTGCTCACCACCCGCCGCGGTCAGGCCGAGGCGGCCCACGTGCACGTGCTCGCCGTCGGTCGTGACCATGCGGCCGAGGCAGAGGTCGACGCCGAACCGACGCAGCACGCGCAGCCGCGACGTCAGGTGGTGGATCTCCTGGTCGCGCTCGAGCGCCTCGGTGCCGCCGCGGGTGGGTCGGCGCCGGGCCGCGTCGAGGCGCTCGGCGTGATCGCTGATCTGCGTCTCGAGCGACGTCGCGATGCGGGCGAAGTGCCGCTCGTCGTCGCCGACGAGGGCGTCGTCGGCCTTCGCCGCGAGCCGCTCGGGCAGGTGGAAGATCGTGTCGTGCGTGTGGGTCATGAAGCCCCGTCTCCCCTCGAATTCCGGTGACAGCCGCACATTCTGCGCCCCGGAGGGGGTCTTGCGGCAAGCCCCCGTTCGCGCTATACCTTGGGAGTGGAGGGGATGGTTTCCCCTCCTTTCGCATGTCCGGGCCGCTCCTTGCGTGAGGGGTAGCGTCGACGGGGTACTCCCTGGACGACCTACCTCGATCAGAAACGGAGCCCCCATGAGCACGCTGAACGGCACGAAGATCCTCGTCCTGACCTCCCAGGAAGGCGTCGAGAAGGCCGAGCTCGAGCAGCCCCTCGCCGCGATCCGCGACGCGGGCGGCACCGCCGTCCACGCCGCGCCGAAGGTCGAGCCGGTGCAGTCGATGGTCGGTGACACCGACAAGGACAGCACCTTCGACCCCGACGTCGCGATCGCCGACGTGCAGGTCGCCGACTACGACGCCCTGGTGATCCCGGGTGGCACCGTCAATGCCGACCACGTCCGGGCGGACGCCGCCTCGGTCGCGCTCGTGACGGCGTTCGTCGAGGCGAAGAAGCCCGTCGCGGCGATCTGCCACGGTCCGTGGGCCCTCGTCGAGGCCGCGGTGCTCCCGGGCAAGACGCTCACGTCGTTCCCGTCGCTGCGCACCGACATCACCAACGCCGGCGGCACGTGGGTCGACGAGACCGTCTTCCACTGCCCCGGCAACGACTGGGACCTCATCACCTCCCGCAACCCCGACGACCTCGAGGCGTTCAACGCGAAGATCGTCGAGGTCGTCGGAGCCCGAGGCCCCCGCATCTGACCGCCTCGCACCTCAGGGCCCGGAACGACCGCCCCCTGAGGTGCGACGAAGGAGCCTCGAAGGGGGCACCTGTGGATGACGACTTTCGTCACAACGCCGGACCCGCTGTGCTGGGCCGATGGCAGCGGTCTACATCCTCCGGTGCGCCGACGGGTCGTACTACGTCGGCAGCACGCGCAACCTCGGGCACCGGCTTCAGCAGCATGCCGATGGCGGCGGAGCGGTGTACACCCGCGACCGACTACCCGTCGTCTGCGTGTGGGCTCAGGAGACTCCGAGCGTCCGTGAGGCCTACGGTTGGGAGCGGAAGATCCACGGGTGGTCGAGGGCCAAGAAGGAGGCGCTGATCGCTGGCGAGTGGGAGCTGCTGCCGCCCCTGTCGCGACGGCGCGGCGGAAAGCCGCCGCCGGAGCAGGGTTGAGGCATGCCCTTCGAGGCTCGTCGTTCCTCCTCGCACCTCAGGGCCCGAAGCCGGTCCGGGCGGGGTCACTCGCGGACGATGTCGGCGGGGTCGACGTCGGTGCGGAGGCCCCGCCAGACGGGGTGGCGCAGGTGGCCGTCGCCGGTGAGCTCGCTGAACACGACCTCGCCGACGATCCGCGGCGTCACCCAGCGGGCGTCCCTCCGCACGTCCGACGGGACCTCGTCGAAGGGTGAGGTCTTGCGCTCGAGTCGGCCGAGTCGGCCGGTGAGGTGCTCGAGGTCGCGCTCGGTGAATCCCGTGCCGACCCGACCGACGTAGGTCAGGCCGCCGTCCTCGGGGATGCCGACCAGCAGCGAGCCGACCCCGCCCGAGCGGCGCCCGTTGCCAGGTCGCCACCCGCCGATCACGACCGACTGCGACCTCTGGTGCTTGAGCTTGACCCAGGACCTCGACCGCCTGCCGGGCAGGTACGTCGAGTCCGTGCGCTTGGCGACGACACCCTCGAGCCCGCGCTCACGGCTCTCGGCGACGGCCTCCTCGAGCGTCCCGGTGAAGGCTGGCGGCACCTCGACGGAGTCCAGGTCGTCCAGCGCCAGCCCGGCCAGCTCCTCCCGCCGTTGCGCGTACCCCTTCGACGTGAGGTCGCGTCCACCGGCGCGGAGCACGTCGAAGACCAGAAACCTCACCGGCACCTCCTCCCGGGCTGCGGCCACGTCCGCCTCGTCGGCGAGCTGGATGCGCCGTTGGAGCAGACCGAAGTCCGGGGCGCCGCCGCGGCCGAGCGCCACGATCTCGCCGTCGAGCACCAGTGGCTTCGCGGGCGCGAGCGTCGCGAGGGCCTCGGCGACCTCGGGGTACGTGCCGGCGACCTGGCGCCCCGTGCGGCTGAGCAGGGCGACGTCGTCTCCGTCGACGACCGCGATCGTGCGCACGCCGTCCCACTTCATCTCGAAGGCCCAGTCGTCCCCCTGCAGGTCGTCGGCGGTGCCGGGCGAGGCGAGCATCGGCTCGACCGCGTGCCGCGAGGCGACCCGGGCGCGGGAGCGTGGCTCCATGGCGTGTGCGAGCCAGTTCTTGCCGGTGCGGACGAGAGCGATCCGACGCTCGCCGCCGAGCCCGCCGCCGTCGCGACCGGACAGCGTCACGATGACCTCGCCGTCGTTCCACTTCTCGGTCTCGTAGGTCCCGTCGTCCCAGATCAGCGACTCGCCGGCCCCGTACTCGCCCTTCGGGATCGTGCCCTCGAACGTCGCGTACTCGAGCGGGTGGTCCTCGGTCGGCACGGCCAGCCGGTTCCGCCTCGGGTCGTCCGGCACGCCCTTGGGCAGGGCCCAGCAGCGCAGCACGCCGTCGCGCTCCAGACGGAGGTCCCAGTGCAGGCTGCTCGCGTGGTGCTCGTGCACGACGAAGATCCGTCCCTCGCCGGAGCCGGTCGGGCGGCCCTTCGGCACCGGCTCGGGGGTGCGCCCGGCGTCACGCTTGGAGCGGTAGGCCTGCAGGCGGTCGGTCTCCTCGACCTCGTGACCCAGCGGCGCCAGCGGGTCCTTGCGCCGCCGCATCCGCGCGAGGACCTCGTCGAGCCGCAGGTGTCGCAGGTCGGGGTCGCCCAGCTCGCGCCACGTGCGGGGCACCGCGACGAACGGCTCGTCGCGGCCGCGCAGCGAGTAGGGCGCGATCGTGGTCTTCGCCCCGTTGTTCTGGCTCCAGTCGACGAGGACCTTGCCCTTCCGGTCGGACTTGCGCATCGAGGAGACCACGAGGTCGGGCAGCTCCTCCTCGAGCGCCTCCGCGACCCGCTTGGCGAAGGCGTTGATGCCGTCGGCGTCGTTCGTGCCGTCGAGCGCGGCGTACAGGTGGATGCCCTTGCTGCCGCTCGTGACGGGGACCGGGTCGAGGCCGATGTCCTTCAGCAGGGCGCGGGCGCGCTTGGCGACCTCGACGCACTCGGCCAGTCCGACGCCCGGCCCTGGGTCGAGGTCGAGCACGAGCCGGTCGGGGTTGAGGTGCTCACCACTCGCACCGACCCGCCACTGCGGCACGTGCAGCTCGAGCGCCGCGACCTGCCCCGCCCACGCCAGCGCCGCCGGCTCGGCGAACAGCGGGTACGTCGTGGTGCGGGCCTTGTGCTCGATCGGCACGCGTGGGATCCAGTCCGGCGCGGAGTCGGGGAGGTTCTTCTCGAAGAACACCTCGCCGGGCCTGCGCTCCGTGCCGACACCGTCGACCCATCGCTTGCGCGTCACGATGCGGCCCGCGACGTGCGGCAGGAGGTAGGGCGCGATCGTCACGTAGTACTCGATGACATCGGCCTTGGTCGTGCCCGTGGCCGGGTAGAGGACCTTCTCGGGGTGGGTCAGCCGGAGCTGCCGACCGCCGATCTCGGTCGTGACGGCCGCGGCCACGTCACGCAGACTTCTTCTTGGCTGCGGCCTTCTTCGCGGCGGTCTTCTTCGCGGGCGCCTTCTTGGCGGCGGTCTTCTTGGCGGCGGTCTTCTTCTTCGCCGGCGCCTTCTTGGCGGTGCTCTTCTTGGCGGGGGCCTTCTTGGCCGGCGTCTTCTTCGTGGCGCTCGAGCGCTTCGAGAGGCTGCGCTCGAGCGCGTCCATCAGGTCGATGACGTTGTCGCCGGCGTCGTCGCCACTGTCGTCGGTCACGAGCACCTCGGCGTCGTCACCCTTCTCGAGCTTCTGCGCGATGAGCTCGCGCAGCTGCTCCTGGTACTCGTCGGTGAACGCGCTGGGGTCGAAGTCGTCCGAGAGCGACTCCACGAGCTGCGACGCCATGTCGCGCTCGCGCTCGGAGATCTTGGGCGTGCTGCCGAGCACCTCGAAGGCGGGGGAGCGCACCTCGTCGTCCCACAGCATCGTCTGCAGCACCAGGACGTCCCCGCGCACGCGCAGGGCGGCGAGCCGGGTCTTGCGGCGCAGCGCGAAGCGCACGATCGCCGTGCGATCGGTGTCCTCCAGGGCGCGCCTCAGCAGCGTGTAGGGCTTGAGCGCCTTGTCCTCGGGCTCGAGGAAGTAGGCCTTGTCGAGCCGCAGGATCTCGACCTGGTCGGCCGGGACGAACTCGACCACCTCGATCTCGTGGTCGCGCTCCGCGGGCAGCAGCTCGAAGTCCTCGTCGGACAGCACGACCCGGCGGCCGCCCTCCTCGTACGCGCGGTCGATGTCCTCGTACGAGACGACCTTGCCGCACTCCTCGCACCGGCGCTGGTACTTGATCCGGCCGCCGTCCTTGGCGTGCACCTGGTGCAGGGGGAGGTCGTGGGACTCGGTGGCGCTGTAGACCTTCACCGGCACCGAGACGAGGCCGAAGCTGATCGCGCCCTTCCAGATCGCTCGCATGTCAGTAGTGAACCGCGAAGTCGCAGCGGTCGCTCGCCGGCCGGCAGGGGGCGCCGGCCGGCGAGGACCAGTCTCAGAGGCGCTCGTCGCCGTCGCGGTCGGATCCGCTGGCGGGCTCCGGCGGCTCGGCGGGGCGCCCGTCGTCGTCCAGCTCGCTCGCGTCGGGCGAGGGCTGGGTCGGGGGCTCGTCGCTGTCGGGCTCGGTGTCGGGGGACGTCTTCGGGTCGACGGGCGCCGTGCCGTCGGTGCCGGGTCCGGCGTCAGGGTGGGAGGCGTTCATCGGGGTCTCCTCGAGCTCGAGCGGAAGGGGGTCGCGTGAGGAGTACCCGCGATCGACGGGCGCACGCATCCGCCTCTTCGGTGCATGACCTGCGCCCCACGGGGTACACGCCGGGCATGAGCACTTTCACCGATGACCAGCTCGAAGCCATCCAGAACGTCGTCGACCGCGTCGCGAGCTACCAGGACGGCGCGCCGTCGGGGACCGTCGCGGAGGAGCTCCGCAAGGGGTTCGACGAAGCAGGCGTGACGGTGGAGGAGGACCAGCTCGATCGACTTGCGCAGGCGATCGACGCTGCTGACGGTGACGTCACCGCCTCCGACGTCCTGGGCTGACCCCCTCCTACCGGGTCCGTCCAGCGCGAGCCCCGTTCCCGGTCACCGACCGGGAACGGGGCTCGTCTCGTCCACCGCCGTGCCGTAGGCGTCGACGAACGCGACGAAGTCGTCCAGGAACGTCGCGCGCCGATCGGCGGGGACGGCGGCGAGCGCTGCGCGCACGTACCCGAGATGGCGGTCGAACGACCGGGAGAACAGCTCCCGCCCCTCGTCGGTCACGACGAGCGGGCGGGCGTGCTGTGCATCGGGGTCGGCGCGCGCCACGAGGCCGTGACCGAGCGCGGCGTTGACCTGACGGTTCACGGTGGACTGCTCGAGGCCCAGCCCGTCGGCGATCTCGCGCATCGTCCGCGGGGTGCCGTCGGACAGCAGCCACAGCAGGCGGCGGTCCGCGACCCGGATCTCGGCAGTGTCCTCGGCGGACCGCTGGGCGCGCTCGAGCGTCGCGATCGTGATGATCGCGACGCCCTCGGGGGAGTCGCGCAGATCGTCTGTGACCCGGGCCATGTCACTCCTCAGTGGTTCTTCCGTGCAACGATGTGTAGTCTACATATTGGTCGTGCCGCACTGGCACGCCCCAGACTTCCCGAAGGACCTCCATGAGCGCCAGCACCTCCACCCGGCGGGTCTTCTCACCCTCCGCGGTCATCGCCATCCTCTGCATCGGCAGCCTCTCCGGCGCCCTGATGCAGTCGCTCGTCATCCCGATCCAGAGCGAGCTGCCCCAGCTGCTCGGCACCGACGCCGGCAGCGCGTCGTGGGCCGTCACCGCCACGCTCCTCGCCGCCGCGGTCACGATGCCCGTCAGCGGTCGCCTGGCCGACATGTACGGCAAGAAGCGCGTGCTCGTCGCCTCGGCGGGGATCCTCGCGGTCGGCTCGCTCATCGCCGCCCTGTCCAGCACCCTGGCCCCGTTCCTCGTCGGCCGTGCCCTGCAGGGCGTCGCGATGGGCTACATCCCGGTCGCGATCAGCCTCGTCCGCGAGGTCGCCCCGAAGGAGAAGGCGGCCGGCGCAGTCGCAGCGGTCAGCGCCACGCTCGGCGTCGGCGGTGCCCTCGGCCTGCCGCTCGCGGCCTGGATCGCGCAGGACTACTCCTGGCACGGGCTCTTCTGGGTCTCGACCGGCCTCGCACTCGTGGTCCTGGTCCTGACCGCCGCGGTCGTGCCGACGGTGCGTGACTCCCACCCCGCACACATCGACGTCGTGGGCATCCTCGGCCTCGCGGTCGGACTCAGCGCCGCCCTGATCGGCGTCAGCAAGGGCTCGACCTGGGGCTGGGGCTCGCCCGAGACCGTGGGCTCGATCCTCGGCGGCGTGCTGGTCCTGCTCGCCTGGGGCGTGTACGAGCTGCGTCACGACGACCCCCTGGTCGACCTGCGCACCACCTCGCGCAAGCCCGTCCTGTTCACGAACCTCGCGGCCCTGCTGATCGGCTTCGGCATGATGGCGCAGGCCATCGTCGTCCCGCAGCTGCTGCAGCTGCCCGAGGCGACCGGCTACGGCCTCGGCCAGTCGATCCTGGCGGCCGGCCTCTGGATGGCGCCGGGCGGATTCATGATGCTGGTGTTCGCGCCGGTGTCCAGCCGCCTCATCACGACGGTCGGTGCGCGCATCACGCTCTCGATCGGCGCCGTCGTCATCAGCGCCGGCTACGTCCTGGCCCTCGGCCTGATGGACGCTCCGTGGCAGCTCATGGTCGCGTCGATCGTCGCCTCGGCCGGCGTCGGCATCGGCTACGCGGCCATGCCGACCCTGATCCTCGACAACGTCCCGGCCCGCGAGGCCGGCTCGGGCGTCGGCGTCAACGGCCTGATGCGCTCGGTCGGCACCACGATCGCGGGCGCCGTCATGGCCGCGATCCTGACGAGCCGCACGCTCGAGCTCGGCCCGGGCGTCACGGTGCCGGACGAGAGCGCGTTCCAGCTCTGCTTCCTGGTGGGTGCCGGCGCCGCGCTGGCCGGTGCGCTCGTCGCGCTCCTGGTGCCGAAGCTCCGCCGTCCCGACCCGGAGGCGCAGCAGCCGTCCGTGGATGCCGACGAGAGCGGAGAGCTCGCGCCGGTCAGCGTCTGAATGACCCGTGGCGGTGGTAGTTTTCGCCGGACGACGAGCGCCGACTCCTCGCACCTGCTCGGGAGTCGACCATGAGACCTGTCCGCCTGCTCATCGCGCTGCTCGCCGTGCTGCTGATGGCCACCATGGCTCCCGCCATGGCCGCCCCGGCTCCGACGATCACGGTCGACCCGACCATCACGAGCCGTTCGGCGTACCGGGTCATCGGAGTGCCGGTGAGCGCCGCGAACCTCACGGGGACGTCGGCCGACCTGCTCCTCGACGGCGAGCTCGTGCGGAGCCTGCCGGTCGCTGGGGACGGCACGATCACCCTCGACCACGTCACGTTCCCGACGATCACGCGGGGCCAGCACACGCTGGGTCTGCGCCAGGGCGGCGCCGTCGTCGCGTCGGCGGCGATCACGGTGGCGTTCGACCCGTTCGAGGTCGTGCCGCGGCCGATCTGGATCACCGCCGAGAAGCTGCGTGATGAGGGCGTCGTCCTCTCCGGCCAGAACCTCGGCGTGCGCACCAACTTCATCGCCCAGGTCGCGTCGGTGCGGCGCGAGGCGCAATCCGACGTCAACGGTCGGCTCGAGTTCACCATCAGGACCGAGGACGAGCTGCTCGCGCCGGGCCTCTACCCGGCCGGAGTGTTCGAGCAGCCCGGCAACGACCCCAACCGTCTGAGCTATCGCAACCTGCGCGTGACGGTGCTCGACGCCGTCACGCGCGACCGCGGAACGGTCGTCGAGGGCAGCGGCTTCGCTCCCGAGTCGGAGGTCCAGCTGCTCGTCGGAGGTCAGGTCCAGGGCTCGGCCGTCCCGAACAGCGACGGCGTGGTGCGCATCGACGCGCCCGTGACCGCCACGGTCGACGTGACCCTCCGCGGCCCGTCCGGCGAGGTGACGCGCTCGCTCAGCCTGACCCGCCGCGCCGACCTCACCGCCGAGCCGACCCCTGCCGAGGTCGCCGAGGCCGCACGCATCATCCAGGCGGCCCAGGACCTGCAGGCGACTTCGCAGACGTTGAAGGAGCGGGTCGAGGAGGTGGCCCAGACCTCGGGAGCCTCGTCGTCGACGGCGCCGGTCCCGGTCATCCTGCCGAACGGGCTCATCCAGGACGAGATCCGCGCGGTCGAGAGCATCTACGGCACCTATCCGGGCGCCACGACGACCCAGACGGCCGGTGGCACCCTCTCGATCAACGCCGGCGGCCTGCAGTCGCAGATGAGCTCGCAGGTCGACCGGGAGAACGCCCGGATCCGTGAGCTCCTGGCCCGGACGCAGTCGGGGTCGACCCCCGACCTCGATGCCCTCCTGGCCGAGATCGCCGAAGCAATGAGGAACACCGAGGCGGCCCAGAAGGCGGTCATCCGAAGCTCGACCCCGGAGCTCATCCCCGGTGCGCTGTCGGCCAACGGCGTCGCGACCGTGCCGGTCCCGAGCAGCTTCCGCGGCCTGCACCAGGTCGCCGTGGTCGACCTGGCCACGGGCATCGTCACGGTCTCGCAGCAGTTCCAGGTCGCGACACCGGCCGACGGGACGCTGCCCAACACCGGGTCCGACGTCGGTCCGGCGTGGATCGCTGCCGGCGCGCTCGCGGCCGCGGCGGGCGCCGTGCTGCTCGTCTCCGGTCGCCGTCGCCGGTACAGCTAGGGGGCCAGGACCTTGCGCGTGAACGTCACGTGCGAGGTGCCGCTCTCGGCCGCCTCGGAGCGGACGTCGAAGTCGGCCTCGAGGCCGCGCAGGTCGTCCCACAGCGAGATGCCGTGGTTGAGCACGATCGGCGCGATCGCGACGTGCAGCTCGTCGACCAGCCCCGCCCGCAGGTAGTCCTTCACGACGGTCGGGCCGCCGCCGATGCGCACGTCCTGGCCGTCGGCGGCAGCCATCGCGAGGTGCAGCGCGTCCTGTGGCTCGGCACTGATGAAGTGGAACGTCGTGCCGCCCTCCATCTCGAGCGTGGGACGCTCCCGGTCGGTCAGGACGAAGACGGGCATGTGGAACGGCGGGTTCGGACCCCACCAGCCCTTCCAGTCGGGGTCGTCACCGTAGAGGTCGAGGCCGAACTTGTGGGCGCCCATGATCTCGGCGCCGGTGCCCTCGAAGTAGCGGCGGGCGTAGGCGTCGTCGACCCCGGTGGTGCCGGTGTCGTTCTTGCCGAAGACCTGTTCCTGCATCGTGCGCGTCGCGAGGTAGGCGGCGACGAGGTGGCCCCAGTCCTCGCCGAACGGCTGCTCCGGCGTGCCGACGGGCGGCGCGGCGATGCCGTCGAGCGAGATGTTCAGGTCGGCGCGCACGCGCATGGCAGCTCCTTCAGGGCCGGTGGTGGTCCCAGCGTCGGGTCGGGCAGGGTGTACGTCAACCGCTGCCCCGCCCGAGAGGATCTCGCCCGATGACCGGAGGTCACTCCCACAGCCGACGAGCGGCGCCCGAGCCGGCACGGCTGCGGAGGGTCGCGGTCGTCGTGATCGCCCCGATCGCGGTGCTCACGATCGCGGCGATGGTGTGGCTGTGGCCGTCGGGCGGTGTGACGGGGGCCGAGGACGTCGCGGGGGAGCAGGTCGACGGGCAGGTCGTCGCGATCGCCGCGGAACCCTGCGCCGACGAGCTCGTCGAGGAGACGAACGGCTGCGGCACGGCGCAGGTGCGGCTCGACTCCGGGCCGGAGGAGGGCAGCACGATCGAGGTCGACCTGCCCAACGGCAGCGGGGCTCCGACGATCGCCGAGGGCGACGCGGTCGTCGTGCTCGTGAGCGACACCCCCGACGGCGACCTCTACTCGGTCGTCGACCACCAGCGCGGCCTGGAGCTGTGGGTGCTCGTGCTCGTGTCGGTCCTGGCCCTGCTGGCGTTCGGGCGGTGGCGCGGGCTTCGCGCCGTCGGCGGGCTGGCGGTGACGTTCGGCGTGCTGCTGTGGTTCATCGTCCCGGCGATCCTCGACGGGGAGCGGCCAGTGCTCGTGGCTCTGGTCGGGTCGGCGGCGATCATGCTGTCGGTCCTGTACCTGACGCACGGGTTCACGTTGACGACGACGGTCGCGGTGCTCGGCACGATCGCCAGCTTCGTGCTGACCGGCCAGCTGGCGGCCGTCTCCGTCGGGGCGCTGCACCTGACGGGGGTCACCGACGACCTCTCGATGGCGGTCGGCTCGACGTACGACGTCGACATGAGGGGGCTGCTGCTGGCCGGCATCGTGATCGGCACGCTCGGCGTCCTGGACGACATCACGGTGACCCAGGCGGCCACGGTCGACGAGCTCGCACAGGCCAACCCGGAGTACGGGGCGCTCGAGCTCTACCGGGCCGCGACGCGGGTCGGGCGGGCGCACATCGCGTCGGTCGTGAACACGATCATCCTGGCCTACGCCGGGTCGTCGCTGCCGGTCCTCGTGCTCGTCATCGCCGACAACGGCTCGCTCGCCGAGGTCGTGACCGACCAGTTCCTCGCGCAGGAGATCGTGCGCAGCCTCGTCGGCACCCTCGGCCTGATCGCCGCCGTCCCGATCACCACGGGCCTCGCGGCCGTGGCCCTGCGCCGCCAGCGAGACGAACCGTCGCCCGCCTGACCGGAGGTACCGCCCGGGTGGACCCGTCAGGGACCGGGCGGGGGAGGCGCGACGACGTAGCCCTCGGCGAGGGTGCCGTAGACCTGGAGCGCCTCGCGACGGTGGTGCCAGAGCCAGGCGACGTGCGCGCACAGGATCGCGTCGACCTCGTCCTCGATGCGGGTCAGGTCGCCGCGTGCCGGCGTCTCGACGAGGCGCACGATCTCGGTCCACCGGGGCGACTCCTGGAGCCGAAGCTCGCGGAGCGTCTCGAAGTGGGTGACGAGCTGCAGGAAGCCGGCGCGTCGGTCCGGGCCTTTCTTGTAGAGGATCCGACGCGGCAGCGAGAACAGCCCGATCATCGCGGCGTGGGGGTAGACCTCCAGGCACACCGGGACGCCGCGACCCGTGTCGCGGTCCGGGTCGACGCTCCAGCCGTGTCGTGCGGCCAGCAGCTCGGCGCGTGGCGGGTCGAACCACGGAATGCTCCGGTTCGAGGGGTACGCGGACGCCCCGAACCGGCCGAAGGCGCTGCCGATGAGCCGTTCGGCCGGTCGGGAGCCGGTGGCGTTCGGGACGACGAGAGGCGCGTCCACGCCGACCACCGTGGGTGCCGGTGCGTGCTCGGCGAGCCAGGCGTCGATCTCGTCGTCGGACCGCACGGCGGCGGAGGCGACGAGTCGCCCGCTGTCGTCGACGGCCGCGAGACCCGTGCGGTTTCGCGACGCCCACGCGAGATCGATGCCGACGAATCGGCGGGGCGTGGTGGACGGCACGATCCCACGATATCGACGTCGAAGAGCGCTCTCGCGTGGTTGAATCTGCGCACCAACCAGGACGAGGGAGACGTCATGGGACAGTTCGATCCGTACTCGAGGCATGAGCTGAGGAAGATTCGACGCGCATGGCTGTGGCGTCGGCGTTGGCTGATCGCGGCGGGCATGGCGCTGATGGTCGCCATGGCTTTGGCCATGGAGGTTTGGTACCGCTTCGCAGGCGTCTCGGGGCCTGTTCGCTGGTACGTGTCCGGTGCCTTCCACGTGGGGGCCGTGGCGGCGATCCTGCACTTCCTGATGCTCGCGTTCCTGGCGCAGGACCCGGCGGCGATCCGACACCTTCGTGGTGCCTGGGGCGAGGAGGCGACGAGGGAGGAGCTCAAGCGCGCTCGGTGGCGGAGGAGCATCTGGGGATGGGTCGACAGCGTCCCGTTGCAGTACGGCGACATCGACCATCTCGTGGTGACCCGACACGGCGGGCTGGTGGCGATTGACTCGAAGTGGAGCAATGAGGCTGATGCGGATCGGCGTCGGGCGATGGCGGCAGCGGCATCACGGGTCAAGCAGCGCTCGGAGGCTGTGGTTCGGACCGTCTTGAAGTCGGAGCGCGGTGATCACCGCGCCCACGGAAGCCACGTCACCGTCCAACCTGTCGTGGTGGTCTGGGGTGCGCTCCAGAACGAGGTGCCGGAAGGCGCGCGCCTCGATGGCGTCGAGTTCGTTGCCGGTCGAGAACTGGTCAGATGGTTGAAGGCGCTGGATGGCGAGCCGGTCGACCGTGCGGCTGGGCGGGACTTGATCGAGCGGTTGGTCACGTTCCGTGAGAGCACATCGTCGGCCATCGCGGCTCGCGCTGAGCGTGTCTAGACGCGCCTGGGTCGTGGCCAAATCCCTGCAACGACGGGCGAAAAGTGTCGGTGGGGGTCACTAGGTTGGGGGCATGAGCAACGGCGTGGCGACGGTGGCGGACCTGATGGGTCTGGCGCGCGATCGAGCGATGGCCGAGGCTGCGGAGTGGCAAGCGATGCTGGCGTTCCATGACGCCGAGCTGGCGCGGATCGAGGCGATGGAGGTCTCGTCGATGCGCAAGCTGGTGGAGCGCTCCGGCATCGCGGTCGAGCTGGGTCAGGCGCTGAGCATGTCGCCGGGGCGGGTCTCGCTGCGCCTCGGGTCGGCCGATCGGCTCCGTGACGAGGCGCCACTCACCTGGTGGGCCTTCGGTCGCGGGCGCATCGATGCCGCGCGGGCGCGAGAGATCTCGTCGACGTTGGAGAAGCTGGAGCGGCCGGAGTCGCGTGAGCTGCTCGACGGAAGCGTGGTCGCGTACGCGTCGAAGCACACGGTGGTCGAGCTGCGGCGGTGGTTGAAGCGGTTCGTCAACCGGGTCGAGGCCGACCTGGCGATCGAGCGCGCCGACGCCGAGCGCGAGAAGCGGCACGTCGAGCTCGTGCAGGTCGACGACGGGATGGCGTGGTTGAACGCCTACCTGCCCGCGCACCAGGCCGCGGCGATCGCGTCACGCCTGCGACGTGGGGCGATCGCGGCGCGCACGGCCGAGGCCGACCACGCCGCAGCGGAGGGCACCGAGCAGGCGCCGCGGCGGACGCGCTCCCAGATCGAGGCGGACCTGCTGGCCGCGTGGCTGATGAGCGCCGACGACAGCCAGACCGCCCGCGGCAAGGGGATGGCGATCGACATCGCCGTCCTGGTCGACGCGCCCGTGCTGACCAGCCTCACCCAGGGTCACGCGGCTGCGGCTGACGGCTCGTGGGAGGTCCCCAGCGACTGGGTCCTCGACTCGGCGTTGACCGGAGACGCGTTCTGGCACCGGCTGCTGGTCGACCCGATCACCCGCGACACGCTCGCCCACGACTATCCCGGCTACAGCCCACCAGCCGTCCTGAAGCGCGCAATCGTCCTGCGCGACGGCGTCTGCTCCGGCCCCGGCTGTCTCCGACCGGCCGAGACGTGCGACCTCGACCACCGAGAACCCTGGCCCGAGGGCCCCACCAGCGGAGAGAATCTCGACCCCAAGTGCCGACGCGACCACGCGCTCAAGGGCCACGGGGTCCTGGCTGAGATCCTCGCTCGCCACCACCGGGCCCGCGCCTCCGACCAGGCCGAGGCCGACCGTGGTCTGCCCCGCCACCAGTCCAGCGTGTTCGAGAACCGGCTCGCCCGCTGGCTCACCGCCTACGACGAGGACGCCGCCTGACCTCGTCGCCTTGCGGGTTCAGGCGGCGTGGTTAGCGTGGAAGACATGACTTCTCGTGCAGCACTGCTCGTCCTCACCAGCCACGACGACCTCGGTGGCGTGCGCAAGACCGGCTACTTCGTCGGCGAGGCCGCCCACCCGTGGAAGGTCTTCACCGACGCCGGCTACACGGTCGACTTCGCCTCGATCAAGGGTGGACAGCCGCCCGAGGACGGCCGTGACGAGGACGACCCGGTGCAGGCCGAGTTCCTGAACGACGACGCCGTGCAGAAGCAGCTGTCCGAGACGCGTCGCCTGTCCGAGGTCAGCGCCACCGACTACGACACCGTCTACTTCGTCGGCGGTCACGGCACGATGTGGGACTTCCCGGACGACCCTAGCGTCGCCTCCGTCGCCCGCACGATCTACGAGAACGACGGCGTCGTCGCGGCGGTGTGCCACGGCCCGTCCGCGCTGGTCGGCATCACGCTGGGCAGCGGCCGCCCGCTCGTCGCGGGCAAGAAGGTCGCCGCCTTCACGAACGACGAGGAAGAGGCCGCCGGCCTCACCGACGCCGTCCCGTTCCTGCTGCAGACCCGCCTCGAGGAGCTCGGTGCGACCGTCGAGGTCGGCCCGAACTTCGCCGAGAACGTCGTCGTCGACGGCCGCCTCGTCACCGGTCAGAACCCGCAGTCCGCAGCCGGCGTCGCCCGCGAGGTCGTCGCGACGCTCGACTAGTAGACCCGCACCTCGAGCCGCTCGCCGAGGTCGACGGTCACGATCGCGCGGCCCTCGGAATCGGCCGTCGCGGTCGACGTGGCGGCACCGGTGACCTGGTACTCGCGACCCGGCACCAGCCGCTCGATCGCCAGGTCGGTGCGCACCGGCCCCGCGCCGGGCAGCAGGACGAGGTCCAGGGCCTGGCCGTCGGTGACCGCCTTCGCGACCAGCACGTCCGGGTAGGCGCACTCCGCCAGGACCGGTCCGGTGCGCCACGCCTCGGGCGTGCCGTGCGAGACGAGGTCGCGCAGCCCGTTCTCGCGACCGAACCGCCCCAGGGAGGCGTAGAGGTTCGCCAGGCCCGACGACCGCTCCATCCGGCGCACCCCGCCGCGATCCTCGATCGGCTCGCGCTCGTCGAGGGTCCGCTGCGCGGCGGCCGCGTACTCCTCGTCGCCCAGCTCCCGTGCCGCCATCATCGTGACGACGTGGCCGAACGTGTCGCGCAGCATCAGGTAGTTGCCCGGGTCGAGGTTCTTGGTCGCGAACGTCGGCAGGTGCAGGATCCCGTCGCGGATCTCGAGCCCCCGCTTCAGCAGCCACCACGTCCGCAGCGACAGCTCGGGCAGCGCCGCGTGCATCCAGTAGGTCGTGGTCGTCTGCACCGACGGGCTCGCCCAGAAGTTCCACGTCATGCCAAGATGCGCGGCCCGCACGCCGAGCAGCTTGCCGTCGGGCCGCACGAACTCGCGGTCGTACGCCGCCTGCAGCTTCGGCTGCACCTCGGTCGCGTACGCCGTGCCGTGCAGGCGGTCGTGGCTCACGAGCGTGTTGATCCCGAACGTGTTGCAGACCGTGTAGATCCAGTTCGGCTCGCACGGGAAGAGCGTGTAGTCCGAGGCGTTCATGTTGCGGTGGATCGACGACGCGAGGCTGCCGAAGCTGTGGTCGTAGGTGCGCTTCGCGTTCCAGCGGAAGGCCAGTGCGCCGGGCTGGGAGTAGCGGTCGTCGTTGAGCGTCTCGTACATGCCGATCTGCAGACCGTAGAAGCCCGTCAGCATGATGTTCTCGGAGTTCTCGACCGGCTCCGGGTCCCACTTCAGGTTGCCCCAGGCGTTCTCGTGCGCCCAGTACGCCCACGCCCGACGGACGAGCATCTTCTCGATCGCGTTGCGCTGCGCCTCCGCCAGGTAGCCGCCGAAGGCCGGGGTGCGTGTGAACTGCGCCATCGAGAGCCCGTAGGAGAGAGCGTTGAGCTGGTAGCGCAGCGCAGCCTCGCGGTACTGGTCGAGGTGGGTGAACCCCGTGAACTCGTCGACCGGCTGCAGGGCCAGGTCCAGGCCGAAGCGCAGTCGCGCGAGGTCCTCCGCGGAGCTCTCGGCGACGGGCAGGCCGGCGGCCAGGTCGGGGGCGCCGCCCACGACGAGCCCCGCCGTCGCCAGCTCGCGGTTCAGCGCGGCACCGACCCGCACCTGTGCGCGGTGGCGGGCGAGGTGCACCAGGAGGCCCAGGACGATGAGCGTCGGACCGACCGCCAGCGTCAGCCCGACGTGGTCGAGGTCGTCCGCCGAGGCAGCGCCCCACCAGGCGGTGCCCGCGAGCACGAGCGGCGGCACGATCGTGGCACCGAAGAACCACCAGACCACCAGGCCCAGCACGAAGATCGCCAGCACGACCGCGGCCATGACGAACGAGCCCGAGGCGACGAAGCCGCCACCGGGCCAGATCAGGCCGAGCGCCGCAGCGCGCCAGCCGTCGCCCGTCGCGGCCCCGGCGACGACCAGGACGATGAGCCACAGGGCGGTGTAGACCCCGATCGATCGGGTGATCCGCAGCTGCGTCGTCGGACCGAACGCGCCGTCGGGGACGGGAATCAGCAGCGGACGCTGCTCCAGGGTGCTGGTCATGAGGGGACTCCAGATCGTGCGGGGGTGGGGGAGGCGAGGAGTGCAGGCCACCAGCGGGCCAGGCCCACGGTCATGGCGGCGAGGCCGAGCAGGTGCAGCGCGACGTCGAGGACGGGGGAGTAGGTGCGGCCGAGCAGGTGGGCGTCGACCATCATCACGGTGGTCCACGTGGCGCCGGCGACCATGAGCGCACGCCAGCCCTCGCGGGGGCGGCGAGACGCGGGCACGAGCAGGAGGATCGCCACGAGGGCGGCGGCCCAGATCAGGTCACGGGCGAGCCAGTGCAGGTGCGCGCCGCTGGCGTCACCGAGCAGCTCGGCCGTGCCGACGTAGGCCAGCACGGCGAGCGCGCCCGCCGGTCCGGCGGCGATCACGGGCCTCTGCGCGACGGGTCGTGGCGCCCGTGCCGGTGCTGCAGTTCCGGGGGCCGATCGGCGGGCCGGGGGCGGGAACGGTTCGGGTGCCGGACCTCGTCCGAACCGCCAGGCACGACGGATCCACGAGATGAGCAGCGCAGCAGCCAGGCAGCAACCCATGTGACCCACCTCTCTCTGACACGGTTGCGTGTCAGAATGCAGTCCCGGAGTGGAGTTGTCAATGGAAGGATGTCGGCGTGAGCACCCCACCGGTCGAGCGCCGCTACCGCGGCGTCAGTGCGGAGGACCGTCGGTCCGGCCGCCGCGAGAAGCTCGTGGAGGCGGGGCTCGACCTGGTCGGGCAGCGCGGGGTCTCGGCCGTCACCGCCGAGTCCGTCGCCACCGAGGCCGGGCTCACCAAGCGCTACTTCTACGAGAGCTTCGCCGACCGCGACGTCCTCCTGCGTGCGCTCGTCGACGACCTGCTCGGCGACGTGCAGGTCGCGATCGCCGAGGCGCTGACCGGCACCCCTGACGACGTGGGCGCCCGCATCAGCGCCACGGTCCGCGCCCTCGTCGACACGCTCGCGGCCGACCCCCGACGCGCCCGCCTGTACGCCGAGACCGGGGCGCACGACGCGCTGCGCACGCGCCGTGAGGAGGCGCTCGACGACTACGCGATGCTGCTGATGGTCGACGTCCTGCGGGGTGACCCCACCGATCCGCACCTGCGCCTGACGGCACGCCTCGTCGTGGCCGGCACGACCGACGTCGTCAGCCACTGGCTCGCCGGCGATCTCGACCTCACGCGCGACGAGCTCGTCGCCGACGTCTCAGCCATCGGCGTCGCGCTCGCTCCGTAGCCGGAGGTCCCTAGGCTCGGGAGCATGACCTCCTCGCACCCGCGCCTCGTCGACGCCCAGTGGCTCCACGACCACCTGTCCGACTCCTCGATCCGCGTCGTGGACGCCACGGTCCACCTCACGTTCGACGAGGACGGTGCCCACACCGAGTCCGGTCGCGAGACGTACCGCGAGGCCCACGTGCCCGGCGCGACCTTCGCCGACCAGCTGACCGAGCTGACCGAGCACGACGGCGAGGCCGGGTTCGCGGCGGTGGCCTCGGCGCGGTTCGCCGAGGTCGTCGGTGGACTCGGCATCGGCCACGACAGCACCGTGGTCGTGTACGACCACGTCAACAGCATCTGGGCGACGCGCCTGTGGTGGCAGCTCACGTTCGAGGGCCATGACGACGTCGTGGTGCTCGACGGCGGACTGGCCGCCTGGCAGGGGGCCGGCTTCCCGGTCGAGGCCGGTGACGCCTCGTACCCGGCCGCCACGTTCACGCCGCAGCGCCGCCCCGAGCGCATCGCGTCGACCGCGCAGGTCGAGGCCGCCACGAGCGACGACGCCGTGCTGCTCGTCAACTCGCTGAGCCGCGACTCCTTCGCGCAGGGCCGCATCCCCGGCAGCGTCAACGTCCCGTTCGACGAGCTCGTCGACGCGTCGGGCCAGCTGCGCAGCCTCGACGAGCTGCGTCCGCTGTTCGAGTCCGTCGGGGCCCTCGACCCCGGCGTCGCACCCGTGACGTACTGCGGTGGCGGCATCGCCGCCACGGCGGTCGCCTTCGCGCTGCAGGGTCTCGGCCGTGACGACGTCGCGATCTACGACGGCTCGCTGAACGCGTGGACCTCAGACCCGGAGCGCCCGCTCGAGCGTGGCTAGCCCCGCATGAACTCCGCGATGAGCTTCACGGCGCGGCGGGCCTCGGGGGTGAAGGTCGCGGCGGGGTAGACGTGGAAGCCGGACGGCTCGACTCGGAACCGCAGGTCGACCCCGGCGTCCATCGCGCGCTCGCAGAACTTGAGCGTGTCGGCGAGCAGCACGTCGTGCCCGCCCTGCAGGACCAGGGTGCGGGGCAGCCCGGTCGGATCGGCGAAGATCGGGCTCACCCGGGTGTCCGTGACATCGTGCGGGCCCGCCCACTGCTGGCCTGCCCACGCGGCGCCGGGGATCTCGAGCATGGGGTCGATCTCGACCAGGCCGGGCGCAACCGGGTTGGAGGCGGACGGATCGAGCCAGGGCGCGATCAGCACCAGGCCGTCGACGTCCTGCCCGTGCAGCGCCAGGCCGACCGACAGGCCGCCGCCCGCGGAGTCGCCGCCGAGGAACACGGGTCGGCCCGCCGCGCGTCGGCGCACGGCCTCGATCACTGGCGGCACGAACGCGAAGGCGTCGTCGACGGTGTGCTCCGGGGCGAGCCCGTACAGCGGCACCGTGACCGTCGCGCCGGTCTGCGCGACGACCTTGCCGAGGAACGCCCAGTGCGCCGGGATGATCGCCGCGATGTAGGCGCCGCCGTGAAGGTAGACGAGCTCGGTGCCGGAGCCCTTCTCGCGCGGGGTCAGCGTGATGACCGGGAAACCGCCGACGGTCTCCTCCTCGACGTGGCACGAGCGGAGCAGTGCCCGCGACACGGCGGCGGGGGCGTCGCGCTCGGCGACCCGCTTCTGCGCCGTCTCGACCGAGGTGAGCGTCTTGGGGCGGCGGGCCAGGACGGCGCGGGCCAGGGACATCGTGAGCGACATGACGACAGGCTAGGTGAGCAGGGCCGTGATCACGGCGACGGCGGGCACCGACAGCAGGGTCGACATGAAGATCGCGTCCCGCGCGAGCACCGCCGAGCGTTCGTACCGGCTGGCGATCACGAAGATGTTCTGGGCCGTCGGCAGCGCCGCGATGACGGTGACGGCGAGCAGCTCGGCGCCGTCCAGGTCCAGCGCGTACCGCGCCACGGCGTACGCCACGAGCGGCTGCACGACCATCTTGAGCGACACGATCGTCCACAGGTGGGCCGGTCGGTCGCCCGCACCCGGTCGCGGGCCGAGCCGCAGCGAGATCCCGTAGGCGATCAGCATCCCCGGCACCGCCATGCCGCCGACCAGCTCGAGCGGATCGTGCACGACCCGCGGCATCGGCGTCGACGTGACCGAGAGCGTCACGCCGATGATCGAGCCCAGCGTCAGCGGGTTGCGGAACGGGCGGGAGACGACCTGCCACCACGAGAGCCGGCGTTCGGCGACCGCGATGTCCAGGATCGTCAGGCCGAGCGGCTGCAGCAGCAGCATCTGGAGCAGCAGCGCGGGGGCCACCAGGGCCGCGTCGCCGAGGACGTACGCCGCGATCGGCAGGCCGAGGTTTCCCGCGTTGACGTAGGACGACGACAGCGCGCCGACGACCGTGTCGGCGAGGCCCTGGCGGAACACGAAGACCGCGAGCAGCGCGTAGATCACCACCACGACGCCGACCGCGGCGACGGTCGCGACGAGGTTCGAGGAGAGGACCGTCGACACGTCGGCCGACGCCAGCACCGTGAGCATGAGCGCCGGGCTGGCGACGTAGAACGCGAGCTTGCTCAGCAGCTGCTGGGCCGCCAGGTCGAACAGGCCGACCCGGGCCAGGATCCAGCCGAGGGCGATGACGGCGATGATCGTCGCGAAGCCCTCGACGACACCTGTCACTCGTCCCATGATCCTCCACCGCTGGCCCGCGCGTGACCGTGGGAGGGGTTCGAACCGCATCGGCATCACGTGATGCCGGTTGGTCATCGCCGTCTCGTCGTCGCGAGGTCGTGACGGTGGTCACGGGCATCGTTGCTAGCGTCGTGACCATGGCGTCTCCTGTGCTCCTGGCCCACCCGCTGCAGGCCGATCTGGCCGCCGACCTGGTGCGCCTGCACGGTGCCGTCTCGGACCCGGCCGACGACGTCCGCGTCGCGGTGACGACCTCCCGCTTCGGCCTCTCGGCCGAGGAGATCGCGGCACTGCCGGGGCTCGAGGCGATCGTGAGCTTCGGGGTCGGCTTCGACTCGATCGACCTCGACGCGGCCCGCGATCGGGACATCGCGATCGCGACGACGCCCGGCGTGCTCACCGACGCGGTCGCGGACCTCGCGGTCGGGCTGCTGATCGACTCGGTGCGTCAGGTCAGTGCCGCTGACCGGTACGTGCGCGACGGCCGGTGGGCCGCCGGCGGCACGTATCCGCTCACGGGCCACGTCACGGGCCGCAAGGTCGGCATCGTCGGCCTGGGCCGGATCGGGACGGCGATCGCCGACCGCCTGGCCGGGTTCCGCTGCGAGATCGGGTACCACAACCGCTCGGTGGCCGACGTCCCGTTCGCGTACCACGCGTCGGTCGCCGAGCTCGCGGCCTGGGCCGACGTGCTGGTGCTCGCCGCCCCGGGAGGCGGCGACCCGATCGTCGGCGCGAACGAGCTCGCGGCGCTCGGGCCCCAGGGGCACCTGGTCAACATCGGACGCGGTGGCCTCGTCGACGAGCCCGCCCTGGTCGCGGCCCTGACCGACGGCACGATCGCCGGAGCCGGTCTCGACGTCTTCGCCGACGAGCCGCACGTGCCGGAGGCGCTGTGGGCCCTCGACAACGTGGTGCTGGTGCCGCACGTCGGCTCGGCGACGCAGCAGACCCGCCGCGAGATGGCCGATCTCGTGCTCGACAACGTCGCGGCATTCCTGGAGCGGGGCGAGCTCGTCACGCCGCTCAGGTGAGCGAGGCGCTGCTGGTCCTCGCGGGGATCGGTGCGGGGCTGTGCGGCTCGGTGGCGGGGCTCGCGTCGCTCGTGAGCTACCCCGCCCTGCTGGCGTTCGGGCTGCCGCCGCTCGTCGCGAACGTCACCAACACGACCGCGATGGTCGGCACGGCTGCCGGGGCGATCGGTGGCTCGCAGCCCGAGCTCAAGGGGCAGGGGCGCCGCGTCGGCGTGCTCGTCGTGCAGACGTTCCTCGGCGGGCTCCTCGGGGCAGCCCTGCTGCTCTCGATGCCGGCCGAGGCCTTCGAGGCCGTCGTGCCGTGGCTCGTCGCGCTGGGCTCGGTGCTGCTGCTCGCGCGCGACCGGATCCGTGCCTGGGCGGTGCGTCGTGCCGAGCGACGTGAGGGCGTGCCCGGACCGCGGTGGACCGGCCCGCTGCTGATGGTGCTGGTCGGTGTCTACGGCGGCTACTTCGGGGCGGGCGTCGGCATCATCGCGCTGGCGATCCTCGCGGTGCGCCACTCCGAGCCGCTCGCGATCACCAACGCCGTCAAGAACGTCGCGACGGGCGTCTCCAACCTCGCGGCGGTCTGCGTGTTCGTCGTGGTCGCGGACGTCGACTGGTCGGCCGCGCTGCTGCTCGGTGCCGGAGCCGTGGTCGGTGCTGCTGCCGGCCCGTGGGTCGTGCGGCGGGTGCCGGAGAAGCCGTTCCGGATCGCCGTGGCGATCGCCGGTCTCGGGCTCGCGGTGCGGCTCGCGCTCTAGCGTGGGGGCATGGAACCGGACATCGTCAGCATCGACGGGGTGGAGACCGCGACGTGGGTCCTCGGGTCCGAGGGGCCGTCCCCGGACGTCGTGCTGTGCCACGGGACCCCGTGGTCGGCCGAGGTGTGGCGACAGGTCGGGACGCGTCTCGCCCAGGGTCGACGGGTGCACCTGTGGGACATGCCGGGGTACGGGCGGTCCTCGATGGACGCCGACGTCCCGGTCGACCTCGCGTCGCAGATGGCGCGACTGCCGCGCCTGCTGGACCACTGGGGGCTGGAGTCGCCCGACGTCGTCGCGCACGACATCGGGGGAGCGGTCGCGCTCGGCGCCCACCTGCGACACGGCGCTGAGTACCGGCGCCTGGTGCTGTGGGACGTCGTGACCCTCGACCCGTGGGGATCGCCCTTCTTCCGCCTGGTCGCCGAGAACGCCGACGTGTTCGCCGCCCTGCCACCGGCACTGCACGCCGCGCTGGTGCGCGAGTACGTCGCGGGCGCCGCGAACCACGCGCTGTCCGACGCGTGGGTCGAACGGCTCGCAGCACCGTGGGTGACCGAGCCGGGGCAGGCGGCGTTCTACCGGCAGATCGCGGCCCTCACGCCCGCGGACACCCGTCCCGTGGTCGAGCGACTCGCCTCGGTGAGATGTCCTGCCGCGATCGGGTGGGGGCAGGCGGACCCGTGGATCCCGGTGGAGCAGGCTGGCCGCCTTGCCGACGCGCTTCCGGGCGACGTGCCGATCGCGACCCTCGAGGGGGTCGGGCACCTCGCGCCGGTCGAGGCGACCGAGGCGGTGGCCGACGCCGTCGAGGCCTGGCTCGCCTAGCGCACGAGGCAGGGGCGCTTGGAGTCGAACTCCCAGCCCGGGACGAGGTACTGCATCGCGACGGCGTCGTCGCGGGCGCCGAGGCCGTGCTCCAGGTAGAGCTCGTGCGCGGCCTGGACCTTGTCCTCGTCCAGCGTGACGCCGAGGCCGGGCGTCGTGGGCACCTCGATCGCACCGCCCACGATCTGTGGGGGAGCGGTCGTCAGCCCCTGGCCATCCTGCCAGATCCAGTGGGTGTCGAGCGCCGTGATCTCGCCCGGCGCGGCCGCACCGACGTGGGTGAACATCGCGAGTGAGACGTCGAAGTGGTTGTTGGAGTGCGATCCCCAGGTCAGGCCGAAGTCGTGGCACATCTGCGCGACGCGCACCGAGCCGCGCATCGTCCAGAAGTGCGGATCGGCCAGCGGGATGTCGACCGACTGCTCGCGCACGGCGTGCGCCATCTCGCGCCAGTCGGTCGCGATCATGTTGGTCGCGGTGGGCAGGCCCGTGGCGCGGCGGAACTCCGCCATCGTCTCGCGCCCCGAGAAGCGGCCCTCGGGTCCGCACGGGTCCTCGGCGTAGGCCAGGACGTCGCGCAGGCTGCGCCCGATCTCGATCGCGTCGGCCAGGAGCCAGCCGCCGTTGGGGTCCAGCGTGATGCGGGCGTCGGGGAAGGCCTCCTTCAGGGCGCGTACGCTCTGCGCCTCCTCGTGGCCGGCGAGCACGCCGCCCTTGAGCTTGAAGTCGGTGAAGCCGTAGCGCTCGGCGGCGGCCCGGGCCAGGCGCACGACGCCGTCGGGATCGAGCGCCTGCTCGCGCCGGACGCGCTCCCACGCGTCGGACCCGGCGGGCTCGCGCAGGTAGGGCAGGTCGGTCGCGTCGGGGTCGCCGACGAAGAAGAGGTAGCCCAGCATCGGCACGTGGGTGCGCTGCTGGCCCTCGCCGAGCAGCTCGGCGACCGGGACGCCGAGGTGCTGGCCGTGCAGGTCGAGCAGGGCCGACTCGAGCGCCGTGACGGCGTGGATCGTCGTGCGCTGGTCGAAGGTCTGGACGCCGCGGCCGCCCGCGTCGCGGTCGGCGTAGGTCGCGGCGACCTCGCGCAGGAGCGAGCCGTAGCGGGCGACCGGCTGGCCGACGAGCAGGGCGGCCGCGTCGTCGATCGTCTGGCGGATCGACTCGCCGCCCGGCACCTCGCCGACGCCGGAGCGACCGTCGCTGTCGGTCACGATCGCGAGGTTGCGCGTGAAGAACGGCCCGTGGGCGCCGCTGAGGTTCAGCAGCATGCTGTCGTGGCCCGCGACGGGGACGGCCCTCACGCTGACGATCGTGGGTCCCGGGGTCGCGCGCAGTGCTGTCATGCGCGTCACACTACGAGGCTGCGCGATTCCCGTCCAAGATCAACTCCGGATCGAGTGATGCGCGAGCGGTATCAGTTCTCGAGGGCGTCGAGGACCGTCTGCAGGGCCGGGTTGTCGGAGTCGCGCGGCCACAGCAGGTGCAGCTCGGCCTGCTGGTCGGTCACGCCGCGCAGCGACAGGTAGGTGACGCCCTCGATGTGCAGCCCCTGGGCCGACTCCGGCACGAACGCGACGCCGCGGTGTCCGGCGACGAGCCAGGTCATCGTCAGGATCTGGCTCACGGTGTGCACGACGTTCTGCTGGCCGACGGGCACGATCCGCACGACCAGGTTGTAGAAGTACCGTGCCTTGGTGGGCGAGTGCATGATGAGCGGTTCCTGCACCAGGTCGTCGGCGGTGACGTCACGGTCGAGTGCGGTCATCCAGTGCCCGTCCGGCACCGCCAGGACCATGTCCTCGGTGTGGAGCAGGCGCGAGGCGAACTGCTCGGTGTCGAACGGTGGACGGGCCAGGCCGAGGTCGAGCTCGCCCGACTGGAGTCCGGCGATCTGCTCGGCCGTGACCATCTCGTACAGGTCGAGGTCGATGTCCGGCGCGGCGTCGGCGGCTGCGTTGAGCACGCGCGTCAGCGTTCCGTACGTCGACGCGGCGGTGAAGCCGATGCGCACCGTGCCGGCGGACCCGGCGGCGATGCGGCGCGCACGATCGGGCGCCACGTCGGCCAGCGTCAGCAGGCGCCGCGCCTCGCTCAGGAAGGCGGCGCCGGCCGGGGTCAGGGCGACCTTGCGGTTGTCGCGGTCGAGCAGACGGACCCCGACGGAGCGCTCGAGCTTCTGGATCTGGCGGCTCAGGGGAGGCTGGGTCATGAGCAGCCGCTCGGCCGCGCGACCGAAGTGGAGCTCCTCGGCGACGGCGACGAAGCCGCGCAGCTGGTCGAGTGAGAACATGATGCAGGCAAGGTATCACCTCATGTTCCATTGGGCTTGGACATGCATGACTCGGCTACCTAAAGTCGCCACGTGCCCAGCGGAGTGACCCCGCTCACACGGGCCCGGACGAAATGGAGACACCCATGACCGCATCCCCCACGAAGCGTCTGCGGACGCTCGCCGGAGTGGCGGCCCTCGCCCTCGGCCTGAGCGCCTGCGGTGGCGGCAACCTCGGGTCCGACGACTCGGGCGAGAACTTCCCCGACGGCGCGATCAACCTGACCGTCGGCCAGGACCCGGGCGGCAGCACCGACCTCATCGCGCGTGCGCTCGCCAACCCGGTCTCGGACGACCTCGGCGTCGAGGTGCCGGTGCTCAACCGGCCCGGCGCCAACGGCGCGCTCGCGGCCAAGGAGCTCGCCAGCAAGTCGCCCAACGGCCAGGAGCTCATGGTCATGAACCTCTCGCTCGTGGCCATCACGAGCCTGACGGTCCCCGAGGACGACGCGATCAACCTCGACGACTACACCGTCATCACCGGCATCAGCGAGGACGACTACGTGCTCGTCTCCAACGCCGACAGCGGCCTCAACACGGTCGACGACCTGAAGGCCGCCGGCGCGCTGAACTACGCGACGACCGGTACCGGCACCGGCAGCCAGCTCTCCTCGGCGCTGCTCTTCCAGCTCGCCGAGATCGACGGCACCGCGGTGCCGTTCGACGGCGGCTCGCCCGCGCTGACCGCCGTGCTCGGCAACCAGGTCGACGTCGCGAGCATCCAGCTCGGTGAGGCCATGCCGCAGATCCAGGCCGGCACCATCACGCCGATCGTGACCTTCGCGGCCGATCGCAACGAGTTCCTCGACGACGTGCCCACGGCGGTCGAGGAGGGCTACGAGGTCGAGGTCGCCCAGGCGCGCGCCATCGTCGGACCGAAGGACATGTCCGAGGACGTCGTCACGCAGCTGCGCGACGCGTTCACCAAGGCCTTCGAGACGCAGGCCTACCAGGACTTCAACGAGGCCAACCTGCTCCGCCCGCAGGAGCTCGACGGTGACGAGCTCGCCGAGGCCTGGAACCAGTCCGCCGAGACCTACCGTCAGCTGACGGAGGAGTACGGCATCGACCTCGGGTCGACCAAGTGAGCTCGCCGATGACGCCGGACCACGCCGAGACGACCCAGGCCGAGCCTGAGTCCGTCGAGGAGCTCGTGGCGCAGTGGGAGGACGAGAAGCCTCCCGCCGCCGGCCCGGTCACCAACATCGCGACCGGTGCCCTCGTGGCCCTGCTCGGGGTGGCCGGCGTCATCGGCTCCCGCTCGCTCGGGCTGGGCAGCGCCTCGCAGCCCGGCCCGGGCACCTGGCCCCTCGTGATCTCGGTCGGGCTGATCCTGCTGGGCCTGCTGCTCGTGGTCCGCGCCCGCACCGCGGGCTTCGGCGAGAAGTTCAGCGTCGACAGCTGGCGCGTCGCCTCCGGCCTCGCCTCGATGATCGCGTTCACGCTGCTGATCGGGAACATCGGGTTCGAGATCCCCGCCGCGCTCCTGGCCTTCTTCTGGCTCAAGGTCCTCGGCAACGAGGGCTGGCGATCGTCGCTCATCGGCGCCGTCCTGATGCCCGTCGTCTTCTACCTGATCTTCGTCACCGGCCTGTCGACGAACATCCCCCACCTCTTCTAGGACCCCACGATGGACTTTGCACCTGTCATCGACGGCTTCGGGGTCGTCCTCCAGCCCGAGAACCTGCTCTACTGCCTGATCGGCGTCACGGTCGGCATGCTGATCGGCGTGCTGCCGGGCCTCGGCCCGGCCGCCACGGTCGCGATCCTGCTGCCCATCACGCTGACGGTCGAGCCCGTCACGGCGATCATCATGCTCGCGGGCATCTTCTACGGTGCCCAGTACGGCGGCACGATCACGTCCGTCCTGCTCCGGTTGCCCGGTGAGGCGTCGTCGGTCGTCACGGTCTTCGACGGCTACGCGATGGCCCGGCAAGGACGGGCCGGGGCCGCGCTCGGCATCGCCGCGATCGGCTCGTTCGTCGGCGGCACGCTGGCCATCATCGGCCTGACGTTCTTCGCCCCGCTGGTGGCCTCCTTCGCCCTCGACTTCGGCCCGCCGGAGTACACGATCCTCGCGATCCTGGGCATCCTGCTGGTCGCGTCGGTCGGCAGCGGCACGCTGGTCAAGGCGCTCATCGCCGCAGCGATCGGCCTGCTCCTCGCCACGATCGGCCGCGACGGCTTCACCGGCTCGGAGCGCTTCACCTTCGACGTGCTCCAGCTCAGCGACGGCATCGACTTCGTGCCGATCGCGATGGGCGTGTTCGGCCTCGGCGAGATCCTCTACAACCTCGAGGACCGCCACAACAACACCAAGGCGCCCACCAAGGTCACCAAGGTGCTGCCCAGCAGGGCCGAGCTCAAGCAGTCCTCCGGTGCGATCGGCCGCGGGTCGGTCATCGGCTTCTTCCTCGGCATCCTGCCCGGCGGAGGCGCGGTGCTGTCGTCGCTCGCGGCGTACGCCTACGAGAAGAAGCGCTCCAAGAACCCCGAGCGCTTCGGCCAGGGTGCGATCGAGGGCGTCGCCGCTCCCGAGTCGGCCAACAACGCCGCCGCGACCTCGTCGTTCATCCCGCTGCTGACGCTCGGCATCCCGGCCAACGCGACGATCGCCGTGATCTACGGCGCGCTGCTGATCCAGGGCGTCACGCCCGGCCCGCAGCTCGTCGAGGACAACCCGGACATCTTCTGGGGTGTCGTCAACTCGATGTACATCGGCAACGTGTTCCTGCTGATCATGAGCATCCCGCTCATCGGGATCTTCGTGAAGATCCTGCAGGTGCGCGCCGCGATCCTGGCCCCCATCACGGTGCTCATCACGCTGATCGGCGCCTACACGATCGCCAACAGCGTCTTCGACATCTTCCTGGTCTGCCTGTTCGGCGCGATCGGCTACCTGATGAAGAAGGTCGGGCTCGAGCCCGGGCCGCTGGTCCTGGCCTTCGTGCTCGGCGTGCTGCTGGAGACCGCGCTGCGCCGCTCGCTGATCCTGTTCGGTGGCGACCCCACCGGCTTCATCGGCCGGCCCATCTCGGGCACGCTGGTCGCGATCCTCGTTGCGGTGATCGCGTTCCCGCTCATCGCGAAGCTGTGGAAGAGCAAGAGCAAGACCAAGGAGAAGGAGCTCGTATGACGGTCCTGGTGGGATACCTCCCCAACGCCGAGGGCGAGGCCGCGTTCCGGGCCGGGCTCGAGGAGGCGGCGCGTCGCTCGACCTCGCTCACGGTCGTGAACTCCCCGCGATCGGGTGCACCGGTGACGAGCTCGCAGGCCGACGAGGCAGCGCTCGCCGCGCTGGTCGCCTCCGCTGCCGAGGCGGGCGTCGAGCTCGCCGTCCGGCAGGACCACCACGAGGACGACCTCGCGGCCACGATCCTGGCGATCGCCGACGAGGTCGACGCCGCCGTCATCGTGATCGGGCTGCGCCACCGCTCGGTCGTCGGCAAGCTCCTGATGGGCAGCGCCGCGCAGCGGATCCTGCTCGACAGCGAGCGCCCCGTGCTCGCCGTCAAGCCCTAGCTCCTGATGCGCGCCGCGTTCATGCGGCAGGCCGGGGTCGTGGAGGTCGCTGACTTCCCCGACCCCGTGCCTGCGTCCGGTGAGGTCCTGGTGCGGATGCACCACGCCTCGATCTGCGGGTCCGACACCCACGTCGTGCTCGACGGCTTCCACCGGCCCGAGCGCTTCGGCGAGCCCGGCTACCCGGGGCACGAGGGCGTGGGGGTCGTGGAGGAGTCGCGGTCCGAGCGCTTCGCCGTGGGGGACCGGGTGCTCACGGTGCCGCCCGGCTGGCTGGGCGCGTGCTTCGCCGAGCTCCAGGTCGTGCCCGAGGCCTACCTCGTGCCGGTGCCCGACGGGGTGACGCTGCAGCGCGGACTCATGGCGCAGCAGCTCGGCACCACGGTCTTCGCGATGAAGAAGTTCGTCCGTCCCGACGTCGACCCGGCCACCGGGACGGCGGTCGTGATCGGTGCCGGGTCCGCGGGGCTGTACTTCGTGCAGCACCTGCGCCGGCTCGGGTACGCGCAGGTCGTCGTGTCCGAGCCCGACCGGGAGCGGCGGGCACTCGCGCGGCGGCTCGGTGCGACGCGGATCCTCGACCCGACGACCGAGTCGCTCGTCGACGTCGTCGCCCACCTCACCGACCACGTCGGTGCCGACCTCGTGGTCGAGGCCGCGGGCTACGACGCCCTGCGCGCCGAGGCGATCGAGATCGTCCGCCACAGCGGCACCGTCGGGTTCTTCGGCTACCCGGAGGTCAGCGGTGACGCGCCCTACCCGTCGTTCCTGGCCTTCCGTCGCAACGTGTCGATCGAGTGGGTCAACGGCGCCCAGCTCGAGCCCGGCCTCGCGTCCTTCCACGAGGCGATGGGCCTGATCGCGGCGGGCGACATCGCGGTCGACCACTGCCTCGAGCGCTTCCTCGACCTCGAGGACGTGGATGCGGCCGTGCGCCTGGCCAAGCGCCGTGGCGAGGGTGCCGCGAAGATCAACCTCACGATGCCGGCCGGACGGGTCACGTCCGCTGGTTGAGGTGTGAGTGCCCGCTAGGGCGCGAGCCTCGAAACCACGGTCGGATCGGCACGGCAGAACCCACGGACAAGCAGCATGGACCGCGAAAGGCTCCGGGCCCTCCACCCCCGGGCGACCGCACGATGTGGTCACGAAGGTCCCGATTTCGGCCCGAATTCGATGCCGAACTGACCACATCTTGCAGGTCCGCCGAGAAGTGACCACTTTGGGCCCATTTTTACGGCCAGAATGGGCCCAAAGTGGTCAATTCTCGGCGGAGCCCACCGCTGTGGTCCATGCCGCTTGTCCGTCAGTGCCGGAGGCGTTCACCTGACCGCGGAACGCACGAGGCCCCCTCCACTCGCGGGGTGGAGGGGGCCTGCTCGGGGGGCGGTGCGTCAGGCGCGCTTGCCGAACTCGTGCGTGGCGACGGTCCAGGCGCGGGCCTGCTCGGAGAGCGTGAAGCCGAGGCCCGGGCGGTCCGAGACCCACATGCGGCCGTCGCGCGTCTCGAGCGACTCGTTGAACAGCGGGTCGAGCCAGTCGAAGTGCTCGACCCACGGCTCGATCGAGTAGGCCGCCGCGAGGTGGACGTGGATCTCCATCGCGAAGTGCGGGGCCAGCTCGAGCTGCTTGGACTCCATGATCGTCGTCAGCTTGAGGAACTGCGTGATGCCACCGATGCGCGGGGCGTCGGGCTGCACGATGTCCTGGGCACCGACCTCGATGAGGTGCAGGTGCTCGGCGACGCTCGCCAGCATCTCGCCGGTCGCGATCGGGGTGTCGAGCGAGCGACGCAGCTCGGCGTGGCCCTCGGCGTCGTACGCGTCGAGCGGCTCCTCGATCCAGACGAGGTTGAACTCCTCGAAGATCCGGCCCATGCGCATCGCGGTCGCGCGGTCCCACTGCTGGTTCGCGTCGACCATGAGCGGCACGTCGGGGTCGAGGAACTCGCGCACGGCCGTCACGCGGGCGACGTCGGTGCGCCAGTCGGGCTGGCCGACCTTGAGCTTGATCGCGCCGATGCCGGCGTCGAGCGAGGCGGCGGCGTTCTCCTTGACCTGCTCGATCGGCGTGTGCAGGAAGCCGCCGGAGGTGTTGTAGGTGCGCACGGAGTCGCGGTGCGAGCCGATCAGCTTGGCCAGGGGCAGACCCGCGCGCTTGGACTTGAGGTCCCACAGCGCGACGTCGAACGCGGCGATCGCCTGCGTGGCCAGACCGCTGCGGCCGACCGAGGCGCCCGCCCAGCTGAGCTTGACCCACAGCTTCGCGATGTCGCTCGGGTCCTCGCCGATCAGCACGTCGCCGATCTCCTTGGCGTGGGCGAACTGGCCCGCGCCGCCGGCGCGCTTGGAGTACGAGAAGCCGACGCCCTCGTGGCCGTTCTCGGTCTGGATCTCCACGACGAGGAACGCGACCTCGGTCATGGGCTTCTGGCGACCCGTCAGGACCTTCGCGTCGCTGATGGGCGTCGCGAGCGGCAGGATCACCGACGAGAGCGTGATGTGGGCGATGCGGTCGACCGTTCCCGGGCCGGAAGACGCGGCGATGATCGCGGCGTCGGGGCCGGACAGGGCGCTGGTGGTGGCGGTCATGGTCACTCCTGGGTGGGGGCCGGCTCGAGGCGGCCGTCGACGGTGCGGGGGACGCTGTAGGGATTCTCGTCCCGCAGCTCGGGGGGCAGGAGCGCCGCGGGGACGTCCTGGTAGGCGACGGGACGCAGGAAGCGCTCGATCGCACGGCTGCCGACCGACGTGGTCGCCGGGGCCGAGGTGGCGGGGAACGGGCCGCCGTGGACCATCGTGTGGCCCACGTCGACGCCGGTGGGCCAGCCGTTGACGAGCACGCGGCCCGCGACGAGCTCGAGCTCGCCGATCAGGTCGCGAGCGAGGTCGTCGTCGCCCTCGCCGAGGTGGAGGGTCGCGGTGAGCTGGCCCTCCAGGCGCTCGGCCAGCTCCGGCAGCCGTGCCGGGTCCGCGACGCGCACCACGAGTGCGGCCGGGCCGAACATCTCGTCGTGCAGGTTCGGGTTGGCGTCGAGCACGGCGTCGGTCGTCTCGAACAGGCGCGGCGTCGCGGAGACCGGGACCTCAGGGGCCGCGCCGGCGCCGACCTGCGTGACGCCGTCGGTGCCGCCCGTGCGGTCGGTCGCGGAGTCGAAGGCGGCCGCGATGCCCGCGGTCAGCATGGGACCGGCCGCGACGTCGGTGAGCGCGTCGCTCGCGACCTTCACGAACTCGTCGGCACCCGCGCCGTCGGCCACGAAGACCAGGCCGGGCTTGGTGCAGAGCTGGCCGGCGCTGCCGGTCAGGGAGGTCACGAACCCGCGCGCCACCTCGCCCGCACGCTCCTCGAGCGCGCCGGGGAGCAGAAAGACCGGGTTGACGGCCGACATCTCGGCGTAGACCGGGATCGGCACGGGGCGGGCCTGGGCGGCCGCGACGAGGGCGAGTCCACCGCCGCGCGAGCCGGTGAAGCCCACGGCCTTGATGCGGGGATCGGTCACGAGCGCGGTGCCGAGCTCGTGCGTCGTGCCCTGCAGGAGCGAGAAGACGCCCTCGGGCAGCCCGCTCTCGGCGACGGCAGCGCTGATGGCGCGACCGACGATCTCGGACGTGCCCGGGTGCGCCGGGTGGCCCTTGACGACGACGGGGCAGCCCGCAGCGAAGGCCGAGGCCGTGTCGCCGCCGGCGACCGAGAACGCGAGCGGGAAGTTGCTGGCGCCGAACACGGCGACGGGGCCGACCGGCACCGCGCGCTGGCGCAGGTCCGGGCGGGGGAGCGGAGCGCGGTCCGGCAGCGCCGGGTCGATGCGCACGTCGCGCCAGGCGCCGTCTCGCACGACCTTCGCGAACAGGCGCAGCTGGCCGACCGTGCGGCCGGTCTCGCCCTGCACCCGCCCGAGCGGCAGGCCCGTCTCGGCCTGCACCGTCGGCCACAGCTCGTCGGTCGAGGCCTCGATGTGGGCGGCGACCGACTCGAGGAACGCGGCGCGCACCTCAGGGGTCGTCGCACGGAAGGCCGGGAAGGCGGCGGCGGCCTTGAGCGTGGCCGCCTCGACGTCGGCGGGACCGTGCTCGGGGAACGCGGGGCCGACGGGCTCGCCCGTCGCGGGGTTGATCGCGGTGAACGTCATGCGGTCAGGACACCTTCTTCACGAGGTCGGTGAGCTCGGCGAGCTGGCTGTCGGACAGGTCGGTGATGGGCGGACGCACCGGGCCGGCCGTGCGGCCGACCGCGGTCATGCCCGCCTTGACGATGCTGACCGCGTAGCCCTGGCCCTGGTTGCGCAGGTTGCAGTAGGGAATCACGAAGTCGTTCAGCGCCGTGCGGATGTGGTCGGTGTCGTTCGCGCGGACCGCGGTGTAGAAGTCGAGCGCGAACTGCGGCACGAAGTTGAAGATGGCCGACGAGTAGGTCGTCAGGCCGAGGCTCAGGTAGGGGAGCGCGAACATCTCGGCGGTGGGCAGGCCGCCCACGTAGAGGAGGCGGTCGCCGATCTGGCTGTAGATGCGGGTCATCTGGTCGACGTCGCCGCCGCCGTCCTTGAAGCCGATCAGGTTCGGGCACGCCTCGACGAGACGGGCGACGGTGACGTCGTCGTAGATCGCGTTCGCGCGGTTGTAGATGATGACGCCGAGGGAGGTCGAGTCGCACACGGCCTTGACGTGCTGGAACAGCCCCTCCTGACCGGCTTCGGTCAGGTACGGCGGGAACAGCAGGATGCCGGCCGCGCCGGCCGCCTCGGCGGCCTGCGACAGCTCGATCGCGGTGCGGGTGCCGTAGCCGGCCGGGGCCAGCACGGGCGTGCCCGCCGGGGCGCTCTCCACCGCGGCGGAGACGACCTGGACGACCTCGGGGGTCGTGAGCGAGAAGAACTCGCCGGTGCCGCCGGCGGCGAACAGGCCCGCGGCGTCGTACTGGCCGAGCCACTCGATGTTCTCCCGGTAAGCGGGCTCGTCGAAGGCGAGGTCGTTCGTGAAGTGCGTGACGGGGAACGAGAGCAGTCCCTGCCCGAGGTGGGCAGCGAGCTCGGTGGGCGTCAGCGTGGTCATGGATCTCCCTCGACAAAGGTGTGGCGTTCACCACAGACCCTAGGAACGGGATTGATCCACGTCCAACACTCTTACTGGATGGATTGATGCGTGAAGGGTATTGACCGGGTTCGTTCCTCCGGGCGTTTACGCTGGCGCCGTGGACGAGCTGCCGGGCGGTGACGCGACCTCGCTGGAACGGCGGATCCTCGCGTGGGCGCGAGGTCGGCTGGAGGGTGCACCGTCGACCGGCTGGCGCGGGTACCTGGTCGAGTTCCTCGTCTTCGGGATCAAGCAGGCCTGGGCCTGCGTCTTCGGCGCCCTGATGCTGCTCGTGCTGGTCGTGACGGCCGTGGCGTATCCGGAGGCTGCCGCGCTCGACCGCAACGACCTGCTCGTGCTCCTGGCCGTCGCGATCCAGGTCGGCATGGTGCTCGGACGTCTGGAGACGGGTCGTGAGCTCTGGGTCGTCGTGCTGTTCCACGTCGCCGGCACGGGCATGGAGCTGTTCAAGACCTCCGTCGGCTCGTGGAGCTACGAGGGTGGCGGCGTCCTGCACCTCGGGGCCGTGCCGCTGTACAGCGGCTTCATGTACGCCGCGGTGGGCTCGTACCTGGTGCGCGTCATGCGACTGTTCGACCTGCGGTTCACGCGGTACCCGCCGCTGTGGGCCACGGTGCTCGTCGCCGCGGGCATCTACGCGAACTTCTTCACGCACCACTACGTCATCGACCTGCGGTACGTCCTGCTCGCCGCGGTGCTGCTGCTGTGGGGCAGGTGCGTCATGCACTTCCGCGTGCACCGGCACGTGCTGCGGATGCCGGTCGTCGTCGCGTTCGCCCTCGTGGCGTTCTTCATCTGGATCGCGGAGAACGTCGCCACCGCGGCCGGGGCGTGGCTCTACCCGAGCCAGCTCGACGGCTGGGAGGTCGTTCCGTTCACGAAGTTCGTCTCGTGGTTCCTGCTCATGATCATCTCGGTCGTGCTGGTCACGTTCGTGTACCGGCCGAAGGAGCCGGAGGCTGCTCGAGCCTGACCGGTCCGGGCCCACGCTCCGCGAGCTCGTCGCCCGGGTTGTAGAGCGTGCAGGAGCGCAGCGAGAGGCAGCCGCAGCCGATGCAGCCGTCAAGGTCGTCGCGCAGGGACTCGAGGCGCGCAATGCGGTCGTCGAGCTGGGTGCGCCACGAGCGCGAGAGGCGGGTCCAGTCGGCCTTCGTCGGCGTGCGGCCCTCGGGCAGGGTCGCCAGGGCGGCGGCGATGTCGGCGAGCGGGATGCCGATCCGCTGCGAGACCCGGATGAAGCCGATCCGACGCAGCACGTCACGCCGGTACCGGCGCTGGTTGCCGGCGGTGCGCTCGCTCGTGATCAGTCCGTTGCGCTCGTAGAAGTGGAGCGCCGACACGGCGACGCCGGAACGGCTCGAGACCTCGCCGGGGGAGAGCATCGTGGTGGTCATTTGACCTCAACCATACTTGAGGTTGTTGCATCGGAACATGCGCGCGATCAGACAGCACCGGTTCGGCCCTCCCGACGTCCTGCAGCTCGAGGAGCTGCCCACCCCCGAGCCCGCCGAGGGGCAGGTCCGCGTCGCCGTCGAGGCCGCGGGCGTGCACCTGCTGGACACGTCCATCCGCTCGGGCGATCCCAGCACCCCGATGGGCGTGCCTGACCTGCCGATGGTGCCCGGCCGGGAGGTCGCGGGCGTCGTCGACGCGGTCGGCCCGGGGATCGAGCCGGACTGGGTCGGGAGGCGGGTGGTCGCGCACCTCGGGATGGCCAGCGGCGGGTACGCCGAGCGTGCGGTCGTCGCCGCCGATCGCGCCTACGCGGTCCCGGACGGCATGTCGGCGGAGGTCGCGGTCGCAGCGGTCGGCACGGGCCGCACGGCAGCCGGGATCGTCTCGCTGGCGGGCCTCACGCCCGACGACGTCGTCGCGGTGACGTCGGCGGCCGGCGGGCTCGGGGTGCTGCTGGTGCAGGCCGCCCGGCACGCGGGTGCCCGGGTTCTTGGCCTCGCCAGCCCGTCGAAGCGCGACCTCGTGGAGCACCTCGGCGCCGAGTTCGTCGTCGACGACGGCGACGTCCCCGACCTCACCCTCGTGCTCGACGGCGTCGGTGGAGCCGTCGGCCGACGGCTGTTCGCCCGCCTGGTGCCCGAGGGTCGACTTGTCCGCTACGGCTGGTCGTCGGGGGAGCAGAACGAGTACGGCGACGCCGGTCCACGCGTGGTCGACGTGCTCGGCCCCTACATGGTGGAGAACCTCACGCGGTTCGAGCGGGAGGCGATCGACGCGGCCCAGGACGGCACACGGGTCCCGCTCGTGACGTCCTTCGCGCTCGCTGATGCTGCCGAGGCGCACCGTGCGCTCGAGGAGCGGCGGACGACCGGCAAGGTGGTGCTGATCCCGTGAGTCCCTGGTCGCGCCGCTACGCCTCGACGACGATCGGGGTCTTCTCGCTCGCGTTCCTGTTCGCGTTCGAGGCGCTCGCCGTGGCGACCGTGATGCCGGACGTCGTGCGTGACCTCGACGGCCTCGGGCTGTACGCGGTGGCGTTCGCGGCCCCGCTCGCGACGTCGATCCTCGCGCTCGTCGTCGCCGGGCCGGCCGCCGACCGGCTGGGCCCGCTGCCGGTGCTCAACGTCGGCCTGGTCGTGTTCTGCGTCGGCGTGGTCGTGGCGGGCCTCGCACCGACGATGCCGGTGTTCATCGCGGGACGCCTCCTCCACGGGGCCGGCGGCGGTGCGCTCGGCATCGCGCTCTACGTCGTGATCGCCGAGGCGTACCCCGGCGACCTGCGGCCCCGGGTGTTCGCGATCCTCACGAGCGCCTGGGTGCTGCCGGCCGTGGTCGGGCCGAGCATCGCCGCCGGCGTGGCAGCGGTGGCCGGCTGGCGCTGGGTCTTCCTCGCGGTGCCGGTCCTCGCGGTCGCCGCGTGGTGGATGGTCAGGTCAGCGGGGCTGGGACGGCGGGAGGCACCCGGTCCGTCGCCGCTCTCCAGCCGCGTGCTGTGGCTCGCCGTCGCGGCCGCTGGTGGCGTGCTCGCGGTCAGTGCCGGGGGACAGCGCGGCTTCACGGGATGGTGGCTCGTCGTGGCCGGAGGTGTGGTCCTGGCGGTCGGGGCCGGGCTGCGCCTGCTGCCGCGCGGCGCGTGGAGCGGGGCCCGTGGTGTGCCGAGCATGATCGGCACCCGCGGCGCCGTGGGGGCCTCGTTCACGCTCGCGGAGGTCAACCTCCCGCTGCTCCTGGTGCTCGGCCGCGACCTCCCGCTCGTCGCCGTCGGCGCGGTGCTGACCTCGGGCGCGGTCACGTGGTGCGCCGGCGCGATGCTCGCCGCACGCTGGGAGCGACTCGCCGACAAGGTCCTGCGGGTGCGCCTCGGCGCCGCGCTGGTCGCGGTCGGCATCGCTGGCTCAGCCCTCGCCGCGGTTGCCGCAGTGCCGCTGGCCGTGCCCGTCGCGTTCTGGGGTGTCGGGGGCCTGGGCATCGGCATGGCGTTCTCGACGATCTCGGTGCTGGTGCTCGACGCCGCCGACGGTGGCAGCTACGGCTCGAGCTCGTCGGCCCTGCAGCTCAACGACTACCTCGTGACCAGCACCGTGCTGGCGCTCGGCAGCGTCGTCTTCGCGGGCTTCGTGGACTCCGCGCCCGTCGTCGGGGCGACCCTGCTGGTCGGCCTCGCGGTGGTCGTCGCGCTCCTCGCCTCGGTCACGGCTGCCCGGATCCGGCAGCCTCAGAAGGGCGGCCAGGGCACGGCGGGCATGTGGCCGGTCGGTGCGGGGAAGACCGCCTCGTCGTAGAGCCGGTCGCAGCGGGCCGCGAGGGCCTCGACCTCCTCGGCCGTGACGTGCTCGGCCAGCGCCGTGCCGAGGTCGCCCATGAGGGCGCCGCGGACGCGGTCGACCCCGGCGAGCTCCTCGGTCGTCAGCGGCTCGCCGATCCAGCCCCACAGGACCGTGCGCAGCTTGTGCTCGGCGTGGAACGTGAGTCCGTGGTCGATGCCGTGGCGGTGTCCGCCGGCCATCTCGAGCACGTGGCCGCCCTTGCGGTCGGCGTTGTTCGTGAGGACGTCGAACACGGCCATGCGCCGCAGGGCCTCGGACTCCTCGTGCACGAGCGAGACCAGGTTCTCGTCGGCGTCCAGGCCGTCGATCACGTGGTGCCATCCGTCGGGCAGGTCCTCGGCGGGCACCAGCGTGACGGCCTCCTGCGCCGGGTCGGCCTCGCACCACAGCTGCACCATGCCGGGGCCGACCGGTCCGTCGCGCAGCCAGGTGCGGGGCACGACGTCCCAGCCCGTCGCCTCCGAGACGAGGTGGGCCGCGACCTCGCGTCCGGCGAGGGTGCCGTCAGGGAAGTCCCACAGCGGTCGCTCGCCCGAGACCGGCTTGTAGACCACGGCCGTGCCGTGCTCCGCGTCGCCGATGCGCCCGACGAGCGTGACGTTCGAGGCGGAGCGGATCTGCGCGACGAGCGTCAGCTCGTCCGTGAGCAGGTCGGTCACCGGAAGCCGTCGGGCAGCTCGCAGACGTGGTCGCCCTCCATCGGCTCGCCGCAGAGCGAGCAGACCGGTCGACCGGAGGCCACGACGTCGCGGGCTCGCTTGGCGAACGCACGGGCGCTGCCCACCGGGATCGTGACCCGCAGCAGCTCGTCGGGCTCGAGGTCGATCTCGAGGATCCCGTCGCGCAGCTCGAGCGCGTCCGGCTCGAGCGCGTCGACGTCGATCTCGGCGATCGCGTAGGCCTCGACCACGAGCTGCGAGATGTTCGGGTCCCAGCCGAGGCTCATCGTGCCCGCGCGGAAGAGGTCGTCGACGGGCTCGTCGAGCGGATCGGTGTCCTCGAGCTCGACCGGCGTGCCGCTCGGCACGCTGAACGGGTTGCCGTCCTCGGCCATCAGGGTGTCGAGCACCTCGTCGATGCGATCGGCCAGGGCGGACGCCTGCTGCTTCTCGAGCGACACGCTGACGATCTCCTGGCCCGTGCGGACCTGCAGGAAGAACGTCCGGTCGCCCGGGGTGCCGACCGTGCCGACCACGAAGCGGTCGGGCCAGTCGAACGCGTGGACGGTGGGAGCCATGTCCTCCATGCTAGGAGCCCTTCGGTGGAGTCGCGCCTGGTCCTGCCCCTCCGCCGACCGCGGCGTCCTCGCTGGGCGGGGTCGCCGCGAGCCAGGACAGGTCGCCGGCGTGGGTGTTGACGCTGACCACGTGGGGGCGGGAGCGTCCGTAGCGGATGATCGTGACCGAGGCCGGATCGGCCTGCACGCGCTGGAACAGGTCGAGGTGCATGCCGTACGCGTCGGCGATGACGGCCTTGATGATGTCGCCGTGGCTCACCGCCGCCCAGACGGCCTCGGAGCCGTGCTCGGCCGTGACGGCGGCGTCGTGGGCCCGGATCGCGGCGACCGCCCGTGACTGCATCGTGTGGATCGACTCACCGCCCGGGAACGCAGCCGCCGAGGGGTGCTGCTGGACGGTCTTCCAGAGGTCCTCGCCCGCCAGGTCGGCCAGCGAGCGACCCTGCCACTCGCCGTAGTCGCACTCGGAGATCGCGTCGTCGACGGTCAGGGGTGGGCGCGTCGCCTGACGTCGGGCGATCGCCTCGGTCGTCTGGCGGCAGCGCTCGAGCGGACTGGAGACCAGCGCGACGAGCGGCACGACGGCCAGGCGCTCGCCGGTCGCGTCGACCTGCTCCTCGCCGGTCTCGTCGAGCAGGACGCCCGGGGTGCGACCGGCCAGCAGGCCCGAGGCGTTGGCGGTCGTCCGGCCGTGCCGGACGAGGATGACGGTGGCCATGGACCGAGCCTAGGCGGCACCCTGTGGGGATGAGCATCGACGTCGAGCGCCGTGGTCCCGTCACGGTCGTCACGATCAACCGCCCCGAGGTCCGCAACGCGGTCGACACCGAGCACGCGCACGCGCTCCACGCGGCCTTCCGCGCGTTCGACGCCGACGACACGTCGTCCGTGGCCGTGCTGGCCGGGGCCGGCGGCACGTTCTGCGCGGGCGCCGACCTGGGCGCGGTGAGCGAGGGCCGCATGCACGTGGAGCCGCCGGGCGGCGACGACGTGCCGGGCCCGATGGGCCCGACGCGGCTGCTGCTCGGCAAGCCCGTCGTGGCGGCCGTCGACGGCCACGCGGTGGCAGGCGGGCTCGAGCTCGCGGTGTGGTGCGACCTGCGCGTGGTCGACCCTGCGGCGGTGTTCGGCGTCTACTGCCGCCGCTGGGGTGTGCCGCTGATCGACGGCGGCACGGTGCGGCTGCCGCGGCTCATCGGGCAGTCACGCGCGCTCGACCTGGTCCTGACGGGGCGGGCCGTCGAGGCCGACGAGGCGTTGGCGATCGGGCTCGCGAATCGCGTCAGCGAGCCGGGCGCCGTGCTCGAGGCCGCGGTCGCCCTGGCGGAGGAGCTGGCGGCGTTCCCGCAGACCTGCCTGCGCCAGGACCGCCTCTCGGTCCACGAGCAGGACGGCCTCGACCTCAACGCCGCCATCGCGGGCGAGTGGGACCACGGGGTGGTGTCGCTCCAGGAGGCGACGCGGGGTGCCGCCCGCTTCGCCGGCGGCGAGGGCCGCCACGGCACCTTTACCTGACCCCCACCGGAGACGGCTGCCGAATGTGACGGCGCGCCCCGGCCGGCCGCCCCTGGTCCGGGCGGCTTGGCCGTGGACGCGGGATTGGTCGCTTCCGGTGCCCTGCCACCGCGCGATGCCGTGGGGCGGTGAGTGTTTCACCTAGGGCGGTGCCTCAGCCACCGAATGGGGCCGTCATCGGTGGCTAACTCACCGCCCCTCCCGAGGCGACGGGGTGGACGCGGGAGGCGGCCTCGGTGGCGCGGGCGCGGGCCTCGTCGGTCGTGTCGCCGCCGGCGACGGCGACGCCCATGCGGCGGCGGGTGAACGACTCGGGCTTGCCGAACAGGCGCAGGTCGGACTCGGGGACGGCCAGCGCCTCGGCGACGCCCTCGAAGGCGATGCCGACGGCCTCGAGCCCGCCGTACACGACGGCCGAGGCGCCTGGGCGGCGCAGCGTCGGGTCGACCGGCAGGCCGAGGATCGCGCGGGCGTGCAGCTCGAACTCGTTCTGCCGCTGCGTCGCGAGCGTGACCAGACCGGTGTCGTGCGGACGCGGGCTGACCTCGGAGAAGATGACCTCGTCGCCGCGCACGAACAGCTCCACGCCGAACAGCCCGCGCCCCCCGAGCGCCCCCGTGATCCGCTCGGCCTGGTCGCGGGCCGCCGCGAGGGCCGCTTCGCTCATGGCCTGCGGCTGCCACGACTCGACGTAGTCGCCGTCGACCTGGCGGTGACCGATCGGGTCGCAGAAGAACGTCTCGACCTCGCCCGAGGCGCCCACCGCGCGCACCGTGAGCTGCGTGATCTCGTAGTCGAAGTCGACGAATCCCTCGACGATGACCCGGCCGGAGTCGACCCGCCCGCCCGCGGCGGCGTAGGCCCACGCGCCGGCGACGTCCTCGGCTGATCGCACGACGCTCTGACCCTTGCCCGACGACGACATGACGGGCTTGACCACGCACGGGAACCCGACGGCCTCGGCACCCGCGGCGAGCTCCTCGGCCGAGTCGGCGAAGCGGTAGGGCGACGTCGGCAGCCCGACCTCCTCGGCGGCGAGCCGGCGGATGCCCTCGCGGTTCATCGTCAGCGCCGTCGTCCGTGCCGTGGGGATGACGGTCGCGAGACCCTCGGCCTCGATCGCCAGCAGGGCCTCCGTCGCGATCGCCTCGATCTCGGGCACCACGAGGTGCGGCCGCTCGGCCTCGACCACGGCGCGCACGGCGGCTGGATCGGTCATGTCGACGACGTGGCTGCGGTGCGCGACCTGCATCGCGGGTGCGTCGGCGTAGCGGTCGACCGCGATCGTCTCGACGCCCAGACGCTGGAGCGCGATCGTCACCTCCTTGCCGAGCTCGCCGGATCCGAGCAGCAGGACACGGGTGGCGGACGGGCTGAGCGGGGTACCGATCGACATGGGGCCATCATGGTGCCGTGAGCGCTCCCGGAGACACCCAGCCTCCTGTCATCGAGGTCGTGGCCGCCACCGTGGTCGACCCCGAGGGGCGCACGCTGCTGGTCCGCAAGCGCGGCACTCGCGCATTCATGAACCCCGGCGGGAAGCCCGAGGCGGGGGAGTCGCACGTCGACGCGCTGGTGCGCGAGCTGGCTGAGGAGATCGGCCTGCTGGTCGAGCCGTCCGCGCTGCAGCCGCTCGGCACGTTCCGCACCGAGGCCGCCAACGAGCCCGGCCACGACCTCGTCGCGCACGCGTTCCTGCTCGAGCTGGGCTCGCCCGACCACCGGGTCGCGGCCGAGATCGAGGAGTCGCGCTGGGTCGACCCGGACGCGCCGGGTGACCTGCTGCTCGCACCGCTCGCGGCCGAGATCCTGCTGCCGTGGCTCGTCAGAAGTCGGCGATGACGATCTTGTGCATCGCCATGAGCTTCGCGTAGGCGTCCGGGCGCTGCATGAGCTCGCCCAGGTTCGCCGGGACGACCTGCCAGCTCACGCCGAACTCGTCACGGCACCACCCGCACTGCTCGGCCTCGGGAACCCGGGACAACCCGGCCCACACGCGGTCGAGCTCCTCCTGGCCGTGGCACGAGACCGAGAACGACACGGCCTCGGTGAACGGGGCGTCCATCTCGACGCCGGAGTCCATCGCCGACACGAGGCTGTCGCCCAGCAGGGCGTCGGCGTACATCAGGTCGCCCGCCGCTGCCGGGCCGCTCGGCTCCGGGTAGGGCGCCTGGACGCCGACCTCGCCGCCGAGGACGTCGACGTAGTGCCGCAGGGCGGCGCCGGCCTGGCCCACGGCGTCGCCGGCGAACAGCAGCGACGGCACCACGAACGGGCGCGGCCCGGCGTCGGCCGCGGCCAGCGACAGCTGCCACGAGAAGCCGTTGCGGTCCTCGACCCAGCCGTAGTACGGGTTGAACGGGTACTCGCCCAGGTCCATCAGCACGTGCCCGCCGTCGGACAGCGCGGCCCAGACCTGGTCGACGTCGGCCCGCTCGGCCAGGGCCACCCCGAACGAGATCGACGCGTTCGGCCGGAACGCCGGTCCGCCGTTGATCGCGGTGAAGGCCGTGTCGCCGAGGCGGAAGTCCATCGTCAGCACGGAGCCGGACATCGGCTCCTGGAAGTCGAGCAGCCCCTCGGTCGGGTAACGGCTCGTGGCCGTGACCTCGGCACCTCCGGGAGCGACCGGGTCGAACAGCGCCACGTAGGACGAGATCGACTCCTCGATGTCGCGCTCGAACCACAGGTTCGGGGTGATCGTCTGGCTCATGACTGGTCCCTTCGACGCGTCGTTGCTAGCGTCGCACGACATGTTCCGGATCGGGAAGGACGAGTTCTGCGTCGAGGGCACCGCCGTCAACTGGATCCTCCTGCGGGAGGGACGTGACCTGACGCTGATCGACGCCGGGTACCCGGGCGACGTGGCCGCCCTGGAGGCCTCGATCGCCGAGATCGGACACCGCCCCGAGGACGTGCGCGCCGTGCTCGTGACGCACGCGCACGTCGACCACGTCGGCGCCCTCAACCACCTGCACGAGCGCTACGGCACGCCCGCGCTGATGCACCCCGACGAGGTCCCGAACGCGACGGGGGAGCGGCACGAGAGCGCGACGCCCACGGACGTCGCCAAGCGGGCCTGGCGGCCTGCGGTCGCCCGCTGGTCGCTGCGGATCACGCGCGCCGGGGCGACGCAGCACCCGGTCGTGGCGCACGCGGCGGCGTTCGCGGCGGACGGTCCGCTCGACCTGCCGGGCAGGCCCGTGCCGGTCCACGTCCCGGGCCACACGTCGGGCAGCACGGCGTACCTCCTGCCCGAGGCCGGCGCCGTGGCGACGGGGGACGCGCTCGTGACGGGCCACCCGCTCCTGCGCCGTCCGGGACCGCAGCTGCTGCCGAGCTTCTTCGACCACGACCCGGACCGTGCCGTCGCCGCGCTCGACGTCATCGGGCGGCTCGACGCCGATCTCGTGCTGCCCGGGCACGGTGACCCGTGGCGTGGTGACCTGGCTCTCGCTGCCACCCGGGCTGCCAGACTGGACCGGTGACGATCCCCGACGCCGACCGCCCGCTCGACTGGGCGCCGCACGTCGACGAGGTCGTGCCGTGGACGCAGACCGTCCCGCAAGGCCCGCGGGCCGACCGGGCCGTGCGAGAGATCGTCGTCCGCCGGCCTCCCACGATCGCCGGGCTGTCGATGACGCACGACCGATCGCTCAAGGTCACGATGGACTCCGCCCTCGCCGGCCTGGCCCAGCTCGACCTGACCCACGGACGCAAGCTGGGAGCACTCGACCAGCTGCTGCTGCGCACCGAGTCGGTCTCGTCGTCGAAGATCGAGAACATCGAGGCCAGCCTCGGCGACTACGGCAAGGCCCTGCACGGCGGCCGCGCCAACGCCTCGGCGGTCTCGATGGCGGCCGCCACCCGGGCGCTGGCCGACGTCATCGGCGACGCCGGGCGCACGGGGCAGCTCCGCCTGGAGGCGATGCTCGCCGCGCACCACCAGCTCTTCGAGCGGCACCCCGAGATGCACACGAAGGCGGGCAGGACCCGCACGGTCCAGAACTGGATCGGCGGCAGCGACTACTCGCCGCGCAACGCGCTCTTCGTGCCGCCGCCGCCCGACACGGTCGCGGGGTACCTCGAGGACCTGTTCGCCTTCGCGAACCGCGACGACGTGCCGGTCCTGGTGCAGGCGGCCGTCGTGCACGCGCAGTTCGAGTCGATCCACCCCTTCGTGGACGGCAACGGCCGCATCGGCCGCACGCTGATCCACGCGATCCTGCGCCGCCGCCGTGCCACCCGCAACCTCACGGTGCCGATCGCCTCGGGACTCGTCGCCCACCGCGACCGGTACTTCGACGCGCTCGCCGCCTACCGCGAGGGCCACGCGCGGCCCATGGTCGGCATGCTGACGAACGCCACGCTCGTCGCGAGCCACGAGGCGCGGCGCACGGCCACCACGATCCACGAGATCAGTCGCGAGTGGGAGGAGTCGCTCGGCGGCGTGCTCCCCGGCAGCCCGGAGCACCGGCTGCTGCGCCTGCTGGTGGCCGAGCCGATCATCACGGTCGACCTCGCCTCGCTCGGCACGGGCTACGCCGGGGCCGAGCTGCGGCACGGGATCGACCGCCTCGAGGACGCCGGCGTCCTGACCGTGAAGGGACGCCGCAGCCAGCGCATCTGGACCGCGACCGCGATCCTCGAGGAGCTGCAGGACCTGACGGTCCGCATCGAGTCGGTGACCCGACGCGTCGACGCCTCGGGCTAGTCCCGTCGGTCGTCGAGCTGCACGACACCGATCACGGCGAAGGCCACGCCCAGGGCGAGCCACGCCGTCCCGGCGCCGCGGTCCTGCGTGAAGCCGATCGTCGCGAAGCTCAGCGCGAGCAGCAGGAACACCACGGCGGACTCGCGACTCCTGCGCATGCGAACCCCTCCTCCTAGATCCAGTAGCTGACCGCCACCACGACGCCGGCGACCACGACGAGGGCACGGAACACGCCCGCCGGCAGGTGGCGCCCGATCTGCGCCCCGATCCACCCTCCCACGATCGAGCCCACTGCGAGGAGCCCGATCACGTCCCACTGCAGGGGCGCGATGAACAGGAAGATCACCGTCGCGACGACGTTGGAGGCGAACACCGCGAGCGTGCGGAGGGCGCTGATGACGGCCAGCGACAGGTCGAGCCCGAAGGCCAGCACGGCGACCATCATGACGCCCTGGCCCGCGCCGAAGTAGCCGCCGTAGACCCCGCACGCAGCGGTTCCCGCGGCGAGGGCGGGGGTCATCTCGGTGCGGTCGCCGGCCGCTGCCTCGCCCGTCGCTGCCTCCTTGCGCCGCTTGAGGTACGCCGAGATGCGCGGCTGGGTGCCGACGAGCAGGCACGCGAACAGGATGAGCCACGGCACGAGGCTCTCGAACACGTCCGAGGGCAGCTGCAGGAGCAGCAGGGCCCCGGCGATCGCGAACAGGCCGCTGAGCGCGACGACCGACCAGACGAGGCGGCGCCGACCCGCGAGCTCGCGCCGGTAGCCGAGCGTGCCGGTGACCCCGGCCGGGACGAGACCGACGGTGTTGGACGAGCTGGCGGCGATGGGCGGCACGCCCAGCGCGATCAGCACCGGGAAGCTGACCAGGGAGGCGACGCCGATCGATGAGGTCGCGATGCCCGCGCCGAGACCCGCCAGCACGATCGCCAGCTGTTCGAGCAGGGTCACGTCAGTCGTTCAGGATGGCGACGTCGCTGACCTGCATGACGTGCTGGTGCATCGCGAGCGCGGCCGCAGCCGGGTCGCCGGCGCGGATCGCGGCGGCGATGCGGCGGTGCGCCGCGAGGGACTCGCGGGGGCGTCCGGGCTGGCCGAGCGACTCGATGCGTGTCTCGAGGACGAGCTCGCCGATCTCGCGCATCATCTTGGAGAGCAGCTCCGAGCCGGCCGCGGCCGTGACCGCCGCGTGGAAGAGCTCGTCGCCCTCGACCCCGCGGCCGCCGGCGTCGATGTCGGCCTCCATCGCGTCGAGCGCCGCGTCGATCGCGTCGACCTGCTCGGGGGTGTGCCGCTCGGCTGCCAGGGCCGCGATCTTCGTCTCGAGCGCGTCGCGGGCGTCGAGGATCTCGGGCAGGCGCTTGGCGTGCGCGCGGATCGCCTCGACGATGCGCGGCGTGCCGGCGACGTCGGTCACGATCGCGCCGTCGCCGTGACGCACCACGACCGCGCCGACCACCTCGAGGGCGACGAGCGCCTGGCTGATCGTGGCGCGGCTGACTCCGAGCTGCGTCGCGAGCTCGCGCTCGGGCGGCAGGCGGTCACCGGCACGGACGCCGTTGTCGGTGATCCACTCCGTGATCTGGCCCGCGACCTGCTCGTACAGGCGGGGACGTTGCACCGGTCGGAGCGATTCCAGGCGTGACATGGCGACATCGTATTGACAAAGATCACATTGACCTATTGGCTAGGCCACTGAACCACTAGAAGTGACGCCAGTCACACGGGACGGAAGAAGGCCCTCATGGGACCGGAATGGGTAGCGATCATCGCGTTGGTCGCGTTGTTCGTCATCGGCACGCTGCTGCCGATCAACATGGGCGCGCTGGCGTACGTCGCCGCGTGGCTCGTCGGCATGTACGCGCTGGACCTGGACGAGAAGGAGATCCTCGCCGGCATCAGCGGTGACCTCGTGCTGACACTGATCGGTGTCACGTACCTGTTCGCGATAGCGCGCAACAACGGCACGGTCGACCTGATCGTGGAGACAGCCGTGAAGGCCGTCGGCGGTCGCGTCGCGCTGATCCCGTGGGTCATGTTCGGCGTCACCGCGCTGCTGACCGCGATCGGCGCGGCCAGCCCCGCCGCGTGCGCCATCATCGGCCCGATCGCCCTCGGCTTCGCCGGCCGCTACAACATCAGCCCGCTCATGATGGGCATGTTCGTCGTGCACGGCGCGCAGGGCGGCGGCTTCAGCCCGATCAGCATCTACGGCACGATCACGAACTCCGTCATGGAGGAGAACGGCCTGCCGGTCAGCGAGATGACGGTCTTCCTCGCGAGCCTGATCGTCAACCTGATCATGGCCACGATCCTGTTCTTCGCCCTCGGCGGCCGACGCCTCATGTCGCAGCGCATCGAGCCCGACGAGGAGGTCGAGGGCGGCGTCCACGCCGACGGCTCGACCGGCGGCAACCCCGTCTCGACCCGCGGCCAGGGCACCGACACGCTGATGGGCACGCAGACCTCCGGCGTCCGCCTGGAGCAGGTCCTGACGCTGCTGGCCTTCGTCGGCACCGCCGTCACGGCGCTGGTCTTCGACAAGAACATCGGCTTCGTCGCGATCACCGCGGCCGTCATCCTGGCGATGCTCTCGGGCAACCAGCACAAGGGCGCGGTCAACCAGATCGCATGGCCGACCGTCCTGCTCGTCGCCGGCGTCAGCACCTACGCCGCGATCCTGACGCAGGCCGGCTCGCCGGAGTTCGTCGGGAAGTGGGCCGCCGGCCTCGGCGCCGTCGTGATCGGCGCGCTGATCCTCTGCTACGTCGGCGGTGTCGTCTCGGCGTTCGCGTCCTCGACCGCCCTGCTGCCCGTCATCGTCCCGATCGCGATCCCGCTGATCGTCGAGGGCGGCATCCACCCGGCGATGTTCGTCGCGGCCCTCGCGGTGAGCTCGACGATCGTCGACGTCAGCCCGTTCTCGACCAACGGCGCGCTGATGCTCGCCAACCGTCCGGACACGATCAGCGAGCAGAAGTACTACTCGCAGATCATCCGCTACAGCGTGATCGTCGTGGTCGCCGGACCGCTGCTCGTCTGGGCCGCGCTCGTGCTGCCGGGCTGGGGGGCGTGACCATGGGAGGACCGCTGTCCGACCTGCTGGTCGTCGACCTGTCCCGAGCCCTCGCAGGCCCGCACGCCACGATGATGCTGGGCGACCTCGGTGCCCGCATCGTCAAGGTCGAGGCTCCGGGTCACGGCGACGACACCCGCGGCTGGGGCCCGCCGTTCCGATGGCCCGAGTCCGACGGCGACGGCCACGTGGGCTCGGCCGACGACGGCGTGCCCGAGGACCGGGAGTCGACGTACTTCCTGTCGGCCAACCGCAACAAGGAGTCGATCGCGCTCAACCTGAAGGACGACGCCGACCGCGAGGTGCTGCTGGACCTCGTCGACCGGGCCGACGTCCTCGTCGAGAACTTCCGCACGGGCGTGCTCGACCGCCTGGGCCTGGGCTTCGACACGCTGATGGAGCGCAACCCGCGCCTCGTCGTCCTGTCGATCACGGGCTTCGGCCACGACGGCCCCGAGGGCGGGCGTTCCGGCTACGACCAGATCGCCCAGGGCGAGGCCGGCCTGATGTCGATCACGGGGTCCGGCGCCGACGACCCGCAGAAGGTCGGCACGCCGATCTCGGACATCCTCGGCGGCATGTACGGCGCCTACGGTCTGCTCGCGGCGCTGCACGAGCGCGAGCGCACCGGGAAGGGCCAGGTCGTGCGCACGTCGCTGCTCTCGGCGACGGTCGGCGTCCTGGGCTTCCAGGGCACCCGCTGGACCATCGCCGAGACGGTCGGCCGCGCGGCGGGCAACCACCACGCGTCGATCTCGCCCTACGGCCTGTTCCGGTGCGCCGACGGCGCGGTGCAGATCGCGGTGGGCAGCGAGGGGCTGTGGCGCGACTTCTGCGAGGGCTTCGACCTCGACCCCGCGATGGAGGGGTTCGCCACGAATCCCGAGCGGGTCGCGCGTCGCGAGGAGGTCGTCGAGATCGTGGAGCGCGTCTTCGCGGAGTGGGAGGCGGAGAAGCTGCTGACCCGTCTGGCCGAGGTCGGCATCCCGGCCGGCAAGGTCCGCACGATCGACGAGGTCTTCGCCTGGGACCAGACCCACAGCCAGGGCCTGCTCATCGACGTGGACCATGCGACGCTGGGCGGCATCCAGCTCCCCGGGCCGCCGCTGCGGTTCTTCGACGGCGACGAGGAGACGACGAACCGCGACCACGCGGCTCCGCCGGTGCTCGACCAGCACGGCGCGTCGATCCGGGCGGAGCTGGGTCGTGGCTGAGCGCGTCTCCTCGCAGGACCTGATCGGCCTCGTCCTCGACGAGGGCTCCTTCGTCTCCTGGGACGAGCCGATCGACCGCAGCAGCTACTCGGAGCAGTACCGGGCCGAGCTCGAGCGGGCCACCGAGCGCAGCGGCGTCGACGAGTCGATCGTGACCGGCCGCGGCACCGTCAGTGGCCGGCCGGTGGCGTTCGTGCTGAACGAGTTCGGCTTCCTGGCCGGGTCGATCGGTCGCGACGCGGCCGCGCGCATCGTGGCGGCCGTCCGGCGGGCGACCGCCGAGGGGCTGCCGCTGCTCGCGTCGACCGCCTCGGGCGGCACGCGCATGCAGGAGGGCACCCCGGCCTTCGTGCGGATGGTCGACATCAGCCGCGCGATCATGGCGCACCGCGCGGCGGGGCTGCCGTACCTCGTGCACCTGCGGCACCCGACGACCGGCGGCGTGTTCGCCTCGTGGGGCTCGCTGGGGCACGTGACGGTGGCCGAGCCGGGTGCGCTGGTCGGGTTCCTGGGGCCGAAGGTCTACGAGCTCCTGAACGGCCGGCCGTTCCCGCCGGGGGTGCAGGTCAGCGAGAACCTCGCCGATCGCGGCATCATCGACGCGGTCGTGAAGGTCGAGGACCTGCCGGCCGTCGTGGAGCACGCGCTCGGGATCCTGCTGGACCCGGCGTCGGACTCCTCCCGCGAGCGGCGCCAGGGCGAGGTCCCCGCTGCAGCGGACCACGACACCTGGGCCTCGATCGAGGTCACCCGCGGTGCCGACCGTGCCGGCGTGCGCGACCTGCTGCGGCACGGCAGTGACACGACCCTGCGGCTGCAGGGCACCGACGAGGGCGAGCGTGACAGCGCGATGCTCGTGGCGCTGGCCCGGATCGACGGCGTCCCGTGCGTCGTGATCGGTCAGGACCGCACGCGTCAGACCCCCGAGTCGCCGATGGGGCCCGGCGCGCTGCGGGAGGCTCGTCGCGGCATGCGCCTGGCCAACGAGCTGGGTCTCCCGCTGGTCTCGGTCGTCGACACCCCGGGTGCGGAGCTCTCACCGGAGGCCGAGCAGGGCTCGATCGCCGGCGAGATCGCTCGCTGCATCGCGACCATGTCGACGATGCGGGTGCCGACCGTCTCGGTCCTGCTGGGGGAGGGCTGCGGTGGTGGCGCCTTGGCGCTGCTGCCCGCCGACGTCACGCTGGCCACCGAGCACGCCTGGCTCTCGCCGCTGCCGCCCGAGGGCGCCAGCGCGATCGTGCACGGCGACGTCGAGCACGCGGCGCAGATGGCGGAGCAGCAGCGGGTCTCGGTGCTCGAGCTTCGCGAGCAGGGCACGGTGCACCACGTGCTGCCTGAGCCGGCGGGGGACACCCCGGCGGCACTGGCGACGGCGGTGGCGGCCGAGATCGGTCACCACCTGCGCCGGCTCACCGCGGCCGGCTGAGCTCCTCGACCCACCCGTCCGGGTCGGCCACCCGCAGGACGGCGGCGTCGCCGGTCCCGTGCAGCTCCCACGTCAGGAGCAGCACGGGCTCGGCGAAGCTGCGCCCTCGGAACGACGTCGTGGTCGAGGCGGCCGTGACGGCCTCGAGCGGGACGACGACCTCCTGACCGGTCGTCGCCGGCACCAGGGCGACGACGTCGTCGGTGCGCACGAGCGTGCCGACGGCGGGCTTGGCGTCCCGCGGTGCCGAGGCGCGACCGAGCAGCAGGGCGACCTCGCGGTGGTGCAGCTCGCCCAGCTCCCGCAGGCGCCGGCGGGCGTGGCGGGTGGCCCACAGGGCGCGCCCGGCCAGCAGGGCCACGAGGGCGAGGACGACGAGCAGGACGACGGCGATGACGGTCAGCACGGTCTGCACGATGTCAGGGGCACTCGATCGGCAGGACCAGCAGGTAGCACTGGCGAGGCGTCGGGGTGGGAGCCGGCTGCGTCGGGGTCGACGTCGTCGGGGCTCCCGGGGTGGCCGGGTTGGTCGGGGCGGGAGCGGGGTCGTTCGTCGGGGCCTGCGGCGCCGGAGCCTCGGTCGTGGGCACCGGCTCGGTCGTCGGGACCGGCTCGGCGGCGAGGGTCGCGGGGACCGGCTCGGTCGTGGCGGGCGGTGCGGAGACCGACGGCGCGGCCGTGTTCACGGCCTCGGCGCGGGAGCCGGAGCCACCGATGGCGTCCGTCGTGAAGGCGAACATGATGAGCCCCGCGACCGCCAGGGTCGCGACGACGGCGGTGGCGACGATCCGGGAGAACCGGTTCGGCAGGAGCATGGGAGTACCTCGGACGACGACGGACGACGTCCCAGCCTAAGGCCCCGGAGACGGACGTGGAGCGGGAACCTGGAGAACTGCCCAGAATCGCTCGACGGTGAAAGTGCCATGTTACCGTCAGGCATGCCGTTCAGAGTCGCGACCGAGGGGGGCGAGGCGCGCCCGTCCCTGGTGCTCGTCAACTCCGCCGTCGCCGCACCGGACGACGCTGACGCTCTGGCTGACGTCGATACCGCAGCCGCGTGGTTCGACGCCGTGGCCTCGGCCCTTCCGCCCGGAGAGCTGGGTGACGACCTGGGCGTCGACGCCGAGTCGCTCGACGCTCTGCGCCAGGTGCGCGGCGCCGTGCGGCAGATCCTGCTCGATCGTCCTCGGGCCTCCTCGCTGGCCGTCGTCAACCGGTACGACACCGAGTCCGCCCCATCATGGGGCCTCGACCTCGACGGTCGGGGTGAGCTCCAGGTGCGGCGGCGGCTCTGGGGTCCGGGCGTCGAGTCCTGGCTGGGCACCGTGGCGGCGGACTGCATCGACCTCGTGCGCTCCGGGGGCCGCGATCGCATCACGACGTGCGCGACGCCGACGTGCCAGGTCGTGCTCGTGCCGGAGCACCACCGGCGTCGGTACTGCTCGCCGGCCTGTGCCCATCGCACCCGTCAGTCGAGGTATCAGCAGGGGCGTGCCACACGCTCGTGAGGTGCTGACGGTCAGATCTATTCTGACCGTCAATGGTGCGGGGTGAGTCGGTGATGCAGGTCACGGGCCGGATGCGGCAGGATGCGGCGCATGGCAGCAGCACGCACAACGTCCCCCCAGCAGGCCGACGTCGTCGTCGTGGGCGCAGGCCTCGCGGGTCTCGTCGCGACCGCAGAGCTCGTGGAGGCCGGTCGATCGGTCCTCCTGGTCGACCAGGAGGGCGAGCAGGGGATCGGGGGCCAGGCGTTCTGGTCGTTCGGCGGGCTGTTCCTCGTCGACTCGCCGCAGCAGCGGCGCCTCGGCATCAAGGACTCCGTCGAGCTGGCGTGGCAGGACTGGCTCGGCAGCGCACAGTTCCACCGCGAGGAGGACCTGTGGCCGCGCCGGTGGGCCGAGGCCTACGTCAACTTCGCCGCCGGCGAGAAGCAGTCGTGGCTGCGCGAGAAGGGGCACAGCGTGTTCCCCGTCGTCGGCTGGGCCGAGCGTGGTGGCGGCCTGGCGGGCGGCCACGGCAACTCCGTGCCGCGCTTCCACATCACGTGGGGCACGGGTCCGGGGCTCGTCGAGCCGTTCGAGAAGATCGTGCGCCAGGGCGTGGAGCAGGGGCTCGTGAACCTGGCGTTCCGGCACCGCGTCGACGAGCTCGTCGTGACCGACGGTGCCGTCACGGGTGTGCGCGGCGCCGTGCTGGCGCCCACCGACCTGCCGCGCGCCGAGGCGACCTCGCGCGAGGAGGTGGGGGAGTTCGAGCTGTCCGCCCAGGCCGTCATCGTGACGACCGGCGGCATCGGCGGCAACCACGACCTCGTGCGGGCCGCCTGGCCCGACCGGCTGGGCACGCCGCCGACCCACATGATCTCCGGCGTCCCGGCCCACGTCGACGGACGCATGCTCGGCATCGCGGAGTCGGCGGGCGCGAGCAGCATCAACGGCGACCGCATGTGGCACTACGTCGAGGGCATCACCAACTACGACCCGATCTGGCCGCTGCACGGCATCCGGATCCTGCCCGGGCCGTCGTCACTGTGGTTCGACGGCGGCGGCACCCGGCTGCCCGTGCCGGGACTTCCGGGCTTCGACACGCTCGGCACCCTGAAGCTGCTGCGGCAGACCGGCTATGACCACTCCTGGTTCGTGCTCACGCAGGCGATCATCGAGAAGGAGTTCGCGCTGTCGGGGCAGGAGCAGAACCCTGACCTGACGAGCAAGAGCGTCCGCGAGCTGTTGCGCCAGCGCCTCGCGAAGGGGGCGACGGGCCCGGTCGAGGCGTTCAAGGAGCGCGGCGAGGACTTCGTCGTGGCCGACACGCTCGAGGAGCTCGTGGCCGGGATGAACCGCGTGACGGGATCGGAGCTGATCGACGTCGACCACCTGCGCGGGCAGATCGAGGCGCGCGACCGGGAGCTCGACAACGACTACAGCAAGGACCTGCAGGTCGTGGCGATGCGTCAGGCCCGTTCCTACCTCGGCGACAAGCTGATCCGGGTCGCGAAGCCGCACAAGATCCTCGACCCGTCGAAGGGGCCGCTGATCGCGGTGCGGCTACACGTCCTGACCCGCAAGTCGCTGGGTGGTCTCGAGACGAACCTGGAGTCGCAGGTGCTGCGGCCCGGGGGAGAGCCGTTCGAGGGTCTCTACGCCGCAGGCGAGGTCGCGGGCTTCGGCGGCGGCGGGGTGCACGGCTACAACTCGCTCGAGGGCACGTTCCTCGGTGGCTGCCTGTTCTCCGGCCGGGCCGCCGGCCGCGCCGTCGCGGCCCGCCTCCCCTGACCCCGCCCCGAACTACCGCTCGCGAGTGAATTCCCGCCCCGTCGCGAGTGGATTCCCGCCCTCCCAGGAGTGAGTTCCCGCCCCTGGGAGGGGCGGAAACTCACTCGCCGAGGGGCGGGAATCCACTCGCGAGCGGTCAGGCGTCGTCGCCGGCGAGGACGCGGTAGAGCTGGCGACGGGTGTCGTCCAGCAGGGCGGCGGCCTGACGCCGCTGCTCGGGGGTGCCGTCGGAGGTGACCTGACGGAACGCGCCCATCAGGGACCGCAGCGCGTGGCCGAGCTCGTGCACGCCCTCGCTGCCGGCCTTGGCCGTCGCCCAGGGGATGCCGAGCTCGTCGGCGTTCTCCTCGACGAAGGTCCGGCCTGCCGCGGTCAGCGAGGCGGTCTTGCGACCGTCGACGCGCTCGAACTCGACGAGACCCTCGTCCTCGAGCTGCTGCAGGACGGGGTAGACCGAGCCGGGGCTCGGCGTCCACATCTCCTCGCTGCGCTCGCGGATCTCCTGGATCAGGTCGTAGCCGTGGCGCGGCTGCTCGGCGAGCAGCAGCAGGGCCGCCGCTCGCACGTCGCCGCCGCGGCGTCCGCGACGGCGACCGCCCCGGCCCCGGCGCCCGTCGAACGGGCCGCCGAAGGGGCCGCCGAGCGGGCCCTCCTCGCCGAAGCCGGGGAAGCGCCCCGCGTCTCCGCGGGGGTGGGGTCCACCCCGACGCGGTCCGCGCTGGCGGTGGTCGGAACGGTCGTGGTGCTGCTCGTGGTGGTGGTCGTGGGTGTTCATGTGAGGTCTCCTGAGGAGTGGGGCCGGTGCGGAGTCGCAGGGGCTCGACGCGTCGGCGATGTGTAGGTGATGCGTTAACGATATATCGGGAATGTGTCGAAGACAAGACCTGGGTGTGAGGCAGGTCTGCTCAGCGGCCGAAGTCGAGGACGTTGCCGAGGTCGTGGGACCGGTCGGAGTCCGGGTCGGGCTCCGTCTCGTCGTCCCAGCCGTCGCCCGGGGGCTCGGTGTCGGGGAAGTGGCCGAGGTAGGCCATCGCCGCGTCGTGCAGGCGCCCGTTCGTGGCGATCGCGTTGGCGCCCCACGGGCCCTCGCGTCCCGCCAGGGACGTGAAGCGGCCACCGGCCTCGCGCACGATGACGTCGAGCGCGGCCATGTCCCACAGGTTCAGCTCGGGCTCGGCGGCGATGTCGACCGCGCCCTCGGCCACCAGGACGTACGACCAGAAGTCGCCGTAGGCGCGGGTGCGCCAGCACTGGCGGGTCAGCGCCGCGAACGCCTGGGCCTTGTCGATGTCCTCCCAGCTCTCGACCGAGCTGAAGGACAGGGAGGCGCTGCCGAGGTCACCGACGCGCGAGACGCGGATCTCGCGGCCGTTCATGACCGACTTGCCCGTGAACGCGCCGCTGCCCTTGTGGGCCCACCAGCGACGGCCGAGCGCCGGGGCCGACACCACGCCGGCGACGACCTCGCCCTCCTCCTCCAGCGCGATCAGGGTCGCCCAGACGGGCACCCCGCGGACGAAGTTGGAGGTGCCGTCGATCGGGTCGATGATCCAGCGGCGGGAGGAGGTCGCGGCCCCCTCCTGCTCGCCGCTCTCCTCGCCGAAGAACGCGTCGCGGGTGCGTGCGGAGCGCAGCGTCTTGCGGAGCGCGTCCTCGACGGCCTTGTCGGCCTCGGTCACCCAGGTCATGTCGGGCTTGGTCGAGACCTCGAGGTCGATCGCGCCGAACCGGTCCATCGACAGGTTGTCGGCGGTGTCGGCCAGGACGTGCGCGAGGCGGAGGTCGTCGGCGTACGAATGGGCCATGGGGCCCACGGTAGTGCTCAGACCTGCTCGCGGCTCTCAAGGATGCGCCGAAACGAGGCGAGTCGTGCGGGGGAGAGGCGCCCGTCGGCGACGGCGACGTCCATCGCGCACTCGGGCTCGTCGACCAGGTGGGTGCAGCCGCGGGGGCAGTCGCGCGTGAGCTCGTGCAGGTCGGTGAACGCCTTGAGCACGTCCTCGACCTCGACGTGGGCCAGCCCGAAGGACCGGAAGCCCGGGGTGTCCACGATGCGCCCGCCGCCCGGGAGGTCCAGCACGACCGACCCGGTCGACGTGTGCCGGCCCCGGCCGGTCACGGCGTTGACGTGGCTCGTCGTGCGGAACGCGTCGGGCACGAGCTGGTTGACGAGCGTCGACTTCCCGACGCCGCTGTGCCCGACCAGCACGCTGATCCGGTCGGCGAGCGACGCGCGCACCTCGGCCAGGTCGGCGTCGCGCCCGATCACGAGCACCGCGACGTCGAGCGGCTCGAGGGCGGCGATCATCTCGTCGGGCGAGGCGAGGTCGGACTTCGTGAGGATCACGAGGGGATCCATCCCGGCGACGAACGCGGCGACCAGGCAGCGGTCGATCAGGGCCGGGCGCGGCGGCGGGTCGGCGAGGGCGGCGACCACGACGAGCTGGTCGGCGTTGGCCACCACGATGCGCTCGATCGGGTCGTCGTCGTCGGCGGTGCGGCGCAGCACGGTCGTGCGCGGGAGCACCTCGGCGATGCGCGACAGGGTGCCCTCGGCGCCCGTGACGTCGCCGTCGAGGCGTACCAGGTCGCCGACCACGACCCCGCGGATGCTGCGGGCCTTCGCCGCCGTGATCGCGTCGCCGGTGCCGTCGGCGCGGTCCTCCTCGAGGCGCACCGAGTAGCGGCCGCGGTCGACCGTGACGACGCGTCCGAGCGGCAGCCCGGAGTAGTCGGGCCGCTCCTTGGTGCGCGGTCGCGTGCGGCGCCGTGGCCGCTCGAACCGCGCGTGGTCGTCATCGTCGTGGCGCCCCATGGCTCAGTGCTCGCCCGCGCTCATGCGTCGACCAACCGCTCCCAGACGGGCGCAAAGTTGGGATACGTCTTGACCGTCGTGACGACGTTCTCGACGAAGACGTCCGGCACCCGCAGCGCCAGGACGACCGCAGCGTGGGCCATCCGGTGGTCGTGGTACGTCCGGAAGACGTCGCCGTGCAGGGGGCGGGGCCGGATCTCGAGCCCGTCGTCGAGCTCGTCGACGTCGCCGCCGAGACGACGGAACTCGGTCGCGAGGGCGGCGAGCCGGTCGGTCTCGTGACCCCGCAGGTGGGCGATGCCGGTCAGGCGGGACGGCGTCTCGGCCAGTGCGGCGACCGCAGCGATGACGGGCGTGAGCTCGCCGACGTCGCCGAGGTCCAGGTCGACGCCCGCCAGCTTCTTCGGGCCCGTCACGACGAGGTCGTCGCCGTCGAGCTCGGCGGTGCCGCCGAAGGCGACCGCGAGCCGGCGCCAGACGTCGCCGGGCTGGTCGGTGGACGACGGCCAGTTGCGCACCCGCACCTCGCCGGCCGTCACGAGGGCGGCCGCGACGAAGACGCCGGCGTTCGAGAGGTCGGGCTCGATCTCGGTGTCGAGCGCCCCGACCGGACCCGGGGCCACGGTCCAGCGGTGCTGGTCGGTGGGGGTGTCGATCTGCACGCCCCGGGCGCGCAGCTGCTCGACCGTCATGGCGATGTGCGGGGCCGAGGGCAGGGTGGGGCCGACGTGCGTGAGGTCGAGGCCGCGAGCGAACCGCGGCGCTGCGAGCAGCAGGGCCGAGACGAACTGGCTGGACGCCGAGGAGTCGATCGAGATCGGGCCGCCCTCGACGCCTCCGGTGCCGTGGACCGTGAAGGGGAGGGTGCCCCGGCCCCCGTCGTCGACCTCGACGCCGAGCGCGCGCAGCGAGGAGATCGTGACGTCCATCGGACGCTCACGGGCGCGCTCGTCACCGTCGAACGTCACGGGGGCCGCGCCCAGGGCGGCGAGCGCCGGCACGAACCGCATCACGGTGCCCGCGAGACCGCAGTCGATCGTGACGGGGGCGGCGAGCGACGGGTCGATGGGGCGCACGGTCCACTCGATGCCGTCGCGGTCGACCGACGCGCCCAGCGCGGTGAGCGCGCCGATCATCAGTGAGGTGTCCCGCGAGCCCAGGGCCCGCGTCAGCACCGACGGCCGCTCGGCGACGGCCGCGAGCACGAGCGCGCGGTTGGTCAGCGACTTCGAGCCCGGCACGATGATCCGGCCGACCACGGGTTCTCTCGGCGTGGGAGCCAGCCACGGCAACGGTTCACTCATCGCGGGTCAGCGTAGCGCTCGCCGACCCCCGGTGCGGTGGCGTCAGCGCGAGATGGCGTCGGCGACCGTGTCGGCCGCCTCGACGACCTTGTCCTTCGCCCGGCGCACCAGGATCTTCTTGTGCGGGTCGGGATCGAGGGTCGACATCAGCAGACCACCGAGCATCGACACGTTCTTGAAGAAGTGCACCTGCTGGTTCGAGCGGGCGGCGGCGTCGGGCTCGGCCCAGAACCGGTGGCCCTGCACCGTGGCCGGGGTGAGGTTGCCCGCCAGCACGAGGGCGGACAGCCGCGGGAAGCGCCCGGTGGCCAGCGCGGCGCCGGCGACGATGTTGACCGCGCCGTGGACGCGCACCACGTTGGTCGGGGTCACGGGCAGCTGCGGCGCCAGCGGGGCGACGGCGTCGGCGACGGGCTGCGCGGCCGGCGCGAGGGCCTTCGCGTGACGCAACGAGTTGATGCCTCCGACGACGAACATCGAGGCGAGCATCGGGCGGGCCACCGTGCGCAGAACAGTCATGGGACTTGTCTACCGCATCCCGCCCACTCGGCAACACGTCCTAGAACAGCAGCAGGAATCCCGGGCTCGCGAACGATGCGGTGTCGTTGGCCGTGTTGGGGTCCTCGTCGGCGACCATCGTCAGCGTGCCGGAGGGGCGCAGGCCCGCGAACGTCAGCCGCAGGTCGGTGCTGCCGCCCGCGGGCACGGTCGTCGTGCAGGTGACCGAGGTGGTCCAGCGCTCCGGGGTGGCCGTGCAGGTCCAGTCGCCCGAGACCGACCGGAACAGCGTGGAGCGCGTGAAGTCGACGCGGACCGAGACCGTGCGGTCGGCGGGCACGCCGTCGGTCGTGGTGCCGGTGATCGGGATGGTCATCGTGCGCTGGAACAGCGGGCGGTCGTTCACGACCGAGGCGACGCCCAGGGCGAAGTCGGTGCCGACCACCGGGGGCGGTGGGGGCTCGACGGGCTCGATGGGGTCCGGGTCGGCCGGCTCGGGCTCGACCGGATCCTCGGTGGCCGTCGGCTCGGGGGACGGCGTCGGTTCGGGCGTGGCCGAGGGGCTCGGCGTGGCGGTGGGGCTGGGCGTGGGCGCCGGCATCGTCACGGTCGGCGTCGGCGTCGGCAGCCGGATGCCGTCGTCGGTGGGGTCGAACGACGGGTCCTGGATGGGGGAGAGCACGGCCGTGGTCGACGGGCTCGTGACCGCCGAGGTCGTGGCGACGACTCCGACCGTCGCGGCGCTCGCGAGCGCGACCGTCGCGACTGCGGCCGGCGCCGAGGAGAGCACGCTGGTGCCCACCGCGATGCGAGCGGGTGCGGAGGCGACGCGGACGGTCTCGACGAGGATCGTCTTGGTCGACATCGCGAGGCCGGCAGCAGTGCCTGCCCCGAGCACACCGGCGCCGCCGAAGGTCGTGACGGCTCCCAGGTAGCCCGTCGCCGCGCTGCCGAGCAGGATCGGTCCGAGCACGGCGCCGAGGCTCGAGTTCACGTCGCGCAGCTCGAGGTACAGCCCGGTGCACCGGGCGCAGGTGTCGAGGTGCTCCTCGATTTTGCGGGTCTCGCGGGCGGCGAGCCCGTGGCGGACGTGGGAGCCGAGCTTGCTGGTGGCGTCGCGGCACTCCGAGTCGAGCGTGGGAGCGAGGTGCTGCTGCAGGTAGGCGCGGCGCAGGCCCTCACGGGCGCGGTACGCCAGCGCGGAGACGCTGTTGGGGGCCATGCCGAGCAGCGGCGCCACCTCGGCGGGACTCTGGCGCTCGACGTCGATGTGCCACAGCACGAGCTGCCACCGCTCGGGCAGTGACCGGAACGCCTCGCCGGCTGCGCCGCGCTCGAACTCCATCGCGGCGGGGTCGACGAAGTCGACCGGCTGGTCGAGGGCGGCGTCGTCGTCGGTCGTGCGCTCGCGCTTCGACGAGCGGATGCCGTCGATGTGCAGGCGGCGCACGGAGGTCAGGAGGTAGGCGCGGAAGGCCTCGTCCGGCCCGCCGCCGCGCTGCAGCACGCCGAGGACCTTGAGGAACGCGTCCGAGACGAGGTCGTCGGCGCCGAGCCCGGAGACGAGCTGACGAGCGAGTCGCTCGGCCGCAGCGCGGTGGCGCTCGAACAGCACGCCGTACGCCTCGGTGTCGCCGGCGCGCACGGCGGAGATCAGGTCGGCATCGCTGACCTGACCTGGTGTCGCCGTATCGGAAACGCTCACGAAACTCCCTCCTCCGGCTCAGTTAACGACCGGTGCGCCCTGCGTGTCACGGGGAGCACGAAAGTAGGGCCGAAAGTCCCACGCCTCACGCCTGCGAAAAAAGTCTCGCGAAGTCGCGTCACGACCAGGCCACGTCGCCGTTCCATCCCCGAGAACAGCACGAGCGAGGAGGGACCGGATGAACGACTACGACGTCGCGACAGCCGCGTTCGCCCGCGCTGTGAACAGCGGTCGGCCGTCCCTGGTCGACGTTGCACTCGAGGTGGGAGCGAGTGCAGCGTCGCAGGGCGTGCCGCTGGTGGAGGCGATGGACGCCGTCGCCGACCTCAGCCCCGGCCGCGAACCCCCGTACGTGGCAGTCCGCTCGGTGGCGCAGGCGTGGATGGGGAGCGCCCCGCCTCCCGTCACCGACGCGGACTGTCATGACCCCCTGACGTCGCTGGCCTCGGTCCCGCACCTGCGGACCCGCCTCGACGACGTCTACCGGCAGGCGGGACATCGCGGTGGGGAGCCCGCGGTGTCCCACGCGCTGGTCGTGGTCGAGCTCGGCAGCAGGGGAGCGCACGAGCTCGAGGACGCCCTGCGGGGGCTGGAGGTCGCGCACGCGCTGGAGGTCGCGTTCCCGGCGCACGAGACGGTCGCCCGTCTCGCGGCCGACCGGTTCACGGCCCTGACGCGCAGCGAGGACGCCGACCTGCTGGGTCTGACGGTCCTCGGGAGGCTGCTGTTCGAGGCCCTGACGGACGCCCCGGAGCCGCGCGTGTGGGTCGAGCGCCTGCCGCGCGACCCGGACGCGATCACGTGGTTGCTCTCGCGTCTGACGGCCTGATCTGGTCTGCTGGACTCATGTGCGGTCGCTATGCCACGACACGGACGGCCCAGAGGCTGACCGACGACTTCTCGGCCGACCTCGCCGTCGCCGAGGACGCGATCTCGGCCGACTTCAACATGGCACCGACCAAGCAGGCGCCCCTGGTCATCGCGCGTGCCGCCGCCGACTCGTCCGCCGTCACGCGGGAGCTGCTGACCGCGAAGTGGGGTCTCGTGCCGAGCTGGGCCAAGGACCCCTCGATCGGCAACCGCATGATCAACGCCCGCTCCGAGACCGTCGACGAGAAGCCGTCGTTCAAGCGGGCCTTCGCCAAGCGTCGGGCGGTCGTGCCGCTGGACGGCTTCTACGAGTGGTACCAGGGGCCCGACACGGGATCCGGGAAGCCGCCGAAGCAGCCGTTCTTCATCACGGGCCACACCCCTGACGGCGGCGGCGAGGGTCTCGGGGTCGCCGGCCTCTACGAGTTCTGGAAACCGAAGGACGGGGGCGACGCCGTCGAGTGGCTCGTGACGTTCACGATCCTCACGACCGCCGCCGAGGGCGAGGACGGGCGCCTGCACGACCGGGCCCCGTGGCTCGTCGCTCCGGAGCACCTCGACGCCTGGCTCGACCCGGCGCCGCACGGCAAGGACGAGCTGTTCGCGCTGCTCCACCCGGCGACACCGGGGCGGCTCCAGGCCTGGCCCGTCTCGACGGCGGTCAACAACGTGCGCAACAACGGCCCCGAGCTGCTGAAGCCCCTCGCCGCCGAGTAGCTGCGGAATAGGTCCCGCACACCGGTCGTTGTGATCGGTGTAAAGGAGGGCCCATGCTCGTCTGTGACGCACCCGAACGCACGAGGCCGGTACGATCGACCTCAATGGATGACATCGACCGCACGGCCGACACGGTCAGTGCCGACGAGAGCCCCGAGCAGCGCCAGGCGCGGTTCGAGACCGACGCCCTGCCGTTCCTCGACCAGCTGTACTCGGCCGCTCTGCGGATGACCCGCAACCCGGCCGACGCCGAGGACCTGGTGCAGGAGACGTTCGCCAAGGCGTTCTCGTCGTTCCACCAGTTCCGCCCGGGCACGAACCTCAAGGCGTGGCTGTACCGGATCCTCACGAACACGTACATCAACTCGTACCGCAAGAAGCAGCGCCAGCCCACGCAGGTCAGCGAGGACATCGAGGACTGGCAGATCGCGGCTGCGGCGGCGCACACCTCGTCGGGCCTGAAGTCCGCCGAGATGGTCGCGCTGGAGCACCTGCCCGACTCCGACGTCAAGGACGCGCTGCAGGCGCTGCCCGAGGACTTCCGCTACGCGGTCTACCTCGCCGACGTCGAGGGATTTCCGTACAAGGAGATCGCCGAGATCATGGACACCCCGATCGGCACCGTGATGTCGCGGTTGCACCGTGGCCGTCGCCAGCTGCGCGAGCTCCTGGCCGACTACGCCCGCGACCGAGGCATGGCCGTGGCGTCCTCGAAGGAGGTGTCGTCATGAGCTGTGACGGACCCGACTGCAGCGACGCCCTGCAGAACCTGTACCTGTTCATCGACCGCGAGATCGACGACGCGTCCTGCGAGGACGTGCAGGCGCACCTCGACAGCTGCAGCGACTGCCTGACCGAGTACGACCTCGAGCAGGTCGTGCGGTCGCTGGTCTCGCGCTCCTGCCAGGAAGCCGCTCCGGAGCCGCTGCGCCAGAAGGTGCTGCAGTCCATCCGCGCGGTGCAGGTCGAGATCGACGGCACGCGCGTCACGCGCACGAGCTACACCGAGACCCGCATCATCGAGTGAACCTCGGCCCGCACGGGCCTGAGACGACGAAACCCCCGCCAGGTGCGGGGGTTTCGTGGATCACGCGTGAGTCACGCGTTGGGGCGCTTGCCGTGGTTCGCGCCCTTCTTGCGACGAGCGCGCCGCTTGCGACCGGTCTTACCCATGGTGGGCCTCCTCGAAGAATGGACCCCCCATGATCGCACACGTCACAGGCGCGACCCGAATCGCTCCCGGTCGACGATCGCGCGGGTGACCGTGCCCGACGCGACGACGGTCTCGCCCTGGCGCGCCTCGACGGTGAACGTGGCGGCCCGGTCGGTCTGCTCGGTGATCGTCGCGGTGACCTCGATCGTCGCGCCGACGGGTGAGGGCGCGAGGTGGCGGACGTCCACGTGGGTGCCCACGCTCGTCAGGTGGGGCTCCAGCTCGAGCGCTGCCACGGTGGCGGCCTCGCACCACGCCACGACGACCGGGGTGCCGAGCACCTCCAGGTCGCCGCTGCCCACGGCGAGCGCGGTGTCGTCAGCGGTCACGGTCCGGGTGAGGGAGGCCATGGGGGGAGCCTAGCGATCCGTTCTCGGTGGCTGAGGACAAGCGGCATGGACCAGGGACCCGGGGCACCGGTTCGGGTCACCCGACCGCCCTCCACCAGATATGCGCACTAGTTCGGCATCTCAGGGCCGAATCCGCCGAACTAGTGCGCACACATCGTGAGGGAGCGGGGAGCGGAGGTGCCGCCGCGCTGGTCGATGCCTGCTTGTCCGTCACCGATCCACGCCCGCAGGCGAGCGAACCCCTACGCTCCCGACCAGGCGTTCCAGAGGGTGGCGTAGCGGCCGTCGGCGGCGACGAGCTCGTCGTGGGTGCCGAGCTCGATGATGCGGCCGTGGTCCATCACGACGATGCGGTCGGCGGTCTGGGCCTGGGTGAGGCGGTGGGCGACGACGATCGCGGTGCGGCCGCGGACGACGTTGCCGGCGGCGACCTCGAGCTCGCGGGCGCCCGCGGAGCCGGCCTCGGCCGTGGCCTCGTCGAGCACCACGACCGCCGGGTCGCGGAGCACGATGCGGGCGAGGGCGATCTGCTGCGCCTGGGCGCTCGTGAGCGCGTGGCCGAAGCTGCCCACGCGGGTGTCGAGGCCGTCGGGCAGGGCGCGCACCCAGCGATCGGCGACGACCACCGTCAGCGCCGCCATGACCTCGGCGTCGGTGGCGTCCGGTGCGGCGAGGGTGAGGTTCTCGCGCAGCGTGCCCGTGAGCACGTGGACCTCCTGGCTCACCACCGCGACGTGGCGACGCACGGTGCCCGGGCCCAGGTCGGCGATCGACCGACCCGCCAGCAGCGTGCGGCCGGCGGTGGGCCGGGTGATGCCCGAGACGATCGAGGCGACGGTCGACTTGCCCGCGCCGCTGGCCCCCACGATCGCGACGCGCTCGCCCGGCTCTACGACGAGGTCGACGTCGTGCAGGACCGGGGTCCCGGGCTCCCACTCGTGGCCCACGCCGAGCAGCTCCAGGCGCGCCGGGGCGTCGAGGGGCTCGGAACGCTCGTCGTGCTCGGGCAGGAGCGCCACCCCGGCCAGCCGGGTCAGCGAGGCACCCGACGACTGCACGTCGTCGAAGACCATCAGCAGACCGCCGATGGGGTTGAACAGGCGGTGGAAGTACAGGGCTGCCGCCGTGGCCGCACCGATCGTCACGACGTCGCCGCGCACCATCACGAAGCCGGCCACGAGGATGATCAGCACCCCGATGCACTCGGCCCGGTTGGTGCGTCCGCCGTAGCGCATGAGCATCCAGAACGTCGCGATCGCGAGTCCGCGGGCGTTCGAGGAGGTCCGCTCGACCTCGCCGACGGCCTGCTCCTCGCGCGCGAAGGCGCGGATCGTCGGCGCGTGCTCCAGGGTCGCCATGAGCGACTCGGCCCGTTCGCCCTGCGCCACCCGCTCGGCGCGGTAGATGGGGCCGGACCGCGGCAGGTACCAGCGCAGCGACGTCACGTACCCGGGGATCGCCAGCAGGCCCGCGAGCCCCAGGCGCCAGTCGAGCGCGAACAGCCCGCCTGCCGTGAAGACGATCGCCATCAACGAGGTCAGGAGCAGCGGCACGGCCTCCTCGAGGGACTTCGTCACGGTGCGCACGTCGTCGCCCACGCGCGCCATGACGTCGCCCGCACCGGCTTCCTCGAGGCGCCCGGCGTCGAGGTGCAGCGCGCGGTCGAGCACGGTCTCGCGCAGCTCGGCGAGCACCGGGATCGTGGCCTGGGCGAGCGCCGCGACCGCGATCGAGGCCGCGACGGCACCGACCACGGCGGCGACGACGATCGCGACCACGGGGCCGACCAGGTCGGACGACTCGCCCCCGCCCTGGACGAGGTCGACGATGTCGCCCAGCGCGCGCGGCGCGACGATGCCGGCCGCACCGGTCGTCAGGAAGCCGAGGGCCGCGAACGTCACGGCCAGGGGCCGGCGCCGGAAGTGCCGCACGAGGAGGCGCACCGTCTCCCGGCCGGTCGCGATGGGCAGGAGCTGCCGCGCGGGGCGCTGCGGCTCGCTCATCGGAGCACCTCCTCGCGGTAGTCGGGGTGCTCCTGCAGGTCGTGGTGCGTCCCGCTGGCGACGACGCGGCCCTCGCGGATCCAGACCACGGTGTCGGCGGCGGCCAGCAGGGTCGGCGACGAGGTGACGACGAGGGTCGCGGTGCCCGCGTCACGCCGCGTGCGAAGGCCCAGCGCGATCTGCTGCTCGGTCACGGCGTCGATCGCGGTCGTCGGGTCGCGCAGCACCAGCACCGGAGGAGCGACGGCGAGCGACCGCGCGATCGTGAGCCGCTGGCGCTGACCGCCGGAGAGGCTGCTGCCGCCGATGCGCACGGCGTGGTCGAGCCCGTCGGGGTGCGCCTCCACGACGTCGTGGGCGGCCGAGGCGGTCAGCACCGCGTCGAGCTCGGCGTGGTCGAGGCGGGCGTCCGGGTCGATCGCGGCGCGCACCGTGCCCTCCGGGGGCGTCGCGGCGTGGGGGACGACGAGAAGGGCACCGCGTCGGTCGCCACGCGCCAGCTGCTGCAGGTCGACCCCGCCGAGACGCACGATGCCGCTCTCGGGGCGCGTGGTGCCGTCCAGCAGGGCCACGATCGTGTCGGCGCTCTCCGGGCCGTCGGTCGTCACGGCGACGAGGTGGCCGGGGGAGCAGGTCAGGGCGACGTCGACGAGCGGACCGACCGTCACGCCCTCGAAGCACACCTCGCGCGGTGCGTCGTCGGGCAGCCGCTCCGGACCGTCGAGCACGTGCGACCCGGTGGCCAGTGCCTCGTGCAGGCGCTTCGCCGACGCGCGGCTGGCCGCGAACTGGGCCGACAGGTCGCCGAGCAGCTTGATGGGCTCGGCGAGGAACTGGGTCAGGCCGACGATTGCGACGAGCTCGCCCAGCGACAGGTCGCCGTCGATCGCGCGCGTGCCGGCCAGCAGGGCCACGAGGGCCAGGAACAGGCCGGAGACGAGCGTCGTGAGTCCGGACATGTAGCCCCAGGAGCGGGCGGTCACGATGCTGGAGCGGCGCGCGGCGCGGCTCGCCTCGCGGTACCGGCCGCTCGCGGTGCGCTCGGCGCCGATGCCCTTGAGCGGGCGGATGCCGGCGATCAGGTCGCCCGCGATGCCCGCGACCCGGGCGATGGCGGCCTGCTCACGGCTCGTGCGGCGGGCGATCGCGGGCGAGACGAGCTGGGTGATCGCGACCGTGACGGGCAGGCCGAACAGGATCACCAGCGCCAGGGTCACGTCGGTGCGGGCGAGGTAGATCGCCGTCGCGAGCACCGTGACGATCGAGGCGGCCGTGAAGGCGACCTGGTACACGAGCTCGGAGACCTTCTCGGCGTCGGCCGTCGCGAGCGAGAGCCACTCGCCGGCCAGGCGTGGGTCGTCGACCGGCTGCACGGCCTTCTCGGCCACCTCGACCCGCAGCCGGTGCGACTCGTCCTGCAGGGCGCGCATCAGGAACAGGGCCCCGTAGCGGTAGCCGTAGCTCAGGCACAGGAAGATCACGACGATCGCGGCGCACGCCAGCAGGAACGGCCCGAGCGAGCTGGTCTCGATGCCGACGTCGATCGTGACACCGATCATGACCGGCACGAGGGCCTCGCACAGCTGCCACACGACGATCAGCGGTGTTCCCATGGCGACGAGGCGCTTGTTGCGCGTGACGGGACCCAGCAGGATGCGCCGGGTGGAGCGAGGCGGACGCGTCGTCACCCCTCGATCACCCACCAGATGAGGTTACCCTCACCTGCGCGTCGTCCGGCCCGGCGGGGGCACAATGGCGGCGTGCCAGGTGCAGGGATCCGGGAGCTCACGGTCGTCCGTCGTGAGGCCGTCACGCCGCGGATGGTCCGCGTGGTCCTCGGCGGCCCAGGGATGGCCGGGTTCACCAGCACCACGCCCGACGAACACGTGAAGCTCGTGTTCCCGGACCCCGACGGCACGACCCGTCCGCCGGAGCTGGCCGAGGACGGCGAGACGCTCGTGTGGCCCCGACCGTTCCCGCCGTTCCGCGAGTACACGATCCGGCGGTTCGACCAGGCAGCGAACCAGGTCTGGATCGACTTCGTCGTCCACCCCGGTGGGCTCGCCTCCGACTGGGCGCAGCGCGCGGAGCCCGGCGACACGCTCTGGGCGGCCGGCCCGCGCTCGGGCGAGGCCGTCCCTGCTGAGTCGGGCGTGCACGTGCTGCTGGCCGACCACACCGCGCTCCCCGCCCTGGCGCGCTGGCTCGAGGAGGTCGCCGACGGCGTGCACGTCGACGTCGCCGTCGTCGTGCCGGACGCGGGTGAGGAGCAGCCGCTCGCGACCCGCGAGGGGGTCACGGTGACCTGGTACCACGGCGACGCGAGCGACGGGTCCGCCGACGACCTCCTCGGGGGCCACCTCGAACGGCTCGACCTGCCGACCGACGAGTCCGCCTACCTCTGGGCCGCCGGCGAGGCCGGGATGCTCAAGCCCGTTCGCCGCTGGGCGCGCGCCCACGGCTTCGCCCGCGGCACGTGCGACATCGCGGGCTACTGGCGCCGCGAGCGCACGAGCAGCGTGACCACGACCCGCCGCTAGATCCCGAACGTGGCCCGCGGGTAGGCCGCGTCGACGTCGGTCAGCACGTTGACCAGGTACGGGATGCCGGAGGCGAAGGCACGGTCGATAGCCGGGCCGATCTCGTTCGGGTCGGTGACGAGCTCGCCGCCACCGCCCAGGGCCGTGACGACCTGGTCGTACCGGGTGCCCGGTGCCAGGTCGGCCGCGACGTCGTAGCCGTAGAGCATCTGCATCGGGCCCTTCTCCAGGCCCCAGGCGCTGTTGTTGCCGACGATCATGACGACCGGGAGGTGGTGACGAACCAGGGTGTCGACGTCGATCAGCGACATGCCGGCGGCGCCGTCGCCGAACAGCAGCACGACCTGGCTCGAGGGCCGGGCGATGCGGGCGGCGATCGCGGCGCCCAGGCCGGCGCCGAGGCATCCGTACGGTCCGGGGTCGAGCCACCCTCCGGGGCGCTTCGGCTCGACGAACTTGCCGGCGAACGACACGAAGTCGCCGCCGTCGCCGATCACCACGGCGTCGTCGGCCAGGCGCGGCAGGAGCTCGCCGTAGATGCGGGCCGGGTGGATCGGGTCGGCCGAGGCGGTCAGCAGGGCGTTGTCGCGCTCGACGCCCGCGGCGACCTGGGTCTGCAGGTCGCCGAGCCAGGCCGACCAGTCGGGCTTGCCACCGCTGGCCGACTGCAAGCGCGTGAGCACGCCGTCGAGGACCTGCGTGAGGTCGCCCGAGGCGCTCGCGGCGAGCTCGGCGTGGGTCGAGACCTGGGCGGGGGAGTCGGCCAGGTGGACGACCTTCGCCGGCGTCGTGTCCTCCTTGCCGCCGAACACCCCGTAGCCGAGGCGGAAGTCGAGCGGCGTGCCGACGACGATCACCAGGTCGGCGCCGTTGAGGGCGGCCGACCGGGCCTTCGTGACGAGCTGCGGGTGACCACCGGGAACGATGCCCCGGCCCATGCCGTTCGCGATGACGGGGAGGCCCGTCTCCTCGACCAGGCGCAGCGCCGCGACCTCGGCGCCGTCGGCCCAGACGTCGGTGCCGATGATCAGCAGCGGCTTCGCGGCGGCGCCGAGGAGACTGGCCACCGTCGCCAGCGCGTCGCCGTCGGGCTCGATCGCGGCGACGGCTCCGGCCGCCGTGTGGCGCGGCGCGACGTCGAAGAACTGGTCCATCGGCACGTCGAGGAACGCCGGCCCGCGGTGCGACGACCCGGCCACGCGGAACGCCTCGTCGACCGTGGGGCCGATGTCGGCCGTCGTGTGGGCCGTGGTCGAGAGCGCCGTGACGGTCTTCAGGATCGGCGGGTGGTCCAGCTCCTGCAGGCTGCCCTGGCCCCAGCGGTTGGCCGGCGCGCGTCCGCCGATCACCACGAGCGGGGACCCGGCGAACTGTGCCTGGGCGATCGGGCTGACGCCGTTGGTGACGCCGGGGCCGGCGGTCAGGACCGCGAGGCCGGGCTTGCGGGTCAGCTTGCCGATCGCCTCGGCCGCGAACACGGCCGACGGCTCGTGCCGCACGTCGATGATCGGCATCGGGGGCTCGGCCTTCACGGCGCCGTCGTACATCGGGAAGACGTGCGCCCCGGAGAGCGTGAACATCGCCTCCACGCCGTGCGCACGTGCGACCTCGGTCGCGATGACGCCGCCGTGGACGGGCTCGGTGGTGGGGTCTGCCTGCGAAGCCTCGGTCATGTGACGCAGATTACGTGAGGCTAGGGCACCGGCGTGCGCGAGGTGGGGCGGTACAACCAGGGGCTCTCGGCGCGGATCTGGTCGAGCACGGCGAGCAGCAGGTCGGCGCGGTCGGTGGGCTGCTCGGCGAACAGGGCGGCATCGCCCCGCAGGTCGGAGCGTCCCTGCACGCCCAGCGCGAGCTGCAGGTGCAGGGCGCGCATGAACGCCGACGTGTTGCGGGCCTCCGTCGTCGGCCACTCGACCTCGAGGTGCCCGCGGGTCGGCGGCGGCCGCAGGCCCGCACCGAGCCGGGCCAGCCACGGCTCGACGAGCGTCGTGTCGAGGGCGTTGCGGTGCAGCAGGGTCATGACCGCGAACGCGAGACGGTCGTCCTCGCCGTGGCGCCAGGTGTAGGCCGTCGGAGCCAGCACGCGGTCGGCGACGACGTCGAGCAGCACCGTGAGCTCCAGCGCGCCGAAGTGGCGCGACCGTGCGAGGGCGGCCAGGAGGTCGGCGCCGTGCGCGATCGCGTGCGCCCACCCCATCTCCGGGATCCAGCCCCGGTGGTCGAACTCGCGGACGTACCAGCTCGTCGCGGCGTCGCCCCAGGCCAGCACCGTGGGCGCCTGCACCAGGTGCACGTCGTTGTCGCGGCCGACGATCTCGGCGAGCATCAGCGCGCTGTAGGAGCGCCGGATGACCGAGGAGTCGCCGTCGCGACCGAGGCCGAACCCCAGGCCCGACACGATCCCGTCGCCGAGCCCGGCGAGCAGGTCGTCGAACACGCCGCGCTGCAGCCACGCCGTCAGCACGGGGTAGGCGATCTCCTCGCGGACACGAGGCTCCGGGTCCCCGAGCATCTGCACCAGCTCGGCGGTCATCTCGTGGAGCGGCCGGTCGTCGGGCACGTCCATGCCGCGGGAACGCACGGACTCCCAGGTCGACTCGGTCATCGGCCCCATCGTGCCACGTAGTCTGGCGTCGTGGGCCAGCTCGAGGACATGACGCGATCGCGCACCGCCGTGACCGCGAGCGACGCGCGCTGGCTCCACGCGCTGGTCACGGACTGGCAGATGATCGCCGACCTCGCGTTCTCCGACCTGGTCCTGTGGGTGCCCGAGGCGGAGGAGACCGGGGTGTGTGCGGTCGCGCAGGTGCGGCCCACGACGGGCCCGACCGCGCTGCTGGAGGACGTCGTGGGCCTGTCCCTCGCGTCAGGGGCGGCCCCGCTCGTGGAGCAGGCGCTCGCCACGGGGCTGACGGTCGAGGGCGACGGCCAGCAGTTCGTGCCGGTGCGCCGCGGCGCGCGGGTGGTGGCCGTGGTCGAACGACGCCGCGAGGCCCCCGGCCTGCGCAGCGCGGGAGCCCTGGAGTCGGCGTACCTCGACGTCGCGACCGACCTGCTCGAGATGATCCGTGCAGGTGAGTTCCCCGAGCACGCCGACCCGGCCTCGGTCGTCGACATGCTCCGCGTCGGCGACGGCTTCGTGCGCACCGAGGCCGACGGCACGGTGCGCTTCGCGAGCCCCAACGCGCTCTCGGCCTACCGGCGGCTCGGTCTGGTCGGCGACCTGATCGGTACCCGGCTGGTCGTCGTGACGGCGGGCCTGATGGACCGCCGCACCCCCCGGCACGCCGTGCCCGGCCTGCTGGTCGGGGCCGAGGGAGGCTCCGGCGAGCTCGAGAACGCCGCGGCGTCGCTGCACGTGCGCCGCATCCCGCTGCGCTCGAGCGGCGAGCCGGCCGGCGCCCTGATCCTGCTCCGCGACGTCACCGAGCTGCGGTCTCGTGAGCGCGAGCTGATGACCAAGGACGCGACGATCCGCGAGATCCACCACCGGGTCAAGAACAACCTGCAGACCGTGGCGGCGCTGCTGCGGCTGCAGGCGCGCCGGATGTCGACCGACGAGGCGCGGCACGCGCTGCAGGAGGCCGAGCGGCGCGTGGGTTCGATCGCACTCGTGCACGAGACGCTGAGCCAGTCCTTCGGCGACGTCGTCGACTTCGACGACATCGCGGACCGGCTGCTGCGCACCGTGCTGGACGTGGCGGGGGAGCGGGCGATCCACGCCACGCGCATCGGCTCGTTCGGGTCGCTCTCGGGCGAGATCGCGACGCCGTTGTCGATGGTGCTGACGGAGCTGATCCAGAACGCGGCCGAGCACGCCTTCGGCGACGACGGCGGTCAGATCACGGTCGCGGCCAACCGCATCCGTGACCGGATCCGCCTGCGGGTCAGTGACGACGGCGTCGGCATGCCCGAGGGCTTCCGCACCGGCGACAGCCTGGGGCTGTCGATCGTCACGACGCTGGTGCAGACCGAGCTCGACGGCACGCTGACCTTCGAGTCACGCCCGAGCGGCGGCACGACGGTGTCGATCACGCTCGACGCATAGGCCGCTCCGAGGAGCGGGGACCGCGAGGGTCAGGCGGTGCGGATGCGGGCGCGGGCGTTGCGGCGCTTGAGCGCGCGGCGCTCGTCCTCGGAGAGGCCGCCCCAGACGCCGTGGTCCTGGCCGGACTCGAGGGCCCAGGCGAGGCACTGGTCACTCACGTCGCAGCGACGGCACACGAGCTTGGCCTCTTCGATCTGCATGATCGCGGGCCCCGTGTTGCCGATGGGAAAGAAGAGCTCCGGGTCCTCGTCGAGACATGCCGACTTGTGACGCCAATCCATGGCGGATGCTCCTTCCCGAACATTCGGGTAGCGATGTGAAGAGTAAAGTGCGGCGCGAGGGTTGCTGTCCAGATGCTGGAGCAAGAAACCCGGGTGAACGCGCTCAGTCATCATGCTTTCAACATTCCGGACTGTTTACAAGGATGTAGCAATTCCGGTCGTGTTCGATCCATCACACAAGGGGTGCCTCACTCGGTCCCGCGGGGGCTCCGCCGGGCCGTTCCGTAGGCTGGAGCGGTGTCGAACCCCTGGCCTCCGACCGCGCGTCGGTTCCTGACCGTCGCTGCGCTGGTCGTGGCGCTCGAGGCGTTCGCGGTCATCGCCTTCGCCGTGGTCGAGCTGTCGTCGCTGGACTCGGGTCGCCTCGGGGTCGGGGTGAGCTCGGCCGTGTTCTTCGTCGCGTACGGGGCGCTCCAGCTCACGGCCGGGGTGCTGCTGCTGCGGGGTCGCACCGGCGCGCGCGGACCCATCGTCGCGACCCAGCTGCTGCAGCTCGGCATCGCCTGGAACCTGCGGGGTGCCGATCCGGACACCGTGGTCGTGCCGAACCTCGCGCTGCTGGTCGCGCTCGCTGCGGGCGTCGTCCTGGTGTGCGTCCTGGCACCCCCGGTCAACCGCTCGATCATGGAGCGGGAGGCGGCCGAGGCCGCCGAGGCGTCGGGGGAGACCTCCGGCGACGCCTGACGAGGCCTGTGAGACGATGACGGACGGGCACGACCTGCCCCGTTGGCGCTCCAGATCTGGCGCGCCGCCCGCTCCGCCGAGGCTCGATCCCTCCGGTGTCCCGAGCCGGCCGTGGGGCCCGTCCTCCACGTCTCACCCTGTCTCTGCCCGAACCTTCTCCAGACTCGAGCCGCACTCATGGTTGCCTCCCACATCGACACCGATCTCGACCTCACCAGCCCCGTCGACCCCGACGACCCGATCTTCGCGCTGCACCGCGGCGGGAAGATGGCGATCGCGGCGACCGTGCCCCTGCGTGACGCCGACGACCTGTCCATGTCCTACACGCCCGGCGTCGCGAAGGTCTGCGAGGCGATCCACACCGATCCCGAGGTCGCCCACGAGTACACCTGGGTCTCGAACACCGTCGCCGTCGTGACCGACGGCACCGCGGTGCTCGGCCTCGGCGACATCGGTCCGGCGGCGTCGATGCCCGTCATGGAGGGCAAGGCCGTCCTGTTCAAGCGGTTCGGCGGCGTCGACGCGATCCCGATCGCGCTCGACACGACCGACGTCGACGAGATCGTCGAGACCGTCGTGCGCCTCGCGCCGTCGTTCGGCGGCATCAACCTCGAGGACATCTCCGCGCCCCGGTGCTTCGAGATCGAGCAGCGCCTCATCGAGCGCCTCGACATCCCGGTATTCCACGACGACCAGCACGGCACGGCCGTCGTCACCCTGGCCGCGCTCTACAACGCGGTGCGCCTGACCGAGCGTGACATGAGCGGCCTCAAGGTCGTCATCTCCGGTGCCGGCGCCGCGGGTGTGGCGATCATGAAGATCCTGCAGGCCGCGGGCGTCCGTCGGATCCAGGTCACCGACCGTTCCGGCGTGATCCACCAGGGCCGCACCGACCTCAACTCCGCGAAGCAGTGGATCGCCGACCAGTCGGCCGAGTACGCGCGCCCCGGCACGATCGTCGACGCGCTCAACGGCGCCGACGTCTACATCGGTGTCTCCGGCGGCACGACGCCCGAGGAGGGCATCGCCCAGATGGCGCCCGACGCGATCATCTTCGCGATGGCCAACCCGACGCCCGAGGTGCACCCGGACATCGCCCACCGCTACGCCCGCGTCGTGGCCACGGGTCGCTCGGACTACCCGAACCAGATCAACAACGTGCTGGTGTTCCCCGGCATCTTCCGGGGCGCCCTGGACGTGCGGGCCACCCGCATCACCGAGAACATGAAGCTGGCCGCCGCGCAGGCCATCGCCGACCTCGTCGGCGACGACCTGCACGAGGGCTACGTGATCCCGTCGCCGTTCGACCCGCGCGTGGCCCAGGCCGTGTCGCGCGCCGTGACCGACTCGGCGCGCCGTGAGGGCGTCGCCCGCCGCCCGTACTGACCCTCGTCCCGACCTGCCCCTCCAGGAGGCCACGTGTTCGCCGTCTACGCCGGAACCATCAACCCCGACGACCCGCTGGCCGGTCTCGTCGTGGGGGAGCAGCCGGACCCGGAGGTCCCGGACGGCTGGACGACCGTGACGGTCAAGGCGGCCTCGATCAACCACCACGACGTGTGGAGCCTGCGCGGCGTCGGCCTGCGGGCCGAGTCGCTGCCGATGATCCTCGGCTGTGACGCGGCGGGCCACGACGAGGACGGCAACGAGGTCCTCGTGCACGCCGTCATCAGCGACCCGTCGTGGCGCGGTGACGAGACGCTCGACCCGAAGCGGTCGCTGCTGTCGGAGCGCCACCCGGGCACGTTCGCGGAGAAGGTCGCGGTGCCGCGCCGCAACGTGATCCCCAAGCCCGCGGGCCTGTCGTTCGCCGAGGCCGCGTGCCTCCCGACGGCGTGGCTGACGGCCTACCGCATGCTGTTCACGCAGTCCGACCTCAAGCCCGGCGACGCGGTGCTGGTGCAGGGCGCCGGCGGCGGCGTCGCGACGGCCCTGATCTCGCTGGCCCGCGCGGCCGGCTTCCGCGTCTACGCGACGAGCCGCGACGAGGACAAGCGGGCCAAGGCTCTCGAGATCGGCGCGCACGAGGTGTTCGAGTCCGGCGCCCGTCTGCCGGTCAAGGTCGACGCGGTCATGGAGACCGTCGGTGCGGCCACCTGGTCGCACTCGGTGAAGTCGATGCGCCCCGGCGGCACGATCGTGATCTCGGGCGCCACCTCGGGTGACGCCCCGCCGGCCGAGCTGACGCGCATCTTCTTCCAGCAGATGCGGGTCCACGGGTCCACGATGGGCACGCGCGACGAGCTGCACGCGCTGGCCCAGTTCCTCGACGTCACGGGCCTGCGCCCCCTGATCGACTCCGAGATCCCGATGGAGCAGGCCGCCGACGGTCTGGCCAAGGTTATCGACGGCTCGCTGTTCGGCAAGATCGTCCTGACGAGGTGACGTCGTGACCGGTGCGGCGGGCCCGTCTCCGCTCAGCAGCGAGTTCGCGCAGGAGATCGTGGACACGCTGGCCCCGCACTCGGTCTACAACGTCAACATCATGGACGAGCACGGCGTCATCATCGCCTCGCTCGACCCCGATCGGATCGGCACCTTCCACCAGGCGGCCCAGCAGGCCCTGGCCGAGGACCGCGTGCTCAACGTCGACCAGCCCGCTCCGGGTTCGAGCGACCGGCCCGGCGTCAACGTCCCCCTGCGGGTCGGCGGACGGCTGGTCGGTGTCGTGGGTCTGACGGGAGAGCCGAGCCGGGTCGCGCCGGCCGCCCGGTTCGTCGGAGTCGCCGTCGAGCTGTTGATCAGCCGGGAGCTCGAGCGGGAGCGGGCCGTCGCCCGGCAGACCCGGTCGCGGGACTTCGTCGCTGCCCTCGCCTCGGGCACGAGCAGCGTCGCCGAGCTCGCGGGCCGCGCCGAGGCACTCGACCTGCGACCGCCGTGGACGCTGTTCGTGGAGTCGCCCGCTCCGGAGCAGGGCCGCGTCCCGTCGGCCGAGGTCACCACGATCCTGCACGGAAGCCGGTGGACCGTGGCTCCGGTCGACGTCGCCCAGCGCTACCGGCAGCAGCCGGGGACCCGGCTGCTCCGCATCGACGTGGCGGACCTGTCGGAGCTGGTGACCAGGGCCGAGGAGGCACGGGCGATCTCGGACTCGGTGGCCCTGATGCCCGAGGCCGCTGACGACCGCTGGAGGTGGGACGTCGCGCTGGCCGTCGCACGACTCGGGCCGCGCTCGCGGGAGCGCCTGGCGGCGCGGGTCGTGGAGCCGGTCTGGTCCGAGACGGTCCTGGTCCTGGCCGAGAGCCGGTCGCTGCGCGACGCGGCCGCCGAGCTGCACGTGCACCGCAACACCCTCGGTCATCGCCTGACGCAGATCGAGCGCGCGACCGGGGTGGACCCTCGGCAGGCCGCGGGGCTCTTCACGCTCCTCATGGCGGTCTACGCGGGGCGCTGACCTCACGCCTCGGTGCAGCACTCTGCACAGGATGACGTCGAAAGTTTCGCTGAGGTGTGGGCGTTTGGCCGTATCTGGACTGTGACCTGCGTCTCTACGCTGTCGAGGTGCTCCGCATCGTCGCGATCCCCGACTCCTTCAAGGGCAGCCTCCGCGCTGCCGACGTCGCCGCGTCCTTGGCGTCCGGCGCGAGGGCGGGCGCGGCCCAGGTCGGGGTCCCGGTGGACGTGGCTGCCCTGCCCTTCGCCGACGGTGGAGAGGGGGCGCTCGACGCGATCGTCGACGCCTGGGGGGTCGTGGTGCGGGAGGTCGCGACGACCGACGCGCTCGACCGTCCGGTCGTGGCCCGTCTGGGCGTGTCGCCCGACGGTCGGACCGCGGTCGTCGAGGCCGCCGACGCCAACGGCCTGCCGCAGGTCAGCGACGTGCCGCTCGAGCCCCTGCGGGCCTCGACCCGTGGTCTCGCGCCGCTCGTGCTGGCCGCCTGCGACGCTGGCGTCGAGGAGATCGTGCTGTTCATCGGCGGCTCGGCCACGACCGACGGCGGTGCCGGACTGCTCGTGGGGCTCGGCGCCGACCTGCTTGACGCGGACGGCCACGCGGTGGCGGCCGGGGGTGGTGGCCTGCTCCGACTCGATCGCCTCGACCTGTCCGGGCTCGACCCGCGGGTGCGCGGCCTGCGGTGGCGCATCGCGTGCGACGTCACCAACCCCCTGACGGGCCCCCGCGGCGCGGCTGCGGTCTTCGGCCCGCAGAAGGGCGCCGACCCCGACCAGGTGCGTGAGCTCGACGCCGGCCTGGCGCGCCTCGCGCGGGTCCTGGCCCACGAGACCGTCGTCGATCACGACGACCGGCCTGGCGCGGGGGCAGCCGGCGGCCTCGCCGCGCCCCTGGTGGCGCTGTTCGGGGCTGAGCTCGAGCCGGGCTGGGAGGTCGTGGCCGACGCCGTCGGAGCCCGCGAGCTCCTGGCGAACGCCGACCTGGTCCTGACCGGCGAGGGACGCCTCGACACGCAGTCGCTTGCGGGAAAGGTCGTCTCGGGGGTGCGCGCGATGACCCCCGCGAGCGTTCCCGTCGTGGCCCTCTGCGGTGAGGTCGCCGTCGACGACGCCACCCTGTCCGCCGCCGGGATCACGCTGGCCCTCAGCATCGCGCGCGGTCCCGAGACGCTCGACGAGCTCACGGCCGGCGCCGCGGAACGCCTGGCCGACCTGGCCCTCGGGGTCACTCGCTTCTACCTGACCGTCACCGTTGAAAAGGACATCCTGTGATCGACCTTCTGATCCTGCTCGTGCTCGTGGCCGCCATCGTGCTGGTGACCGCACGGTTCAAGCTGTCGCCCTTCCTCGCCCTGCTGGGCGCCGCGTTCATCGGAGCGTTCGCCTACCGGATCTCGACCGGCGACGTCATCACGACGATCACCACGGCGTTCGGCAACAACCTCGGCAACATCGGCCTCGTGATCCTGTTCGGCACGATGATCGGCGTCGTGCTGGAGCGTTCCGGCGCCGCGATCGCGATGGCGGACGCCCTCATCAAGGTCCTCGGGACCCGCTTCCCGAACCTCACGATGTCCGTCATCGGCTACATCGTGTCGATCCCGGTGTTCTGCGACTCCGGCTACGTCATCCTGAACTCGCTGCGCAAGGCGATCACGCTACGCACCGGCGTCTCGGCGCTGTCGACCTCGATCGCCCTCATGACGGGTCTCTACGCGACGCACACCCTCGTGCCCCCGACGCCCGGGCCGCTCGCCGCAGCAGACGCGATCGGGATCACCGAGCAGCTCGGCCTGCTGATCGCGATCGGCCTGCCGGTCGCCGCCGTCGCCGCCGCGGCCGGCCTGTTCTTCGCGAGCCGGTTCACGCACCGCGAGTTCGAGATGCTGCCGGCGCAGGGCGACGACCTGGCCGACCACACCTACGAGGAGCTGCGCGCCAGCTACGGCACGCTGCCCTCGGCCGGGATGGCGTTCATGCCGATCCTGGTGCCCCTCGCGCTGATCTGTGCCGGCTCGATCGTGAAGCTGCCCGCCCGTCCGATCGGTGAGGGTGCGGCGTTCGACGTGCTGTCGTTCCTCGGCACGCCCGTCGTGGCGCTCGTGATCGGCCTGGCGGCCGCGACCCTGCTGCTGCGCGGCGCCGGCAAGCTCGAGCGCTTCAACGACAACATCAACGAGTCGATCCGCGTCGCCGCCCCGATCCTGCTCATCACGGCCGCGGGTGCGGCCTTCGGCGCAGTGCTGGCGGCGTCGCCGATCACGGACTTCCTGGCCGACAACCTCAGCGACCTGGGGCTCGGTCTGCTCGTGCCGTTCATCATCGCGGCAGCGCTCAAGACGGCGCAGGGGTCGTCGACGGTCTCGCTCGTCACGACGTCGGCGCTCGTCGCGCCGCTGCTCGGATCGCTGGGACTGGACTCGCAGATGGGCATGGTCCTGACGGTGCTGGCCATCGGTGCCGGCGCGATGGTCGTGTCGCACGCCAACGACTCGTACTTCTGGGTCGTGTCGCAGCTCAGCCGGATCCCGGTCGCCACGGCCTACAAGACCTTGACGGTCGCCACGCTGGTCGAGGGCCTCGCGGCGTTCGCGACGATCTGGGTCATCGGCGTGATCGTCCTCTGATCGAGCCGCCTACTGCCCGGAACGGACGTGCATCCGCTCGCCCTGGGGCCCGAACAGGCCCAGGATCTCGGTCGGGATGTCGCCGCGGTTGGCCACGACGTGCGGGGTGCGGGTGTCGAACTCCACGACCTCGCCGGGTCCGACGTCGGTGACCCGCCCGGCGAGCTCGAGGTGCAGACGACCTGAGAGGACGTAGACCCACTCGTAGCCCTCGTGCACGCGAGGCTCGTAGGGCTCGGGTGGGTCGTGCGGCGGGATGATGATCTTGAACGCCTGCAGCCCGCCGGGGCGACGGGTGAGCGGGATGAACGTACGGCCGTGGCGCACGACCGGTTTCGCGCGAACGCGCGGATCACCGGTCTCGGGCGCGCCGACGAGCTCGTCCAGCGGCACCTGGTGCACGCGCGAGAGGGGGAGCAGGAGCTCCAGCGTGGGCCGCCGCTGGCCCGACTCGAGGCGCGACAGGGTGCTGACGGAGATGCCGGTGTCGGCGGCGAGCTCGGCCAGGGTGGAGCCGCGAGCGACGCGCAGCGCCTTGAGCCGCGGACCCACGCCGTCGAGGACCTGCTCGATCTGGTCGTCCATGCGGGCAGTTTGCCACATCGGCAAGAAATGTTGCTCGTTCGGCAGGGTTGGGTCAGGCTCGTTCCATGAGCGAGCACCAGCACGACCACGACGACGCCCCCGACTACTTCGAGCAGGCCGGGTGGGACGAGCGCTACTCCGGCCCCGACACGATCTGGAGCGGGAACCCCAACCCGCAGCTCGTCACCGAGGTCACCGGGCTGACCCCGGGCACGGCGCTCGATCTCGGGTCCGGCGAGGGCGGTGACGTCATCTGGCTCGCCCAGCAGGGATGGACCGTGACCGGCGCCGACTTCTCGCCCGAGGGACTCGCGCGGGCCGCTCGTCACGCCGAGGAAGCCGGCGTGGGGGAGCGGACGAGCTGGTGGCGGGTCGACGCGCGGACCTTCGCCGAGGATCACGAGCAGGCGGGTTCGCCGACGTTCGACCTCGTGACCACACACTTCCTCCACCCGGGAACGTCGATGGTCGAGGTCGTGGCCGAGCTGACGAAGGCCGTCGCCCCCGGTGGTCATCTGCTCGTCGTGGGCCACGCTCCCTCGGAGGTGTTCACCCACCACTCGCCGAAGCAGCAGGCCGCTATGTGGCACGCCGAGGACATGCTCGCAGCCCTCGGCGAGGACTTCGAGACCCTCGTCGTCGAGCAGCGCCCCCGCCGCGTCGAGCGTGACGGCCGCGTCGTCGAGATCGACGACGCCACCCTCCTGGCGAGGCGGATCGCGTAGCCACGCACCGGTGGTTGAGGTGCCCCCTTCGAGGCTCCTTCGTCGCACCTCAGGTGGCGGAGACGTTCCGGGCCCTGAGGTGCGAGGAGGAACGACGAGCCTCGAAGGGCATGCCGCCGGACCTCCCGTGGCTCGCGCCTCGGGTAGCCGACCGGGTCTCGTCAGCCGACGCGCTGCGCGCGTGTCGCGCTCGACCTGACTCGGAGCTTCCCTCGCAGGGCTCGGTCAGTCCTCGTCGTCGTCCAAGCGCGCGAGCCAGGTGGCGAAGCGCTCGATCTCGACCTCGAACTCGGGGTTGACGTCGACGAACTCCGACAGCCGCTCGGCGAGCCACGCCAGGGTGACGGTCTCGTCACCCCGGCGCGACGCCAGCTCCTCGATCCCGCGATCGGTGAAGTACACGGCTCAGCCGAACGCGCGGCCGAGCAGCTCGCGGGCCTCCTCGACGTGGCGCGGGTGCGAGCCCACGGCCGTCGTGGAGGACTCCGGACGCGTGACGCCCTTGAGCGGCAGGCCGTCGAAGGCGCCCGTGAAGTGGTGCTTCACGTGCGGCCAGGCGCCCTGGTTCTCAGGCTCGTCCTGGACCCAGCGGACCTCGTTGAGCTTCGGGTAGCGCGCGAGCTCGGCCGCCAGCTCGGCCGCGGGACGCGGGTAGAGCTGCTCGACCCGGACGATCGCGGTACGGGTGTCCTCGCGCTTCTCGCGCTCGGCGATCAGCTCCCAGGTCAGCTTGCCCGTGACCAGCAGCACACGCTCGACCTGGTCGGGATCGACAGTCGTGTCGCCGATGACCGGCTTGAACGTGCCGCTGGTGAACTCGTCGGGCTGCGACGCCGCGGCCTTGCTGCGGAGCATCGACTTGGGCGTGAAGACGACCAGCGGACGGTGCTCAGCCTCCAGCGTGTGCTTGCGCAGCAGGTGGAAGTACGAGGCCGGGCTCGACGGCTGGGCGAGCGTGATCTCGTCGTTCGCCGCGAGCGCCAGGAAGCGCTCGATGCGGGCCGACGAGTGGTCCGGGCCCTGGCCCTCGTAGCCGTGCGGCAGCAGCAGCACGACGCCGGACTTCTGGCCCCACTTGGTCTCGCCCGAGCTCAGGTACTCGTCGATGACCGACTGGGCGCCGTTGATGAAGTCACCGAACTGCGCCTCCCACAGGGTCAGCGCCTCCGGACGCGCCACCGAGTAGCCGTACTCGAAGCCGAGCGCGGCGTACTCGCTGAGCAGCGAGTCGTAGATGAAGAACGGAGCCTGCTCCTCGGCGATGTTGGACAGCGGGGTCCACTCGTCGGCGTTGGTGCGGTCGATGATCGTCGCGAAGCGCGAGGAGAACGTGCCACGACGCGAGTCCTGGCCCGCCATGCGCACCGGACGGCCGTCGAGCAGCAGCGAGCCGAACGCGAGGATCTCGCCCGTGCCCCAGTCGATGGGGCCGGCCGTGATCGACGCGGCGCGACGCTGCAGCTGGGGGAGCACCTTCGGGTGGACCGTGAAGCCCTCCGGGACGTTGGTGTACGCGTCGGCGACGGCCTTGAGCACCTCGGGGGTGATCGCGGTCTCGAGCGCGCCGGAGATCTCCGGCTTCTCGGGGTAGTCGGGCGTGCGCGAGTAGTCGGCCGGCGCGTGCTCGGCGTCCTTGACGTCCTTGAAGTTGCGCTCCAGGCGGGCCTGGTAGTCGTTCAGCGCCGCCTCGGCCTCCTCGAGCGTGATGTCGCCACGACCGACGAGGGCCTCGGTGTACAGCTTGCGCACCGACTTCTTCTTCTCGATCGTGTCGTACATCAGCGGCTGGGTGAACGAGGGGTCGTCGCCCTCGTTGTGGCCACGGCGGCGGTAGCAGATCAGGTCGATGATGACGTCCTTGTGGAACGTCTTGCGGTACTCGTAGGCGAGCGCCGCGACCCGGATGCAGGCCTCGGGGTCGTCGCCGTTGACGTGGAAGACCGGCGCCTGGATCATCCGGGCGACGTCGGTGCAGTACGTCGAGGAGCGCGACGACGAGGGGCTCGTGGTGAAGCCGACCTGGTTGTTGACGATGACGTGGATCGTGCCGCCGGTGCGGTAGCCGCGCAGCTGCGACAGGTTCAGCGTCTCGGCGACGACACCCTGGCCGGCGAAGGCCGCGTCACCGTGGACGAGGACCGGCAGGACCGGGAACTCCTCGCCGCGGTTGAGCACGTCCTGCTTGGCGCGGGTGATGCCCTCGAGCACCGGGTCGACGACCTCGAGGTGCGACGGGTTGGCCGCGACCGAGACCTTGATCGTGTCGCCGTGCTCGGAGGTGAACTCGCCCTCGACGCCCAGGTGGTACTTGACGTCGCCCGAGCCCTGCACCGTGCGGGGGTCGATGTTGCCCTCGAACTCGCGGAAGACCGCGCCCGGGCTCTTGCCGGCGATGTTGACCAGCACGTTGAGGCGGCCGCGGTGGGCCATGCCGATGCAGACCTCCTCGAGGCCGTCGCTGGCTGCCTCCTCGCAGATCTCGTCGAGCAGCGGGACCGTGGTCTCGCCGCCCTCGAGGCTGAAGCGCTTCTGGCCGACGAACTTGGTCTGCAGGAAGGTCTCGAAGGCCTCGGCCTCGTTGAGCTTCTCGAGGATGCGGAGCTGCTCCTCGCGCGGGGGCTTGGTGTACCCGCGCTCCATGCGCTCCTGGAACCAGCGGCGCTCGGCCGGGTCCTCGATGTACATGTACTCGGTGCCGACCGTGCGGCAGTACGAGTCGCGCAGGATGCCGAGGATCTCGCGCAGCTTCATGTAGCGGCGCTCGCCGCCGAACGACGGGCCCGTGGGGAACTCGCGGTCGAGGTCCCACAGGGTCAGGCCGTGCGAGGCGGTGTCGAGGTCGGGGTGGCGACGCTGCTTGTACTCCAGCGGGTTCGTGTCGGCCATGAGGTGGCCGCGCACGCGGAACGCGTGGATGAGCTCGAGCACGCGCGCCTGGCGGTCGATGTCGTCGTCGTGGCTGACGGCGATGTCCTGGGCCCAGCGGATGGGCTCGTAGGGGATGCGCAGGGCGGTGAAGATCTCGTCGTAGAAGCCCTCGGCGCCGATCAGCAGCTGGTGGACGCGCTTGAGGAACTCGCCCGACTGCGCACCCTGGATGACGCGGTGGTCGTAGGTCGAGGTCAGCGTCATCATCTTGCTGATCGCCATCTGCGCGAGCGTGTGCTCGGAGGCGCCCTGGAACTCCGGCGGGTACTCCATCGAGCCGACGCCGACGATGACGCCCTGGCCGGCCATGAGGCGCGGCACGGAGTGGTTGGTGCCGATGCCGCCGGGGTTGGTCAGCGAGACCGTGGTGCCCTGGAAGTCGGAGACCTCGAGCTTGCCGTCGCGCGCCTTCTTGACCATGACCTCGTAGGCCTGCCAGAACTGCGCGAAGTTCATCGTCTCGGCGGCCTTGATGCTCGGGACGAGCAGCTGACGCGTGCCGTCCTTCTTCTGCAGGTCGATCGCGAGGCCGAAGTTGACGTGCTCGGGCTTGAGCTGGACGGGCTTGCCGGCCTCGTTCGTCTCGTAGCCGGTGTTCATCTCCGGCAGCGAGGCGACGGCGCGGACCACGGCGTAGCCGATGATGTGCGTGAACGAGACCTTGCCGCCGCGGGCGCGGGCGAGGTGGTTGTTCATGACCGTGCGGTTGTCGAACAGCAGCTTGACCGGCACGGAGCGGACCGAGGTGGCGGTCGGGACCGCGAGGCTCGCGTCCATGTTCTGCGCGGTGCGCGCGGCGGCGCCCTTGAGGACGACCTTCTCGACCTCGCCCGGACCCTCGGCCGGCGTCGCGGTCGCGGTGGGCGACGTGGCGGCGGTGGTGGACTTCACGACCGACGGTGCGGCCTTGGCGGCGGGTAGTTTGCTCGAGCCGTCGGGCACGGTGCCGTTGGACGCGGCGGGGGTGGCGGTGACCGGGCTGGTCACGGTGGGCTCCTTCTTGGGAGCCGTCGCCGCCGTGGCCTGGTTGGCGGCAGCAGTCGCGGTGGCGGTCTGCTTCGGCGTCGCGGCGGCGGGGCTGTCGCTCGGCACGCCGTTGGGGGTGCCGCCCTTGGCGAAGAAGTCCGCCCACTCGCCGTCGACCGACTTCGGGTCGGCCTGGTAGCGCTCGTACATCTCCTCCACGAGCCACTGATTGGTGCCGAAGTCAGGCAGTGAGGAGTTGGAGTTTTCAGTGGTGGAGGACTCGGCCACGGCCCAGATCGCCTCTTCCGGATAGCGCGGTGAACACGGGGGTTGTTGTAGTCACCTTAACGCGCCCGACATGCGCCAAGGTTCCGGGTCTCGGTGTCGTGACGACGCTCACCGATCGCCGTTCCCGCAGCGGTTTTGTACCCGTCAGTAGGGCGTGTTCGCGGTCACGCGGCGAAGGCTCTGAAGCGCTCGATCTGCTCGTCGAGGAGCGTGCGCTCGGCGGCCGTGAGCGGCCGGTCGGGCGACACCTCGACGTCGACCTGGTCCTTGCCGACGGTGCGCTTCCAGTGGCCCTGCAGACGGCCGCCGAGGAACAGCAGGCCGGTCGCGAACATCGCGGTGTCGTAGCCGGGGCCCGCGTCGGCCTTCACGTCGCCGTCACGCACGTGGGAGATGACCTCGTCGAAGTTGGCCAGCAGCAGCACCGGGGGAACCTCGACCCGCTGCGGCTCGCCGAGCGACCACAGCTCCTGACCCGCGAGCGTGACCGGCTGGAGCCCGGCCAGCTCGATCGCGTGACGTGCCTGGCGCACCGTGAGGCTCGACCACCACGCGAGGTCGTGGGCGGTGACCGGGCCGTGGCCGCGCGCGTAGGTGCGAGCGATCCAGGCCAGCGCGTCGTCGTGCGACGGCAGCGGACCGAGGTCGAGCGCGTGGTACTCGTGCTGGCCGGGGCGTCGCTCGCCGCCGATGTCGCCGCGCAGCTCGGCGGCCATGACGACGTGGGCGAGGCGGTCGCCCTTCTCCTCGTGCCCGGCGTCGCGCAGCCGCTCGGCGATCAGGGTGCGGGTGCAACCGGGGTTCTCGCGCACGACCTGCGTGACGACCTCGCTGGCGGCCATCAGCTGCGCCTCCTCGAGCCCGGCGCGACGCATGTGCGAGACCAGCTGGCCCATGACGCGGTCGGCGGTGGCGGCGATGACGTGGGGCAGGTCGGCGGCGTGGACGTAGTGCCACGTGGTGCGCAGGGCGTGGGTGCGGACCACGTCGCGCGGCCACAGGCCGTCGAGGACCTGCTCGAACGTGGCGCCGCACCGCATCCCGACCGCCCACGGGGCCCACAGGTGCTCCTGGGACTGGACCGCGCCGAAGTGCCGGACGACCTCCTCGGGACTGTCGAGCGTGGTGCCGGCCAGCAGCTGCGGGCCGAGACGCCAGGGGGCGAGGTCGGATCTCATGGCCTCATCCTGCCGCGTGGTCCGGACGTTTCCGAGCGTGACAGCATCACGTCATGAAGGCACCGATGAATGACTACCTCGCCGAGCTCCTCGAGATCTGCGGCGAGGACGACGGTGAGGTGGCCGACTACATCCCCGAGCTGGCCACGGCCGATCCCGACCGGTACGCGATCGCGATCGCGACGCTCGACGGTCAGGTGTACAGCGCCGGGGACGCCGACGTGGAGTTCACGATCCAGTCGATCTCCAAGCCCTTCACCTACGCGCTCGCGATCACCGACCAGGGCTTGGACGGGGTGCTCGAGAAGATCGACGTCGAGCCGTCGGGCGACGCCTTCAACGAGATCTCGCTCGAGCCGTCGACCGGCCGGCCGCGCAACCCGATGATCAACGCCGGGGCCATCGAGGCGCACGCGCTCGTCGCGGGTGACGACGCCGACGGACGGTCCGAGCGGATCGTCGAGCTCTACTCCCGTCTGGCCGGCCGCGAGCTGTCGGTCGACGAGGACGTCTTCGAGTCCGAGCTGTCGACGGCCGACCGCAACATGGCGATCGCCTACATGCTCAAGACGGTCGGCACCCTCGACGACGACCCGGCCGAGGTGGTGCGTGGCTACACCCGCCAGTGCTCGGTGTCGGTCACGGTGGAGGACCTCGCGCGCATGGCGTCGGTGCTCGCCGCGAACGGGGTGGCGGCCGACGGAACGCGGGTGCTCGAGACGTCGGTGACCCGGCAGGTGCTGAGCGTCATGGCGACGTGCGGCATGTACGACGCGGCGGGGGACTGGCTCACGACGGTGGGCATCCCCGCGAAGAGCGGCGTGGCCGGCGGGCTGATCGGCGTGCTGCCGGGCCAGGTCGGGATCGCCGTGTTCTCGCCGCGGCTCGACGAGCACGGCAACAGCAGCCGGGGGGTGCGGGCGTTCGAGCGGCTCTCGGCCGACATGGGTCTGCACCTCATGGAGGCTCCGGAGTCGGCGCGGTCGGTCGTCCGCACGCCTAAGTCGCAGGAGGAGGGCAGGCCGTCGGTCCACGAGGTCGCCGGTGACCTGCGCTTCATCGAGGCCGAGCGCGTGCTGCGCGGGCTCGAGGGGGAGCCCGAGGGTGACGGCGTCGTGGTGATCGACCTCCACCGCGTCCACCGCATTCACGACGTGGCCCGCCGCATGCTGCTCGAGGGCGTCCGTCGCCTGCGGATGGACGGCCACGAGATCCGCCTCGTCGACCCCGACGGCCTCCTGCCCGACCCCGACGTCGACGTCAGCGCCGACGGCTCCGGCGACCAGTACACCCCCGAGGTCTTCGACGACCTCGACACCGCCCTCGCCCCCTGAGGTGCGACGAAGGAGCCTCGAAGGGGGCACCGCAACCACGCGCTGGCCACGATTCTGCTACTGATCACTAGCATTTCCTGGCTTTTCCCCAGATTGCAGCCTCGGGTGGTTGCAGGGTTCCCGGCCTCCGGTCCAGGGTTTCGGCACATCGACGACTCCGGGGGGATGACGGTGGATCCTGCGACGACGCTCAGCATGCGTGTGCGCGACCTGGTGCGGGAGCGCCGGATCGACCCGCGCGCCGATCCGGCTGGGGTGCGCCAGGCGGTGCTCGACGTGGTGGAGGATCACGAGCGCGCCAGCCTGACAGGCGCGGTCCGCACGATCGACGAGACCGACGCGGAGGTGGCGCGGCTGGTCTCCGACGTCGCAGGGCTCGGGGTCCTGCAGCCTTACCTGGACGACCCGTCGGTCGAGGAGATCTGGATCAACGCCCCTGACCGGGTGTTCGTGGCGCGCGGTGGGCGGCACGAGCTGACCAGCACGATCCTGACCACCGACGGGGTGCGCGAGCTGGTCGAGCGGATGCTGTCGGCGACGGGCCGCCGCCTCGACGTGAGTCAGCCGTTCGTCGACGCCAGCCTTCCCGGGGGCCATCGGCTGCACGCCGTGCTCGACGGGATCTCGAAGGGCTTCACCGCGGTCAACGTCCGCAAGTTCGTGGCCCGCGCGCACGACCTGGACGCGCTCGTCGACCTCGGCACCCTCGACCCCGCCGCCGCGCGGTTCCTGCGCGGCGCGGTCGTCGCGGGCCTCAACATCGTCGTCTCCGGCGCAACCCAGGCCGGCAAGACGACGCTCCTCAACTGCTTGGCCGGCGCGATCCCCGGGCACGAGCGCATCGTCTCGGCCGAGGAGGTCTACGAGCTGCAGATCACGCACCCCGACTGGGTGCAGCTCCAGTGCCGTGCGCCGGGGCTTGAGGGCACCGGTGGCATCGACCTGCGGGCGCTGGTCAAGGAGTCGCTGCGCATGCGGCCGACGCGGCTGATCATCGGCGAGGTCCGGGCGGCGGAGTGCCTCGACCTGCTCCTGGCCCTGAACTCCGGGCTCCCCGGCATGGCGTCGATCCACGCGAGCTCGGCCCGCCAGGCGCTCGCCAAGCTCAGCACCCTCCCGCTGCTCGCGGGCGAGAACATCGGCACCGGGTTCGTGCTGCCGACCGTCGCCAGCACGGTCGACCTCGTGGTGCACACCGCGATGGACGCCGCGGGCCAGCGGGCGGTGCGCGAGGTCGTCGCCGTCACGGGGCGGATCGAGTCGGGCAGCATCGAGAGCGAGGCGGTCTACGAGCGGCGCGGCGGTGAGCTCGTGCGGGGGATGGGCCGCCCCGTCCGCACCGAGGCGTTCGAGCGGGCCGGCCTCGACCTCGACTCGCTGCTGGGAGGTCGGTCGTGGGAGCGCTGATCGGGCTGCTGATCGGCCTCGGCCTGGCCCTGATCGGCTCGTGGTGGACGACTCCTGACGAACCCCGCATCCACCGGCGGCGCAGCGCACCCGCGCCCTCACGCGTCGCGCCGCGCGACGTCGGGATGGCGGTGGGATGCGCCGCGGTCGCGACCGTTCTCGTCGCGGGTGTCACGGGTGCCGCGACGATCGGACTCGGCGTGGGCCTGCTGGCGGCGATGCTGCCGAGTGCGGTCCGACGCGCACGTCGCGAGCGCCGACTGCGCGAGCGCCGCGCTGCCTGGCCCGACGCCGTCGACCACCTGGCGGCGGCCGTGAGGGCCGGGATGTCGCTGCCGGAGGCCGTCGCGGCGCTCGGGCGGCGAGGTCCCGAGCAGCTGCGCCCCTACTTCGACCAGTTCGGGCGCGACCACCGCGCGTCGGGCCGCTTCGACGACGCGCTCGACCGGCTCAAGGCGCGGCTCGCCGATCCGACGGGCGACCGGGTGGTCGAGGCGCTGCGGCTGACCCGTCACGTCGGCGGGCACGATCTTGGCCGCGTGCTCCGGTCGCTGTCGGGGTTCCTGCGCGACGACCTCCGCACCCGCGGCGAGCTCGAGGCGCGCCAGTCGTGGACCGTGAACGGCGCCCGGGTCGCGGCCGCGGCGCCGTGGCTCGTGCTGCTCAGCATGGCCGGGCGCCCCGAGGTGGTGGAGCGCTACTCGACGCCGACTGGCGCCGTCATCGTGCTCGGCGGCGCCGTGGTGTGCGTCGCCGCCTACCGCCTGATGATCCGCATCGGGCGCCTGCCCACCGAGCGCCGGGTGTTCGCGTGAGTCCCGCCGTGGTCGGCGGGCTGCTGGCCGGGTCGCTCGCGGTCGGTGTCGTCCTGGTCGTCGCCGGATGGCTCGGCACCCGACGGCCCGCGCTGATCGACCGCGTCGCCCCCTACGTCCGCGACGTCCGCCCACCGGCGCCCGCAGACCCCGGCCGCACCTCGTGGGCCGACCAGGCGCGGCGCTTCGCCACGGCGGTCGCGGACGCCATCGGTGGGCCGGCCGACGTGCAGCGCCGGCTCGACCGCCTCGGCTCGTCCCTGCGCGTCGAGGACTTCCGCCTGCGCCAGCTGCGGTGGGCCGGAGCTGCTGCAGCTGCCTCGATCGGCTTGTGCCTCCTCGTCGCGGCCCGGCGCCCGGCGCAGCCGATCGCGCTGCTCGTGTTCTGCCTCGCCGCCACCGTGATGGCCGCGTGGTGGTGCGACCACGACCTGACCCGCCGCGTCACCGATCGCGAACGGGCGATGGAGCAGGAGTTCCCGACCGTCGCCGACATGCTCGCCCTCGCCGTCGCCGCGGGGGAGAGCCCGGCGGCCGCCGTCCAGCGCGTCTCCACGATCGCTCACGGCGAGCTGTCCGAGGAGCTGCAGCGGGTGATGGGCGACGTCCACGCCGGTGGCACGGTCGCCGACGCCTTCGACGCGCTCGCCTCCCGCACCGGCGTCGGCAGCATCTCTCGCTTCGCCGAGGCGCTGGCCGGAGCGATCGAGCGCGGAACGCCCCTGGTCGACGTGCTGCACGCGCAGTCGGCCGACGTCCGCGAGTCTGCTCGCCGGGCGCTCATCGAGTCCGGAGGACGCCGCGAGGTCCTCATGATGGTGCCGGTCGTCTTCGCGATCCTGCCCGTCACGATCGTCTTCGCCTTGTGACATTTAAGGGGATTTTGTTCCTGCTTGCTGTTGCAAGCGGCTGCATGACGGGTTCTCTCCCGCGAGGTCTTGGCGCCTGATGCCGTCGCGGTGAACCTTGCAATGACGGACATTCTCCGACGCGTTAGGGGCCCCGAAACGATGCTCGGGGCCCCCGCGGCCTACCTCAGGAGGCGCTCCAACTGCAGAGTCGGAGGTTGTCCAGGTTGTTGGCGGTGGTGCGGTCGGGCTCGGACTTCAGCGACCCCTTGCCACATCCGCACCACAACTTCTTGACCCAGGCAGTGTTGCCGTCGGCGTCTGCGGTGTAGAAGCGGTCGCCGTCGTCCATGGCGGTCCAGACCTCGCGCACGGTCATGCGCTTCTTGGCCTTCTTGGGGTCGCTGCCGATGCCAACGGCGACGATGTGGCCAGAGGTGCTGCAGCCGGTCTGCTCGCAGCAGACGATCCGGTGGTCACTCATGGTTGAACCTCTCTGAACCGACACGGTCGACCGAACCCGTCGACCTCCAGCATCTGACCGGAGGATGACGAGACAGCCTTACCGCTGTAAGCTCTGAGAACACCTGACCCGCGAAAGTTTGGTGTCCCAAGGCCCCAGAGGCGGACCGTCGACCCCTAGTTGGTTGAGATGGTCTCCACCCTGGGGCCTTGTCACGTTCGAGGCCAACGTAGCCGATCTGGCTCGCGCCCGCAACCCCGCGACCTGAAGGAGTGCCCTCAGACGGCCTCTGAGGGCCCTCAGGGCGCCGATCCGGGCCTGGAGAGGGTCTAGACCCTCTTTGATCCGCTTAAGAGCCTCAGAACGGATATTTCGACTTTGCTGGACCTGACTGCAGTGGTCGAGTCCCCGCTTCTTGTCGGTGGCTCGTGGTATACGCGCGCACTACGGTCTATCTACCTACTACGTACGTAGATAAGAGGTCTGGTGGTGTACTCCTCGCTGGACTATGGACTACGCCCCTCGCCCGGTGCGATCTCCAGGAAGCAAGTCGACTCGCCGGGAGTTTCGCTTTTTTTGGGCGCGGTTGTGACGCGTCTGTCCACAGGTTCTGGAGGTCGGAAACGCGACGTGAGAGCACAATCGAGAACCGACGATGATCGTTCGCCAGGACTTGCGGAGCACCTCCGTGATTGGGCACGAGATGAAGATCGGGATCAGGTACTGAGACCTTGACCGGGGCGCGGTGAGCCCGTCACTCGGGCAGGGGCGGGATCGTCAGCCTGTACACACTTGCCATGCGCGAGGCCCCGGCGCCGCGGGCAACTTGGAGTACCCAGCCCCTTTCGCGAAGGTAGCGAAGAGCCTCGTGCACCGTCGCGCGACTCTTGCCCGAGACATCGGCCAGCGTTTGCGCGGTAGGGCGAATGCTGCTGCCGTCTCCGTCTGCGTAGGTGCTCATCAGAAGCGCGATGTGCTGACAGCCGGCGGTCATGCCCTCTCGTCGTGATCGGTCCTTGAGAGCCCGTTCCCAATCCCACTTGGTAGCCGGGACGCCTGCGACGTCCGTCGACTTCATCCTGGACAACTTGCCCTTTCGGAGACCGGACAGCTCCGACGGAGAGACGAGCTTAGGTTGTTCGTTCACGGGCCTGTACCTCGTTCCGGATACGTCAGCATGAGCGGCGATGCTTCTTGAACACGTCCCCATTGTGTCCATCGGTACCTGCCTCGGTGAAGATCGCCATGCGCGACGTCAGTCGCACGCGCCGCAGGATGACTGGCGGGGGTATACCCCATGACGGGGGTCTCAGCTCACCGCCCCGTCATGACAGCAAAGATCCTGCGCAGGTTCCAAGGTCGTTTTTGGGGACTGGCTTACTGATGACTTCCGAAATCAATCATCGTCCATGTTGCCGCAGATGACGCAGCGGACTCCGTTGAAGTACGAGTAACCGCACGCCGAGCAATCAAGCCGGGGGTCTGAGTTCTGACTAGGACCTCCACCTGTGCCATACGGTCCTCGCACTACGCGACTGGTGCCGTTGTCACTCAGGATCTCGAACAGTGGCGCTGTGTAAGTCGGAGTTAGGCGGACAACATCCGGCTCCGCATTGGCCGCGTGATCCTTCGAGTAGTCGGAGATAAGTATGGCGAGCTGTGCCTTCGTCTCATCATCGAGCCCGCCCTGCTCGTGCACTCGAAACAGAGTATTGAGAACTTTCCCAATCTCTTGATTTCGTACTACCTTCTCGGCCCGCTGGCGTGCTTGTTCCGCCTTCGAACCGGCAGCCTGTAGATACTTCTGGACCAGGAGCGACGGTTCCCACACCAGCGCATTCTTCGATGTATTGCACGGGGGACAGGCCGGAAGCCAGTTGGCGAAGGAGTTGAGATCGAAGTCGTCAGTCCTTCCGAGGTCGCGAAGGACTCCGGCTAATCGGTTCGAGTCGTCCAACAGCGACACCGGTATGACGTGATCAACGTGGAAGGAGGCTAGATCGATAGGCCGAGTGCAGATGTAGCAGCGGTCGCCGTGCGTCGTGTACACCGCATAGCGTTCAGCGTGGTTGAACGAGTAAGAAGCCATTGCAGCTACCGGCTCAAGCTCTGGCTACGAGGGCGCCGCGTTTGCAGCAACAGGGAGGATCCGTCGCTCCAGTTCGCGACCGTGGTGCCTGTCATTCAGGGCTTTCATCGAAGCGCAGCGTTGTGTTGCTCCAAGCCTCGAGGCGCGTCGGCTCCTGCATAGAAAGCCCTGTCTTCACCTGCTCGGCTGATCCGGCGACAATCACCGTGGCCCTGTCCCTGTACCAACGGATTGCGGTCTCATGCTGTTCCTCCGTGAGCTTGACCCGGAGTTTGCTCTTCCGGTCGCCGAAGTAGGTGTCCAACAGAAAGAAGAACCCTTGGTCGAGCTCTCCGGGTCGTGGGTGACCAATCTCGAGGATGGGCCCTGCGTATACCTCCG
>NZ_BAAAME010000002.1:152733-193673 GCF_039529015.1 Aeromicrobium alkaliterrae
AGGGCGCATGCTCCGGGGAAGGGCAACTGTGGTCGGCAGTGATGTGGTCGTCCCGAACGCTGGGGACCAATCGAATGAGATTGCCACCTGATCGACGGATGGGTTCTTCAACATTTCGTCAAGCGATGAGCAAAGTTCGCGTGTCACCCCAACGGTCGAGGCGGTGTCGAGATCATCGTCAGAAAGCTGTTCCACCGAGCGGTCGGTGAGGTTCACTGCAGAAGCCAGTGCAGTGGCGAGAGTCCGCGTCACGCGACGCTCATACGGCTCGATAGTGACCGTCGTATCGTTGCCCTGTGTGAGTGGCAGTGCCGGTCTTTCCGGGCGCTGCAACGTGATGTAGAGCGGGAACACGAAGGATCCGTCCTCCGTATGCGCTAGCTCAGCCTCTCGAGCCAACAACTGTGCCTCCGGCCTGTAGCGCCGCGCGACGCTCCAAGCGGGAGCGATCGCGCTCGTACCGCTGGCCGAAATGAGTCGTCGGCCGTTCTTCAGGGCCTCGGAGGCAGCACCTAGCGGAATGCGACCATTTCCCAAATCGTCCCCGATGAGTCTGAACTCGATGCGGTCAGTCAGCGGCGAAACGAGTCGCTGGACAACCTCTCGAACGTCCAGCCTCATGGCCGAGGCGACTCGCTCAGCGACGCCGGTCGCCAAGACAGGGTCCGACCAGAGTTGGTTGGGCAGAGCGACGGTGGAGTCGCCTAGCGCGACGAGTTCTCCCAGCGGGCCAACACTCTCTCGAGCCCATCCGGCCTGCTCTAGCCACTGGCGGAAAAGGGCAGAGTCGTCCTCAGTCATCCCTCGAAGCTGCGATGCGTACTGTTCCCAAGCACTTTCGCCGGCTCGTCGCCGAAGGTCCGAAGAGTCACTCATGTCGCACCTCCGTAGCCTTCACCGTAGACACTTTCATGCCAGGCGCCGACAGTGTCAGCTGTGAACCTTTGTGTGCGATCGAACTGCACGTGGGTCGCTGCAGGGGAGAGGTTGTCGATCCGAGCCCACAGAGCGAATGCCCCAGCGTGCGTGAGCGTCGGTTGACAGTCGAACCAGGCCGGAACGTGCTTCTCCATCAGGACGTAGATGAAGTACGTTGGTTTCCCGTTTCGGAGCCACTTGTCGCGCCACTTCTCGTCAATCGCGAAGTCGATAGTGCCGGTCTGCGGAGTGAGACTCTTCTGCGTAGTGCCCTTGATCTGGACCCGGAGATCGCCTTCCCGGTACTGGATCAGGCCATCAATCGCGAGCACGTCTTCGCCACTGGAGGTCTCGACGAACCCCACATGCGATTGAGCACAGACTGATCGCACGTACGTTACGGCGAACCGGCCGACGGCAGCGGAAAGGTCCAAGGTGCTGTGACCCAGCATCGCGCCCCCGGTTCGTCATTGCTAGTGGCGGCAACCTAGCAGTTTGGGAACGCGGTCTATGTCCTTTCGGGACAGATGTAGTTCAGAGTGCGGCAGTGCCAGCGCAAGTAGTCGTTCGTCGCTTGCCTCTTGCAGCGACGGGACGATCACAACTTGAGCTAGGACGGCGGGAGTCAGCCTGCTTCGCTGGGGCCTAGTCACCTGCAGTCGGCCGCGTCAGCGGCCTAGTGAGGAAGCAGGTAGTAGTTAGCAGGCTAGGAAGTAAGAGTTAGGAAGCTAGGAGGTTAGGGAGTTAGGAAGCTAGGAAGTAAGAGTTAGAGAGTTAGGAAGTAGAGATCTAACCTATTGCAGGTTTAAAGGTTAACTGGCTTGGTAGTGCCCCTGTGGCGACCATCATGCCGGGATGGTCAATCGGTACACGCTGGCCCTACCAGAGCCGCCAGACCCCCTGCTGACCTGCTCCACCCAGCCGTGCTCGCGGAGGTATCGCAGCGACCGAGACACCTTCGTCTTGCTGGTTCCGGTTACCCGGACGAGCAGTGCGTCGGATGGGTGCGCCTGAGTCCCGTCCCCGTTCGAGTACGTGGACAGCGCCAGCGCGATGTGCTGGCAGCCTGGGGTCATGCCCTCGTCGATGGATCGCTGGAGCAGGGCGGTCTGCCACTTCAGCTTGTCCGAGGGCCTCGACGGCGATCGTTGGGACTCCGGCGGTGGTACGACCGCGTTGTGGTCGTAGTCAGGGTCGTCTGAGGGTCGATAGAGCTTTCCCATGGTGTCGATCTCTCTTGGTTGTTTCAGTCAGTCGTCATCGCTGTAGTCATCTCCGAGACGGGCCAACACCTCAGCGTCCTTCGCTCGGATCAGTTCGTTAGCGCGCCGGAGGCTGTCGGGGTGGGTTCCAGCGACGAGGGGCGAGAGCCGTACAGGCGCATCGGACCAAATCGTTACCTGTTCAGAGATGGGTCGGTTGCGGCGGCGGTTTCGCGGGTGAAGTTGGATGTCGACAACCGCATCAAGGACGAGACGCTTGCTGTCGAGCGAGAGCCCGAGGAAGTTCGCGATGCGCGCCTTCCCTAGGGCGACGAGTGTGCGTTGGTCGCTGGTGGGCGAGTCGGAGATCCGCTCCTGCAGCAACTCTCGCTGCTCCCTGATACCTGAAAGTGCGGCCGTCCAACTCGACTCCTCGATCTGACCCTGCGCAAACCTCTCTGTGATCGTTCGCTCCCGATGGTCGAGCGCGGAAAGGTCGTTCATGAGGGCGTCTGTCTCCTCGTTCCCGCCAACGTCGGGCAGGAGACGACTGACAGAGAACACCTCTGAAGCGCCTGTCAGCGCGTCGAGGACGTACTGGTCCGCCTCGTCCCTGTTGGTCGTTAGATGCTCTCCTTCGGGATTGCTGCACTTGTAGACCTTTTGCTGATTACTTGAGCCTCCTTGCACCGTAAACCCGCATGTAGAGCAAGTGGCGATGCCCGACAGGAGAGTCTCAGCGCGCCTGCCACGGCCCGCGTGAGTGCGTCTGGCGGGATCCCCCAGAAGTGCCTGCAGCTGCCGCAGGGTGGGTTCTGAGAGGATCGGTTCCCACGCACCCGGTCCAACCTCCTGACCCTGGTACGTGTTGATCCCAGCGTTCACCGGGTTGAGAAGGATGGTCTTCACGCCGTTGTGAGTCCAACCCTCGGCTCCCCGGCTGCTGCGAGGAGTCGTTACCCCGGACTCCCGCCACTCCCGTGCAACGCTCTTGAGGGAGCTGCCATCGAGGACATCGGCTGCGGCCTTGCGGATCATCGCTGCCTGCTCTGGGATCACAACCTTGTTCAGGTCGTATCCAAACGAGGCCCAACCGCTGCGCCACGGCTGGCCCTCAGCCCTTCGCTGGGCGTTAGCAGCGCGCTGCCGCTCACCCTTGCGCTCGACCTCCATCTGTGAGATCGATCCGAGGATTGTTGCGACCGCCCTACCCTGCGGCGAAGACAGGTCGAGGTCGCCGTCAACGGTCACGATGCTGACGTTGGTTTCTTTGCACAGGTCGATGATGGAGACGAGTTCGCGCACCGTGCGCGTAATGCGGTCGACCTTCCAGGCGAGCACGATGTCGACCTCACCCGCTCGGATCATGTCGAGAACTCGAGTCCACGCGGGCCGCGCCTTTGGAGCGTAGGCGGAGACCGAGATGTCCGCTTCAGCTCCGACAACCTCGTACCCCCTCAGGCTCGCGAACTGGCGGCAATCTTGCTCCTGGCGTTGGTTGCTCCGCCCTTCGCCGGAGTCGTCGCGAGAGACCCGGGTGTAGATCACGGCGCGCTTGCCGCTGAGGTCGTTCATGAATGTCATTTTACACCTAAAAAGGTTACATGGTGTTCGCGTTCTTCCCTGGCCTCGTCGGCCTCCACCTGACGTCTGGATCCTGAGGAGAGGACCTGCCATGCCCCGACCACACCTGAGCCGACTGCTCGAACCACCCCGCCACGGGGAGGACGGTGACGTGCCGGGCTGGGTCATGATCACCGTGATGTCGGCTGGCATCGTCGCGATCCTGACCGCGATCGCCGGCCCCGAGCTCGCCCGCATCCTCCAGCAGGCGCTGGCCTCGGTCGGTGGCTGAGCGCCAGCGCGACCAGGCCGACGGCGGCAACGCCGCGGTCGACTTCGTGCTGGTCATGCTGATCGTGGTGCCGCTCGTGCTCGGCATCCTGCAGGTCGCCCTCGTGATGCACGTCCGCAACGTCACGACCGCTGCCGCGGCCGAGGGGGCTCGCACCCAGGCGGCCCTCGACGCGCCACCCGGCGCGGGGGAGCAGCGCACCCGCGCGCAGATCGATGCCGGCATCAGCGACCGCTTCGTGCGAGAGGTCACCGTCTCTCCGGCGACCGTCGCGGGGGCGCCGGGCGTGGAGGTGCGGGTCGTCAGCGAGGTCCCGGCGCTCGGGATGCTCGGTCCGGCGTTCACGGTCGAGGTATCGGGGCACGCGGTCAGCGAGGTGGCTCCGTGAGGCGCGAGCGCGGCACCGCGACGGTCGAGTTCGTGTGGCTCACGGTCCTGCTGCTGGTGCCGTTGGTCTACCTGCTGCTCTCGGTGTTCGAGGCGCAGCGCGCGGCCTTCGCGGTCTCGTCGGCGAGCCAGGCAGCGGGCCACGCCTTCGTCCGCGCACCCGACGTCGCGACGGGGCAGGCACGAGCCGAGCAGGCGGCTCTGGTGGCGCTGGCCGATCACGACGTCACCGGGGCTCGCGTCGACGTCGAGTGCCGGCCCACGCCGCGCGACTGCCTGCAGCCCGGGTCGAGCGTCCGGGTGGTCGTGACGGTCGAGCAACCGCTGCCGCTCCTGCCGTCGGTGATGGGCGAGAACGTCGGGGTGGTCACGGTCGACGCCACCCACACCGAGGCCTACGGCACGTTCCGCGAGGGTCGGAAGTGACGCGGCGCGAGGATGGGCAGATCACCCTCGTCACCGTCGGTTTCTTCATGGTCCTGGGCCTGCTCGGGGTGGTCGTGATCAACGCCTCCGACGCCTTCCTCGAGCGCCAGCGCCTCAACGGTCTCGCCGACGGTGCCGTCGTGGCAGCCGCCGATGCGCTCGACCTCGACGCCTTCTACTCGTCGGGCGTCACGACGATCGACCCCGACCAGGCGCGCACCCGCGTCGCCGAACACGTGGCCGACACCCCGGGCGTCCGCGTCGTCGACGTCCGTCTCGACGGCGACACGGTCACGGTCCGCCTCGAGCGCGACGTCACCCTGCCGCTCGCACCACCCGGCCTGGCCTCCACCACCACGATCGTTGCCGAAGCCTCCGGCCAGCTCCGTCCCACGCCGTGAGCACCGGCATCATCCAAGCCTGCTCGTGCCCGTGGAACGATGTGCCGGCAGTCCCGCCACCTCGGACTGCAGAAGGAGCGGCGCGAGATGTTCCGCGAGGTCCCGGTTCTCCCGGTCGTCGTGCCCGTGGCGGCCGTCGTCTTCATCGCCCTGCTGGCGCACCTGAGGCACCGCGGGCTGCTCTCGGTCCCGCGAGCAGCCGTCGCCCTTGCCATCTGCGTCTACGTCGCCGGAGTCGTCGCGAACACCGTGTTCCCGATCTTCCTCGACAAGCCCCGCAGGGACGTGCCGTGGAGCACGTTCGTCAACCTGGTCCCGCTGGTGGACTACGAGGTCGCTGACGCGGTGATGAACGTCGTCGTCTTCGTGCCGTTCGGGGTGCTGGTGCCCGTGCTCCTGGTCCGCGCGTCCTGGTCGCGCGTGGCGGGAGCCTCGGCAGCATTCAGCCTGACGATCGAGGCGACGCAGCTCGTCACCGCGCGCCTGCTCGGCGGCGGTCACGTGGCTGACGTCAACGACCTGATGTTCAACGTCCTTGGTGGTGTCGTCGGCTTCGGCCTGGTGGTGGCGGCATCCCGAGTGCCCCGCGTTGCCGCGGTGATCGAGCCGTTCCGCTGGCGCTGACGCACGAGGCAACAGCCACCTCGACTCCGCCAGGCCAAGCGCTCGTTACGTTGACATCGTCTCTGGATTGGGGGCTCGATGAATTCCGCAACAGGTACTGCGGCAGGACTGGCACTCGGCCTGCTGAGCATCGGCCTCACGGTGGGCTGGGTTGCCTCGCTCGTCCGATCGAGGTCGCTCGGACCGAACGGCATCGTCGGGCTCAAAACGAGGGCCACCAAGAGCTCTCCTGAAGCTTGGTACGCGGGTCACGATGCCGCCGTGCCCGCTCTCTGGAGTGCGGCGATCGCAGCGACCACTCTTGCATTCGTGAACATCGGCTTGGCTGTTGTTCTCAGCGAATCCAAGCGGGCCGACTCGACGGTAACCGTGGTCGGGATCAGCAGCTTCGCAGGAGTTGTGGCCCTTCTCGCCTTCGCGACGATGAGGGCAGATCGAGTGGCAAGGCGGGTCAGGAGGGCCATCGAAACAAGGCGCCCGACCGACCCGCCTCGGCGCCTCGGTGACCCCGGAACGCACGACACCCCGGCCACCTGAGGCGGCCGGGGCGTCGTGGTGCGACGGTGCGTCAGTTCGTGCGGAAGTCCGACACGAGCCAGTCGCCGCCGTCATCGGTGATCGTGAACGTCGTGATGAAGGTCGACGTCCGGTCCGAGGCGAGCTCGGTGATCGTGTAGTCGATCTCCACGGTCGCCTCGGTCGGGTCCTGCTCGTCGTCGAGCTCGGTGGTCTCGATGTCGTAGTCGTCGAGCGAGTACTGGCCGGGGCCGATCTCGGCGAGGCAGCTCGCCTCGTCGGGCCAGTTGCCGGGGGCGAGCTCCAGCAGCGCGGCGCAGTCACCGTCGTAGTACGCGACCGTGAAGTCCTCGACCGTGTCGACCCACGGGCCGTCGTCGAGGTCGACCTCGTCGTCGTCGGTGTCCTCGGTGGGGTCGTCGCTCGGGTCGTCCGTCGGCTCCGAGGTCTTGTTCGTGTCGGCGTCGGTGTCGTCGTCGCCGCCGGTGAGCAGCAGCACCGCGGCCGTGGCGCCGCCGGCCAGCAGCACGAGCGCCAGGACGACGATGCCGATGATCAGGCCGACCTTCTTGCCGCCGCCACCGTTGGGCGGCGTGGGGCCACCGGGGGGCGGGAAGCCTCCGCCCGGGGGCGGGAAGCCACCGCCGGGCGGCGGGGTGGGCTGGCCGGGGGGAGGGGTGGAGCCGGGCGGCGGCGGGGTGCTCGGGTCGTAGCTCATGACGTCTCGCTCTTCCTTCATCATCGGGGCGGGGTGGGGAGGTGCAGCAGGTCAGGTGCGGGGCCGCGGGGCGGCCCGAGGCGGGTCAGATGGAGTCGTACTCCACGATGACCCAGTCGTCGCCGTCCTTCTCGAGGGTGAACTCGACGGTGTAGTCGTCCTCGGTGTCGCCCTCGAGGTCGACCTCGGTGAACGAGACCTCGACGGTGGCCTCGGTCGGGTCGGCCTCGTCGTCGACGTCGGTCGCCTCGAGGCTGGAGATCTCGATCTCCACGTCGTCCGGGTCGGTGTACGGGTACTCGTCCTCGCACTCCTCGACATCGGCGAACTGGTCCGGGTAGAGGTCGAGGATCGTGTCGCAGTCGCCGTCGTCGTAGGCGGCGAAGTAGTCCTCGACCGCCGTGACGTAGCCCTCGTCGGTCTCGGTCGTGGTGTCGTCGTCCGTGCGGTCGTCGTTGTCGCTGTCGTCGCCACCGGCGAGCACCAGGATCAGCGCGGTCGCGGCACCGGCGACGAGGAGGACGACGGCCACGATGATCGCGATGATCAGGCCCGTCTTGCCGCCTCCACCACCGTTGTTCTGCGGCGGCTGGGGCGGGAACCCGCCTCCGCCGTAGCCGCCCTGGCCTGGTGCGCCGTAGCCCGGCTGCGGCGGGTAGCCGTAGGCGGGAGGAGGCGTCGGGGCCGGGGCGCCGTAGCCGGGAGGAGTGGGCTCGGACGGCGGGGGCACAGGGCCGGGGACCTGGGACGACATGGTTCGCACCTTCGGCTCGGGGACTCGATCGAACGTCAGAGGGGCTCACCTCGGGGAATGTTCCCGCTCCTGGGCGATCATCTTGCTGCATCTGCCGCATCGGGGCGAGCGAACCGTCGGACGTCACAGCATGTGGACGGTGTGATGGACTGGCGCGCATGCGTGGTTTCGGGGCGACGGCAGCAGCACTGGTACTCCTGATCGGGCTCGGAGCGTGCTCCGGTGGCGACAACGCGGAACCCGGCGTGAGCCCGGATCCCTCGACCTCGGCGCCTGCCGACGGCGAGGTCGTCGACCGGTCCGCCGAGCTCGCGGCGGTCGAGGAGCAGCACGACGTGCGCCTCGGCGTGTACGCGATCGACACGGGCTCGGGCGACCGGATCGAGCAGCGGGCCGACGAGCGGTTTGCCTTCGCCTCGACCTTCAAGGCACTCCTCGTGGGTGCACTGGTGGAGGAGCGGTCGGTGAGCGTGCTCGAGCTGAGCGTGCCGATCTCGGAGGACGACCTGGTCGCGTACGCACCCCAGGTGGAGGCCGCGCTGGCGGAGGGACGCACCAGCATGACGGTCGGTGAGCTGGCCGACGCGACGGTCCGCTTCAGCGACAACGCCGCCGGCAACCTGCTGCTGCAGCAGATCGGGGGACCGTCGGGGTTCCAGGCGGCCCTGCGTGCGGTGGGCGACGACGTCACGAACTCGTCGCGCACCGAGCCGGGCCTCAACGAGGCGACGCCGGGCGACGACCGTGACACCACCACGCCGCGCGCCATCGCCGACACGCTGGCCTACTTCGCTGTCGACGGCGCGGCGCCCGAGAACCGCGAGGTGCTGGTCGACCTGATGCTGCGCAACACGACCGGCGACGCCCTGATCCGTGCGGGCGTTCCGGGCGACTGGCAGGTGGCCGACAAGACCGGCTCCGGCGGCTACGGCACGCGCAATGACATCGCCGTCGTGTGGCCTCCGGGCCGCGACCCGATCGTCGTGGCGATCCTGACCTCGCGCGACGACGAGGACGCCGACACGGTCGACGCGGCGGTCGCCGATGCGATGCGTGTGGTCTCGGAGGCCTTCGCCTGAGCGGACAGGGCTAGGGTGCGGACATGGCTGATTCCTCTGAGAACGATCCGAAGGCTGACATGAAGGCCAAGTTCCGCGAGGCCCTCGAGAAGAAGAAGAGCAAGCACCACGCGACGGCCGAGGGTGCCGCGCACGATGGCAGCGAGAAGTCGCACGGTGCGAACGGTCCGACGCAGTCCCCGGAGTTCCGCCGCAAGAGCGTCTGACACGACGGGGTAGCCTCGGCCCGTGGCTGCCGTTGATTTCTCCGAGCTCATCAAGGACCTCGACACGACGTTGACGTCGATCGAGAAGGTCCTCGACCTGCCCAAGATGCAGGCCGAGATCGACGAGCTGCAGGAGCAGGTCGGTGCGCCGGACCTGTGGGACGACCAGACCAACGCGCAGCGCGTGACCGGCCGCCTCTCGGTCCTCCAGGCCGAGGTCGAGCGCGTCGAGGGCCTGCGGGCGCGCCTCGACGACGTGGAGGTGCTGGTCGAGCTCTCCCAGGAGGAGGGCGACCCCGACTCCCTGGCCGAGGCCGAGTCCGAGATCCGCCGCCTGCGGGCGCTGGTCGAGAGTCTCGAGGTCCGCACGCTGCTCTCGGGCGAGTACGACGAGCGCGAGGCGATCGTCACGATCCGCTCTGGCGCGGGCGGCGACGACGCCACCGACTTCGCCGAGATGCTGCAGCGCATGTACACGCGCTGGGCCGAGCGCCACAAGTACGGCATCGAGATCTACGACACCTCGTGGGCCGAGGGCGCCGGCATCAAGTCGTCCACCTTCGCGATCCGTGCCCCCTACGCCTACGGCACCCTCTCGGTCGAGTCCGGCACGCACCGCCTCGTGCGCATCTCGCCGTTCGACAACCAGGGCCGCCGCCAGACCTCGTTCGCCGCGGTCGAGGTCGTGCCGGTGCTGGAGCAGACCGACGAGATCGACATCCCCGAGGAGGAGATCCGCGTCGACGTGTACCGCTCGAGCGGACCGGGCGGCCAGAGCGTCAACACGACGGACTCGGCCGTGCGCTTGACCCACATCCCGACCGGCACGGTCGTGAGCTGCCAGAACGAGAAGAGCCAGCTGCAGAACAAGGCCAGCGCGATGGTGATCCTCCGGGCGAAGCTGCTCGCGCTGAAGAAGGCCGAGGAACGCGCCGAGCTCGACGAGCTGCGCGGCGACGTGCAGGCCTCGTGGGGCGACCAGATGCGCAACTACGTGCTGAACCCGTACCAGCTGGTCAAGGACCTGCGGACCGAGTACGAGACCGGCAACACGCAGGCCGTGCTCGACGGCGAGATCGACGAGTTCATTGAGGCCGGCATCCGCTGGCGTCGCGAGTCGCAGACCGCCTGATCCGATGAGCTCTCCCGCACCGCAGCGTTCGCGCGGCAATCCCTCGATGGGCGACATCGTCCGCAGCGTCGTGGTGCTCGCCGCGATCGTGCTCGGCATCTGGGCCTTCGGCCTGCTGCAGACCAGCACGCCTGACGACCCCGTGCGCGACGTCGACTACGCCAGCACCGCCGATAGTGCGCGGCAGGCGGCCACCTACCCGCTGCTCGCGCCCGCCTCGCTGCCCGACGAGTGGCGGCCGAACGGCGTGCGATTCACGCCGGGCGGCACCCAGCCGTGGCACCTCGGCGTGCTCACGGCCCAGGACCGCTACATCGGTCTGGAGCAGGAGAAGGTGCCCGCCGACGACCTGCTCGAGGTGCACGCCGACGGCGCGAAGGCCGCCGGGACCCTCGACATCGCCGGGGTCACGTGGCAGCGCTTCGACGGTCCGAAGAACCGCATCACGCTGGTGCAGGAGACCCCTGAGGTCACGACGCTCGTGACCACCAGCACGGCCTCGCAGGACGACCTCGAGACGTTCGTCGCGCTCCTCACCGCCAGCTGACCCGCGCTCGCCCCGTTGGGCCCCGGTCCCTGAGGTGCGAGCGAGGAACGAGCGAGCCTCGAAGGGTCCACCCGCAGGTCACTCCGAGCGGTCGGACCCACTCTCGCCCGACGCTGCCGCGAGCCGCTCATGCGCGCCGTCGAGCCAGGTCTGGCAGATGCGCGCCAGCTCCTCGCCGCGCTCCCAGAGCGCGAGCGACTCCTCGAGCGTGGTGCCGCCGGTCTCGAGCCGCTGCACCGTGGCGATGAGCTCGTCGCGGGCCTGCTCGTAGCTGATCTCGGGCTTCTCGGTCGTGGGCTTCTCACTCATCGACGTTCTCCTGCTGGGGGTCGGGGTGGACGGAGGTGCGGCGGGTGACGACGTGGCCGTCGGCGAGCCGCACGTGGATCTCGTCGGGGACGTCGGTCACCGAGGTGAGCACCGTGCCGTCGGGCGCCTGGGCCACGGCGTAGCCGCGCTGCAGCGTGGCCAACGGGGACAGTCCTCGGACGCGCGCCAGGTGGTGGCCGACCTCGTCGCGGGCACGATCGAGCCGTTGCTCCACCGCACGTCGGCTGCGCTCGCGGGCCGTGAGCACGAGCTCGGCCTGCGCGTCGACGAGCGTGGTGGGCCGCGCCAGTGCGGGGCGGCTGCGGATCGACTCGAGCCCGTGCCGCTCGCGCTCGAGCAGACGCACGACGGCCTGGTGCGAGCGGAGCCGGACCGAGGCGATGGCCTCCAGCTCGACCGCGGCGTCGGGCACGATGCGCTTCGCGGCGTCGGTGGGGGTGGAGGCGCGCAGGTCGGCGACGAGGTCGAGCAGCGGTGTGTCGGGCTCGTGGCCGATCGCGGACACGACCGGGGTGGTGCACGCGAACACGGCCCGCACGAGCGCCTCGTCGCTGAACGGCAGGAGGTCCTCCACCGATCCGCCGCCGCGGGCCACGACGATGACGTCGACGGCCGGGTCGGCGTCGAGCTCGGCCACGGCCGCGATGACGGCACGGGCGGACTCGGCGCCCTGCATCAGGGCGTGCCGCACGTGGAAGGGGGCAGCGGGCCAGCGCAGCCGCACGTTCTCGAGGACGTCGCGCTCGGCGGCCGACGCGCGCCCCGTGACCAGGCCGATGCCCAGCGGCAGGACCGGCAGCGTCTTCTTCCAGCGCGGCTCGAACAGCCCCTCGGCGGCCAGCAGCTGCTTGCGGCGCTCGAGCTGGGCCAGCAGCTCGCCCTCGCCGGCGGGCCGGATCTCGCGGACGTCGAGCGAGAGGCTGCCGTTGGGGCCGTAGTACGTGGGCTTGGCGTGCACGACGACCCGTGCGCCGGCGGTGACGGGCGCCGCGCACGCGTCGAGCACGCTGACGTGGCACTTGGCGCCCATCGAGACCTTCGCCTCGAGGTCGCGAAGCGTGAGGAAGCAGATGCCGGGGCGGCGGTTGAGCTGGGCGACCTCGGCCTCGACCCACACCGCACCCAGCCGGCCGATGTACTCACCGACGGCCTGGGAGATCGTGCGCAGCGGCGCGGGGGAGTCCGCACTGGTGTCGAGGGCCATGGCGGCCACCCTAGAGGGAGCCTCGGACGTCGGCGGGCGCTCATGTCGGACCGTTAGGATGGCGGCATGTCTTCCTCGGTCACGCTCGGCATGCCCTCCGTCGGCGGCCAGGTGCTCCTCGCGGATCCGCGCGGCTACTGCGCCGGCGTCGATCGCGCGGTCATCACCGTCGAGAAGGCGCTCGACCTCTACGGCGCCCCGGTCTACGTGCGCAAGCAGATCGTGCACAACAAGCACGTGGTCAACAACCTCGCGGCGCGCGGTGCGATCTTCGTCGAGGAGCTCGACGAGGTGCCCGAGGGCGCCACGGTCGTCTTCAGCGCCCACGGCGTCTCGCCGATGGTGCACGCCGAGGCCGCTGACCGCAGCCTCAAGACGATCGACGCCACGTGCCCGCTCGTCACGAAGGTGCACCACGAGGCCCGCCGCTTCGCCCAGGAGGGCAAGCAGATCCTGCTGATCGGGCACGAGGGGCACGAGGAGGTCGAGGGCACCGCCGGTGAGGCGCCCGACCACATCACCCTCGTCGAGCACCCCGACGACGTCGACGCCCTGGAGTTCCCCGAGGGCACGCCGCTGTCGTGGCTCTCGCAGACCACGCTCAGCGTCGACGAGACGATGGAGACGGTCCGCCGCCTGCGCGAGAAGTTCCCGCAGCTGGAGGACCCGCCGTCCGACGACATCTGCTACGCCACGCAGAACCGTCAGGTCGCGGTCAAGGAGATCGCGAAGGACGCCGACCTGGTCATCGTCGTCGGCTCGGCAAACAGCTCGAACTCGGTGCGCCTCGTCGAGGTCGCGCTCGAGGCCGGTGCCGCCGCGTCGTACCGCATCGACGACATCTCCGAGATCGACGAGGCCTGGCTCGACGGCGTCACCACGGTCGGCGTCACGTCGGGTGCCTCGGTGCCCGACGACCTCGTGCAGGACGTCCTCGGCTACCTCGCGGAGCGGGGCATCGGCGACGCCCGCGCCATCCGCACCGCCGACGAGAGCCTGATCTTCGCGCTCCCGCCGGAGTTGCGCCGCGACATGAAGGCCGCGGGCACCTCCAGCAAGCTCTGACGGTCCGTCAGGGCCTCAGCCCTCGGATCCGCCGGCGACCTCGTAGCTCCAGACCTCGCTGTGGGTCGAGACCGGCTTGGCCGGCTCGCCGCCGCTGCGCTCGGACGCCGAGCGGTGGCCGTGCGCGAACGCGGGCGACGCGACCCACGCCTGGAACGTCTCCTCGTCGCGCCAGCGGCTGACGACCAGCCACTGGTCACGCTCGTCGGTCGGCTTCAGCAGCTCGAACCCCTCGAAGCCCTCGGCCCCGTCGACGGCCCCCGCGCGGGCGGCGAAGCGGTGGGCGAGCTCGTCGCCGGAGTCCTTCGGAACGGTGATGGCATTGATCTTGATGACGGTCATGCCCCGATCCTGTCAGCCGACGGGGAAGTTCTCGCCCCGCGTCTCAGGCCAGGGGGCGGTGATTGAGGAACCGTGTCCGACCGGGCGGTGACCTAGCGACGTGTCGCAGTCGTTCACACGTCGCAATCTCACCGCCCGCACTAGCCTGACCCCATGGCCACGCGGTGTGCGCAGTGCGAGACGCGGCGGGCGACGACGGAGTCGCCCACGGGTCGTCCGCTTTGCGAGGAGTGCCGCCGGAGGATGACCGAGCTCGGTGCCGCCGGGTCGGCGCTGGTGTCGGGGGAGTCGCTGCCGACCGCCGTCGGGACCGGCATCGCCGCGGGCGCATGGGCCGGAGCGGTGGAGGCCGAGGGTCGTGCGGCGCAGGCGCGGAAGGCCAAGCTCGACGAGACGCGCGGCTTCTGGCGCCGGCTGTGGGTCCGCGTCTGGGGCTGATCCTCCGGTCGAGCGGTGACCCTGCGTCCGTTCCCGACCGGCGGGTGGGCGCTATCTCACCGCCCGAGCACTTCCGCGACTAGGACGGGCGCGCCAGGATGTGCAGGTGGATACCGCCCTGACCATCGTCGTCGCCGTCAGCCTGGCCGTTGCCGTCTCGACGCTGGCCGGCCGACTGCCCGTCGCTGCGCCGCTCGTGCTCATCGTGTTCGGCATCGCCGGCTCCTACGTGCCGTTCATTCCCGACGTCGAGCTGACGCCGGAGATCGTGCTGGTCGGCCTGCTCCCGCCGCTGCTCTACGCCGCCGCCATCCGCACACCGCTCGTCGACTTCCGCGCGAACCGACGTCCGATCGCGCTGCTGAGCATCGCCCTCGTGGTGGTGACGACCGTCGTGATCGGCTTCCTGACAACCGCCTTGCTCGACGTGCCGTTGGCCGTGGGTCTCGCGCTGGGCGCGGTCGTCGCGCCGCCGGACGCCGTCGCCGCCACCGCCGTCGCCCGCCGCATCGGTCTGCCGCGCCGCGTCGTGACGATCCTCGAGGGTGAGAGCCTCGTCAACGACGCGACCGCGATCGTGCTGCTGCGCACGTCGATCGCCGCGATCGCCGGATCGGTGAGCCTGTTCGAGATCGGCGTGGAGTTCCTGATCTCCGCGCTGGGCGGACTGCTGGTGGGCGTGATCGTGGCGCTCGTCGTGGTGCAGGTGCGCAAGCGGATCACCGACGACCTCACCGACGTCTCGCTGTCCCTCCTGACCCCCTGGCTGGCCTACGTGCCGGCCGAGGAGATCCACTGGGCCGGCACCGACGCCCACGCGTCGGGCGTGCTGGCCGTCGTGGTGGCGGGCCTGCTGATCGGCCACAAGTCGCCCATCATCCAGTCGGCCACGTCGCGCCTGTTCGAGCGGATGAACTGGGCGACGATCTCGTTCGTTCTGGAGAACACGACGTTCCTGCTGATCGGCCTGCAGGTGCAGTCGATCGTCTCCGACGTGGGCGACAGCGACCTCGGCACCGGTCGTGTCGTCGCGGTGAGCCTGATCATCCTGGCCGCTGTGATCGGCATCCGCCTGGTCTGGATCTTCCCCGCGACCTACCTGCCGCGGATGATCCCGTCGGTCCGTCGCGCCGACCCGCCTCCGCCGTGGACCACGCCGCTGCTGATCGGCTGGGCCGGCATGCGCGGGGTCGTCACTCTCGCCGCCGTGTTCCTGCTGCCGGAGGACACGCCGCAGCGCGAGGTGCTCGTGATGGTGGCGTTCGTCGTCACGGTCGGCACGCTGATGCTGCAGGGCCTCACCCTCCCGCTGCTGGTGCGGGTGCTGAAGGTCAGCGGCCCGGACCGCCACGAGGACAACCTCACGGAGGCGACCGTGCACCAGGCCGCCGCCAACGCGGGCCTGCGCTACCTCGAGGACGAGATCGCCGGCACGGTCTCCGACGAGGTGCTGCAGCGCCTCCGCAACCGTGCGCAGGACCGGGCCAACGCGATCTGGGAACGGCTCGGCAGCGTCGACACCCCCGCCGCGCAGTACAGCCGCGCACGCGCCGCGACCCTGGCGCGCGAGCGCGCCGAGCTGATCCGCATCCGCGGCGAGGGCACCGTCGACCAGTCGGTGCTGCAGCGCGTGCTGGACGCGCTCGACGTCGAGGAGTCGATCCTCGACCGCCTCGCGGAGGAGGAGACCACCGTGGATCGAGAGGTCGACCTGCGCGCCAGCTACGACGCGTCGGGCGCCTGCGAGCACCTGCGGGTGGCGTGCGAGGTGCCGACGCCGCTGACCCCCACCGGGTGCGCCGAGTGCCTGCGTGACGGAGCGTCGTGGGTGCACCTGCGCATCTGCATGACCTGCGGCCACGTGGGCTGCTGCGACTCCTCCGAGGGCCAGCACGCGACCGCGCACTTCCACGAGACGGGGCATCCGGTCATGCGCAGCTTCGAGCCGGGCGAGGCCTGGCGCTGGTGCTTCGTCGACGAGGAGACCGGCTGAGGGGCGGTCAGCTTCCGGGCCCTGAGGTGCCGTGAGGAACGAGCGGCCTCGAGGGGCAGACCTCAGTCCACTCCTACCGCAGTGCGAGTCGGCGCAGGCCGAGCGCGGCGAGCGTGAAGGTCTCGGCGACCGCGAGCGTGATGCCGCGGTCGACCGTGCCGGCGAGCACGCGGCCGAAGCGACCGGCGGACTCCGGCATGCCCTCGGGAGCAACCGCCGCCGGGTCGATGACGACCGCCAGCGTCAGTACGCCGATGAGCAGCAGCGGGGGAGCGAGGACCGTGGCCCACAGCTGGCTGGGGGTGACCGACAGTGGCACCGAGACCGACGCCATGAGCACGCCGACCGAGGTGAACATGCCGAGGCTGCCGTCGATGAGGTCGATGATGGTCAGGAGCGCGACCAGCAGCACCGCGCCGCGCGATGCGGCCGCGAGCGTGATGTCGCGCTGAGCGAGCGCGGCCGGGGCCGCGAGACCTGCCATGTTCTGAAGGTAGGGCGGCGCGGTGACAAAAGCCCGCAGGCGCCGGGCAGACTGGAGCCGTGTCGAATTTCGAGGAGCCCAGCGTCGAAGCGAGTGCCGACCTGCGGGGCTGGTACCCCGACGTCGTGACGGAGCACTTCACGCTCCGCCCGTACGAGCCGTCCGACGCGCCCGAGGTGCTCGACATCCACTCGCGGATCGACGTCGTGCGCTGGCTCGACAACCCGCCGTTCCACCTCCTCGCCGACGAGTCCGAGGCGCTCGAGCGCATCGAGGGATACCGCGTGCGGGAGGAGAAGGACCCGCTGAGCGTGCAGCGCGCGATCATCTCCCACGACACGGGCCGCGCCGTCGGCTCGGTGCTGATCGCTCCGTGCACGCGGATCGACGGCGGGTTCGTGGGCGAGTACGAGCTGGGCTGGCACCTGCACCCCGATGCGGCCGGGCGCGGATACGCCACGAAGGCGGCGCGGCTGCTGGCGCTCCAGGCGTTCACCGCGGGCCTCGAGGAGCTCGTCATCGGCATGTATCCCGACAACGAGCCGTCGGCGGCGGTCGCGGCCCGGCTCGGGGCGGAGGACCTCGGGATCGGGCCCGACCCCTTCTACGGCGGTGAGGGTCACAACTTCCGGCTGCGTCCCGAGCACCTCGCGCACGTCGAGACCGAGCGGCTCGTGCTGCGCCGCTTCACGCGGCACGACCTCGACTTCCTGGCCGAGCTGTTCGCGATCCCCGAGGTCGCGCGGTGGAGCGGGCCACGTCGGCCCCGCACCCGCGAGGAGGTGCGCACGGGCCTGGCGAACCAGCCGGGCCGCGCCGGCACGCACCCGGCGGCCGGAGTCTTCGCGGTGTGCGTGAAGGGGGAGGACCGGCCGATCGGGCAGGTCGTGCTCGGGCCGCTGCCCGCCAGCGAGGGCGTCGACCGACGCGACCACGAGATCGGGTGGCACCTGCATCCCGACGCCCACGGTCACGGCTACGCCACCGAGGCTGCGCAGGCGCTCGTCGCCCGCGCGGCGGCCGGCGGGATCAACGAGGTCTTCGCGGTCACGGCTCCGGAGAACGCCGCGTCGCAGGCGGTGTGCGCACGGCTGGGCATGAGCGATCTCGGTCTGCGCGACGACTGGTACGACCAGTCCGTGCGCGCCTTCAGGCTCGCGACGTCCTAGCTCTCCAGCAGGAGGAGCACGAGCACGTACAACCCGGCGAACAGGAACGGCACGATCGTGCCGACCACGGCCGCCCAGATGACCCACGGCGGCGTCGGGCCGCCGGGCCGCGTGTTCAGCATCGGCTGCGGCTGGGCCGGGTGGTGCTGCGGCTCAGTCGCCGGTGGGGGCGGGGTCGGATCGGACGTGCTCACACGACCAGGGTGCCAGCAGTCGGGGCCACGCGCGTCGGTTCGGCCGGACCTGCTCCGGGTGAGATTCGGTGCGGCGCAGCGGCCCCAGTAGGCTGTCTCCTCGTGGCTCTCTCCATCGGCATCGTCGGCCTGCCCAACGCCGGCAAGTCCACGCTCTTCAACGCTCTGACCAAGAACGACGTGCTCGCCGCGAACTACCCGTTCGCCACGATCGAGCCCAACGTCGGCGTCGTCGGGGTCCCCGACGAGCGCCTCGGCAAGCTCGCCGAGATCTTCGGCTCGGAGAAGATCCTGCCCGCCACGGTGCAGTTCGTGGACATCGCCGGCATCGTCCGCGGTGCCTCCGAGGGTGAGGGCATGGGAAACAAGTTCCTCTCCCACATCCGCGAGTCCGACGCGATCTGCCAGGTCACCCGCGTGTTCCGCGACGAGGACGTGACCCACGTCGACGGCGAGGTCAACCCCGGCAGCGACATCGAGACGATCTCGATCGAGCTCGTGCTGGCCGACCTGCAGACCGTCGACAACGCCCTGCCGCGCCTCGACAAGGAGTCGCGCAAGGACAAGTCGCTCGTGCCCGTGTTCGAGGAGGCCACCAAGGCCAAGGCGGCGCTCGAGGCAGGCGACGGCGTGCTGAAGGCGGGCCTCGACCTCGACCTGCTGCGCGACCTGCACCTGCTGACCGCCAAGCGGTTCATCTTCGTCTTCAACTGCGACACCGACGAGCTCAACGACGACGCGCTGAAGGACCAGATGCGCGCCCTCGTCGCCCCGTCGGAGGCCGTGTTCCTCGACGCCAAGAGCGAGGCCGAGCTCGTCGAGCTGGGTGACGACGAGGAGGCCGAGCAGATGCGCGCCGAGATGCTCGCCGACCTCGGCATCACCGAGCCCGGCCTCGACCAGCTGGCCCGCGTCGGCTTCTCGACCCTCGGCCTGCAGACCTACCTGACCGCCGGCCCCAAGGAGTCGCGCGCCTGGACGATCCGTCAGGGCGCCACCGCCCCGGAGGCCGCCGGCGTGATCCACACGGACTTCCAGAAGGGCTTCATCAAGGCCGAGATCGTCTCCTTCGACGACCTCGTGGCCCACGGCACGATGAACGACGCGAAGTCGGCCGGCAAGGTCCGCATGGAGGGCAAGGACTACGTCATGGCCGACGGCGACGTCGTGGAGTTCAGGTTCAACGTCTGAGGGGTCTCCAGACGCCTACGGACAACCGGGCCACTCGACGGTGTGCTCGATCCCGTGCTCGTCGAGCACGGTGGACGCAGCGCTCGCGAACGAGGACGAGGGGGCGTCGTCACGTGCGCAGTCGTTCGGAGTACCGATGGTGAGGCTCGCCGTCACGGTGCCGTCCGAGTCGTCGCCGACCGTCATCTCCCGCTCAGCTGTGAAGGACACGACCGGCGTGGCGACTGCGTCCGCTTGAGCAAGAAGCGCGGAGATCTGGCGCAGAGCCTCGGTCAGACGTGCCGGATCGGTCGTGGTCAGCACCCGTGCGCCGCTTCCTCCCACCACGTGGACGACGGTCGGTCCATCGAGGGCTGCCGAGGCGCTGTCGGTCAGGCGTACCGCTTCGTCGAGGACGTCGCTGGTCGAAGCAGAGTCGTGGCCGACCCCGACCGTGTAGCTTTCATCCACCTCGAGCCCGAGGAGGTCGGCGTATGGCGGCGGTTCGGCATCGGTGAACTGCCCCTGCTCGAAGGTCGCCGGATCAAGGTCGAACCAGGCTCCGTCGGGTAGGCCCAGCGCGAAGTCAGCGATCCGACCGAGCTCGTCGTCGGACCGAGGCACGGGCGGCCGAGGGACTCCCCAGCCGTCGAAGATGCGCCGGTCGCGGCCGGGCTGGGTGTAGTTGATCGAAACGGCGTAGCGGACGAGCTCGGGGTCCGTCAGATCCTGTCGGACGCGCTTCATCACGTCGGTCAGCTGCGCGGGGGACAGGTCGGCATCAAGGACGATGTTCATCGTCACCTCGCCACGGGGCCTGGAGGTGCTCTCGGGCAAGGGCAGGTGACGGAAACGAGTCCGGTAGCGCTCGGCCACAGTGGCTTCCGCGGAGGTGACTCCTGGCAGAGCCTCCGCTGCCTCGGCCGCGCTGGTCGCTGTCGCATGTCCCGCGCCAAGGCCGAGGACCTGAGGGCCGTAGTAGGCGCCGAGAGCCGCCAGGATGAGGCCGATGGTGACGACTGCGAGGCGACGGACGCGGCGCCCCCTCGTTCCTCGGTCCGCCGGCTCTGTCATTCCGCTCCGTCCTGACCGGGTCCGCGACGTGCATCCCAATTGAGACGCGACGATACCGGTCCCCTGCCGCGGCAGTCTCAAGAGTCGCAGCAGACTTCCGCGCCTGCGACAGTGCTGCACGAGACAGCAGAGGTTCCGCTTCAACGTCTGAATCCGACAAGCCGCGAATCGGCCTCGATTCGAGGAGCACCTAGACCTCGCGCCTGCGCGACCCTAGGGTCCAAGCGAGTCGAACTGCCACCTCAGGAGCCGTCATGTCGCGCACGCGTGTCCACAACCTCATGGTTTCCTCGGATGGCTTCGCCGCTGGTGGCCACGTCACGCTGGAGCAGCCGATCGGTGGGGCGGAGGCGATCTTCCGCTGGTTCGACGGCCGGGTGATCCATGGCGTGCACGGAATCGACGAGCCCGTGACGGTCGACCGCGCGATGTTCAGCATGTGGGGCCAGGGCATCGGGGCCGAGATCATGGGCCGCCGCAAGTACGGCCCGCAACAGGGCGAGTCGCCCGACGACGGATGGCAGGGCTGGTGGGGTGACGCCCCGCCGTTCCTCACGCCGGTCTTCATCCTGACGCACCACCCGCGTCCGTCGATCGAGTTCGAGAACGGCACGAGCTTCCACTTCGTCGACGCCTCGCCGGAGGAGGCGTTGCGCCTGGCGCAGGACGCAGCCGGCGGCGCCGATGTGCGGATCGGGGGCGGTCCGTCGACAGTGCGCCAGTTCCTGCAGGCCGATCTGGTCGACTTCCTGCACCTGGTGATCGTGCCGATCGTGCTCGGCTCAGGCGTGCGCATCTGGGACGACCTGCCGGGCCTCCAGGAGCGATTCGACGTCGAGTCGGTCAGCACCTCCAGCGGGGTGACGCACCAGCTGTGGAACCGAAAGCGCTGAGCGCATGGCGCGGCTGGTCCTCATGTGTGGCTTGGCGGGTGCGGGCAAGTCGACCTACGCCCGAGCACTGGAGTCGCGCGGCTGGCGGCGGTTCTCGATCGATGTCGAGATGTGGCGGCTGGGTCACGACGAGTCCACGACGGACCTGGATGAGCTGGCTGCGGGCATTCGAGCCGCGCACCGCCAAGAGATCGCGCAGGCCCTTGATGCCGGCCAGGACGTGGTGGTCGACTACTCGTTCTCGTCGAGGTCGCAGCGCGACGACTACCGGGCGCTCGGACGCGCTCACGGTGCCGTCGTCGAAGTCGTCTACCTCGAGACGGCCGAGCACGTCCTGCGGCGCAGGTTGGCTCACCGCAGGGGAGGGCATGCCGACGATGTGATCGTCGAGCCGGAGCTGTTCGAGCGACATCGTGCCGGATTCGAACCCCCGGACGATGACGAGCCGGACGTCACCGTGATCTCCACCCTCGACTGAGCGGCACGGCTCGATCACCACGCCGGACGGCATAGTTCTGCCATGAGCTCCGATGACGACCTCGTGCTGCAATTCATCCCCGCCTTGGTGGCGATCCTGCTGAACGCCGAACGCGAGAAGGGCAGTCCGCTCGCGGAGGAAGAGGTGCTCGAGATCCGCGACGGCGCGACGTGCATGCGCCTGCCGCGCTCCTCGGCTGAGGCGGTGGCGGCGCAACGTGGCTACGACGACCTCGACCCGGAGCGGGTCTGGGAGCAGTGGCAGTCCGTGCGGACCCAGTTCGAGGACTAGGGCGCCAACGTCAGCCGACGATGTGGTCGCGGGACGTCTGGGCGAGCCTCACCACGAGGTCGTCCGGGATCGACCTGCGCGCCGAGAAGGTGACGCCGGTCTTGGTGGCCTTGAGCCCCGCCTCAGCGATCTCGTCGGCGTGGGCCGCGATCGCCGGGCCGAGGACGTACAGGCCCATCTGCTTGCTGAAGGCGGCGTAGCTGGCGACGACCTTGCCGCCGATCGCGAACCCCGGCATGTTGTAAGCCGTCATCTCGTCCGCGTCGGGCAGGGCCCCGCGCAGCAGGTCCCGGAGGTGGCTGAGCGCCGGCCCGAACGCCTCCGGCGCCCCGGCGATGTAGGAGTCGTGGTCGGGGATCGAGGTCATGTCTCAGTGTCGCTCCGGCGGGAGGCCGCTCGCGACCTCAGCGCGGCTGACCACCGCTTCGTCGAGCCTTGACGTTCGCGACGGCGCGCTTGATGCGGGCCTGGTTCTGAGGCTTGCGGGCCTGGTCGTAGACCATCTTGGCCACGCCGAATGCCCCGGCCTTCTTCATGATTCCCATGACTCAGGCTAAGTGCGCGGAGCCCACCCCGCTCGTCCGCAGAAGTCAGGCGTCGGACGCGATGAACTCGCGCAGGATGCGGGCGAAGCGGTCGGGGTCGTCGAGGTGCGGGAAGTGCCCCGCGCCGTCGAAGATCTCGACCTGGCAGTCCGGCAGCGACTCCTCGACGCTGCGGGCGTGGGCGGCGGGGATCATGTGGTCCTTCGAGCCCCACACGATCAGCGTCGGGATGGGCAGCGAGCCCTCGAGGTGGTCGTGCGCGCTGATGCTCTGCCCGCCGATGTCGATCACGGCACGCGTGGTGGCGAGGAAGGCGCGCCGGCTCTCGCGGTCGCCGAGCGAGCTGAAGCCCCGCCAGATCGCGCGGATGTCGGCGCCCGGCCGCCACCCGGCCTTCGACGCGGCCTTGCCCAGCGCCTCGATCGGCGACAGGACAGGCGCCGACGCCGCGACGCTCAGCACCTGGGCTGCGCCGGGGAGAGTCGCAGCACGCAGGGCCACGTTCACCTCGCGGCCCAGGCCACCACTCGAGACCAGCACGAGCCGCTCGACCCGCTCGGGGAAGAGGTAGAAGAACTGCATCGCGATGCCGCCGCCGAGGGAGTGCCCCACGAGCGTCACGCGGTCGACGCCGAGGTGGTCCAGCAGGTCGCGCATCGTCGCGGCGTGGGAGCTGAGCGAGTAGTCGCCCATCGGCTTGGCTGACTCGCCGTGGCCGAACAGGTCGGGCAGCACCACACGGTGGTCGTCGTCCATCCGGTCGACCAGGTGCGACCACTGCTGCTGCGAGCCGAGGATGCCGTGGATGAAGAGCACGACCGGCCCCTCGCCTCGGTCGGCGTAGGAGAGCTCGTGTCCGTGGAGCACGACCTTCTGAGGCGTGGTGTGGGGCATGGCGCTCACGGTAGCCGCGCGGGGGTCGCTCCGCCGGATCTGCGACCGCTACGGGCGCGCGGTCGTGAAGGCGCGCGCCACCGTCCCGCGCAGTGCCGCGCGGCGACGGTCGTGCTCGGCCTCGTCGTCCTCCGGTGCGGCGGTGACCGTGCCGCTGAGCGGCGACCACGAACCGGCGATGCCGATGACCATCGCGTAGACGACGTCGGGCGCGAGTCCGTCGACGACCAGGCCGTCGCGCTGGGCCTGCTGGAGCGCGTCGCGCTTGGGCTCCGTGAGGGCTCCGTGGCCGGCCAACAGGTCGCCGGTCGGGACCCGCTCAAGCCGGTTCCATCCGACGAGCCGGATGATCTCGGGATCGGTCAGGTAGCTGTCGTAGAGGGCGACGGCGTACCCGGGGAGGTCGTCCGCCGTGAACGGGACGGCGTCGACGATGCGGTCGAGCTGCGCGGCGAAGACGGCGTCGAACAGGCCGTCCTTGGAGCCGAACCAGGCGTACATCTGCTGTTTGTTGACCTTCGCCGACGCGGCGATGCGGTCGACGCGCGCACCGGCCAGGCCGTGGGCTGCGAACTCCTGGGTGGCCGCGTCCAGCAGTCGTCGCCGACTGGCGTCTCCGTCCCGAACCATGACTCGACCCTACAGCCAACCAACTAGTTGGTAACGTTGCTGGCATGGCTAGTTCGGAACAGATCACCAGCCCGTTCGACGACTCCACGACTGCGCTGGAGGTCGTGGACGGTGTCGACCTGACGGGGAAGCGAGCCCTCGTGACCGGGGGAGCGTCCGGCATCGGCATCGAGACCGCCCGCGCGCTCGCCCACGCCGGCGCGCAGGTCACGCTCGCGGTGCGCGACGCTGCGGCGGGCGACGCTGCGGCGGCTGACATCGCCCGCACCAGTGGACGCGACGACGTCCGCGTGGCGCCGCTCGACCTCGCCGACCTCGCCTCGGTCGACGCGCTGACGCAGGCGTGGTCGGGCCCGCTCGACATCTTGGTCAACAACGCCGGCGTGATGGACACCCCGTTCGGCACCACGGCCCAGGGCTGGGAGCAGCAGCTGGGCGTCAACCACCTCGGTCACTTCGCCCTCGCGACCGGACTCCACGCGGCGCTCGCCGCTGCCGATCGGGCCCGCGTCGTGGCGGTCTCGTCCAGCGGCCACGCGGCCTCGCCGATCGTGTTCGACGACCTCTTCTTCGAGCGCCGCGACTACGACCCTGGCCTCGCCTACGGCCAGTCGAAGACCGCCAACTCCCTGTTCGCCGTCGAGGCCACGCGCCGGTGGGCGGGCGACAGCATCACGGCCAACGCCCTGATGCCCGGTGGCATCTGGACGCCGCTGCAGCGTCACTGGTCGGCCGAGAAGCGGGCCGCCGCCGAGGAGCAGTCGCGCCAGGCCGAGGCGGCCGGGCTCTTCCGGATGAAGTCGCCTGAGCAGGGTGCGGCCACATCCGTCTTCCTCGCCACGTCGCCGCTCGTCGACGGTGTCGGAGGCCGCTACTTCGAGGACTGCCGCGAGGCGACCGTCGTCGACCAGCTCGAAGGCATCCACGGCGTGATGCCCCATGCGCTCGATCCCGACGACGCCCGACGCCTCTGGGACGTCTCCGAGCAGCTGCTCGCCGCGGCACGTTAGGCGATGCACCGAACCCTTCGGGGCCGGCATTAATCGGATCGACCACTGGATCCTAGGAACCGCCTGCCGCTTGCGGGAAACGTGCATCGAGTCCTCGAGCAATCCAGATCGAGTGGACAGTCTTTCCGAGAAGGATCATCTCTGGGTGCTTGAAGGTTGACGACTTGAGTCGGTTGCAAACGAGGCAGCAGATGACCACGTTGTCCGTCGTGTAGGGCCGAGAGGAGTCGAGTCGGTCGAGTCCGAGCCGAAGTCCCGGCTTTCCACTCGGATTAGGGATTTGCATTGAAACGTATGCCGGTTCTGCGATCCCGCAGTAGAAGCACCGGCGACTGTCAGCAGGACCGAACACGGTCAGGACCTCGTCACGCGACATCTCTATGGCAGCACCCCGTCCCTTGCTGTTGCTTACAGTGACGTCATAGAGCTCACAGCCCTTGCACTTCTGACGACTGGGCGCAGCGAAGTCTGCCCCAGGCAACTGCCTCCTACAGCCACGGCACTCTCTGTTCTCCATTCGGTGAATGTAAGCGACACAGTGCCGAAGTTTGGCCCTAAGGGTGCTGCGACCGCGACAGCTTTGGCCGCACTGCCGGAGGCTTGTCTCGTGTGGCAAGGAATGCGCGGCCACCCTCGCTCGTCCGGGGTGCGATCCGGCAGTACGTTCGACCTGTGTCGGACATTGTGCTCACGCGTACCGGCTGGATCCCTCGCGTCGTCCGGGACGGTGACGGGCTGCGGCTCCAGCTCGGGGCCGGGGCGAACGCCAACCACGACCCGCGGACGTTCTCGTTCCCGATCTCCAAGGCGCACCTCGACGTCCTGCGAGACGACCTGGCGCGGCACCTGCTGCTGTGGGTCGCGGTGCTGCCGCTGTGCAGCGCCGCGGGCACGGAGGGGCCGCTCGACGAGGACGCCGCGGTCGCGCTGCTCGACCCGATCCTGCTCGGTTCGCCCGCCGAGGTCGACGCCTTCCTGCGCGACGTCCCGACCGAGCTCATCACGCTCGTCCGGTACGGCGCCGACATCGCGCTGATGGAGCGCGGCCAGCTGGTCGAGTCGCTGCACGCGGCGACCGAGGAGGCCGACATCCAGCGGGCGCAGACGTACGTCGCGAACCGTCAGCGGGCCAAGCGCGGCGTGGTGCTGGCGCCGCTCGACGAGGCCGTCCTGAAGTACGTCGGCCACTACATCCACGGCTCGACCCGTCCCGGCCGCAACCCCGACGCGGTCGATCCGGAGCTGCTGCCCGAGGTGCTCGCTGTCGTCGCCACGGCGGAGCAGGCGGCCGAGGGCCTGGAGATCCACCGCGATCCTCGCCGCGGCAAGCACGCCACCGACAAGCAGGACTGGAAGCGGATGACCACGGCCGTCGAGGAGGCCTTGGGGCGCGACCACGGCCGGCTGGCTGCCGACGCGGTCCGCTCGGTCGCCTTCCTGATCTGCTCCGAGGCGGCCGACCGCACGAAGAACAGCCCCGAGCCCGACCGGGTCGTCGGCCCCGGCGCCAAGACCGCGCTGACCTTCACCGACGAGGACGGCGGCGACGAGCAGGAGTGGCGCGCGAACGACTCCACCCAGGGCGCCGCGGCCGCGTTCTGGGCGTTCGTGACCGAGCACTCCGGCAACGACGTCTTCACGGTCGAGGACAAGAACCTGGGGGAGGGCGTCCAGGTCCACTTCTACGCCGACACCGCCGCCCGGGTCACGACGGCCGTGCCGGGCCGGAACGGCGCGGAGCCCCAGTACCGCGTCGAGTACGCCCTCGTCGACGGGATGAGCGGGTACCGGGCCCTGCTGGACACCTTCGTGGGCGGTGGCTGCGCGGCGCTCGACCCGCACGGGCCGTGGATGCTGGATCCCGAGGAGCTTGAGCGTGCGCGCAAGGGTCGAGATTTGGGGAAGTCTCGCCCGTGAATGCCCCGGTCGACCTCAGCGAGGCGGTGGTGCTCTTCCTCAAGCGATACCCGAGCAGCAACAGCGCGGAGTTCGAGGCCACCGTCTCCAGCGAGGCGACCCGCTCCGAGGTGCAGTCGCTGCTCGACGAGACGATGGCGGTCCCGATCGAGTGGGACGAGAAGTCCCTGGTCGAGATCGGCGACGAGGTCGTCACGGTGATGCGGGAGCGTCACCCGGACCTGTCGGAAGCCGCGCTCCGGAAGCTGGGCAGTTACTTCACGTACCTCGTGAAGTGAGGGCAACCGGCGTGGGGGAACGAGCGGCCCTAGGTTGGACGGACCGAGGACAGCAGGTGATCACATGCCGATGCGACGGCGACCACCGTGGGCGCGGACCGCGTTGCAGCTCAACGCCGCAGCCCTCTGCATCTGCGCGTTCGCGGCAGCGGCCGGCGCCTTCGTCTCCGGACGCTCGGGCGACCTCGGCATCTCGATCGCGTGCATCGCCGTCGCGGCGCTGTCAGTGTTCGGCGCGCTGACGTCGCTCCGGGAGTCGGAGAAGTAGGCGGGCGCTATCCCTGCTCGCGGCCGGGCAGAGGGCTGCCAGCCAGGAATGCCTCGTAAGCCTCCCGAGCGATCTACGCGGGACCTTGGTCGGTGTTGTGGCCCGTCGTCAGCTGGACATGATCGGTTCGCCCATGGGCCAAGAGCAGAGAAACCGTCCGCCAGCGTCAGCCTCTCGCTACCTTGTGAGCAGCCTGTCCACCTCTGCCTCGGAGAAGCCGTGAACCTGCAGCAAGCCGTCACCAGCGTCCTGTCCCAGTACGCGACGTTCACCGGTCGCGCGCGCCGCTCCGAGTACTGGTTCTGGGTGCTGGCAACGGTCATCGTCTCGATGGTGACGACCGTGATCGACCTGATCATCGGTTCGGACCTCGCGGGCTCCGGCACCGGCGTCGTCGGTCTGGTATTCACGCTGGCCACCTTCATCCCGTCGTTCTCCGTCGGTGCGCGCCGGTTGCACGACACCGGTCGCTCCGGCTGGCTCCAGCTGCTGTATCTCGTCCCGATCGTCGGCTGGATCCTCCTCATCGTCTGGTGCGTGCAGGACTCCCACCCGGACAACGTCTACGGCCCGAACCCGAAGGCCCACGAGATCGCGGCCTACCCGCCGCCCCCGCCCGCGGTCTGACCGCAGCGCGAGGTGTGCGTGGAATGACGACCGAGAGCCCTGTTCGCTTCTGGAGCAGGCCGTTGGCGTGGGCGGTCGGAGTCGTGGTCTTCGGAGCGGGTGCGGGAGTCGTCTCGTTCTTCGGCTTCCTCGTGCGGTGGGCGGTCTCGCCGAGGTCGGAGGTCACCGAGATCGTCGCCGTGCTGATCTTCTGCGCGCTGTACGCGACGTGGATCGCCTTCGCAGCCTTGATCATGGGCGTGCCGGTGGTCGGCCTCCAGACGTTGGCGAGTGCCTCCGCGCCAGGCCTGCCGCACACCGCAGTGGTGGCGCTCGCGACGGGGGTGGGAGTGGCCGTCTGCCTCTTGCTCGCCGCACTCGGGATGTGGGCGATCAACGAGAGCGCGTCGTCGGCGGGGCCGATCGACGTCGTGGGCCTGCTGCCAGTGGCACTGATCCTCTCGGTGCCGATCTGCTTCTCGACCTCAGTGCTGATCGGTCGAGCACACGTCGCTCGCTAGTAGCGGCCATCACGTGTGCATGCCGACGTTGACCACGCGACCCGAGGCGTCGCGATAGAAGAAGCGCGTGACGCCCCACGGCTCGAACGTCAACGGGTGCACGATCTCGACGTCGGCCCCGATCGCTGCAGCGAGCGCGGCGTGCACGTCGTCGACGAAGACCGAGACATCGGGGTTCACGCTGGCCGTGGCGTCGCCGGTCATCAGGCTCAGCTGGTGACCGTCGGCATCGGCAAGCGTGACGATCCAGCCGTGGTCCATGACGACCTCGAGCCCGAGCACGTCCCGGTGCTGCCGCACGGCCACGCTGATGTCGTCGACCAGCAGGTTGGGGACCACCCGTTCCACCCTCATCGTTCGAGTGAAACAGAGGTCGGAGCCGACTGCGATGTCGTCGGTCAAAACCGGGACAGGCCGCAGTCCGCGCTGCCATGCTCCCCGGATGACAGCGCTCGATGCCATCCGCCTCATCGCCGACGATCCGCAGGCCGAGATCGTCCTCGTCCACGGCGCGTGGCACGGCCCGTGGTGCTGGCACGAGGGCTTCGCGCAGCGGCTGGCCGAGCGAGGAATCTCCTCGACGGCCGTGGGCCTGCGCGGACACGGCGGCTCGACCGACGGCGTCACGCTCAACCGGATGCGGATGCGTGACTACATCGACGACGTCGTCGCGGTGCTGACGGGCCTCGGCCTCGAGACCCCGCCGTTCGTCGCCGGCCACTCGATGGGCGGCGCCGTCGTGCAGGGCATGCTCGCGCGCGACAACCGTCCGGCGATCGCGGGCGCGGCGCTGCTCGCGTCGATGCCCCCGCGCGGCGTCATCGGCGTCACGATCGACATCGCGATCCGCAGGCCGGCCGACTTCCTCCGCGGCAACCTGACGCTCGACCTGGGCCTGCTGGTGCGGCGGCCGGAGGACGTGCGGCACCTGTTCTTCCGCCCCGAGACGAGCCAGGACGTGGTCGACCTGACCACGGCGAACGTGAAGTCCGAGTCCTACCGCGCCTTTCTCGACATGCTCGTGCTCGACCGTCCCAAGCCGCGTCCCGTCGACGTGCCGCTGCTGGTGCTGGGCGCGCAGGAGGACGTCATCTTCCCGCCGTCGGACGTGTTCGCCACGGCGTGCGCGTGGGGGACCGAGCCCGTCATGCTGCCGAGCCTCGGGCACGACGTCATGCTCGACGACGGCTGGGAGCGCGTCGCTGACACGCTGGCCGACTGGGTGCTGGCGCACGCCTAGGGTGGGCGCAGCGGGCTGACCGGCCCGCCGCCACACCACCGACGCAGCCCTGCCGCTGGAGGCCTCCGTGCTCACCGAGTTCGTCCGCGACCACGCGTTCACGATCGCCTGGTTCGGTCTGATGACGATGGTGTGGTTCGGGTGGGGCCAGGAGGACCCGCCGGAGCCGTGGCGCTGGCGCCTCGGCGTCGGCTCGGGCCTTGGCATCGCCCTCGCGGGCGTGTTCGGATACGCCGTCGCGATCCGATGGGACGACGGCAGCGCCCTGGACGACCGCTACGCCTGGTTCGGCGTGGTCGTCGGACTCGAGGTGCTCGCGGCCGGCATCGGTTGCCTCGTCCTGTGGCGCCGGGGCGCGGAGCGGTGGATGGCGTGGTGGGTCGCCGTCGTGGTGGCGGTGCACTTCGTGCCGTTGGCGTTCTTCCTGGAGGACGCCTCGATCGCGGTCCTCGCGCTGGTGCAGGGCGTCGCGCTGACGGCGTTGCTGCCGCGTCTGCGCACGGTCGACGGGCCCACGAGCCGACTGGTCGGGCCGGTGATGGGCGCGACGCTCCTGACCTTCGCGCTGCTCTCGGCCGTCGTGTTCCTCGCGGGCACGGGCTCGCCGTTCTAGGTTGGGACGAGCGAGGGGGAGGGGCGCACATGACGCAGCAGCGCGCGCACGTGGTGCGGCGAGGGTCCGGGATGCCCGTCGTCTTCGTGCAGGGCAACGGCGTCGACCACCGGCTCCTGCTCGACCTGGACGACGTCTTCGAGGCGGACGGCCGGTTCGAGCGCTTCCACCTCGACCTTCCCGGCTTCGGGCAGACGTCGCCGCTCGACGGGCTCGGGGGCTTGCCGGAGATCGCCGACTGGCTCGACGAGGTCATCGGCGAGCAGGTGGGCAGCAGACCGTTCCTGCTCGTGGCCTGCTCGCTCGGCGGACTCCTGGCGCGGGAGGTCGTCCGTCGCCGCTCCGACCAGTGCGCGGGCTTCGCGATCCTGGCGCCGGTCGTCGACTCCGTCCGGGAGAACCGCCGGGTTCCCGAGCACGTCGTGCTGGAGGAGGAGCCCGGCCTGCTCGCCACGATCCCGCCCGAGCACGTCGAGCTGTTCGCGCCCCTCGCGGTCATCCGCACGCGGGCCACGTGGGAGCGGTTCGCGTCGGCAGCCCTGCCGGGCCTGCTCGCCGCCGATGCCGAGGCGATGGAGCGGCTCGACCAGCGGTACTCCCTCGAGGAGCTGCCCGACGAGGCGATCGACGGCTACGACCGGCCGGTGCTGATCGTGGCGGGCCGCCAGGACGCGGTCGTGGGCTGGCAGGACCAGGTCGAGCTGGCCCGACGATTCCCGCGCGCCACGGTGGCCGTGCTCGACCGCACCGGCCACAACACCCACCTCGAACGGCCGGCGCTGGTGCGGGCCCTGCTCACGGACTGGCTGACGGCGATCGAGGCCGGCTGAAAGTTTTTTTCGGCGATGTTGTCGTATTCGGGTCCGTGCGTTCGATGACACAGTGAGAGGCAGCCACCGGGTTGCCGCACACGAGAGGTCACGACCATGACGCGCTACATGCTTTCCGTCCACCACACCGGCCCCTACGCCCCGATGGACACCCCGGAGGCCCAGGCCATGATGGCCGCCACGGGCGTATTCACCGAGAAGCTCAAGGAGACCGGCAAGTGGGTCTTCGTCGGCGGCCTGGAGCCGCTCGACACGGCGACCAAGGTCGACGGCCGCGACGGCCAGGTCACGATCGTCGACGGCGCCTTCACCGAGAGCAAGGAGTACCTCGGCGGATTCTGGGTGGTCGACGCCGACGACCTCGACGAGGCCCTCGAGCTCGGCGCCCAGGCCTCGAAGGCGTGCGGCGACCCGATCGTCGTCCGCCCCTTCCACGGCGCATGACCCACGAGCCGCTGCTCCTCGCGGAGGTCGAACGGGCCTACCGCGAGGAGCACGGCCGGGTCGTCGCAGCGCTCACGCGGCGCTTCGGCGACCTCGACCTCGCCGAGGACGCCGCGAGCGAGGCCCTCGTCGCCGCGCTGGAGCAGTGGCCCACCGGCGGCATCCCACCCAACCCCGGCGGGTGGCTCACGACGACCGCGATGCACCGCGCGATCGACCGGATCCGTCGCGAGTCGCACCGCGACGCCAAGCACCAGGCGGCCCTCATGATCACCGACGACACCCCGCACGCCCCGACCGGCGTGGTCGAGGACGACCGCCTCCGGCTCATGTTCACGTGCTGCCACCCGGCGCTGCCCGCCGAGGCTCGCGTGGCGCTGACGCTGCGGATGCTCGGCGGGCTCACGGTCGCCGAGATCGCGCGGGCGTTCCTGGTGCCGGAGACCACGATGGCGCGGCGCATCACCCGCGCGAAGGGCAAGATCAAGGCCGCCAACATCCCGTTCCGGATCCCCGACGAGACCGCTGTCGCGCAGCGGCTCGGGGCGGTGCTCGACGTCGTGCACCTGGTGTTCAACGAGGGCTACCTCGCTGGCGCGGGCGACGACCCGATCCGGGCCGACCTCACCACCGAGGGCATCCGTCTCGGACGCCTCATGCGGGTGCTGCTGCCCGAGGACGGCGAGGTCGCCGGGCTCCTGGCGCTGATGCTGCTGATCGACGCTCGGCGCGACGCCCGCGTCGCCCGAGGCGCGTTGGTCACCCTGGACCAGCAGGACCGCGCCGCCTGGGACCGCGAGCAGATCGCCGAGGGCCACGCGCTGGTGAGGGAGTGCCTGCAACGGGTCGCTGCCGGGGGAGCGGCACCCGGTCAGTTCCAACTGATGGCGGCGATCAACGCCGTGCACACCGACGCGGCCGACCCGCGGAACACCGACTGGGGCCAGATCGCCGCGCTCTACGACCAGCTCTACGCGGTCACCCCCACGCCGGTCGTGGCCCTCAACCGGGCCGTCGCGATCGCCGAGCTCGACGGTCCTGACGTGGCGCTCGCGATCGTCGACCGGCTCGACCTCGACGGCTACCACGCGTGGCACGTGACCCGCGCCGACCTGCTGCGACGGCTCGGCCGCAGCGCGGACGCGAGAGCGGCATACGACGCGGCGATCGCCGCGACCGAGAACCCTGCCGAGCGTGCCTACCTCGCGCGCCGCCGCGCGGAGCTGGAGGAAGTCGACGATTCTGCCCCGCGTGAGCCCGAGCGGCCGTAATCTCCTGCCATGCTCCGATCCCTGCTGGTCTTCCTCCTGACCTACGTGGCGCTGTTCGTGCTCGTAGTGATCCCGTTCGGTCAGGGCATCGGCTCGCCGGAGCTGGCGGTTCTGTCGGCCATCGCGGTCGTCATCACGATCGTCGACCACCGCAGGCACCACGCGAAGGTCGCGGCGCGCGGGTGACCTCCGAGACGGTCACCGACCGGCCGCCGGTCGCCCGCTACGGCGTGTGGTGGTGGGTCACGCTCACCTACGTCACGCTGCTGCTCGGGTACTCCGGAGTCATCCTCCTGAGCCGCGCCGTGATGGTCTCGGTCACCCTGGACGGCTCAGTTCACGTCTGGCGACTGGTCATCGGGCTGGTCCTCGCGTGCGTCCTGCTGCTCGTCTCGATCGCGTTGGTGTCGGGTTCTGGACCCCGCCGTCTCTGGACGATCTCGGCGCTCGCGACCGTTACCTTCATGGCGCACTGGTTGGTCGACACGATCGGCATCAACGGGCTGTAGGACTGGCCGCGAAACGTGGCGCCTCAGTCGTCTTCCACGGTGATGCCCTGCAGCTCAGGTGGCAGAGGGAACTCGTCGGGCATGGCCACGTCGTCGCCGAGCGGCGCGTACTCCAGGCACGACAGTCGACCATCGTTCGCGAACAGCATGATGAGTGCGCTGTCCGTGTAGGCCTCGGTCAGGAGAGTCACACCCTGCTTCGTGCCGGGATGGGCGAAGTCGATCGTGAGACAACCGCATCCGCAGGTACCCGACACGCGAACGGTCTCGACCTGGGCGCGGTACTTCTCGACGCCGTCGAAGTCGACCGACAACATGGCGGTGAGCGCTGCTCGTTCGCGGGCTGACGTCGGACGGCTCATGACGGCATCGTCCCACTGCCTCGTCCGGTGGTTAGCGCTTGACGCGCGTCTTCGGCGGCGCGGGCACCGGGTCGCCCCACTGCTCGAGCGCCTCGACGTAGCGTCCGCCGCACTCGATGCGCGTGATTCGATCGAGGCGCCAGCGATCCGACCAGTCGTCCCAGACGCCGTTGGGATTGATGAACTGGAGATCCAGCCGCTTCTGACCGACACGACGGATCTTCCCGAGGTACATGGCGCCGTCGTTCCAGAGCTCGAGGTGGACGTTCATCAGACCTCCCCGAGCCTCGACGGCCTGGAGGAGCTCGCGAGTCGTGTCGTCGCGCTGGCAGCCGAACGGGACGGGCGCCACACCGAGGTCGGCGTGGGCGCGCTCGATGTAGTCCGACTTGTGGCTGCGCTCGACCTTCCTCAGCAGGTCGAGGCGAAGCATCACGACACCGTCCGGGTAGACGCCGTCGACGAGGTCCAGCACGACGACCCAGGTACTGGTGAGTCCGATGACGATTCCCTCGGTCCGGTAGGCGTCGACCTCCCGGCGCAGGACCAGGACCGGCGTCCTGTTCTCGAGGGACTCCTCGAGCAGACGAAGCATCTTCTTGCGGGACGTGGCCATGGCGACATCCTCTCGCGGGCGTGCCTCCGCGGTGGTCGGTTTCTCCACAGGGCTTGGCCGTCCACAGGCGGGGAATCGGCCGTCGCGGACTGCTGAGCGGTCCACCTAGCGTCCGTCGCAGGTCGCCCATCGGGGGTGATCCGGCCGACGAGGGGGACACCCATGAGCAAGCACCTGACCGACGACGCGCGCCGCAGGGTGCGCTCCCGGAAGCGGCGCACGGTCGTGGTGCGGAGCGCGCTGCTCGGCATCGTGATCGGCGCCGGATGGCTGGCGGCGCCCGCGTCGGCCGCCATCGAGCGCGTCGCGGGCAAGGCGCACGCCGACACCTACATGGGCGTCGAGGCGATCCACGGCGTCGTGGGTGTGTGCACCGGCAACGGTCGTGCCTCGCCGACGGTGGTGACCCCGGCGACGCGGGTCTACGCACCCACGTCGGCGTGGGCGCTCAACCACGTCATGAACGGTGACGGCTCGAACCTCGACGACACGACGGGCGCGGCGATCGCGACGATCGTGAAGAACGACCCGGCCGTCCCGAGCAACCACAAGAACCCGACGCCCGACGTCGGCGTGGGTGCCCGGGTGAACCAGATCGTCGCCGAGGCAAACGCCTACGCCGGCGAGCGCTCGATCCCGCTGGCGCTGGCCACGAGCTCGGTGCCTCCGGGCCTGACGTGGCAGCTGGACGGCGTGGGCGTGAAGGCGCCGGGTGGTTGGCTGCCGGGTCGGCTGATCACGCTGACGATTGAAGGTCCGGTCGTCTTCGAGTCGACCGGCACGCGGTCAGTCACCGTGACCTCCGCGACGAGTCCGCAGGCTCTGGCGCTCCGCAGCACCGGCCACGGCACGTTCACGGTCAGGGCCGACACGTCGGTGCCGTCGAACTTCGTCAACGCCCACGACGCCCAGAGCGCGGGGCACCAGCGGATCACGACCCGGGTCGGCGACGAACCCCTCAGCGGCTCGACGTCGGCGGAGGCCGTCTTCGACTACCAGCCGTCGGCCGTCACGAACACCAGTGTCCTGACCGCCGCCGAGGTCGGGGTGCGGGTGCACGACACGCTCACGATCACGGGTGCTGAACCTGGCTCGACGCTCTCGGGTCGCTCGGCCCTCTTCGGACCGCTCGCCACGAAGCCGGTCCAGTCGGATGCGGCTCCCGCCGGCACGCCGTTGGTGGGCATCGCGGAGTTCACGGTCACGACCGACGCGAACGGGGCGGCGACCGTCGACACGTCGGCGCTCACGCTGCCCGCGCCCGGCTACTACGTCTGGCGGGAGGAGATCGACGGCGACCCCGAGACGACGCCCAGCCCGCGCAACCTCGGGTTCCGTGGTCCCTACGGAGTCGGCGCCGAGACGTCGCTCGTCGCGCCGCCGCCCGAGGTCGTCACGCAGGTCAACCGGCAGGAGGTGCTGGTGGGCCAGCCCATCAGCGACACCGTGACGATCAGCGGCACGATCTACGACGCCGACGGTCTTGGGCCGATCACCCACCAGGTCTCCGGGCGTCTGCACGGTCCCGTCGCCCCGGTGGACGGCCGGTGTGCCGAGGTCGACTGGACGAACGCCCCGGTCGCGCTCGAGTTCGGGCCCCTCGCCGTCAGCGCCACGCAACAGACCCTGACGGGCGTCGGCGAGTTCACGCCCTCCGAGCGCGGGTGCTTCTCCTACGCGGAGACGCTGGTCTCGACCAACAGCCAGGGCGCGGAGATCTACCGCGTCGACCATCCGGCGGGCCGCGCCGAGCAGACCACGCTCGTCTCGGTGCCGGAGGCCGTCACGCAGATCAGCGACTACGTCGTCGCGCCGGGGGAGTCGTTCAGCGACACCGTCACGGTCACGGGCAACGCCGGCGAGTCCGGCACGTTCGTCGCGACGCTGTGGGGGCCGGTCGCTCCCGACCCGCAGCTGGGCTGCTGGTTCGGCACCGAGCGGTGGGCCGGGCTCGTCGCCTCCGGCGAGGCGAAGCCTCTCCACTCCGAGACCCTGCCGTTCACCGGCGACGGCGACGTCACCACCTCGGAGGTCACCGTGACCGATCTCGGCTGCTACACCTGGTCGGAGACGTTCACGTTCGACAGCGCGCCACACGTCGAGCTCGAGACACCGCCCGGCATGGAGACTGAGACCGGCATGGTCGCCCAGCCGGCGATCGCGACCGAGGCGAAGGCTGACTCGCCCCACCTCGGCGCTCGGATGCACGACGTCATCACGCTCTCGGGCACCCAGGGGCAGCCCGGCACGCTCACCGCCGACGTCCTCACCGCGCCGCCGATCGACGGTCGCTGCGACGACGTCGACTGGGAGGCCGACGGCACGAAGGCGGGTGAGATCGACCCGATCCCGACGACCGCCGACGGGGTCTTCACCTCCAGCACGACCGTGATCGACGGGGACGAGGCCCGGTGCGCGACCTTCGTCGCGGCCTGGACCCCTGACCACGAGAAGCTCATCGAGGCCGCCGTCGCCGACCGACCCGGTCTGCCGTCGGAGACGCTCTTGTTCATCCCACGGACGCCGACGGTGTCGGCGGGCATCCCGCCGATCGCCTCCTCGCCGGTGCTGCTGACCGTCGGACTGTTCCTGATCGGCGGTGGTGCCTGCTCGACCGTGTGGCACTTGCGCCGCCGGAGCCACCGTGGGTGAGCGTGGATCGCGGGTGCCGCTCGCGGCCGGTGCCGTGGCGGTCCTCGTGGGTGCGGTGCTGGCCGTGCTCGGTCGGCCGGACGCTGCCCCGCCGCCGGTCCGACCGTTCGACGTGCCCGACCCGGTCCCGCGAGGACCGTCGTCGACGCCGGCCATGAGCGCCGAGGACATGGCGCCGGGCACGATCTTCATCCCGTCGCTCCAGGTCTACGCGCCGATCGAGCCCGTCGGCGTCGTGGGTGGCGCGCTGCAGGTCCCGCGTGATCCGGGCGTGGTCGGGTGGGACGACGAGAGTCCGGGGCTGGCGGCCGACGCCGGATCGACGTTCCTGGCCGGACACGTCCAGGTACGGGGTCAGCGGGGGGCACTGCACGCGCTGCCGCAGGTCGCTGCGGGATCCCGCATCTTCACACGGGACGAGACCGGCGTGCTGCGCACGTGGGTCGTCTCGTCGTTGCACGAGTCGCGGCGCAAGGTCATGGCCCCCGAGTACTTCGCGACGACGGGGGAGCGTCGCCTGACCCTCGTGACCTGCACCGGGCCCGTGGTCCGGTCGAACGGCCTGCGCAGCTTCCGCGACGCGGCGGTCGTCACGGCCATCCCGCTGCCCCAGGCCTGAGGGGTGATGTCCTCGGACGTCCGACCATCTGGTGAGATGACGACTCGTCAGCACGATTGCCTGAGACTAAGGTAAGGGTAACCAAAGTAATCCGGCCCAGAACGATCAGGTCTGTCATCGGGGGCTCGGCCGGTTGGTGTCTTTCCGCTGCCTTCGAACAGGAGTCACTTCCGCATGTCCGCACGCCCTCTCCACGCCCGCGTGGCCTCACCGCCGCGGCCCGCTCCCGTCCGATCGATCGCGCTCGCGAGCACTGTCCTGATGATGCTGGGCCTCCTCGTCGCCACCGCGATGCCGGCCCAGTCCGCGCCCACCAACATCTCCGGAGCGACCCTCGACTGGGGTGTCAAGGAGTCCTTCCGCAATTACGTCGTCGGGCCGATCGCCCACGGCACGATCTCGACCTCGAACGGAGCCAGCCAGAACGCTGACGGCACCTTCCGCTTTACGGGCGGCACCGGAACGTTCGACGACGCCGGCAACCTGACGACCATCACCTTCGCCGGCACCGTCAGCTTCGACGGTCACGACGGTGCGCTCGACTTCGACCTCAGCAACCCGCGGGTCGAGCTGACCGGCGGGCAGAGCGTGGTGCGCGCCACGATGGTCAGCAAGGACATGACGTCGGGCGAGGTGAAGACCTACGACAACGTCGCCGTAGCCAACCTCGACGTCGATTCCGGCACCTATGCGGCGTCGGGCGGCACCTCCGACTGGACCGGCATCCCCGCGACCCTCTCGGCCGCCGGAGCTCCGGCGTTCGCGGGCTTCTATGCCGCAGGCACCGCCCTCGACGCCCTCACCTTCAGCTACGCCGGACCGGGCGGCGAGCCCGTCCCCGTCGACGAGACCTTCGCGCCTCAGGGCCAGTCGTCCTGGGCCAACACGAGCGTCCTCCACAGCGACTTCGCAGGCAACGGCCTCGAGTACGACACCGACCACGACTGGATCTGGACGTCGAGCTACAACACGGGTCAGGTCGTGGCCTTCGATGCCGAGACGCTGGCGAAGACCGTCAACGTCACGATTCCGGGGCAGAACCCCCGCAAGGTCGTCTACTCGCCGGCCAACGACCGCGCCTACGTCGTCGACACCAAGGTCACGGTGCTGGGCCAGAACCAGGCGGGCGACTGGGCCGTCCTGGAGACGCTCGACGTCCCCGGAGGAGGCGCGAGCAACGACATCACGGTCAACCCGCTGACGGGCGAGGTCTGGCTGTCGTGGCAGCAGGGCACGCCCTCGATCCGCGTCTTCACGCTGGGCGCCGACGGCACCCACACCTACCGCGACATCGCCTACCCCGAGGGCTCGACCCCCGGCGCGGTGCTGTTCTCGTCGGCCGGTCACGCCGTCGTGATCGGCACGACCTACCAGGCGCAGCAGGTCCCGGCGTTCCGCATCGTCGGTGAGGCGGGCAGCGAGGCGTTCGAGCCGATCGCCGGCGTGCTCGGCGGCACCGGGTACTCGCTCCTGGCCGACGGGACCCTGGTGCAGGCTGCTCCGGACTACACGAACTACCCCGTCGTGCTCTCCGGTGTGAACCGTTGGAACCTGACCGCGGACGGTTATGTCGCGGGCGAGCCGATCCTGCCGTTCGGCCTGACGCCCGACGTCGGCGCTGGGCAGTCGAGCTTCAACGGTGACGCGAGCCTGTTCACGGGCGTCAGCACGAACCGACGCGAGCTGCGGATGTTCGTCGACGGCGTGCCCAGCGCCGTCCGCGGTTTCGGCACGACGATCAGCTCCAACGTGGTGCACGACGGCACCGTCTACGTGCTCTCGGCCAACCGCTACGTGCACCGTCTCGAGCTGGCGGGCTACACGCCGTCCTTCGCGACCAACCCGTCCTCCACGACGCTCGCGCTGCGTGCTGGGCGCACGAGCGGCATCGTGCGGTTCACCGCCTCGTTGACCAACCTCGCCGAGGGCACGCTGCAGTGGCAGCGCAAGGCTCCCGGCAGCGGTCGTTTCGTCGACGTGCCCGGCGCGACGGACGGGACCCTCCAGGTGACGGCCGGCTCCGACGACGCAGGTGCGCAGTTCCGCGCAACTGCGACGAATGCGCAGGGCAAGGTCGTCTCCGGGGTCGCCACTCTCGACGTCACGATCGCGCCGCAGGTCGACGCGCAGCCGCAGTCGCTCACCGTCACCGAGGGTGCCCTGGCGCGGTTCACGGTCGGCTTCAGCGGCTTCCCGGCACCCGCGGTGACCTGGGAGCGCGAGGTCAACGGGTTCTGGCAGCCAATCGGTGCGAACGACCTCAACTTCGTGACGCAGGAGAACTCGCTGATCGTGGTCGAGACCGACGTCGCGCAGACAGGGGCCAGGGTGCGGGCCACGGTGCAGAACCGCGTCGGCACGGTCCGGTCCGACGCCGCGACCCTTACGGTCAAGGCGGCGGGGCAGGTCGACCCGACCCAGCCCGTCATCACGACGCAGCCGAAGTCGATCACGGTCGCCCAGGGCGCCGACGCGACGCTGACCGTGGCGGCAGAGGGAGGACAGCTGGGCTACACGTGGCAGAAGCAGTTCGGGTCGTTCTGGTTCCCGATCGCCGACGCCACGGCCCCGGCGCTGACGCTCGACGCGGCCACGCCCGAGGACGCGGGATCGTTCCGGGCCGTCGTCAGCAACGCCGCCGGCCAGGCGACCTCGCAGGTCGCGACGGTCGCGGTCGCGGACCGGTTCGTCGACGTCCCGTCGGCGCACACCTTCGCGACGGAGATCGCCTGGTTGGCGGCCTCAGGCATCACGACGGGCTACGACGACGGCACCTTCCGCGGCTCGAACGCGGTCCTGCGCGAGCAGCTCGCGGCGTTCCTGCACCGGTACGCCGGCTCGCCGGAGGTGGAGCTGCCGGAGGCGTCTCCGTTCACCGACCTCGTCTCGTCGCACGCGTTCTTCGAGTCGATCGTGTGGTTCGACGAGCAGGGCATCACGACGGGCTACGCCGACGGCACGTTCCGTGGGGACGAGCCGGTGTTGCGCGAGCAGCTTGCGGCGTTCCTCTACCGGGTGGCGGGCTCGCCGGAGGTGGAGCTGCCGGAGGCGTCGCCGTTCGTCGACGTGCCGACGACGCACACCTTCTACCGCGAGATCGTGTGGCTGAGCCAGCAGGGCATCACGACCGGTTACGCCGACTCGACCTTCCGCGGGTCGCAGCCGGTACTGCGGGAGCAGATCGCCGCGTTCCTGTACCGGTTCGACCGCCTGGCGTGACGTGAC
>NZ_BAAAME010000002.1:193705-264809 GCF_039529015.1 Aeromicrobium alkaliterrae
GCGGGGCCGGCCGTCGGTCGCCTACCCTCGAAGGATGCACCGGATCTTCACGACCAGCGTCGCGTCGGTCTACCCCCACTACGTGACCAAGGTCGAGAAGAAGGGGCGGACGACCGCCGAGCTCCACGAGGTCATCGAGTGGCTGACCGGCTTCGACGAGAGCGAGCTGAACGCGCACCTCGACGCCGGGACGACTTTCCTCGACTTCTTCGCCGCCGCCGAGATGAACCCGAACGTCTCGCTCATCACCGGCTCGGTGTGCGGCGTGAAGGTGCAGGAGGTCGAGGACCCGTTGATGCAGAAGATCCGGTACCTCGACAAGCTCGTCGACGAGCTGGCCAAGGGACGCCCCATGGTCAAGGTCCTGCGCGCCTGAGATCCTCGAGCGCATGACGACCGCGGTCCCGATCCTGCGCATCTCCGACGTCGAGGTCTCGCTCGCGTGGTGGGCTCGGCTCGGGTTCGTCGAGGAGTTCCGTCACGAGTTCGAGCCCGGGCTGCCCCTGTTCATCGGTGTCGTGCGCGACGACTGCAGGGTCTACCTCTCGCAGCACGAGGGTGACGCGCACGGACCGTCGCTGGTCTACCTCTGGGTCGATGACGTCGACGTGGTCGCTGCCGAGCTCGGCGTCCAGGAGGAGGACATGCCGTGGGCCCGTGACTGCGAGGTCACCGACCCCGACGGCAATCGGATCCGGGTGGCGTCACCGCCCCGAGGCTGAGCCTCGAACTGAACGCTTGGTGAACAGCCGCGATAGCCCCACGCCCCCCAGGCCGAGGCCGCGGGCCTGAGCTCGTTCACCGACGTCCCCGACAACCACGTCTTCCTGAACGAGATCGAGTTCCTGGCCGACACCGGGATCACGACCGGCTACGCCGACGGCACGTTCCGCCCGGCCAGCCGGTCCTGCGTGAGCAGATGGCCGCGTTCCTGTACCGCATGGAGACCCTCTACACCGGCTCGGAGCCCGAGTTCTCGCTGCCGTCGACGTCGCCGTTCGTCGACGTCAGCCCCGGCCACGTGTTCTACAAGCAGATCGTCTGGCTCGCGGGAACCGGCATCACGACCGGCTACGCCGACGGCACGTTCCGTCCGAGCCAGCCTGTCCTGCGTGAGCAGATGGCCGCCTTCATCTGCCGTTTCGACCTGGCCCAGCCGTGCGCCGACGTCTCCGAGGACATCGGTGGCGATCCGTTCCAGGTCTTCGTCGACGTCCCGCCGGGTCACACCTTCTTCGACGCCATCTTCGTGATGTTCGCCGCCGGGATCTCGACGGGCTACGCGGACGGCACCTACCGTCCCTCCCAGCCCGTGCTGCGTGAGCAGATGGCGGCGTTCCTGACCCGATACATCAACCTGTGGTCCTCCTCGTCGACCGCGACGGACAAGCCCTCCCCGGAGGCGCTGATCCGCTGAGCCGGAACCGCTGAGAGCGCCTGCTCGTCGTCCCGGACCATCGGACGGCGGGCGGGCGCTCTCGTCTGCGTACGATCGACACGTGCCCATGATCGCGCTGAGGCCCCGCTAGCCTCGGGCGCATGACGAGCCTGACGCACGTGCGTACCGCCGTGAAGCGGCTGGACGAGGTTGAGTCGCTCACCGTGGGCGGGGAGTCCTACGCCGTCGACGGTGCGGTGTTCCTCGCGATCGCGGCGGCCCGCGACGCAGTGCTGCTGCACCTCCCGGTCGACGACGCGGCGAAGGTTGTCGCGGACATGCCGGGGGCGACCCAGCTCGACGGCGGAGCTGACGAGCCCACGGTCACAGTGCCGCTGGACGCGATGAACGGGATGCAGGCGAACGCGGTCATCGGTCGTGCCTGGGCGCATCGTGCGCCCGTGCGGCTCACCCAGGTGGGCGCTGCGGCGTCGGCCGTCGACGGTGACCTGCCACGGTCGATCGGCCGGCCCGCGACGTCGGCGCTCCACGGTGCCGGGATCGCGACGCTCGCCGACCTCGCGGGCCGGACGCAGGACGAGGTCGCGGCGCTGCACGGCGTCGGTCCGAAGGCGGTCCGCATCCTCACCGAGGCCCTCGCGGCCCGCCACCTCGAGTGGGCGGTGAGGTAGCGTCCACATGCGCCGGCGGAACGGACGCCAGGTCACCGCTCGGCGGCTCGAACGGACGCTAGGTCACCGCCCGGGGGTGGGTCAGTCGTCGGCGCGGGGCTCGGGGGCAGGTGTCGCGCGGAGCGTGACGCTGCGCAGGTGACCGTCCTCGTCGAACGTGGCCAGCTTTCCCGGCGGGTGGTCGTCGGCGGACGGCAGGACGGCTCCGGCCTTCTTCTGGCTCTCGAGGTCCTCGCGAGCATCACCGCGGCCGGGGCTGAAGATGTTCTCCACCAGGCCGAGACCGTTACCACCGGTGCCGAGGCCCTCACGGCCGCCGGGCTGGTCGAGCGAGCGCTGGAAGAGCCAGATGGCCAGCACACCGGCACCGAGGATGCCCCCGATCACGAGGACTGGCTCCAACCACGACATGCCCAAAGCCTACGCCGTGTCCGGTCGTCGCACCCGCCTTCCGGCGACCGGCTCCTCGCGCTCCTCCTCCTGCGCCTGCGGAGCCAGCCACACCGCGAACGCCGTCGTGACCGGCACGGCGAGCACGAGCCCGATCGCGCCGACCAGGGTCCGCACGACCTCCTGGGCGATCTCGCCGCTGGTCAGGACGTCGACGAGCCCGCGCTGGTAGGCGGTGATCAGCAGCATCACCGTCATCGCCGATCCCGCGTAGGCGAACACCAGGGTGTAGACGCTGGAGGCGATGTGGTCGCGGCCGATGCGCATCGCCGAGCGGAACAGGTCCCAGGCCGAGGCGAACGGCTGGAGGGCGCGCAGCTCCCAGACGGCGCTGGCCTGCGTGACGGTGACGTCGTTGAGCACGCCGAGTCCGGCGATGACCATGCTGGCCGCGACGATGCCCTGCATCTGCAGCTGCGGCACGGTGGCCAGGAGCAGCGCGTCGTCCTCGGAGGTCAGACCGGTCAGGTGCGACCAGTCGGTGCCGATCAGGCCTGCTGCGGCGGTGAACGCGATGCCGAACAACGTGCCGAACAGGGCCGAGGTCGTGCGTATCGAGATGCCGTGGGCGAGGTAGAGGACCGCGATCATGATGGCGGTCGACCCCACGACCGCGATGAGCAGCGGCGCCTGTCCCGACAGGATGCCCGGGAGCACGAACGTCATCAGCGCCACCAGCGTGACGCCGATGCCGGCGATCGCGAACAGGCCGCGCCAGCGACCGATCAGCACCACGAGCACCGCGAACACCAGCGCGAGCGCGGTGAGGGGGACGCCGCGCACGAAGTCACGGAACTCGTAGCCGTACGCCCCGCCCTCGATCTCGTACTGCACGAGGCGCACCTGGTCGCCCTCGGCGACCGTGCCCGCGACGAAGTTGGTGGAGTTGAGCTGGAACTCGGCGGTGTCGCCCTCGGCCGGGCCGCTGGTCACCTCCGCGGTGACGTTGGCGCAGTCGCCCGCCACGGTCGGCATGCTGTCGATGTCGACCTCGCCGGTGCTGCCGCAGTCGAACGCCTCGAGCCCGGTGACGGTCGCCTCGACGGTCGTCACCCCCTCAGCGCCGTAGGGGTCGACGTTGCGCGGGACGTCGTCGGAGGACGGCCAGAGCAGCACCATCGCGATGCCGGTCGCGACCGCGATCGCCGCGACGATGGCACCGAGGGTGCGGGCGAGCTGGGGGCGGGGCGGGCCCTCGTCGACGGGACCGTGGCCGTGGCTGTGTGACACCATGACAGCGTGCCACGTGATGACATCGGTTCCCACGAGCCCACGCCGGAGCACCTGCCCGGAGGCTCCGGAGGCGTGTGGAAGGTCGGCCGCACGGTCCGCCGCCCGACCGGGCCCTGGACCCCGGCGGTGCACGAGCTGCTGGGCTGGCTCGCCGACGAGGGCCTCGGCGGCATCCCGCACGTCAGCGGCCTGGACGACGAGGGGCGCGAGATCGTCTCGTACGTCGAGGGCCGCGGCGTCCCGGTCGACGACGAGGTCGTGCTCGACACGGTGCTGGTCGAGGCCGTCGCGTGGCTGCGGGACTTCCACGACCTCGTCGACGCGTACCGCCCGGACGGCCCCCGCAGGTGGCGGCAGACGGGGGAGGCACCGGTCGACCTCCAGCCCGGCCAGATCGTCTGCCACAACGACCCGGGCGCGTACAACTGGATCATCCAGAGCGGCCACTTCGTCGCGATGATCGACTGGGACCTCGCGGGTCCGGGCGACCCGATCGACGACCTCGCGTTCCTGTGCTGGACCGCGATCCCGCTCTACCGCGACATCGGGGCCGCCGAGACCGCTCGTCGTCTCGACCTCGTCGTCGACGCGTACGCCGAGTGGGGGCCCATGACGCTGCTCGACGCCGTCGAGCGCCGCATGACGACCGCCACCGAGCGCATCGCGGCCGGCATCGAGCGCGGCGACCCGGGCATGCTCAACCTGCAGACCAAGGGAGAGCCCCAGCGCACGCGTGACCGCGTGGCTGCATTCCGCGAGCGGCGTGCCGACATCGAGGCGGCCCTCGGATGACCGGTGACATCGAGCGTCTCGGTCTGGAGCGACACCCCGAGGGCGGCTGGTTCCGCGAGACGTGGCGCTCGCCGGTCGACGTGACGCTGCCGGACGGTCGGGTGCGGGCCACCGCGACGCTGATCCACTTCCACCTGCCGGCGGGGGAGTCCTCGGCCTGGCACGTCGTGGCCTCCGACGAGCTCTGGATCGCGCAGTCGGGCTCGGTCCGCCTCGAGCTCGCAGGTACCGGCGACCAGCCCGGCGCGGACGTCGAGACCCACAGGTGCGCGGTCGATGCCGAGCCGCAGGTGCTCGTGCCGGCCGGCGTCTGGCAACGCACCCTCCCGAGCGACGCCGACGCCCTCGTCAGCTGTCTCGTCTCACCCGGCTTCGACTTCGCCGACTTCCGCCTGGCCGACTAGGCCTCGAACAACGGGCGAAATCCCGATCCTGTGACCCTCGTGTGCGCTTTGATGGCGCCATGACGAAGAGGCTCGACGGTCGCGGACTGCTCGCCCTGGTGCTGGCAGCGACGTGCCTCGTTGTGCTCCTGGTCCAGCAGCAGTCGACGGCCGGGGACCAGCGCCCCGTCGCGTACACGCCTCCGTCGGTCTCGCCGTTCGTCGACGTGCGAGGACCCAGCACGGGGAACCCGCACACCTTCTACCGTGAGATCGCCTGGCTGGCGCAGGAGCGGATCTCCACCGGGTACGCCTCGCCGGCCGGCCCGGTGTTCGAGCCGGGTGCTCCGGTCCTGCGCGAGCAGATGGCGGCGTTCCTGTACCGCCTCGCGGGGGAGCCGGACGTCGTCCTGCCGGCGACGTCGCCGTTCGTCGACCTGCCCGCCTCGCACCCCTTCTACAAGCACGTCGTCTGGCTGCAGACCACCGGCGTCACGACGGGGTACGCCGAGGGTGCCGGGCGCTACTCGTTCCGGGGCTCGCAGCCGGTGCTGCGCGAGCAGATGGCCGCCTTCCTCTTCCGATTCCGCACCTGGGAGGACAGCGCGGCCCCGGCGGTCGCGTCCGGTCCACGACCGTTCGTCGACGTCCCGTCGAGCCACGCCTTCCAGCGCGAGATCCGGTGGCTCGCCTCGACGGGTGTCAGCACGGGCTACAGCGACGCCGCCGGGCCGACGTTCCGGCCCGCGAACCCGGTGCTGCGCGAGCAGATGGCCGCCTTCCTGTTCCGCTACGACGGCCTGGCGGACGACGAGGGCCCCCCGGCCTCGCCGTTGCCGGTCGTGACACGGCTGACCTCGATCCCGTCCTCCGGGAGCGGGCCGTCGTCGGTCGCGATCGAGGGCAGCAACTTCACAGGTGCGACGACCGTCACCTTCTCGGGCGTGCCCTCTCCCGCTTTCACGGTCGACAGCCCCACGGCCATCACGGCAACGGTTCCGGAGCTCACCGCCACGCAGGGCGTCGACGTCGTCGTGACGACCCCGGCGGGGGCCTCGTTGCCCGGGCTCCTCGACCTACCGGACTCCGGAGGAGCGTCGACGATCACCTCGATGTCGCCGACGTCGGGCATCTACCGCGGCGGCACCACGGTGACTCTCACAGGCTCGGACTTCGTCAACGTCGTGGCCGTCATGTTCGGAGACGTCGATGCGACGTCGTTCGAGGTCGTGTCCCCGACGAAGATCGTCGCCGTCGCGCCTCCGTCGCCTGGCGCTGGCCGGGCCACGGTGACGGTCATCACCCAGAGCACTTCGTCCAACGGCACCACCTGGCGCTTCACGTCCAACGGACTCGTGTTCTCGTACCGGCTGCCGGAGCCGCCCGTGGTCACGGCCGTCACGCCCGCTCGTGGCGAGGTCACCGGCGGCACGGTGGTCCGCGTCACGGGCAACTTCCTGACGGGAGTCGTCCAGGTCTCGTTCGGCGGACAGCCCGCGACGTCCGTCACGGTCGAGAGCCAGTACTCCGTCCTGGCCACGGCACCGCCCGCCTCGGCACCCGGTTCCGTCCTGGTCACCGTGAGCACGATCCACGCGACGTCACGCAGTTCGGCCGCGTTCGAGTACGTACCCGTCGATCCGCGACCCGTGATCACGACGACGGCGCTCCCGCCGGTCACGGCACTCGACGTCTTCGATCAACGACTGACGACGAAGGACGGCCGCCCGGGACGATGGGAGGTGACCGCAGGAGATCTGCCTGCCGGGGTGGCGCTCGTGGGGGACCGGGTGACTGGCGTCCCCACGCGGCCCGGGCTGTACGGGTTCACCACGACTTTCACCGACGAGCTCGACCAGACGGTCTCGGTCGACCTCGCCCTGCACGTCGGCACGCCATCCTGGATCTCCGGTCGCCCACCGAGCACGGTCACCCGGGTGAACGTGCCGCTGTCGGCACCGCAGGCACCGTTCACGAACGGATCCTCCTCGGTCTCGGACGACGGTCGGTGGGTCGCCTTCTCGGCGGCGGAGGACAACTACGCGATCGGGGACCAGCCACTGGGGATGCTGGACGTCTTCCTCCGCGACACGCTGACGGGATCCACCGTGCTCGTCTCGCGCACACCCCTCGGACTGTCGGGTAACCGGAGCTCGTACGAGCCGACGATCTCGGCCGACGGCCGGTTCGTGGCGTTCAACTCATTCGCGACCGACCTCGTCCCCGGCGACACCAACGGGCAGGAGGACGTGTTCGTGTACGACCGGGACGCGGCGACCGTCGAGCGGATCTCCCGCTCGGTCGGCGGGGGCCAGTCAGCAGGTGCCACGGGTGGCTTCGGCACGTCGATCTCGGCCGATGGTCGGTACGTCGTCTTCCCGTCGTCGGCGAAGGATCTCGTCGACGGCCCCCAGCCGACGACCGAGAACGTGTACCGCCACGACCGCCTCACGGGGGCGACCGAGCTGGTCTCGCTTCCGACGGGTGAGCCGGGCGGCGCGTTCCGCTCCGGGCTGTCCGGGGCGATCGCCGTCTCCCCGGACGGCCGGCACGTCGCCTACGGGACCTGGCGCACCATCACCTACGACACGAGGCAGGTCCTGGTCCGCGACATGGAGACGGACGAGGTCGAGACCGTGTCGCTCACGATGCACGGTGAGCCCGGCAGCGGCGGCTCGGGGACGTCCGACCTGGCGATCTCGGCAGACGGCCGTTTCGTGGTGTTCGACTCGACTGCGGCCAACCTGGTTCCCGGTGACACGAACGGCGCGACCGACGTGTTCGTCCGCGACCGGCTCAACGGGACGACGTCGCTCATCACGGTGTCGGTCTCCGGCCACGCGGCCAGCTCAGGGACGTCGCTGAGCGGCCTCGACGTGTCCGACGACGGAAGGTACGTCGCGTTCTCCTCGGCAGCACCCGATCTCGTCCACGCCGATGCCGGACGCACGTCGGACGTCTTCGTGCGAGACACGGTCACGGGCCTGACCGAGATCCACTCGACGACGGTGCCAGGCACCCCGGGCCCCCCGTCGAGCCGGGCATGGTTGTCGGCTGGCGGTGCTCTGTCGGGCGATGGCCGCTTCGTCGTGGTGCAGATGACGAAGTACCTCGTCACCGCGCCGATGGCCGAAGCCGTCGTCGACCTGCACGACCGAGGCGCTCCGGCGCCGTGAATTCTCAGCGCTCGGGGTGCCACTCGCGGTAGCGGTGCAGGAACACGACCGTGGCCTCGCGGGTCAGCGGGGTCTCGGGACGGAACTCCATCGTGCCGCGCGGGGCCTGCCAGCCGGCAGAGATGCCGGTCGAGGCGAGCCACTCGATCGCGGTCAGCTGCGGGTGGTCGAGCGGCACGTCGACGAACGTCGGCTTGCGCGGCAGGTCGTGCGCGGGCTCGCCGGCATGGCGGTGGAGCAGCGCGGCGAACTCGGCGCGGTCGACCGTGTGGTCGGGGCCCAGGTCGGCGACGCCCGCGGGGGCGAGACCGGTGGCGGCGAACCACTCGATCTCGGTCGCACGCGGGTGGGTCGCCGGGACGTCGGCGAAGGTCGGCGTGGCGGGCACCTCGAAGGCAGCGCTGCCCTCGAACCGGTGCAGCAGCTCGGCCAGCTCGGCGCGGGTGATCTCCTCGACCGGGCGGAACTCGCGTCGGTCGCCGACCTCGAAGCCCTCGGCGATGCCAGCGGCCGCGGCCCACTCGACCTCGTCGAAGAACGCGCGGGACGCGGGCACGTCGACGAACGTGGGAGCCGAGCCGCGCATCTGCTCGACGGCGTGCTTGGCCTCGCCGTCGAAGACGACCTTGCCCTCGCGCAGCAGGATGCCGCGGTCGCACAGCTTCGAGACCATGTCGAGGTCGTGGCTCACCACGACCAGCGTCGTGCCCACGGCCTGCAGCTCGCGGATGCGGTCGAGGCACTTGCGCTGGAACGGCTCGTCGCCGACCGAGAGGATCTCGTCGACGAGCAGGATGTCGACCTCGGTGTGCACCGCGACCGAGAACGCCAGCCGCAGGAACATGCCCGAGGAGTAGTGCTTGACCTCGGTGTCGATGAACTTCTCGATCTCGCTGAACGCGACGATGTCGTCGAAGCGGGCGTCGATCTCGTCCTTCGTCATCCCGAGGATCGCGGCGTTGAGGTAGACGTTCTCGCGCCCGGACAGGTCGGGGTGGAACCCGGCACCGACCTCGATCAGCCCGGCGATGCGACCTCGGATGCGGATCGTGCCGGCATCCGGACGGAGCACGCCGGAGATGAGCTTGAGCAGCGTCGACTTGCCGGAGCCGTTGAACCCCAGCAGCGCCACGGACTCGCCCGACTCGATCGCGAAGTCGACCCCGCTCAGCGCGTCGAACGTCGAGGAGATCGTCTTGCCGCGCACCATCGCGACGACCGACTCCTTGATCGAGTGGGTGTGGCGCAGCTTGAACGTCTTGCGCACCTCGGCGACGGCCACGGCCGTGCTGTCGGTGACCTGGACGGCGCCCGGGGAGGAGGTTCGTGCCTCAGAGATCTTGGGCAAAACGACCCTCCAGACGGTGGAAGACGAACTGGCCGGCCGCGAGCACGATCAGCGACGAGAGCAGGCCGATGCCGGCGTACACCCACGTGTGCGGGGCGACCGTGCCGCTGCCGGTGGTCGGCTCCCAGAAGCCCTGGTGCATCAGGTTGACCGCCGAGGTCACCGGGTTCAGCTGGTAGAGGGTGAACAGCCAGTCGGGGACGACGTCCTTGACCATGCTCCACTGGTAGAGCACCGGCGACGCCCACGGCGCGACCATGACGATGAGCTCCACGAAGTTCTGCGAGTCGCGGTACGAGACGTTGGCCGCGCCGAACAGCATGCCCAGGCCGAGCGCGAAGATCATGATGATCGCGATCGCCAGCAGCACGCCGAGCGCCTGTGCCACCGTCGGCGTCCAGCCGACGCCGACGCACACCAGCAGCAGGATCACGACCTGCGGCAGCAGGTTCACGATCGCGACGAAGATCGTGGCGACGGGGAACAGCTCGCGCGGCATGAAGATCTTCTTGATCAGCGGCCCGTTCTCCACGAGCGAGCGCGTCGAGTTGATGAACGCCTCGCTGAAGAAGTTGACCAGGATCAGGCCCGAGAACAGGTAGATCGGGTAGTTCTCGATCGTGTCGTTGAGCCGCAGGAAGACGCCGAGCGCCAGGAAGTAGACCGTGAACAGCGCAGCCGGCTTGACGAACGACCATGCCCAGCCGAGCACGGAGCCGCGGTAGCGGACCTGCACGTCCTTGCGGGTCAGCAGCTGGAGCAGGTACCTCCGGCGGACCACGTCGACCAGGCCGAACCCGCGTCCCGGATCGACCATCTCGGGCACCGGGTCACCAGCGCGAAGCGGCACGTGCTCTCCTTCGGGTCAGACGCCTCCAGCGCCCAGACGGTCGGAGTGAGTGTAGCCCCGAGCGCTCCGGTAACGTTGATGGCTGCGTGGCCCGTCGTCGTCTGAGCAAAAGGGAACTCTCGTGGTGAATGCTGATCTGCTGATCGTCGGTTCCGGCTTCTTCGGCCTGACGATCGCCGAGCGTGCTGCCGAGCACGGCCAGAAGGTCGTGGTGATCGACCGGCGCTCGCACCTCGGAGGCAACGCCTACAGCGAGTTCGAGCCGGAGACCGGCATCGAGGTCCACCGCTACGGCGCCCACCTGTTCCACACCTCCAACGAGCGCGTGTGGGAGTACGTCAACCGGTTCACCGCGTTCACGAGCTACGTCCACCGCGTCTACACGGTCCACAAGGGCGAGGTGTACCCGCTGCCCATCAACTTGGGCACGGTCAACCAGTTCTTCCGCTCGGCGCACTCGCCCGACCAGGCTCGTGCGCTGCTGGCCGAGCAGGCCGGCGAGTTCGAGTCGGGATCGGCGTCGAACCTGGAGGAGAAGGGCATCAGCCTGATCGGGCGCCCCCTCTACGAGGCGTTCATCCGCGACTACACCGCCAAGCAGTGGCAGACGTCGCCCACCGAGCTGCCGCCCGAGATCATCAGCCGCCTGCCCGTGCGCTACACGTACGACAACCGGTACTTCAACGACACCCACGAGGGCCTGCCGGTCGACGGCTACACCGCGTGGCTCGAGCGCATGGCCGACCACCCCAACATCGAGGTACGCCTCGACACCGACTTCTTCGACGACTCCCACGACGCCAGCAAGGCCGCGACGCTCGGCAAGCTGCCGATCGTCTACACGGGCCCCGTCGACCGCTACTTCGACTACTCCGAGGGCCACCTGTCGTGGCGCACCCTCGACTTCGAGGAGGAGGTGCTCCCGGTCGGCGACTTCCAGGGCACCTCGGTCATGAACTACGCCGACTCGGACGCCGCGTACACGCGCATCCACGAGTTCAAGCACTTCCACCCCGAGCGTGACTCGCCGAAGGACAAGACCGTCGTGATGCGGGAGTTCTCGCGCTTCGCCGAGGGCGACGACGAGCCGTACTACCCGGTCAACACCCCCGAGGACCGCGAGATGCTGCTGGCCTACCGCCAGCGCATCGAGGGCGAGCCGCAGGTGCTGTTCGGCGGCCGCCTGGGCACGTACCAGTACCTCGACATGCACATGGCGATCGGCTCGGCGCTGTCGATGTTCGACAACCAGCTGCCCGAGCTGATCCCTGCGCTGAACGACGTCACGCCGGCGAGCAAGGCGTGAGCGAGCGCCAGCGAGCGAGCGATCAGGCTGGTCTCACGCCGGTGTCGCCTACGTTCGCTCTTTCCGAGGCGGGACCGGCGTGAGCGTCGAGGGTCAGGGCTACCGGTACACCGCCGCCCTCGCGGCGGACATCGAGCAGCGCTGGCAGGACCGGTGGGAGGCCGAGGGCACGTTCCACGCGGTCAACCCCGAGGGCGACCTGGCCGACCCCGCCGCGGGTGAGCTGGGCGAGAAGTACTTCCTGATGGACATGTTCCCGTACCCCTCGGGTGCGGGCCTGCACGTCGGGCACCCGCTCGGCTACATCGCCACCGACGTCGTCGGCCGTCACCAGCGGATGCTGGGCAAGAACGTGCTGCACGCGCTCGGCTACGACGCGTACGGCCTGCCGGCCGAGATCCATGCGATCTCGACGGGGGAGCACCCGCGCGACAACACCCTGGCCAACATCGCCAACATGCGTCGCCAGCTGCGACGCCTGGGTCTCGGCCACGACGACCGCCGCTCGTTCGCGACGATCGACCCGGAGTTCGTGCGCTGGACGCAGTGGATCTTCCTGCAGCTGTTCAACGCCTGGTTCGACCCCGAGCAGCAGAAGGCCCGCCCGATCGCCGACCTGGTCGAGAAGCTCGGCACGTCCGACCCGGCCGTGATCGACGGCTACCGCCTGGCCTACGTCTCGGAGTCGCCGGTCAACTGGTGCCCGGGTCTCGGCACGGTGCTGGCCAACGAGGAGGTCACGGCCGAGGGCCGCTCCGAGCGCGGCAACTTCCCGGTCTTCACCCGCAGCCTGCGGCAGTGGAACATGCGCATCACGGCGTACTCCGACCGCTTGATCGACGACCTCGAGCGCGTCGACTGGCCGGAGCCGGTCAAGCAGATGCAGCGCAACTGGATCGGTCGATCGCACGGCGCCCACGTCGACTTCGCCTCGTCGGCCGGCCCGATCCGGGTCTTCACCACCCGCCCCGACACGCTGTTCGGTGCGACGTTCATGGCGCTCTCGCCCGAGCACCCGCTGGTCGACGCGCTGACGACGCCGGAGCAGGCCGAGTCCGTCGCGGCGTACCGCGAGAAGGCAGCCGCCAAGACCGACGTCGACCGCCAGGCCGACAAGGTCAAGACCGGCGTGCTGACCGGCAGCACCGCGACCAACCCGGTCAACGGCGAGCAGGTCCCGGTGCTCGTCGCCGACTACGTCCTGATGGGCTACGGCACCGGCGCCATCATGGCCGTCCCCGACGGCGACGCGCGCGACGCCGAGTTCGCCGAGGTCCTGGGTCTGCCCACGGTGCAGGTCATCGAGGGCGACACGATCGTGAACTCCAGCAACGCCGACGTGAGCCTCGACGGGCTCTCGGTCGACGACGCCAAGGCCGCGATCATCGCGTGGCTCGAGGCGAACGGCCACGGCACCGGCACCACCACGTACCGCCTGCGCGACTGGCTGTTCAGCCGTCAGCGCTACTGGGGCGAGCCGTTCCCGATCGTCTACGACGAGGACGACAACCCCATCGCGGTGCCCGACCACATGCTGCCCGTCGAGCTGCCCGAGGTGCCCGACTACAGCCCGCGCACGTTCGAGCCCGACGACGTCACGAGCGAGCCCGAGCCGCCGCTGGGCCGGGTCGACGAGTGGGTGCACGTCACGCTCGACCTGGGCGACGGTCCGAAGCAGTACCGCCGCGAGACCAACACGATGCCCAACTGGGCCGGCTCGAGCTGGTACGAGCTGCGCTACGCCGACCCGACCAACGCCGACGAGCTGTGCTCCCCGGCCAACGAGGCCTACTGGCTGGGCCCGAGGGAGCAGGGCGGCACCGGTGGCGTCGACCTGTACGTCGGCGGCGTCGAGCACGCCGTGCTCCACCTGCTCTACGCGCGCTTCTGGCACAAGGTCCTGTTCGACCTCGGCCACGCCACGAGCGAGGAGCCGTTCCACCGCCTGTTCAACCAGGGCTACATCCAGGCGTACGCCTTCACCGACGCCCGCGGCACCTACGTGCCGGCCGACGAGGTCGAGGAGACGGTGTCCGACGCCGGCGTCTCGACGTTCACGCACGACGGCCAGCCGGTCGACCGCGAGTACGGGAAGATGGGCAAGTCGCTCAAGAACGTCGTGACGCCCGACGAGATGTACGACGCGTACGGCGCCGACACGTTCCGCGTGTACGAGATGAGCATGGGCCCGCTGGACGTCTCGCGTCCGTGGGAGACCCGCGCCGTCGTGGGTTCGCAGCGCTTCCTGCAGCGCGTGTGGCGCCTGGTCGTCGACGAGGAGTCTGGCGACACCATCGTCAGCGACGCCGACCTCGACACCGCCACGCTGCGCGTGCTGCACCGCACGATCGAGGGCGTCGCGGCCGACATGGACGGGCTGCGGTTCAACACCGCGATCGCCAAGCTCATCGAGCTGACGAACCACCTGACCAAGGCTGAGGTCACCGCCCGCGCGGCGATCGAGCCGCTCGCGCTGATGCTCGCCCCGCTGGCACCGCACCTGGCCGAGGAGATCTGGGCGCGCCTGGGTCACGAGGGCTCGCTCGCGCGGGCCCCGTACCCCGTCGCCGACCCGGCCCACCTGGTCGCCGACACCGTGCTGTGCATCGTGCAGGTGCAGGGCAAGGTGCGCGCGAAGCTCGACGTCGCGGCCGACGCGACCGAGGAGCAGCTCACCGAGCTGGCCCTCGCGGAGGAGAACGTGCAGCGAGCGATCGACGGCCGCGAGGTCCGCAAGGTCATCGTCAAGGCCCCCAAGCTCGTCAACATCGTCGTCTGACCCCCGCGGTGGTCGAGCTGAGAGGGTTTCGAGGCTCGCGCCGCAGGCGGCACTCGCACCTCAACCACCGGAGGTCACCACCGGTGGTTGAGGTGTGAAGGCGCTCTGGCGCCTGAGCCTCGAAACCTCGGTCAGCGCTCGGGCGGCGGTCGTCCGGCACGTCGCTGGGAGAGCACGGGGAGCAGCTGGAAGTCGCCGCGCATCAGCGCATCGCGTTTGGCTCTCGACCACCCGTGGATCTTCCGCTCCCATCCGTACGCCTCGCGGACGCTCTCGGTCTCCTGAGCCCAGGCAAGGGTGACAGGCAGGCGCATCCGCGTGTACTCGGCGCCGCGACCCGACGCGTGTTGCTGCAGTCGGTGCTCGAGGTTGCGGGTGCTTCCGACGTAGTAGGTCCCGTCGGAGCAGAGCAGGATGTAGACGGCTGGCATCGACCCATGAGACCTCAGGTGAGCCAGACGCGGGTCACGCCGTCCACAGGTGCGGGGCTTTCGCCCTTCGAGGCTCCTCGTTCCTCGTCGCACCTCAGGACCCGGCTCGCGCCGCAGGCGGCACTCGCACCTCAACCACCCGTGGTGGCCCTCGGTGGTTGAGGTGTGAAGGCGCTCTGGCGCCTGAGCCTCGAAACCGTGGTTGGCTCGGCCCGAACCGTTAGCAGGGTTTCGAGGCTCGCGCCGCAGGCGGCACTCGCACCTCAACCACCGGTGGTGGACAGGCCAGTGGTTCAGGCGTGAGTGGCGGGAGCCGCTATAGACTCCGCGCATGGCCGGGAAACGACGCACGAAGAAGTCCGCGGCGTTCCCCGGGGGCGTCGCGATCGTCACCGACTCGACGGCGTCGCTCGATCCCGCGGACGCCGAGCGTGAGGGCATCGCGGTCGTCCCGCTCAGCGTCGTCGTGGGTGCGGAGACGTACACCGAGGGCGTCGACACCTCGGCCGACCTGATCGCCGGAGCGCTCAAGGAGTTCGTGCCGGTCAGCACGTCGCGGCCCAACCCCGACGAGTTCGCCGAGGTCTACGCCCGCCTGGCGAAGGACGGCGCCACGTCGATCGTCTCGGTGCACCTCTCGAGCCGCATGTCGGGCACGCTCGACTCCGCGATGCTGGCCGCGAAGCGGTCGCCCGTGCCGGTGTCGGTCGTCGACTCGCGGCAGGTCGGTCTCGCGACGGGCTTCGCCGCCGGTCTCGCCGCCCGCGCGCGGGGTGAGGACGTCAGCCCGGAGGACGTCGCCGAGGTCGCACGGGTGGCCGGGGCCGGTTCCACGGCACTGATCTACGTCGACACGCTGGAGTACCTGCGCCGCGGCGGACGGGTCAACGCCGTCGGGGCCCTGATCGGCTCGGCGCTCGCGGTCAAGCCGCTGCTCACGATCACCGACGGCCTCGTGGTCCCGCTCGAGAAGGTCCGCACCTCGGGCAAGGCCATCGCCCGGATGGAGACCCTGGCCGCCGAGGCGGCCGAGGAGCTCGACGGCTTCGACATCGGCGTGCAGCACCTCGCCAACGCTCCCGTGGCCGAGCAGCTCGCCGAACGTCTGGCGAAGCGCCTCGGACGTGAGGTCGTGCCGGTCGACGAGGTCGGAGCGGTGATCGGTGCCCACGTGGGGCCCGGCACCGTCGCCGTCACCGTCACGCCGCACTGACCCTCGTCCACAGGGCTCCGCCACCCACAGGCGACGAATTGGTCGTCGCTGAGTCGCCGCGCGCTGCCTAGCGTCGGGACGTGGACACCGACGACACCCGAGCGGAGATCGCCCGCCGCAGGCTCGCCCAGCTCGTGGCGTCGTTCGACGAGCACGTGCCGCGCCCCGCGGAGGAGGCCGCGCCGACGGACACGAGCGGGTCGGTCGCTCCCGGGCCACCGGGCCACCGCCGCGTCACGAGCCTGCACGTGCGGGTCGCGGTGGCGGCCGCCGCCGGACTGGCGGTCGTGCTGGCCTGGTGGGTGCTCTCGGGTCGGCCCCAGTCCGAGCCTGCCGGTACGCCCGCGGCCTCCGTGGAGGCGGGCTCGACCTCGGGTCCCGTGGAGACCGGCGAGATCGTCGTCGACGTCAGCGGGCTCGTCCAGCGCCCGGGCATCGTCACGCTCCCGGCCGGGTCGCGGGTGCACGAGGCGATCGAGGCGGCCGGTGGACTGGCCGGTGTCGTCGACACCTCGGGCCTCAACCTCGCGCGCAAGCTCGTCGACGGCGAGCAGGTGCTCGTCGGGATCGCCCCGGTCGTGCCCGCCGGTGGCGGCGCGTCGGCGGGCGGCGCCACCAACCTCAACACCGCGACGCTCGAGCAGCTCGACGAGCTGCCGGGCGTCGGGCCGGTCACGGCGGAGTCGATCATCACCTGGCGCACCGAGAACGGGCCGTTCACCAGCGTCGAGGACCTGCTCGAGGTGAGCGGGATCGGCACGGCGACGCTCGACGACCTCCGTGACCTCGTCACGGTCTGACACCGGGGTGTCGGCCCCCACCGTCAGCGAACCGGACGACGTCCTGCGACCTCGCCACGACCTGCGGCTCGTGCCGGCGGCCCTCGTGGCGTGGGCGCTCGCGGCAGGCGCGGTCGCGCAGCCGTCGTGGGTCGCGCTGGCGACGGTCGGGCTCTGTGCCGCCGTCGTGGCCCTCGTGCGGCGTCCGGTCATCAGGGTGTCGGCGTGCCTCGTCGGGGTCGTGGCGGTCTCGGTAGCGTGGCAGGTCGCCGCGGTCGAGGGCTCGCCCCTGGGGGAGTGGAGCGGCCGCGGGGTGGTGGTCGAGGCGGTCCTGGGCGTCACGGTCGACGCGCGGGTCTACCGCGCGCCGGGAGGTGACGGCGTGGTGCTGACCGGCCAGGTGCGCGAGGCGACGTCCCGGCTCGGGACGGTGCGCGACGCGGGCACCGTCACCGTCTTCGTCCCGGTCGAGGTCGCCTCGGACGTCGACATCGCGGACCTGACCGTCGGGCGCACGGTCGCGGTCACGGCTCGGGCCTCGCCCGCGGAGGACTCCGCCGAGGTCGCGGTGCTCAGTGCGACGGCCCTGAGGGTGCTGGACGGCGTGCCCTGGTGGTGGGCGATGAGCGAACGGGTGCGCACCGGCGTCCGCGAGGCGGTCGCGCACGAGCCGATCGGCCCCCGGTCCCTCGTGCCGGCGCTGGTCGACGGTGACGACGCGGCGGTGCCCGACGAGCTGGACGAGGACTTCCGCCGCAGTGGTCTGACGCACCTGCTCGCGGTCTCGGGCACCAACCTGACGATCGTCCTGGCGGCGGTCCTGGGTGTGGCCCGCGCGGCCGGGGTGCGGCGGCGCTGGTGGGCCGTGCTGGGGCTGCTGGCGGTCGTGGGCTTCGTGCTGGTGGCGCGTCCGGAGCCCAGCGTCCTCCGGGCCGCCGCGATGGGTGTGGTGGGCATCGTGGCGCTCGGCGTCGGTGCTGCCGGCGGCGTGCGAGCGCTGGCGGTCGCGGTGCTCGCGCTGCTGACCTTCGACCCGTGGCTCGGGCGGTCACCCGGCTTCGTGCTGTCGGTGTGCGCGACGGCGGGGATCGTGGTGCTGGGAGCTCCCCTGGCTGCGCGTCTGCGGTGGCTACCGCCGTGGGCCGCGGTCTCGGTCGCCGTGCCGCTCGCGGCTCAGATCGCCTGCACGCCGGCGCTCGTGGCGGTGAGTGGTGAGCTCTCGGTCGTCGCGGTGCTGGCGAACCTCCTGGCCGGGCCGGCCGTCGCCCCGACGACCGTCGCCGGACTGCTGGGCGGACTGCTCTGGCTGGTGGCGCCGCCGCTCGGGTCCGCGGCGGGCGCCGTGGCCGCGCTGGGTGCTCGGTGGATCATCGCGGTCGCCCGCCAGGCGGGCGGGCTCGACGGTGCTGCGATCGACTGGGGCGGCCCGTGGTGGATCAGCCTGATCGCCGTTCCCGTCGTCCTGGTGGTCCTGTGGTGGGTCCTGCGCCGACCTGCCGTGACCATCGGGCTCGTGCTCGGTCTGTCGTTCGTCGTCTGGCGACCCCCCACTCCCGGCTGGCCACCCGCCGACTGGGCGGTGGTCGCGTGCGACGTCGGTCAGGGCGACGGCCTCGTGATCCCGGCGGGCGACGGGAGCGCCGTCGTCGTCGACACGGGCCTGGAGCCCGCACCGATCGACCGGTGCCTGCGACGACTCGGGATCGACCACGTCGCGGCGCTGGTGCTCACCCATGCCGATGCCGACCACGTCGCGGGATGGCAGGGGGTCGTGCGTGACCGCCGGGTCGACACCGTCGTCGTCGGCGCCTCGGGAGGTCCGCGGGTGCCGGGCGTGCCCGTGGTGCTCGCGGCCGCCGGTGACGTGATCCGTGCGGGCGACGTGCGGCTCGAGGTCCTCTGGCCGGTCGAGCGCGACCGCGCGCCCGGTGATGACCGCAACGACCTCAGCCTCGTCCTCCGGCTCCGGACCGACGGGGTGACCGTCCTGCTGACGGGCGACGTCGAGCCCGAGGCCCAGCGCGCGATCGTGCGCGCGGGCACCGATCTTCGGGCCGACGTCCTGAAGGTGCCGCACCACGGCAGCGCGCACCAGGACCCGGACTTCATCGCCGCGACCGGCGCCTCGGTCGCACTGCTCAGCGTCGGGCGCGACAACGACTACGGCCACCCCGCGCCCACGGCCCTGGACCTGCTGGAGCGGCTCGGCGCGGCCTGGTGGCGCACCGACCTGCAGGGCGACGTCGCCGTCGTCGTGCGTGACGGTGGACTGCATGTCCTGACGCGCGACTAGACTCGTCAGGTGCCCTCGGTCTTCGGCAGGATCCTGCTCATCACGGGTGGATCGGAGTTCCTCGCCGACCGCACCCGTCGGCGGGCCGTCTCTGCCGTGCTGGCCGAGCAGCCCGAGTGCGAGGTCTCCGAGTGCATCGCCGGCCAGCTCGTCCCCGGTGAGCTCCTGACCCTCACGAGCCCCTCGCTGTTCAGCACCGCCAGCGCGGTCGTCGTCCACGACCTCCAGGACCTGAACGAGGACGTGCAGGCCGAGCTGCTCGCCTACGCCGCCGAGCCGGCCGCCGAGGTCGCCCTCGTGCTGGTGCACGGCGGCGGCCAGAAGGGGCGCGGGGTGCTCGACAAGCTCCGCAAGCTCTCCGCCGTCTCCGAGGCCAAGCAGGAGGCGCCGAAGTACGAGCGCGACCACGCCGCCTGGGTGCGGGCCGAGGTGCGGCGTCTGGGCACCGCGATGTCCGACGAGGCCGCCAGCACGCTCGTCACGGCCGTCGGTCTGGACCTGCGGGCGCTGGCCGGCGCGGCCGACCAGCTCGTGGCCTCGGTGCCCGAGGGCGACGAGGTCTCGGTCGAGGTCGTCCGCCGGTACTTCGGCGGGCGTGCCGAGGTGCGCGGCTACGAGATCGCCGACGCCGTGCTCGACGGGCGGCTCGACATCGCCGTCGAGCGTCTGCGCTGGGCGTTCGCGGCGCGCACGTCACCGGTCGTCGTCGTCTCGGCGGTCGCCTCGGGGGTCCGGCAGCTCGTGCGGCTCGCCACGGCTCCGCAGGGCCTTCGCGATGCCGACCTGGCCAAGCACGTCGGCGCGCCGCCCTTCAAGATCCAGGGCATGCGCCGCCAGCTCCAGCAGTGGGACCCGGCCGGGCTGCAGGGAGCGCTCGCCGCCGTCGCGCAGGCCGATCTCGACGTCAAGGGCGCCACCGCCGACCCCGAGTACGCCACCGAGCGCATGGTCCTGCGGGTCGCCGCGCTGCGCCGACGACCGAGCCGAGGATGACCCGGCCGTGAGCGGCCTGCGCCGCCCAGGCTCCGGCCGTCTCGACGGCATCGACCTGGCACGGGCGGTCGCCCTGCTGGGCATGATGCTGGCGCACCTCGGACCGGCGTGGACGGGGTACGACTGGCCGCCGGTGTCGGAGTGGCTGGCCTCGGGGCGCGCGGCACCGCTGTTCGCCGTGCTCGCGGGTCTCAGCGTCGGGCTGATGACCCGGCTCGACCCCGACGGTGTCGGTTCCCGCCTCGCCGTGCTGCGTCGAGGCGCGGTGCTGCTGGTGCTCGGTCTCGGCCTCGCCGCACTGCCCGACCTGACGATCGCGGTGATCCTTCCCTGTTACGCCGTGCTCATCGCCGCGACCGTGCTGGTCCGCGGTCTGTCGACCCGAGCCCTCGTGGTGCTCGCCGTCACGTGGTGCGTGCTGTCGCCCGTCGTGCTGTTCGCGGTGCGTCACCTGGTCGACCGGCAGATCAACGACAACATCCAGCCCTCCTTCGGCGGAGGCCTGGGTGAGCTGCCCGTCTCGTTGTTCGTCTGGGGCGCCTACCCGGCGATCGTCTGGTTCGGGTACGTGCTGGTGGGCCTGGCCGTCGCGCGGCTCGACCTGCGCAGCATCGTCGTGGTGCGGCGGCTGGTCGTCGGGGGAGCGGTCACGACCGTGGCAGCGCTCTGGATCGCGGCGACCGCGTTGTTCCTCGGCGTGTTCGAGGACCAGCGCATCGAGCCGCCGGCCGTCGAGCAGCTCTTCTGGCCCGCCAGGCAGCTCGACGTGCTCGACCCGACCTGGTTCTGGGCCGCGGGGCAGCACACCTCGACGCCGCTGAACGTGATCGGCGCAGCGGGGTCGGCCGTGCTGGTCATCGGGCTGTGCCTGCTGGTGTGCCGCAGCTCGACCGCCACCCGCGTCGTCGCGCCGCTGCGTGCTGCCGGCTCCATGACGCTCACGCTGTACGCGATGCACGTGGTGCTGACCTGGGCCTACCGCCAGCACGAGATCAGCTTCACCGGCGGCGACTACCGCGAGTGGTGGGTGCAGGTCGTGCTGCTCGTCGCGCTCGCGTGGCTGTGGCGCTCGCTCGCCCCGCGCGGCCCGCTGGAGGCGTTCGTCCGCTTCACCAGCACCGTCCCCCTCCGCCGCGGGCGGTGACGTTTCCGCCCTGGCGGAGGAGGGCATTCGGTGGCTGACGCACCGCCCACCCGCTGGACCGGGCCCGGACGTGAAACGACCCCGGCCGGTGGCCGGGGTCGTGACGTGAAGCTGGGGTGAGGCTGGCTCAGAGCGAGGCGGCCTTCTTGGCGATGGCCGACTTGCGGTTGGCCGCCTGGTTCTTGTGGATGACGCCCTTCGTGGCGGCCTTGTCGAGCTTGCGACCGGCCTCGACGGCGAGGGTCTTGGCCTCGTCGGAGTTGCCGGCGTCGGCAGCCTCGGTGAAACGGCGCACCGCGGTCTTGAGCGCGGAACGGACGGCCTTGTTGCGCTCGCGCGCGGCCTCGTTCTGACGGTTGCGCTTGATCTGCGACTTGATGTTCGCCACGGGGCGTACCTGTTCTTTCGACGGATTCCCCGGAAAGCCCAGGGAGGGACAGAGTGGAGCAAGACTGGTGGTGCAAAGTCTGATGGCGTGCTCAGCACGCGACCCCCCACCCTACCACCGGCCGCCGGTGCGTCCCAAATCCACCGGGGTCACTACGATCGGCCCTCATGGAGACTCTCACCGACGTGCCGTGGTCTCCGCAGATCGGCGGGCACACGCACGAAGCTCGCACCCACCATCCTGGCCCAGGTCCCGGCGACGCTCGTCGCCGCCGACCTCGGCCCCGCCTACCCCTGGTGACCACCTGATGACCCCGCCCCCCGCCACGTCCGCCCCGCAGGTCGGCTCCACACCCCCGGAGCTCCTGCGGAACTTCTGCATCATCGCCCACATCGACCACGGCAAGTCGACCCTGGCCGACCGCATGCTCCAGATCACCGGGGTCGTCGACGAGCGCGCCGCTCGCGCGCAGTACCTCGACCGGATGGACATCGAGCGCGAGCGCGGCATCACGATCAAGAGCCAGGCCGTGCGCATGCCGTTCACGAAGTCCGACGGCGACGACGCCGGCACGGCCTACGTGCTCAACATGATCGACACGCCCGGCCACGTCGACTTCACCTACGAGGTCAGCCGTTCGCTCGAGGCGTGCGAGGGGGCGATCCTGCTGGTCGACGCGGCCCAGGGCATCGAGGCGCAGACCCTCGCGAACCTCTACCTCGCGATGGACGCCGACCTCCACATCATCCCCGTGCTCAACAAGATCGACCTCCCGGGCGCACAGCCCGAGAAGTACGCCGAGGAGATCGCCGGCATCATCGGCGGCGACCCCGACGACGTCCTGCGGGTCTCGGCCAAGACGGGCCAGGGCGTCGAGGCGCTGCTGAACCTCATCGTCGACGAGGTCCCGGCCCCGGTCGGCGACGCCGACGGTCCGCCGCGCGCGCTGATCTTCGACTCGGTCTACGACACCTACCGCGGCGTCATCACGTACGTGCGCGTCATGGACGGGAAGCTCAGCCACCGCGACAAGATCAAGATGATGTCGACCGGTGCCGTGCACGAGATGCTCGAGGTCGGCGTCATCAGCCCCGAGCCCGTCAAGGCCGACCACCTCGGCGTCGGCGAGGTCGGCTACCTCATCACGGGCGTGAAGGAGGTCCGGCAGTCGCGCGTGGGCGACACCGTCACCTCCAACGTCAAGCCCGCGCAGGAGCCGTTGAGCGGCTACGCGCACCCCAACCCGATGGTGTTCTCGGGCCTGTACCCGATCGACGGCGACGACTTCGCCACGCTGCGCGAGGCGCTCGAGAAGCTCCAGCTCAACGATGCCGCGCTGGTCTACGAGCCCGAGTCGTCCGGCGCGCTCGGCTTCGGCTTCCGCATCGGCTTCCTCGGCCTGCTGCACCTTGAGATCGTCCGCGAGCGGCTCGAGCGCGAGTTCGGTCTCGACCTCATCGCGACGGCGCCGAACGTCGTCTACCGCATCGAGCTCGAGGACGGCTCGGTCCACACGGTGACGAACCCGAGCGAGTACCCCAACGCCGGCAAGATCGCGAAGGTCTACGAGCCCGTCGTCTCCGCCACGGTGCTCGCGCCGAGCGACTACATCGGCACGATCATGGAGCTGTGCCAGGCGCGTCGCGGGCAGCTGGTCGCGATGGACTACCTCTCCGAGGACCGCGTCGAGATCCGCTACACGCTGCCCATGGGCGAGATCATGTTCGACTTCTTCGACGCGCTCAAGAGCCGCACGAAGGGGTACGCCTCGCTCAACTATGAGCTGTCCGGCGAGCAGGTCGCCGACCTGGTCAAGGTCGACATCCTCCTCCAGGGCGAGATCGTCGACGCGTTCAGCGCGATCGTGCACCGCGACAACGCGTACGCGTACGGCGTGGCGCTGGCGGGCAAGCTCAAGGAGCTCATCCCGCGCCAGCAGTTCGAGGTGCCGATCCAGGCTGCCATCGGCGCCCGGGTCATCGCTCGCGAGAACATCCGCGCGATCCGCAAGGACGTGCTCGCCAAGTGCTACGGCGGCGACATCAGCCGCAAGCGCAAGCTGCTCGAGAAGCAGAAGGAGGGCAAGAAGCGGATGAAGATGGTCGGCCGCGTCGAGGTCCCCCAGGAGGCGTTCATCGCCGCGCTCTCGACCGGCGACGGACCGTCCTGACGGCCAACCCCGTCCCATACTGACCCCAGCCCGGGCACACGCCCTGGGTGATGACGGGGGAGTGCGGTGCTGGAGCGGGTGAGGTCGCGGTTGCGGGAGAAGATCGTGCACGTCGTCGAGGACGCCGTGCGACAGCGCGACGCAGAGCTGCGCCACGAGGTGCGCCGGCTCCGGGCCCAGATCGAGGGCCTCGAGCTGCGTGAGCGTCGCGACCTGTTCGCCGCGGCCGAGCGTGCGGCCGTGCTCTCGAGTGCGGAGTACGTCGGACGTCACTTCGCCGGTGCCGCCTCCTTCGGCCATCCCCACGACACCCTGCGCCACGCGATCTCCCAGGCTCCGACCACGGGCCTGGCGCTCGAGATGGGCGTCTACTCCGGCACGACGTTGCGTCTCATCGCCGACGCCCGCCCGGGCACGGTGTACGGCTTCGACGTGTTCACCGGGCTTCCGGAGGACTGGCGGCCGGGGTTCCCAGCAGGCACCTTCGCCGCCGCCGAGCTGCCCGACGTGCCCGGTGCCGAGCTCGTCGTCGGCCTGTTCGAGGACACGTTGCCGCGCTTCCTGGCCGAGCACCCCGGACCGATCGACCTGCTCCACGTCGACTGCGACCTGTACAGCGCAACCGTCACGGTGCTCGACGCGGTCGTGTCGCGCTTGGTGGTGGGTTCGGTCGTCGCGTTCGACGAGTACCTCAACCACCAGAACTGGCAGGACGGAGAGTTCAGGGCGTGGGCCGAGCTGGTCGCCCGCACGGGCATCTCCTACGAGTACCTGGCCTACACCTTCGACAACGAGCAGGTCGTCGTGCGGATCACCGGCGTACCGTCCTGACCTGCAGGAACATCGATTCTCGGACATCCGACCATCCCGAGAGTATGTGCCGGACGCAACCTTCGCGGACGTGACCGAGCGGTAGGTTAGGGTGATCCGCACCACACGCCCCCGTCGCCCCGTGAGGACCCGCATGAGCCCCCTTGTCCTGACCCCGCAGCAGCAGAAGCTGATCGACGACCGTGCCCCGAGCATCGGTCGTCTCTTCCTGAACCGCGTCGCCGAGACGCCCAACCGTGAGGCCTTCCGCTACCCGGACGCCAACGAGCGCTGGCACTCCCTGTCGTGGGGCGAGGTGGGCGAGCGCGTCAACAAGCTCGCCGCCGGCCTGGTCTCCCTCGGCCTCGAGCTCGAGGCCCGCGCCGCGGTCGCCTCCGGCACGCGCGTCGAGTGGATCCTGGCCGACCTCGCCATCAACGCCGCCGGTGGCGCCACCACCACGGTGTACCCGTCCACGGTGTCCGACGACGTCGCGTACATCCTGTCCGACTCGGGCAGCGTCATCGTGTTCGCCGAGGACGACGAGCAGATCGCGAAGCTCCGCGAGAAGCGGTCCGAGCTCCCCGACATCACCAAGGTCATCACGTTCGACGGTCAGAGCGACGGCGACTGGATCATCACGCTGGCCGACCTCGAGAAGGTCGGTGAGGCGTACCTGGGCGACCACCCGACGGTGGTCGAGGACCGCGTCTCGGCGATCAAGCCCGAGGACCTCGCGACCCTGATCTACACCTCCGGCACGACCGGCCGCTCCAAGGGCGTGCGCCTGAGCCACAGCGGCTGGGTGTTCGAGGGTGCGGCGATCCACGCCAACGGCATCCTGTCGATCGACGACCTCGAGTACCGCTGGCTGCCGATGGCGCACTCGTTCGGCAAGGTCCTTCAGATGACCCAGCTCGAGATCGGCTTCGCCGCCGCGATCGACGGTCGCGTCACCAAGATCGTCGACAACCTCGCCGTCGTGAAGCCCACGTTCATGGGCGCCGCGCCCCGCATCTTCGAGAAGGCCTACGGCCGCGTCGTCGGCATGATGGAGGAGGAGGGCGGCGTCAAGCTCAAGCTCTTCCGGTGGGCCGAGAAGGTCGGCCTCGAGCACTCGCGCCGCACCCGCGCGGGCCAGTCGATCCCGGCGGGTCTCAAGATCCAGCACGGCATCGCCGACAAGCTCGTGTTCTCCAAGGTCCGCGACCGCTTCGGTGGCCGCGTGCGCTTCTTCATCTCGGGCTCGGCCGCGCTGTCGGCCGACGTCGCGGAGTGGTTCCACTCGGCCGGCGTCATCATCCTCGAGGGCTACGGCCTGACCGAGACGTCCGCGGGCTCGACGGTCAACCACCCCGACCACCTCAAGCTCGGTTCGGTCGGCATCCCGTTCCCCGGTGTCGAGATCAAGATCGCCGCTGACGGTGAGGTCCTGATCAAGGGCCCGCACATCATGCACGGCTACCACAACCTCGACACCGCCACGAAGGAGACGCTCGACGCCGACGGCTGGCTCGCCACGGGCGACATCGGCGAGCTCGACTCCGACGGGTTCCTCAAGATCACCGACCGCAAGAAGGACCTCTTCAAGACCTCGGGCGGCAAGTACGTCGCACCGTCGCACGTCGAGGGCGTCTTCAAGGGCGTCTGCCCGCTCGCGAGCCAGATGATCGTGCACGGCAACGACCGCAACTTCTGCTCGGCGCTCATCACCCTCGACCCCGACGCGATCGCGGCCTGGGCCGAGAGCCACGGCAAGTCGGGCCAGTCGTACACCGAGGTCGTCAAGTCCCCGGAGATCCACGCGCTGATCAGCGGCTACGTCGACGAGCTCAACTCCAAGCTCAACCGCTGGGAGACGATCAAGAAGTGGGAGATCCTCGAGAACGACCTCTCGATCGAGACCGGTGAGCTCACGCCGAGCCTCAAGGTCAAGCGCAAGGTCGTCGAGGAGAAGTACCGCGACATCCTCGACGGGTTCTACGCCGGCGCCTGAGGCTCCGCACGACGGAACGAGGGGGACGGCAGCTGCCGTCCCCCTCGTCTCGTCAGAGGTCCATGAGGATGCTGGCGACCGTGAGCCATCCGCCGACCACGACAACGTTGATCGCCCCTGTCACGAGCAGGGCTCGCCACGGCGGTTCGACACGGCGAAGGATCTGGATGTTCACGAAGCCCACGAGGACGCCGACCACGAGCCCGACCAGGCAGCTCACGAAGACCAGCAGCACCGGGGCAGCCGCCCACGCGACGTGCCATCCCGGCAGCGGCGCGACAGCGTCGTAGGTGCGCCCCTCGACCAGCAGCTGCGGCACGTCGAGCCCTAGGTTCACCGCCGTGAATCGCGCCTCGACCTGGGTGCCGTCGGTGCGGGTCAACGTGAAGCTGCCCTGCCGCGGGGGCGGTGCGCCGTCCAGGAAGAGTCGCTTCGTGCCGAGCGTGGTCACCTCGACCTCGAGCGACCTGTCCTCGAACCCCGGGACGTCGTAGGCGTAGCGGACCATGTCGCTCCTGGGATGTCGGGGGCGGAGGGCCATCAGCCTAGGCTGGACGGGTGTCATCCCTTCCCGCCTTCGGCGAGGCTCCGCCCTCGCGCCCCGCCTTCGGCGTGTACGTCCACGTCCCGTTCTGCTCGGTGCGGTGCGGGTACTGCGACTTCAACACCTACACCGCCGACGAGCTGGGTGAGGGGGCCACGCGGGCGTCGTACGCCGACTCCGCGATCGCCGAGATCCATCGGGCCGCCGCGCGGACGGGTCCGCGCACGGTCGAGACCGTCTTCGTCGGTGGCGGGACGCCGACGCAGCTCGCAGCGACCGAACTCGTGCGCATCCTGGACGCGATCGACGAGGCGTGGGGACTGGCGCCCGACGTGGAGGTCACGACCGAGGCCAATCCCGACAGCGTCGACCCCGCGATGCTGGCGACCCTGAAGGCTGGTGGGTTCACCCGCATCTCCTTCGGCGTGCAGTCGGCCGTGCCGCACGTGCTGCGCGTGCTCGACCGGACCCACGACCCCGCCCGCGTGCCGGAGGCGGTGCGCTGGGCGCGGGAGGCCGGGTTCGAGCAGGTCAGCGTCGACCTCATCTACGGGTCGCCGGGGGAGTCGATGGACGACTGGCGGCGCACCGTGGAGCACGCGATCAGCCTCGAGCCCGATCACGTCAGCGCCTATGCCCTGATCGTCGAGGCCGGCACGGCGTTCGCCCGCAAGGTGTCGCGCGGGGAGGTCGTGATGCCCGACGACGACGAGACCGCCGACAAGTACCTGCTGGCCGACGAGATGCTCGAGGCGGCGGGTCTTCGCTGGTACGAGCTCTCGAACTGGGGGCGCGACGACGCGTCGCAGTGCCGCCACAACGTCCTGTACTGGACGGGCGGCGAGTGGTGGGGGGTTGGTCCTGGAGCGCACTCGTTCCTGCGCACCTCTGGCGAGCGCTCAGGAACCGGGGCTGGTGCTGAAGGGCGCCGGTGGTGGAACGTCAAGCACCCCGCGGCGTACGCGCAGCGCCTGGCCGCCGGTCAGTCGCCGGAGGCCGACGGCGAGGACATCGACGCCGACGCCGCCCGCATGGAGGACGTCATGCTCCGCACCCGCCTGCGCACGGGCCTCGACCCGCACGGCCTGCCAGCGCACGAGCACCTGATCGCCGATGGCCTCCTGCAACCGGTCGCCGACAAGCTGGTCCTGACGCGCAAGGGCCGCCTCCTCGCCGACCACGTCGTCCGCGAACTGACATGACGCCCACCAGATCTGCGCACTTGTTCGGCAGCTTCGGGCTCTGATCGCCGAACAACTGCGCACATCTGGCGGAAGGGGAGGTGGTGGGCTAGGCGGTGACGAAGTCGATGAGCTCCTCGACCCGCCCCAGGAAGACCGGCTCCAGGTCGGTCCAGGTGCCGACGCTGCCGAGGATCTTCTTCCAGGCGCGGGCGATGTCGGCCTGCTCGGCGTGCGGCCAGCCCATCGCCTCGCAGATGCCGTGCTTCCACTCGATGCCGCGGGGGATCACGGGCCACGCGTCCAGCCCGAGGCGCTGCGGCTTCACGGTCTGCCAGACGTCGACATAGGGGTGCCCGACGACGAGCACGTGCGGCTCCTTCGAGAGGGTCTGCGCGATGCGCCACTCCTTCGAGCCGGTCACGAGGTGGTCGACCAGCACGCCGAGGCGTCGGCCCGGCCCGGGGTCGAAGGAGTCGACCTCGGCCTTGAGGTCGTCGATGCCGCCGAGGTACTCGACCGCGACGCCCACGTGGCGCAGGTCGTCGCCCCAGACCTTCTCGACGAGCTCGGCGTCGTGACGGCCCTCGACCCAGATGCGGCTGGGCTGCGCGACCTTGGCCCGCTCGCGGGGGCCGGCGACCGAGCCGGAGGCCGTGCGCTTCGGGCCCGCCGCAGCGACGGCCGGCGGCCGGAGCGTGACGGGCTTGCCGTCGACCCAGTACCCAGGTCCGAGCGGGAAGCTGCGGCGCTTGAGCCGGCGGTCCTCCAGCACGACCATGCCCATCTGCGGGTCGACCTGCACGACCTCGCCGACGAAGCCGCTCGTGACGTCCTCGACGACGATGCCCAGCTCGACCGGCAGGTCGGCGGACCGGCCCTTCGGCGGCCGCTGCCAGTCGCCCGACAGCACGTCCTGTCCGTATCGATCACTCATGCGTTCCTCCGGCGTGCAGCAGGCCGAGCAGGTGCTGGTGCAGGTCCTCGAGGTCCTCCCGGGCGATGAGGCCGGCGGAGGAGTAGATCGTGCTGGTGGGTCGGGTCAGACCGATCGCCAGGTCGACCGCGGGCGGCCAGCTGGCGGGCACGACGCCGTCCGCGGGAGCGACCGCGAGATCGCCGAGCAGCACCGTGTCGACGTCGGGCACGACCACGACGAGCTCGCCGCCGAGCGGGCCCCCGCCGAGGTGCACGACCTCGACGAACCGGTCGCCCAGGTCGACGGCCCAGACCGAGCTCATGAAGCCGCCGCGGGACTCGTGCGCGACCCAGGAGCCGTCGCTGAGCGTCACGCGCCGGGGTCGGTACGTGAGGCTGCGGTCGTGGCCCTCGACGACGATCGTGTCGTCGGTGCGCACGATGGTCCTCATCGGTGCTGTCCCATCGGGCTAGACTGGCAAACAGGCACCGAGAGTGCCAGCGACGCGCCGACAGGAGGCCAGGATGTCCGACGACCGCCGCCTCGACGTCCTCCGGGCCATCGTCGAGGACTACGTCGCCACGCAGGAGCCCGTGGGCTCCCGTTCCCTCGTGGAGCGCCACCACCTGGGCGTCTCGCCGGCGACGATCCGGGGCGACATGAAGGTGCTGGAGGACGAGGGGTACCTCACCCAGCCGCACACGTCGGCCGGTCGCATCCCGACCGACAAGGGCTACCGGATGTTCGTCGACCGCCTCGCGACGGTCAAGGCGCTCTCGCCGGCCGAGCGTCGCGCGATCGAACGGTTCCTGTCGGAGTCGGTCGACGTCGACGACATCGTGCAGCGCAGCGTGCGCGTGCTCTCGCAGCTGACGAGCCAGGTCGCCGTCGTGCAGTACCCGAGCCTGACCCGGTCGACGGTGCGCCACGTGGAGGTCGTCTCCCTCGACGGCGACCGTGCGCTGGTCGTCGTCATCACGAGCTCCGGCCGCGTCGAGCAGCGCACGATCCAGCTGCCCGCGCCCCTGACCGACCAGCTGCTCGCCGACCTGCGCGCGCGCCTCGTGCCCGTGGTCCTGGGGGAGCGCCTGTCGAAGGCGGCGGTGAAGGTCGCCGACCTGATCCACACCTTCGAGCCCGTCGACCAGCCGCTCGTGGCCGCCGTTGTCGCGACGCTGACCCAGACGTTCTCCGACGAGCGCTCCGATGCCCGCATCGTGGTGGGCGGCACGTCGAACCTCGCCCGCTACGGCGCCGAGTTCGACACGACCGTGCGCCCGGTCCTCGAGGCCCTCGAGGAGCAGGTCGTGCTGCTCAAGCTGCTGGGCGAGGCCTCCAGCGGGGTGACCGTGCGCATCGGCGGCGAGACCGGTTTCGACACCCTCGCGGGCAACGCGGTGGTGGCCTCTGCCTACGGTGGGGACGGCAGCCGCGCGACGCTCGGCACCGTGGGTCCGGCCCGCATGGACTACCCCGGCACCATCGCGGCTGTCGCCGCTGTCGCCCGCTACGTCGGCCGCATGCTCGACGACGCCTGACCCGACCTCACGAAATCTCCAGCCCGAAAGCACCTCATGGCCACCGACTACTACGCGACCCTCGGCGTCGATCGCTCTGCGACCCCCGAGGAGATCAAGAAGGCGTACCGACGCCTGGCGCGCCAGTTCCACCCCGACGTCAACGACGCCCCTGACGCCTCCGAGAAGTTCAAGGAGGTCTCGCAGGCCTACGAGATCCTCTCGGACCCGCAGAAGCGCCAGGTCTTCGACCGCGGCGGCGACCCGACGGGCGGCCAGCGTGGCGGCGCGGGCTTCGGCCAGGGGTTCAGCTTCGACGACATCATGGACGCCTTCTTCGGGCAGTCCGGCCCGCGCGGTCCGCGCTCGCGCATCCAGCGCGGCCAGGACGCGCTGCTGCGTCTCGAGGTCGAGCTGGCCGAGGCGGCCTTCGGCGTCACGCAGGAGCTCAAGGTCGACACGGCCGTCGTGTGCGAGGTCTGCGACGGCAGCGGCGCCCACGAGGACTCCGCCCCGGTGGTCTGCGGCACGTGCCGCGGCCAGGGCGCGATCCAGCACGTCCAGCGCTCGCTGCTCGGCGACATCCGCACGGCCCGTCCGTGCCCCACGTGCCAGGGCTTCGGCTCGGTCATCCCCGACCCGTGCCGCGAGTGCGAGGGTGAGGGGCGCGTCCGCGCGCGTCGCAACCTGACGCTCACGATCCCGGCGGGCGTCGACCACGGCACGCGCATCCAGCTCTCGGGCGAGGGTGAGATCGGCCCCGGCGGCGGCCCGGCCGGCGACCTCTACGTCGAGATCCAGGTGCGGCGTCACCCGGTCTACTCCCGCAGCGGCGACCACCTGGAGTGCCAGGTCACGCTGCCCATGACCGCTGCCGCGCTCGGCACGACGCTCGACCTGCCCTCGCTCAAGGCCGATCTCGAGGAGCACGACGGCCCCGAGGGCGTCACGGTCGACATCGAGCCGGGCACGCAGTCCGGTCAGGTCGTCGTGGTGCGCGGTGAGGGGGTGCCGCGGCTGCGCGGCATCGGTGCGGGCGACCTGCGGGTCACGGTCGTGGTCGAGACGCCCGGCAAGCTCGACGACGAGCAGCGCGAGCTGCTGCACCGGCTCGCGACGATCCGTGACGAGCAGCGCCCCGAGGCCCGTCTCGGCGCGACGCACCGTAGCGTGTTCGGCCGCATGAAGGACGCCTTCCGCGCCGGCGCTGGTGAGTGACGGCCGGCGAGTGAGAGCCTGGACCCATGACTGACGACTGCCTGTTCTGCAAGATCGTCTCCGGTGACGTCCCGGCCGACGTGGTCGGCGAGACCGACCACACGATCGCGTTCCGCGACATCAACCCGCAGGCTCCCACCCACGTGCTGGTGATCCCGAAGCGGCACGAGCCCGACGTCGCGAGCCTGGCGGCCGCTGACCCGGAGGCCACGGTCGACCTGATCACGCACACGCGCCGCATCGCCGACGAGCTCGGCACGGGTTCGTACCGGCTGGTGTTCAACACCGGTGCCGACGCCTTCCAGACGGTGTTCCACTGCCACGGTCACGTGCTGTCCGGCCGGTCGCTGACCTGGCCTCCCGGCTGAGGCCGCCACGCCTGCGGTTCTGGTCGTAGACTGGAGGGACCCATGACTGACGAGCACCCCACCCACACCTTCACGGTCCCCTCCAGCGTCGACGCCGTCTCGCTCTTCGGGGCGGGCGACGAGTTCCTCCGCCTGATCGAGCGCGACTTCGACGCCGACGTCCACGTGCGCGGCAATCGCGTCAGCGTCACCGGCGAGCCCGGCGAGGTCGCCCTCGTCGAGCGGCTCCTCGACGAGCTCACGACGATCGTCCGCACCGGCCAGGGCATGACCCGCGAGACCGTCGAGCGCAGCATCGGCATGCTCCGCACCGAGACGCAGGAGCGCCCGGCCGACGTGCTGAGCCTCAACATCCTGTCGAACCGCGGCCGCACGATCCGTCCGAAGACGCTCAACCAGAAGCGCTACGTCGACGCGATCGACGAGCACACGATCGTCTTCGGCATCGGCCCCGCCGGCACCGGCAAGACCTATCTCGCGATGGCCAAGGCCGTCCAGGCGCTGCAGTCCAAGCAGGTCAGCCGCATCATCCTGACCCGGCCGGCGGTCGAGGCGGGGGAGCGGCTCGGCTACCTGCCCGGCACGCTGAGCGAGAAGATCGACCCGTACCTGCGCCCGCTGTACGACGCGCTGCACGACATGATGGATCCCGAGGCCATCCCGAAGCTGCTCACGGCCGGCGTCATCGAGGTCGCGCCCCTGGCGTACATGCGTGGCCGGGCCCAGCCCGTGGACCGGGCAGTCATGACGCCGACGGGATGGCGCCGCATCGGTGCTTTGAAGGTCGGCGACCTCGTCACGGGGAGCAACGGGCGACCGACGCCAGTCCTGGGTGTCTACCCCCAGGGCGAGCGCGATGTCTTCCGAGTGACCACGCAGGACGGTGCCTCCACCGTCGCGTGTGGCGAGCACCTCTGGACGGTCCGGACCCGCGATGACCGTCGCCGGGGCACGTCCCGGACCCTGCAGACGTCGGAGATGATCGGAAACCTCCGCAGCGCCCATGCCCGCCGGTACGAGCTGCCGATGGTGGATGCCGTCGAGATGGAGGCGCAGGACGTCCCGCTCGACCCCTACGCCTTGGGGCTTCTCCTCGGTGACGGGTGCATCACCACGTCGACGACGCCGTCATTCTCGACGGCCGATCCGGAGCTTGCTGAAGCGCTGGAGGTCGCCCTTCCCGGTATCGAGCTGAAGCACCTGGGTCGTTACGACTACACCCTTCGGCACACCGAGGGTGGCCGCGGCGGCTTGAGGGTTGCCAACCCGGTCACCGTGGTGATCCGCCAGCTCGGACTCGCCCACACGACGTCCTCGACGAAGTTCATCCCGATCTCGTACCTGCACAACTCGCGGGCCATCCGGCTGGCCGTGCTCCAGGGGCTTCTCGACACCGACGGTGGACCTGTCACCCAGCAAGGCCGTACGTGTCGCATCCAGTACACGACCACGTCCGACCGGCTGCGTGACGACGTCCTCCACCTGGTCCGATCTCTCGGCGGCGTGGCCTACGCGAGGACCCGTTCCGCGGTCGGCCGAGCTCCAGGGCACGCCAACGGGCGCGAGGTCGGGTACGTCCACGACGCGCACGTGCTCGACATCCGTCTGCCGGCAGGCGTCGAGCCGTTCCGGCTCACGCGGAAGGCCGCGAAGTACGACGCCACGGGCGTCGGGCGTCCGATGCGCTTCATCGACTCGATCGAGCCGGCCGGGCGCGCGGAGACCGTCTGCATCTCGGTGGGCGCGCAGGACTCGCTGTATGTCACGGACGACTTCATCGTCACTCACAACACCCTCAACGACGCGTTCATCATCCTCGACGAGGCGCAGAACACGACCGCCGAGCAGATGAAGATGTTCCTGACGCGTCTGGGCTTCGGCTCCAAGATCGTGGTCACGGGCGACGTCACGCAGGTCGACCTGCCGACGGGTCAGCGCAGCGGTCTGCGGATCATCCAGGGCATCCTGGGCGACGTCGACGACATCCACTTCTCGCAGCTCTCGTCGCAGGACGTCGTGCGTCACCGCCTCGTCGGCCGCATCGTCGCCGCCTACGACCAGTTCGAGAACGGCCCCGAGGAGCAGGAGATCCGTGAACGTCGACGTCCTCGATGAGTCCGGCACGGGCGTCGACGTCGTCGCCCTGACGCGCCTCTGCCGCTTCGTCATGCGACGCATGCGGCTCCACCCGGCCACCGAGCTCACCGTCCGGCTCGTCGAGCCCGACACCATCGCGACGCTCAACGAGCAGTGGATGGGCAAGTCGGGCCCCACCGACGTGCTGTCCTTCCCGATGGACGAGCTCACGCCCGGCAGCGACGACGAGGACGCCCCCGAGGGCTACCTCGGCGACATCGCGCTGTGTCCGCAGATCGCCGAGCAGCAGGCCCCTGCGGCGGGGCACTCGACGTCCGACGAGGTCGACCTCCTGCTGGTGCACGGCATCCTGCACCTGCTCGGGTACGACCACGCCGAGCCCGAGGAGCACCGCGAGATGTTCGGGCTGCAGGGCCGGCTGCTGCTGGAGTGGCAGCGCGCCGAGCTCGGCGTCGACCCCGAAGGCCCCTGATGCTCGACCCGGTCAGCTGGACCCCAGCGATCGTCGCCCTGGTCCTGGCCTTCGTCGCCGGCCTGCTCACGAGCGTCGAGGCGGCCGTGTCGTCGTTCTCGCGCGCTCGCGCCGAGGAGCTCGACGAGGAGGGCCGGGCGGGTGCTGCGCGCCTCATGCGCATCCTCGACGACCCGGCGCCCTACCTCAACAGCGTCACGCTGGTGCGCGTGCTGGCCGAGACCGCGTCGGTCGTCCTCGCGGCGATCTTCGTCGCGGGCGAGATCGACGGTCTCTGGCAGCAGTTCGTCGTGGCCACGCTCGTGATGGGGGTCGTGAGCTTCGTCTTCATCGGTGTCGGACCCCGCACCCTCGGGCGCCAGCGCGCGGAGGCGATCGCGGTCTGGTCGGCCTGGCCCGTCATGGCGCTGGAGTGGGTGCTCGGCCCGATCCCCAAGCTCCTGATCCTGGTGGGCAACGCGCTCACGCCGGGGCGCGGTTTCAGTGACGGACCGTTCGCCTCGGAGGTCGAGGTGCGCGAGCTGGTCGACCTGGCGGCGGCCTCGTCGGTCATCGAGTCCGACGAGTCCAAGATGATCCACTCGGTCTTCGAGCTGGGCGACACGATCGTGCGCGAGGTCATGGTGCCCCGCACCGACGTCGTGGCGGTCGAGCACACCAAGACCCTGCGCAAGGCGATGTCGCTGTCGCTCGAGAGCGGCTACTCGCGGCTGCCGGTCGTCGACGAGAACCTCGACGACGTCGTCGGCATCGCGTACCTGAAGGACGTCACGAAGCGCGTCTTCGACAACCACACGGCCGAGCAGATCGAGCGCGTCGCCACGATCATGCGGCCGTGCCTGTTCGTGCCCGACACCAAGCCGTGCGACGACCTGCTGCGCGAGATGCAGGCCAGCCGCACGCACATCGCGATCGTCGTCGACGAGTTCGGCGGCACCGCGGGTCTGGTGACGATCGAGGACATCCTGGAGGAGATCGTCGGCGAGATCACTGACGAGTACGACTCCGAGCCCGACGAGGTCGAGGTCCTGTCCGACGGCTCCTGGCGGGTCAGCGTTCGGTTCGACATCGACGACCTGGCCGAGCTCACGGGCATCGACGACCTGGAGGACGAGGACGTCGACACGGTCGGCGGACTCCTGGCCAAGCACCTCGGCGAGGTGCCCCTCCCGGGGTCCCACACCGAGGCGCTCGGGCTCCGGATCGTGGCCGAGGGCTCGACCGGTCGCCGCAACAAGGTCGGCCACGTCCGGGTGACGCGGCTCGCACCCGACGACGAGTCGGTAGCCTCGTCGTCATGACGATCGAAGTTGAGGCCGAGGACGCGAAGCTGGTGACCCTGGCGCGCGCCTCTCGGGCCCGCACCAGCGCCGTCCAGGGTGCCGCCGTGCGCGACCAGGACGGCCGCACCTACACCGCGGCCACGATCCGGCTGGAGTCCCTCGAGCTCGAGGCTCTCGACCTCGCGGTCGCGATGGCGGTCTCGTCCGGCGCCACGAGCCTGGAGGCCGGTGCCGTGGTCGGTCCGGAGGACCGGCTCGTCAACCTCGACGCCTTCCGCGAGCTCGCGGGCGAGGGCACTCCCGTGTTCTCGGCGTTCCCCGACGGCACGGTGCACGCCGTCAAGCACTCCTGAGATGGGCGACGACATCACCGACACCGAGACCGATCCGACCGAGGAGGCCGTGGGCTTCCGCTCCGGCTTCGCGTGCTTCGTGGGCCGCCCCAATGCCGGCAAGTCCACGCTCACCAACGCCCTCGTGGGCGACAAGATCGCGATCACCTCGTCGAAGCCGCAGACCACGCGTCACGCGATCCGCGGCCTCGTGCACACGCCGGACGCCCAGCTGGTCCTGGTCGACACCCCGGGTCTGCACCGTCCGCGCAACACGCTGGGTGAGCGGCTCAACGACCTCGTGCGCGCGACCTGGACCGACGTCGACACCGTCGCGATGTGCTTCCCGTCGGACCAGAAGGTCGGCCCGGGCGACAAGTACCTCGTCAAGGAGCTCGCCGGTCTGCGCCGCAAGCCGGTGCTGGCCGTGGCCACCAAGACCGACCTCGTCTCGCCGGACCGGCTCGCCCAGCACCTGATGGCGATCCACGCCGCGGGCGAGGAGGCCGGGCTGCGCTGGCAGGACATCGTGCCGGTCAGTGCGGTCGACGGCAGCCAGGTCGAGCTGTTGCGGGACCTGCTGATCGCGACGCTGCCGCAGGGCTCGCCCCTGTACCCCGACGGCCAGCTCACCGACGAGCCCGCCGAGACGCTCGTGGCCGAGGTCATCCGGGAGGCGGCGCTCGAGGGCGTCCGCGACGAGCTGCCGCACTCGCTGGCCGTCGTCGTCGACGAGATCGTGCCGCGTGAGGACCGTCCCGAGGGCAAGCCGCTCACCGACGTGCGCGTCAACGTCTACGTCGAGCGCGACAGCCAGAAGGGCATCATCATCGGCAAGCAGGGCGTGCGCCTGCGCGAGATCGGGGCCACCTCGCGGCGCCAGATCGAGAAGATCCTCGGCGTCCCGGTGTACCTCGACCTGCACGTCAAGGTGGCCAAGGACTGGCAGCGCGACCCCAAGCAGCTGCGCAAGCTGGGCTTCTAGCCGCGCGATGCCAGCCCGCTCGGGTCACGATGGGGCCATGGACCCCGTGGAGGCGCTCGACGAGATCGGCTTCTGGCTCGAGCGCAGTCGGTCGTCGGGCTATCGGGTCGAGGCGTTCCGCACGGTGGCGCGGACCCTGGAGAGCCGCAGCGCGAAGACCGTGCGAAGCCTGGTCGAGAGCGGTCGGCTGCGCGACGTTCGGGGGATCGGCGAACGGACCGCGACGGTCGTCGAGCAGGCCCTGGCCGGCGACGTGCCCGAGTACCTCGCCGACCTGCGGGAGCAGGGCGAGGGGCCGCTCGTCCCCGGTGGGGAGACCGTCCGTGAGGCGCTGCGTGGCGACCTGCACGTGCACTCGGACTGGTCGGACGGCGGGTCGCCGATCGACGTCATGGCACGAACGGCGCGCTGGCTCGGGCACGAGTACGTCGCGCTGACCGACCACTCGCCGCGGCTGAAGGTCGCGAACGGACTGTCGGCGCACCGGCTGGCCGAGCAGCTGGACGTCGTCGCCGAGGTCGACGCGGGGCTCGACGACTTCCGCCTGCTCGCCGGCATCGAGGTCGACATCCTCGAGGACGGCACGCTCGACCAGACCCCGCGGATGCTCGGACGCCTGGACGTCGTGGTGGCCAGCGTCCACTCCAAGCTGCGGTCCGACCGCCGCACGATGACGCGTCGCATGCTCGGCGCGATCGACGACCCCCACACGAACGTCCTGGGCCACTGCACGGGTCGGCTCGTCGAGGGTGCGCGGGGCACGCGGCCGCCCAGCCAGTTCGACGCGAAGGCGGTCTTCACGGCGTGCGCCGAGCAGGGTGTCGCGGTCGAGGTCAACGCGCGCCCGGAGCGGGCGGACCCGCCGGACGACCTCCTGCGCCTCGCGCTCGACCTCGGCTGCTTGATCTCGATCGACTCCGACGCGCACGCTCCCGGACAGCTCGACTTCCTCGACCACGGGTGCGCCCGCGTGGCCGGTCTCGACGTGCCGCTGGAGCGGATCGTGACGACCTGGCCGGTGGACCGCCTGCTCGACTGGACCCACGCCCGCCGGTGACGGGAACCTCGATTCGATCGGCAGCGTTGACCTCGTAGGGCCATCATGGAGTCCTTACGGGTGAGAGGCGCGCATGAGTCAGGTCAGCAGCATCGTCGAGCAGGTCGAGCGCGTGATCGACGGGAAGTCCGCAGCAGTCGAGACCGCCCTCGTGGTGCTCCTGGCCGAGGGTCACCTCCTGATCGAGGACGTGCCCGGCGTGGGCAAGACCGTGCTCGCCAAGGCGATGGCCCGCACCCTGGGGTGCTCCGTGAGCCGCATCCAGTTCACCCCGGACCTGCTGCCGTCCGACGTCACGGGCGTCGCGGTGTACGAGCAGCAGTCGGGTGAGTTCGTCTTCAAGCCGGGCGCGGTCTTCGCGAACGTCGTGATCGGTGACGAGATCAACCGGGCGTCGCCGAAGACGCAGTCGGCCCTGCTGGAGTCGATGGAGGAGCGCCACGTCACGGTCGACGGGACGACCCACCAGCTCGCCACGCCGTTCGCCGTCATCGCGACGCAGAACCCGGTCGAGATGGAGGGCACCTTCCCGCTGCCCGAGGCACAGCTCGACCGCTTCATGGCGCGCATCTCGATGGGATACCCCGACGAGGGCGCCGAGCTCTCGATGCTGCGCGACCGTGATGGGGGCGACCCGCTCGACGCGATCGCGCCGGTGACGTCCGTGGAGGGCATGCGCGCGATGATCGCGTCGGCGCGGGCCGTGCACGCCTCGCCCGCCGTCGAGCAGTACGGCGTCTCCCTCGTGCGGGCCACCCGCACCGATCCCGACGTCCGGCTCGGCGCCAGCCCGCGTGCGGCGCTGCACCTGCTGCGCGCGGCGAAATCCCGGGCCTACGTCCACGGACGGGAGTTCGTGCTGCCGGACGACCTCGTCGCCCTCTCGGGACCCGTGCTGGCCCACCGCATCGCGACGCACCGCGGCTCTGGGGAGGACGCGGTGGCGCGGGTCCTGGAGGCCACGCCCGTGCCGTCCGGCGCCCGGCACCAGCCCTGATGCTCCCGATCCGGCTCACGCTCCGCGGCACCGTCCTGCTGGTCGGGGGAGTCGTGGCGCTGCTCGCCGCCGGACGATACGAGCTGGACGCGCTGCGCCCGGTCTCGGGACTCCTGCTGGGACTGGTCGTGCTGGGCGTCACCGCTGCGCTCCTCGTGCCGCGTCGTCTGGGGATCGAGCGCCAGGCGACCTCCCGCGTGCTCGACCACGGAGCGTCGACCACCGCGCGGGTGCGCCTGAGCAACAGGTCGCGAGTGCAGGCCCACGACCTGACCTGGCGGGCGCCACTGCCGGACGGCCTGGGAGGTGTGCAGAGCGGAACGGTCGCGAGGCTGGACCCGCGGTGGGCCACGGCGTCATCGGTCGAGGTCGACGTCAGGTTGAGCGGGGTCGCCCGGGGCCGACATCCGCTCGGGATCCTGGTCGTCGAGGTGCGGGACCCGTTCGGCGTGGTCGTGCGCCGTCGCCGGTACTCCGACGACGTCACGATGGTCGTGCTGCCGCGTCGGGTGCGCCTGGAACGAGCTGCCGTCCTGCGGGGGATGGGCGCGGACCGTGACTCGCGCAGGACAGCCGGGCGTCGTGGGGAGACCGAGGACGACGTCGTGCCCCGCGAGTACCAGCCGGGCGACGCCCCGAAGCGCATCGACTGGCGCAGCACGGCTCGTCGCGGCGAGCTCATGGTCCGTCAGGACGCGCCGGCGACGGCCGACCGGGTCGCGGTCGCCGTCGATCCGGGGACCTCGGCGGGCCCCACCGAGTGGGCGCTGACCGCGGCAGCCTCCGTGATGAGCCACCTCGTCGAGCGTGGTTACGCCGTCACGACCGTGGTGCCCGGGCACGAGAGCCGCACCGTCGTCGGCGGCCAGGAGGCGCTGCGCCCCGTGCTCGTCGACCTCGCCGAGCTGACTCACGACGACCGTGAGGACGTGCTCGCGGACCACGACACGCGGTCGGTCGTCGTGGTCCTCGGCGTCGTCAGCGTGCAGCGGGCGCAGGAGTGGGCGTCGGTGCTGCACCAGACGCCGCGTGTGGCCGGCCTCGTGGCCGCCGAGAGCGGTGAGGCGGCGATCGGACTGCTTCGCTCGGCGGGCTGGCGCGTGGTCGCCTGGGACGAGGTCGACGACGTCGGCACCCGGTGGAAGGAGCTGGGCTCGGCGTCCGGGTCGGGAGGCGACCGTGCTGCGGGGTGAACCGGCGCGTCGACCGCGCACGCGACCCCGGCGTCACGAGGCCTCGCTGCTCGACCACGCCGTGCTGCTGCTCGCCCTCGCGGTGCTGGTCGGAGGCTTCTCGCCCGTGCTCGACGGGCCGTGGTGGTGGACCACGACCGTCGTCGTGATGGCGTGCGTCCTGGTCACCACCGGTGTCCTGCGAGCGTTCAGCGTCCGCCTGGCGCCGGTCGCCGGGCTCGCGCTCGCCTCGTTCGTCGTGCTGTGGGCCTTCGTGCCGGGCACCCTGGCGCTCGGGGTCGTGCCGACGCCTTCCACGGTGCGCGAGATCTCCGCATTGCTGGACCGGGCCGGCACGATCATCGCCGCGGAGCCGCCGCCCGTCGAGGCCGTGGAGCCGATCGCCATCGTGCTGGTCGGCGGGTTCGGGCTCGTCGCCCTGGTCGCCGTGCTCCTGCTGGGACGACGCGGGGGAGTCCTGCTGATCGGCGGCATCATGGCCGGCGCTTACCTCGTGCCGGCTGCGATCACCGAGGACGTGCCCTCGTTCGCCGTGCTGACGGTGGCCGGCGGGCTGTGGCTCGTGCTGCTGCACCGGTCGGTGCGCGTGCCGGTGGACGACCGGCAGCAGGGTGCCCAGTCGCCGGTCAGCACGATCGCGGTCGCCTTCGGTCTAGCGGCTGTCGTAGCGGCGTTCGCGCTGGCGCCCGTGCTGCCGGACACGACGCCGCTGACGGGTGTGGCGGACGCCGAGGCCTCTGGTCCGTTCGACCGGGGCATCAACCCGATGCTGACGCTCGGTGACGACCTCCGGCGGGGCGGCAACACCACGGCGCTGGAGTACACGACCTCGGGCGGTCCCGTGTACCTCTCGGTCGCGATGCTGACGGACTTCACCGGCGACACGTTCGAGCCCGTCGAGGACGACAGCGGCCTGCCGGACGAGGGGCGCGTCGACATCGGTGAGGAGGTGCGGGTCTCGCGCGAGAGCGTCGACGTCCGCATCCGCTCGCTGCGGGCGAGCGTCCTGCCGGTGCCGTATCCGTCGGTCGACGTCGACCGACTGCTGGGGCCCTGGGAGATGCTCGCCGGCGGGCGCACCTACTTCTCCGAGACGAGCGACACCCGTGACCAGTCGTACTCGGTGCGCTACCTCGAGCGGCGGCCGACGGCGGCGCAGCTGGCCGAGGCGAGCGAGGACGACCTGCCGTCGTCGCTCGACCCGTACCTCGAGCTGCCGGCCGCGCTGCCGTCGGTCGTGAGCGACACGGCCGAGCAGGTGACCGCCGGAGCTGTCGGCGCGTACGCGAAGGCCCAGGCGCTGCAGGACTTCTTCCGGTCCGGAGCCTTCGAGTACTCCGAGACCGCGCCGGTCGACGGCGACTACGACGGCACGGGCATCGAGGTGCTCGAGCGGTTCCTCGCCGAGCGGAGCGGGTACTGCGTGCACTACGCGTCGGCGATGGCGGCGATGGCGCGGTCGCTCGGGATTCCCGCACGGATCATGGTCGGCTACGCGCCCGGCCAGCTCATGCGCCCCGGACCCGACGACGACGGTGACCAGGAGCGCTACCGGGTCATGAGCAACGACCTGCACGCGTGGCCGCAGATCTACGTCGACGGGGTCGGGTGGATGGAGTTCGAGCCGACACCGGGCATCTCCGACGGCACCCCGGCCTCCGGCCCCGACGCGGCGCCGACCGAGCCGGCTCCCGAGGTGACGACGGCTGCGCCGGAGCCGACCGCCTCCGTGCCGGCACCGGAGCGGGAGGAGAACCTGAGCGACGTCGCTGCACCTCAGCAGACCGAGACCAGCAACCGACTCGGGTGGCTGGCGCTCCCCGTCCTGCTCGTGCTGGCCGCGCCGGCCCTGGCTCGGGTGGCCCTGCGTCGTCGGCGCCTGCGAGCGTCAGCGATGCTCGACGACCGCTGGCGCGAGGTCGTCTCCACCGCGATCGACCTCGGCATCCCGGTCGACGCGACGACGACCGTGCGCGACCACGCGGTCACGCTGTTCGACCACGTCGGCAAGGACACGATGGCGGCGGTGGAGCGCCTGTGCCTGGCGGTCGAGGAGAGCCGGTACGGGCCGCGGATCCGGACCGCGGTCGTGGACGACCTGCGTGCGGACGCGTCGACCGTGGTCGCCTCGCTGCTCGCGACGGCCCCGCCCGGTCGTCGCCGTCGCGCCCGCCTGCTGCCGCGCTCGCTGTACCGCTGAGCGTCAGGCCACCAGGTCGGCCACGAAGCCGGCGAACGACGGGCAGCGCGTGATGTCGTGCTGCTCGCACTCGAAGGCGTGCATCGTCATCTCGCGGGAGCGGCGCATCTCCTCCATCCGCCGGTCGAGGTCGGCGACGTGGTCGAGCAGGACCTGGTGGCGGTGCGGCGATTCCTCGTCCAGCAGCACGCGGATCTGGTCGAGGGTCATGCCGGCGGCCTTGTTGCGCACGATCACGGCGATGCGCACGACGTCGTGCTGGTCGTAGCGCCGCCGGCCACCGCCGTCGCGGGCCGGGAGCACGAGACCGACGTCCTCCCAGTGGCGCAGGACGTGGGTCGGGAGGTCGAACTTCGCGGCGGTCTCGCCGACGGTCCAGGTCTCGCTTGACTTCATGTCAACATGAAGTCACACGATGGTCTGGACGGCAAGTCCCAGACCCAGGAGAACCCATGCACGACGACCACCTCTACGACGCCCTCGTGATCGGCGGCGGCCCCGCCGGGCTGCAGGCCACCCTGACGCTGGCTCGCGTCCACCGCACCGTGCTGCACGTCGACTCCGGCGTGTACCGCAACGCCCCCGAGCGCCACATGCACAACCTCATCACCCACGAGGGACAGGACCCGGCCGACCTGCGCGCCGCTGCGCGTCGCGACATCGCGGCCTACGACACCGTCACGTCGCTCTCGGCGCGGGTCGCGTCGCTGGCCGGCGCGGCCGGCGACTTCACCGCGACGTTCGAGGACGGCTCGACCCGCCGCGCGCGTCACGTCGTGCTGGCGACCGGGGTGCGCGACGAGCTGCCGGCGGTGCCCGGCGTGGCCGAGCTGTGGGGGCGCGGCGTCGCCCACTGCCCGTTCTGCCACGGCCACGAGCTGACGGGACGGGCGACCGGCGCCATCGGCACGGACCCGGCCCGGCTCCTGCACCTGGCGGGGTTCTTCGGACGGATCGCGGAGTCGTTCACGCTGTTCTCGCACGGCACCGAGCTGGACGCGGAGACGGCTGCGCTGGCCGCCGCCTACGGGGCGACCGTGCGGCCTGAGGTCGTCGAGCGGGTCGAGGAGAACGGCGACGGCGTGGTCGTGCACCTCGCCGGGGGAGAAGCCCTCGCGCTCGGTGGCGTGTTCGTCGCGCCCACGGTGCACCAGGCCGCGCCGTTCGCCGAGCAGCTCGGCGTGGAGGTGTCGCCGACGGGCGGGATCCTGCTCGACGGCTTCGGCCGGACGAGCGTCGCGGGGGTCTACGCCGCGGGCGACGCGGCCCACCACCGCGACCTGCCGATGGCGATGGCCTCGGTGGGCACCGCGATCGGCGCGGGCCTGACCGCGGGCGGCGCCTGCGTCGCCGATCTCATGGCCGCCGAGCGCCCCGCCCTGACCCCCTGACCCCCGGTGGGCGGTGAGTGAGGGACCTGTCCACCCCCTGAGCGGTGAGTTAGGGACGTGTCAGAGGCCCCAACACGTCCCTGACTCACCGCTGGTGTGTCGGACACGTCCCTGACTCACCGCCCGGGGGTCAGGTGAGGGTGGCGGCGACGGTGCCGCCGAGCTCGAGGGCGGCCTCGAGGTGCGCCTCGCTCGGCTCGCCGGTGAACACCAGCGGCTCGGCGACGAGGTTCCAGCCCAGGCCCGTCGTGATCTGTTCCATCGCGCGCTCGGCGCCCGTCGTGTCGTAGCCGCCATGGATCCAGTACGAGAACGGGCGCTTGGCGGTCTCGTCGCGCACGTGGTCGTAGACCGTGTCGAAGAAGTGCTTCAGCGCGCCCGAGATGTATCCGAAGTTGGCCGGCGTCCCGAGCAGGTACCCATCGGCCGCCAGCACGTCGTCGATCCCGGCCTCGAGCGCGGGCAGCACCTGCACCTCGACGCCCTCCAGGTCCGGGTGCCGCGCGCCCCCGAGCACCGCGTCCGCGATCGAGACCAGACGGTCGGTCGGCGTGTGCTGGACCACGAGCAGGCGAGGCATGCCGGAAACGCTACGGGGTGGACCGCGCTCCGTGCGACGCCGAGCGGTGAGCTAGGCGCCATTCAGGGCCACGATTTGGCGCCTATCTCACCGCCCGCCCGGTTGATGGGCGCCTAGCTCACCGCCTCACGGGGCGGTGGGGAGGAGCTGCTTCTTCTGGATCTTGCCCATGTGGTTGCGGGGGAGCGACGCGACGAAGCGGATCTCGCGGGGGCGCTTGTGCCACGAGAGGTCCTCGGCGACGTGGTCGACGAGGATCTGCGCGAGGGCGTCGGACGCGCCGTCCACGGCAGCGGGATCGATGACGACGTGCGCAACGATGCGCTGGCCGAGGTCCTCGTCGGGCTCGCCGACGACCGCGACCTCCAGCACTTCCGGGCGGTCGAGCAGGGACGTCTCGATCTCGCCCGCGCCGATCCGGTAACCGCCGGACTTGATGAGGTCGACCGACTCGCGGCCGACGATGCGGTGGAAGCCCTCGGCGTCGACGACCGCGAGGTCGCCCGTCACGAACCAGCCGTCGTCGGTCATCGTGGCTGCGGTGACCTCGGGCAGGCCGAGGTAGCCGTCGAACAGCATCGATCCGCGCACCTCGAGCCGGCCCACGGTCTCGCCGTCGTGCGGCGCGACCTCGCCGTCCTCGCCGCGGATGCGCGTCTCGGCACCGGCGACGGGCAGGCCGACCCAGCCGGGACGGCGCTCGCCGTCGGCGCGGGTGCTGAGCGTCAGGAGCGTCTCGGTCATGCCGTACCGCTCCAGCGGCGACTGGCCGGTCAGCTCGCGGAGCCTCTCGAACACCGGCACCGGCAGGGGAGCGCTGCCCGAGACCAGCAGGCGGGCTGACGAGAGCTGGCGCGCCGACTCGGGGTCGCGGGCGATGCGGCCCCAGATCGTCGGGACCCCGAAGTACATCGAGGCCCCGGCGGCCGCGTAGCGCTCGGGCGTGGGCTTGCCGGTGTGGAGCACGCGCGATCCGAGGTGCAGCGAGCCGAGCACGCCGAGCACGAGCCCGTGCGTGTGGAACAGCGGGAGCCCGTGCGCCACCGTGTCGGCGTCGGTCCAGCCCCAGGCCTCGGCGAGCCCCTCGATCCCGGCGCGCAGCGCGCCCTGGCTCATCAGCACGCCCTTCGGCGCACCCGTGGTGCCGGACGTGTAGAGGATCGTCGCGACGACCGACTCGTCGACCGGAGCCGGCAGCGGCACCTCGGCGCTCGGGCGGAGGTCGACCGTGCGCACCGGCAGGTCGATGCCGTCGCGCAGCCCGCCGACCCAGCTCGTGGCACCCGAGTCACGCACGAGGTGCGCGAGCTCGGCAGGGCCGGAGTCCGGGGCGACCGGCACGACCGGGACACCCGCCAGCAGGCAACCCGTCACCGCCACGACGGTCGTCAGCGACGGATCGGCGTTGACCGCCACGGGACCCGCGCCGTCGAGCGTCGCGGCGAAGGCCGACGCGGCCCCGCGCAGCTCCGACCACGACATCGCGTCCTGGTCGATCTGGACCGCCTGGGGGTCGTCCGGGCGGGTGGTGTCGCGCAGTGCGGCGAGGAACGTCATGAGAAGGCCATCCCGGGCAGGATCAGGGTCAGGGTCAGGGCGACGGGTCCGACGACCACCATCGACAGGCCCCAGCGTGTCAGCAGGGTCGTCATGCGCGGGCGCTCGGCCTCGTCGACCGTGGTGGCGACGTAGGTGGCGCCGACGGTCGAGAACGGGGAGACGTCGACGATCGAGGCGCACACGCCGATCGCACAGATCATGGCCCAGCCGGGGATGCCGCCCTCGGAGATGAGGGGAAGGGCCAGCGGGACGATCGCGGCGAGCATGCCGGTCGTTGACGCGAACGCCGAGATCAGGCCGGCGGCGGCGCACAGCATCAGCGCGGCGAGCACCGGCGCCCCGATGTCGGCCGCCTTCTCGCCGAGCAGGTCCACGACGCCCATCGCGGTCAGCACGCCGACGTAGGTGATGATGCCGCCGACGAGCAGGACCGAGCCCCAGTCGATGCGCGACATCGCGGCCTTGCCGGCCTTCGGATCGATCACGGCGAGGATCGCGCCGAGGGCGAAGCCGATCACGCCGATGTCGGGCTGGCTGTCGCGCAGCGCCATCACGACGACGACCACGACCAGCGCGACCATGGCGGCCAGCGTCAGCGACTGCAGGCCGGTCGGACGGCCGACCGGACCACGCTCGTCGGGGTCGCCGCCCGCGTTGTCGAGGTTCAACGAGGACTGGCCGTAGGTGTCGAGCGACTCACCGCGGGCGACCATCGCCTTGGCGAGCTCGGGCGTGCCGGCGGAGCGGCGACGGCCGCGACCGAACAGGACGTGGGCGACGACGAGCAGCACGATGTTGATCGCGATCGCGACGCCGAACAGCAGCAGCGGGCTCAGCTCGATGCCGGCCGAGTCGGCCGTGCCCCAGGTGATGATGCCGAACAGGCTGGTCGGCGCGAACGCGCCGGCGCTCAGGCCGCAGCCCATCGCCAGCGCCATCAGCATCGGGTCGATGCCGCGCTTGTGCGCGACGCTCATGCCCATCGGCGCCATGACCAGGCCGCCGAGAGGCGCGCCCATCGCCGAGATCAGCGCGGTCAGGACGAAGAACGCGGTCGGCAGGAGCGCCACGCGGTCGCCGACCTTCGCGAGCGAGGCTTCGATGAGCCAGTCGATCGTGCCGTTGGAGTGGGCGATGCCGAAGAAGTACGTCACCCCCACGAGCAGCACGAGGATCGACAGCGGGAAGCCCGCGACGACGTCCTCGAGGGCGAGGTCGGCGATCAGCAGGCCCACGACGCACGCGACGGGGAACATGACGATGCCGATGTTGACGTTGCGCACGGCCGCGATCGCGAACACCGCGACGAAGATCGCGAGGGCGAGGAGTTGTTCGAGCATGGATGGTCTCCGGGCTGGGGGACAGAATCAAGGGGGTGACAAACGGTCCATCAGGCGGCACAATGGTCTGACTAGTGGACCGTGCGATGTAACGTAGGCCACACCGACCGCGAAAGGCAAGCCATTGGCCACCACGAGTGTCGTCTCCGCGTTCCGCGTGCTGGAGGGCGTCGCCGAGCTGCAGCCCATCGGGCTGTCCGAGCTCGCCCGTGCCGTCGACCTGCCGAAGAGCACGGTCCAGCGCTGCCTGCTGACGCTGCAGGAGGTGGGCTGGGTCGAGTCGTCCGCCGCGGCGCCGACGCGCTGGGGGATGACGCTGCGCGCGCTCTCGGTCTGCGGCGGCGTCGGCCTGCGCGAGAGCCTGCGGGAGGTCGCGCTGCCGGTCATGAACGACCTGCAGCTCGCCACGACCGAGACCGTCCACCTCGCCGCTCCCGACGGCGACGTCCTGGTGCTGCTGGAGCGGCTCGACACCTCGCACCGGCTGCGCGCGTTCCTGGCCCTGGGGGAGCGGATCCCGCTCCACACCTCGGCCACGGGCCTGGCGTACCTCTCGGCGTGCACCCCCGAGTACGTCGCCGACTACCTCGCCGGTCCCCTCGAGCAGCGCACGCCCGACTCGATGAAGGACCCCGCCGCGATCCGCGCCGAGCTCGCCGTGATCCGCGAGCGTGGCTACTCGGTCAACGTCGGAGGACTGTCGTCGGGCATCAGCTCGCTCGGTGCGCCCGTGCTCGACCGCACCGGCGCGCCCGTCGCGGCCGTCTCGGTCTCCGGCCCGTCGAGCCGGCTCGAGCCCTCGCGGTTCGACGACCTCGGGCCGCGCGTCGCCGACGCGGCGGCCCGCATCACCCGCCTCCTGCGACCGTAGGGGTCAGACCTTCTCGCGCCCGTGGGGCGTCAGCCAGACGGCCGGGTCGGGCCCCTTCGGCACGATCTGCGTCGGGTTGATGTCGGTGTGCACCACGTAGTAGTGCGCCTTGATCTGGTCGAAGTCGGTGTTCTCGCCGAAGCCCGGCGTCTGGAACAGGTCGCGGGCGTAGCCCCAGAGGTTCGGCATCTCGGTCAGCTTGGTGCGGTTGCACTTGAAGTGCCCGTGGTAGACCGCGTCGAAGCGCGCCAGGGTCGTGAACAGGCGCACGTCGGCCTCGGTGATCGCGTCGCCCATCAGGAACCGGCGGTCGGCCAGACGCTCCTCGAGCCAGTCCATCGTGTCCCACAGGCGGTCGTAAGCGGACTCGTACGCGGACTGCGAGCCGGCGAACCCGCACCGGTAGACGCCGTTGTTGATCTCGGTGAAGACCCGCTTCATGACGGCCTCCATCTCCTCGCGGAGGTCCTCGGGCCAGAGGTCCGGCGCGTCGGGACGGTGGTACTGCTTCCACTCGAAGAAGAAGTCGTGCGTGATCCACGGGAAGTCGTTCGTGACGACCTGCTTCGTGGGCACGTCGACCATCGCGGGCACCGTGATGCCCTTGGGGTAGTCGGGGAAGCGCGCGAAGTAGGCCTGCTGCAGACGCTCGTAGCCGAGCACGGGGTCGACGCCGCCCGGGTCGAGGTCGAAGGTCCAGCTGCGGCGGTCGTGGGTCGGCCCCGTGAGCCCGAGGCTGATGACGTCCTCCAGGCCGAGCAGCTGGCGCACGATGATCGCGCGATTCGCCCAGGGGCACGCCTTCGCGGCCACGAGCCGGTAGCGCCCCGGCTCGACCGGCCAGTGCTCGGAGTCGCGCGTGATGCGGTCCGGGATGTAGTCCATGTCGCGGTCGAACTCCTCGCCCGCCTTCACGTAGGCGCCGGAGGTCGAGTGGTCGGCCGTGGGGGAGTCCTGACTCGTCATGCTGTTACGCTATCCGGGACATGCGTATCGCGAACATCCTCCTCCTTCGCTGCCACGTCGAGGTCTGATCAGGTCGGACGCCTCGCCGTGGAGTCTCGTGATGCCGACCGCCGAGACCGCACACTTATCGAGGATCCGACCATGAAGAACAACATCGTCTCTGCGCAGACCCCTTCGTCGATGCCGGTGCACCGCTATCGCGCGTTCCCGCCGATCGAGCTGCCCGACCGCACCTGGCCCAGCCAGACCATCACGCACGCGCCGCGCTGGCTCTCGACCGACCTGCGCGACGGCAACCAGGCGCTCATCGACCCGATGACCCCGGTCCGCAAGCGCCGCATGTTCGACCTGCTGGTCCGCATGGGCTACCAGGAGATCGAGGTCGGCTTCCCGTCCGCCTCGGAGACCGAGTTCGAGTTCATCCGCTCGCTGATCGAGGGCGACCTGATCCCGGACAACGTCACGATCTCGGTGCTGACCCAGGCCCGCGAGGACCTGATCGAGCGCACGACGCAGGCCCTGACGGGTGCCAAGCGTGCCAACATCCACCTGTACAACGCCGTCGCCCCGCTGTTCCGCCGGGTGGTCTTCCAGGGCACGCGCGACGAGGTGCGCGCCATCGCGACCCGCGGCACCGAGCTCGTCATGAAGCACGCCGAGCAGAACATGCAGGGCACCGAGTTCGGCTACCAGTACAGCCCCGAGATCTTCACGGGCGCCGAGCTGGAGTTCTCTGCCGAGGTCTGCGAGGCCGTCATGGACGTCTGGCAGCCCGAGGAGGGCCGCGAGATCATCCTCAACCTGCCCGCCACGGTCGAGATGGCCACGCCGAACACCTACGCCGACCAGATCGAGTGGTTCAGCCGGAACATCAGCCGCCGCGAGCACGTCGCGATCAGCCTGCACCCGCACAACGACCGGGGCACCGCCGTCGCGGCCACCGAGCTGGGCCTGATGGCCGGCGCCGACCGCGTCGAGGGCTGCCTGTTCGGCCACGGCGAGCGCACCGGCAACGTCGACCTGGTCACCCTGGGCATGAACCTGTTCAGCCAGGGCGTCGACCCGCAGATCGACTTCTCCGACATCGACGAGGTCCGTCGCACGGTCGAGTACTGCACGAACCTGCCGGTGCACCCGCGCCACCCGTACGCGGGCGACCTGGTCTACACCGCCTTCTCGGGCTCGCACCAGGACGCGATCAAGAAGGGCCTGGAGGACCTGGACCGTCAGGCCGCCGAGCAGGGCAAGCCCGTCGCGGAGATCCCGTGGGAGGCGCCCTACCTGCCGATCGACCCGCACGACGTGGGTCGCAGCTACGAGGCCGTCATCCGCGTGAACAGCCAGTCCGGCAAGGGCGGTGTCGCGTACATCCTGAAGTCCGAGCACCAGCTCGACCTGCCGCGCCGCCTGCAGATCGAGTTCAGCCGGGTCATCCAGACGCTCTCCGAGGGCGACGCGGGCGAGATCGACGGCGCCACGATCTGGACCACGTTCCAGCGGGAGTACCTGGAGCGCACCGAGCCGTACGCGCTGACCTCGTTCAGCTCCACGACCTCCACCGACGGACGCGACCAGCAGGTCGTCGACCTCGTCGTGCGCGGCGAGGCCCAGTCGTTCAAGGGCGAGGGCAACGGTCCGGTCGACGCGTTCGTCGACGGCATGCGTCAGGCGGGCGCCGAGATCCGGGTGCTCGACTACTCCGAGCACGCCCTCTCCGCCGGCGGCGACGCCCTGGCAGCGGCCTACGTCGAGTGCGAGATCGCCGGCGAGATCGTGTGGGGCGTCGGCATCCACGCCAACATCGTGCGGGCCTCGCTCGAGGCGGTCGTGTCGGCCGCCAACCGCGCCGTCGCGGTCACGATCCCCGTCGGCTGACCTGGTTCCACCACGTCGACCCGTCCCGCTGCGCGGGGCGGGTCGACGTGTCTCCGGGCGCGCGTGTCGCTAGGGTCGGTCGGGAGTCATCACCGACCAAGGGGGAGTCGTGACCTCACCAGCCATCTCCGTCGACCACCTGACCAAGCGCTTCGGCCCGGTCACCGCCGTGGACGACCTGTCCTTCACCGTCGCGCCCGGACGCGTCACGGGCTTCCTGGGGCCGAACGGCTCCGGCAAGACCACCACGCTGCGCATGCTGCTCGGTCTCATGGCACCGACGTCGGGCCACGCGATCGTCGGCGAGCGGGCGTACCGCGACATCCGCCGTCCCGCGCAGCTCGTGGGGGCGGCCCTGGAGGCCTCCAGCTTCCACCCGGGCCGCACGGGACTCGGGCACCTGCGCACCCTGGCGCCGCAGGTCGGCGTCAAGGACGCCCGATGCCACGAGGTGCTCGAGCTCGTGGGCCTGGCAGACGCCAAGAAGCGTCGGGTCGGCGGCTACTCGATGGGCATGCGCCAGCGGCTCGGTCTCGCGACCGCCCTGCTCGGCGACCCGTCGATCATCATCCTCGACGAGCCGGCCAACGGTCTCGACCCGCAGGGCATCGCCTGGTTGCGCGGCCTGCTGCGCGCCCTCGCCGCCGACGGGCGCACCGTGCTGGTCTCGAGCCACGTGCTGGCCGAGGTGCAGCAGTCGGTCGACGACGTCGTCGTGATCGGCAGCGGCAAGCTCATCCACGCCTCGACGCTGGGCGAGTTCGAGCAGCTCGCGTCGCGCGACGTCGTGGTGCGCACGACCGACTACCAGGCGGTCGACCAGCTCGTGCGTGATCGCGGCTGGGCCTTCGACGCGCACCTCGACCACCACGTCGTGCACGACGTCGCCGCCCCCGAGATCGGCGCGGCCCTGTTCGCCGCCGGCCTCGAGGTCCACCAGCTCGCCGACCACGGTGCCGACCTGGAAGCCGTGTTCCTCCGGCTGACCGAGTCCTCGGACGCTCCGACCACCCACTTCACCGGATCGGCACCGCCGGCGGCCGCCGCTCCCGCGCCCGATGCAGCACCGCCGCCGCCCCCGGCACCGCCGACGACGGGAGGCAACGCATGATCGCCGCCCTCGTCGCGGAGTACCGCAAGTTCTTCTCCACCCGCCTGTGGTGGATCCTCGCGATCGTCATGGTCGGCTACCTGGCCTTCATCGCGGCCGTCTTCGGCTTCTCGCTGACCGTCGACACCGGTGCCGAGACCCAGCCCTCGAACTTCCTGTCGCCCAAGGAGATCGCGCAGAGCATCTACTCGCTGACGAGCCCGATCGGGTACGTCTTCCCGCTCATCATCGGCAGCCTCGCGGTCACGTCGGAGTTCCGGCACAAGACCGTCACCGGCAGCCTGCTGGTCGAGCCTCGGCGCACGCTCCTCGTGGTCGCGAAGCTCGTCTCGAGCATCCCCATGGGCCTGGCCTACGGCGTGCTCGCGACCGTCACGGTTGTCGCCGCGGGAGCGCCGCTGCTCGAGCTCGTCGGTGACGGCGCGTTCCTCGGCGACGGCGACGTCATCGAGACGCTGGTCCTGTCGGTCGTCGTCATGGCGCTCTGGACCATGATGGGCGTCGCCTTCGGCACGGTGCTCACCAACCAGGTGGCCGCGATCGTCGTGGTGCTGGCCTTCACGCAGCTCATCGAGCCGATCGCGCGCGTCGCGCTCGGGGCGTTCGACGCCACGAGCGAGGTCTCGAAGTTCCTGCCGGGCGCGGCGGCCGACGCACTCCTCGGGTCGAGCTTCTTCAGCTCGTTCGGCGGCGAGGGCGGCGGCACGGACCTGCTCCCGCAGTGGGGCGGAGCCGTCGTGATGGTCAGCTACATCCTGGTGCTGGCCGTCATCGGCCGCGTCACGACGTTCCGCCGCGACATCGGCTGACGGGGCTCAGCGCGTCAGGATCGTGACGGTGTCGGCAGCGGCGGCCGGGTCCTCGACCCAGCCGTCGGGGGAGTCCTCGATGGTCCAGCGCCGGCCGTCGAACGTCACGGCGTGGATGCCGAGGTGCGAGGCGTTGGCCACGGCGTACTGCGCGAGCGCCCAGCCGCGGATGCGGGTGTCCTCGGCCGCGCCGGTGAAGCGGGTCACGACCGCGTCGTCCGTGACCTCGCCGCCCAGGCTGCCGAACGCCGCGTTGACGTCGTCGAGCACCGCGGCGGCGCTGCCGGGGTCGCTCTCGTTCAGCTGGCAGGTGAACGCGGCCGGGCTGTAGCCGCGCAGCGACGAGGCCAGCGAGCGGGACGCCGGCTCGTGCTGCGCGTAGGCCTCGGGGAACGCCGAGCGCTGCACGGCCTGGGCCGCCACCGTGATCTCGAGCGTCGTGTAGTCGGGGATCTCCACGAGCCCGTCGTAGAACTCGCCGATCGAGTACCTCGGGTCCATGATCTGCTCGACCGTGCCCCACCCCTGCGAGGGACGCTGCTGGAACAGGCCGACCGAGTCGCGGTCGCCGTAGTCGATGTTGTGGATGCGCGACTCCTGGAACGCCGTCGCGATCGCGATCGTCGTGGCACGTGGCGGCAGGCCACGGTTCTGCGCCATCGCCGCCATGAGGGAGGTCCAGCGCGCCTGCTCGAGGTCGACCTGCGCGCGGGTGCCCTCGACGTCGGCGACGCAGTACTCGGCGCGGTTCGGCTCGCGGTCGTTCAGGGTCGCGGCGACGACGACGCCGGTGAACACCAGGGCCCCGACGAGGAGCCAGCGGAGCTTCACGGGGCGGGCACCGCCCGCATCAGTTCGCGTGCAGCGCGGCGTTCAGCTCGACCCCGGCGCGCTCGCCGCGCGGACGCACCTCGAGGCGGCCCGTCTCGGTGTTGAGGAGGAACAGCAGGCCGTTGCGCCCCGACAGCTCGAGGGCCTTGACGACGCTGCCGTCGGGGAGCGTGACCTTGCTGGCGGCGGTGACGTACGTGCCGGCGGCCACGACGCAGTCGTCGCCGAGGCTGATGCCGATGCCGGAGTTCGCGCCGAGCAGGCTGTTCGTGCCGATGCTGATGACCTGGGCGCCACCGCCGGACAGGGTGCCCATGATCGAGGCGCCGCCGCCGACGTCGCTGCCGTCCCCGACCACGACGCCGGCCGAGATGCGGCCCTCGACCATCGCGTGGCCGAGCGTTCCGGCGTTGAAGTTCACGAAGCCCTCGTGCATCACGGTGGTGCCGTCGGCCAGGTGCGCGCCGAGGCGGACGCGGTCGGCGTCGGCGATGCGCACGCCCGACGGCACGACGTAGTCGGTCATGCGCGGGAACTTGTCGACGCTCGTGACCGAGAGGTGATGGCCGTGCGCGCGGGCCCGCGCGCGGGTGGCGTTCAGCTCCGGAACGGCGACGGGACCCAGCGAGGTCCACGCGACGTTGGCCAGGAGGCCGAAGACGCCGTCGAGGCTCTGGCCGTGGGGGCGCACGAGGCGGTGCGAGAGCAGGTGCAGGCGCAGGTAGACGTCGTACGCGTCCGACGGGGCCTGCGTGAGGTCGTCGATCACGGTGTGGACCACGACGACCCGCACGCCGCGGATCGCGTCGTCGCGCTCGGCGGCGGTCAGGGCCTCCGGCTCGTGGTCGTGAGCGCCGGGCGCGCCGAGGCGCGGTTCCGGGTACCAGACGTCGAGGACGGTGCCGTCCTCCGTGAGGGTGGCAAGGCCGAAGGCGTGGGCGCCGGGGTGCTCCGTCGTCATGGTCACCACGCTACCGACTGGTGCCGCGCGAGGACCCCGCCGGTCGCGCGGTGGGACCGCCGGCTTGCCGACCGCCGTCGGTTGGTCGGCGACAGGCGGGCATGGACGACCCGGCGTGGCGGGGACCGGAGATGATGCATTCGGGCTGCCCGGGGTGCCGGAATGCATCGTTTCCGGTTCTGTGGGACCGGGGATGAGGGTTTGCGGTGGTTGCGGACAAGCGGGCATGGACGACCCAGCGGGGCTGGTACCGGAGATGATGCATTCGGGCTGCCCGGGGTGCCGAAATGCATCATCGGCGGTCCTCGTCGGACCGGGGATGAGGCATTGCGGTTGTTGGGGCTACCCGGACGCATCGTTTCCGGTCCCTGACGACGGAGGTAGGGGGTCGGTGGTCGCCCTGGCACCCTCAACCCCGCGACCTTCGTCGCCACCCCACCAAGCTCGAGGGATCACGGCTGCCCCAGCAACCACAATCCCTCGACCTCGGTCGTGCAGGTCCCTCAGCCGGCGGTGAGCTCCTGCGGTGTCGGGCGGTGCTGCACGTACTCGACGACGGTGCCGTCGGGGTGGCGGGCGTTGAACCCCGAGCCGGTCCTGCATCGTGGACTGCGCCGGCGACCTCAACCCCCGACAGCTGAACCCGCGAACGCGGCAGCGACGCAAACCACGAGCATCACGACGGCCGAGCGCACGCCGTCGCTGCGGCCTCCGTCGACCCACCGCACGGCGGCGTCGAGGCTCGCCGTGCTGAAGGTCGTGTAGCCGCCGAGGAGGCCGGTGCCCACGACGGCGTGCCAGGTCGCGTCCGAGGTGAGCGAGACCAGCAACCCCAGGGCGAACGACCCGGTGGCGTTGATCAGCAGCAGCGCCCAGGGGAAGCGCTCCCGGGCGGGCACGAGCCCGTCGACGAGGTGGCGCAGCGCAGCGCCGATGCCACCCGCAGCGGCCACCGCGAGCGCGAGCGCGATGCCGGTCATCGTCGGCCCCACCGCAGACCGAGCACGGCGAGCGCGAAGCCGCCGACCACGGTCCCGATCGCGTAGGCGCCGGCCAGCGCCGCGTCCGAGGCCGACGTGAGGTCCTGCACCTGCACGGCGAACGCGCTGTACGTCGTGAACCCTCCGATCAGTCCCGTCCCGACGAGCAGGCGCAGGCGGTCCGACGCTCCGTGGCCGACGAGCAGCCCGAGCGCGAGCGATCCGAGAAGGTTCACGAGCAGCGTCGAGACCGGCAGGTCGCCGACCGTGCCGACCGCCTCGTCGAGCCCGAACCGCAGCAGCGTGCCGACCGCGCCCCCTCCGGCGACGAGCCCGAGGGCGGCGGAGCGGTGCACGGGACGAGAATAGGCCTGGGACGAGGAGACCAAGCGATGCGCGCAGACGACACACGGCGTCACGCCGTGCTGGTTGCCGTGGCTCAACACCTGGCCGGGCGCGATCCCGGTCATCCCCTCAGGGTGGGCATCGACGGGGTCTGCGGTGCCGGAAAGTCGACCTTCGCCCGGGAGCTGGTCGCCGAGCTGGTGCGTCTCGGACGTCCTGCGGTGCACCTGGACTCCGACGGGTTCCATCACGTCCGGGCACGCCGGCGGCGCAACAGCGACGACCAGGCTCGCGGCTACTACGACGACGCGTACGACCTCGAGGCGGTGGCTGAGCGCGTGCTCCGGCCGCTCGGACCGGGCGGAGACCGGCGATACGCGGTGGCGGTGCACGACCTGGAGACCGATGCCGTCCTCACCGACGTCGAGGCGGACGCCGCTGAGGACGTCGTCGTGGTGTTCGACGCGACCTTCCTCCAGCGCGGTCGGCTCCGCGAGCACTGGGACGAGGTGGTGTTCCTCCGGGTCGACGAGGCCGTGGCGACGCAGAGGGGTGTCGATCGCGACGCGGCTGCGCTGGGCGGAACGCAGGAGGCGCGTGCCGCCTACGACCGGCGCTACATGGCGGCGTGCCGTCTGTACCTCGCGGAGGAGGACCCCGAACGACGAGCCTCGATCGTCCTGGACCACACGGACCCGTCGAGGCCGATGGTCGTCCGGCTCGGGACCTGATCTGACCGGAAGTCCTGTCAGTTTGATCGATCTGCCGTCACACTGTCGCCATGCGAATCTTCGTCACGGGCGCGAACGGCTTCATCGGGCGTCATCTCCTCGAGCGCTTCGCCGCCGACGGGCACGACGCGCGAGGGGTCGACCTCGTCGCCGATCCGGCCCGCGCGGTCGTGGCGGGCGACGTCGGTGATCCCGAACCCTGGCGCGCCCACCTGGCCGGCTCGGACGTCGTGATCCACACCGCCGCGCTGGTCTCGAACTCGCCGACGCTGGACGAGGCGTGGCGCGTCAACGTCCTCGGCACGCGCACGGTGCTCGACGCGGCTGTGACGGCCGGCGTCGGCCGCTTCGTGCACCTGTCGTCGATCCGGGTGTTCTCCGACCTGGGCTTCCCCGACGGCGTGACGGAGGACCACCCGGTGCGGCCCGACGGCAACCCCTACGTCGACACGCGCATCGCGTCCGAGCAGGTCGTGCTGCAGGCGCACGCCGCCGGGCAGCTCGCGACGACGATCGTGCGCCCCGGTGACGTCTACGGGCCGCGGTCGCGCCCGTGGACGGTGCTCCCGATCGAGATGATCCGCAAGCGCCAGTTCTTCCTCCCGGCTCGCGGACGCGGCATCTTCAGCCCGGTCCACGTCGACGACCTGGTCGACGGCATCGTCCTCGCCGCGACCCGGCCGGAGGGCGCCGGGCAGGTGTTCACGCTCGCGGGCGGCGTGGGGGTGCCGACCGCGGAGTTCTTCGGTCACTACTACCGGATGCTCGGCCGTCGACCGGTCCTGCTCCCCACCACGCTCGCGCTCGCGGTCGCCGGAGGAGCCGCGGTGCCGGCGCGCCTGCTCGACCCCGGCACCGAGATCGGGACGACCGCGGTCCGCTACTTCTGCCGGACCGGCACGTACTCGATCGAGAAGGCCGGTCGTCTGCTCGGCTACGCGCCGCGGGTGGGCCTGGAGCAGGGCATGGCCGGGGTCGAGCGATGGCTCGTGGAGGAGGGGCTGCTCTGAGGCTCAGGCCTCGGCCGCGACCTCGACCGGCCGGGCAGGACCGCGCATGAACCGGTGGACGAGCGCGAGCACCAGCGCACCGCCGACGGCCCAGGCGATCAGCACGAGCCACGGCTGCCACGTCGCCGGGTCGCCGAACAGCGCCATGCGACCCGCGATCTCGGCTGCCGCGCCGTGCGGCATCCACTGACCGACCTCGGCGATCAGCGGCGGCAGCAGCAGCTCGTGCGGGGCGCGCACGAGCACCCAGACGGGCAGCGCGAAGAGCGCGACGGAGAACCCGAGTCCCCAGGCTCCGAGCGCGCGCAGGCACGTCGCGGTCACGGTGGCCGACAGGCCGACCAGCAGCACGCCCAGCGCGATCCACAGGGGAGGGGACCCGGGGAGTCCGGCGAAGAACGCGGCCAGACCGAGGACGACCCCGTAGAGCAGGGCGTCGGTGCCGATCCGCTCGGCGAGGTGCCGCGGCGGGTGGGAGCTGCGGCGCAGGCGGCCTCCCCAGCGCCGCGCCAGCATCGTGACGACGCCGATCACGAGGCCCGCGGCGACGAGCGCCGAGGGGAGCAGTCGAGGCACGTCGGCCGGGTTCACGTCCTGCACGACCACGGTGCGGTCGAACGTCGACATCAGGTCGGCGACCGAGGCGACCACGGCCTGGTTGACCTGGGTGCCGTTGGCGCCGGCGATCGACAGCACGTCGTTCTCGGCCTCGAGGTCGACGGCGAGGGTGGCGACGATGGTGCCCTGCTCGACCGCGAACCGGGCCAGCTCGGCCGACGTCGCGGTCAGGGGCGCGAGGGTGTCGTCGCCGCTCGCCTCGATCGCGTCGACGAGCCCCTCGGAGACGGTCGGGTCCGCGACGACGACCAGCAGGGCGTCCTGCGGCGCGGCGGGCACGGGGCGCAGCACGAGGGCGGCGAGCACCAGCAGCGGCGCCAGCACCGCCAGGGCGATGACCAGGAGGCGGACGCGTGACATGCCGCCAGCCTAGGGTGGCGACCAGAGCCGACCCAGGAGGACCGACGTGAGCCAGCCGCTCGTGGCCGTGACCGGATCGACGGGAGCCGTCGGAGGTGCCGTGGCGCGCCTGTTGTCCGAGGCGGGGGTGGAGCAGCGCCTCCTGGTGCGCTCGCCCGACCGCGCACCGGCCCTCGAGGGCGCCGAGGTCCGCCCCGCCGACTACCGCGACCGGGCCGCCTCGGCCGTCGCGATGGCGGGCGTCGACGTGCTGTTCATGGTGTCGGCGCCGGAGAGCACCGAGCGGCTTGACCTGCACCGGTCGTTCATCGACGCGGCGGCCGCGGCCGGGGTGCGGCACGTCGTCTACACGTCGTTCCACGCCGCCGGCCCCGACGCGGTCTTCACGCTCGCGCGCGACCACGGGGTCACCGAGGAGTACGTGCGGTCCTCGGGGCTGGGGTGGACGTTCCTGCGCGACGCGTTCTACCTCGACCTGATGCCTCACTTCGTGGGTGACGACGGCGTCATCCGAGGCCCCGCGGGGGACGGGCGGGCGGCCCTCGTCGCGCGGGAGGACGTCGCGCGATCGGCGGCTGCGGTCCTGAGCAACCCGGAGCCGCACCGCGAACGCACCTACGACCTCACGGGTCGTGAGGCGCTCACCCTGGCCGAGGTCGCGGCCACGATCGCGGTGGCGCGGGGCGCGGACGTCCGCTTCCACGACGAGACCGTCGACGAGGCCTACGCCTCCCGGGCGTCGTACGGTGCGCCGCAGTGGCAGCTGGACGCCTGGGTCTCGACCTACACGTCGATCGCGATGGGCGAGCAGGCCGAGATCAGCGGTGACGTCCTGGCCCTGACCGGGCGCGAGCCGCTGACCCTCGCCGAGCACCTCGCCGCCGGCTGAGCTGCGCCTCAGACCAGGCGTGGGGTCATCCTGCGGGCCGTGCCGAGCCAGGTCGCGCACAGCCGCTCGGCGTCACCGTCGACCGCGTACACCTCGGCAGCACAGGTCGTGAGGAGGCGTCCCGCGTCGACGACGCGGCCGACGGCTCGCAGCCCCGTCCCGCTCGCCGGGGCGACGAGCTTGATCGTGCCGTCGATCGTGGCGGCCCAGGAGCCCGGCTCCAGGAGCGTGCCGGCTGCGGCGACGGCGGCGCAGTCGCCGGCGGCGAACACGGCAGCCGCCTGCAGCTGACCCGGCCGGAACGTCATGGCGTCGGCGATCGGGGTGCGCAGCTCGGCGTGCCCGCGGCGCAGCGCGGTGACCTCCACCCCGAGGGTGCGGGCGATGGGCATCGCGTGGACGGCCTCGCGGATGAAGGCGAGGTCGGGGTCGATCTCGGGCTGGCTCATGGCGTCTCCTGGTCGGGTCGGGGTCGGCGTGCCTCGAACCACGCCACGTGGTCGACGACGCGTTCGCGCTGTCGCTCCAGCTCGACGATCTGGACGTCGATCTCTGTGAGTCGCGCCTGGAGCCGGGCCACGAGGTCGTCGATGCCGAGTCGTCCTGCGGCGTAGTCGGGCACCAGTGCGGCGATCTCGTCGAGACCGAATCCGAGGTCGCGCGCCATCGACACGAAGGTCACGACGCGCACGGACGACTCGTCGAAGCGCCGCACGCCGTGGTGGTCGCGACGGGCGCGCAGGAGGCCCCCCGACTCCCACCGGCGCAACCGGTGGACCGAGACGCCCGTCCGCTCCGAGAGCTCTGAGACCCGCACGAGAGCGACGCTAGCGACCCTCGCACCGTGCGAGGCAAGCCCCGAGCGGCCACGAGCCGGGGATCGTCGTCACTCGGCCAGCTGGTCGAGCGCGTCGCGCGCCTGGAGGAGACGGTCGGCCTCGGCGACGTCCCACCACTCGGGGCCTCGTTCGCCCAGTCCGGTCTTGGCGACCTGGACCCGGTCGCGCGCACGGCGCATTGCCGCGTCGTCACCGGAGCGCTTGGCCTGGCGGACGGCCGACCGCGCCTGACCGAGGTGCGACTTCAGCGCCTCGACGACGTCCTCGGGCAGGGCCGGATCGGTCCGCCGCCACCGGCGCCCGTCGATCACGAGCCAGCGTTCGTCGTCGGTCATGTCGGCAATCTAGGACGATCGCCCGACTACCGCGCGGCGACGATCATCCACGCAGCCAGGGGCGGTAGGCCTGCCACCCTTGGTGGGGGTCGAGAGGTGGCACACCTACCGCTCACCCGTGAGTACCCCCGGCAGGATTCGAACCTGCGCTTCCGCCTCCGGAGGGCGGCGCTCTATCCCCTGAGCTACGGGGGCCCGGGGTCCGGCGACGAGGCCGAACCATCCGTTTCCGCGCCGAGCCTACCGGACCGCGGATACCGTGGATCAGGTGGAGGAGAACACGGGCGTGGGGAGCGGTCGTCGGGTGCTGGTGGTCGACGACACGGCGTCGATCCGGTTCCTGATCAGGATGAATCTCGAGCTCGCGGGCTTCGAGGTCAGCGAGGCGGTCGACGGCCTCGACGCGCTCGAGATCCTGCGTGCGTCCGAGACGCTGCCCGACGCGGTCACGATCGACGTCATGATGCCGCGCATGGACGGCATGTCCGCGACGCAGGCGATCCGCGCCGACCCCGCGCTGCGCGACCTCGTCGTCATCATGGTCACGACCCAGGGCCACCCGACGTCGGTGCAGCGCGGCTGGGACGTGGGCGTCGACGCGTACGTCGTGAAGCCGTTCGACCCGGACCACCTCGTGGCGACCGTGGCCGACAAGATCGAGAGCGGGCGTCGATAGACTCCGCGGGTGACTCCCGACCAGCTCAGTGACGTGATCGTGTCCGCCCTCGGAACCCTGGCGGACGACGGGCGCCTGAGCCTGGCCGAGCCCCTGCCGACCCACGTCGTCGTCGAGCGCCCCAAGGTCAAGGAGCACGGCGACTACGCCACGAACATCGCCCTGCAGCTCGCCAAGAAGGCGGGCCGCCCCCCGCGCGAGCTCGCGCAGGACCTGGCCGGTCTGCTCGCCGAGCACGACGGCATCGCCTCGGCCGAGATCGCGGGTCCGGGCTTCCTCAACCTGCGGATCGACGCCGGCGCGCAGGGCGGCCTCGCCGCCGACGTGCTGGCCGCCGGAGCCGACTTCGGCCGCAGCGACCTCTACGCGGGTCAGCGCGTCAACCTGGAGTTCGTCAGCGCCAACCCCACCGGACCGATCCACATCGGTGGCGTGCGCTGGGCCGCCGTCGGCGACTCGCTGGGACGCCTGCTGGCGTTCGTCGGCGCCGACGTCACCCGCGAGTACTACTTCAACGACCACGGCGCGCAGATCGACCGCTTCGCGCGGTCGCTGCTCGCGGCCGCCCGCGGCCAGGCCGCGCCCGAGGACGGCTACGGCGGCCAGTACATCCACGACATCGCGGCCGAGGTGCTCACCGTCCGGCCGGGCGCTGCCGAGCTGCCCGACGACGAGGCGGTCGAGGCGTTCCGCGCGGTCGGCGTCGACCTCATGTTCACCGAGATCAAGCAGAGCCTGCACGACTTCGGCGTCGACTTCGACGTGTACTTCCACGAGAACGACCTGCACGAGTCGGGCGCGGTCGACCGCGCCATCGCGCGGCTCGACGAGCTCGGGAAGATGTACACCGAGGACGGTGCGCGGTGGCTGCGCACGTCCGACTACGGCGACGACAAGGACCGCGTCGTCGTGAAGTCCGACGGTCAGCCCGCCTACATCTCCGGCGACCTGGCCTACTACCTCGACAAGCGCGAGCGGGGCTTCGACCGGGCGATCATCATGCTGGGCGCCGACCACCACGGGTACGTCTCGCGGATGCTCGCGATGTGCGCCGCGTTCGGTGACGAGCCGGGCGTCAACCTCGAGATCCTCATCGGGCAGATGGTCAACCTGCTGCGCGACGGCCAGCCGCTGCGGATGAGCAAGCGCGCCGGCACGGTCATCACGCTGGAGGACCTCGTCGACGCGATCGGCGTCGACGCCGCGCGCTATGCGCTCGGTCGCTACTCGATGGACTCCACGATCGACCTCGACCTCGACCTGTGGGCCAAGGCCGACAGCGACAACCCCGTCTACTACGTGCAGTACGCGCACGCCCGGATGTCGGCGATCATCCGCGACGCCCCGAAGCTCGGCGTCGTGGCCGATCCGTCGACCTTCGACCCGGCCCTGCTCGCGACCGAGCACGAGGGCGCCCTGCTCCGCTCTCTGGCGGAGTTCCCGACCGTCGTCGCCCGTGCCGCCGAGCTGCGCGAGCCGCACCGGATCGCGCGCTACCTCGAGGACGCCGCGGCCGCGTTCCACCAGTTCTACAACGACGGCCGCGGCCGCGCCGGGGTCTCCCTGCGGGTCCTCCCGGAGTCGGACGAGGCGCCCCAGGCCCACCACGCTGCCCGTCTGATGCTCGTCGCGGCGACGCGTCAGGTCGTCGCGAACGGGCTGGCTCTGCTCGGCGTCAGCGCGCCCGACAGGATGTGACCATGCGATCCCACGAGGCAGGCGCCCTCCACGGCCAGGCCGGTCACCGCGGTCCGGCGTGGCTGCACCACCCCGACGACGTCAACCAGCTCGTCGAGCACCTGTGGTCGCGCAACGCGGCCAAGGCCGACGGCGTCCTCACGGTCGCGGGGGAGTCCGCGCCCGAGCTCGCCGAGGAGTTCGGCACGCCGCTGTACGTCGTCGACGAGGACGACTTCCGCCACCGGGCGCGCGCCTTCCGCGACGCGTTCTCGGGCGCTGACGTCTTCTACGCCGGCAAGGCGTTCCTGTGCGTCGCGGCGGCCCGGTGGGTCGCCGAGGAGGGGCTCAACCTCGACGTGTGCACCGGCGGCGAGCTCGCCGTGGCGTTGAAGGCCGAGTTCCCGCCCGCGCGCATCGCCTTCCACGGCAACAACAAGTCCGAGGCCGAGCTGCGCCGCGCGATCGAGATCGGGGTCGGCCGCATCATCGTCGACTCCTTCGACGAGATCGACCGCCTCGCGAGCATCGTGACCGAGCTCGGCGTCACGGCCAAGGTCATGGTGCGGGTCACGGCCGGGGTCGAGGCGCACACGCACGAGTACATCTCCACGTCGCACGAGGACCAGAAGTTCGGCTTCTCGATCGCCGGCGGCCAGGCGCTGGAGGCGGTCCGCCGCATCACGAGCGCCACGGGCCTGCAGCTGTGCGGCCTGCACTCGCACATCGGCTCCCAGATCTTCGTGACCGACGGCTTCGAGGTCGCGGCCCGGCGGGTGCTGCGCCTGCACGCCGAGGTCGAGCGCGAGCTCGGCGTCACGATGCCCGACCTCGACCTGGGTGGCGGCTTCGGCATCGCCTACACGACGCAGGACGACCCCCGCGCGCCCGAGGACCTCGCCCGCGAGATCACCAAGATCGTCGACGACGAGTGCCACGCGCTCGAGATCGGTGTCCCCAAGCTCTCGATCGAGCCCGGCCGGGCGATCGTCGGCCCGTCGACCTTCACGCTCTACACCGTCGGCACGACCAAGGAGGTCGCGCTCGACGGAGGTGCTTCGCGCCGCTACGTCGCGGTCGACGGTGGCATGAGCGACAACATCCGCGCCGCGCTCTACAGCGCCGACTACTCGGCCACGCTCGCGTCACGCACGTCGGAGGCGCCCGGGATCCTGAGCCGCGTGGTCGGCAAGCACTGCGAGTCGGGCGACGTCGTCGTCAAGGACGAGTACCTCCCGGCCGACCTGGGCCCGGGCGACCTGCTCGCGGTCCCCGGCACGGGTGCGTACTGCCGCTCGCTCGCGAGCAACTACAACCACGTGCCGCGCCCGGCCGTCGTCGCCGTGCGGGCGGGGGAGGCGCGGGTCGTCGTCCGACGCGAGACCGAGGACGACCTGCTGGCCCTCGACGTCGTCTGAGTCCTCAGCCGTAGCAGGCGACGATGCCGTACGGCCCTGCGGCGCTCTTGGTCTCGGCGACCCGTCCGGACTTCGTCGTGGTGCACGAGATCGTCGTCGACTGGGCGCCGGCCTGGGCCAGGATCAGGACCGACGGGTCGGTCGCGCACTGCTGCACGGAGACCGTGCCGGAGGAGTCGACCGGGAAGTAGTCCTGCTTGCCGGCCGAGGTCAGGTAGCCCGCGATCGTGATCGGCGCGTTCGACGTGAACGACATCGTGAACGTCACGGTGTCGCAGCCGACCGAGAGGCCGCCGGTCGGGAGGCCGAAGTTGCCGCCGCCGATGTCGGTGATGTCGCCGGTCGCGCCGGGAGGCACCGAGGACGACGTGCTGGGGATGGCGAACGGGTTGGAGTCGTCGGACCCGTCGCCGCCGACGATGGGCTCCGTGGCCGCCCGGTAGATCAGGAACGCCGCGATCAGCGCCAGCACGAGGGCCACGGCGCCGATGACGAGCGGCGTGCGGCGACGGCGCGCCCACTTCCGCAGTCGGCGGACGGACTCGGGTGCCATGGGGTGCTCCTCTCGCGGCCGCCGTCGGGTCGGCCGATGCTACAACGAGCGGGACGCCCGTTCGGTACGTGGCGCGACGCATCGGTCGGCGGGCCGCGCCGATAGGCTGACCCGCGTGAATGCCCATGATCGTCCTCTTCGCGTCGCGCTGCTCGGTTGCGGTGTCGTCGGCACGGAGGTGGCCCGGCGACTGACCCGGGACGCCGACGAGCTGGCCCAGCGTGTCGGTGCCCCGCTCGAGCTGGTCGGCATCGCCGTCCGCAACCTCGACACGCCGCGCGACCTGGACGTGCCCGCCGAGCTCTTCACCGACGACGCCGCCGCACTCGTGCGTCGTGGCGACCTCGACATCGTCGTGGAGGTCGTGGGCGGCATCGAGCCCGCCGGTGACCTGATCCGCGCGGCCCTGGAGCACGGCGCCTCGGTCGTCACGGCCAACAAGGCGCTGCTCGCCGACCAGGGAGCCGATCTCTTCGAGGCGGCCGACAAGGCGCAGCGCGACCTGTCGTTCGAGGCGGCCATCGCCGGGGCCATCCCGATCGTCCGCCCGCTGCGCGAGTCGCTCGCGGGCGACCGCATCCGCCGGGTGCTCGGCATCGTGAACGGCACCACCAACTACATCCTCGACCAGATGACGACCCTGGGTCAGACCTTCGATGAGGCGCTCGCCGAGGCGCAGCGCCTCGGGTACGCCGAGGCCGACCCGACCGCCGACGTCGAGGGCCACGACGCCGCCGCCAAGGCCGCCCTGCTGGCCGGGCTGGCGTTCCACACTCACCTGACGCTCGACGACGTGCACTGCGAGGGCATCACCTCGGTCACCGCCGACGCGGTGCAGTCGGCCGCCGAGATGGGCAGCGTCGTCAAGCTCCTCGCGATCTGCGAGCAGATCGACACCCCCGACGGTCCCGCCGTCGGCGCCCGCGTGCACCCCGCGATGGTCCCGCTGAGCCACCCGCTCGCGAGCGTGCGCGGTGCCTACAACGCGGTCTTCGTGGAGTCCGAGGCGGCCGGGGAGCTCATGTTCTACGGCCCCGGAGCCGGTGGAGCGCCCACCGCCAGCGCGGTGCTCGGCGACATCGTCTCGGCCGCACGCAACCGGGCCAGCGACGTCTTCGGACCGGGGGAGACCTCGCACGCCGACGTGCGGCTCCTGCCGATCGGCAGCGCCCACACGCAGTACCACCTCGTGATCGAGGTCGACGACCGCGCGGGGGTCCTGGCGATCATCGCGCAGGAGTTCGCACGCTTCGGTGTCTCGATCAAGACCCTGCGCCAGGAGGGCCTGGGCTCGGACGCCCGGCTCATCATCGTGACGCACGAGGCGGAGGACGCGTCGCTCGCCGCGACGGTCGAGATCCTGCGTGGCCTGGAGGTCGTGCGCGACGTCTCCTCGGTCATGCGCGTCGAGGGAGGCAGCTGATGGCACGACCGTGGCGCGGAGTGATCGAGGAGTACCGCGAGTGGCTCCCGTTCGACGCCGGGGTGAAGGCCCAGACCCTGGGTGAGGGCGGCACGCCGCTCGTGCACTCGGCCTGGCTCTCCCAGCTCGTCCAGGGCGACGTGTTCGTCAAGGTCGAGGGGCAGAACCCCACGGGGTCCTTCAAGGACCGCGGCATGACCACGGCCATCTCGGCCGCGGTCGCCCAGGGCGCCAAGGCGGTCGTCTGCGCGTCGACCGGCAACACCTCGGCCTCGATGACGGCGTACGCCGCCCGGGCCGGGCTGGTGCCGATCGTGCTCGTGCCGCACGGCCGCATCGCCGCCGGCAAGATGGCGCAGGCCGTCATGCACGGCGCCGACATCATCCAGGTCCGCGGCAACTTCGACGACTGCCTGGACCTCTCGCGCGGGCTCGCGAAGGAGTACCCGGTCGCGCTGGTCAACTCGGTCAACCCGATCCGCATCGAGGGCCAGAAGACTGCCTCGTTCGAGATCGTCGACGTCCTCGGCAAGGCGCCCGACCTGCACGTGCTGCCGGTCGGCAACGCCGGCAACATCACGGCGTACTGGAAGGGCTTCGTCGAGTACGAGGCCGCCGGTGTCTCGGCCAGCCGTCCGCGCATCTGGGGCTTCCAGGCCGCCGGCGCCGCGCCGATCGTGCTGGGCCGAGTCGTGCCCGAGCCCGACACCGTCGCGACCGCGATCCGCATCGGCAACCCGGCCTCGTGGACCCTCGCCGAGAACGCGCGGGACGAGTCGGGCGGCCGCATCGACATGGTCGACGACGACCAGATCCTGGCGGCCCAGCGCGAGCTGGGGGCCCGCGAGGGCATCTTCGTCGAGCCCGCGTCGGCGACCGGGGTCGCCGGCCTGCTGGCCGCCGCGGCTGCCGGCGAGGTCGATCCCGGTCTGACGATCACCGTGACGGTCACGGGCCACGGCCTGAAGGACATCGACACCCCGATGTCGCACCGGTTGGAGGCGCGGGGCGAGGACCTGGTCGACGCCGTGATCGACGTGGACGTCGACGCCGCGGCCGAGGTCGCGGGCCTGCGGTGAGCGTGCTGCAGACCCCGGTGACCGTCCGGGTCCCGGCCACGAGCGCCAACCTGGGTCCGGGCTTCGACACCCTGGGCCTCGCCCTCGACCTGTACGACGAGATCACGGTCGAGGCGGTGCCGTCGGGCCTGCACATCGACGTGACGGGTGCCGGCGCGGGCGAGGTCCCGCTCGACGAGACCCACCTCGTCGTCCGGTCGATGCAGGCCGCGTTCGACCTGTTGGGCGAGAAGCCCGCGGGCCTGCGCCTGACGTGCCGCAACGTCGTGCCCCACGGCCGCGGGCTCGGCTCGAGCGCCGCCGCGATCGTCGGGGGCCTGCTGGCCGCCCGCGCCCTCGTCGAGGGGGAGGACCGCCTTGACGACGCCGCCCTGTTCCAGCTCGCGACCGACCTCGAGGGCCACCCCGACAACGTGGCTCCCGCCCTGTTCGGCGGGCTCACGATCTCCTGGGTCGACGGCGCCGCGGCCGCGGTCGAGCGCCTCGACTGCCAGGTCCCGGTGACGGTGTTCGTCCCGCCGACCGCGGTCTCCACCGCGGAGGCGCGAGGGCTGCTCCCCGCGACCGTCCCACACGGCGACGCCGTGTTCAACGCCGGCCGCGCGGCGCTGCTCGTGGCGGCCCTCCTGCACGCGCCGGAGCGCCTGATCTCGGCGACCGAGGACCGGTTGCACCAGTCGTACCGCAGCGCCGCGATGCCGGAGTCCTACCGGCTCGTGCGGTCGCTGCGCGTCGAGGGAGTCCCGGCGGTCATCTCCGGGGCCGGGCCCACGGTGCTGGCCTTCGCCCGTGGCATCGACGACGCCTGTCCCGAGGGCTGGGCGCTGCACCACCTCGACGTCGACGCAGGCGGAGCGACCGTCCGGTGATACGCTGGCGGAGCCGGAGTCGAGGACACTCCCCGGCACGCCACGAGAACCACCCTTCCGGGATCGTTCTGCTCTGATCCGCGTCTGCGCGGACGTGGCGAGACCACCGTCTAGAGGGAAACCCATCTGTGACTGACACGACCCAGGCTCCGAACGAGCCCACCACCACTTCGTCGAAGGACACTGGCGCCGCCAGCACCCGTCCGGCCCGCCGCAGCAGCGGCGCGCTCGGCGGCAAGGTGATCGCCGAGCTGCAGGAGATCGCTGCCGAGCTCGGCATCGACGGCGCCGGCTCGATGCGCAAGGGCGCGCTGATCGACGCGATCAAGCTCGCGCGCGGCGAGGCCCCCAAGGCTGCCGCGGCTCCGGCCGCGGCTCCGGCCGCGGCTCCGGCCGCGCCCGAGACCGAGCGTCCGGCCAAGGCCGAGCGCTCCCGTCGGGGCGCCGACAACGCCACGAACGACAAGGCCAAGAACGACGGCCCGAAGAACGACGGCGCCAAGAACGACGGCGCCAAGAACGACGGCGCCGACGCGCAGGACCAGGGTGCCAAGAACGAGAGCACCAAGAACGACAGCGCCAAGAACGAGAGCACCAAGAACGACGGTGCCAAGGGTGACGGCCCCAAGGGCGAGGGGCGCCAGCAGGGCGGCCGCAACCAGGGCCAGAACAAGAACAACGGCAACGGCAACGGCAACGGCAACGGCCAGCAGGACAAGGGTCGCGGCGGCCAGCAGGACAAGAACCAGGGCAACCAGAACCCGGGCCACCAGCAGGGCCAGGGCAACCAGGGCCAGGGCGGCGACCAGGGGTTCGACGACGACGAGGCCGGTGGCCGTCGTCGCAACCGCCGTGGCCGTGGCCGCGGCAGCCGTGGGGTCGAGGGTGACGTGCAGGTGGCCGAGGACGACGTGCTCGTGCCCGCCGCCGGCATCGTCGACATCCTCGACAACTACGCCTTCGTCCGCACGACCGGCTACCTGCCGAGCGAGAACGACGTCTACGTGTCGCTCTCGATGGTCCGCAAGTGGGGGCTCCGTCGCGGCGACGCCGTCGTCGGCCAGGTGCGTCAGCCCCGCGAGGGCGAGCGCAAGGAGAAGTTCAACCCGATGGTCCGGGTCGACTCGGTCAACGGCATGACGCTCGAGGAGGCCAAGGCTCGCTCCGAGTTCGAGGCCCTGACGCCGGTCTTCCCGACCCAGCGCCTGCGCCTCGAGACCGACGCGCAGAACCTCGTCGGTCGGGTCACCGACCTGTTCGCCCCGATCGGCAAGGGCCAGCGCGGCCTGCTCGTGGCCCCGCCCGGCTCGGGCAAGACCACGGTCCTGCGCCAGCTCGCTAGCTCGGTCACGGCCAACAACCCCGAGTGCCACCTGATGATCGTCCTGGTGGACGAGCGTCCGGAGGAGGTCACCGAGTTCCAGCGGTCCGTCAAGGGCGAGGTCATCTCCTCGACCTTCGACCGTCCGGCCGGCGACCACACGACCGTCGCCGAGCTCGCCATCGAGCGTGCCAAGCGCCTCGTCGAGCTCGGCCACGACGTCGTCGTGCTGCTCGACGGCATCACGCGCCTCGGCCGGGCCTACAACCAGGCCGCTGCCGGCCAGGGTCGTGTGCTCAACGACGGCATCGACACCTCGGCGCTCTTCGCCCCGAAGCGTCTCCTGGGCGCGGCGCGCAACCTCGAGAACGGCGGCTCGCTGACGATCATCGGCACCGCGCTGGTCGAGACCGGCTCGCGGGTCGACGAGCTCATCCTCGGCGAGGTCAGGGGCACGGTCACGACCGAGCTGCACCTCGACGGTGGCGCTGCGTCGAAGCGCCTGTTCCCGGCGATCGACCCGGTCGCGTCGAGCACGCGCCGTGACGACCTGCTGCAGTCGCCGGAGGAGCTGGCCGCGTCGCGCACCTGGCGTCGTGAGCTCGCCGACCTCGACTCCTCGACCGCCGTGGCCGCGGTGCTCGAGCGCCTCGGCTCGGCCGCGTCCAACAGCGAGGTCGTCCGCCGCCTCGGCTGACACCCGCCCGCTCGATCAGGAA
>NZ_BAAAME010000002.1:264822-312091 GCF_039529015.1 Aeromicrobium alkaliterrae
GCCACGTGTGCGGCGAGCCGGTCCTGTCGCAGGATCCCGCAGAAGCGGCCGGCCGCGTCCGTGCATGCCCAGGGTGCGTCGCGCTGCTGCGGTGGGCGCTGGCGGGCGCGCGCGAGCGCCTGTTCCGGCCTCGTGTCGATGTTGATCATGGACGGCTGACTGTTCTCCCACCGATCACCGCTGCGCGTCAGCAGCGAGACAGGTCGGCCCCGGTCGTCCACGACGACGATCAGGTCGTACCCGGTGCGCTCGGCCTCCTCGGTCGTCGGTGCGGTCTCGTGCGCGACGATCCCGCGCTGCACCAGCTCTCGCAACGTGGGGCCGGACGGTCGAGAGGTCTCGCGATCGCTCAGGGCCCGGTGCGCTGCGCGCGACACCAGGGGCCAGCGGCCGTCGGGCGCGCCGACGAACGATCCCTGGGCCAGCGGCACGCCCAGGTCGGCCAGGGCCGCCAGCTCGCCCGCCGTCTCGACGTCGTCGGCCAGCACCCAGGCGTCCAGGTCGGACGTCAGCCGGCCGGTGGCCTCGACGGCGTCGCGCCTGCCGGCGTGGAGGTCGAGGTCGCGCACCCACGCTCGCCCGAGGCGAACGATGGCGGGTCTCAGCTCGGCGATCGCCTGGAGCGCGGGTTGCCCGTCGTCGCTGCTGCCGATCGACAGCAGGGCCCCCGCCTCGCGTGCGGCCTCGAGGTGATGCAGGGCGGTCGTCGTCAGTCGCTCGTGCCGGTCGACGTGCAGCACGAGGCCGTGGCACGCCCCGGACCGCAGGAGCGCGGTGATCCACGCGGTCTCGGCGAGGTGCGCTGCGGCGACGGGGATGGTCAGGAACGTGTTGGGCGGCAGGGTCGTGCGCGTGTCGAGCGTGGCAGTGAGGAGTCGCGTCGGGTCCACGTCCTGGGCGACGCCGTCGACGACCGCCTCGAAGCCTGCGGCGGTGCGCCGCGCGACGTCGAGCACGGGTCGGAGCGCGACGAGCGTCTCCGGCCGGACGGCGACGAGGAGCCCTGCGGCCCCGACGACACCCGGCGTCACGGTCACGCGACGTCGCGGATCTGGCTCCGTACCGCCGCGACGAGCTCGGCAGGTACCTCGACCAGACCGTGATCGGCCCCAGCGTGCATCGCGACCGCGTGGAGGACGTCGTCCTCGGTGTCGCACACCCAGTGGGCGTCGCAGTCGGGGACGACGTCCCCGCAGGCGAACGACTTCATGATGTCTCTCTCCCTCGACGGCTCTCCCGTGCCGTTCCCGCACTCGGGACCGGACGACCGTCCCCTCCAGGCTAGGGCCGCAGTACCCGCTCTGCCCTGGCCCATGGGAATCAAAAAACCCATGACTTTGGTCCCGCCCGGCGGACTGCCCTGCCGGGCTGGACCATCGCCCCTAGGCTGGTCGGCATGACCACCGCACACGATTTCAGCGCCACCGGCATCGACGGTGCCGAGCGCCAGCTGGCCGACTACCGGGGCAAGGTGCTCCTCGTCGTCAACACCGCCACCGCCTGCGGGTTCACGCCGCAGCTCAAGGGGCTCGAGGAGCTGTACAAGACCTACGTCGACCGCGGCCTGGTCGTGCTCGGCTTCCCGTGCGACCAGTTCGGGCACCAGAACCCCGAGGGCGACGACGAGACCGCCGCGTTCTGCGAGAAGAACTACGGCGTGAGCTTCCCGCTGTTCTCGCAGATCGAGGTCAACGGTGACGGCGCGCACCCGCTCTACCAGTGGCTGAAGAAGGAGAAGGGCGGCGTCGGCCCGTCGAAGATCAAGTGGAACTTCACCAAGTTCCTCGTCGATCCCGAGGGCAACGTCATCAAGCGCTACGGCTCGACGACGGCCCCGGCCAAGATCGCCGGCGACATCGAGAAGCTGCTCCCCGCCTGACCCAGGGTGGGGCGGTCGTGGGGCGGGCCGAACTTGGTTTCGGCCTGGCCGAGTGGCAGAATGGACAGTCGGTCCTGGTTCACGAGAGCGATCACGCCCTCGACCCAGCGGCCTCGAGAGGACACCCCATGAAGAGCGACATCCACCCCACGTACGTCGAGACCCAGGTCACCTGCACCTGCGGCAACTCGTTCACCACGAAGAGCACCGCGACCGAGGGCGTCCTGCGCGCCGACGTCTGCTCGGCCTGCCACCCGTTCTACACGGGCAAGCAGAAGATCCTCGACACCGGCGGCCGCGTCGCGAAGTTCGAGAAGCGCTACGGCAAGAAGTAGCTGCTCCGAGGCGCCGGTCACTCCCCGCGAGGGGGTGGCCGGCGTCGTCGTCTGTCTGCACCCGTCTGACGAAGGAGCCCCATGTTCGACGCCGTCACCCCGCTGCTCGACGAGTACGCCGATCTCGAGGTGCGCCTGGCCGACCCCGCGGTCCACGCCGATCCGGCGACGGCCAAGCGCGTGGGTCAGCGGTACGCCGAGCTGGGGGGCATCGTGCGCACGTACCGGTCCTGGGTCGAGGCGAACGACGACCTGGAGGCGGCCCGTGAGCTCGAGCTGACCGACGAGGTCGCCGAGCTCGAGCAGCAGACCGCCGACCTCGAGGGACGGCTCCAGCGGCTGCTCGTCCCGCGCGACCCGGCCGACGGCAAGGACGTCATCGTCGAGATCAAGGGTGGTGAGGGCGGCGACGAGTCGGCGCTGTTCGCCGCCGACCTGCTGCGGATGTACTCGCGCTTCGCCGAGACCCGCGGCTGGAAGGTCGAGCTGCTCGACAGCACCGAGACCGCGCTCGGCGGGTACAAGTCGGTCACCGCGTCGGTCAAGTCCGGCAAGGCCACCGACCCCAGCGAGGCGCCCTTCGCGCTGCTGAAGTTCGAGGGCGGCGTGCACCGCGTGCAGCGCGTGCCCGTGACCGAGTCGCAGGGGCGCATCCACACCTCGGCGGCCGGCGTGCTGGTGCTGCCGGAGGCGGAGGACGTCGACGTGCAGATCAACGACGCCGACCTGCGGATCGACGTCTTCCGCTCGTCCGGCCCGGGTGGCCAGAGCGTCAACACGACCGACTCGGCCGTGCGCATCACCCACCTGCCGACCGGCATCGTCGTGAGCTGCCAGAACGAGAAGAGCCAGCTGCAGAACAAGGACCAGGCGATGCGCATCCTGCGCTCGCGCCTGCTCGAGGCCGCCCAGGCCGCTGCTGACGCGGAGGCCTCGCAAGCCCGGCGCTCGCAGGTCCGCACGGTCGACCGCTCCGAGCGCGTCCGCACGTACAACTTCCCGGAGAACCGCATCTCCGACCACCGCACGGGCTTCAAGGCGTACAACCTCGACGCGGTCATGGACGGCGCGCTGGGCGACGTCATCGCGTCGCTGGTCGATGCCGACCTGGCCGAGCGGCTCGACGCGCTCGCCGACGGCGGGGCGTCGTGACGGTGCGCTCGCAGGCCGAGCGCCTGCTGGAGCAGGCCGTCGCCACGCTCACGGCGGGCGGCGTCGCGTCGCCGCAGAACGACGCCGAGCTGCTGCTGTCGCACGTCACGGGCAGCCCCCGCGCCCTGGTGCGCCGCGCGTCGGTCTCGGAGATGGCGCGGCGCACCTTCCTGGAGATGATCGACGCCCGTGCGCGCCGCGTGCCGCTGCAGCACCTGACGGGCTCGACGTCCTTCCGCTACGTCGACCTCGAGGTCGGACCGGGCGTCTTCGTCCCGCGTCCGGAGACCGAGGTCATGACCGGGTGGGTCATCGACCAGGTCGCGCACCTCGAGGCTCCTGTCGTGGTCGAGCTGTGCGCCGGTTCGGGGGCGATCGCCCTCAGCGTCGTGCACGAGGTGCCCCGCGCGCGGGTGCACGCCGTCGAGCTCGACGAGGTCGCCTACGAGTGGGCCGTCCGCAACCTCGCGGGCACCGGGGTCGACCTGCGCCAGGGCGACATGGCCGACGCGTTCGGCGACCTCGACGGCACGGTCGACGCGGTCGTCGCGAACCCGCCGTACATCCCGCTCGACGCGTGGGAGAGCGTGGCGCCCGAGGTGCGCGACCACGACCCGTCGCTCGCGCTGTGGTCGGGGGAGGACGGCCTCGACGCGATGCGCGTCGTCGAGCAGGTCGCCCGTCGTCTCCTGCGCGGCGGGGGAGTCGTCGCCGCCGAGCACGCCGACGCCCAGGGCGAGTCGGCCCCGGCCGTGTTCCTCGGTCAGGAGTGGGTCGACGTGCGCGACCGGACGGACCTGGCCGGACGTCCCCGATTCGTCACGGCGCGTCGCCCCTGAGTGGTACGTTCGTCCAAATTTTGTGACGAAAGTCGCGCTCGGTCGTTGTGACGTGAGTCACTCCCGTTTACAGTGACTCACGCGCAGGGACGACGCAAAGGGGCCGCATGACGTTGCAGGAGGGCGCGCGCCGTCGGGGCATGCCCGCGCGCACGGTCGGAGCAGGCCGTGCACTGCGGGGCAAGTTCCTCGACGGGGTCGACACGTTCGGGGAGATGGTGCTCCTCGGCCTCGGCGCGCTGCGTTACCTGGCGACCGACGTCGTCGCTCGCCGCTTCTCCTGGCGGGAGTTCTTCGACCAGGCCTGGTTCATGACCCGCGTCGCCTTCCTGCCGACCGTGCTCGTGGCGATCCCCTTCGGCATCATCATCGCGATCCAGGTCGGCGCGGTCGCCCAGCAGATCGGCGCCGTCTCCTTCACGGGAGCCGTCAACGGCATCGGCATCCTGCGCCAGGCCGCACCCCTGGTCACCTCGCTGCTGATGGCCGGTGCCGTCGGCTCGGCGATCTGCGCGCAGCTCGGCGCGCAGACGGTGCGCGAGGAGGTCGACGCGATGAAGGTCATGGGCCTCAACCCGGTGCAGCGCATCGTCGCCCCGCGGGTCGCGGCCGCGATGGCGGTCGGCTTCCTGCTCAACATCGTCGTGGCGGCCACCGCGATGCTCACGGGCTACGTCATCAACGTCGGCGGCGGGCACGTGAGCTCGGGCGCCTACCTCGCGTCGTTCATCTCCTTCGCGCAGCCGACCGACCTGGTCCTGGCCGAGGGCAAGGCCGTGATCTTCGGCTTCCTCGCGACCGTCATCGCCGCGCACAAGGGCCTCCACGCCAAGGGCGGGCCCAAGGGCGTGGCCGACGCGGTGAACCAGTGCGTCGTGATCGCCGTGATCGTGCTCGCGGTCGTCAACGTCGCGATCACGCAGGGCTACTCGATGCTCGTGCCGGCGAGGATCGCATGAGCGCCATGAGCGCCGGGGTCGGCGCCGCGCGCGACCGGGGCACGGCGGGCCTGGCCACGATCGGCACGTTCACGACGTTCCTCCTGCGAGCCGTCGCCGCGATCCCGATGACGCTGCGCCACTACCGCGCCGAGACCTTCCGCATCCTGCTCGACATCAGCTGGGGCACGGGCGCGATCCTGGTCGGCGGCGGCACCGTCGGCGTCATGGTGCTGCTGGCCCTCTCGGCCGGCACCTCGCTCGGCATCGAGGGCTTCAACGGCCTCGAGACGATCGGTCTGGCGCCGCTGACGGGCTTCGTGTCGGCGGTCGTGAACACCCGTGAGCTCGCGCCGCTCGTCGCCGCGCTGGCGCTGGCCGCCCAGGTGGGCTGCCGCTTCACGGCACAGCTCGGCTCGATGCGCACCAGCGAGGAGATCGACGCGCTCGGCGTCATGGCGGTGCCCGCGATCCCGTACCTCGTGACGACCCGCATCATCGCCACGATGCTCGCGATCATGCCGCTGTACATGATCGGCCTGGCCGGCTCCTACCTCGCGTCACAGATGGCCGTGACGGTGCTGTTCGGTCAGCCGTCGGGCACGTACGAGCACTACTTCGGCACCTTCATCGCGACCTCCGACGTGATCCTGTCGGTCGTGAAGATCGTCGTGTTCGCCTTCGCGGTCGCGGTGATCCACTGCTGGTACGGCTTCATGGCGACCGGCGGTGCCGAGGGCGTCGGCGAGGCCACGGGCCGGGCGATCCGCGCCAGCATCGTCGTCGTCGTGGTCCTGAACATGCTGATGACGCTGCTCTTCTGGGGCGGCGACCCGGGCGTCAGGATCTCGGGGTGACGTCATGACTGCGGCCTACATCTCCCGCGACCTGGAGCAGCGCCAGGGGACGCTTGTGCGGCGTGGCCTGGCGACCGTGGTCGTCCTCGCGCTGCTGGTGGCGGGGTTCCTGGCGGTGCAGAGCGGGACGTTCAGCAGCCGGGTCGACGTCGCGGCGCAGGTCGACGACGTCGGCGGTGCCCTCGCGGTCGGCAACGACGTCAAGCTGCGCGGCGCGATCATCGGCCGCGTCACCTCGATCCGCGCGAACGACGGGGGCGTGCGCCTGCAGCTGCGTCTCGACCCCGACGAGGCCGGCCGCCTGCCCGCGGGCGTCACGGCCCGCATCCTGCCGGCCACGGTGTTCGGCACGTCCTTCGTCGACCTCGTCCCGCCGGAGCGGATCTCCGGGACGTTGCGCTCCGACGCCGTGATCGCGCAGGATCCCTCCAGCCGCACCCGCGAGCTGCAGGACGCGCTCGACGCCAGCTTCGAGATCCTCACCGCGGTCGAGCCGGCTCGTCTGTCCACGACCCTCGGCGCGTTCGCGCAGGCGCTCGACGGCCGCGGCGAGTCGCTCGGCGCCTCGCTCGTGACGCTCGACAGCTACCTCACCCGCCTGGAGCCCCAGCTGCCCCAGGTCGGGGAGGACCTGCGCCTGCTGGCCACGAACCTCGCCACGGTGGCCGAGATCGCGCCGGACCTGCTCGACGCGCTGGAGAGCTCGTTCGTCACGACCCAGACCGTCGTCGACCACCAGGCCGACCTGGCCTCGGTGCTGACGGGCGGCGACGACCTGGTCGACGAGGCCCACGTGCTGATCTCCGACACGCAGCCGGCGTTCGTCAAGGCCGTCACGCAGTCCGCGCCGCTCGTCGAGACGATGTTCGACCGTCGCGAGGGCTTCGCGCAGACCTTCGACTCGCTGGTCCAGCTGGCCACGATCGGCGCCACCTCCTTCACCGACCCCGACGCCGGGGCGACGTCCGGCGGGTACCTGGAGACCACGGTCGAGATCGTCGTGAACACCGACGCGCCGTACACGGCGGCCGACTGCGCGGTGTTCGGCCCGCCAGCCTACCGCGCGGCCGCCGCGAGCTGTGGGGGCGCGACCTCGTCCCCGGCGTCGTCGCCCGCCGACGACGCCGCGCTGGTCGCGGAGATCCAGGGCCTGCTGACGCAGCTGGAGTCGGTCGCCGACTCCGACCCGAACGGCATCGGCGACCTGCTGACGCGCGGCTTCGTGGACGGCGGTGGTGGCGCGTGAACTACGGCGTCCGCATCAAGTTCCTGCTCTTCGCCGCGGTGGCGCTCGCGATCATGCTCGTCATCTACAACACGATGATGAACCGGGTCGCGGGGGAGTCGACCACCTACCGCGCCGACTTCACGTCGGTCTCGGGCCTGCGGCCGGGCGACGACGTCCGTGCCGCCGGGGTGCGGGTGGGTCGCGTCGAGAGCATCGGGCTCACCGACGACAACGCGGCCCGGGTCGAGTTCACGCTCGGTGCGGGGCAGGAGATCACGGGCACCACGACGATCTCGGTGCGCTACCAGAACCTGCTCGGTCAGCGGTACCTGGCGCTCCAGCCCGGTGACGAGCCGGGGGAGGTCCTGGACGCCGCCGAGGTCATCGACGCGGCGCAGACCGATCCCGGGTTCGACCTCACGGCGCTGCTCAACGGCTTCGAGCCGCTCTTCGACACGCTGGAGCCGCAGGCGGTCAACCAGCTGGCCACGTCGCTCGTGGCCGTGCTGCAGGGCGAGGGTGGCACGGTCGAGGCGCTGCTGCAGCAGACCGCCACGCTCACGCAGGACCTGGCGGCGAAGGACGAGATCATCGGCAGCGTCCTGACCAACCTCACGCCCGTGCTGACCGACTTCACGGCCCAGCAGGCCGAGTTCACGACCACGGTCGACCGGCTCTCGGAGCTCATGACCGGCCTCGCCGCCGAGCGCGACACGCTCACCGGCTCGATCGACGGGATGTCGGAGCTGGCGCAGGCGGCTGCCTCGCTGACCCAGCAGATCCGTCCCGACCTCGACACGACGATCGCGTCGCTGCGCGGCGTCGCCGACGTGCTCGTGGGCCACCAGGCCTCGCTCGACCAGCTCTTCGCGGTCGCACCGGCCGGCTTCGACTCGTTCACGCGTCCCACCAACACCGGCACCTGGCTCAACATGTACATCTGCATGATCTCGATCGAGCTCACCCCGGGCACGGTCATCGACCTCGGAAACCCTGCGGGCCCCTACTCGGCGGTGTGCTCATGAGCGGGCGGATCAAGGAGCGGCTGTCGCAGCCCCGGACGGTCGGGCTGCTCGGGGTCGTCGGGGTCGCCCTGCTGGGGCTGGTCGTCCTGGGGCTCAGCAACGCCAGCCTCGGCAAGCACCACGCCACGGCGATCATCGAGCACACCGCGGGCCTGCGGGTCGGCGAGGAGGTGCAGGTCTCGGGCGTCGGCGTCGGCGAGGTGACGCAGATCCGGCTCACGAAGGACGCCGTCGCCGTGGAGTTCACGATCGACGCGGACATCGACCTCGGCTCGACCAGCTCGGCGGCGGTCAAGGTCGCGACACTGCTCGGCACGCACTACCTCGAGGTCACCCCGTCCGGCTCCGGGACCCTGGCCGACGACACGATCCCGCTCGAGCGCACCCGCGTGCCGTACAACCTCCAGGACGTCATCGACGGGGCGCAGGGGCAGCTCTCCGAGCTCGACGAGGAGGGCCTCGCCGAGGCGATGTCGGTCGTCGCCGACGTGCTCGGTCGCACGCCCGAGGAGGCCCAGGCGGCCTTCGCCGGGGTCGAGGCGCTGTCGGCCGTCGCGGTGCAGCGGACCGACGAGATGGCCGCCCTGCTGGACGCCTCGGCGTCGTTCACGGGGATGCTCGTCGACCAGCAGGACGAGATCCTCACGCTGCTCGACCAGTCGTCCCTCGTGCTCGAGGCACTGACCTCGCGCCAGGCCGCCATCGACGCCCTCCTGGTCGACGCGCAGGACCTGGCCGACCAGGTCTCGGGCGTGCTCGCCGACACCGCCGACGACCTGGACCCGTTGATGACCAACCTGACGGCCTCGCTCGACCACCTGTACGCCGTGCGCGACTCGATCACCTCGACCCTCACGAGCCTGTCGACCATGACGGTCTACCTCGCGAACGCCTCGGGCAACGGGCCGTGGATCGACCTGCACGTGCCGTCGGCGATCCCCGACAACCTGGCCTGCCTCAGCCCGTCCCGGGAGTGCTCATGACCAGCTCGTGGATCGCCCGCGTCGTCGGGCTCGTCGTCCTGCTGCCGCTGCTCGGCGGCTGCCTGGGCGTGGGGGAGCAGGACACGCGGCTGACGATCCAGTTCTCCGACGCGACCGGGCTGTTCCGGGGCAACGACGTCGGGATCCGCGGGGTCTCGGTCGGCCACGTCGAGTCGATCACGCCGGCCGGTGCGTACGTCGACGTCGAGGTCGTCGTCGACGCCGGCGTGGACATCCCGAGCGACGTCGGCGCCGTGATCGTGTCGAGGTCCGTCGCCACCGACCGCTACGTCGAGCTGACGCCCGCCTACACCTCGGGCCCCCGCATCGAGAGCGGAGCGGTGATCGCGGTCGACCGCACCCGCACGCCCGTCGAGTTCGAGCAGCTGCTGGGCTCGCTCGAGGACATCTCCACGGCGCTCGGGAGCGTCGACGGCACCGACGGTCCGCTGCACGCGCTGCTGTCGTCGACCGCGGCGACGCTGCAGGGACAGGGCCAGACGATCGCGAACGGGCTCGAGGACCTCGCCGTCGTGCTCTCGACCGTCTCGGGCTCGCTCCCGTCGGTCGAGGCCAACCTCACCAACCTCGACACCCTGACGCAGACGCTCGCCGCCAACGACGCCCTCGTGCGCAGCTTCGTCACGCAGGTCACCGACGCCACCGTGATGCTCGACGGGCAGACCGCACAGATCGAGTCGACCTTCGACGCGATCACCGCGATGCTGCAGGGCCTGGCCGACTTCTCGGCGAGCCACCGCGACCAGATCGGTGCGCAGATGGAGGACTTCGTGGCGCTCTCGAACGAGCTCGTCGCGCACGAGCAGGAGCTCACCCAGCTGCTGCAGAACGGGCCGCTCGTGACCCAGAACCTGCCGCGGGCGATCGACGAGCGTGGACGACTGCGGTTCCTGACCCGGCCGGGCGACCTGCTGCCAGGACGCTCCACGCTCCAGGAGGTCTGCCACTCGATCGAGATCCTGTGCGACGAGCTCGACCTCGACCAGTCCACCCTGTTCGACCTGCTCGCTCTCGTGGCAGGTGAGGCATGAACCGGCGCGCCAGCCCCCGAGCGGCACTCGCCGTCGTCGTGACGGCGGTGCTCGCGGTCCTCACCGGCTGCGGGACGACCGCCGCCGACCTCCCCCTGCCGGGCAGCTCGATGCCGGGCGACACGTATCGCGTCACCGCGACGTTCGACGACGCGCTGAACCTCGCGCAGGGCGCCCCGGTCAAGGTCGACGGCGTCGCGATCGGACGCGTCGAGTCGATCTCGGTCGCGGACCTCAAGGCCGTCGTCGTGATGGAGATCGTCGAGGACACCCGGATCGGCACGACCGCGGACTTCCGGCTGCGCAGCACGACGGCCCTGGGCGAGCTCTTCGTCGACGTCGTCGACGACCCGGCCGCCCCGGCCGACGGCGCCGTGCTGGCCGACGGCGACACGGTCGATCCCGAGCTGGCGTCGGCGGCACCGACGGTGGAGGACACGCTCTCGGCGGCGTCGTTGTTCATCAACGGCGGCGGTGTCGGACAGATCCAGACGATCGTCGACGAGACCAACCTGATGATCGGTGGTCGCGAGGACACGCTCCGCGACGTCCTCCACCGCATCACCAGCACGGCCGGCACCGTCACCGACATGAGCGGAGACATCGACGACGCCCTCACCGCGATCGCGAACGCCTCGCAGGTCCTGGCGGACCGCCAGACCACGATCGACCGGGCCCTGACCGAGATCGCCCCGGCCGCTGAGGTGCTCGAGGCCAACACGGCCTCGCTCGTGGACCTGCTGGCCTCGATCGACGGCCTCGGGGCGGTCGTCGTGCCCACGATCCAGCAGACCCGCGACGACATCGCGGCGATCGTCGCCCAGTCCGGTCCCGTGTTCGCGCAGGTCGCCTCGATCGAGCCGCGCATCGAGGACGGCGTCTCGCAGATCCTGGCCTTCGTCTCCGGGCTGCAGACGGGCGTGCCGGGGTCGTTCCTCAACACGCACCTGGTGTTCCAGGGCTCGCTCAGCATCGGTGACCTCACGCTGGTCGCTCCCAGCCCCGACGGGGCGAGCACCCCCGAGGTCGCCCCGAACGCGGTGCAGAACCTCACCCAGCTGCCGCTCATCGAGAACCTCACCGGGCTCGTGCCCACGACGCCGGGTGCGCCGGCCGCGGGTGGCACGGGGCTGCAGGACCTGCTCGGGCTGCTGACGGGAGGTGCCTCGTGAAGAAGCTCCCGCTGCGCCTCATGGCGCCCGCGTTCGGTCTGCTCGTGGTCTTCCTGCTGACCACGGTGTACGTCTACCAGACCTTCCTGGGTGGCTCGATCGCCCAGCGACCCACGACCGTGACGGTCCAGCTCGAGCAGACCGGTGGCCTGTTCGAGCGGTCCTCGGTCACCTACCGGGGCGTGAAGGTCGGGCGGGTCGTCGAGATCCGCACGACCGAGAACGGCGTGGAGGCCGAGATCGCGATCGACGCGGGTGTCGAGGTGCCGGCGTCCTCCCGGGCCGTCGTGCGCAACCTCTCGCCGGCCGGCGAGCAGTTCCTCGACCTGCAGCCCGAGGACGACCAGGGGGCCGTGCTGGCCGACGGCGACGTCATCGCGAGCGACCGCACCGAGACACCCACGACCGTGGCGGAGTCGCTGCAGGCGATCGACACGCTGATGTCGCAGGTCGACCCCGACGACCTGCGCGTGACGCTCGACGAGCTCAGCGTCGCGTTCGCCGATCCCGACGACCTCGCGACCGTGGTCGACGCGGGGCAGGACATCCTGGCCTCCCTCGAGGCCTACTGGCCCGAGACCGAGCGGATCATCCAGAACTCCGGAACCGTGCTGCAGACGGGGGTCGAGCTCGGCCCGGAGCTGCGCACGTTCGCCCCGGCGGCCAACCGCTTCACGGCCTGGCTCGCGGCCTACGACCCGAAGCTCCGCGCGATGCTGGAGCAGACCCCCGGACAGGTCACCGAGCTGCGCGAGCTCACGTCGACCGTGGCCCTGCACCTGCCGTCGGTCCTGACCGAGATGGGGGAGTTCACCGACATGACGCTCCCGTACCGGCCGCACCTCTGGCAGTTCCTGGCGGACGTGCCACAGGGGTTCTCCGACTTCGCGACGACCATCAACGGGGGCCGGCTGAACGCGGTCATGCTGGTCGACACCCGTCCGGGCGCCCCGGCGGTGTGCCGGTACGTGCCGGACGGCTCGGCCACGGACCCCGCGCCGGTCGCGGTCGACCCGACCCGGTCGTGCACGTCCGACTTCCCGCTGCAGCAGCGCGGCTCGGCGAACGCACCCGGTCCCGTCGCGGGCGGAGCGCCGTGACCCGCGCTCCCGCCTCCGTGGCCTCCGACGTCGCCCGACGCCTGCGCCAGCGCGACCGCTCGCCCTGGGTCGTCGGGCTGGCCGTGGCCCTCGTGGTGGCCCTGGTCGCCCTGGCCGTCGTGACCTGGCAGTGGCGTGCGGACGTGCGCACGCACCAGGCCGAGACCGACGCGCGCACGACCGCGGAGGAGCGCACGACGCAGCTCCTCACCTGGACCGCCTCGACCCTCGACGCCGACGCGGCCTGGGCCGACGACGGCGCGACGGCCGACTTCCGGACCGACTACGACGTGATCCTCGACGGCCTGCGTGACACCTACGGCGCGCTGGGTGCGTCCTCGACCGGCACGGTGCTGGCCTCCTCGCCTCGTGCGACGTCCGCCGACCAGGTCGAGGTGACCCTGTTCGCGCGGCAGAGCGTCGCGCGCGCGAGCGCCGAGGCGCCCACCTGCGTGCTCTCGTCGATCGTGCTGACGATGGTCCGCGACGACGGTGCCTGGCTCGTCGACCACCTCGAGGCACCGGGCGATCCCGTCCAGGTGCCGTGCTGAGCACCCGCCGACCCTGCCGATAACGTTCCGCCCATGGGAGACCTCGCGCTCGTCGCGACGGCGTTCGCCTTCGGGGTGGGCTCGTCGCTGCTGCCGATGTTCCTCAACGCGGAGGCGTACGTCATCGCGCTGGGTGCCCTGACCGAGAACCCGGTCTTCCTGTTCTGGCTCATCATGTCGCTCAGCGTGGGCACCGTGCTCGGCAAGATGTTCGTGTTCGACCTCGCCCGCAAGGGCCGCCGCAGGCTGAGCCAGCGCGACCGCGAGCGCGAGGGGCGTCGGGACGCGACGGTGCCGCGCGGCCGGTTCCGCACAGGGCTGCGACGCTTCTCGAACTGGATGCTCGGCCTGCTCGACCGTCCCTACCTCGGTGCCACGACCGTGTTCGCGTCCTCGGCGCTCATGGTGCCGCCGCTCGCGATCGTCACGATCCTCGCCGGTGCCTCCCGGCAGCCGCTGTGGCTGTTCTCGCTCATGGTGTTCATCGGCCGCACCCTGCAGTACCTGGCGATCGCGTTCCTGCTGCACCACGTCATCGGCTGAGCTGCTCGGGGCGCTTGCCTCGCGCCTCCTCCGGCCGGGTCCCGCTCAGGCGTAGGGTCCTGCTGTGGCACGCACCCCTGTGGTCTCCGACAGCATCGGACCGATCCTGACGATCCCGAACGCGATCACGGTGGTGCGCACGGTCGTCAGCCTGGGCCTGGCCGTCGTGGCCCTCGGCGCCGACGACCGGCTGCCGTGGGTCGTCGCCGCCTACCTCGTCTACTACCTGGGCGACAGTGCCGACGGCCTGGCCGCGCGCCTGCTCGGCCAGGAGACGCGAGCGGGAGCCGTCCACGACATCCTGAGCGACCGGCTGTGCACCGCGCTGTGCGCGTCGAACCTGATCCTGCTGCAGCCGGAGCTCGCGGTGCCGGTCGCGATCTTCCTGCTCAACTTCATGGTGCTCGACTGCCTGCTCTCGTTGTCGTTCCTGCTGTGGCCGATCGTCAGCCCCAACTACTTCGCCGTGGTCGACCCGCTGGTGTACCGCCTCAACTGGTCCCACCCGGCCAAGGCCCTCAACAACATCGGCATCATCGTGGCGGTCGTCGTCGGCTGGCTGCCCCTGGCGCTGGTCATCGTGCTAACGCAGCTCGCCGTGAAGGCGTGGAGCGCGCACCGGGTCGTCGGACGCATCCGTGAGCTGGAGGCGGCGCGGGGGGCCGTCGTGTGATCGGTGACGTCCTGGTCCTGACCGCGTTCGTGTACGGCATCGGGTCGGCGATCATCCCGATCCTCAACGCGGAGGCCTACGTCGCCGCGACGGCGCTCGTGCTCGGCAACGTCGACATCGTCATCATGGTCGTCGCGGTGTCGGTGGGCACCACGGTCGGCAAGGTCGTGCTGTTCCGCGGCGCGCGGGCGGGTCGCGACGTCGCCCGCAAGAAGCAGAAGTCGGCGCGGGAGCGCCCCGATCCGGGGCGCGTGCGCATCGCGCTGCGCGCGCTCGCCGACGTCCTGATCGGCTGGCTCGAGCACCCGTGGCGCGCGGTCGCCACGGTGTTCGTCTCGTCGCTGGTCGGCATCCCGCCGCTGCTCGCCGTCGCGGTCGTCGCAGGTGCCTCCACGATGCGCACCGACGTGTTCGCCGCGGCGGTCTTCGTGGGCCGGGCGGGACGCTTCGCCCTCATCGCCGGTGCGGCACACGGACTCGTCTGACGCACCTCGCCTATGGTGACTGTCGTGATCGAGCGAAGCGAGGGAACCGATGAGTCATCATGGGGTCGCCGCACTACTGTGCTCCTTCCGGGTGAGGTGACCCCATGATCTTTGACTGCGGGGACGAGGCGCAGCGCCGGGACGGCGTCGAAGCCGCGCGAGCCGCCGTGCGCGCGGGCGAGCTGGCGGTCATCCCGACCGACACCGTGTACGGCATCGCCGCCGATGCGTTCTCGCCCGCCGCGGTGCAGCGGCTGCTGGACGCGAAGGGCCGCGACCGCACGATGCCGCCGCCGGTGCTGATCGGTGCGACGTCGACGCTGGAGGCGCTGGTCGCGGAGGTCCCGGGCTGGTTGCGCGACATGACGAGCGAGCTGTGGCCGGGAGCCCTGACGGTCGTGTGCCACCAGCAGGCGTCCCTCGACTGGGACCTCGGCGAGACCCACCGCACCGTCGCGGTGCGCGTGCCGGACGACGAGGTCGCCCGCGAGCTGCTCTCGGCCACCGGCCCACTCGCGGTCAGCAGCGCGAACAAGACGGGCCAGCCTGCCGCCACCACGGCAGCGGCGGCGCAGGAGCAGCTCGGCGAGTCGGTCGCGGTGTACCTCGACGGCGGGCCGTCCGGCGGGGGAGTGCCCTCGACGATCCTGGACGTCACCGGCCCGACCCCGCGCATCCTGCGCCAGGGAGCGATCGCGCTCGACGTGCTGCACCGCTTCAACAACACGATCGAGGCCGCTGCCGGTGCGTGAGTACCTCGCGATCTTCGGCATCGCCCTCGGCGTCACGTACCTGCTGGCGTCGATCGCCCGGCTGATCGCGGTCCGGGTCGGCGCGCAGGCGCGGGTGCGCGACCGCGACGTCCACGCGGTGCCGACGCCCTACTTCGGCGGGCCCGCGATGCTCGGCGGCCTGTTCGCCGCGACGCTCGTGGCCGAGCGCATGCCGTTCCTCGGCGCCGCGGACGCGACGGTGTTCCACGACGTGCGCGCGATCCTCGCGGGCGGCGCACTGATCTGCCTCGTCGGCGTGGTCGACGACCTGATCGAGCTCGACGCCCTCACCAAGTTCGCCGGGCAGGTCCTGGCGAGCGTCGTGGTCGTGGCGCTCGGCGTGCAGTTCGTCTACCTGCCGCTGCCCGGGACGTTCATCGGGCTCGACCAGGCCCAGGCCATGCTGCTGACGGTGCTGCTGATCGTGGGCAGCGCGAACGCGGTGAACTTCGTCGACGGGCTCGACGGGCTGGCCGCCGGCATCGTCGCGATCGGAGCGATCGCCTTCTTCGTGTTCGCCTTCATCCTCGCGGTCGAGAACGGCGAGACCCGCGCCATCGCGGCGGCGATGCTGACGATCGCGCTCGCCGGGGTGTGCCTCGGGATCCTGCCGCACAACTTCTATCCGGCCCGGATGTTCATCGGCGACTCCGGCTCGATGCTGATCGGCTTCGTCATGGCGTGCTCCTCGATCAGCCTGACGGGCCAGTTCCCGCCCAGCAGCCTCGCGCAGGGCGTCGGTGACGCCGACGCGAGCTTCCTGCCGGCACTGCTCCCGCTGCTGCTGCCGTTCATGGTGCTCGCCATCCCGTTCGTCGACATGCTGCTCGCCGTCGTGCGGCGCACGCGTGAGCGGCGGTCGCCGTTCAGCCCCGACAAGATGCACCTGCACCACCGCCTGCTGCAGATGGGCCACTCGCACCCGCAGGCCGTGCTGTCGATGTACGCGGTCGCGGGACTCGTCTCGTTCGGGATCGTCGTCATGAGCCTGCTCAGCGGCTGGGAGTCGATCGTGGCGTTCCTGGTGCTGATCGTCCTGACCGCCGTCGCGATCATCCTGGCCCCCAAGCTCAGCTCCAAGGTCGGCCCCTAGCCCCACCCCCGGGCGCGGATTCCCACGAGACCGTCGGAATCCCGCGTCGAGCGCACGAAACTTCGTGTGCGTAAGGCGGATTCCTGGGTGAACCCGCGTTTCCTGCGTCGAGCGCACGAAGCTTCATGCGCTCGACGCAGGAAACGAGCGGTCTCGTGGGAACCCGGCACCGGGGGAGGGGGCGCCGGGGAGCGGCGTGGAACGATGGACCCATGCTGATCGTGCGTCGTGTGGTCCTTCCGTGCCTGGTCGTCGTCGCGGCGATCGCCGTGGTCGCGGCGTTCGTCGGGGGGCGTGAGGCGTTCCTCGGAGCCCTCGTCGGCGGCGTGCTGGTGCTCGCGTTCCTCGGCTCGAGCCCGGGTCTGCTCGACCCGCTCGCGAAGAAGAACCCGATGGCCTCGTTGCCGATCGCGCTCGGCTTCTTCGCCGTCAAGGCGGTCGTCGCGATCGTCGTCCTGGCGGTCCTGCTGGACGAGGACGGCATCGGTCGGCACCTCGAGCGCCAGGCGGTCGCGACGGCCATGGTGCTGACCGCCGGGGCCTGGATCACGCTGCACCTGATGACCCTGCGACGGTCCCGCACCCCGATCTACGACCTCGAGTAGGAGTCGCCATCGGGGCCTGATAGCCTTCCCGCAGCAGGCGGATGACTCGTTCATCACACTTGCGAATGACGCTGGCCGTACGCCCGGATCGCGACTCCAAGGTCGCGCGACCGCGCCATGATTTTAGAAGGAGTCCGAGTGTCCCTCGCCTCCACGCTGTCCGCTGCCTCGGGACCGCCGAGCCCCGGACCTGCTGACTTCAACCTGCCGGCCATCTTCGAGGTCGGCTCGCTCGAGATCACCAAGCCGATGGTGCTGCTGACGTTCTCGGTGGTGCTGATCGTGGCCCTCTTCGCCGCCGCCGCGCGCCCCGCGGCCGTCGTGCCGGGTCGCCTGCAGTTCGCCGGCGAGATGGTCTACGGCTTCGTCCGCAACGGCATCGGCCGCGACAACATCGGCAGCCACGACTTCCAGCGCTTCGTGCCGTTCCTGTTCGCGATCTTCACCTTCGTGTTCGTGAACAACTACTACGGCCTCATCCCGGTCGTGCAGTTCCCCTCGATGTCGCACATCGGCTTCCCGGCCGCGCTGGCGATCATCACGTGGCTCGTCTACAACGGCGCCGGCATCAAGCAGCACGGCTTCCTCGGCTACCTCAAGCACGAGACCGTGCCCGCCGGCATGAAGGGCCCGATCCTCCTCCTGCTCGTGCCGCTGGAGTTCCTGTCCAACATCCTGCTGCGACCCCTGACGCTGACGCTGCGTCTGTTCGCCACGATGTTCGCCGGCCACCTCCTGCTCCTGCTCTTCTCCCTGGGCGCGGAGTACCTGCTCCTGCACTCGGAGAACACGCTGGCCATCCCGGCCGGCATCGCCTCGGCCCTGCTGTTCGTCGGCATCTCCTTCCTGGAGCTGCTGGTGATGTTCCTGCAGGCCTACGTCTTCACGCTCCTGGCGTCCATGTACATCGGTGAGGCCATCGCCGACGAGCACTGATCCCTCAGCGGATCGCGCTCGTCGGTGGTCGCACCGACACAACTTCACACTCCCCTCTGAACACCGGCGCGGAGAATCCGCGTCGACAACGAAAGGAAATGCCGTGACCGGCGAAATTTTCGGCAACCTGAACATGATCGGCCTCGGCCTGGCCGCGATCGGCCCCGGCATCGCCGTCGGTCTCATCTTCGCCGCTCTGGTCTCCGGCGTCGCCCGTCAGCCCGAGGCGCAGGGCACCCTGCGTCAGCTGGCCATCCTGGGCTTCGTCCTCGCCGAGCAGTTCTTCATCATCGGCCTGGCGCTCGCGTTCGTTCTCTAGTCCGTAGCACCAGCCACCGACTCCGACAGAAGGCACACGCATGATCTCGACACGACTCGTCGCCGCGGCGGAGGGTGAGGAGCTCAACCCCCTCATCCCGCACACCGCGGAGATCGTCCTCAGCGCGGTCGTCTTCCTCCTGCTCCTCTTCCTGATCGTCAAGTTCGTCGTCCCGGGCTTCGAGAAGGCCTACAAGGAGCGCACGGCTGCCATCGAAGGTGGCATCGAGGAAGCCCAGGCGGCGCAGAAGGAGGCCCAGGCCGCGCTCGAGCAGTACAACGCTCAGCTCGCCGAGGCCCGTCACGACGCTGCTCGCATCCGCGAGGAGGCCAAGGAGCAGGGCGCGCAGATCCTCGCCGAGCTCCGCGCCGACGCGCAGGCCGAGGCGCAGCGCATCACCGCGGCCGCGCACGCGCAGGTCGAGGCCGAGCGTGCCCAGGTCGTCGCGCAGCTCAAGAGCGAGGTGGGCACCCTGGCCACCGAGCTCGCGGGCCGCATCGTCGGTGAGGCGTTGAACGACGACGAGCGCAGCCAGCGCACCGTCGAGCGCTTCATTGCCGAGCTCGAGCAGGAGTCGGCCAACTGATGTCCGCCTCCACCCCTGGTCACCTGCGCGGTGTCTCTGGCAGCTCCCTCGACGCGGTCCTGGCCGCCGTCGAGAGCAGCGGTGACGCGGGAGCCGAGCTCGGCGGGCAGCTCTTCGGAGTCGTCGCGACGCTCGACTCCTCGCCCGCGCTGCGCCGGGTCCTGACCGATCCGTCCACCGAGGACGAGGCCAAGCGCGGCCTCGCCACCTCGGTGTTCGGGCAGGCCGTCTCCGCCGCCACGCTCGAGGTCGTCCGCACCGCGGTCGGCTCGCGCTGGAGCGCGGGGCGCGACCTCACCGACGGCCTCGAGGTCGCCGGCGTCGTGGCGCTCCTCAAGGAGGCTGCCGCGTCGGGTCAGGTCGACGCGGTCGAGACCGAGCTGTTCTCGGTCGCACGCCTGGTCACCCAGACGCCGGACCTGCGCTCCGCCCTGTCCGACACCACGATCCCCGGTGTCGGCAAGTCTGACCTGATTGGTCGGGTCCTCGACGGCAAGGCCCAGCCCGTGACCGTCGCGATCGTCCGTCAGGCCGCTCGCGCCCGGACGGCGTCCTTCGAGCGCACGCTCGACCGGTTCGCCGACCTCGTCGCCGCACGCCGCGGTCGCCTCCTCGCGGAGGTCCGCACGGCCACCGAGCTCGGCCAGACCGAGCACGACCGGCTCGCCGCAGCGCTCACGGCCCGCTACGGCCGCGACGTCCACCTCAACGTCATCCTCGATCCGTCCGTCATCGGAGGCCTCGCGGTCTCGGTGGCCGACGACGTCATCGACGGCACCATGTCCAGTCGCCTCGAGACTGCCCGCCGGCAGCTCGCAGGTTGAAGTCACGCATCCCACCCAGTAAGGCAGGCACCCCATGACGGAGCTCTCGATTCGTCCGGATGAGATCCGCGACGCGTTGCAGAAGTTCGTGGCCGACTACACCCCCAGCGCCGCGAGCACCGAAGAGGTCGGCATCGTGTCCGACGCCGGTGACGGCATCGCGCACGTCGAGGGTCTGCCCTCGGCGATGGCTAACGAGCTGCTCGAGTTCGAGGACGGCACGCTCGGCCTCGCGCTGAACCTCGACGTCCGCGAGATCGGCGTCGTCATCCTCGGTGACTTCGCCGGCATCGAGGAGGGCCAGAAGGTCCGCCGCACCGGCGAGGTCCTCTCGGTCCCCGTCGGCGAGGGCTACCTCGGCCGCGTCGTCGACCCGCTCGGCACCCCGATCGACGGTCTCGGCGAGATCGCCACCGACGGTCGCCGCGCGCTCGAGCTGCAGGCGCCCACCGTGGTCGAGCGCAAGAGCGTCCACGAGCCGCTCATGACCGGCCTGAAGTCGATCGACTCCCTGACGCCCATCGGCCGCGGCCAGCGTCAGCTCATCATCGGCGACCGCCAGACCGGCAAGACCGCCATCGCGATCGACACGATCATCAACCAGAAGCAGTTCTGGGAGTCGGGCGACCCGAGCAAGCAGGTCCGCTGCATCTACGTCGGCATCGGCCAGAAGGGCTCCACGATCGCCTCGGTGCGTGGCGCGCTCGAGGACGCCGGCGCCCTGGAGTACACCACGATCGTCGCCGCCCCGGCCTCGGACTCGGCGGGCTTCAAGTACCTCGCCCCGTACACCGGCTCGGCCATCGGCCAGCACTGGATGTACCAGGGCAAGCACGTCCTGATCATCTTCGACGACCTGTCGAAGCAGGCCGAGGCCTACCGCGCCGTGTCGCTGCTGCTGCGCCGTCCGCCGGGCCGTGAGGCCTACCCGGGCGACGTCTTCTACCTGCACTCGCGTCTGCTCGAGCGCTGCGCCAAGCTCAGCGACGAGCTGGGTGCCGGCTCGATGACCGGCCTGCCGATCATCGAGACGAAGGCCAACGACGTCTCGGCGTACATCCCGACCAACGTCATCTCGATCACCGACGGCCAGATCTTCCTGCAGTCGGACCTGTTCAACGCCAACCAGCGTCCCGCGGTCGACGTCGGCATCTCGGTCTCCCGTGTGGGTGGCGCCGCGATGCAGAAGTCGATGAAGGCCGTCACCGGCTCGCTCAAGGTCGAGCTCGCGCAGTACCGCGCGATGGAGGCCTTCGCGATGTTCGCCTCCGACCTCGACGCGGCGTCCAAGGCGCAGCTGGCCCGTGGTCAGCGCATCATGGAGCTGTTCAAGCAGGGTCAGTACCAGCCCTTCGCGGTCGAGCAGCAGGTCGTGTCGCTGTGGGCGGTCCAGACCGGCAAGCTCGACGCGGTGCCGGTCGACGACGTGAGCCGCTTCGAGACGGAGTTCCAGGACTTCATCAAGCGCTCGCACGCCGGGATCCTCGACGCGATCCGTGAGACGGGCAAGTTCGAGGACGACACCGCCTCGGCGCTGGAGGACGCGTACACGTCCTTCCTCGACCAGTTCGAGACCAGCGACGGCGAGTCGATCAAGCCCGGCTCCCAGCAGGTCGACGCCCTGGACGACGAGGACGTCGAGCAGGAGCAGATCGTCAAGCAGAAGCGGGGCTGACCCATGGCAGCGTCGGTACGAGAGCTACGCGCGAAGATCAGGTCGACCCAGGCGACCAAGAAGATCACGCGTGCCATGGAGCTCATCGCCGCGTCGCGCATCATCAAGGCGCAGCAGGTCGCGGCCTCGGCCGCTCCCTACGCGCGTGAGCTGACCCGCGCGGTCTCGGCGGTCGCGACGTTCTCGAACGTCGACCACCCGCTGACGACCGAGAAGGAGAACCCGACCCGCGCCGCGGTCCTCGTCATCACGAGCGACCGTGGTCTGGCCGGCTCCTACTCCTCGAGCGTGCTCAAGGAGGTCGAGCGGCTCGCCGAGAAGCTGCGTGGCGAGGGCAAGGAGATCGACTTCTACCTCTCGGGTCGCAAGTCGGTCGCCTACTTCAAGTTCCGCGACATCGGCCACGTCACCTCGTGGACCGGGTACTCGGACAAGCCGCAGTACGACGACGCGCGCACGATCGGCGAGACCCTCGTCGGCGCGTTCGCGGCCGAGGAGGACGACGACGACCGCCTGGTCGACGGCGCCCGTCCGGTCGACGAGCTCCACATCGTGTTCACGCGGTTCAAATCGATGCTGACGCAGGAGCCGGACGTCATCCGTCTGCTCCCGCTCGAGGTCGTCGAGGGCACCGAGGCGCCCGAGGCGTCCGAGCTGCTCCCGCTCTACGAGTTCGAGCCCTCCGCCGGTGAGGTGCTCGACGCGCTGCTGCCGAAGTACGTCAACAGCCGCATCTACTACTGCCTGCTGCAGGCGGCGGCCTCCGAGCTCGCCGCCCGCCAGAAGGCCATGAAGTCCGCGACCGACAACGCGCAGGACCTCATCGAGAAGTACACCCGCACGGCCAACCAGGCCCGCCAGGCCGGCATTACCCAGGAGATCAGCGAGATCGTGGGCGGCGCGAACGCGCTCGCCGACGCCGCCGCTGGTCAGGAGTGAGTGAGAGAGACATGACTGCCACCGCAGAAGAGAAGACCACGCCCACCACGGGTGCCACGGGTCGGGTCGCGCGCGTCATCGGCCCGGTCCTCGACATCGAGTTCCCCTCGGACCAGATGCCCGAGATCTACAACGCCCTGCACGTCGACACCGAGGTCGCGGGCACCAAGGAGACGCTGACCCTCGAGGTCGCCCTCCACATCGGCGACGGCCTGGTCCGCGCGATCAGCCTGCGCCCGACCGACGGCGTCGTGCGCGGCACCCCGGTCATCGACACCGGCGGACCGATCTCGGTCCCCGTCGGCGACGTGACCCTCGGCAAGGTGTTCACCACCACCGGCCAGGTCATGAACCTGGAGGAGGGGGAGACGTTCGAGGTCGGCGAGACCTGGGGCATCCACCGCAAGGCTCCGGCGTTCGACCAGCTCGAGGCCAAGACCGAGATGTTCCAGACCGGCATCAAGGTCATCGACCTGCTGACGCCGTACGTCCTCGGCGGCAAGATCGGCCTGTTCGGTGGTGCCGGTGTCGGCAAGACCGTGCTGATCCAGGAGATGATCGCCCGCGTCGCCAAGGACCACGACGGCGTGTCGGTGTTCGCCGGCGTCGGTGAGCGCACCCGTGAGGGCAACGACCTCATCGCCGAGATGGAGGAGGCGGGCGTCCTCGACAAGGTGGCGCTGGTCTTCGGCCAGATGGACGAGCCGCCGGGAGCGCGTCTGCGCGTCGCCCTGTCGGCCCTGACGATGGCCGAGTACTTCCGCGACGTCCAGAAGCAGGACGTGCTCCTGTTCATCGACAACATCTTCCGGTTCACGCAGGCCGGCTCGGAGGTCTCGACCCTCCTCGGCCGCATGCCGTCCGCGGTGGGTTACCAGCCGACCCTGGCCGACGAGATGGGTGTGCTCCAGGAGCGCATCACCTCGACGCGTGGTCACTCGATCACCTCGCTGCAGGCGATCTACGTGCCGGCCGACGACTACACCGACCCGGCCCCGGCCACGACGTTCGCGCACCTGGACGCCACGACCGAGCTCAACCGCGAGATCGCGTCGATGGGCATCTACCCGGCCGTCGACCCGCTGACCTCGACGTCGCGCATCCTCGACCCGCGCTACATCGCCGACGACCACTACCAGACGGCGAACCGGGTCAAGAGCATCCTGCAGCGCAACAAGGAGCTCCAGGACATCATCGCGATCCTCGGTGTCGACGAGCTCAGCGAGGAGGACAAGACGATCGTCTCGCGCGCTCGTCGCATCCAGCGCTTCCTCAGCCAGAACACCTACGTCGCCAAGCAGTTCACCGGCATCGAGGGTTCGACGGTCCCGCTCGACGAGACCATCTCGGCGTTCACGAAGATCTGTGACGGCGACTACGACCACGTGGCCGAGCAGGCCTTCTTCATGTGTGGCGGTCTGGAAGACGTCGACGCGAAGTGGGCCGAGATCCAGAAGAGCTTCTGATGGCCGGCACCCTGCAGGTCGAGCTCGTCGCGGCTGACCGCGTCGTGTGGTCGGGTGAGGCCGTGCGCGTCCTCGCGCGCACGGCGTCGGGCGACCTCGGCGTGCTCGCGAACCACGCACCGCTGCTGTCGGTGCTGGTGCCGGGTGTCGTCGAGATCGAGGCGCCGGGTGGCGACCGCGTGCGGGCCGCCGTCGGTGAGGGATTCCTGTCGGTCGCCGACAACCGGGTCTCGGTCCTGAGCGAGGACACGTTCCTCGCCGAGGAGATCGACGAGTCGGCCGTCCGTGCGGATCTCGACCAGGCTCTGGCCGACGGTGACGACGCTGCGGCGTCGCGCGCCGAGGCCAAGCTCCGCGTGCTGCACCGGTCCTGACGACGAGGGAGGGAGACGACGAGCATGCCGCTCTGGCTGTGGCTGGTCGACTCCCTCCTCGTCGTCGTCGTCCTGACGATCTGCCTGCTCGCCCTCGTGGTGGTCAGGCGTCGATCGATCGAGCGACGCTCGGGTGCCTTCGAGCTCACGCTCAGTCGCCACGCGTCCGGTGCGGCCGGCTGGTCGATCGGCACCGGCGTCTACCACGACGACCACCTCGAGTGGTACCGCACGTTCTCGCTGTCGTGGCGCCCGTCGATCGTGCTGCCGCGGCGTGGTGTCGAGATCAGCGGCCGTCGCCAGCCCGACGGTCCTGAGGGTCACGTCCTGGCGCCCGGTTCCGTCGTCGTCGACCTGAGCACGGTCGACGGTCGGCTCCGCCTGGCCCTGGCGCCGCCCGCCCTCACGGGCCTGCTCGCCTGGCTCGAGTCGTCCCCGCCCGGACGGGGCATCAACACCGTTTTGTAGCCATCTCGTCCTTGACGGGTCGGAGCGCGGACCGACAGACTCAAGACTTCCAGCACGTCCAGGGAGAGAACATCATGGTCAAGAAGCTCATCGTCGCCGCCGTCGTCGCCGCGATCCCGGTCCTGGGTGTCACGGCTCCCGCCGACGCCGCTCCGAAGAAGCCGGGCCACGACGTCGTCGTCCTGGCCGCCATCGACTGGCACTGAGACCACGGTCGAGCCCCGCACCCGTGAGCAGGGTGCGGGGCCTTTTCAGCGTTCTCCGCCGGGCACCCACAGCACGTCGCCCGTGCCCGCCTCGTGGTTCGCGACCCGGCCCAGGATGAAGAGCAGGTCGCTGAGCCGGTTGAGGTACTTCGCCGTCAACGCGTTCATGGTGTCGCCGTGCTCGTCGATCGCGGCCCAGGCCGCGCGCTCGGCGCGACGCGTGACGGTCCGCGCGACGTGCAGCTGCGCCGCCGCCTTCGTCCCGCCGGGCAGGATGAACGATCGCAGCTTCTCGACCTGCTCGTTGTAGGTGTCGCACCAGCCCTCGAGACGCTCGACGTAGTCGGGCTCGACGCGCAGCTGGGGGTACTCCGGGTTCTCGACGACGGGCGCACCGAGGTCGGCGCCGACGTCAAACAGGTCGTTCTGCACGTGCGTCAGCACGGCGACGACGTCCGCGCTCAGCTCGCCCAGGGCCAGGACGACGCCGATCTGGCTGTTCGCCTCGTCGACGTCGGCGTACGCCACGAGGCGCAGGTCGTTCTTCGACGTGCGGCTCATGTCGACCAGGGCGGTCGTGCCGTCGTCGCCGGTGCGCGTGTAGATGCGGGTGAGGTTGACCATGAGGTGACCTTAGGACGTGGCCGGTCCCGGCGAAAACTCAGTGGCGGAGATCCCGGTTGAGCGCCCCCGTTGGTCCACCGAGTGGTCCGCGAGCGTGATTCACGCCTCTCCCGTCACCCTGACCGTTACCTCGCGGTAATCTGCCCCCATGGCTGACAAGACTGCGCCCGACCGCCCGTGGGTGATGCGGACCTACGCGGGCCACAGCTCCGCGGCTGAGTCGAACGCGCTGTACCGCAAGAACCTGTCGAAGGGTCAGACCGGACTCTCGGTCGCCTTCGACCTGCCGACGCAGACGGGCTACGACCCGGACCACGAGCTGAGCCGTGGCGAGGTCGGCAAGGTGGGCGTCCCGATCCCGCACCTGGGCTCGATGCGCCGCCTCTTCCAGGACATCCCCCTGGAGGAGATGAACACCTCCATGACGATCAACGCGACGGCCATGTGGCTCCTCGCGATGTACCAGGTCGCCGCCGAGGAGCAGGGCGCGCCGCCCGAGAGCCTGGCCGGCACGACCCAGAACGACATCATCAAGGAGTACCTGTCGCGCGGCACCTACGTGTTCCCGCCCGAGGCCTCCCTGCGGCTGACGACGGACATGATCGCCTACACGGTCAACAACATCCCGAAGTGGAACCCGCTCAACATCTGCAGCTACCACCTGCAGGAGGCCGGCGCGACGCCCGTGCAGGAGCTCGCGTTCGCGATGAGCACCGCGATCGCCGTGCTCGACTCGGTCAAGGACTCCGGCCAGGTCGACGAGGCCGACTTCGAGAAGGTCGTCGGCCGCATCTCGTTCTTCGTCAACGCCGGGGTCCGCTTCATCGAGGAGACCTGCAAGATGCGTGCCTTCGGGCAGCTCTGGGAGGAGGTCACGCGTGACCGCTACGGCGTGACCGATCCCAAGATGCGCCGGTTCCGCTACGGCGTGCAGGTCAACTCCCTCGGCCTGACCGAGGCGCAGCCCGAGAACAACGTGCAGCGCATCGTGCTCGAGATGCTCGGCGTCACGCTCAGCAAGAGCGCCCGGGCCCGCGCGGTGCAGCTGCCCGCCTGGAACGAGGCGCTCGGGCTGCCGCGCGCGTGGGATCAGCAGTGGTCGCTGCGCCTGCAGCAGGTCCTGGCCTTCGAGTCCGACCTGCTGGAGTACGAGGACATCTTCGACGGCAGCCACGTCATCGAGGCGAAGGTCGCCGAGCTGGTCGAGGGCGCCAAGGCCGAGATCGACCGGGTGCAGGCGATGGGCGGCGCGGTCGCGGCCGTCGAGACCGGGTACATGAAGCAGGCTCTCGTCTCGTCGCACGCCGAGCGTCGTGGCCGCATCGAGGCCGGCGAGCTCAAGGTCGTGGGCGTCAACTCCTACACCGAGACGGAGCCCTCGCCGCTGACCGCCGACCTCGACGGCGCCATCATGGTGGCCGACCCGCAGGCCGAGGCCAACGCGATCGCCGACGTCCAGCAGTGGCGCAGCGAGCAGGACCGCGCCGCGGTCGAGGAGGCTCTGGCACGGGTCGCCGCCGAGGCGAAGACCTCGACCAACCTCATGGAGGCCACGCTCGCCGCCGTGCGCGCCGGCGCCACGGTGGGGGAGTGGGCTCACGTGCTGCGCGGCGTGTTCGGCGAGTACCGGGCACCCACGGGTGTCTCCGGGGTCGTCGGCGTGGCCGAGGCCGGCGCCGAGCTCACGGCGGTGCGCGAGAAGGTCACCCGCACGGGCGAGCAGCTCGGTGGTCGCCTGCGCTTCCTGGTCGGCAAGCCGGGCCTCGACGGCCACTCCAACGGCGCCGAGCAGGTCGCCGTCCGTGCGCGTGACGCGGGCTTCGAGGTCATCTACCAGGGCATCCGGCTCACCCCGTCGCAGATCGTCGCGGCCGCCGTGGCCGAGGACGTCGACGTCGTGGGCCTGTCGATCCTGTCGGGCTCGCACATGGAGCTCGTGCCGGACGTGCAGAAGGGACTCGCCGAGGCGGGCCTGACCAACGTTCCGGTTATCGTCGGCGGGATCATCCCCGACTCCGACGGTCGCCGTCTCGAGGAGGCCGGCATCGCTGCGGTCTTCACGCCGAAGGACTTCGGCATCACCGACATCATGGATCGCGTCGTCGACGAGATCCGCAAGGCGAACGACCTCGACTGACCCTTCGAGGCTCGCTCGTTCCTCGCTCGCACCTCAGGGACCGCGGTGGTCCCTGAGGTGCGAGCGGTGTCAGTTCAGGACGCGGAAGTCTGCGGGCAGGGCGCCGCCGCCGACGATGTCCTGCGCGAGCTCCTGCAGCGCCATCAGCGCGACCGACTGGGAGAACGGGCCGTAGGACACGCGCGCCACGCCGAGCTCCTGCTGGCGGGCGAGCGGGATCGAGCCGGGGTAGCCGATCGTCGTGAGCTTCTGCGGGCCCCACGCGCCGACGAGCTTCTCGACGTCGTCCTCCGAGAGCGGGCCCGGCACGAACACGACCGGGGCGCCGACGTCGAGGAAGGCCTTGCCCCGCTCGATCGCGTCGGCGATGACCTCGTCGTGGTCGCGGTCGCCGGCCTTGGCGACGACGTCGGTGCGCGCGTTGAGGACGAACGGGATGCCGGCGGCCTCGCCGGCCTTGACGACGGCCTCGACCGCGGCGACGGCCTCGGCGAGCGGCTTGACCTGGTCCTCCAGGTTCGCGCCGACGATGCCGACGTCGATCGCCTTGCGAGCCGTCTCGCCCGCGTTGCCGTAGCCGGCCTCGAGATCGGCGGTGACGGGCAGGTCGGTCGCGGCGGCGATGCGGCCGACGGCCTCGATCATCAGGTCGACGGGGATGTTCTCGCCGTCCTCGTAGCCGTACATCGCGGCGATCGAGTGGCTGGCGGTGGCGAGGGCCTTGGTGCCCTCGACCTCGGTGACGATCTTGGCGGTGATCGCGTCCCAGACGTTGACGACGGTCAGGAGCTCGGGAGCGGTGTGCAGGTCGAGGAGGCGCTGTGCGCGTGCTGCGATGTCGGTCATGCCTCGAACCTAACGCGCGGTGCCACGTCGCGCAGCGGGAGTCCGTCAGGCAAGCCGAACCTTCGCGAGGTCAGCCATTCCTTGCTGGAATTGCAGGGTTCTGGAGAGCTAAGGTGAGGACGTCGCCGACCACGGAAGGGGTGACGGTCAGGCCGCAGCAAGCTTCTTGCCGGACTTGGCGCCCTTGGCGCTCTTGCCCTTCGGAATTTTCACGAGCTTGCGCTTCTTGACGGTGTAGCCGTCGGGGAGCGTCCCGTCCTTCAGCATCTGGATCGGGCAACGCTTGCACCGCGGCTTGCTGACGCAGCACTTCTTCTTCGGCATCTTCGCCTTCTTCGCCACTGCCTCACCGTACAGGGGAGGGGCACCACCACCGAAAGGATCACGACCATGGCAGCTCCCGCCTTCGTCGCTCGACTCAACCACCAGCTCGGCTACGAGTTCGGTGCCCACCAGCAGTACGTGGCCATCGCGGCCTACTACGACGCGCTCACGATGCCGCAGATGGCGGCGCTGTTCTACAACCAGGCCGTCGAGGAGCGCGACCACGCGATGATGATGATCCAGTACCTGCTGGACGCCGACGCGGAGATCGCGATCCCGGCTCTCGAGGCGCCCGAGATGACGTTCGCCGACGTCATCGCCCCGGTCAAGCTCGCGCTCGACCAGGAGAAGCGCGTCACGGAGCAGATCAACGAGCTGACCCGCATCGCGCGCGACGAGAACGACTTCGCCTCGGACCAGTTCATGCAGTGGTTCGTCAAGGAGCAGGTCGAGGAGGTCTCGAAGATGAGCGACCTCCTGGCCGTCGTGACCCGTTCGGCGAGCGACTACGAGCGCATCGAGGACTGGGTCGCCCGGGAGGACAAGGGCGAGGGTAGCGACCCGACCGCCCCCCGCAAGGCCGGCGCCTGACCCACCCCGCCCCCTGGGCGGTCTAGCTCACCGCCCGGGGGTCAGGTGCGGTCGAAGGTGAGGTCCATCCAGGGGACCCACGCGCCCTCGACCTGGCGCTCCCAGCGGGTGCACATCTGGTCGGTGCCGTGGTCGGTGCGGAACCAGCTGCGCACACCCACGCCGTGCAGCAGGAGCAGGCCGGGCTCCTCCAGCGTCAGCCGCATCGTGCTCGGCGCGGGACCGGTCTCGAACGCGACCATCTGCCAGCCGCCCTCGGGGTGCTCACCGCCGATGACCTCGTGCGCCAGCGCCCGGTGCCCGTCGCCCATGTCGACGTCGACCTCGTGCGCGATCCACGTGCCGCCGGGCAGCAGCGTGTACGTGTCGGAGCCGCTGATCTCGACGACGACCTGCCCGTGGTCGTCCAGCACGGTGCCGGAGGTCCGCCACGACCCGAGGATCGCGTGCAGGGGAGTCAGGTCGGCCATGCGGAGACCTAGAACAGCCGCAGGCTGGGGTCGTCGATGCCGCGGAGGGCGTCGTAGTCGACCAGGACGCACTCGATGCCGCGGTCGGTGGCCAGGGTGCGCGCTTGGGGCTTGATGTCCTGGGCCGCGAAGATGCCGCGCACGGGGCGCAGCTTCGGGTCGCGGTTCATGAGCTCGAGGTAGCGCGTGAGCTGCTCGACGCCGTCGATGCCGCCCTGGCGCTTGATCTCCACTGCCACCGCGGCGCCCGCGGCGTCACGGCAGAGCAGGTCAACCGGACCGATCGCCGTCATGTACTCGCGGCGCACCAGGCTGAGGCCGTCACCGAGCGTCGTGGTGTGCTCGGCGAGCAGCTCCTGGAGGTGCTTCTCCACGCCGTCCTTCTGCAGGCCCGGGTCGACGCCGAGGTCGTGCGCCGAGTCGTGCAGGACCTCCTCGATGCGGATGCGCAGCGTGTCGTCGGTCTTGGTGGCCGAGACGGTCCACTCGGTGACACCGTCGTCGGCCACGCCCTCGCGGAGCGTGCACGGCGGGCTCATCCAGTTCAGCGGCTTGTACGAGCCGCCGTCGGAGTGGATCAGCACCGAGCCGTCGGACTTGACCATGATGACGCGGGTGGCCAGGGGCAGGTGCGCGGTGAGCCGGCCGGCGTAGTCGACCTGGCAGCGCGCGACGACGAGCCGCATCAGCGGCGCGTGAGGGTGCCGAGGGTGAACACCAGGCCGGCGTCGGTGACGTCACCGGCCAGGTCGTTGCCGTCGAGACCGGAGAACGTCACGACGCCGTTCGCGAGCGTGTAGGTGCCCGTCAGGAAGTCGGCGTTGCCCTGGTAGTCCCACGTGAAGGTGCCGTCGGCGGCGAAGGTCGCGGTCCAGTCGGCCGCGTCGTCGCGCCAGGTGCCCACCAGGTCGGCAGCGACCTGGGGGAGTGCGGGGGCCTCGGACGTGGGCGCTGCCGTGGTGGGAGCGGGCGTGCTCTCGGTGGCCGACGGCGTCGGCGACGGATCGCTCTCGACGCCCGGATCGTCCTCGCCGCAGGCGCTCAGCGCGAGGCCTGCCACCAGGGTCAGGGCGACGGTCCAGACCCGCGTACGTCGATTCATCGGCTCCCCGTAGATCAGTGCGAAAAGTTCACGCTAGTGTGTCACGACCCGTCACGTTACTCAGGAGTAGACATGCAGGAGATCGTCGACCGACTCACCGCCGATGACCGCGGCGCCGAGATCGCGCGAACGCTCATCTTCCCGTACCTCAACCACGCCGCGACGATGCTCGAGAGCGGCTACGCGACGAGCGCCGACATCGACGCCGGCATGCGTTTCGGCTGCGGCTACCCGGTCGGGCCCATCGCCCTGACCGAGGCCCTCGGAGCCCAGACCGTGATCGACGGCCTGACCGCGCTGCACGCCACCACGGGCGACCCGCTCCACGTCCCCGCCCCGATCCTGTCCGACCTCGCGGGCGCCGCTGCCGCCGAGGACGTCACGCCGCAGCTGCGCCACGACGTCACCTCGATCGGCGTCGTCGGCACCGGCACGATGGCCTCGGGCATCGTCCAGGTCTTCGCGCAGGCCGGCTACGACGTGACCTACGTCGGCCGCTCGCAGGACAAGCTCGACGGCGTCATCGCCTACATCACCAAGAACCTCGACCGGGCCGTCGCCAAGGGCAAGCTCGACGAGGACGGCAAGGCGTCGGTGCTCGACCGCCTGACGGGCTCGACCGAGCGCGAGGCGCTCGGCGGCGTCGACGTCGTCGTCGAGGCCATCGCCGAAGACCTGGAGATCAAGCGCGAGCTCTTCCGCGACCTCGACCGCATCGCCAAGCCCGGCGCGATCCTGGCCACGACCACGTCGTCGCTCTCGATCGCCGACCTGGCGGCGCAGACGGGCCGTCCGGGCGACGTCGTGGGCATCCACTTCTTCAACCCGGCGCCGGTCATGAAGCTCGTCGAGATCGTCTCGGCCGACACGACGTCGCCCGAGGTCGCCGAGACGGCGAAGGCGCTGAGCCTGAACGTCGGCAAGCACCCCGTCTCGTGCGGCGACCGGGCCGGCTTCATCGTCAACGCCCTGCTGTTCCCGTACCTGAACGACGCGATCCGGCTGCACGAGAACGGTGGCGGATCCCTCGAGGAGATCGACACCGCGATCAAGGAGAACGCGAAGCTGCCGATGGGTCCGTTCGAGCTGCTCGACGTGGTCGGCAACGACGTCTCGCTCGCGATCCAGCAGACCCTCGTCGGTGCCTTCGGCCACGACGGCTGGGCCCCCGCCCCGACGCTCGAGAAGCTCGTCGCGGACGGCCAGCTCGGCCGCAAGACCAAGGCGGGCTTCCACACCTACTGAGCGCACGCGGCAGGAAACCCCTGCAAACTCACACGACGAGGCCGGTAACCCACGGGGTACCGGCCTCGTTGTGATGGCGGGGGAGGACGGGATCGGTGGTGCGTGGCCACGTTGCAGCAGGTCGCCCTGTGGATCAGGCGCGGCACCTGGTCGGTGCTCGCCGTCGGCGTCGTCCTGGCCCTCGCCCTGCTGATGTTCGACGCGGGACGCCACACCGGCGGTGACCGCGAGCTGACGGTCACGCCGACCGTGCGCCCCGACCTCGTCGCCCGCGCCGTGGCCGACGTCGAGGCCCAGGGCATGAGCTGCACCGCCACGCCCACGCTGACGTCCAGCATCGTCTTCGAGTGGCTCGACGGGACCGTCGGCGTCGTGACGTTCGACGAGGCCCTCAGCGGTGCTCGCGCCGGCACGGGCTGGGTGCGCTGGTACTGCGACGCCCCGGTGCGGTAGGCGCGACCTAGGATCGTGGCGTGCCCCGACGCCGACCCCCGCGCCCGTCAGGGCGCCCGCTCGTCGCGAACCAGAGTGTCGAGGTGCGGGCCGGGCGCGAGTGGCACGTCCGCCGTCTGTCCGGGGCGACCTCCGGCAAGCCGTACACGTGTCCCGGCTGCCACCGGCCGATCCCGGTCGGGACCGGCCACGTCGTGGCGTGGCCCGTCGAGGCGGCCCTGCTGAGCTCGTCCGCGCTCGACGAGCGCCGGCACTGGCACACCGCCTGCTGGCAGCGCGCCTGACGCGTCAGGACCGCTCGGCCTCCGGGCGGTCGGTCTCGGGATCGGCCGTCTCGCTGAGGTCGATGACCTGGGTGGCCTCGCCGGCGTCCTGGTCGTCGGCCGTCTCCTCGACGTCCTCCTCGGCCGGCTCGGACTCCGCCTCGGCGGCGGGCTCAGCCGGAGCGGAGGCCGGCTCGGCCGGAGCGGCGGTGGGGGCGAACGTCGCGACGATGTCGCGCAGCTGACCCATCTGCGACACGATGCCGTCGCGCTTGCGCTCGAGGTCGGCGACCTCCAGGCGCAGGGCCCGCGTGTGACGCTCGACCTCGGTCGTGGTCGTCACGCGGACGTTCTCGGCCTCGGCCGTGGCCTGGGCGACGATGTTCGCCGCCTCGGCCCGGGCGTTCTCGATGAGCTGGGCGTTCTCCGTGCTGGCGTCGTCGCGCGACTTGGCCGCGTTCGCGAGCACCTCGCGCGAGCGGTCGTCGGCGGCCTGGGCGCGCGCCTCCGCGTCCGCGACGAGCTTGGACGTCTTCGCGACGGCGTTCTCGTGGTTCTCGGACGCCTCGCGGGCGAGCCGCTCCTTCTCGACGGCCAGGACGCGGCGCGCCTCGCTGACCTCGCGGTCGGCGCCGGCGCGGGCCTGCTCGACCTCGCGGGTCGCGGTCAGGCGCATCGACTCGGCGTCCTGCTCCGCAGCGACCTTGAGCCGCTCGGCCTCGCGCTCGGCCTGGTCGCGCAGGTCGGCGGCGTACGCCTGGGCCTCCGCGTTCTTGGTCTCGGCCTCGTCCAGGAGCGCCTTGCGCTTGGCCTCGAGCTCGCTGATCGTGCGCGAGCGCAGCTCCTCGGTCTCCTGCTTGGCCGCGGCGACCATCAGGGTCGCGTCCTCGCGGGCCTTCGTGAGGGTCTCGTCGGCCTCGCGGCGCGCCTTGGCGCGGACTTCCTCGGCCTCGGTCTCGGCCAGGCCCAGGAGCTGGGCGGCGTGGTTGCCGAGACCGGTGTACGTGGGGCGCTCGACGGCCTCGACGCGGTCCTTCAGCTGCTCGACCTGCTGGGTGAGGTCGGCGTTCTTGCGGTTCGCCTCCTGCACGGCCTTGGCGGCCTTGGAGAGCTCGGCCGACTGGGAGCGGACCCACGCGTCGACCGCGTCCGGGTCGTAACCGCCGCGACGGGCCGGCGGGAAGGACGCCGACGAGGCGGACTTGCTGGCATCGAAGATCGACAATCCGGACTGATCCGACATGGAATTCCTCAGGAGCGAAGTGACGGGCGGGCGGGCACGGCCCACTGTACCGACGCCGAAGGGCGTGGCCCATGGCCACGCCCTTCGGGTCCTGCTGTGCGGGTGCTGCGTCGCTCAGATGCCTCGGAACCGGTTGATCGCGTCGAGGTGCTGCTCACGCTTCTCGGGGTTGCGGACGCCGAGTCCCTCCTCGGGCGCGAGGGCGAGGACGCCCACCTTGCCCTGGTGCAGGTTGTGGTGGACGTCCAGCGAGGCCTGGCCCACGTCCTCGAGCTTGTACGTGCGCGAGAGCGTCGGGTGGATCTTGCCCTGGTCGATCAGGCGGTTGGCCTCGAACGCCTCGCGGTAGTTCGCGAAGTGGCTCGAGACGATGCGCTTGAGGTTCATCCAGAGGTAGCGGTTGTCGTACTCGTGCATGAAGCCCGTGGTCGACGCGCAGGTCGTGATGGTGCCGCCCTTGCGGGTGACGTAGACCGAGGCGCCGAAGGTCTCGCGGCCCGGGTGCTCGAAGACGATGTCGATGTCCTCGCCGCCCGTGAGCTCACGGATCTTCTTGCCGAGGCGCTGCCACTCCTTCGGGTTCTGCTTCGTGCCGTCCTCGCCCCAGAACTTCCAGTTCTCCTCGGAGCGGTTGATGACGTGCTCGGCCCCCATGCTGCGGACGATCTTGGCCTTCTCCTCGTTGGAGACGACACAGATCGGGTTGGCGCCGCCGTTGAGGGCGTACTGCGTCGCGAAGCCGCCCAGGCCGCCCGAGGCGCCCCAGATCAGGACGTTGTCGCCCTGCTTCATGTTGCCGCCGTTCTTGGAGACGAGCTGGCGGTAGGCCGTCGCGTTGACGAGGCCCGGCGAGGCCGCCTCCTCCCACGTGAGGTGGTCGGGCTTGGGCAGCAGCTGGTTCGACTTCACCAGAGCGATGTGCGCGAGGCCGCCGAAGTTGGTCTCGAAGCCCCAGATGCGCTGCTCCGGATCCATCATCGTGTCGTCGTGGCCGTCGGGCGCCTCGAGCTCGACCGAGAGACAGTGCGCGACGACCTCGGCGCCGGGCTGCCACTTCGTGACGCCGGGGCCGGTCTTGAGCACGACGCCCGCGAGGTCGGAGCCGACCACGTGGTACGGCAGGTCGTGGCGCTTGGTCAGCGGCGAGAGGCGGCCGTAGCGCTCCAGGAAGCCGAACGTCGAGACGGGCTCGAAGATCGAGGTCCAGACGGTGTTGTAGTTGATCGCGCTGGCCATGACGGCCACGAACGCCTCACCCGGACCGAGCTCGGGCAGGGCCACGTCCTCGACGTGGATCGACTGGCGCGGGTCCTTGTCGCGGCTGGCGACACCCTCGAACATGTCGACCTCGTCCTTGTGGACGGTCGCAGCGAGGTAGTGGTCGGGGATGTCCAGGTTCGCGAAGTCCCCACCGGCGGTGTCGCCGGCCAGGATCGCGTCGAGGATGTGCTGCACGAAGAGCCTCCAAGGGTCGTCTCAGGTCGCGGCGATGTTACCCGCGGGAAACATGGCGCGCCACGGAAGAAGGTGTGACGCGGGTCTCGTACGGTCAGTGGTGACCGTTGGTGGCCGGCTCGACGAGCTCGACCAGGACGCCGCCGGCGTCCTTCGGGTGCACGAAGTTGACACGGCTGCCGCCGGTGCCCTTCTTCGGCGCGTCGTACAGCAGGCGCACGCCACGGTCGCGCAGCGTGGCGGCGACCGCCTCGACGTCGACGACGCGGTAGGCGAGCTGCTGGATGCCCTGGCCGTTCTTGTCGAGGAACTTGGCGATCGTGCTCTCGGGGCTCAGCGGCGCGAGGAGCTGGATGCAGGAGCCGGAGTCGCCGACGGCCAGCATCGCCTCGCGCACCCCCTGCTCCTCGTTGGTCTCCTCGTGCACGGACTCGAGCCCGAACGTCGAGGAGTAGAACGCGATGGCGGCGTCGAGATCGGGGACGGCGATGCCGACGTGGTCGATGGCCACCAGGAGGTGCTCGGGCACGAGGGGAGCGGAGTCAGTCGCAGACATGGGGGCAGCGTAGAGCAGGTCGTCCCCGGCGACCGGCCGGGTCAGCCGAAGATCCTGATCGCCGCGAACGCCAGCAGCACGACCACGATCGGACTGCCGATCAGGACCACCAGGCCTCCGGGCGAGAAGGGCTCGAGGTCAGCGCCGGTGCGCGGGTCGCGGACGCGGGTCGATCGGCGCCAGACACTGATGCCGCCCGGGACGCCGATCGCCAGACCGAGGGCCAGCCACAGCCAGCCCGACTGGCCCCAGTAGGACTCGCCGAGCAGCACGGCGAGACCGCCCTGGGCGACGAGCCATCCGGCCAGTCCGGATCCGACGAGGCTCACGGCGGTGAACCACTTGGGGTCCGGTCGGTGCTCGGCCGTCAGGCTCGCGGCGTACTGACGAGGCGATCCGAACGCGTCGACCGGGTCCTCACCGGTCTCGGCGACGTGGCTCTCGACCTCGGCGACGATCTCGCCGATGCGGTCGCCGGGGACGTCCTTGAGGCGCAGGGCCAGGATGAGGCGCTGCTGGTAGTCGCTGCGGGTGTCGTCGGTGGTCATGTCGTGCTCCTCTCGGTGGGGAGCAGGCCGGTCGCCCGCTCGGTGAAGGTGCGCCAGGCGGCGGTCCGGGCCGCCAGGTGCTCGCGGCCCCGGGGCGTGACGGTGAAGAACTTGCGGCCGGGCCCGCCCACGCCCTCGCGCCAGGACGAGGTCAGGAGCTCGGCGTCCTCCAGCCGGTTCAGGACCGGGTAGAGGGTGCCGCCCTTGACCGTGCCGAGGCCGGCGGCCTGGAGTCGTTGGGCCACGACGTAGCCGTACGTCTCGCCCTCGGCGACGATCGCGAGGACGATCAGCGACAGCACGGCTCGCAGCCACTCGGTCGGCGTCTCGTCGGTGTCCATGACTAGATCGTATGCGTGACTAGTCAGATACGCAAACTAGTCAGACCTGATGGCCGAACGTGATCCGGCCCACGCCCGTGCCGGCCGGACGTTACCTCTGGGTAAAGTGACGAGCACCGTCTCCCAGCACTGCTTCTCAGCACCGCACCACCGGGGGACTGCCTTCTAAGGAGCTCCTCTCATGACCCAGACCGTGATCGTCGCGGGGGCCCGCACCCCGATCGGCCGCCTCCTCGGCGGACTCAAGACCCTGTCCGGCTCCGACCTCGGTGGCGTCGCCATCAAGGGCGCCCTGGAGAAGGCCGGCATCACCGGCGACCAGGTCGACTACGTGATCATGGGCCAGGTCCTCGGAGCAGGCGCCGGCCAGGTGCCCGCCCGTCAGGCGGCCGACAAGGGCGGCATCCCGCTCGGCGTGCCCGCGCTCACCATCAACAAGGTCTGCCTCTCGGGCATCCACGCCATCACGCTCGCCGACGCGCTGATCCAGTCGGGTCAGTACGACGTCATCGTGGCGGGCGGCCAGGAGTCGATGACGCAGGCGCCGCACATCCTCACCGGCTCGCGCGAGGGCTTCAAGTACGGCAAGACCACGATGCTCGACCACATGGAGTACGACGGCCTGTGGGACGCCATCACGAACCAGGCCATGGGCTCGCTCACCGAGCAGCGCAACGTCGACGTCGAGACCTTCACGCGTGAGGAGCAGGACGCGTTCGGCGCCCGCTCGCACCAGCTCGCCGCGACCGCGCAGAAGAACGGCGTGTTCGACGACGAGATCGTCCCGGTCGAGATCCCGCAGCGCAAGGGCGACCCGGTCGTCGTCAGCGCCGACGAGGGCGTCCGTGGCGACACGACCGCCGAGTCGCTCGGCAAGCTGCGCCCGGCGTTCTCCAAGGAGGGCACCATCACGGCCGGCACCGCCAGCCAGATCTCCGACGGTGCTTGCGCCGTCGTGGTGATGAGCAAGGCGAAGGCCGAGGAGCTCGGCCTGCCGATCCTGGCCGAGATCGTCGCGCACGGAAACGTCGCCGGCCCGGACTCGAGCCTGCAGGACCAGCCCGCCAACGCGATCACCGCGGCCCTGGCGAAGACCGACCTGTCGGCGTCCGACCTCGACCTCGTCGAGCTCAACGAGGCGTTCGCGGCCGTCGGCCTGGCCTCGACCAAGAAGCTCGGCATCTCCGAGGACATCGTCAACGTCAACGGCGGCGCCATCTCGCTGGGTCACCCGATCGGCATGAGCGGCGCGCGCGTCGTGCTGCACCTCGCGCTGGAGCTCCAGCGTCGCGGCGGCGGCGTCGGTGCGGCGGCGCTGTGTGGTGGCGGCGGTCAGGGCGACGCCCTGGTCATCCGCGTCCCGCAGGCCTGACCCGGGTCCGACGGCGCGCTGACGAGGGACATCGGCATGCGCCGAGGTGACGACGTCGCCGACCTCGTCGAGACGGCACGAGGCGACGGTCCGGGCAAGGCCCGGGCCGTCGCCCGTCTCATCTCGCTGGTCGAGCGCGACTCGCCCGCCCTGCGGGAGGTCGCGCAGGCACTGGTGCCGCACGCTGGCAGCGCGCACGTCGTCGGCCTGACCGGATCGCCGGGCGTCGGCAAGTCCACCTCGACGTCGGCGCTCGTGAGCGCCCTGCGAGCTGCAGGGCGCACCGTCGGGGTCCTCGCGGTCGACCCGTCCTCTCCGTTCAGCGGCGGGGCGCTCCTGGGCGACCGCATCCGGATGTCGGACCACGCGACCGATCCGGGCGTCATGATCCGCTCGATGGCCAGCCGGGGTCACCTCGGCGGCCTGGCCGGAGCCGCACCCCAGGCGCTGCGGGTGCTGGACGCTGCCGGCTGCGAGGTCGTGCTGGTCGAGACCGTCGGCGTCGGCCAGTCCGAGGTCGAGATCGCGGGACTCGCCGACACCAGCCTCGTGCTGCTGGCGCCCGGCATGGGTGACGGCATCCAGGCCGCCAAGGCCGGGATCCTCGAGATCGGCGACGTGTTCTGCATCAACAAGGCCGACCGCGACGGTGCCACGACGACGCGGCGCGAGCTGCGCGGCATGCTCTCGCTGACCGAGCGCCCCGACGGTGCCTGGAAGCCGCCGATCGCCCTGACCGTCGCGACCGAGGGCGAGGGGATCGACGAGCTGTTGGGGCACATCGACGACCACCGGGCGCACCTGGAGTCCTCGGGCGAGGGACGACGCCGCCGCCTGGCGCGGGCACGGCGCGAGATCGAGGCGATCGCCCTGGGCCAGGTCAGCCGGCGGTTCGGCCACCTCTCGGGCGATGCCCGGCTCGACGGCCTCGCCGCCGACGTCCTCGGCGGCTCGACCGACCCGTACAGCGCGGCCGACGTCGTCCTCGACCAGATCTGACGCCGCTCGTGCGGGCATCCGGCGGTACCGGACAAGCGGGCATGGACCACCCCGCGGGGGCCGGGACCGGAGATGATGCATTCGGGCTGCCCGGGGTGCCGAAAGGCATCGTTCCCGGTCCGGCGGGTCACGGGGATGATGCGTTGCGGCTGCAGGGAGTACCCAAATGCATCATCTGCGGTCCCCGCAGGTGGCCTCGAGCCGGAACCGACCGCTTCTGGTCCATGCCGCGTGTCACCCGCCGACCACGGCGGTCAGGTGCGGCGAAGGACGAGGAGCCTCGAAGGGCATGCCGTTCGGCGCGCCTCCGCCCGTTGGTGCTGGTGATGGCCTAGAAATGATCCCGTGGTGAAGAAGGCACTGGCGCTGCTCGTGATCGGGTTTGCCGTCTACTACCTGCTGACCGCGCCGACCCAAGCGGCCGACGCGGTCGACGGTGCGTTCACGGCCGTCATCGACGCCTTCGGCAACGTCGGGGTCTTCGTGCAGGAGCTCTTCGGGTAGCGGGCCTGCCATGATCCGTGCGCTGGCCGAGCGCATCCCCGAGCAGCAGGTCGATCGCCACCTGCTGCACGACGAGGGCGAGCACGTCGTCGACCTCGTGCGCCACCACGGGATCGTCTACGCCCTCCCGAGCACCGAGCTCGTGGGCGTCGGAGCCCTGTGGCTCCTGGCGCTGTTCGGCCCCATCTCGTGGGGTTGGGTGTTCCTGCTGCTGTCGTTCGGCCTGCTCGGGCACGCGGTCTTCGTGACGGCCCGCGAGCGCCGCGACGTCTTCGTCATCACCAACATGCGCGTCTTCCGCGCCTCGGGCGTGTTCAACGTCAAGATCGCGACGATGCCGATCACCCGCATCCTCGACATCACGGTCGACAAGCCCCTGCTCGGGCGCCTGCTCGGATACGGCCACTTCATCTTCGAGTCGGCCGCCCAGGCGCAGGGCCTGCGGGACATCCGGTTCATCGGCGACCCGGACGGTCGGGACCTCACGATCCAGCGGGTCGTGCAGCGCGCGGGCCTGCGAGGACCGCGCGGGGGAGTGCCGCCACACCACCTTCCCTAGGATGGGGGCATGAGCTTTTCGCGTCCGGGAGCACTCGACCTGTCCGCCCTCGCCCGACCCGCGGCTCCGGCCGCCGCTGCCGGTGGTTCGGGGGGTGGCACCTGGGTCGTCGATGCGACCGAGGCCGACTTCCAGCAGGTCGCCCTCGAGGCGTCGCTGAAGCACCTGGTGGTGCTGAGCCTGTGGTCGCCCCGCGCTCCGCAGAGTGCCGAGTTCAACGCGCGCCTCGCCGCGGCGGCCGATGCCTACGACGGCCAGCTGCTGCTGGTCCAGGTCGACGTCGACGCCAACCCCGGCATCGGCCAGGCGCTGCAGGCCCAGTCCGTCCCGCTCGTCGTGGGCCTGGTGTCCGGCCAGCCGGTCCCGCTGTTCCAGAGCGCCGTGCCGGACGAGCAGATCCGCGGCTACTTCGACGAGCTGATCCGGCTCGGCGCCGAGCACGGGGTCACGGGACGTGCGCCCGCCCCGGGCGGCGCGGCCGACGCCGTGGAGGAGCCGGTCGACGACCCGCGCTTCGCCGAGGCGGACGCCGCGTTCGCGGCCGGAGACCTGCCGGGCGCCGTCGCCGCCTACGAGAAGCTCGCGGCCCAGAACCCGGGCGACGCCGAGGTGGCCGAGCGCCTCGCCGGTGTCCAGCTCATGGAGCGCACCCAGGGCGCCGACCTCCAGCAGGCCCGCGCCGCGGCGGCCGACGCGCCCGACGACGTCGACGCACAGCTGCTCGTCGCCGACCTGGACGTCAGCGGCGGTCACGTCGAGGACGCCTTCGACCGTCTGATCCAGCTCGTCCGCCGCACGGCCGACGACGACCGCGACCGGGTCCGGGCGCGGCTCCTCGACCTGTTCGTGGTCGTGGGCTCGGACGACCCGCGCGTCGCGACGGCGCGCCGCCTGCTGGCGACCGCGCTGTTCTGACCCGCGCGTCGCCCGCGCGAACCACCCGGCGCGGGTAGGGTCGGCGGCGCGGTGCGCGAGGGCGCCCGTCGTCAGGGAGAGGCGGGTGCAGCGTGGGGCGCACGATCGGGGCCTGGGCGCTGACCGTGCTCGGCGTCCTCGTGGCGCTCGCCGGTGCCGGCCTCATGGTCCTGCTCGGCCCGGACGGTCGGATCACGACCGGACCCCACGCGATCGAGACCGACAGCGCGGCGGTCGTGACGGCTCCGGGCGTCATCGACTGGGTCGGTCTGCAGGTCGACGTCCTGGTCGAGGTGCCGATCGGCAAACCGGTCTTCGTCGGCGTGGGCAACACCGTCGACGTCGAGAACTACCTGAGCTCCGCTGCGCGCGTCGAGATCACGTCCTACAGCGCCCCCTGGGACGTCGAGACGCGTGACGTCGGCGGAGAGCCCAACGTCCCGTCGGCCCCCACGGCCCTCGACTGGTGGATCGTCTCGCAGGCCGGCCTCGGCGGTGCCGACATCAGCCTCACCCTGCCCGACGAGCCCGTCTCGGTCGCGGTCGTCGCGGTCGGCTCGACCAACCTCTCGGGGCTGGAGGTCACGACGGCCTACGGCATCCGCGGCGGGTTCGGCCGCGGTGCCGGCCTCGCGCTGCTCGGGATCGGCTTCGCGTGGTTCGGGGTGCTGCTCCGGCGTCGTCACGTCTGGCGCAGCCGGGCGGCGGACGACGACGGGGTCGATCGCGATTTCGAAGGCGAGGTCGAGGTGGAGGAGGTCGAGGTGTTCCTCTACGTCGACGAGCACGGGGTCGAGCACGAGATCGACCCGGACGAGCTCGACGGCTTCGAGGTGGTCGAGGAGGCCGACCTGGAACCCGAGCCGGAACCCACGCCCGAGCCGGAACCCACGCCCGAGCCGGAACCCACGCCCGAGCCGGAACCGGAGCCCGCGCCGGAGACCGAACCCGTCGTCTACGTGTGGGTCGACGACGACGGTGTGGAGCACGAGGTGACCGAGGACGAGCTGCACGAGTTCGAGGTCGTCGACGACGAGGACGGGAAGGACCCGCGATGACCAGGGCCGTCCGCCTCGCGCTGGCCGTCGCGACGTGCCTCGCCCTGCTGGCGTGCGCCGTCCCCCACCAGCAGGGCGACACCGCCGTCACGAAGCTCGCGATCGAGGAGGGCGACGTCGACGCGGTCTACGCCCGGTACCGCGAGGTGTACGAGGCCGCGGTCGACATCGGGAGCGCGCAGCCGCTGTCGGTCGTGGAGAGTGGCTCCGTCCTGGCCATCGACACCGCGGCGTTCCAGGTCGAGGGCGGCGTCACGTCCACGGTCCTGCGCGCCGAGCAGGTCGCGATCCCGCGGTTCGGGTCGTACCCGCTGTGGTTCGTCGCGGTCGCGGGGTCCGGCAGCGACGAGCGCCGGGTGCAGGTCTTCGCCCGCGGCAGCGCCGTCGACCCCTGGACGCTGTCCGAGAGCCCGGCGATCGTCGCCGAGGCCTCGTTGCCCGAGCTGCGCGTCACCGACGACGCCAGCGCCGTGGCGGTGGCCCCTGACGACGACCGAGGGATGCCCTTCTCGCCCCAGGCCGCCGTCGACGCCTACGTCGCGGCCCTCGGGTCGTTGCCGGAGTCGCCGTCCGACGTCGTGGCGGCCGACGACCCCTTCCGCCAGCAGATGGTCGAGTCGTACCAGCAGAGCGCCGAGCTGCCGGACGTGCAGTTCTCGCAGTCCTGGACCGCCGAGCCCGTGCAGTACGTGCTGCGCACCGCGGACGGGGGAGCACTCGTCTTCGCGACGCTCCACCGGGCCGACGCCTTCCAGGTGACCCAGGGACGCACCGTCGCCTACGCGGCCGGGACGGTCCAGAACGCCCTCGCGCCCGAGGGGATCGTGGGCAGCGGGGTCGTCCGGTTCGACCACCAGGTGCTGCTCGTCGTGCCGCCGGGATCCGGCGAGGTGCGCGCGATCGGCCAGTTCGGCGGAGTCGTCGCGGTCGAGAGCAGCTAGTCGGGGGCGGGGGCGCTCTCGCGGTAGGTCGGGGTTCCGGCGGCGACGGCGTCGAGGACCTGGGCGGCAGCCGCGGTGGCCCGCTCGTGGACCGTCGCGGGATCGCACCAGTGGACGGCGGCGATCTCGGTCGGCTGCAGGGTCATCGTCGCGGTGATCGACGCGTCGGCGGTGCCGAGGTCGAACAGGAAGATGCACGCGTCGTCCCAGCCCCGCCAGGCCGGGAGCCAGCTGACGGTGACGAGGTCGCCGACCGTGACGTCCAGGCCGAGCTCCTCGCGCAGCTCGCGGGCCAGGCCGACCGCGGGGGACTCACCGACCTCGATGACCCCGCCGGGCAGGTCCCACTCCTGCTTGTACGTCAGCTCGCACAGCAGGACCCGGCCCGCCTCGTCGCGCCACAGCCCCTGGGCGATGACGCGCTTGGTCGGCAGACCCGCGTTGAGGATCGCGATGAACCCGTCGCGGCTGCGGGCCGGGGGATCGCTCGCGAGCCGGGCCATCAGGACGCGGTCCTGCTCGCCTGGCGCGCTGCGCAGCACGCCCTCCTTGCGCAGCCCGCAGATCGACGCGGCGCGCACGTCGGCCGTGCGATCGACCGGGATGCGGGCCTCGACACGCCCGGCCCCGAGCTCGCCCAGGACGTGGTCCGCGGCGAGGCCGACGGCGTGGATCGCCCAGCGGACGGCGTGCTCGCCCGTGCCGACGTTCCAGCGGATCGACCAGGTCGAGCGCGACTCCTGGCGCAGCGCGACCGATCCGACCCGCTCGTCGTCGACCCACACGCTGTAGCCGTCGAACCCGGACTGGGAGCGCTCGGGGCGCAGCGTGACGGTGTCGTCGGCGATCTCCGGTGCGTCCATGCCTGCCTCTCGTCCGGCCACGGGTCGGGCCCCGACCACCGTACGCGGTCGCGCAGGCGCGCCCCTATGCTCGGCGACATCGATGAGACCGGCCACCAGGGCCGCGACCCGATCGGCGGCCGGGGGCCGCGGGCGAGGAGGCAGACGTGGCAGAGTTCGTGCGGCTCGAGGTGGCGGACGGCGTGGGGACGATCCGTCTGGACCGACCCAAGATGAACGCCCTGGACGCTCAGGTGCAGCGTGAGCTGATCGAGGTCGCCCGTGAGGCCGACGAGCGCGACGACGTCGCAGCGGTCGTGGTCTACGGCGGCGAGCGGGTCTTCGCGGCCGGCGCGGACGTCAAGCAGATGGCCGACATGTCGTACCAGGAGATGGTGCGCCACGCGCACCTCCTGCAGGACTTCACGCGTGCCCTCGCGGCGATCGGCAAGCCGACCGTCGCGGCGATCACCGGCTTCGCCCTCGGTGGCGGCTGCGAGGTCGCCCTGGCGACCGATGTCCGCTTCGCCGCCGACAACGCCAAGCTCGGCCAGCCCGAGATCCTGCTGGGCATCATCCCCGGCGCCGGCGGCACGCAGAGGCTCGCCCGCCTCGTCGGCCCGAGCACCGCGAAGGACCTGATCTTCTCGGGTCGCTTCGTCGACGCCGAGGAGGCGCTGCGCATCGGCCTGGTCGATCGTGTCGTCCCCGCCGCGGACGTGCTGACCGAGGCCGTGGCGTGGGCCGCGCAGTTCGTCGGGGGTCCGGCGCTCGCGCTGCGCGCGGCGAAGTCGGCCGTCGACCGCGGGCTCGAGGTCGACCTGCAGTCGGGCCTCGAGATCGAGCGTGTGGAGTTCACCGGACTGTTCGCGAGCGAGGACGCCCGAGCCGGGATGTCCTCCTTCGTCGAGAACGGTCCCGGCCAGGCGACCTTCACCGGTCGCTGAGCCGCCCCCAGGACCTCGGACACCGGGGTCTCGAATAGCCGTGGACTCAAGGGTCACGTGAGGCATACTGATGCGGACGTGCCCTCGCGGGCCCCGCAAGGAAAGGGAGTCATGAGCGACTCAGACGAGAAGCCGACCGCCGGTAGTGCTCCGGCCGACCCCTTGCGGGTGGCCGCGGACATGATCGGCGACTCCGGTGACGACGCCTCGACTCCGTCGGCGTCGAGCTCCGGCCGACCGCTCTCGGCGCGTGAGCGTCGTGCCGCCGCCAAGGCAGCCCGCCTCGACGCTGCCAAGCGCCGCCGGGACGAGCGCACGTCGCGCAAGGGCGGCTCCGAGGAGCCGGCCGAGGTCGATGAGCCCGCCGACGAGCTGGACGACGAGCCGAAGCCGGCCGAGCCGCAGACCCTCGCGCAGAAGCTCGAGGCGGCTCGCCAGGCTGCCGCCGAGCGCAGTGCCGCCGAACCGGCCCCCGAGGACGCGACCCGCGAGCTGAGCCGCGACGAGATCGCCGAGGAGATCCAGCGCGGTCAGGAGCCCGAGGCCCGCGCCGCCGCCGAGCCCGAGGCGCCCGCCGACGAGCCCAAGGAGTCGGTCTTCGGCCGCCTCTGGAACGCCGCCACGGCCGGCGAGCTGGCCGGCGAGGAGCGCAAGCCCGCCGACGAGCCGAAGCCCGCCGACGAGCCGGTCCGCGAGCCCGAGCCGGTCGCCGAGGTCACCCCGGAGCCGACCCCGGAGTCCGAGCCGGTCGCCGAGGTCACCCCGGAGCCCGAGCCGACTCCCGAGCCGGAGCCGACTCCCGAGCCGGAGCCGGTGGCTGAGGTCACTCCCGAGCCGGAGCCGACTCCCGAGCCGGAGCCGACTCCCGAGCCGGAGCCGGTGGCTGAGGTCACTCCCGAGCCCGAGCCCACCCCCGAGCCCACGCCGGAGCCGGTGGCCGAGGTCATTCCCGAGCCCACCCCCGAGCCGGAGCCCGAGTCGTTCAGCGTGAGCTACGTCGACAGCCTGGCCGCGCGGGAGCCCGAGCCGACCCCGGAGCCCGAGCCCGTCGCCGAGGCGACGCCCGAGCCCGTCGCCGAGGCGACGCCCGAGCCGGAGCCCGTCGCGCCCGCGGCTGCACCGACCTCGACCTTCGCCGAGAAGCTGGCCGCCGCCAGCGCCGCGGCCCAGGGCCGCGTCGCCGCTGCCCGGGCCGAGGCCGCGCGTCTGATGGAGGAGGCGGCGCGCGAGCGGGCCGACCTCGAGGCTCGTCTCGAGGCCGACGAGACCCGTCAGCGCGAGGCTGCCGCCCAGAAGCTGCGTGCTGCCGAGGAGGCCGCCGAGGAGCGTGTTTCCGCGGCGCGTGCCGAGGCCGAGCGGGTCAACCGCGAGATCCAGAGCGAGCGTGCGGCCGCTGCGGCACGCATCGCCGAGCTCCAGCGCGAGTCCGACGAGCGTGTCGCCAAGGCCAAGGAGGACGCCGAGCGTGCGGCCGCTGCGCGCATCAGCGACGCCGAGGCCGAGGCGCGGCGCCTCGTGCAGGCCGCCGAGGACGAGGCCGCGCGCAACACCGAGAAGCGCATCGCCGAGGCCCAGGCCGAGGCCGCCCGCACGGCGCAGGAGCGGCTCCAGGCCGCCGAGACCGATGCCGAGCGTCGCATCTCGGCCGCCCAGGCCAAGGCCGACGAGGTCGCCGCCCAGGCCGCGCAGCAGCGTGAGACGGCGCGCGCCCAGCTCGCCACCGAGCGCGAGGAAGCCGATCGTCGCCTCGCCGAGGTGCAGGCCGAGGCCGATCGCATCGTCCGCGATGCCGAGGAGACGTCGGCCAACCACGTGGGCGCTGCTCGCGCCGAGGCCGAGAAGTACGCCCAGGAGGTCG
>NZ_BAAAME010000002.1:312262-316363 GCF_039529015.1 Aeromicrobium alkaliterrae
GCCGAGGCCGAGCGCGTCGCCGCCGAGGCTGCCGAGGCCGCTCGCGTCGCCGCCGAGGCTCGCGCCGAGGCCGAGCGCCAGCAGGAGCGGGCCGCCGAGGTCGCCCGCCAGGACGCCGAGCGCAAGGTCGCCGAGGCCGAGCGCTCCGCCGCCGAGAAGGTGGCCGCCGCCCAGGAGGAGGCTCGCCGCGTGGCCGCCTCCGCCGAGGCGGAGTCGAAGCGTCGCATCGCCGAGGCCCAGGCCGAGGCGGAACGCGTCACGATCGCGTCCAAGCGCGAGGCGCAGGAGCGCCTCAGCCAGGCGGTCGCCGCGGCTCGCGAGGCTGCCGAGCAGAAGCTGCAGGAGGCCGAGCGCACCGCGATGGAGTGGGTCGCCGCCGCCGAGGCCGAGGCCGAGCGGGTCGCCCAGGAGCACATCGTCATGGCGAACCAGGTGGCCAAGGGCACGCCGCTGACGCCCTCAGCGCCGACCGCGTCCGAGTTCGTCGACGACGGTGACGACGATGCCGACGAGGAGTCCGGCGAATCGCTCCAGGAGGTGAGCGGTGAGTCGGGGGCCCTTGCCTCCCCGGCCAGGAAAAGGGTCGTCCGACGTAAGTGAGCCGTCCGGGGAGCCGTCCGTCGCGGACGTCCCCGGACGCTGGGTGGTCGCCGACCGCGGGCTCGACGAGTCGAGCCCGCTGCACCGCGCCCTCCAGGGACTGACCACCGCGGGGGAGTGGGCGGCGCAGGCCGACGAGGCCGAGCGCGCCGCGTCGGCCGAGTACGACGAGGAGCCGGCCACGGCGTCCTTCGACGACCCCGTGGAGGGGTCGTCGGACGAGGCCGTGCTCGAGACCTCGGCCGCCGCGGTCGACGAGACCTCGACCGAGCCCCAGCGGCTGACCCGTCGTCAGCAGGCCCGGCTCGAGCGGGCCGAGGCCAAGGCGGCCCGTCGCGCCGCGAAGCGCGCCCGGCGATCGGGCGACGCGGTCGCGGACGACGACGTGGTGGACGAGGAGCCGGAGCCGTACCGTCCCTTCGAGCCGGAGAGCCTCGCGGAGCCCGAGCCCGAGCCCGAGCCCGAGCCCGAGCCCGAGGAGCTGCCCGTCGCGATCGAGGTCGAGGACTCGGACCTCGACGGGCCGGACGCGCCTGAGGTCGACGCTCCGGTCGGCACGCGTGAGCGCCGGGCGAGTGCCAAGCAGATGCGCCGGGCCGCCGCGCTCGAGCGTCGCCGTCAGCGCAGCGAGGCGCGCGTCCGTCGCAGTGACGCCCAGTCCGAGGCCGCCCCGGAGGGGCCGCAGGCTGCGGCCGAGTCCGAGGTCGAGCAGGCCTACGAGCCGGACGAGATCGACCGCGAGCTCGCCGCCGACGAGGTCACGACCCGCCTCGCGGCCGTGGCCGCCGAGGCCGAGGCCGAGCAGCGACGCGCTGACGAGGAGCAGGCTGCCGCGCTCGAGGCGGAGCGCCTGGAGGCGGAGCGCCTGGAGGCGGAGCGCCTCGAGGCCGAGCAGGCTGCCGCGCTGGAGGCCGAGCGCCTGGAGGCCGAGCAGGCTGCCGCGCTGGAGGCCGAGCGCCTGGAGGCCGAGGCTGCCGCAGCGCGTGAGGCCGAGACCGACCCCGAGCCGGTCGGGACCGCCGACGAGCCGGAGCTCGAGGACACGACCGCAGAGCAGCGTGCCGTCGAGGCCGCGCCCGCCGTGTCCGCCCGGGCGTCGGCCCGCGAGGCCAAGGCCGTCGCGCGTCGTCAGAAGGCCGAGGAGAAGGCGTCGGCCAAGGTCGAGAAGTCGCGAGCACGTCGCGAGGCGGCCGAGATCGAGGCCGTGCCCGAGCCGCCGGACGAGTCGCGCGGTTCCTCCGGCACCTCGGTCGTCACGATCGTGGCGGCGGTGCTCGGCGCCGCCGGACTGATCCTGTCGGTGGTGCTGGCCGTCGGTGCGCTGCTGGTCGCCCTGGGCAACGACTCCGGTGGCCTGTACTCCACCGTCGAGACCGTCTGCAACGCGCTGACGGCGCCGATCGGGAGCCTCGTCGACTTCTCCGGTGGGAACGCCGAGCGGAAGGAGGCCCTCGTGACGTGGGGCCTCGGATCGATCGTCTACCTCGTGATCGGCCTGGCAGCGCAGTCGCTGCTGCGGGCGCGCACCGAGGGCGACTGACGCGGTCGCGTGTGACCTGCACCTCGGTGTGACGCAGTCCATGGGCCGCAGCTGTCGCCCGAAATACTACGAGTGGGTAACATTCAGGTTGCTGAGGGTCGCCTCACCCTTGCTGACAGCGAGGTGGCACAGTGACCCTCGGTGCCATCGTGTGATGGCCACGACGCCGATCCCGGCGCCGTGAACCCCGAACCTTCCAGGAGGGTCCCCCGTGACCAAGATCGTTGTTGCGGTCAAGTACGTCCCGGATGCCACCGGCGACCGAACCTTCACGTCCGACAACACTGTCGACCGTGAAGGCGTCGACGGCCTGCTGTCCGAGCTGGACGAGTACGCGGTCGAGCAGGCTCTGCAGGTCGTCGAGGCCGGCGAGGGCGAGGTCACCGTCGTGACCGTCGGTCCCGAGGACGCCGCCGACGCCGTGCGCAAGGCGCTGCAGATGGGCGCCGACGCCGGTGTCCACGTCGTCGACGACGCCATCGCCGGCTCCGACGCGTTCGCGACCTCGCTCGTGCTCGCCAAGGCCATCGAGAAGCTCGAGTACGACCTCGTGTTCTTCGGCATGGCCTCCACCGACGCCGGCATGGGCATCGTCCCCACGCTGGTCGCCGAGCGCCTGGGCCTTCCGGCCGTCACGTTCGCCTCGGAGATCACGGTCGACGGCGACACGGTCACGATCCGCCGCGACGGCGACGTCGCGTCGCAGGAGATCACCGCCAGCGGCAAGGTCGTCGTCTCGGTCACCGACCAGACCGGCGAGGCCCGCTACCCGTCCTTCAAGGGCATCATGGCGGCCAAGAAGAAGCCGATCGACGAGTGGTCGCTGGCCGACCTGGGCCTCGAGGCCTCGGAGGTCGGTGGCGACAACGCCTGGACCGCCGTGGACTCCACGACGCCCCGCCCGCCGCGCACCGCCGGCGAGGTCGTCACCGACGAGGGAGACGGCGGCACCAAGCTCGTCGAGTTCCTCGCCTCCAAGAAGTTCGTCTGAGAAGGGATCAGGACATGTCTGAAGTTCTCGTGCTGATCGATGCCCCTGAGGGCAAGGTCACCAAGCCGTCGCTGGAGCTCCTCACGATCGCCCGCCGCATCGGCGAGCCGTCGGCCGTCGTGTTCGGCTCCGAGGTCCCCTCGCAGCTCGCCGAGTACGGTGCCGAGAAGGTCTACCAGCTCGACGACGCCGTCTACGCCGACTACCTGGTCGGCCCGAAGGCCGAGGCGCTGAGCCAGCTCGTCGCCGACAAGAGCCCCGCCGCGGTGCTCGTCCCGTCGACGTTCGAGGGCAAGGAGATCGCGGCTCGCGTCGCGCTCAAGGCCAGCTCGGGCTTCATCACCGACGCGGTCGACGTCTCCGTCGACGGTGACACCATCACGACGACGCAGTCGGTCTTCGCCGGCAACTTCACCGTCGACGCGAAGATCACCGCCGGTACGCCGGTCATCGCCGTCAAGCCCAACTCGACGGCCCCCGAGGCCACCTCGGGTGCCGGCACGGTCGAGGCCGTCTCGGTCGACGTCTCCGACGCCGCCAAGGGTGCCAAGATCACCTCGACCAAGGTCAAGGAGGCCTCGGGTCGCCCCGAGCTCACCGAGGCCGCGATCGTGGTCTCCGGCGGCCGTGGCACCGGTGGCGACTTCACCGAGGTCGAGGCGTTCGCCGACAGCCTCGGTGCCGCCGTGGGCGCCTCGCGCGCCGCGGTCGACTCCGGCTGGTACCCGCACTCCTTCCAGGTCGGCCAGACCGGCAAGGTCGTCTCGCCGCAGCTGTACGTCGCCAACGGCATCTCCGGGGCGATCCAGCACCGCGCCGGCATGCAGACGTCCAAGACGATCGTCGCGGTCAACAAGGACGACGAGGCGCCGATCTTCGAGCTCGTCGACTTCGGCGTCGTGGGTGACCTCAAGACGGTCCTCCCGCAGGCCACCGAAGAGGTCGTCAAGCGCAAGGGCTGAGCCTCACC
>NZ_BAAAME010000002.1:316391-343824 GCF_039529015.1 Aeromicrobium alkaliterrae
GTCAGGCGCCGTCAACGCGGGGTTCGGTGTCGATTTGATGAAGTAGCCCGTTGGGACTACTCCGCACCCATCCGTTGGTGATAGTCATGGGTGATTCATCGGCAGGCCTGTGCCACCGCACGGGCCGCCCTTCACCAGGAGGAATGGATGCGACTCACACGACGAGTTCGCCTCGCGGGAGTGGCCACGGCCGCAGCTGCGTTGGTGCTGTCCGCGTGCGGCGGAGGCGGCGGCGGAAGCGCCAGTGACGACGAGGTCACCGACAGCTTCATCACGGTCTACGGGACCAACCCGCAGAACCCGCTGATCCCGACCGCGACCAACGAGGTCGGAGGCGGCGACCCGATCCAGAACCTCTACGCCGGTCTCGTGGCGTACAACGCCGACGGCTCGGTCGTCAACGAGGTCGCCGAGTCCATCACGCCCAACGCCGACAGCACCGTCTGGACCGTCGTCGTCAAGGACGGCTGGACGTTCACCGACGGCGAGGCCGTCACCGCGAACTCGTTCGTCGACGCCTGGAACTACGGCGCCGACCCGGACAACAAGCAGCTCAACAACTACTTCTTCTACCCGATCGCGGGCACCGACGACGTCGGCAACACCGAGGAGGGCGCCGACACCGTCTCGGGCCTGTCCGTGGTGGACGACTCGACCTTCACGATCACGCTGAAGAAGCCCGAGTCGGACTTCAACCTGCGTCTCGGCTACTCGGCCTACTTCCCGGTGCCCGAGAGCGCCTACGGCGACGACGGCAAGATCACCAAGGAGTACGGCGACGCGCCCATCGGCAACGGCCCGTACATGCTGACCGACGCCGGTTGGCAGAAGAAGAAGCAGATCGCGATGAAGGTCAACCCTGACTACCAGGGTGTGCGCAAGCCGGCCAACGACGGTCTGGTCTTCAAGTTCTACAACTCGGTCGACTCCGCCTACAGCGACGTCCAGGCCGGCAACCTCGACATCCTCGACCAGGTCCCGCCGAGCGCGCTGAGCACGTTCGAGGACGACAGCTCCGTCACGGCCTACAACGAGCCGGGCTCGAGCTTCTCGTCGCTGACGATCCCGGGTCGCCTCGCGCACTTCGAGGGCCAGGAGGGCCAGCTGCGCCGTCAGGCCATCTCGATGTCGATCAACCGTGAGGAGATCACCGAGAAGATCTTCTACGGCGCCCGCACGCCGGCCACGGACTTCACGTCGCCCGTGCTCGACGGCTGGACCGAGACCGTGCCCGGCAACGAGGTGCTGCAGTACAACCCCGAGCAGGCCAAGGCGCTGTGGGAGCAGGCCAACGCGATCAGCCCGTGGGAGGGCGACTTCGTCCTCGCGTACAACAACGACGGTGCCGGCAACAAGGAGTTCGCCGACGCCCTGACCAACCAGGTCAAGAACACGCTCGGCATCGAGTCGTCGGCCCAGAACTACCCGACGTTCGACGAGCTGCGCGAGAAGGTCACCGATCGCACGATCGAGACCGCGTTCCGCACCGGTTGGCAGGCCGACTACCCGTCGATGCTGAACTACCTGGGCCCGATCTACGGCACGGGTGCCGGCTCGAACGACGGCGACTACACGAACCCCGAGTTCGACACGCTCGTCGCCGAGGCCGCGGCCGCGCAGGGCGAGGCGCGCTACAGCCTCATCAGCCAGGCCCAGACGGTCCTGCTGACGGACCTGCCAGCGATCCCGCTGTGGTACCAGAACGCCACGGCCGTCACGACCCCCGACATCGGCGGGTTCGTGTTCACCTGGCAGCAGAAGCCGGACTACTACGCGCTGACGAAGTAACCGGTCACCCGGCACACGGGGCAGCCCCTTCTCTCGGGCTGCCCCGTGTGCCGAGCAGGTCCATCATGGTGAGGGCGCGTTCTCGCGCGCCCTGCAGATCCGGCCCTCGGCACGCACGCCGACCGGCCCTCGAACCGTCCAGAGGAGGCCCCGGTGGCGTGGTACATCGCCCGGCGGCTGCTCCTGATGATCCCCGTGATCCTCGGAGCGACCTTCATCATCTACGCCCTGGTCTTCCTGCGACCGGGCGATCCCGTCCTGAACCTGGTCGGCGACAAGCCGATCGGTCCGGACGTCAAGGCCGCCATCGAGGCCGAGTACAACCTCGACAAGCCCTTCCTCGTGCAGTGGCTCCTGTTCCTCAAGGACGCCCTGACCTTCAACTTCGGCATCAACTTCAGCGGTGAGCCGGTCGCGGCCGAGATCGCCCGCGCGTTCCCGGTCACCGCGACCCTCGCGGTCATGGCCCTGGCGATCGAGGCCGTGCTCGGCATCGGCCTCGGCGTCGTCGCGGGTCTGCGCCGCAACGGCTGGTTCGACTCCTCGATGCTCCTCGTGACGCTCGTGATGCTCGCCATCCCGATCTTCGTCGTCGGCTTCGTCTTCCAGCTCGTGTTCGGGGTGAAGCTGGGCTGGGCCGACGTGACCGTGGGCGGTGACTGGACGATCGGCAGCCTGCTGCTGCCGGCGATCGTCCTGGCCATCGTCGACCTCGCCTACACGCTGCGGCTGACGCGCACCTCGGTCGCCGAGAACCTGCTGGCCGACCACGTCCGCACGGCGCGGGCCAAGGGTCTGCCCAACCGCCTCGTGGTGCGCAACCACGTCCTGCGCAACTCGCTCGTGCCGGTCGTGACCTACCTGGGCGTCAACCTCGGCACGCTCATGGCGGGCGCCGTCGTCACCGAGGGCATCTTCAACGTGCCGGGCATCGGCAACCTGGCGTTCGACGCGATCAGCCGCGGCGAGAACACCACGGTCGTCTCGGTCGTGACGGTCATGGTGCTCGTGTACGCGCTGATGAGCCTCGTCGTCGACCTGCTGTACGCCCTTCTCGACCCGAGGATCCGTTATGCCTGAGTCCGTCACCCGACCGGGACAGGCCCGGTTCGTCGCATCGCTCGAGGAGACGCCGCTGCAGGCCGTCGACGCGGTCGCCTCCGACGTCGTGCCGGAGAGCCAGTGGAAGGAGGCGTGGAAGCGCCTCCGCCGCTCGGTGCTGTTCTGGATCTCGGCCGTCATCATCCTGGGTCTCGCGATCGTCATCGCCTTCCCGGGCCTGTTCACGAGCGCCGATCCCAACTACGCCGAGCTCAGCCGCAGCTTCGAGCCGCCCAGCGACGGTCACCCCTTCGGCTTCACCCGCCAGGGGGCGGACGTGTGGGCGCGCACCGTGTACGGCGCGCGGGCCTCGGTCGCCGTCGGCGTCCTGACGACCCTGGTCGTCGTGGTGCTGGGCATCGTCTCGGGCGCCGTGGCCGGCTTCTTCGGCGGCTGGGTCGACTCGCTGATCTCGCGCCTGGCCGACATCTTCCTGGCCATCCCGCTGCTGCTCGCCTGCATCGTCGTGATCTCGGTGATCAACAACGCCTGGCCCAAGCGCGGGTTCTGGGGCTCGATCCTGGTGGTGGTCCTGGCGCTGTCCTTGTTCGCGTGGCCACAGATCACCAGACAGATGCGCGGAGCCGTGCTCGAGATCAAGTCGCTGGAGTTCATCGACGCGGCCAGCGCGATCGGCGCGACCCGCATGCGCAACCTCGTGCGCCACGTCGTGCCCAACGCCCTCGCTCCGGTCATCGTGACCGCCACGATCTCGCTCGGTGTCTTCATCGTGGCCGAGGCGACCCTGTCGTTCCTCGGGCTCGGCCTGCCCAGTGGGGTCGTGTCCTGGGGCAACGACCTCTCGGACGCGCAGAACGAGGTGCGCTCCGGCCAGCACCTGTCCGTCATGTGGGTCCCGGCGACCGCGCTGGCCCTGACCGTTCTCGGCTTCATCCTGCTCGGCGAGGCCGTGCGCGAGGCCCTCGACCCGAAGGCGAGCCGCCGATGACCGCCACCCCGACCACGGCGCCGTCGCGCTCGAGCGCGAGCGGTGCCGAGGCGCCGCTGCTGGAGGTCCGCGGGCTCGACGTCGCGTTCCAGACCGGCCGCAAGGAGCTCACGCCCGCCGTCTCCGGGGTCGACCTCACGGTCTATCCCGGCCAGACCGTCGCGATCGTGGGGGAGTCCGGCTCGGGCAAGTCCACGACGGCGCACGCCATCATCGGACTCCTGCCCGGCACGGGCCGGGTGACCGGCGGACAGATCCTGTTCGAGGGCGCCGACATCGCGCAGGCGCGGACCCGCGAGATGGTCGCGCTCCGCGGTGCCTCGATCGGCCTGGTGCCCCAGGACCCGATGTCGAACCTCAACCCGCTGTGGACCGTCGGCGCCCAGATCAAGGAGTCGCTGACCGCCAACGGCATCGCCTCCGGCAAGGCCGCCGACCGCCGGGTCGTCGAGCTGCTCGAGGAGGCCGGCCTGCCCGACGCGCAGCGGCGCGCCAAGCAGTACCCGCACGAGTTCTCCGGGGGCATGCGCCAGCGCGCCCTCATCGCGATGGGCCTGGCGGCACGGCCGAAGCTCCTGATCGCCGACGAGCCCACCAGCGCGCTCGACGTGACGGTGCAGAAGCAGATCCTCGACCACCTCGACACCCTGACCGACGACCTCGGGGTCGCGGTCCTGCTGATCACGCACGACCTGGGACTCGCCGCGGAGCGGGCCGACCACCTCGTGGTGATGTACAAGGGTCAGATCGTGGAGTCGGGTCCCGCGCTCGAGATCCTGCAGGACCCGCACCACCCGTACACGCAGCGCCTCGTGGCCTCCGCCCCGTCGCTGGCGTCGCAGCGCCTCTCCTCGCTCCAGCACCGCGCGGAGGTCCGTGAGCAGGCGGTCCAGGCGGCCGAGGAGGTCGCGAGCGAGGTCGCCGCCGACGCCGCCGCGATCGGGAAGGGGCTCGACGACGTCATCACGGTCGAGAACCTCACGAAGGTCTTCAAGCTGCCGGGCAAGGGCCCGTTCAACAAGGTCGACTTCCTGGCGGTCGACGACGTCAGCTTCTCGCTGCGCCGCGGCACCACGACCGCGATCGTGGGCGAGTCCGGGTCCGGCAAGTCCACCGTGGCGCGCATGGTCCTCGGGCTGCTCGAGCCCACGTCGGGCACCGTGAAGTTCGACGGCGTCGACGTCGAGGACATCCGCGGCAAGAGCGAGCGGCTGCGGCTGCGGCGCCGGATGCAGCCGATCTTCCAGAACCCGTACGCCTCGCTCGACCCGCTGTTCTCGATCTACCGGTCCATCGAGGAGCCGTTGCGCACCCACGGCATCGGCACGGCCAAGGAGCGCGAGGCGAAGGTGCGCGACCTGCTCGACAAGGTCTCGCTGCCCGCGAGCGTCATGAGCCGGTTCCCGCACGAGCTGTCGGGCGGCCAGCGACAGCGCGTCGCGATCGCCCGTGCCCTGGCGCTCGATCCCGAGGTCGTGATCTGCGACGAGGCGGTCTCGGCGCTCGACGTGCTGGTCCAGGCGCAGATCCTGACGCTGCTGAACGACCTGCAGGCCGAGCTCGGCCTCAGCTACCTGTTCATCACCCACGACCTCGCGGTCGTCCGTCAGATCGCCGACGACGTGCTCGTGATGCAGAACGGTCAGGTCGTCGAGGCCGCGCCGGTCGAGCAGGTCTTCAGCTCGCCCGAGCAGGACTACACGCGTGCGCTCCTCGACGCGATCCCGGGCGGGTCCATCCCGCTGGGCGTCGTCGAGGCCGGCGACGACCTGCCGGACGTCACGCTCGAGGACTGATCGGCCCGTCGCGGCCCGCTGACCAGCGGACTTGCGGATCTCTCAGGGTTCCGTAAGGTCGATTGGTCTTTGCACGCAACCGGAAGTCCTTCATGACTGACACGACCGAGTCCACCCCGCCCGGTACGGAGCACGGCTCCGACCAGGCCCCCGAGCAGAGGAAGAAGAGCAAGCGCGCGGCATCCACGTCGATCGCCGAGCAGGCCAAGCGCGCCCTGCGGTTCCGCACCGTCGACGACGTGCCGACCGCCGAGAACACCGGCCGCAACCCGATCGACAAGGTCGTCTTCGGTGTCACCGGAGCGATCGCGATCGGTTTCGTGGTCTGGGGCGCCCTGGGCACCGACAGCCTCGCGTCCGTCTCGAGCAACGCCCAGTCCTGGGTCATCGACACGACCGGCTGGTTGTTCGTCCTGACCGCGAGCTTCTTCGTGATCTACGTCCTGTGGCTCGCGGCGAGCAAGTACGGCCGCATCCCGCTGGGCGCCGACAACGAGCGACCCGAGTTCCGCACGGTCTCCTGGATCGCGATGATGTTCAGCGCCGGCATGGGCATCGGACTCATGTTCTTCGCCGTCGCCGAGCCCCTGGGGCACTACATGTCGCCCCCGCCCGGCACCTCCGAGGGCGAGACCACCGAGGCGATCCAGACCGCGATGGCCACGACGATGTTCCACTGGGCCCTGCACCCCTGGGCCATCTACGCCGTCGTCGGCATCGCGATCGCCTACGGCACGTTCCGCAAGGGGCGCTCGCAGCTCGTCTCGGCGGCCTTCCGACCGCTGATGGGCCGTCACGCCGACGGTCCGGCCGGCAAGGCCATCGACTGCCTGGCGATCTTCGCGACGCTGTTCGGGTCGGCCGCCTCGCTGGGCCTGGGCGCCCTGCAGATCGGCGGCGGCCTGGAGTTCAACGGCTGGGTCGACTCGGTCGGCACGACCGCGCTGGTCCTGATCATCGTCGTCCTGACGATCGCCTTCATCGCCTCGGCGGTCTCCGGTGTCGCCAAGGGCATCCAGTGGCTCGCCAACACCAACATGGTGCTGGCGCTCGTGCTCGCGGTCTTCGTGTTCGTCGTGGGTCCGACCCTGACGGTGCTCAACCTGGTGCCGGCCGCGATCGGCTCCTACGCCGCGGACATGACCGAGATGGCCTCGCGCACCGCCGCCACCGGTGGCGACGAGATGACCGCCTGGCTCTCGGGCTGGACGATCTTCTACTGGGCCTGGTGGGTCTCGTGGACGCCGTTCGTCGGCATGTTCATCGCCCGCATCAGCCGGGGGCGCACGATCCGCCAGTTCGTCACGGGCGTCCTGCTCGTGCCGAGCATCGTGAGCCTGGTCTGGTTCTGCATCTTCGGCGGGTCCGCGATCGCCGAGCAGGCCAAGGGGGGCAACGTCGCCGAGTCCGACGGCTCGGTCAACACCGAGAACGCCCTGTTCCGCCTGCTCGACCTGTACCCCATGGCGTCGATCTCGGTCGTGCTCGTGATGCTGCTCGTCGCGATCTTCTTCGTGTCGGGTGCCGATGCGGCCTCGATGGTCATGGGCACGCTGTCCGAGCGGGGCACCCTCGAGCCGAGCCGGAAGACCGTGATCTTCTGGGGCGCGCTGATGGGCGCCGTCGCGGCGATCATGCTCGCGGTCGGCGGTGACGAGGCGTTGAGCGGGTTGCAAGCCATCACGATCGTGGGCGGGCTCCCGTTCGTGGTCGTCATGATCGGCCTGACCCTCTCGCTGTACCTCGACCTGCGCTCCGATCCGATGATCGTGCGCGGACAGATCGCGACCGAGCTCGTCGAGGACGCGGTCGTGAGCGGTGTGGAGGAGTACGGCGAGGACTTCGCGCTGGTCACGGAGTCGCCGGACGACGGCGACGACGGATCCGCCTCGCGCTGATCCTCCCTGCCCGAGGCGGGCCCACGCCCGAGCGCCGAGCGGACTTGACCTGATCGAACACGTGTTCGATCATGGATGAGTGGATCTCGACGAGCTCAGACGACGTGTGGCCCGCCTCGAGGGGCGGCCGGTCGACACCGCCGCGATCCCGGTCCATCCCGCGCTCGCGGGGCTGCTGACGCCTCGGGCGGGCGGGGTCTACGGCGTCGACGCCGCGAGCCTCGCGCTCACGCTCGTCTCGGGGCCCTCGGCCGCCGGGGCGTGGTGCGGCGTCGTCGGCTGCCCCGACCTCGGGCTCGAGGCGGCCCGTGAGGCCGGCATCGACACCGACCGCCTCGTCGCGGTGCCCGATCCCGCCGAGCTCTGGTGGGAGGTCGTGGCAGCGCTCGTCGACGCCCTCGCGCTGGTCGTGGTGCGCCCACCGGCGCGCGTGCCGCAGCGCGACGCGGCGCGCCTGGCCGCCCGGCTGCGGACGCGTCAGTGCGTCCTGGTGGTGTGGGGGGAGTGGCCGCGCTGCGACGGGCGGCTCTCGCTGGTCTCCTCGCACTGGTCGGGGGTCGGGCACGGGCACGGCCACCTGCGTTCTCGGCGTGCCGTGATCGAGGCGCGCACCGACGTCACGGTGTCGCGCAGCCGCGAGGTCTGGCTGCCCGGCGACCTCGGCCAGCTCGGTCCCGTCGAGCAGCCCGTGGCGGCCGCCCGGCACGAGCAGCCTGACCTGCAGCTCCTGCGCGGTGCCTCGTGAGGACCCTCGTCGTGTGGTGCCCCGACTGGCCTGTCGTGGCAGCGGGCCTGCCGTCCACGGTGCCGGCCGCGGTGCTCGCGGGCGGTGAGGTGCTGGCGTGCTCACCGGCGGCACGCCTCGAGGGCGTGCGCCGCGGGATGCGGCGCCGCGACGCCCAGGCGCGGTGTCCCGAGCTGCGGCTCGTCGAGCGAGCCCCGCAGGTCGAGGCCCAGCGCTTCGACGAGGTCCTCGAGGCGCTCGAGGAGCTCACGCCCGGGGTCGCGCCGATCCGTCCGGGGCTGTGCGCGCTGCGCGTCCCGCCGCGCTACTACGGCGGTGAGCGCGAGACGGCCGCCGTCCTGGCCGAGCGGGTCGTCGAGCTGGGGGTGTGGGACGTCCGTTGCGGCGTGGCCGACGGCGCGTTCGCCGCCGAGCACGCGGCACGGCGTGCCCTCACGCAGGACGTCTGGATCGTGCCGCCGGGCGGTTCGGCCGACTTCGTGGGCGAGCTGGGCGTCGACGTCGTCGAGGACGCGGCGCTGGCCGATCTCCTGCGTCGCCTCGGCGTGCGCACGCTGGGGGCGTTCGCCCGCCTCTCGCCGGGCGACGTGCGCACCCGCTTCGGCGACACCGGGTCCCTGCTGCACCGGCTGGCGCGCGGGGAGGACCCGCGTCCGGTCGCCCGCCGCCAGCCGCCGCCCGAGCTCGTCGCGGGCAGTGCGTTCGAGCCGCCGCTCGAGACCTCCGAGGCCGCGGTCTTCAGCCTGCGCACCACGGCCGAGCAGTGCGTCGAGCAGCTCGCGCACCACGGCCTGGTCGCCACGGCGGTGCGCATCGAGGTCGACTCCGGCGACGTCACGGTGCAGTCGCGCACGTGGCGCCACCCGGCCTGGTTCGACGCCCCGGCGCTGCTCGACCGCCTGCGCTGGCAGCTGGCGGCGGGCGCCTCGGCAGGGGTGCCGGGCCCTGGGCGGCGAGATGAGTACCGCCAGGGCATCGGGGCGGTGCGCTTCGTGCCGGAGGAGACCTCGGCGGTCGGCGAGCACGCCGAGACGCTGTACGGCTCGGGTCCGGACGCCCAGGTCGAGCGGGGGGCTGCGCGGGTGCAGGCGCTGATGGGCCCCGAGGCGGTGCAGGCGCTGCGCTCCCAGGGGGGTCGGGGTCCGGGCGACCGGGTCCACGCGATGCCCTGGGGCGAGCGCGTGCCGGTGGCCCGGCCGGCCGAGCGTCCCTGGCCCGGGCAGATCCCGGCGCCGGCACCGGCCACGGTCTTCGCCTCCCCGCGTCCCGCGTCGGTCGCGGGGGCCGAGGGGCAGCGCGTCCTCGTCACGCCGCGCGGCGCCGTCTCGGCGGTGCCGACCCGCTTCCGGGTCTCGACGGCCGAGCCGTGGCAGCAGGTCGCGGCGTGGGCGGGTCCCTGGCCGGTCGACGAGCGCTGGTGGGACGAGGCCAGCGCCCGCCGCATCGCGCGCTTCCAGGTCGTCGGGGTCGACGGGCGGGCGTGGCTCCTGGTCCTCGACGGCGACACCTGGTTCACCGAGGCCCGCTATGACTGAGCGGGCAGGGCGGGTCTCCTGACATGGGCTGGAACAACCCGGACGTGCCGTGGGGCGAGCTGGAGCGCCGGCTCAGCGGACGCACGGCCACCTACGACTCCGGCCAGGACGCCCAGGCGGCCGACATCCACCGGGATGCACCGATCTCGCGGCCGCGGCGTCGGCCGACCGACCGCACGGTCGCGCGGCCCGCCACGACGGTGCCCTACGCCGAGCTGCACAGCCACAGCAGCTTCAGCTTCCTCGACGGGGCGAGCGACCCCGACGCCCTCGTGGAGGAGGCGGTCCGGCTGGGCCTGGAGGCGCTGGCGCTGACCGACCACGACGGCTTCGCGGGTGCGCCGGCGTTCGCCGAGGCGGCCCGGCTGCACGGGCTCAGCACGGTCTACGGGGCCGAGCTGTCGCTCGACCTGCAGCGTCCGCAGAACGGGGTCGCCGACCCCGAGGGCACCCACCTGCTGGTGCTGGCGCGGGGCGCCGAGGGCTATCACCGGCTCGCCGGCGCCCTGACCGAGGCGCACCTGGGCGGCGACGACAAGGGGCGGCCCGCCTACGACCTCGACGACCTCACCGAGCGGGGCCGCGACCACTGGGTCGTGCTGACGGGGTGCCGCAAGGGCACGGTGCAGCAGGCGCTCGCGGCCGGCGGCCCGTCGGCGGCCGAGCGTGCGCTCGCCGAGCTGGTCGAGCGCTTCGGACGCGAGAACGTCGTGGTCGAGCTGACCGACCACGCCCGTCCCGACGACTCCGCGCGCAACGACGCCCTGGCGCGCCTCGCCGAGCGCCAGCGGCTCGCGGTCGTGGCCACCCAGGCGGCGCACCACGCGACTCCCGAGGGCGGACGCCTCGCCGCCGCGATGGCGGCCATCCGGGCGCGCCGCAGCCTGGCCGAGATCGACGGCTGGCTGCCGCCGGCCGGCGGGGCGCACCTGCGCTCGGGTGAGGAGATGCAGGCCCGGTTCGAGCGGTACCCGGGTGCGGTCGCCACGTCGGTGCGGCTGGCCGGCGAGCTCGCCTTCGACCTGCGTGGGGTCACCCCCCGGCTGCCCGTCGTGAGCCCCGTGGGGGTCACCGACCGTCAGCACCTGCGCGACCTGGCCGAGGCGGGCATCCGCACGCGCTACGCGCACAACCCCGACATCGCGCGGGCCCGCATCGACCGCGAGCTCGCCGTGATTGCCGAGAAGGGGTTCGAGGGGTACTTCCTGATCGTCCACGGCATCGTCGCCGAGGCGAAGCGGCGCGGCATCCTGTGCCAGGGCCGAGGATCCTCGGCCAACTCGGCGCTCTGCTACGCGCTCGGCATCACCGCGGTCGACTCGATCTTCTACGACCTGCCGTTCGAGCGGTTCCTCGCCGCGACCCGCGAGGAGGAGCCCGACATCGACGTCGACTTCGACTCCGACCGGCGCGAGGAGATCATCCAGTGGGTCTACGACACCTACGGCCGGCGCAACGCGGCCCAGGTCGCCAACGTCATCACGTACCGCCCGCGCTCGGCGGTGCGCGACGCCGCCAAGGCGCTCGGCTACTCGGCGGGCCAGCAGGACGCCTTCTCGTCGGAGGTCGAGCGCTGGCGCGAGATCGACGACGACGCCGTGATCCCGGGCCCCGTGCGTGAGCTCGCGCAGCAGCTGCTCGGCCGGCCACGCCACCTCGGCATCCACTCCGGCGGCATGATCCTGACCGAGCGCCCCATCGGCGAGGTGTGCCCCATCGAACGGGCCCGCATGGCCGACCGCACCGTGCTGCAGTGGGACAAGGACGCCTGCGAGTGGATGGGGCTGGTCAAGTTCGACCTGCTGGGGCTCGGCATGCTCGGCGCGCTCGACCACTGCTTCCGCCTCGCCGAGCAGCACCTGGGGGAGGCGTGGTCGCTCGACACGATCCCCAAGGACGAGCCGGCCGTCTACGACATGCTGTGCCGGGCCGACAGCGTCGGGGTCTTCCAGGTCGAGAGCCGCGCCCAGATCGGCACGCTGCCGCGGCTGCGACCCCGCCGGTTCTACGACCTCGCGATCGAGATCGCGCTGATCCGCCCCGGACCCATCCAGGGCGGCGCGGTGCACCCGTACATCCGCCGGGCGACGGGGCACGAGAGCGTCACCTACCCGCACCCGGCCGTCGAGCCCGTGCTGCGACGCACCCTCGGCGTGCCGCTGTTCCAGGAGCAGCTCATGCAGATGGCGATGGTCCTCGGCGACTGCACGGGCGACGAGGCCGACCTGCTGCGGCGCGCGATGGGCTCCAAGCGGGGCCTGGAGCGCATCGAGGCCCTCGAGGCGCAGCTCTTCCGGGGCATGGCCGAGAAGGGGCTCGTGGGGGAGGAGGCCGAGTCGATCTACGTCATGATCAAGTCGTTCGCCAACTTCGGCTTCGCCGAGAGCCACGCCCTGAGCTTCGCGCTGCTCGTCTACGCCAGCAGCTGGCTCAAGCTGCACCACCCGGCGGTGTTCCTCGCGGCGCTGCTGCGCAACCAGCCGATGGGGTTCTACTCACCGGCCTCGCTGGTCGCGGACGCCCGGCGGCACGGGGTCGAGACCCGCCGTCCCGACATCGCGCGGTCGCAGGCGCAGGCCGACCTGGAGCCGCTGACGGACGGGGTCACCACCGTGACGGGTCTCGAGGCGTGCGCGCACCGCGAGCAGCCGAGGCCCGGCCCGTTCGACCCGGGCTGCGCCGACCCCACGCCGGTCCACCGCCGCGACGGCAGCTTCGCGGTGCGGCTCGGCCTCGACAGCGTGCGCGGCATCGGCCTCGAGGTCGCGCAGCGGGTCGTCGCGGCGCGGGCGGAGCGGCCCTTCGCCGACATGGCCGACGTCGCCCGCCGCACGGGACTCACGACGACGCAGATGGAGGCGCTCGCCACGGCAGGGGCCTTCGACGGCTTCGGCCTGAGCCGTCGCCAGGCGCTCTGGAACGCGGGCTTCGTGGACGCGCCCGACATGCTGCCCGGCACCGGTGCCTGGTCGGCGCCGCCCGTGCTGCCCGACCTGTCGGCGGTCGAGGAGACCCTCGCCGACCAGTGGTCGACACGCATCACGCCGGAGCGCCACCCCTTGGAGCACCTGCGCGAGGCCCTGCGCGCCGAGCGGGTCCGCTCGGTCGGCGACGTGCTCGCGGCCGTGGCGGAGGGGCAGCAGGGGCCGGACGGAGGAGTCGAGTCGGGCGACCGGGTCTGGGTCGGCGGCCTCGTCACGCACCGCCAGCGGCCGGGCACCGCGGGCGGTGTCACGTTCCTCAACCTCGAGGACGAGACCGGCATGCTCAACGTCGTCGTGTTCGGTGCCGTGTGGGAGCGGCACAAGCGGATCTTCCGCTCCGCCGCCGGTGTCGTGATCCGTGGTGTCGTGGAGGTCACCGACGACCGGGTCGTCAACCTCGTCGCCGAGGTCGTCGACCGCATCGAGACCCGCTACCCCGCCGCCGCCCGCGCCGGCGCCGGCCCGCTCGGCGCCCGCCACAAGAGCCGCGACTTCCAGTGAGCCGTCGAGATGTGGCGACTTAGGCCCCTTTTCTCTCACCACAATGGGGCAAAACTCGACACATCTGGGTGGGCAGCGAGATGTGGTCAGTTGAGACACGGTTCTGGGCCGAAAACGTGGCCGGAGTGACCACATCGTGCAGCGCGGGGTGGCCGGATCCGGTGGAGCCTCGCGTGGTCCTTGCTGCTTGTCCGTCACCCAAGGATGCCGTCAGGCTGGGGTGGTTTCGAGGCTCGCGCCGCAGGCGGCACTCGCACCTCAACCGACGGGCTGCGGGCCGCGCGCCACGCCTCAGTAGTAGTTGGCGATGGCGGGGCTCGGGCCGGCGGTGAGGGCGTCCCAGGCGGCGTCGTCGTCGGCGGGACCGGTGAGGTGGCCCAGGCGGCGCAGCGTCGCGGAGTCGGCGGCGCCGAAGAGGGCCATGGACACGGCGGCGTCGTCGAGCGTGCGGGCGGCCGAGGCCGTCGGTTCGACGGCGACCTGCCCACCGGCGACCGTCGCGACGTACGACGTCCCGTTCCAGGTGAAGGGCAGCTCCGCGCTCAGACCGGCGGCGGGGGACAGGTGCGCGAACGCCGCGACGTCGAGCACCTTGACCATGTAGGTGCGCCTCGTCCTGACCGACGTCTGGTCGGCCCGCAGCAGCCCTGACCACTCGCTCGCCGTGCTCGTGCTGATGACCGTCTCGGGCGTGACCGACGCGAACGAGCCGAGCGTGCGCAGCAGTCCGACGTACGACTCCCGGTCCAGCGCGACGAGCTCGCGGACCGTCAGCTCGGCACCGGCGCCGTAGCCCTTGCCACGGTCCCACGTCGCGTATCCCGTGACCTGGCCCGGGCTCGACTCCGCGAGCGTGACCCCGGTCGTCTCGTCGGTGTACGCCTTCGCCGGGTCCGGGAAGGAGACGCCGTCGCGGGTGAGCGGTCCGCGGTGCTGGCGCGCCCACGCGGTGTACGCGGCGGCGATCGCCGGAAGGTCGGCAGCATCCGCACGCCGCACCGGTGCCGCGTCACCACGGACCGCGAGCAGGTGCGTCGGCACGGCGACGTGGTCGAAGGTCGCGACGGGGGCGTACCCGAGGCTGCGGTAGATGCCGCTCGCCGTCGGGTAGAGCCCGCTCAGCAGGGCGCCACGCTCCCGCGCGCCGTCGAGCATCGCCTCGAACAACGGCCGCAGGTGGCCGCCGCCCCGGTGCTCGGCCGGCACCGCGATGCCCGCGATCCCGGCCGTGGGCACGCGGTGGCTGCCGAACCAGGTCTCGAGCTCGCGGTCGACGCCGAGGGCGGCGATCCGGCCGTCGACCTCGACCTGCCACGTGCGCCGCCCGGGGCCGGGCGGCCCCTCGTCGTCGTGGGCGCCGAACGCCTCGATCCAGAACGGCTTCGCCACCGCGAAGTCGGACGCGTCGAGGGGGCGGACCTGGGTGTTCATACCTTCATCCTGCACCCGGGCCCGCCCCCTCATCGAACCGTCAGCCGACGTGGACGGCCTGGAGCTCCTCGGCGTGCAGCTCGGTGTGCTTGGTGTTCATGAACGCCCACACCAGGGCCGAGGCGGCGAAGATCATGAACGCGCCGATCAGGAAGGCCTGCGACGCACCCTCGGTGAAGGCCGCCTGTCCGACGACGGTCTGCAGACGCTCCTGCATCGCCGCGTCGGGCTGGGCGCCGCCCATCGACTGGAGCGCGGCACCGATCTCCTCGGCCTTGTCGCGGGTGAAGTGCACCGCGGCCGTCGAGAGGGCGGCCAGGCCGACTGCGCCACCGACCTGCTGCATCGTGTTCAGGACGCCGGAGCCGATGCCCGAGTCCTCGGTGGGGATGCCGTGGACCGCGATCAGCGTCATCGTGACGAAGTTCAGGCCCATGCCGAGCGCCATCGTGACGATGAACGGGGCGATCTTGATCCAGAAGTCGATGTCGCTCGCGAAGCCGGAGGTCCCGTTCGCGACGGCCAGCAGGTTCGCCGGGCTGTCGTCGACCGCGATGCGCGAGAACATCAGGAGCGAGAACCCGGAGATCAGGGTGCCGACGCCGACGATGTAGCGCGGGTCGACGCGCGTGATGAGGTTCGACGCCGTCGTGGCGCCGGCGATCATGCCCACCGTGAACGGCAGGAACGCGAGGCCCGTGTGCAGCGGCGACCAGCCCGAGACGTTCTGCAGCACCAGCGACATGAAGAAGAACATCGCGAACATCGCCGCGGGCGTGATGAACATCGTCACGAACGCGATGGCCCGCGCACGGTCGGCGAACAGGCTCAGCGGCATCAGCGGGGCCTTGACGGAGCGCTCGACCAGCACGAAGGCGACGAGCAGCAGTGCGCCACCGATCAGCGCGACGAGGGTCCAGGTGTCACCCCAGCCGTGCGCCTCCTCGCCGGCGCGCGAGAACCCGTAGACCAGCGCGACGATGCCGACGGTTCCGGTCAGGGCGCCGGGCACGTCGAGGGCGCTCGAGCGCGGCGCGCTCTCGTCGAGGTAGCGGGGAGCCAGGAACGCGGCGACCAGGCCGATCGGGACGTTGATGAGGAACGTCAGGCGCCACCCCTGCAGGGCGTCGGACTCGATGCCCGTCAGCCAACCGCCGAGCACCAGGCCCAGGGCCGCGCCGATGCCCGCGAGGGCCGCGAAGATCGAGAACGCGCGGTTGCGTGCGGGGCCGGCCGGGAAGGTCGTCGTGATGAGCGCGAGCGCGGCGGGGGAGGCGAGTGCAGCGCCGAGGCCCTGGAGGGCCCGCGACGAGAGCAGCATGGCCTCGTTCTGCGCGAGTCCGCCGAGCGCGGACGCCACGACGAACACGATCAGGCCGAGCATGAAGATGCGACGGCGACCGAACTGGTCACCGAGGCGGCCGCCGAGCAGCAGCAGTCCGCCGAACGCCAGCGCGTAGCCGGTCACGATCCACTGCAGGTTGTTCTGGTCGATGCCCAGGTCGTCGCCGATGTAGGGCAGGGCGATGTTCGCGATCGTGGCGTCGAGCACGACCATGAGCTGCGCCATGCAGATCACGGCCAGGGCGATGCCCAGGTTCTTGGTGCGGGCGGTCTGCCCGTCACCCGTGGACGTGGTGGTCATGCGTTCTCCTGAAGAAGAGTGGGCCGCAGCGCGGCCGGAAGGATGATCTGGTCGATGACGTCGGTGATGGTCTCGACCGTCGGGGGGAGGCCGAGCAGGAACTCGCGGTGGAGCATGATCCCGGCGAGGGCGCCCGAGACGAGGTCGACGTCGACCCCGTCGCGGAGCTCGCCCCGGTCGGCGGCCCGGCGGTAGATCTCCCGGGAGCGGGCGATCTTGGGGCCGATGAACCTCTCCCGGAACCCAGACGCGAACTCCTCGTCGTGGCCGAGTGCGGTGATGATGCTGCTGAACACGGCCATCAGGCGGGGGTCGGTCAGTCGCCCGTGACCGCAGTGCATCGCGAGCAGGTCGCCCCGGAGCGTGCCCGTGTCGAGCTCGCCGGCGGGCGGGTCCTTGAGGACCAGCAGGGCCTCGAGGACCAGCGTGGCCTTGCTCGACCACAGCCGGTACAGCGTGGCCTTCGAGGCCTTGGCCGCGCTGGCGACCGCATCCATCGTCAGCCGGTCGTAGCCGACCTCGGCGAGCACGTCGATCGTGGCGTCGAGGATCTCGAGCTCACGGTCACCGGTGACCCGCGGGCGGGCCTGGGGATCGTCAGCAGGGGTCACGGTGACTCCTTGTCTCGATGGTACGAAACGGTTTCGTTCCATGAGGAGAGTACGACTCCGTTCCATCCAGGACAAGAGGCAGTGCCGAGAGACCTGCGTCACACGGGCGGTGGCGGATCCACCGCCTCCGGCTGGTCAGGGCGTGCGGCCCGACATCACTGCGTGACGAGCGGCCGTCCCTCGGCGTCCTTCGTGACCGTGAAGGTGTCCAGGACGTCGCCCGGCTGCAGGCCCGTGGGCGTCGGGCCGGTGCCCTCGCCCGGGTCGCCGACCTTGCCGACGTGGGACGTGTAGACGAGGCGGCCCTGCTCGACCCGGATCGACTGGTACGTCGAGATCTTGTCGGCGGCGGCGTCGCGCTCGGCGTCGTTGATCGTCCAGTTGTTCCGGTTCGCCGGGTCGAGGTCGTAGTACTTGTCGCCCGCGTTCGCCACGACGTACGTCGGCCCCGCGTACCCGCCCGGCACGTCGTTCTCGGCGAGGTGGCCGCGCGCGTAGGCGTGGTCGTGGCCCTGCAGCACCAGGTCGACCCCGTACTCCTCCAGCAGCGGCATGAATGCCGTGCGCTGGGCCACGTTGTCGCGCAGCTTCGCCGCCGAGAACATCGGCTGGTGGATCGAGACGACGGTCCAGGTCATCGGGTTGTCGGCGAGCTGCTCCTCGAGCCACTCCGCCTGCAGGGCACCGAGGCCGTTGTCGGTCGTGTCCTGCAGGCTCGCGGTGATGTTGCCGTTGAGGGTGATGAAGCGGACCCCGCCGACGTCCACGCGGTACGCCAGGTCGTCCTGGCCCTTCGGGCCGTTGTCGGGGTACTCGACCTGGCTGCGGTAGCGGATCATGTCCTCGTCGCCGTACAGCTCGTGGTTGCCCGGCAGGGTCAGGAAGGTCCGGGTCGAGGCCCACGGGGCGATCGCGGCGAACCACTGCTCCCACTGGTGGTCGTCGTTGCCGTCGTTGACCTGGTCGCCGGCGGTGAGCGCCAGGACGGCCTCCGGGTTCTCGGTGAAGGCCTGGTCGACGACGTCGGTCCAGCCCGCGTCCAGGCCCCACTGGGCGTCGCCGAAGTACAGGAACGTCCACGGGTCGGCGTACGCCTCGGCGGGCGGCGTCGTGAAGTCGGTCCACTCCGAGAAGTGGTCGCCCTGCCCGACCCGATACGTGTAGGCCGTCGCGGGCTCGAGGTCCTCGACCGTCGCGCTGTGGTGACGCGCGACGTACCGCGAGCGGGGCAGCCGCTCGGACACGCTGGTCTGCGCCTGCACCGTGCGCACGTCGTCGGGGGAGTCGGCGGGAGCGATCTGCACCTCGCCGTCCCGCGTCGCCTCGTTGGTGCGCCACGTGAAGGTCTGGCCCGTGGCTGCCTCGGCCGTCGGATTCGCGATGATGCGGTCGGGCTGGGCGGTCGCGGTGCCGTCGTCGGCCGGGAGGAGGTCCTGACCTGCGCCCGTGCGCACAGCGACGACCGCGACGATCGCGGCGGCCAGCACGACCGTGATCGCGAGTCGGCGGGCGAGCGGCCGGCTGAGCCACGACAGCAGGGACGGGTCACGCGTCTGGGCGAACACGCGGCGACGGTAGGTCGGCGGTGGGGCGAACCGCTGAACAGCGCCCCCGCGGATCGGTGACGAGCGCGTGAACACGCGGGTCCGACTTAGTGTTGACCTGACCCTAACCGGGGGTTAGAGTCGGTTGCACCTGAACGAGAGGGGGAGGCATGACGCTCGAGATCGACCGATCCGGACACGGGTCCGCGACCGACCAGCGGGTCGACCTCGCGGTCTCGACCGTGATCTTCGCGCTGCGTCCCCACCCCGTCACGGGGGAGCCCACCGTCTGGCTCCCGCTCGTGCGCCGCATCCGCGAGCCCTTCGAGGGCCGGTGGGCCCTGCCCGGCGGCCCGCTGCAGCCCCACGAGGACCTGGCGTCCTCGGCCCAGCACACGCTCGAGCGCACGACGGGCCTCACCCCGAACCACCTCGAGCAGCTCTACGCCTTCGGCCGGGTCGACCGCTCGCCCGACCGGGTCGTCTCGATCGTCTACTGGGCGCTGGTCCGTGCCGAGGAGGACGCCCAGGTGCTGCCGGTCCCGAACGTCGAGTGGTTCGTCGCCGACGAGGTCTCGGGTCTGGCCTTCGACCACGACGACATCGTCGAGTACGCCCTGACCCGGCTGCGCGCCAAGATCACCTACTCGCCGATCGCCTACGGCTTCCTGCCGGAGGAGTTCACTCTGGCGCAGCTGCGCGAGGTCTACGAGGCGGTGCTCGGCCGCCAGCTCGACCCGGCGAACTTCCGACGTCAGATGATCGGCCGCCTCCAGGCCACCGGCCGATGTCTCGAGGGGCTCAGCCACCGGCCCCCGGCGCTGTACCGCCACGACCCCACCCCGTCCCGCACGACCCTGACCTTCGAGGAGACCCGATGACCGCCTCCGTCAACGAGCTCATCACCACCGCGCCCGGCGCCAGCTGCGACGCGGACCTCGCCGAGGGCCCGTGGGCCTTCGACCTCAGCCCCGGCTACGGCCCCGGCGCGTCGGAGGACGACGTCATCCCGGACCCGGTCGTGCGTCCCGGCCAGCTGCCGGTGGCGTACCAGCGCATGTCGGACGACGAGCTGCACGCGCGCATCCGGGCCGCGAAGGAGGCGCTCGGCGAGCGCCTGGTGATCCTCGGGCACTTCTACCAGCGCGACGAGGTCGTGCAGCACGCCGACTTCGTGGGCGACTCGTTCCAGCTCGCGAACGCGGCGCTGACCAAGCCGGACGCCGACACGATCGTCTTCTGCGGCGTGCACTTCATGGCCGAGACCGCCGACATCCTGGCGCGCCCCGAGCAGCACGTGATCCTGCCGAACCTCGCGGCCGGCTGCTCGATGGCCGACATGGCCGACGAGGACTCGGTCGAGGCCGCGTGGGAGGAGCTCATGGAGCTCTACGCCGACGAGGACACCTCCGACGGTCGCGCCTCGGTCGTGCCGGTCACCTACATGAACTCCTCGGCAGCGCTCAAGGCGTTCTGCGGGCGCCACGGCGGCATCGTGTGCACCTCCTCGAACGCCGCGACGGTGCTGGAGTGGGCCTTCGAGCAGGGCCGCCGTGTCCTGTTCTTCCCCGACCAGCACCTCGGCCGCAACACCGGCAAGGCGATGGGCGTGCCGCTCGAGCAGATGCCGATGATCAACCCGCGCAAGCCCGGCCTCGGCGTCGAGCCCCAGGAGCTGCTCGACGCCCGCGTGCTGCTGTGGCCCGGGTTCTGCTCGGTGCACAAGCGCTTCACGGTGGCCCAGATCGACCAGGCGCGGGCCCAGCACCCGGGCGTCAAGGTCGTCGTGCACCCCGAGAGCCCGATGCCCGTCGTCGACGCGGCTGACGCGGCCGGCTCGACCGACTTCATCCGCAAGTTCGTCGCGGCGAGCGAGCCGGGCGACGTCATCGCGATCGGCACCGAGATCAACCTCGTGAACCGGCTCGCGGCCGACTACCCCGACCGCACGATCTTCTGCCTCGACCCGGTCATCTGCCCCTGCTCGACGATGTACCGGATCCACCCCGGCTACCTCGCGTGGGTGCTCGACGGCCTGCTCGAGGGCGAGGTCCGCAACGAGATCGTGGTCGACGAGGACGTCGCCACGCACGCCAAGGTCGCGCTCGAGCGCATGCTCGCCGCGCTGCCGAAGTAGGGCGGGAGCTCGCCATGACCCACCTCCTCGTGGTCGGCAGCGGCGTCGCCGGGCTCACCGCGGCGCTCGACGCCGACGGCCGCCCCGGCGTCACGGTCACGCTGCTGACCAAGGCGACGCTCGAGTCGTCCAACACCTGGTTCGCCCAGGGCGGCGTCGCGGTCGTGACGTCGAGCGACGACACCGTGGCCGAGCACGTCGCCGACACGCTGGCGGCGGGTGCGGGTCTGTCCGACGACGAGGCCGTGGAGGTTCTCTGCGCCGAGGGACCCGAGGCGGTGCAGCACCTGATCGACCGGGGCGTGCTGTTCGACGTGCACGACGGCCAGCTGGCCCGCGGCCTCGAGGCCGCCCACTCGCACGAGCGCATCCTGCACGCCGGTGGCGACGCGACCGGTGCGGCCATCGCGGCCGCCCTGATCGCGCGTCTGCGCGACTCGACCGTCACGGTGCGCGAGAACACCACCGCCGTCGACCTGCTGGTCGAGGGCGGGCGGGTCGTCGGGGTGCGGCTCCTGGACGGCGAACGCCTCGAGGCCGACGCCGTCGTGCTCGCGACCGGCGGTGCGGGGCAGCTTTACCCGTACACGACCAACCCCGCGGTGGCCACGGGCGACGGCCTCGCGATGGCGCTGCGCGCCGGGGCGGTCGCGGCCGACCTGGAGTTCTACCAGTTCCACCCCACGTCTCTCGCGGCCCCGGGCAATCACCTGGTCTCGGAGGCCGTCCGCGGCGAGGGCGCGGTCCTGATCGACCGCGACGGCCGCCGGTTCATGCAGGACGTCCACCCGGACGCCGAGCTCGCACCCCGCGACGTCGTCGCCCGCGGCATCGCCGCGCAGATGGCGCTGCAGGGCGGTGAGCCCGTGCGGCTCGACGCCACGGCGCTCGGCGCGGAGTTCCTCGCGCGACGCTTCCCGACGATCGACGCGGCCGTGCGCGCGCGGGGGTTCGACTGGGGCCGCGACCCGCTCCCCGTCACGCCCGCGGCGCACTACTTCATGGGCGGCATCCGCACCGACCTCTGGGCGCGCACCTCGCTGCCCGGCCTGTTCGCGGTCGGCGAGGTCGCGTGCAACGGACTGCACGGGGCGAACCGCCTGGCCTCGAACTCGCTGCTCGAGGGCGCGGTCTACGGACGCCGGGTCGTCGACACCGTGCTGGCAGGGGTGCCGGGCCCTGGGCGGCACGATGATGCCGAGTGGGCTGCGCCGATCAAGGTCGTCCTCGACGGGCGCGGTGTCGCGCCGAGCCGGGCCGAGCTGCAGCAGCTCCTGTGGGACGCCGCCGGGCTGACCCGCGACGCGACGGGACTCACGGCGGCCGCGGAGCAGCTCGCCCGGTGGGCCGTGCCGGCCGCGACCGACGCCAAGTCGGCGGAGGACGCGAACCTGCGCGTCGTCGCCCAGGCGGTCGTCGCGAGCGCCCTCGCGCGACGGGAGTCGCGCGGCGGTCACTTCCGCAGCGACTTCCCCGAGGCCGGGCCGTCGCCCGCGGTGCACTCGGGCGTCGTGATCGTGGCGGGGGAGTGACGGCGGTGCTCGAGACTGCCCAGATCCGCCCGGTCGTCGTCGCTGCCCTGGCCGAGGACGCACCGTCCGGCGACGTCACCTCCCAGGTCTTCGTGCCGGCCGACGCGGTCGCCACCGCGGACGTCGTGGCCCGCGAGCCCGGCGTGATGGCGGGGGTGGAGGTCCTGACGGTCGTGTTCGCCGAGGTCGACCCCCAGGTCCGGGTCGTGCGGCACATCGACGACGGACAGGAGTTCGCCGCCGGTGACGTCCTGGCCACCGTCAGCGGTCCGGCCCGCGCGATCCTGCGCGGCGAGCGCATCGCCCTCAACCTGCTGCAGCGCCTGTGCGGCATCGCGACGCTCACGGCTGCGCACGTGCAGGCCGTGGCGCACACGCGCGCGCGGGTCGTCGACACGCGCAAGACCACGCCGGGCCTGCGGGTCCTGGAGCGGCACGCGGTGCGGTGCGGAGGCGGGTTCAACCACCGGTTCTCGCTGTCGGACGCCGTCATGGCGAAGGACAACCACCTCGCCCTGACCGACGACATCACGGCTGCGATCCGTGCGGCGCGGGCGCAGATCCCGCACACGATGCACCTCGAGGTCGAGGTCGACCGGCTCGACCAGGTCGAGGCGGTGCTCGCCGGCGGCGTCGACACGATCATGCTCGACAACTTCTCGCTCGACGACCTGCGCGCGGGCGTCGAGCTCGTGGGCGACCGGGCGGTCGTCGAGGCCAGCGGAGGCGTGCGGCTCGACACGATCGGCGCCATCGCCGAGACGGGGGTCGACGTGATCAGCGTCGGTGCGCTGACGCACGGCGTCCGCGCACTCGACCTGGGTCTCGACGTGCGGATCAGCCGTGACTGACGCGATCCAGGCGCCCCTCTACCTCGACGAGGCGGCGACGACGCCAGTGCGCCGTGACGTGCTGGAGGCGATGTGGCCCTACCTGACCGGCACGTTCGGCAACCCGTCGAGCCACCACGAGGTCGGTGAGCTCGCCCGCCGTGCGCTGGAGGACGCGCGCCGCGACGTCGCTGCGTTCCTCGGGGCCCGCGCCGCCGAGGTCACGTTCACCTCGGGCGGCACCGAGGCCGACAACGCCGCCGTCAAGGGCATCGCCCTGGCCTCGACCCGCGGGCGGCACGTCGTCGTCAGCGCGATCGAGCACCCCGCCGTGCTGGAGTCCGCCGCGTGGCTGGCTCGTCAGGGCTTCGAGGTCACCGAGGTCCCGGTCGACGCGCTCGGCCGCGTCTCCGTCGACGCGCTCACGGCCGTCCTCCGCGACGACACCGCGCTGGTCAGCATCCAGCACGCGAACAACGAGGTCGGCACGGTGCAGGACGTCGCCGCGCTCTCGGCCCTGACGGCCGAGCGCGGGATCCCGTTCCACACCGACGCCGTGCAGTCGGCGGGCTGGCTCGACCTCGACGTGTCACGGCTCGGTGTGCAGGCACTGAGCCTGTCGGGCCACAAGCTCGGCGCTCCCAAGGGCGTCGGTGTCCTGTGGGTCGGTCGCCGCACCCCGTGGGAGCCGCTCGTGCACGGTGGCGGTCAGGAGGACGGTCGACGCTCGGGCACCGAGAACGTGGCGTCGGCGGTCGGCATGGCGGCCGCCGTCCGAGCGCCGCGGCCCGACCCTGCGGGCGTCACCGTGCTGCGCGACACGTTCGTCGCTCGCGTGCTCGCCGAGGTGCCCGGCGCGCAGCTGACGGGCGATCCGCAGCACCGCCTCCCGGGCAACGCCTCCTTCGTGTTCCCGGGGCGTTCGGGGGAGTCGATCCTGCTCGACCTCGAGCGCCGCGGCGTCGTCGTGTCGAGCGGCTCGGCCTGCCACGCGGGCAGCGACGAGCCCAGCCACGTGCTCACCGCGATGGGCCTCGAGCGCGAGGTCGCCCAGACCGCGGTGCGCTTCACGTTCGGCTCCGCCGTGACCTCCGACCTCCTCGCGACCGCGGCCGACACGGTCGTCTCCGTGCTCGGGTGAACCCCCGGACTACTCTGGAACGACCATGACCGACCCCCTTCCGGCGCCGCACCGTCCGGCCTACCTGGACCACGCGGCGACCACGCCGATGGTCCCCGAGGCCGTCGCCGTGCTGACCGAGATGCTCGGGCGCACCGGCAACCCGTCGTCGCTGCACGCCTCCGGCCGTGCGGCCCGACGCGTCGTGGAGGAGTCGCGCGAGCTCATCGCCGAACGTCTGGGCGCCCGGCCGAGCGAGGTCGTGTTCACCTCCGGCGGCACCGAGGCGAACAACCTCGCCATCAAGGGGCTGTTCTGGTCGCGGCACGCGCAGGACCCGGCTCGGCGGCGCCTCCTGTTCAGTGCGATCGAGCACCACGCCCTGCTCGACCCCGTCCTGTGGCTGGGCAAGGAGCAGGGCGCCGACGTCGTCACGACCGCGGTCGATCGCGACGGCATCGTGCGGCTCGACGACCTGCGCCGCACGATCGAGTCCGACCCGGGATCGATCGCCGCCATCACGACGATGTGGGCCAACAACGAGATGGGCTCGGTGCAGCCCGTCGACGAGGTCGTGGCGATGGCCCGTCCGCACGGCATCCCGGTGCACAGCGACGCGGTGCAGGCCGCCGGGCACCTCCCGCTCGACTTCGCGGCCAGCGGCCTCGAGGCCATGACCGTCACGGCCCACAAGCTCGGTGGCCCCATCGGCGTCGGTGCCCTGCTCGCCGTGCGTGAGCTCGAGCTCATGCCGCTGCTGCACGGAGGGGGGCAGGAGCGCGACGTGCGGTCCGGCACCCTCGGGGCGCCGCTGATCGCCTCGTTCGCCGCCGCGGTCGACGTGTCGGTGCGCCGCCGCGAGGCCGAGGCCACCCGCCTCGAGCAGCTGCGGGCGCGCCTCGTGGAGGGGCTCGTGGAGCTGGTTCCCGAGGCGATCGTCAACGGCCCCGCCGACCCTGCTCTCCGGCTGCCCCACGTGGCGCACGTGACGTTCCCCGGCTGCGACGCCGACGCGATGCTCATGCTGTTCGACGCCCGCGGCATCGAGGTCTCGACCGGGTCGGCCTGCACCGCAGGCGTCCCGCAGCCCAGCCACGTCCTGCTCGCGATGGGCTACGACGAGGAGTCGGCCAGCAGCTCGCTGCGCTTCAGCCTCGGGCACACCAGCGCGGCTGACGACGTCGACCGCGTGCTCGCAGCGCTGCCCGAGGTGCACGCCCGGGCGAGCGCGGCCCGGGCGGTGCGCGCGCGATGAGGCTCATCGCCGCGATGTCCGGGGGCGTCGACTCGGCCGTGGCCGCGGCCCGCGCGGTCGAGGCCGGCCACGAGGTCACCGGCGTGCACCTGGCGCTGAGCCGCAACCCTAAGTCGTACCGCTCGGGAGCCCGCGGCTGCTGCTCGATCGAGGACTCCAACGATGCACGTCGGGCCGCCGACACGATCGGCATCCCGTTCTACGTCTGGGACATGAGCGAGGAGTTCGCCGACACCGTCGTGGACGACTTCATCGCCGAGTACGAGGCGGGTCGCACGCCCAACCCGTGCCTGCGGTGCAACGAGAAGATCAAGTTCGCGGCGGTGCTCGACCGCGCGCTCGTCCTGGGCTTCGACGGCGTCGTCACGGGGCACTACGCGCAGGTGCGCGAGAACGCGGCGGGCCTCGTGGAGATGCACCGCGCGGTCGACATGGCCAAGGACCAGAGCTACGTGCTCGGCGTGCTGACGCAGGACCAGCTGCGCCGCTCGCACTTCCCGCTCGGCGGGTCGACCAAGCCCGACGTGCGCCGCGAGGCCGAGGCGCGAGGTCTGCAGGTCGCGACGAAGCCCGACAGCCACGACATCTGCTTCGTCGCCGACGGCGACAACGCCGGCTGGCTCGCCGAGAAGATCGGCCCGCGACCCGGCACGGTCGTCGACGAGGCCGGCACGGTCCTGCGCGAGCACGACGGTGCGTACGCCTACACGATCGGGCAGCGCCGCGGCCTGCGCCTCGGCGTGCCCGCCGACGACGGCAAGCCGCGATTCGTGCTCGACATCGAGCCGGTCTCCGGCACCGTGACGGTCGGACCCCGCGAGCACCTGCTGGTCGACGCCCTCGACGGCATCAAGCCGCTGTGGTGCACCGGCGCGCCGACCGGCCCGCTCGACTGCACCGTGCAGCTGCGGGCACACGGCGCGGAGCACCGGGCGCAGGTGCGCGTCGACGACGGTCGGGTGCACGTCGAGCTGCTCGACCCGGCCGAGGGCATCGCCCCGGGCCAGGCCTGCGTGGTCTACGACGGCACCCGCGTCGTCGGCTCGGCCACGATCTCGGGCACCCGACGGCGCGTCGAGAGTCCTGCGTGAGCGAGCAGGTCCTCGACTCGCTCGTGGTCGGAGCCGGCCAGGCGGGCCTGTCGTCGTCGTTCCACCTGCGTCGTCTCGGCATCGACCACGTCGTGCTGGACGCGAACGAGACGCCCGGGGGCGCCTGGCGACACCGCTGGGACGCGCTGGTCATGTCCGACGTGCACGGGGTCGCCGACCTGCCGGACGCGCCGCTTCCCGCCGCCGTCGGGCCGGAGCGGGCGAACGAGTTCGTCCCGGCGTACTTCGCCGCCTACGAGCGGGAGCACGAGCTGCCGGTCGAGCGACCCGTCGTCGTGGACCACGTGCGGGACGACCCCGACGAGCCCTCGTTGCTGCGGGTCGAGGCCGGTGACCGGTCGTGGCGCACCCGCACGCTCGTCAACGCGAGCGGCACCTGGCGGCGCCCGTTCGTGCCGCGCTACCCGGGCCAGGAGGTCTTCGCCGGCGAGCAGCTGCACACCGTGGCCTACCCCGGGCCGGAGCACTTCCGCGGCAAGCGCGTGCTCGTGGTGGGCGGCGGAGCGTCGGCGGTGCAGTTCCTCGGCGCGCTCCGGCCGATCACCGACACGGTGTGGGTCACGCGCCGCGAGCCCGTGTGGCGCACGGGGGAGTTCGACCCGGAGGCGGGTCGCGAGGCCGTCGCGATGGTGATCGAGCGGGTGCGGCAGGGCCTGCCGCCGCGCAGCGTCGTCAGCGTGACCGGCCTGATGCTGCGGCCGCAGGAGGCCGAGGCGGACCGGCTCGGCGCGTACGAGCGGCGACCCATGTTCGACCACCTCGAGCCCGACGGCGCCCGCTGGGCCGACGGCTCGTTCGAGCCGGCCGACGTGGTCCTGTGGGCCACCGGTTTCCGCCCGGACGTCGAGCACCTCGCGCCGCTGCACCTGCGCTCGGCCCGCGGCGGCATCCAGCTCGGCTCGACGCCGGCCACCGCGAC
>NZ_BAAAME010000002.1:343866-360645 GCF_039529015.1 Aeromicrobium alkaliterrae
TCGGCGTCGACGATCGGCGCGAACCGCGCCGGCGGCACCGCCGCCGTCGCCGTCCGCCGCCACCTCCGCCCCTCCTGACCCCGGGGCGGTGAGCTAGGGACGTGTCCCCGGGACGGGCGGTGAGTGTGGGACGTGTCGAACCCCGGTACTGGTCCCACACTCACCGTTCCCTCCGCGGACTGGTCTCTATCTCACCGCCCCCCGGGAGGCGGCGATGTGGGGATCTGGCCGCGCGCCCCTAGGGTGAGGGCATGCGCGCCACGGGAGTCGGATCGGTCCCGGGTGAGGACTTTCGCGAGTGGGCCAAGGTGTCGCTCGGTCAGGTCGACCTGCCGTTCGTCCCGGAGCTGCCCGAGCGCGGTGTGCACGCCCAGATGATCGGCCGCTCGCTGGCGATGCTCGAAGGCCTCGACGCCGACCTGCAGCCCGCCGGCTGGCGCGTCGGCGTCGGCACCGGTCGTGACCACCGTCGCGCGCGGTCGCTGCTGGCCCAGGACCTCGACGCCCTCGAGGAGCTGGGCCAAGAGCACGAGGGCCCGCTCAAGCAGCAGGTCGCCGGGCCCTGGACCCTCGCCGCGACGACCGAGCTCGCCCGCGGGGAGAAGGTGCTCGCCGACCACGGCGCGCGCCGCGACCTCGCCGAGTCGCTCGCCGCCGGCCTCGCGGCCCAGGTGCACGACCTGCGTCGCCGCTTCCCGCGCTCCGAGATCGTGGTGCAGGTCGACGAGCCGTCGCTCCCGGCCGTGCTCGACGCCGGGATCCCGACCGCGAGCGGCTTCGGTCGCCACCGCACGGTGCACCCGCCCGAGGCCGACGCCCACCTGCGACTCGTCACCGACGCGATCCGCGCCGCAGGCGCGAAGCCCGTCGTGCACGTGTGCGCCTCCGACGTCCCCGTCGCGCTGCTGCGTGGAGCCGGCTTCGCCGCGGTCGGCTTCGACCTCGCGCTCGCTCGTCCGGCCGATGCGTGGGCCGAGGCGTTCGAGGCCGGGACCGAGCTCTGGATCGGCGCGGTGCCGTCGACCGATCCCTCACCCGTGCCCACGTCCTCGGTGCTGATCGGCCGCGTCGACTCCTTCCTCGCCCGCCTCGGCTTCGACGAGGAACGGGCCGACCCGCAGGTCGTCGTGAGCCCGTCGTGCGGTCTCGCCGGCGCCACCGCGGCCTGGGCCCGGCAGGCCCTCGCGCTCACGGCGAACGTCGGTGCCCGGCACTAGGCTCAGCCCCATGAGTCCCCGCAAGAAGGCCGCCCCGACTCCGGCCCCCGAGGAAGCTCTCGAGATCAGTCTCGACGACGCGCGGGTCGAGGTGCAGGCCCTGGTCGAGCGCATCGAGAAGGCGCGCGACGACTACTACGGCCGCAACGCCTCGCTGGTCGACGACGCCACGTACGACGCCGACATGCAGCGCCTCGAGGCGCTCGAGCGGCTCTTCCCGGCGCTGCAGGGTCAGGACTCGCCCACGCAGCGGGTCGGTGCCGCGGCCAGCTCCGACCTGGCTCCCGTCGAGCACGCCGAGCGCATGCTCAGCCTCGACAACGTCTTCTCCGCCGACGAGCTGCGCGCCTGGTGCGCCAAGACCGAGGCGGCCACGGCGCGCAAGGTCGCCTGGCTCACCGAGGCCAAGATCGACGGCCTGGCCATCTCGCTGCGCTACGAGCACGGCGTGCTCGTCACGGCGGCCACGCGCGGCGACGGCCGCATCGGTGAGGACGTCACCACCAACGCCGTCAAGCTGGCCGACCTTCCGGACCGGCTGTCGGGCGAGGGCCACCCGGCGCTGGTCGAGGTGCGCGGCGAGGTGTTCATCGCGGTCGAGGCGTTCCACCGTCTCAACGCACTGCAGGCCGACCTGCGTGAGCGGGTCGTGGCCGAGTCCCTCGAGCGCGGCGTCGATCGCGAGCGCGCCGAGATCAGCGCGGGTCGACGGTTCCCGGCCTTCGCCAACCCGCGCAACGCCGCCAGCGGCGGCCTGAGGCAGCTGCTCCACAAGAAGTCGGGGCTCGAGCTCGAGGCGGGCCTGGCGCGCATCGAGGCCCTGTCGCTCTACGTGCACGGCATCGGCGCGTGGCCCGACCCGCCGGTCGACGCCCAGAGCGAGGTCTACGACCTGCTCGCGTCGTGGGGCCTGCCCGCCAGCCCCAACAGCCGCGTGTACGACGACGTCGAGGACGTGGTGGGCCGCATCACCGAGCTGGGCGAGGGTCGTCACTCGATCGTGCACGAGATCGACGGCGTGGTCGTCAAGGTCGACCAGCTCGCGATGCACGACGAGCTGGGCGAGACCAGCCGTGCGCCGCGGTGGGCCATCGCCTACAAGTACCCGCCCGAGGAGGTGCAGACCACGCTTCTCGACATCATCGTCTCGGTCGGTCGCACCGGCCGGGCCACGCCGTACGCGCAGATGGAGCCCGTGCTGGTCGCCGGCAGCGTCGTGCGCCAGGCCACGCTGCACAACAAGGACGTCGTGCGCGAGAAGGGTGTCCTGATCGGCGACACCGTCGTCCTGCGCAAGGCCGGCGACGTGATCCCCGAGGTGCTCGGCCCGGTCGTCGAGCTGCGCGACGGCTCCGAGCGCGAGTTCGAGATGCCGAAGGCGTGCCCCGAGTGCGGCACCGAGCTGCGGCCGATGAAGGAGGGCGACATCGACCTGCGCTGCCCGAACGCGCAGTCGTGCCCGGCGCAGGTGCGCGGCCGGGTCGAGCACATCGGCTCGCGCGGTGCCCTCGACATCGACGCCCTCGGCGAGGTCACGGCCGCCGCCCTCACCCAGCCCACGCGCCCCGAGGTCCCACCGCTCGTCACCGAGGCCGGACTGTTCGCCCTGGGGCGCCGCGACCTGTTCGGCATCGACGTCGCCGTGCGTGATCCCGAGACCGGGCTGGCCCGGCTCAACGACGACGGCGGTGTCGACACGCGCGCTCCGTTCCGCCGCCTGCGCAAGAAGGACGACCCGCCGTTCGACGCCGAGGGCGAGTTCGACGGCGACGAGACCCACATCCTCTCGATGCAGGCGCTCAAGCTCCTCGACGAGCTCGAGAAGGCCAAGACCAAGGACCTCTGGCGGTTCCTCGTCTCGCTCAACATCCGCCACGTCGGGCCCGTGGCGGCCCGGGCCCTGGCCCAGCACTTCGGCTCGCTGACGGCGATCGAGGAGGCGTCAGTCGAGGAGCTCTCGGCCGTCGACGGCGTCGGCGGCATCATCGCCGAGTCCTTCCGGGCCTGGCTCGACGTCGACTGGCACGCCGAGATCCTCCAGCAGTGGCGCGCGGCCGGCGTGCGGTTCGAGATCCCCGACCACCCGGGGCCCGGTCAGGCCGAGACCGGGGGAGTCCTCGACGGGCTCACGATCGTCGTCACCGGCTCGCTCGAGAGCTACACGCGCGACTCCGTCAAGGAGGCCATCATCAGCCGCGGTGGCAAGGCGGCCGGGTCGGTCAGCAAGAAGACCGACTACGTCGTGGTGGGCGACAACGCGGGCTCGAAGGCCGACAAGGCCGAGCAGCTCGGTGTGCCGATCCTCGACGAGGCCGGCTTCGAGAAGCTCCTCGCCGAGGGCCCGCCGGCGTCGGAGCCCGAGGCGACCGACACTGACGACGCCGACGACGCCGAGGAGTCCTGATGCTGGAGATCCGTCCGAGCTGCGAGTGCTGCGACCGCGACATCGCGCCCGAGTCCACCGACGTCCTGATCTGCTCGTTCGAGTGCACGTGGTGCCGCGAGTGCGCCGAGACCGTGCTGCACGGGGTCTGCCCCAACTGCGGCGGCGAGCTGGTCCGCCGTCCGGTGCCGTCGCCGTCGCGCCTGGCCGCCGGTCGGGTCTCGAACGTGCGCGTGCTCTCGGAGAGCTGCGGATCGCGCTGATGGCCGACATGTGGGTCACCGCCGGCCCCGACCCGCGCGACGCCGGTGAGCAGCCGGTGGGCGAGAAGGCCACCTACGTCGACTACCTGCGCATCTACCGGCACACCCTGGCGCTCAAGTGCGAGGACCTCACGCCCGAGCAGCTCGCGACCCGCAGCGTCCCGCCCAGCAGCCTCAGCCTGCTCGGCCTCGTACGTCACCTGGCCGGCGTCGAGCAGTTCTGGTTCGCGCAGACCGCTCTGGGCCTCGACGAGCCGCGTCCGTTCCGCACGCCCGAGCACCGCGACCTCGACTTCGACGGCGCCGCGCCCACCGAGTCCTGCGTCACCGAGGCGTTCGACCGCTGGCGGTCCGAGGTCGCCCGTGCGGAGGCGTGGGTCGACGCCGTGCCGGAGGTGGATCTCGGCCTCGAGCTCGTCATTCCGGGCCGCGGCGGCGAGGTCGTCACGATCCGCGACCTGCTCGTCCACATGATCGAGGAGTACGCCCGCCACTGCGGCCACGCCGACCTCCTGCGCGAGGCGATCGACGGCCGCACCGGGCAGTAGCGCGATGTCCGAGCCCACCGCACCGCTGCGCGGCACCCGCACGATCCTCGCGGTCGTGGCGGTCGCCGTGGCCGTCTCGGTCGTGCACTACGTCGACAATTACGCGAACTACGCCGACTATCCCGTGCCGGGGCCCGACGCGACGATCCCGGCGCCGAGCGCCACGGTGGTCGGACTCGCGTGGTTCGTGTTCACCGCGTTCGGTGCATGGGGTGTCTGGAGCCTGCTGAGCGGGCGTGTCGTGCCCGCCGTGGTCGGACTGTCTCTGTACTCGGTCAGCGGCCTGATCGGCATCGGTCACTACACCGTGCCCGGAGCCCTCGACATGCCGCTGTGGCGGCAGGCCCACGTCGTCGCCGACATCGTTCTCGGCGTCACGATCTTGGTGCTCGCCGCCCGCCTGTTCGCCCGCAACCGCGCCCGAGCCTGACGGGCGTCGACCTGCGGGCCGACAGTGGTTTCCGACAGGCGGCAATGAACCGCATCGGGGGGTTCGACCGGCGATGATGCGTTCGGGCTGCCCTGGCCACCGCAATGCCTCATCCCTCGGTGCCGGATGACCCGGAATGATGCATCGGGGTCGCGGGGGCTGCCGGAATGCATCATCTCCGGTCCGCCAGGCCGGCGCCGTCAGTCGACGTCGGCGGAGTCGGGGTCGAACAGGTCGGCCGCGGCGCCGACGATCAGCGGGTCCGGGGTCCGGACGACCTCGTGGTCCTTGCCCGGGTAGTCGAACCGGTGCAGCACGTGCCGCATGGCCTCAAGTCGCGCGCGCTTCTTGTCGTTGCTCTTCACGACGGTCCAGGGGGAGTGCTTGGTGTCCGTCTTGCGGAACATCGCCTCCTTCGCCTGCGTGTAGGCGTCCCACTTGTCGAGCGAGGCGAGGTCCATCGGCGAGAGCTTCCACTGCCGCACGGGGTCGATCTGCCGGATCGTGAACCGCGTGAGCTGCTCGGCGCGCGAGACCGAGAACCAGAACTTCACGACGTGCACGCCGTCGTTGACGAGCATCTTCTCGAAGGCCGGTGCCTGGCGCAGGAACTCGGTGTACTGGTCGGGCGTGCAGAAGCCCATGACGCGCTCGACACCGGCGCGGTTGTACCAGGAGCGGTCGAAGAAGACGAGCTCCCCGGCGCTCGGCAGGTGCTCGACGTAGCGCTGCAGGTACCACTGCGACTGCTCGCGCTCGGTCGGCTTGACCAGCGCGATGACCCGCGCACCACGCGGGTTGAGGTGCTCGGTGAACCGCTTGATCGTGCCGCCCTTGCCGGCGGCGTCGCGGCCCTCGAAGACCAGCACGATCCGCTGACCCGTCTCCTTGACCCAGCTCTGCAGCTTGATCAGCTCGATCTGCAGGAGGCGCTTCTCCAGCTCGTAGGTCGTGCGGTCGAGCCGCTCGTCGTACGGGTAGCCCTCGCGCCACGTGTCGACCGCGAGCCCGTCGGCACCCAGCAGCACGGGGTCGTCGTCGTCGGAGTCGTCCACGCTCAGGTGGGCCAGGTCGTCCAGGTTCAGCGTCTCGGGCACGGGGGGACGCTAGGGGTGCCGGGTGAACGGTCGGTGACGCGGCCGCGCTGACTAGGATGGCGCGGTACTGCCCCACCGACCCAGGAGACGCATGTCGTCGCCCCTCTCGCGTGAGGACGTCGCCCACCTGGCGAGCCTCGCCCGCATCTCGCTCAGTGACGCCGAGCTCGACCGCCTCGGCGCCGAGCTCCCCGCGATCCTCGACCACGTCGCCGCCGTGCAGGGCGTGGTCGAGTCCGCCGGCGCCGACGTCACGCCCATGAGCCACCCGGTCCCGATCACCAACGTGTTCCGCGCCGACGTGCCCACGCCGGGCCTGTCGCGCGACGACGCGCTCGCGGGCGCCCCCGCCGCCGAGGAGGACCGCTTCCTGGTCCCGAAGATCCTGGGGGAGGAGGCATGAGCGACGTCATTCGCCTGAACGCATCGGACCTGGCCGCCCAGCTCGCCGAGGGGTCGGTGACCTCCGTCGAGGCCACGCAGGCCCAGCTCGACCGCATCGCGTCGGTCGACGGCGACCTCAACGCGTTCCTGCACGTCGACGCCGAGGGCGCCCTCGCCACCGCCGCCGACGTCGACGCGCGCCGCGCGGCGGGGGAGTCGCTCCCGACCCTCGCCGGCGTGCCGATCGCGGTCAAGGACCTGATCAACACGAAGGGCCAGCCCACCACGGCCGGCTCGAAGATCCTCGAGGGCTGGGTGCCGCCGTACGACGCGACCGTCGTCGAGCGCCTGCGCGCCGCCGGCCTGCCGATCCTCGGCAAGACCAACCTCGACGAGTTCGCGATGGGCTCGTCGAACGAGCACTCGGCGTACGGTCCCGCCCGCAACCCGTGGGACACCAACCGCATCCCGGGCGGGTCCAGCGGTGGCTCGGCCGCCGCCGTCGCCGCGTTCGAGGCGCCCCTGGCGCTCGGCACCGACACGGGCGGATCGATCCGCCAGCCCGGCGCCATGACCGGCATCGTCGGCGTGAAGCCCACCTACGGCGGTGTCTCCCGCTACGGCGTCATCGCGATGGCCAGCAGCCTCGACCAGGTCGGCCCCATGGCCCGGTCGGTCCTCGACGCGGCGCTGCTGCACGAGGTCGTCGCCGGCCACGACCCCCGCGACTCCACCAGCATCGACGCCCCCGTGCCGTCGGTCGTCGACGCCGCCCGCCGTGGCGACGTCGCCGGGCTGCGCATCGGCGTCGTCCGCGAGTTCGCCGGAGAGGGCTTCCAGCCCGGCGTGCAGCGCCGGTTCGACGAGGCCGTCGCGAAGCTCGCCGACGCCGGTGCCGAGATCGTCGAGGTCTCCTGCCCGAGCTTCACCCACGGCATCGCCGCCTACTACCTCGTGATGCCGAGCGAGGTGTCCAGCAACCTGGCCCGCTTCGACGCGATGCGGTACGGCTTGCGGGTCTCGCCCGACGGCAACCCGTCGCCGTCGGCCGAGCAGGTCATGGCCGCCACGCGCGACGCCGGCTTCGGCGACGAGGTCAAGCGCCGCATCATCCTGGGCACCTACGCCCTCTCGAGCGGCTACTTCGACGCCTACTACGGCTCCGCGCAGAAGGTGCGCACGCTGATCGCGCAGGACTTCAGCACCGCGTTCGCCCAGGTCGACGTGCTGTTCTCGCCCACCGCGCCCACGACGGCGTGGCGCCTCGGCGAGAAGTCCGACGACCCGCTGGCGATGTACCTCGAGGACGTCTGCACGATCCCGGCGAACCTCGCGGGCGTGCCCGGCATCAACGTGCCGATCGGTCTGGCCGACGACTCGGGTCTGCCGGTCGGTGGCCAGTTCCTCGCCCCCGCCCAGGCCGACGACCGGCTCTACAACGCGGGTGCGGCGCTCGAGCGCCTCGTGCCCGCCCCCGTCCTCGAGGAGGTCGTGCGATGACCACCGCTGCCAAGACCCCGCTGGTGCCGTTCGACGAGGCGCTGACGCGCTACGAGCCGGTCATGGGCCTGGAGGTCCACGTCGAGCTCAACACGGCCACCAAGATGTTCTGCGGTTGCGCCACCGAGTTCGGTGCCGAGCCGAACACCCAGGTGTGCCCGGTGTGCCTCGGCCTGCCCGGCGCGCTGCCGGTCGTCAACGCCAAGGCCGTCGAGTCCGCGATCCGCATCGGCCTCGCGCTGAACTGCGAGATCGCGGAGTGGTGCCGGTTCGCGCGCAAGAACTACTTCTACCCGGACCAGCCGAAGAACTTCCAGACGTCGCAGTACGACGAGCCCATCGCGTTCGACGGCTACACCGACGTCGAGGTCGACGGCGAGGTCTACCGCATCGAGATCGAGCGCGCGCACATGGAGGAGGACACCGGCAAGAGCCTCCACGTGGGCGGCGCGACGGGTCGCATCCACGGCGCCGACCACTCGCTGCTCGACTACAACCGTGCCGGCATCCCGCTCATCGAGATCGTCACCCGCACGATCGAGGTCCCCGGCGACAAGGCCCCGCTGGTCGCCCGCGCGTACGTCAACCAGCTCCGCGACCTGATGCTCGCCCTCGGTGTCTCCGACGCCCGGATGGACCAGGGCTCGCTGCGTGCCGACGTCAACCTGTCGCTCAAGCCCACCGGTTCCAGCACGCTCGGCACCCGCAGCGAGACCAAGAACGTGAACTCGTTCCGCTCGGTCGAGCGCGCCGTGCGTTTCGAGGTGGGGCGTCACGCCGGCATCATCGACGCTGGCCAGAAGGTCGTGCAGGAGACGCGTCACTTCCACGAGTCCGACGGCACCACGTCGTCGGGCCGTGAGAAGTCCGACGCTGAGGACTACCGCTACTTCCCGGAGCCCGACCTCGCGCCCGTCGCGCCGTCGCGCGCCTGGGTCGACGAGCTCCGCGGCACGCTGCCCGAGCCGCCGTCGGAGCGCCGCAAGCGCCTGCAGGCCGAGTGGGACTTCTCGGACCTCGACATGCGCGACACGATCGGCGCCGGCGCGCTCGAGCTCATCGTGGCAACGGTCGAGGCCGGTGCCGCGCCGCAGGCTGCTCGCAAGTGGTGGCTCGGCGAGCTCGCCCGCCGCTCCAACGACACCGGGGTCGACCTGGCCGCGCTGCCGATCACCCCGGCACAGGTCGCGGGCATCCAGGGCCTGATCGACGCCGGACGCATCAACGACAAGCTCGCGCGTGACGTCTTCGACGGCGTGCTGGCCGGCGAGGGAACGCCTGAGGAGGTCGTGGCCGCTCGCGGGCTCGAGGTCGTCTCCGACGACGGCGCCCTCGGCGAGGCCGTCGACCGCGCGATCGAGGCCAACCCGGACGTCGCCGACAAGATCCGCGACGGCAAGCTCCAGGCGGCCGGTGCCCTGATCGGTGCGGTCATGAAGGACATGCGCGGTCAGGCCGACGCGGGCCGCGTGCGCGAGCTGATCCTCGAGAAGCTCACCTAGGTCAGACGCGCTCGAGGAGCCGCTCGAGCTCCTCGAGCACGACGTCCGGGCGCTCGATCGGCAGGAAGTGCGTGCCGTCGACGACGCGGTAGCGCGCGTTCGGGATGCGTGCCGCGGCCGACCGCATGGCCTCGGGCCCGGCCAGCAGGTCCTTCGTGCCGGCCACGAGCGCGGTCGGCACGGTGATCCTCGACAGCGAGACCCGGTCGTGCCGGGCCGCCTCCAGGGCCAGCTGGGCGTACCAGGCGGGGTGGGACGTGAAGAACTCCTGCACGACGTCGCGGAGCACGGTGTCGTCGGCGCTCGGGCCGAAGACGCGGGCCATCTTGAGCAGGTTGACCGAGAACCGGGTCCAGGGGATCCGGCTCGTGACGGGGGCCAGCCCGTGGCCCGTGACGGTCGAGATGCGCGCGAGCGTGATCATCAGGGTCTGCGCCACCAGGGGCGGGACCTTCCACGGCTCGAGCATCGTCGAGAAGGTCGCACCGGGGACGCCGCAGATGGCCAGGATTCCGGTGACCCGCTCGGGGTACCGGACGGCGAACTCGAAGGCGACGTTGACGCCGATCGACCAGCCGATCAGGACGGCCGAGTCCATGCCGGCGTCGTCCATGACCGCGACCATGTCCTCCAGGTGGGCGTCCATGTCGATGCGGCCCGACGCGGGTCGCTCCGAGCCGCCGATGCCGCGGTGGTTCCACCCGACGACCTGCAGGCCGTTGTCGGGCTGCAGCAGGTCGGGCCACGCGTAGGGGTTGGTGCCGAGACCGTTCGAGAGCAGCACGGCGGGACCGCTGCCGCCGTTGCCCCAGGCGCGCAGCAGGGTGCCGTCCTCGCTGCGGACGTCGTGGAAACGGACGAGGGCGGGCTGGATCACGCGAGCATCCTGTCACGGCCGGACGCACGCCGCAGGGGCCTCGGCCCCTCCGACTAGGCTCGTGACATGGCCGTGGAGGACCAGTCCGCTGACGTCCCGACTCGCTCCGCCGACCTCGTGCTCGAGGGTGGCGGCGTCAAGGGCATCGCCCTGGTGGGTGCCGCGGTCGCGCTGGACGAGGCGGGTTGGCGCTTCGAGCGCATCGCGGGGTCGTCCGCCGGCGCGATCGTGGGCTCGGTCATCGCCGCGATGCAGCGCGCGGGGGAGCCCCTCACGCGCGCCGACGAGATCATGCGCACGCTCGACTACTCGCAGATGGAGGACCGCCGGGCGGGCCTGCGGTGGCTCGGGTGGGCGCCGCGGGTGGCCGATGCGTGGGGCATCCTGTTCCGCCTCGGCATGTACGAGGGGGCGTACCTGACCGACTGGCTGCGCGGGGTGCTCGGCGACCTGGGCGTGCGAACCTTCGCCGACCTGGCCCGCGACCCGTCAGCCGTCGACGTGCGCGACCGTTCACACCTGGTGGTCTCCACGAGCGACCTCTCCCGCCAGCGCCTCCTGCGCATCCCGTGGGACCTCCCGGAGTACGGCGTCGACCCGGACGCGTTCCCCGTCGCCGTGGCGGTGCGTGCCTCGGCCGGGATCCCGTTCCTGTTCGAACCGGTGCGTCTGGACGGCCGTTACGGCGAGTCCACGCTGGCCGATGGATCGCTGTTGGAGACCTACCCGGTGGCCGCGTTCGACCGTCAGGACGGTGAGCCGCCGCGCTGGCCCTCGATCGGCGTCAGGCTCAGCTCGCGGGCCAGCGAGCGAGCACCGGCCGTGCCCGTCACGGGGCCCGTGTCGATGCTGCGCAGCCTGATCTACACGACGGTCGACTCGACCCAGATCCGCCACGTCGACGACCCGCGCGACGCCGAGCGCACGATCTTCGCCAGGCCGCGCGGCGTCGGGTGGACCGACTTCGACCTGACTCCCGAGCAGCAGCAGTCGCTCTTCGACGACGGCCACGCGGCCGCACAGCGGTGGATCGCCAAGCACCCCGACGGCTCGCGAGGGGTCAGGGGAGACGGGGGAGGATGGCGGCGATCGCGCGGTCGGCTCCGACGTCGGTGTGCTGCAGGAAGAACGAGGGCTCGGTGAGCTCGAGCTCCATGAGCCGCAGGCTGCCGTCGGCGTCGGTCACGACGTCGACGCGGGCGTAGAGCAGGTCGGTCCCCAGCAGGCTGCCGGCGGCGGCCACGGTGCGCTCGGCGAACGCGACCTGCTCGGCCGAGGGCTCGCGGGCGAGGATGTCCTCCTTGAGCTCGGGGAGCTCGCGGGGGTCGTCGTCCGTGGTGAGCAGCGCCCCCTTGCGGAAGGCGTGGGAGTAGCGGCCCCCGAACAGCAGGATCCCGGTCTCGCCCTCGGAGTCGACGGCGTCGACGTAGGGCTGCGTCATGGTCGGTCGGCCCGCGGCGAGGAGCTGCCGGCCGTGCTCGAGGGCCCGGGCGGGGTCGGTCCACCGTGCGGTGTCGGCCGACCCGGCCGAGATCGTGGGCTTCACGACCCACTCGCGGGCCGGCGGCAGGTCGTCGGGACCGGTGACGGACCAGGCGGTCGTGACGATCGCGATGCCGGCGGTCTCGAGCTCGCGCAGGTAGGTCTTGTCGGTGTTCCAGGCGATCACGTCGGCGGGGTTGGCCAGACGGGGCACGCTCGCGGCCCAGGTCAGGAACTCCTCGCGCCGCGGCACGTAGTCCCAGCACGAGCGCACGACGACCAGGTCGTAGGCGTCCCACTCGACGGCCGGGTCGTCCCACACGACGACCTCGCTCGTCAGTCCGGCGCGCGCCGCGGCCTCGGTGAGCAGCGGCAGGTCGGCGTCGGAGTCGGCGAATCCCGCTCCCGTGGCCCAGGCGAGGCGTGTCATGGAGCCACCGTACGAGATGACGTGCGGGGGCGGTGACGCCGGATGGTGAAGCATATTGCTTCACTTCTGGAGAATGAAGCGATATGCTTCATTTCATGACGATGAAGCCATCTCCTTCACCTCTCGGGACGCGCCGCTACGCCGTGATCGGCGACCTGGTGGCCTCGCGTGCGGCGGAGTCGCGCTCCGTCGCTCAACGGGACCTGCTCACGGCGCTCGCGCGGGTCAACGACCTCGTGGGGCACGAGCAGGCGCTCGAACCCACGATCGGCGACGAGTTCCAGTCGGTCCACACCTCCCTGTCGGAAGCCCTCCACGCGGCTGCGCTCGTCCGCTGCGCCCTGCCCGAGGGGATGGACGCCCGGTGCGGCATCGGCATCGGGGGCCTCGAGATCGTCGGTGAGTCCGCGTACGGTCTGACCCAGGACGGACCCGCCTGGTGGTCGGCCCGCGCTGCGGTCGACGAGGTCAAGGACCGCCAGCGCCGACTTCCGGCGCTGCGCACCTGGGTCATGGACGGCACCGGTCACGACCCCGCCGGGGCGACGGAGAAGGAGACGGTCGACCTCGTGAACGCGTACCTGCTGTGCCGCGACGAGGTGCTGAGCGCCCTCGACGCCCGCCAGCGCCGCATCGTGCTCGGCCTGGTCGAGGGGCGCACCCACGCCGAGATCGCGCGGTCCGAGGGCATCTCGCCGTCGGCCGTGTCCCAGCGGGTCCGGCGAGGCGGCATCGCCTCCCTCGTGGAGTCCCTCGGCCTCGTCCCGGCGACGTCATGACCGCGCTCGCCGTCCTCCTGGCCGCGGTCGGGCTGGCCGACCTGCTCCCGCGCTGGCGTCACCTCGGCGGCATCGCCGTCACGATCGCCGGGTCGCTGGCCCTCGGGCTCGAGTGGCACACGCTCTGGATCCTGCCCGTCGTCACGGTCGTGCTGGTCATCTGGCTGGACGCCGCCGACCACGCCTCCACGGCGGGCACCGTCGGGCTGGCCGTCGTGGGCGTCGCCTTCATCGCGCTGTCGCCGATCCTCGAGGTCACGGACGCGCCGATCAGCGGGTGGTACCGCGACCTCGCGGTACCCGGCCTGGCCGACCTGCCGCTCGACCGCGCGGCCCTGGGGCTCGGCGTCCTGCTGTTCCTGACCACTGCGGCCAACGTGGTGGTCCGGCAGGCGCTGGAGGCCACCGGCCCGCAGGTCCTCGCCACCGAGAAGACGCTGCGCGGCGGTCGTCTGCTCGGCCCGCTCGAGCGGTGGCTCGTGTTCGGCTTCGCGGTCAGCGGCCAGGTCGGAGCGATCGCCGTCGTCGTCGCCGCGAAGGGCATCCTGCGGTTCCCCGAGATCTCCCAGGACAGCAAGGACGGGATGCGCGCCGAGTACGTCCTCGTCGGCAGCTTCGTGAGCTGGGCGCTGGCGCTGGTCCTCGTGCCCCTGTTCTGACACGGCGCCGTTCTGAGGGGCACCTGTCCTGTCGCCCCCGCACGCCACGGTCGTACCCTGAGCGCATGGCCGACGACCCCACCACGCCCGACATCAAGCCCCGCAGCCGCGACGTCACCGACGGCCTGAAGGCCACCGCCTCACGCGGCATGCTCCGTGCCGTCGGCATGGGTGACGACGACTGGGTCAAGCCGCAGATCGGCGTCGCGTCGAGCTGGAACGAGATCACCCCCTGCAACCTCCCGCTCGACCGGCTCGCCAAGAGCGTCAAGGTCGGCGTGCACGCCGGCGGCGGGTACCCGCTGGAGTTCGGCACGATCAGCGTCTCCGACGGCATCTCGATGGGCCACGAGGGCATGCACTTCTCCCTCGTCAGCCGCGAGGTCATCGCCGACTCGGTCGAGACCGTCATGATGGCCGAGCGCCTCGACGGCTCGGTGCTGCTCGCCGGCTGCGACAAGAGCCTGCCCGGCATGCTGATGGCCGCGGCCCGCCTCGACCTCGCGAGCGTCTTCCTCTACGCCGGCTCGATCATGCCGGGCAACGTGGACGGCAAGGACGTCACGATCATCGACGCCTTCGAGGCCGTCGGTGCCTGCATGCGCGGACTCATGAGCCGCGAGCAGGTCGACAAGATCGAGCGCGCGATCTGCCCCGGCGAGGGCGCGTGCGGCGGCATGTACACCGCCAACACGATGGCGTCGGCCGCCGAGGCCCTCGGCATGAGCCTGCCCGGTTCGGCCGCGCCTCCCGGGCCGGACAAGCGCCGCGACCACTACGCCGAGGAGTCCGGCAAGGCCGTCGTCGAGCTGCTGCGCCGCGGCATCACGGCCCGCCAGATCCTGACGAAGGAGGCGTTCGAGAACGCCATCACAGTCGTCATGGCGCTCGGTGGTTCCACCAACGCGGTGCTGCACCTCCTCGCGATCGCGCGTGAGGCCGAGGTCGACCTCACGCTCGACGACTTCAGCCGCATCGGCGACAAGGTCCCGCACCTGGGCGACCTCAAGCCCTTCGGCCGCTACGTCATGAACGACGTCGACAAGGTCGGTGGCATCCCGGTCATCATGAAGGCGCTGCTCGACGCGGGCCTGATGCACGGCGACTGCCTCACCGTCACGGGCAAGACGATGGCCGAGAACCTCGCGCACATCGAGCTGGGCCTCGACGGCGACATCATCCGTCCGCTCGACCAGCCGATCCACAAGACCGGCGGCCTCACGATCCTGCACGGCTCCCTCGCGCCGGACGGCGCCGTCGTCAAGAGCGCCGGCTTCGACTCCGACGTCTTCCGCGGCACGGCCCGGGTCTTCGACGGCGAGAAGAAGGCGATGGACGCGCTCGAGGACGGCACGATCGCCGCGGGTGACGTCGTCGTGATCCGCTACGAGGGCCCCAAGGGCGGCCCGGGCATGCGCGAGATGCTCGCGATCACCGGCGCGATCAAGGGCGCCGGCCTCGGCAAGGACGTCCTGCTGCTGACCGACGGACGCTTCTCCGGCGGCACGACCGGCCTGTGCGTCGGCCACGTCGCTCCCGAGGCCGTCGACGGCGGGCCGATCGCCTTCGTGCGCGACGGCGACCCGATCACGCTCGACGTCGCCAACAAGCTCCTCGAGGTCGAGATCGACCCCGACGACCTCGAGGCACGCAAGGTCGGCTGGGAGCCGCTGCCGCCGAAGTACACGTCCGGCGTGCTCGCGAAGTACCGCAAGCTCGTCAGCTCGGCCGCCCACGGCGCCATCACGGGCTGACGCCACGTAAGATCTGCCGGTGCCCGACTTCTCCGACGACGACCTCGCCACCGCCCTCCGGGTCCTGGCCCAGGCCGGTGCGCTGGACGAGGAGGATCCCGCCTACGTCGCGCTGCGACGGGCCACGGGCGGGTTCTTCAAGGCCGCCAAGCGCGAGCGCCGCAACGCCAAGCGCGACGCCGTCAGCGCCGCCGACCGTGCCGTCATCGAGCTCACCGCGACGGGCTCGGCCAGTCGCATCGACGACGAGACCGCCGGCATCCCGCTCGTGTCGAACGCCCGCGGCGCCACCGCGGGCGAGCTGCTCGTGCCGCGCGGCTGCTACATGTGCAAGCAGAAGTACACGACGGTCGACGCGTTCTACCACCAGCTCTGCCCCGAGTGCGCTGCGTTCAGCCACGCCAAGCGTGACGCCCGCACCGACCTGACCGGTCGACGCGCGCTGCTCACGGGTGGCCGCGCCAAGATCGGCATGTACATCGCGCTGCGCCTGCTGCGCGACGGCGCCCACCTCACGATCACGACCCGCTTCCCGCGCGACGCGGTCCGCCGCTTCACCCAGATGCCTGACTCGGGGGAGTGGCTGCACCGGTTGAAGGTCGTCGGCATCGACCTGCGCGACCCGGCCCAGGTCATCGGGCTGGCCGATGACGTCGCGGCAGCCGGTCCGCTCGACATCCTCATCAACAACGCGGCCCAGACCGTGAAGCGTCAGCCGGGGGCGTACTCGGCGATCGCCGAGGCCGAGTCGGCCCCGCTGCCGGCCGGCTCGCCCGTCGAGCTCGTGACCTTCGGCCACACCAGCGACGCGCACCCGGCGTCCCTGGTCGGCTCGGTCTCGTCGCACCCGGTGCTCGCCAGCGACGCCTCCACGGCCGACGCCCTCACGGCGATCGCGCTGACCGCCGGCTCGGCCGACGTCGACCGCATCGACGCCGGCGGCCTGCTGCCGGACGTCGTCGACACCAACAGCTGGGTGCAGACCGTCAGCGAGGTCGACGCCCTGGAGCTGCTCGAGGTGCAGCTGTGCAACAGCGTCGCGCCGTTCATCCTGGTCAGCCGCCTGCGTCCGGCGATGGCGGCGTCGGCGGGTCGCCGCACGTACGTCGTCAACGTCTCGGCGATGGAGGGCCAGTTCAGCCGCCGGTACAAGGGCGCCGGGCACCCGCACACCAACATGGCGAAGGCCGCGCTCAACATGCTGACCCGCACGAGCGCGGAGGAGATGCTGCAGGTCGACGGCATCCTCATGACCGCGGTCGACACGGGGTGGATCACCGACGAGCGTCCGTACACGACCAAGGTGCGCCTGGCCGACGAGGGCTTCAAGGCCCCGCTCGACCTGGTCGACGGCGCCGCCCGGGTCTACGACCCCATCGTGCGCGGCGAGGCCGGCGAGGACCTGTTCGGCGTCTTCCTGAAGGACTACGCCCCGTCGCCCTGGTGATGCAGCGCGGAGACGTCGAACGGCCCG
>NZ_BAAAME010000002.1:360681-361140 GCF_039529015.1 Aeromicrobium alkaliterrae
GGGCCGTTCGCGTGATCGGGTGGCGTCAGCCGGTGACGCACTCGGTGATCTCGTCGCTGATCTCCGTCGCGGCATCCCGGTCGGACTTCGACTCCTCGTAGTCCTCGTCACCGTCGATGAGCGCCTGCAGCGCCTCGTCGGAGATGTCGGACTCGTGGAACTTCTCGGCGATGCAGTCGACGGCCTCGTCCGGGACGGCGTCGCTCCCGAACGTCGAGTCGTCCTTGAGTGCCTCGGAGATCTCGTCGACCGAGGGGCGGCCACCGCCACCACATGCGGCCGTGAACACGATCAGTCCGGCTGAGGCGGCCAGGGCAATGGTCTTCTTCATCAGGTCTCCCGTTGATCTGCCGCGACGGTCTGCCGCGGCCGGCACCATTCAACCGTGCCTGTCCGTCGGCTGTGTGACGGGGACGCGGTTCTGCCGGGTGTGGAAGCCGCGCGGAGACGTCGAACGGC
>NZ_BAAAME010000002.1:361181-414312 GCF_039529015.1 Aeromicrobium alkaliterrae
GCCGTTCGCGTGATCGGGTGGGATCAGGGGGCGACGCAGGCGACGACGTCGTCGGTGATGGCCTCCCAGGCCTCGAGGTCGTCCTCGGGCAGGCGGACCGTGAAACCGGTCAGGTCGATCTCGCCGTCGACGATGTCCTGCAGCGTGCCGTTGGACATGTCCGAGCCGTGGACCTCCTCGGCCATGCAGTCGGCGGCGTCGGCGTCGATCGGGATCGAGTCCGAGGACTGCGACTCGAACTGCTCGGCGAGGTCGGCCTTCGTGGGTCGGTCGGCGCCGCCGCAGGCAGCGGTCAGGCCGATGAGCGAGACGGCAGCGACCGTCATGAGCTTCTTCATGGAGAACTCCCAGTAGTGGTTCGGCGCGGCCCCCTGCCGCGCACGTCGAGCGTCATTCAACCTGTTCGGCACCTGTGACCGGTGCGCGGGGTCCTCCCGGACGTCGACCGGGAGGACCCGCCGGATCAGCCCGTGATGCAGGCGGCGAGGTCGTCGTTGATGTCGTTCAGCGCGTCGGCGTCGTCCTCGGGGACGGCGGCCGCGCCGGTCACGTCGACGTCACCGTCGACGATCTTGTTCAGGGTGTCGTCGGAGATGTCCGAGGCCTCGATCTTCTCGGCGATGCAGTCGGCGACGTCAGCCGTGATGCCGAGCGACTCGCCCTGCTCCTGGATCGCGGAGCTGAGGTCGTCCGCCGAGGGACGGCCCCCGCCACAGGCGGACGTGAAAGCGATGAGCGAGACGGCCGCAACCGCCATGAACTTCTTCATGGGAACCCCCAGGTATCAGGGCACGGCCATCTGCCGCGCGGTGCTATTCAAGCGGACCTCCGGCGCGGGCGCGATAGGGAGCCCTCCCCATCAGGCAGGGGTCCGCCCAGTGGACCGGCGCGGGGTCAGCCCGTGCAGGTCGTGAGCACCTCGACCTGCAGCCGCGCGAGCGCCGAGCGGTCCGCATCGGTCAGGTCGGCCTTCGCCTCGGCGTCGGCCTCGGCGACGGCCGCGAGGACGTCGTCCGACAGGTCGGAGTCGAGCAGGATCTCGGCTGCGCACTCGGCCTGCTGCTCGGCCACGGGGAACAGGGAGGCGTTGGAGGTGAGCCCGCTCTCGAGGTCATCCATGGACGGGCGGCCGCCGGAGCACGCCGACAGCAGCACGAGGACGACGGCGGCGGTGCCGCCGGCGCGGAACAGGGGCGAGGTCATGCGGGCTCCTGGGACGTTCTCGGGAGTCGGCCGGGTGGCGGACCGCCTCATCGTAGGACCGCACGGGGGCGTCGCGGGATGGTTCGGACGGGCCGGTCGTCCACATGGTGGTACCTGCTGTCTCGCAACTTGACCACGTACGGGCAGAGGGACACACTGGTCGCGTGCACGCGCTCCTTCTCGTATCCGTATGACGTGAACGCCCTCCGGGCGCACGTCTCCCTCGTATGCCTTCGGGCCGGGGGACTTTTTTATGTCACCAGGTAGAGGTGACACCACGAGCCGACACCACACAGCCAGCACGACCGAAGGACACAGCATGACGGGCCAGACGACATCCTCGTCGATCGAGACGGGCGCCGCGACGCTGACGGGTGCACAGAGCCTCGTCCGCGCACTGGAGCACGCCGAGGTCGAGGTCATCTTCGGCATCCCCGGAGGTGCCATCCTGCCGGCGTACGACCCGCTCTTCGACTCGAGCATCCGCCACATCCTGGTGCGCCACGAGCAGGGCGCGGGCCACGCGGCGCAGGGCTACGCGATGGTCACGGGCCGTGTCGGCGTCTGCATGGCCACCTCCGGACCCGGCGCCACGAACCTCGTGACGGCGATCGCCGACGCCTACATGGACTCGGTCCCGATCGTCGCGATCACGGGGCAGGTCTCCTCGGCCCTGATCGGCACCGACGGCTTCCAGGAGGCCGACATCCGCGGCATCACGATGCCGATCACCAAGCACAGCTACCTCGTGACCGACCCCGCGCAGATCCCGCGCGTCATCGCCGAGGCGTTCCACATCGCCGGCACCGGCCGCCCGGGCCCCGTCCTGGTCGACATCGCCAAGGACGCGCTGCAGGCCACCACGACGTTCGAGTGGCCCAACGAGCTCGCGCTGCCGGGCTACCGCCCCACGACGCACCCGCACGGCAAGCAGGTCCGCGAGGCCGCGCGACTCATGATCGAGGCCGAGCGTCCCGTCCTGTACGTGGGCGGCGGCGTGATCAAGGCCGACGCCTCGGCCGAGCTGCTGAAGCTCGCCGAGACCTACGACATCCCGGTCATCACGACGCTGATGGCGCGCGGCGCGTTCCCCGACTCCCACGAGCTGCACCTCGGCATGCCGGGCATGCACGGCACCGTGGCGGCCGTGGCCGGCCTGCAGCGCTCGGACCTGCTGATCAGCCTGGGTGCGCGTTTCGACGACCGCGTCACCGGCAACCTGGACTCCTTCGCGCCGCTGGCGAAGGTCATCCACGCCGACATCGACCCGGCCGAGATCTCCAAGAACCGGCACGCCGACGTCCCGATCGTGGGCGACTGCCGCGAGGTCATCAGCGACCTGCAGACCGTCCTCGACGCCCTCGCCGAGGACGGCGAGAAGGGCGACTACGCGGCCTGGCGCCAGCAGATGCTGTCGGTCAAGGCCAAGTACCCCGTCGCGTACGAGGCGCCCGCCGAGGGGCTCGCCCCGCAGACCGTGATCGAGCGGATCAGCGCGATCGCCGGTCCCGAGGCGGCCTACGTCGCGGGCGTCGGCCAGCACCAGATGTGGGCCACGCACTTCATCGACTTCGAGCGTCCGCGTCAGTGGCTCAACTCCGGTGGCGCCGGGACGATGGGCTACGCCGTCCCGGCCGCGATGGGCGCGCAGGTCGGCAACCCCGACCGGGTCGTGTGGGCCATCGACGGTGACGGCTGCTTCCAGATGACGAACCAGGAGCTCGCTACCTGCGCGCTCGAGGGCATCCCGATCAAGGTCGCGGTCATCAACAACTCCTCGCTCGGCATGGTGCGCCAGTGGCAGACCCTGTTCTACGAGGGGCGCTACTCCAACACCGACCTGAACACGGGCCCGGAGAGCATCGGCGCGCGTCGCATCCCCGACTTCGTCAAGCTCGCCGACGCCTACGGCTGCGTGGGCCTGCGGTGCGACTCGGTCGACGACCTCGACGCGACGATCGAGAAGGCCATGGCCATCACCGACCGTCCCGTCGTGATCGACTTCGTGGTCGAGCGCGACGCCATGGTCTGGCCCATGGTCGCGGCCGGCACCAGCAACGACGACATCAAGATCGCGCGAGACCTCGCGCCCGAGTGGGAAGGCGATGATCTCTGATGAACGAGCGTCAGCGAGTGAACCATCCAGATGTCATGACGACGTCTTCGTACTCTGCACTTCACACGGAGGTGTCGTCATGACGACGCAGCACACCCTGTCGGTCCTGGTCGAGAACACCCCCGGTGTCCTCGCCCGTGTGTCGAGCCTGTTCATGCGCCGCGGCTTCAACATCGAGTCGCTCGCGGTCGGACCCACCGAGATCCCCGAGATCAGCCGCATGACGATCGTGGTGAACGTCGACGAGCTGCCGCTCGAGCAGGTCACCAAGCAGCTCAACAAGCTCGTCAACGTGCTCAAGATCGTCGAGCTCGACGCCGGCTCGGCCGTCGAGCGCGAGCTCATGCTGATCAAGGTCAAGACCGACCCCGCCACCCGCGGCCAGGTGCTCGAGACCGTGCAGCTGTTCCGGGCGAAGGTCGTCGACGTCGCGCCTGACGCCGTCACGATCGAGGCCACCGGCGACTCCGGCAAGCTCAACGCCATGCTGCGGGTCCTCGAGCCGTTCGGCATCCGCGAGATCGCCCAGTCCGGTCGCGTCGCGATCGGTCGTGGCGCCCGTTCCATCACCGACCGCAGCCTGCGTGCCGTCCCCGGCACCCAGGCCGGCTGAACCACCCCACCCAAGGAGAGATTCTCGTGCCCGAGTTGTTCTACGACGACAACGCCGACCTGTCGATCATCCAGGGCCGCAACGTCGCGGTCATCGGCTACGGCAGCCAGGGTCACGCCCACGCGCTCAACCTGCGCGACTCGGGCGTCGACGTCCGCATCGGCCTGAAGGAGGGCTCGAAGAGCCGCGCCAAGGCCGAGGCCGAGGGCCTGCGGGTCCTGGGTGTCGCGGAGGCCGTCGAGGAGGCCGACGTCATCGTGATCCTCACGCCGGACCAGGTCCAGCGCACGGTCTACGCCGAGGACATCGCCCCGAACCTCGTCGCGGGTGACGCCCTGGTCTTCGGCCACGGCTTCAACATCCGCTTCGGCTACATCGAGGCGCCCGAGGGCGTCGACGTCGTGCTCGTCGCCCCGAAGGCCCCGGGCCACACCGTGCGCCGCGAGTTCGTCGCGGGCCGCGGCATCCCCGACATCATCGGTGTCGAGCAGGACGCCACGGGCAAGGCCTGGGACCTCGCGCTCTCGTACGCGAAGGCGATCGGCGGCACGCGCGCCGGCGTCATCAAGACGACCTTCACCGAGGAGACCGAGACGGACCTCTTCGGCGAGCAGGCCGTCCTGTGCGGCGGTGTCTCGCACCTCGTCCAGGCGGGCTTCGAGACGCTGACCGAGGCCGGCTACCAGCCGGAGATCGCGTACTTCGAGGTGCTCCACGAGCTCAAGCTCATCGTCGACCTCATGTGGGAGGGCGGCATCGCCAAGCAGCGCTGGAGCATCTCCGACACCGCCGAGTACGGCGACTACGTCTCCGGCCCGCGCATCATCGACGCCTCGGTCAAGGAGCGCATGAAGGAGGTCCTCTCGGACATCCAGTCCGGTGCCTTCGCCGAGCGCTTCATCGCCGACCAGGACAACGGCGCGAAGGAGTTCCTCGAGCTCCGTGAGAAGGAGGCCGGTCACTCGATCGAGACGACCGGCAAGAACCTCCGCTCGCACTTCGCGTGGAAGCAGACCGACACCGACTACGTCGAGGGTTCTGCCGCCCGCTGATCATCAGCTGACTGCTCCGCTGGGGGCGAGATTCCGAGAGGGATCTCGCCCCCAGCGGCGTTCCGTGCCAGGTGGACCGGCGATGATGCAATCGGGTTGCTCGGGCGACCCGCAGGCATCATCCCCAGTCAGCGGCGTGCCAGGTCCGATGCATGTCGGTACCTGGGGCTGCCTCGACGCATCATCGCGGGTCCCGGCCCCGCCGTGTGGTCCGTGCCTGCGTGTCGGATCCACCCGCGACGGCCGGATGAGCGTCGAGGACCCCCTACGCGATCAGGTCCAGCGGGGACTCGCGCGTGACGTCCGCAGCGCGCCCGCCCAGCACGTCGTCGAGCGCGAGCCGCAGGCGTGAGACCGCCTCGGTGAGCCGGTCGGGGGAGTGCACGTACGGCAGGCGCACGTGGCGCTCCCCGGCGGTGCCGCCCTGGCTGAAGAACCGCGGGCCCGGGGTGAGCAGCAGCTCGCGACGCTCGGCGGCCGCGCACAGCCGCGTCGAGATCCGTCCGGGCAGCGTGACCCACAGGTTGAGACCTCCGGGTGGGCACGGCGCCTCGATCTCCGGCACATGGGCTGCGAGCTCGCCGAGCAGGTGGTCGCGTCCGGTGCGCAGCGCGGCGCGCCCGGCGGCCGCCGTCTGCCCGCCGTCGGTCATGAGCTCGGCGAAGACCATCTGGTCGAAGGCCGAGGAGCTGAGGTCGTCGATCATGCGGGCCTGCACCAGCCCCATCACGAGGTGACGCGGTGCGCGGAGCCAGCCGACGCGCAAGCCTCCCCAGAAGGGCTTGGACGAGGACCCGATGACGACCGCCGAGGCGTCGTACGCCGCCAGGCTGGGCGGCAGCTCGATCCCGTCGAGGTTGACCTCGCGCATCGACTCGTCGACGATCGCCGTCACCCCGTGACGGTGCAGGCCGTGGGCCCACGCGCCGCGCTCCTCGTCGGTCATCACCGCGCCCGTCGGGTTGTGGAAGTCCGGGATGACGTACGCGAGCTTGTGGCGCCCCGCTGCCAGCGCCGTGGTGAGGGCCTCGACGTCCCACGGGGAGCCGCCGACCGGCAGGGGAGTGAGGCGCCCGCCGGCCGCGACGAGCGCGTCGTGGGCGTGCGGGTAGCTGCTGCCCTCGACCAGCACGCGGTCGCCCGGCGACAGCAGCGTGCGCGACAGCAGCGAGATGGCTCCCATCGCACCGCTCGTGACGATGATCTGCTGCGGGTCGGTGGGGAGCCCCCGCTCGGTGTAGTGCGCGGCCAGCAGCTCGCGCAGCACCGGGAGGCCGTCCGGCAGGTAGCCGCTCGTCGCGAGGAGCCCCGGCAGCTTCTCGATCGCGCGCTCGAAGGCTCGCGTCATGCCCGGTGGGCCGACCGGGGCCGAGTAGGTGAAGGCGAGGGTGTCGCCGTCGCCGTGCATCCCGATGAGGGTGCTCGCCGACGACGCCTGCAGCGGCAGCGCGATCGTGCTGCCGGAGCCGCGGCGGGACTCGATCAGTCCGGCGTCACGCAGCTCGGCGTAGACCCGCGAGGTCGTCGTGCGGCTGACGCCGAGGGCCGTGGCCAGCTCGCGCTCGCTGGGCAGCCGTGCGCCGTCGGCGAGACGACCGTCCATCGCGGCGATGCGGATGCGGTCGGTGATCTCGACGTACGCGGGCCCGTCGTCGTCGAGCTGGCCGATGACGGTCGCGAGACGCCGGGCGGAGAGGACGGGTGCCATGAGTCCACCTTCCCCCGATTGGCTATGGAACGCAAGGCCAATCTCTTTCATGCTGGACCCATGATGATCCTCGGAATCCTGCTCCTCGTCGCCGTGTTCGCGTCCTGGCGGACTCTGGCGCTCGTCATGACCGACGGCTACGGCGACCGCCCCGGCCCCCGCAGCCACGACCACGAGTACGTCGCCCCGTGGCGCGCGTGACCCGCAGCCTGCCGGGGCGCTTCGTGCGCCTGCTGGTGGGCCTGTGGCTCTACGGCGCGACGATGGCGCTGCTGGTCGAGGCCGGTCTCGGCCTCGACCCGTGGGACGTGTTCCACGAGGGCGTCACGACGATCGTCCCGCTCACGTTCGGTCAGGTCGTGATCGCGACCGGCGTCGTCGTGATGCTCGCGTGGATCCCGCTGCGCCAGCGTCCCGGCATCGGCACGGTCCTCAACGTCCTGCTGATCGGCATCGCCGCCGACGTCACGCTCGCGTGGCTCCCGACCCCGGACCACCTGGGCGTCCAGATCTCGTTCCTGGTGGGCGGCGTGGTGGGCAACGCCCTCGCCGGCGCCCTGTACATCGGCTCGAGCTTCGGCACGGGTCCGCGCGACGGCCTGTGGAGCGGCATCGTGCGGCGCACGGGCCTCAGCATCCGCGTCGTGCGCACGAGCCTCGAGCTCACGGTGCTGGCCGTCGGGTTCGCCCTGGGCGGCACCGTCGGCGTGGGCACCGTGATCTACGCGCTCGCGATCGGCCCGCTCGTGCAGGCCTTCCTCACGATGCTCGACGGCCCGCCGCCGGCGCCGGGGTCAGCGTCGCGTGGCGATGACGAGGCTGGCGTCGGCGTCGATCAGCATCTCGACCGCGACGAACCGCTCGTCGGTGAGCCACTGCTCGCGGACGGAGTCGACCTGACCGTCGACGATGGGCGGCCAGTGCGCTGAGACGGTGAAGTCGTCGAGCACGGCGATGCCGCCGGGCTCGAGCAGGTCGGCGAGGTGGTCGATCTCCGCCATGACCTCCCGCACGTCGACGAAGATCAGCGAGAACGGTGCGTGCTGCTCGAGCGTGCGCCAGTCGCCCGAGGTGATGTCGATGCTGTCGACGTCGGCGAAGATCTTCTGCACGTCCTCGGCGAGCGACGGGTCGAGCTCCGCGCTCACGATGCGGGCGTCCTTCGCGGCGCCGCTGGCGAGCCAGGCCGAGCCGACGCCGGTGCCGGTGCCGAGCTCGGCGAGCGTGCCGGTGCGGCTGGCGGCCAGGGCCGAGAGCAGCCTGCCGGTCTCGTTGCGCGTCGAGGTGATGAAGCCGCGCTGCCGGGAGAGGTCCAGGGCGCGGCCGACGAGCTCGGGGACGTCGAAGGGCGAGGACACGTCCTCAGTCTGGCACGTGCGAGCCCCGGGAAGCCGCGCCGACTGGTGGGTGAGACGCACGTCGCGTGGGGCGCGACACGCCACATCTTCGTTACCGACGGGTAGGCAATCGGCCGCGCGGTGGGGTATCGTCGTGGGCATGCGGAAGCAGCTCGTATCCATCGCTTGCCGCGGCAGGGTCTCCTAAAGGCCGACGACCTGCCGCGGAGTTCTGGCGTTGGCCCGCTGAACCGCTGCAGGATCGCTTCTTCACCACCTGAGATCTAGCTCCTTCTCGTGTCGGTCACCCCGACCACGCGGTTCATCGGACCAGCTGTCTGTCACGACCGCTGACCACACGAACCGAGAAGGAGTCATCACCATGTCCGATCACACCATCGAGTGGGGACCTGCCCACCTGCGCGACGACGCCAACGAGACGCTCGACGCGCTCATCGCCACCGACCGTCCCGACGACAACTGACGTCCACGGGACGAGACACCGGTTTCAGCATCTGAGACTGGCAGTCGTAGGATGGCTACATGAGTGAGCGCCAGCGAACGACAGTTCAGGATCCGGTCATGCCGGCACTGCCTACCGTGCCCTTCCTCAAGGCGGTGGCGGCATGACGCAGACGTACAACCTCGCGGTCGTCGCCGGAGACGGCATCGGCCCGGAGGTCACCGAGCAGGCGCTCCGAGTCCTCGACCAGGTCGCGGCGCAGCACGACCTCGCCTTCGCCCGCACCGAGTACGACCTCGGCGCGCGGCGCTGGCACGCGACGGGGGAGACCCTGCCGCAGAGCGTGCTCGACGAGATCAGGGGCCAGGACGCGATCCTGCTGGGCGCCGTCGGTGACCCGTCGGTGCCGTCCGGCGTGCTCGAGCGGGGCCTGCTGCTGAAGCTCCGCTTCGAGCTCGACCACTACGTCAACCTGCGTCCGTCGAAGCTGTACCCGGGCGTCCCGACGCCGCTGGCGCAGAGCGTCGTCGACAAGGGCGACATCGACTTCGTCGTCGTCCGCGAGGGCACCGAGGGTCCGTACGTCGGCAACGGCGGCGCGATCCGGGTCGGCACGCCGCAGGAGGTCGCCACCGAGGTCAGCCTCAACACGGCCTTCGGTGTCGAGCGGGTCGTCCGCGACGCGTTCGCCCGCGCCCAGGCGCGCCCGCGGCGCAAGCTCACGCTGGTGCACAAGAACAACGTGCTGGTGCACGCCGGGCACCTGTGGAGCCGCACGGTCGACGCCGTCGCCGCCGAGTTCCCCGAGGTCGCGGTCGACTACCTGCACGTCGACGCCGCCACGATCTTCCTGGCGACCGATCCGGCGCGCTTCGACGTCATCGTCACCGACAACCTGTTCGGCGACATCCTGACCGACCTGGCCGCGGCCATCACCGGTGGCATCGGCCTGGCCGCGAGCGGCAACGTCAACCCCGACCGCACCGCCCCGAGCATGTTCGAGCCCGTGCACGGCTCGGCGCCCGACATCGCCGGGCAGAGCAAGGCCGACCCGACCGCCGCGATCCTCTCGAGCGCGCTGCTCCTGGACCACCTCGGACACCCCGAGGCTGCCGCCCAGATCAGCACCGCGGTCGAGGCCGACATCGCCGCCCGCGCCGGAGCCGCATCCGCTCCCCGATCCACGCAGGAGGTGGGGGAGGCCATCGGAACGCTCGTGGCCGGAGGCGTATCGGTGGGCTGACCGTCCCTGTCCCACCTTCTCCGAAAGCATTACCGTGACCTTCATGACCACCACACCGTCCGCTCCCGCCCCGTACGCCAGCACGTTCACCCAGAACCCCGCTGCGCGCACGGAGGACGAGCGGACGGCGATCCTCGCCGACCCCGGGTTCGGCAACCACTTCACCGACCACATGTTCCTCGCCGAGTGGACGCCGGAGACGGGCTGGCAGGACGCGCGCGTCGTGCCCTACGGCCCGCTGCTCCTCGACCCCGCCACGGCGGTCCTGCACTACGCGCAGGAGATCTTCGAGGGGCTCAAGGCGTACACGCACGCCGACGGCTCGGTCTGGGGCTTCCGGCCCGAGGCCAACGCCGACCGGCTCCAGCGCTCGGCCCACCGCCTCGCGCTGCCCGAGCTGCCGACCGACTGGTTCCTCGGGTCGATCGCGTCGCTCGTCGCGGCCGACCGGGCCTGGGTGCCGACGGGTGAGGAGCGCAGCCTCTACCTGCGTCCCTTCATGTTCGCCTCCGAGGTCTTCCTCGGCGTGCGTCCGTCGCAGCACGTGACCTACTCGGTCATCGCCTCGCCGGCCGGTGCCTACTTCAAGGCCGGCCTGAAGCCCGTCGACATCTGGCTGTCGGAGACGTTCACGCGCGCCGGCGCCGGTGGCACGGGTGCCGCCAAGTGCGGTGGCAACTACGCCGCGAGCCTGCTCCCGCAGCAGGAGGCCTTCCAGCACGGCTGCGAGCAGGTCGCCTTCCTGGACTCGGTCGAGAACCGGTGGGTCGAGGAGCTCGGCGGCATGAACCTGTACTTCGTGCAGTCCGACGGGTCGATCGTGACCCCGGAGCTGTCCGGCTCGATCCTCGAGGGCATCACCCGCGACTCGATCCTGACGCTGGCCCGCGACCTGGGCCACGAGGTCGTCGAGCGCAAGGTCTCGATCGACGAGTGGCGCGACGGCGTCGCGAGCGGTCAGATCACCGAGGTGTTCGCGTGCGGCACGGCCGCGGTCGTGACCCCCGTGGGTCGCCTGGCCTGGAACGGCGGCGAGGTCGACTGCGCCAAGGGCGAGATCGGCAAGGTCACCGCAGATCTTCGTGCGGCGCTCGTCGACATCCAGTACGGCCGCGCCGAGGACCGGCACGGCTGGCTGACCCGCCTGGCCTGATCCGCACGGTCCCCGGCGGCGATCACTCGCCGTCGGGGCCGACCGGGTCGGCGGGCAGGGCCGGGTCGGCGTTCTCGTGGACGTCCTGCACGACGACCCACCGGTCGCCGTCCCGCTCGAGCTCGAACTCCGACGTCGTCGAGTACGAGGTGTCCTCGCCCGCGACGGCGTAGGTGTGCGTCATCTCCACCAGGACGGTCGCGATGTCGTCGTCCTCCGAGGTGACCTCGAGGTCGTCCACCTCCACCGCAAAGCTGTCGAAGTCGAGGTCGGAGTCCTCGGCCTGCTCGCGCGCCTCCTCGACCTGCTCCTCGCAGGTCTCGACCGAGCGGAAGTCGGTGATCGGGTGCTCCGCCAGCACCGTGCAGTCCAGGTCGTTGCTGGCGTCGAGGAACTCGCGCACGGCCTCCTCGGGCGACTGGGCAGCCGGTGCGGATCCGCCGTTCCCGTTCCCGTTCCCGTCCCCGTTCGCCTCGGAGCCGCCGAGCGCCAGGACCAGGGCCGTGGCCGCGACGCCCACGAGCAGCAGCGCGCTCACGACGATGGCGGCGACCAGCGCGACCTTGCCGCCGTCACGCGCCGACGGGGTCGAGGGAGCGGGGGGCGGCACCTGGATCGTCATGCCCGTTCAGAGCGAGGGCCGGGGCGGAAAGTTCCCGGTCACCCGTCCGTGACGGCGATCGGTTCCTGGTCGGTGACGAGCCAGCGCCCGCCGAGCAGGACCAACGAGTAGTCGCCCGTGTGGCGCGGGTAGGTGACGTCACCGTCCAGCTGGGTGACCTTCTGACTCAGCTCGAGGCGCACGACCGCGACGAGGCCGGTCTCGGACAGCACCTCCAGGTGCTCCACCGTGACGTCGACGGCCAGGGGATCGACCTCGTACCCCTGGGCCTCCGCCTGCTCCTGCGAGCGTCGCATCGCCTCCGCGCACGCGGTGGCATCGGGGAACCGGGCGATGGGATGCATCACCAACGCTTCGCAGTCGCCCAGGTTCGAGGCCCGGACGTAGGCGAGCATCGCGTCCTCTGCGGACGGCGCAGCGGTGGGCGGGGTCGCGTCGTCGGCCCGTCCCGTGAGGCTGCGGGTCACGAGCACACCGGACACGACGAGTGCCACCGCGGCAACGAGGGCGAGGACGGGGAGGATGCGGCGTCGGCCATCACGGTGGAGCTCCACCGTCAGTCCTCCTGGACCGTCTCGAAGCCCGTGATGTTCCAGCGGCCGTCGTCGTTGCGCAAGGTGTAGTCGACGGTGTTCTCGTAGGTCGTGGCGTCGGCACCCTCCCCGTAGGACTGGGTGAGCTGCAGGCGGACCGTCGCGGCTCGGTCGCTCTGCTCGGTGACCTCGACGTCGGCGATCGTCAGCTCCACGAGGTCGTCGCCCTCGACGTCGTCGGCACCGCTGAAGAAGTCCTCGCAGTCCTCCACGGAGTCGTAGTCGCCGACGTCGTGAGCGGCGAGCACGTCGCAGTCGCGCGTTTGAGCGCCCTCCAGATAGGTGCGGACGGTCTCGTCAGGCGCCTCGGACGGCGCGGCGGCGACGTCGTCCGCCGGCTCCCGACCGGTGTCCTGGTCGTCGTCGCCCGTCAGCAGAAGGGCGGCTACGACCGCGGCGGCGGCCAGGGTGGCGGCGATCACGGCGAGCACCGCGAGAAGGCGGCGGCGGGAGGAGGGCGCAGCAGGAGTCGTCATGAGACGTAGGAGGCTAGCGCGGTCCTGAATGTTCCGCTCAGACCTCGCGGGCGATGACGACCTTGCCGATGACGTGCCCGTCCTCCACGAGGCGGTGCGCCTCGCGCAGCCGCTCGGCGTCGATCGGGGCGAGGCGGGTCGTCGCGGTCGTGCGCAGCGTGCCGGCGTCGACGAGGTCGGCGACCTCGTCGAGGATCTCGTGCTGGCGCACCTGGTCCGGCCGGGCCTGGATCGGCCGCGTGAACATCAGCTCCCAGTGCCAGGAGAGGCTCTTGGACTTGAACGCGCGGATGTCGAGCGAGGAGGGGTCGTCGATGGCGACGACCGCGCCGAAGGGCGCGAGCATCTCGGCGAACGGCTCGACCATGCCCTCGGAGTGGGCCGTGAAGATCCAGTCGACACCGTCGGGTGCGACCTCCGCGACGGCCGCCACGAGGTCGCCGCGGTGGTTGACGACGTGGTCGGCGCCGAGGGAGCGCACCCACTCCTCGCCCTCGGGGCGCGATGCCGTGGCGACGACCGTGACGTGGGGGAGCAGGTGCTCGGCCAGCTGCAGCATGATCGAGCCGACCCCACCGGTCGCGCCGACGACGAGAAGCGTGCCGGCCGACTCCGCCGTCAGGCCGAGCTTGTCGAACAGCGACTCCCACGCGGTGATCGCGGTCAGCGGCAGGGCGGCCGCGTCCGCGAACGACAGCGACGTCGGCTTGCGTCCGACGATCCGCTCGTCCACCGCGTGCAGGGAGGCGTTGGTGCCGGGGCGCGTGATGTCGCCCGCGTACCAGACCTCGTCGCCCGGCTGGAACAGCGTGACCGCGTCGCCGACCTCGCGCACGACGCCGCTCGCGTCGAACCCCAGCACCCGCACGCCGTCCGGGTCACCGCCGGTGCGGACCTTGACGTCGACCGGGTTCACCGACACCGCCAGCACCTCGACCACGAGGTCGTGGGGTCCGGGGGTCGGGGCATCGACCTCGACGTCCTCGAGCGATGCCGGGTCCGAGACGGGCAGGGAGCGGGAGTAGCCGACGGCGGCGATCCGGGTCATGGACCCAGCCTGCTCCGAGGCGGCAACTCGCGCAGGGCGACGTGCTCCGGACCGGCCCCGCTGTGGTTGCATCGGGGTATGACTCACATCACACCTGAGGCACCACTGACGCGACTCGAGCACGACCTGATCGGGGAGCGTCACGTGCCGGCGGAGGTCTACTGGGGCGTGCACACCCTGCGCGCCCTGGAGAACTTCCCCATCACCGGCATCCCCATCTCCGACAGCCCGTTCCTGGTCGAGGCGATCGCCGCGGTCAAGGAGGCGGCGGCGATGGCCAACCACCAGCTCGGACTGCTCGACGACGAGCGCTTCGCGGCGATCCGCGACACGTGCGAGGAGATCCGCGCGGGCCAGTGGCACGACGAGTTCGTCGTCGACGTGATCCAGGGCGGCGCCGGGACCTCGACCAACATGAACGCCAACGAGGTCATCGCCAACCGGGCCCTGGAGCTCATGGGCCACGCCAAGGGCGACCACCACGTGCTGCACCCCAACGAGCACGTCAACCTCAGCCAGTCGACCAACGACGTCTACCCGACGGCGGTCAAGATCTCGATCATCCTCGCGGCCCGCGAGCTCCTGGCCGCGATGCTGCGGCTGGAGGACTCCTTCGCGCGCAAGGCGCTGGAGTTCCACGACGTCCTGAAGATGGGGCGCACCCAGCTGCAGGACGCGGTGCCCATGACGCTGGGGCAGGAGTTCGGGACGTACGCCCAGATGCTCGCCGAGGACCGCGCCCGGCTCTCGGAGGCGGTCGCGCTGCTGCACGAGATCAACCTGGGCGCCACCGCGATCGGCACGATGCTCAACGCGCCGTCGGGCTACGTCGAGATCGCGTGCACGCACCTGAGCGAGATCACGGGCCTGCCGCTGGAGACCGCGGTCGACCTGATCGAGGCGACACAGGACTGCGGCGCGTTCGTGCAGGTCTCCGGCACGCTGAAGCGCGTCGCGGTCAAGCTCAGCAAGATCTGCAACGACCTGCGCCTGCTGTCGTCCGGGCCGCGGGCCGGACTCGGCGAGATCAACCTGCCGGCAGTCCAGGCGGGGTCGAGCATCATGCCCGGCAAGGTCAACCCGGTGATCCCGGAGGTCGTGAACCAGGTGGCGTTCCAGATCATCGGCCACGACGTCACGGTCTCGATGGCCGCCGAGGCGGGGCAGCTGCAGCTCAACGCGTTCGAGCCGGTCATCTGCTTCTCCCTCGCGGCCGGGATCTCCCGCCTCGAGCAGGCGATCGTGGTGCTCGCGGAGCGGTGCGTCGACGGCATCACGGCCAACGTCGAGCACCTGCGCGCCGAGGTCGAGGCGTCGATCGGTCTCGTCACGGCGCTCAACCCGTTCATCGGCTACGAGGCCGCCACGGCGGTCGCCAAGGAGGCCCTGCTGACGGGGCGCGGGGTCGCCGAGCTCGTGCTCGAGAAGGGCTTGCTGCCCGAGGAGCACCTGCAGCGCATCCTGCGTCCGGAGACGCTGGCGAACCTGGGGCCCAAGCCGCCCGTCCGGTGAACGGACTCAGCCGAACAGCGTGACCGGGTCGTCGAGGAACGTCACCGCGAGCTCCTCGGCGACCAGGTCCAGGCTGATGCGCACACCGGAGGAGGGCGCGCTCTCGGCGTCCCCGAGCCCGGGCTCCCCGAGCCCGGCCGCGACGTCGTCGAGGGTGATCGTGGCGGGTCCGACCGGGTCGTTCTGGGGCCACTCGACCAGCAGGCGGTGGGCGAGACCGGTCAGCAGCGCGATGCCGGCCGGCAGGCTCGCGGGTCCGACCGCGCTCGCGCGCAGCTCGGGAAGCCCGAAGGTCGCCAGGCCGTGCGAGACGATGTCGAGGCTGGTCTCCGTGGCCGGCGCGAGGTCCATCGCGACCCACTGCTTCGCGATCGTCGGGTCGGTCGCCTCCAGGGGGTGCGTCACGAAGCGCGGCACCGCGAGGTCGATGACGAGTCCGTCGTGCTGAGCCGCGATCGTCAGGGCCTCGAGCCGCGCGGCCACGGCGTCCGTGGCTGCCGAGGCGGTCGGCCCGGTGCGGTGCAGGACCTGGACGTGCGGGCGGGCCGCGAGGCCGTCGAGCTGCTCGCGGTCGGCACCGAAGCGGCGCAGCAGTGCCGGCGTCGGCAGCGGGACCGGTGACGGCACGTCGGGCCCGACCGGCTGGGCGGTCACGACCGCGTGGACGCTGTGGCGAGTGTCGGGGACCGGGACGTTCACGAGGCGCACCCCGTCTTGGCAAGCATGGTGGTGAAGTCTAGACTCACGCACGTGACGACCCTCACCGTGATCATCATTGCCGGGCGCGCCGGATCCTGACCGTCAGGAACCAGCGCGCCGCCTCCCGATCCCGGGGGGCTTTTTTGTTGCCAAAGGACCCCACACCATGACCGCGAACCCGGACCCCCGCTTCCACGTCTACGACACGACGATGCGCGACGGCGCCCAGCAGGAGGGCCTCAACCTCTCCGTGCAGGACAAGATGCACATCGCGCGGCACCTCGACGACCTCGGCGTGGGCTACATCGAGGGCGGCTGGCCGGGCTCGAACCCCAAGGACACCGAGTTCTTCGCGCTCGCGGCCAAGGAGCTCGAGCTGCAGCACGCGACGCTCGCGGCCTTCGGTGCCACGCGTCGCGCCGGGGCCGTCGCGGCCGACGACCCGCTGGTCGCGGCGCTGCGCGAGTCGGGCGCGTCCGTCGTGACCCTCGTGGCCAAGAGCCACGACCGGCACGTCGAGCTCGCCCTGCGCACGACGCTGGCCGAGAACCTGGCGATGGTGCGCGACACGGTGCAGCACCTGCGGGCGGAGGGACAGCGCGTCTTCGTCGACCTCGAGCACTTCTTCAACGGCTACCTCGACAACCGCGCGTACGCCCTCGAGGTCGTGCAGGCCGCGACCGAGGCCGGCGCCGAGGTCGCGGTGCTGTGCGACACCAACGGCGGCATGCTGCCGCACCAGGTCACCGACATCGTCGGCGACGTCGCTGCGGCGACGGGTGCCCGACTCGGCATCCACGCGCACAACGACACCGGGTGCGCCGTCGCGAACTCGATGGCGGCCGTCCTCGCGGGCGTGACGCACGTGCAGGGCTGCCTCAACGGCTACGGCGAGCGCACGGGCAACGCCGACCTGGTCACGTGCATCGCGAACCTGGAGCTCAAGCTCGACCGCCCGGTCCTGCCGGAGGGTCGGCTCGCCGAGGCCACGCGCATCGCGCACGCGGTCTCGGAGATCACGAACTACCCGCCGTCCGCGCGCCAGCCGTACACGGGCGTCTCGTCCTTCGCCCACAAGGCGGGGTTGCACGCCAGCGCGATCCGGGTCGACCCCGACCTGTACCAGCACATCGACCCGGCCCTCGTCGGCAACGACATGCGCCTGCTGGTCTCGGAGATGGCCGGTCGCGCGACGATCGAGCTCAAGGGCCGCGAGCTGGGCTTCGACCTGGCCGACGACCCGGCCCGCCTCGCGCGCCTGACCGACCGCGTCAAGGAGCTGGAGCAGTCCGGCTACACGTTCGAGGCGGCCGACGCGTCGTTCGAGCTGCTCCTGGTCGAGGAGGTCGAGGGCGCCCGTCCGCGCTACTTCGACATCGAGTCGTGGCGGGTCATCGCCGAGGCGTCGCTGGCCGAGGCGACCGTCAAGATCGTCGCGGGCGGTCAGCGTCTGGCCGTGATCGGCGAGGGCAACGGACCCGTCAACGCCCTCGACCACGCCCTGCGCCAGGCGATCGAGCAGGTCTATCCCGACGTCGCCCAGTTCCACCTGACCGACTTCCGGGTCCGCATCCTCGACCAGGGACACGGCACCGACGCGATCACCCGGGTTCTGATCGAGACGTCCGACGGCAAGGACTCCTGGGTCACCGTCGGCGTCGGGCCGAACATCATCGAGGCGTCCTGGGTCGCCCTCACCGACGCCTTGACCTACGGCCTGCGGGCGCACGGGGTCGCTCCCGCCGCGAGCTGACCGAACCGACGTGGACGACGACGCACCGGTAGGTGATGGACGCCGGCGCGGCTGGCGACGTCTCGCCGTCGCGCTGCCGGTGCTGGTGACGATGCTGGTGCTCGTCGCCGTCGGCGGGCTCGTGATCGTCGAGCAGCAGCGGCAGGTGCGCGCGAGCGAGGCGGCCGACGAGGTCGCGGCCGAGTTCGTCGCGCAGGTCGAGGCGTTCCGCGGCGAGCTGACCGACCTGATCGTCGCCGGCCGCGACGGCCCGGCTGGCGACCTGCAGGCGCAGGTGCAGCAGCGGATCCAGGAGCCGCCGACCCTGCGCGTCCTCGAGGGCGATGCGGCCGAGCGCTCCGAGGACTACCGCGACGCGCAGTACCTGGAGGCGACGCTCGTCGACCCGTACGTCGAGCTGGTCGACGTGCTGGGGCGGGTCGCGGTGGCGCGCACCTTCATCGCGGCGGCCGACGCGTCGCTGGCGCTGCGGATCGACCAGATCACCGGGTCGTCGACGATCCGCGACACGACGGTCGTCGAGCGCGACGTGATCCCTGCGTTCGAGAAGGCCCTGGCCGACTTCGAGGCCGTCGCGGTCCCCGGCGGCCAGGAGGAGCTCGCGGCGACGGTCTCCGCGGCGCTCCAGAACGTGATCGACCAGAGCGAGCTGCTCGTCGCCTTCGCCGCCCTCGGTCAGAACTACTCGTTCACCTACGGGGACCAGCTCGCGATCGCCTCCGAGGCGGTGCGCGTCTACGGGCTGACGGTCGACTCCGACCTCGCGGCGGCGGTCGACGCGGCGCTGCCGAGCTGACGTCGCCACGGGGCCCGGCAGGGTGCCGGGCCCTGGGCGGCGACAAGACCCAGCATGGGGAGAGGTCCCCTGTGGCGCTTCTCAAGTTGACACGCTGGCGTGCCCCCGCCACGGTTCTGCCATGAGCAAGAGCGCGAAGATCATCCTCTTCTCCGCCCTGGGGGTGCTCGTCGTGGTGGCCATCGCGGTCACGACCGTGGTGCTGGTGATCAACCAGAACCACAAGAACGACATCGCCGCCGCGGACAAGGCCGCCGCCGACTACGTCGAGGAGATCGCGGCCTTCCGGACGGAGCAGGCCGAGATCCTGGCCGACGAGTCCAGCGACGTCGCCGCAGCCCTGGACGCGATCGAGGCCGCGGCCGACGAGGTGCCGACCATCGGCGACGCCCCGGAGTACGGCCGTGAGAACTCCGACGACTACGTCGAGGCGGCGAAGGCCGAGCAGGCTGTCGTCGACGACCTCGATGCGCTCGCCGAGCTGGCCCAGGCCTCGCTCGACACGACGGAGTTCGTCGACGCGGCGACCGTGGCGCTCAACCGCAACACGCCGCAGGACCTGCTCGGACCGGGACCGTTCTCGAGCGGCCAGCCCGTGCGCGACTCCACGATCCCCGCGATGCAGGCCGTCAAGGACACCTTCGAGGCCGTCGAGGTCCCGGCCGGGTTCGAGGAGACCGCGGAGCTCACCTCGGCCGCGCTGCAGCACGTGCTCGACAACCTCAACCAGATGGCGGCGTCGCTCGACGGCGGGCAGTCCTACTTCTTCGAGTTCAGCGCGCAGTACTCCTCGGCGGAGTCCGCGCTCGCAGAGGCGACCGACGCCACCGAGGACGCGCTGGCTGACGGCATCGAGGCGTTCGGTGCCGACGAGGAGATCGAGGCACCCGGGACGTCGAGCGACGACGAGGAGTCCGACGGCGGCTCGTCCGACGACGAGGCCCGCGAGGAGGACGGGGACGCTGCCTGAGCCGACCGCTCAGGCAGGCGGACGCGTCATCGGCACGTGGGGGATCCCCGCCTCGACGTAGTCCTCGCCGTCGCGCACGAAGCCGAACCCGGCGTACCAGTCGTGCAGGTACGCCTGCGCGCCGAGGTCGATGCGCTCGGTGCCCCAGCGATCGAGCACGTGCTGCATCAGCGATCCGGACAGGCCCGAGCCGCGGGCGTCCTTGCGGGTGCACACGCGACCGACCCGGCGGACGCCGGCGGCTGAGACGTAGGTGCGCAGGTAGCTCGTGATGCCCGCGGCGTCGGCGAGCCACAGGTGCGAGGTCGTCGGCTGCAGGTCCACGACGTCCGGGTCGGGCTCGTCGCACTGCTGCTCGACCGCGAACACGACGTCGCGGATCGTCCAGATCGCGTGGACGTCGCGTCCGGTCAGATCGGGGCCGTCGACGAGGGTGAGCCCACCGGGCTCGCGCAGGGGTACAGGCACCGGTTCAGCCTACGCGCCGGCTCCCGGGGTGGGCGGTAGCTGAGCCACCTTTGGCAGCCCTCCCAGGGGTGGGCGGTAGCTCAGCCACCGATCAAGGGGCTCGAAAGGTGGCTCAGCTACCGCCCGCGGTGGATGGCGCACCGACGACCGCTGCGCCCCGCTCCAGCAGTCCCGTGACCTCCGCCAGCAGCCGTGCCCGCACCGGCTCGGCGAGGGCGGCCAGACGACGCTGCTCGCGAACGTACTCGGCCTTGCCCTCGGCGGTCTCGACGGGGATCGGCGTCAGCCCCAGGTTCGTGACGTCGTACGGCGAGGCGCGCATGTCGACCTGGCGGGCGTCGAGGGCGAGCTCGAAGGCGTCGAGCACGATCGTCGACTCGGCGAACGGCATGAGCCGGAACGCGAGGCGATAAAGATCCATCGAGACGTGCACGCAACCCGGCTGCTCGTGGCGGATCTGGTCGTCGCGGGTCAGCTGGTGCGCGTTGAGCGGGGCGGCTGTGGGCGTGAAGAAGCGGAATGCGTCGACGTGGGTGCACTGCAGCGAGTGCGATCGCACGACCTCGTCGGTGCCGTCGGCGCCGAGGCGGAGCGGCTGCGACGTGTGTCGACGCTCGTCGCTCGCGCCGTGGACCATCGCCCACTCGTGCAGCCCGAAGCAGCTCCAGCGCGGCTCGGCGTCGCGGGTGCGCTCCAGCAGCGACTGCGTCCAGCGCAGGCCGGGCAGGCGTCGCTTCAGCCGGGATGCGTCGACGGAGCTGACGCCGTCCGCGGTGGCGTACGCGCCGAGCGCGGCGTGCTCGGGGGAGTCGACGAGGCCGACGCCGAGCCCGGGGTGCCAGCGGGCGAGCGCGCCGGGGGAGTAGTTGTAGTACTCGAACAGGAAGTCCTCGACCGGGTGGTCAGCGCCGATGCGGCGGCGCTCGAGATGGGGCCGCGTCCAGCGCTCGGCGCGCTCCCGATGGGCCTCGGCCCGGGGGAGCCAGGTGGTGCGATCGAGGACGATCACGTGGCGCAGTCGCCGCACGTCCCGAAGATCTCGAGGGTGTGGGCGACGTCGACGTAGCCGTGCTGGGCCGCTACTCCGTCGGCCCACTTCTCGACCGTGGGGCCCTCGACCTCGACCGTGCGACCGCAGGCGCGGCACACGAGGTGGTGGTGGTGACCCGTGCTGCACTGGCGGTAGAGTGTCTCGCCCTCGTCGTTGCGCAGCGCGTCGACCTCGGCGGCGTCGGCCAGGGCCTGCAGGTTGCGGTAGACCGTCGAGAGGCCGACCGACTCGCCGCGATGGCGCAGCAGGTCGTGGATCTCCTGCGCGCTGGCGAAGCCGTCGAGGTCCTCGAGGATCGCCGCGACCGCGCGGCGCTGACGGGTGTTGCGGGGGGTGACGACCATGGACGATCCTCCTTCTCCTGGGTCCTTCACGCCGATTCTAGAGGGCGTCTCCGCCATCGCCGGGTGAGTGACACGATGCCGCGCGCACTCGCCAGGACCGCGAAGAACGCCATCGCCATCAGCACGATCGTGGGGCCGGGCTGCGTGTCGATCTCGAAGCTCGCGACGACGCCGCCCACGGCCGCCAGCAGCCCGAGCGCCATCGCGAGCAGGTGGGTACCGCGGAAGCTGCGCGCGACCTGCTGCGCGGCAGCGACGGGCACGACCATCAGGGCCGAGACGAGCAGGAGCCCTACGGTGCGCATCGCGACCGTGATCGTCACGGCAGCCAGCACCGCGATGAGGATGCCGTAGAGGCGGACGGGCACCCCGCTGACACGGGCGTGGTCCTCGTCCTGGCACACCGCGAACAGCTGCGGCGTGGCCACGAGGACGATCGCGAGCACGATGCCGCCGAGGATCGCCACGACGGTGAGGTCGCTCGACGTCACGGTCACGATCGACCCGAACAGGTAGCTGTTGAGCGTCGCGGCACTGTCTCCCGCGAGGTTGATCAACATGACGCCGGCTGCGATGCCGCCGTAGAACAGCATCGCGAGCGCGACGTCGCCGGACGTGCGCGCGTAGGTGCGCATGAGCTCGATCGCGAGCGCGCCCAGCGTCGCGGCGATCACGGCCGTCAGCAGGGGAGCCGTGCCAGTGAGCAGGCCCAGCGCGACACCCGTCAGGGCGACGTGCCCGATGCCGTCGCCCAGCAGGGCCAGGCGTCGCTGCACCAGGAACGTGCCGATCGCGGGGGCCGTGAGACCCGTGACGACGGCAGCGCCGAGCGCGAGGCGCATGAAGGTGTAGTCGAGGAGGTCGAGCATCAGAGCACTCCCTCGCCCGGCAGGGGCTGGAGCCGCGCGGGCTCGCCGTCGTGCGGGTGGTGGTGCACGTGCTCGGTGGGCGCCCCCTGCGGAGGGCCGTCGTACGCGACGCGTCCGTGGTCGATCACGACGGCGCGGTCGACCACGGCGGTCAGGGGGCCGAGGTCGTGCTCGACGAGCAGCACCGAGGTGCCGGAGGCGACGAGCTCGGTGACGGTCTGGGCGAGCTGGTGGCCGCTGGCCGCGTCGACCCCGGCGAGCGGCTCGTCCATCACGAGCAGCTCGGGCTCCGAGGCCAGGGCCCGCGCGATCAGGGTGCGCTGGTGCTGCCCGCCCGAGAGCTCGGTGACGGGGCGGCGGCGCAGGGGCGTGAGTCCCACGACCTCGATCGCGCGGTCGGCGGCGGCGCGGTCGGCGCGGGTCGCCGGGCCGACGAACCGGCGGCGGGCGAGGCGGCCGCTCAGCACGACCTCGCGCACCGTGGCCGGGACCCCGCTCGAGCCCGCGCTGCGCTGCGGGACGTAGCCGAGGCGGGCGCGGTCGCGGAACTGCTGCAGCGGCGTGCCGAACAGCTCGACCGAGCCCGCGCGGTGGGGCACCAGGCCGATCGCGGCCCGCACGAGGGTCGACTTGCCGGAGCCGTTGGCGCCGAGGACGGCGAAGANNNCGAGGACGGCGACGACCTCGCCCCGGGCGAGGGCGAGGTCGATGCCGGACAGAACAGGTCGGCCGCCGAGGTCGACCGTGAGCCCGCGGGCCTGGAGGACGGCCCGGCCGTCGTCCCGACGGGGAGCTGGGCTCACTGGCACCTGTTGGCCTCCCGGATCACGTCGAGGTTGTTCCGCATGAGGGAGATGTAGTCCTCGTCGGCGGTGGCCTCGCTGAGACCCTCGATCGGATCGAGAATAGCCGTCGTGGCCCCGGTCGCGTTCGCGACGGTCTCGGCCACCGCAGGGTCGACGAGCTGCTCGGTGAAGATCGTCGTGACGCCCTGGCTCGTCACCAGGTCGCTGATCTCGGCGAGCTGTGCCGACGACGGCTCGGCACTGGGCTCGAGGCCGGCGATCGGGATCTGCTGCAGGTCGTAGGCGTCGGCGAGGTAGGCGAACGCGGCATGCGCCGTCACGATCGTGCGGAGCTCGCACGTCTGCAGCCCGACGGTGTAGTCGGCGTCGAGCTGCTGCAGCTCGGCGACCAGCTCGTCGGCGTTCGCGGTGTAGTCGGCCGCGTTGTCGGGGTCGATGTCCGCGAGCGACTCGCCGATCGCGCGGGCCGCGAGCTCCATGCGGTGCGGGTCGAGCCAGAAGTGCGGGTCGACGCCGCCGTGGTCGTGGCCCTCGTGACCCTCCTCGTCGCCGTGGTCGTGCTCCTCGCCCTCGGCGTGGTCGTGGCCCTCGTGGCTCTCCTCGTCGTCGGTCTGGAGCAGGTCGACGACCCCTGCGAGGTCGACGGTCGTGCCGTCCTCGCGCCCGGCCTGCTCGACGGCCTCGTCGACGGCGGTCTGGAAGTGCTCGACGTAGACGACGAGGTCGGACTCCTGCACGTCGGCGACCTGGCGCGGGCTGAGCTCCAGGTCGTGCGGCTCTCCGCCGGGGCGGGTCAGGTTCTCGACGGTGTAGTGGTCGCCCGCGACCCGCTCGACCAGGAACTGGAACGGGTAGGCCGACGTGACGACGGTCGGGCCGCTGTCGCCGCCTGACTCGCCACAGGCGACCAGGAGGGGCGAGAGGAGCAGCAGGGCAGGGGGGATCAGGGCGGCACGACGCATGGCTCCATGATCCCACGCGTATGGGAATCATTGTCAAATCGACGCCACGTGGAGTGCGACACGTACCGCTCGTTAGGCTGGACCGACCCTCGGGTGCGATCCGTCACGACGGACCGCGACACCCGCCGACATCCAGCCGGGAGACGAGAATTCCATGCCTGCGTCCACGATCGACACCGTCATCAGCCTCTGCAAGCGGAGGGGCTTCGTCTACCAGTGCGGTGAGATCTACGGCGGCACCAAGTCGGCGTGGGACTACGGCCCCCTCGGTGTCGAGCTGAAGGAGAACATCAAGCGCCAGTGGTGGCGCACGATGGTGCAGTCGCGCGACGACGTCGTCGGCCTGGACTCCTCGGTCATCCTCCCGACGCGCGTGTGGGAGGCCTCGGGCCACCTCGCGGCGTTCGTCGACCCGCTCGTGGAGTGCCTCTCGTGCCACCGCCGGTACCGCCAGGACCACCTGCAGGAGGCGTACGCCGAGAAGAAGGCCAAGCCCGGACAGGACGACATCGATCCCGACACCGTCTCCATGGACCTGATCGCCTGTGCCAACTGCGGCACCAAGGGCCAGTGGACCGAGCCGCGCATGTTCAACGGCCTGCTCAAGACGTACCTCGGCCCCGTGGAGTCCGAGGAGGGTCTGCACTACCTGCGCCCCGAGACGGCCCAGGGCATCTTCGTGAACTTCGGCCAGGTCATGACCAGCTCGCGCAAGAAGCCGCCGTTCGGCATCGGCCAGATCGGCAAGAGCTTCCGCAACGAGATCACGCCCGGCAACTTCATCTTCCGCACGCGCGAGTTCGAGCAGATGGAGATGGAGTTCTTCGTCAAGCCCGGCGACGACGAGCAGTGGCACGAGTACTGGCTCGAAGAGCGCATGGGCTGGTACACGGGCCTGGGCGTCACGCCCGAGAACCTGCGCTTCTACGAGCACGCCGCCGAGAAGCTCTCGCACTACTCCAAGCGCACCGTCGACATCGAGTACCGGTTCGGCTTCCAGGGCTCGGAGTGGGGCGAGCTCGAGGGCGTCGCCAACCGCACCGACTTCGACCTGACGACCCACAGCCAGCACTCCGGCAGCGAGCTGTCGTTCCACGACCAGGCCACGGGCGAGCGGTGGACGCCGTTCGTGATCGAGCCGGCAGCCGGCGTCAACCGGTCGATGATGGCGTTCCTGGTCGACGCGTACGCCGAGGACGAGGCCCCCAACACCAAGGGCGGCGTCGACGTCCGCACGGTGCTGCGCCTCGACCACCGTCTCGCCCCGGTCAAGGCCGCGGTGCTGCCGCTGTCGCGCAACGAGGCCCTCTCGCCCGCCGCCCGCGACCTCGCCAAGGAGCTGCGCGGCTACTGGAACGTCGACTTCGACGACACTCAGGCCATCGGTCGCCGGTACCGTCGCCAGGACGAGATCGGCACGCCGTTCTGCATCACGGTCGACTTCGAGACGCTCGAGGACCAGGCCGTCACGATCCGCGAGCGCGACACGATGCAGCAGGAGCGCGTCGCGCTGAGCCAGGTTCGTGAGTGGCTCGCGGCGCGTCTGCCCGGCTGCTGAACCCTCGCGGGGTGACAATCTCGGCGTGATCACGTCGCGTCGCCGTCTGAGCCTCGTCCTGTGCGCCCTCGCGCTCCTGGTCCCCCTCGCCGCGTGTGGCGGTGGGGACGAGCCGAAGCCGACCCCCTCGGTCCCGGCCGGGTTCGAGGTGCCGGACGGGGTCACGATCACCAAGCCCGGCACCAAGCGCACGGCGGGCGAGACGGCGACCGTCGTCTACCAGGTCGACGAGCAGGCGGCGAGCGCGATCACCGTCACGATCGCCAACGTCCGCAAGGGCGCGATCGAGGACTTCCGGTTCTTCTCGCTGACGCCGGACCAGCAGGCCGCGTCGCCGTTCTACGTCGACCTGACCGTGGTCAACGAGGGCCCCGCGGGGCTCGGCGGCGTGGCGCTGCCGGTCTTCGCCCGCGACGACGCCGACATGCTGCTGCCGCCGACGCCGATCGTCGGCAGCTTCGCCCCGTGCCCGGCCGGCCAGCTCCCGGAGAGCTTCCTGCCCGGTGAGACGGCCACCCTGTGCCTGGTGTACCTCGTGCCGGCGGGCCAGGTGCTCGTGTCGGTCGACCTCCAGCCCGACGGCGACGACTCCGCGATCACCTGGACGCCCTGACATCTGTCACGGCGAGGTCGTGACGTCCGGCCTGGGGCCGGAGCCCGAGGTCGTCCGACGCTGGGAGCATGACCCTCTCAGCCCCACCTGCCGTCCGTCTGGACGGCGTCACCAAGACCTTCGGCGCCGTGCAGGCCGTGCGCGGCATCGACCTGACGATCGCCCCCGGTGAGGTCGTCGCCTTCCTCGGTCCGAACGGAGCCGGCAAGACGACGACGATCGACCTGCTCCTGGGTCTCTCGTCCGCCACGACCGGCACCGTCGAGGTGTTCGGAAGCAGTCCGCGAGACGCGGTCGCCCACGGTCGCGTGGCCGCCGTCATGCAGTCCGGTGGACTCCTCAAGGACTTCACGATCCGCGAGACCGTCGAGCTCGTGGGCTCCCTCTTCCGACCCGCCCGACCGGCCGGCGAGGTCCTGGAACGCGCCGGACTGGTCGACGTGGCCGACCGGCTCGTCGGCAAGGCCTCCGGCGGCCAGCAGCAGCGGCTGCGGTTCGCCCTCGCCCTGATCCCGGACCCCGACCTGCTGATCCTGGACGAGCCCACGACCGGGATGGACGTCCAGGGGCGTCGCGACTTCTGGAACGCGATCCGCGACGACGCGACCCGTGGTCGCACGACCCTGTTCGCGACGCACTACCTCGAGGAGGCCGACGCCTACGCCGACCGCATCGTGATGGTGAACCACGGCCGGGTCGTGGCCGACGGGACGGCCAGCGAGGTCAAGGCCATGGCCGTCGGCCGGACGGTCCGGGCCACCTGGCCCGGTGCGGACACCCGAGCCCTGGCCGCCATCGAGGGCGTCGACGCGGTCGACGTGCGGGGCGACCGGGTCATCGTCCACGCCGTCGACTCCGACCACGTCGTGCGACACCTCCTCACCCGCACGCCCGCGCACGACCTGGAGATCACCACCCGCAACCTCGAGGAGGCGTTCGTGGCCCTCACCACCGACGTCCCCGCGACCGAAGGAGCGCTCGCATGACCATCACGACCCCTGATGCCCAGGTCCGACGGGTCCCGGCCCGCGGCGGGTTCTCACCGACCATCCTGCGGCTCGAGCTGCGCCGACTGCTGCGCAACCGCAGGGCCGTGATCTTCACGCTGGTCGTGCCGAGCCTGTTCTTCCTGCTCTTCGGCACGGACCAGGAGTACCGCACCGAGCAGGCCGGCCACGGCAACCTGACGGCCTGGATCATGGTCAGCATGGCCGTGTACGGCGCGATGATCGCGACGACCTCCGGCGGCGCGATGGTCGCGACCGAGCGCGCCGTGGGCTGGAGCCGGCAGCTGCGGCTGACGCCGCTCCACCCGGTCGCCTACGTGCTCGTCAAGGCCGTCGTGGCCATGGCGATGGGTGCGGTCGCGATCGTGGTGGTCTTCGTCGTGGGTCACCTCGTCGGTGCCGAGCTCTCCACGGGCCGCCTCCTGGCGTGCGGGGTGCTGGCCTGGGTGTGCTCCCTGGTGTTCGCCGCGTTCGGGCTCTTCATGGGATACCTGCTGCCGAGCGAGAACGTCATGCAGGTGCTCGGCCCGGCACTCGCGGTGCTGTCGCTCGCCGGCGGCCTGTTCGTCCCGCTGAGCGAGTTCAGCGGGACGTTCGCCGACGTCGCGCGACTGACCCCCGCCTACGGCGTGGGCGAGCTGGCCCGTGCCCCGTTCGGCGACGGCGGCGACCTCGTGCTCGCGACCCTGAACGTCGTGGTGTGGGCCGCGATCTTCGTGGCCGGTGCGGCGTGGCGGATGAGCCGGGACACGGCTCGTGTCTGACGGCCACCGCGATCCGACCGGCGACCTAGAGTGAGACCGTGCTGACGTCAGGTGCCCGCGCCGCGGGCGGACCCACCTGGGCCCGCCTCCTCGGAGCGGGCATCTGGCTCGTGTTCCTGACCGAGCCGGTCCAGGTCCTGCTCGACCACGACGGCGTCTGGGGCGGGGTCGGCGTCGCCGCCGTCGTGGCCTTCGTCGCGGTGTACCTCGTCGGTCTGCTCCGGGTGCGGCGGGCCCACGAGCGTCGGGAGTACGCGCCCTCGGCCCTCCTGGTCGCGGCGATGGTGGTGCTGGCCGCGCTCACCGTGCCCGGGGCGGGCGACGAGTCCCTGGTCCTGCTGGTGTTCGTGGCCGCGCTCGCGGTCGCGTCGCTGCCGGCGCGCTGGGCCGTGGTCGTGACGGTGGGGCTCGTCCTGGTCGCCGCGGTGTCGGGGCGCACTGTCGACGGATGGGACGCCCACGGCAACGACCTCGCGATCATCCTGGCCGCCGGTGCCGTGTGGTCGTTCCGACTCGCCCTGCAGCGGCAGGGTCAGCTGGCGCGGGCCGAGCAGGACCTCGCTGAGCTGGCGATCGAGGAGGAGCGCACGCGCATCGCGCGGGACCTCCACGACATCCTGGGCCACTCGCTGACCGTGATCTCGGTGAAGTCCGAGCTGGCCGGCCGCCTGCTCGCCACCGATCCTGACCGGGCTCGGGACGAGCTGGCCGACGTGCAGCGCCTCGCGCGCGACGCGTTGGCCGACGTCCGCTCCACGACCAGCGGACTGCAGGCGCTCTCGCTGCCGGCGGAGATCGCGGCCGCACGGTCCGCGCTCGCGTCCGCGGGCATCGACCCGCACCTGCCCACCGTCGCCGAGGTCGTGCCGAGCCAGTGGCGCGAGCTGTACGCCTGGGTGCTCCGCGAGAGCGTCACGAACGTCGTCCGCCACAGCGGTGCACGGGCGTGCTGGGTCGAGCTCGACGAACGGAGCATGCGCGTGTGGGACGACGGACGCGGCGTGGACGCGTCGACGTCGAGCGGCACGGGTCTCGAGGGCCTGCGGTACCGCTCGCGCCGCGCCGGCGCCGTGCTGCACACCGGCCCCGGACCGGGCGGCGCCGGGTTCGCGGTCGAGGTCGAGGTGCCGGCGTGATCCGCCTCCTCGTGGCCGACGACCAGTCCTTGGTGCGAGGTGCGCTCGCGGCGCTCCTATCGCTGGAGCCCGACCTGCAGGTCGTCGCCGAGGTCGCCCGGGGCGACGAGGTCGTCGCGGCGGCCCGCGCGCACGAGGTCGACGTGGCGCTGCTCGACGTCGAGATGCCCGGACTCGACGGGCTGCAGGCCGCCCGGCTGGTGCGAGAGCAGGCGCCGACCTGTCGCGTGCTGATGGTCACCACCTTCGGCCGTCCCGGCTACCTCCGGGCCGCGATGGCGGCGGGAGCCGGTGGCTTCGTCGTGAAGGACACGCCGTCGGCGCAGCTGGCCGACGCGGTGCGCCGCGTGCACGCGGGACTCGTCGTGGTCGACCCGTCGCTGGCCGCGGAGTCGCTGACGCAGGGATCCTCGCCGCTGACGGACCGCGAGACCGACGTGCTCCGGGCGGGCGCCGACGGCGGGACCGTGGCCGACGTGGCCCGGGAGCTGTCCCTGTCGGAGGGCACCGTGCGCAACCACCTCTCGTCGTCGATCGGCAAGACCGGCGCCCGCACGCGGGCCGAGGCGGTCAGGGTGGCCGTCGAGAACGGCTGGCTGCCGCCCCGCAGCGACGTTTGAGAGAATGGCCCGATGACGACCTCGACGATGCCGGCGCCGCTGCGCCTGGGCGATCTCGAGGTACCCGTCCCCGTCGTCCTGGCCCCCATGGCCGGCGTCACGAACGCCGCCTTCCGCCAGCTCTGCGCCGAGCAAGGAGCGGGGCTCTACGTCTGCGAGATGATCACGTCGCGCGGCATCGTCGAGGGCGACCGGTCGAGCCTGGCGATGCTGACGTTCTCGGGCGTCGAGACGGTGCGCTCCGTGCAGCTGTACGGCATCGATCCCGACACGATCGGCCGCGCCGTGGCGATCCTGTGCGACGAGCACGGCGTGCAGCACGTCGACCTCAACTTCGGCTGCCCGGTGCCGAAGGTCACCCGCAAGGGCGGGGGAGCCGCGCTGCCCTGGAAGGCTGGCCTGCTCGGCCGCATCCTCACCTCGGCCGTCGCCGCCGCCGAGCCGTACGGCGTGCCGGTCACGATGAAGACCCGCAAGGGCATCGACGACGACCACCTCACGTTCCTGGACGCCGGTCGCGTCGCGGAGGACACGGGGTGCGCCGCGATCGCGCTGCACGGCCGCACCGCGGTGCAGCACTACTCCGGCCAGGCCGACTGGGCCGCGATCGGTGAGCTGAAGGCCGCGACGTCGATCCCGGTGCTGGGCAACGGCGACATCTGGGAGGCCGGCGACGCGGTCGCGATGATGGAGCAGACCGGGTGTGACGGCGTCGTCGTCGGACGCGGCTGCCTCGGTCGACCGTGGCTCTTCCGCGACCTGGCCGCCGCCCTCACGGGTCAGGAGGTCCTGACCACGCCGACGCTGGGCGAGGTCGCGGCCGTGATGCGCCGGCACGCCGAGCTGCTCGGCGGGTGGCTCGGCGAGGAGCGCGGCTGCATCGAGTTCCGCAAGCACGTCGCCTGGTACCTCAAGGGCTTCGCGGCCGGCTCGGCCGTCCGCAGCCGGCTCGGCACGGTCTCCTCCTACGCCGCGCTCGACGCGCTCCTGGCCGAGCTCGATCCCCGCGAGCCGTTCCCCGTCTCCGAGCTCGGGCGTCCCCGGGGGCGTCAGGGCACGCCCAAGCGGGTCGTGGTGCCCGAGGGGTGGCTCGACTCCCGTGAGGTCGACGGCGCGCTCGACCCCGCCGCTGAGGACGCCACCTCCGGAGGCTGAGCCGACGCGTAGGGGCGTGCGGTGGCCACGGGTGGTGGCGGTACCCCCTTCGAGGCCGCTCGTACCTCGCGGCACCTCAGGGGGCGGTTGGTCTTCCGGGCCCTGTCCCCCTCCGACTTCGTCGTGGGAGGTGCCCCCAGTGCGAGGAGGGACGACGAGCCTCGAAGGGTGTGCCGACGCGTGTGCGCGTGACCGTGACGCGGGTTACGGTCGGGGAAACCGCGGAGGTGCCCCCAATGTTCCGTCGTCCACTCGCCGTCCTGCTGCTCGTGACCGGTCTCGTGATGACCGGGACGACGTCGGCCACGGCCACGAGATTCGTCGACGTGCCGGACTCGCACGTCTTCGCCACGCAGATCGAGTGGCTCGCCGACGAAGGGATCACGACGGGCTACGCGGACGGCACGTTCCGGCCCGGTGCGGCGGTGCTGCGCGAGCAGATGGCGGTGTTCCTGTGGCGCCAGGCCGGTCAGCCGGCCGTCAGCGACCTGCCGGGCACCAGCCCGTTCACGGACGTGCCGCGAAGCCACGCGTTCTACCAAGCCATCGTGTGGCTCGCCGACTCCGGCATCTCGACCGGCTACGACGACGGCTCGTTCCGTCCGGGGCAGCCCGTGCTGCGCGAGCAGATGGCCGCGTTCCTGTACCGGTTCCGGGCGCTGCAGGCCGCTCCCGGATCCGGCAGCGGGTCGTTCGTGGACGTGCCGTCCGGCCGCACGTTCGCCGAGCAGATCCGCTGGCTCTCCGGCACGGGGATCTCCACCGGCTACTCCGACGGCACGTTCCGCCCCTCGCAGCCGGTGCTGCGCGAGCAGATGGCCGCGTTCCTGTTCCGCTTCGACGACCGGTTCGGCTCGGGCGACGGCGCGGCTGCGGGGCCGTTCACGTCCCAGCCGACACCGACCATCAGCGGTGCGGCCGTCGTCGGCACGCGCCTGCGCGGCACCCCCGGCACGTGGACGCCGCAGCCGACCTCGGTCACGTACCAGTGGCTCCGCAACGGCTCGCCGATCTCGGGCGCCACGTCGATCGGCTACACCGTCAAGGAGGCGGACCTCGGCGCGACGCTGACCTTCCGCGCGACCGCGACCCGCGCTGGCGCGTCGGCCTCGGTGCGCACCAGCGCCGCGACGGCGGCCGTGACGCGTCCGGCGGTGCCGATCGAGGTGCAGCGCATCCTCGACGACACCAACCGCTTCCGCGCGCAGCAGGGCAAGCCGGCGCTGCAGCTGAGCCAGCCGATGAGCCAGGTGGCCCAGAACTGGTCAGCGCAGATGGCGACGACCTGCGACTTCCGGCACAACCCGAGCTATGCGAGCCAGATCCCCGGAGGGTGGCGCGCTGCGGCGGAGAACATCGCCGCAGGCCAGCAGTACACGACCGTGGTCCAGGCGTGGATCAACTCGGCCGGTCACCGCGCCAACCTGGAGGGCGACTTCACGCACATCGGGATCGGCTACACCGCGACGTCACCCTGCGGTCTGCCGCGGACCTTCGTCCAGGTGTTCGCCCGGTACTGACCTGGTGGTGCGGGTCAGGCGACGGGGCGGAGCAGGCCGGAGTCGACGTCGTAGACGAAGCCCGCGACCTCGATGTCGTCCGGCACCAGGGGGTGGCTCTCGACCTTGTGGACGTCGGCCCGGATCGTGGCCTCCTGGTCGGTGATCGCGCCGAGCGTCATCCAGCTGGCGTCGGTGCCGGTCGCGGTGCTGACCCGGGCCTGCAGCTCCTCCTCGGGTGCCGAGGCCATCGCGCAGCGCGTGTGCTGCACGACCATGACGCGCCGCACCTGCAGCAGGGTCACGCCGAGCACGACGGCCACGAGGACCTGGTCGGTCACGCGGCCTCCCGGGTTGCGCAGGATCTTCGCGTCGCCCGGCTCGAGGCCGATCATGCGCAGCGGGTCGATCCGCGAGTCCATGCAGGTCACCATCGCGACGCCAGCGCGCGCGATGCCGTCGAAGCCACCGTGGTGGAAGTCGGCGGCGTAGGTCTGGTTGGCGGCAAGGAGGTCGTCGAAGGCCATGGCGACAGGATATCGACGCCACTCGGCGCGGCTCAGGGTGCCCAGTCGTACCAGAGCCGGTCGAGGCCGTAGCCCTCGCCGACCGAGAAGTCGTACTGCACGAGCCGGTAGTCGTGCAGCAGCCGGCGCTGCGCGGGGGACAGGTCGGCCTCGGCGATCTCGGCGCGGTCGTTGCCGATGATGATGCCGCGTCCGACCGACCCGATCTCGTCCTGCACCTGCTGCAGGAGCCGGTAGTACGGCGGGAGCGGCGCACCGATCATCTCGGCCGCCATCGGCACGAGGTCGGTCGTGTCGACGACCCCGAGGTCGCGGCCCGGGTCGGCGACCGGCACGTTCGCCCAGACCAGGAGCGGCGTCAGGAACGCCTCGGCGCGCGGGTTCGCGTCGAGCAGCTCGTCGGGCAGGATCGGAGGGTAGTGATCGCCGTAGTAGACGACGACCGTGGGTCGCTCCAGCTCGGCGACGCCCGTCAGGAAGTCGTCGAACGCGGAGTCGCTGTACTCCAGGCCGGCGATCCAGGTCGCCAGCGCGGTCTCGGAGTCCTCGTCGCCGACGAGTCCGGAGATCTGCGGCGGGTCGGCGTACCAGTCGCGGAACGGCAGGTGGTTCTGCATCGTCACGAGGTTGACCAGCGTCGGGCTCTCGGCCGACCGCAGCATCGTCAGCGTCGTCTCGAAGGCCGTCGCGTCGGAGATGTTCGGGTTGCCCTCGATGCGCACCGGGTCCTCGAAGTCGGACATCTCGACGAACCGGTCGAATCCGAGCGTGTCGTACGCCGCCCGACGCTGGTACATGCGCCCGTCGTACGGATGGATCGCGATGGCGGCCGACCCGTGGTCGCTGAGCCACTCCACGGCGGAGGGGAAGCCGGTCCGGCTCGCGATGGTGGACTGGTACGGGGAGAAGATCTGCGGCTCGACGAACGCGATCGACTGGCCCGTGAGCACCTGGTACTCCATCGTCGAGGTCCCGGCGCCGTAGTAGGTCGCGGCGGTCGAGCCGTACCAGCCCTCGGCCTCGCGCTCGCGCTGGAGCGGTCGCGGGTCGCGCTCGATCTCCAGGCCCTCGAGCCGTGTCGGGTCGGCCAGGCTCTCGCCGAGCACCAGCACGAGGTTGACGTCGCTGAGCCGCAGGCCGTCGGTGGGATCGGGCATGTCCTGCGTGTAGCGCTCGGCGATCTCCAGGATCGCGTCGCGCCCGTAGCCGTCCGGGACCTGCATCAGCGTCGTCGGGATCGCGGACAGGAACGCGCCGACGAAGCCGTTGGTGTCGTGGTTCTCGACCTGGTCGAACGGGCAGCAGTCGATGTCGGAGCCGTACAGGCCGTGCACCACGTTGCCCGCGCGGTTGAAGTCCATGACCGTGGCGAACGACAGCGCCAGGACGGGGGCGAGGGCCAGGCTGGTCACGCGACGCCGCGCCCTGGCGGGCGTGGACAGGCGCAGCGCGCGGCGCCGGCGGTGGTCCAGGTACAGCGCGGCCACGACGGCGACGCCCAGCCCGACGAGCGGCATCGCGACGGTGCGGGTGTCGGTCTGGGAGGCCAGGAAGCCCAGGTCGCCGAGGAAGTTGAGGTCGCTCGGGATCAGGGGGTCGCCCGTCGTCTCGAGCTTCTCGCCGTGCGCGACCCAGGTCGCCACCGCGATGCCGAGGAGTGCCGCCGTCACGAGCCACCGCTGGCGGGTCACGACGAGCAGCAGGGCGACGAGGACCCAGACGATCGTGAAGCCGAGCAGGTCGTCGGACACGCTGCGGTGGTCGAAGCCGCGGGGCTCGCCGTAGACGTTCATCGGCACCAGCAGCAGCCGGATCGCGACGTACGAGATCACGGCCGCCAGGGCGATGTCGGGGACGACGCTGCGGCGCAGGGACGCCACGGTCGACCTGATCCGAGACTGCTGCGACGAGCTCGGGTCGTGCGGGGAGCGTCGCGACATCCCCGCGATTCTAGCGAGGGGACCGGCGGAGCAGGACGAGGGCCAGCAGCCCCGCGGCGAGCGCGAGCACGGCCGCCGCAGCGAAGACGGTGTGGAGCTGGGTGATGCCGGCGTCCAGCACCAGGTCGTCGTACGCGCGACAGCGCGTCGTGCCGCCGCACACCTCGGCGGGCGACCCGATGTCGCCCGCCTCGGCGTAGAACGCGCGCAGGCCGAGCGTCGTGAGCGCCGAGATGCCGATCAGCATGCCGACCATCCGAGCGACGACGAGCAGCGCGCTGGCGATGCCGTGCACGGCGTCGCGGGTGTGGTCGAGCAGCGCGGCGTTGACGGGGGCGATCGCGAGACCGAATCCGAGACCGCCGGCGACGAGCGACAGGGTCTCGACCGGCGACTCCAGCGAGGTGCGCCCCCACGTCGTCATGTGCCAGAACGCGCCGGCGGAGATCAGCATCGCGACGGCCGTCAGCGGCGCGGGCGGCACCCGGCGCAGCAGCCACCCGCCGAGGATCGCGCCGATCGGCAGCGCGACGAGGAAGCGCACCAGCACGAGGGCGGCGTCGAGCTGGGAGTCGCGGTAGACCGTGAGCCGTGCGAACAGCGGGATGTCGACCAGGGCGGCGATCAGCGAGCCACCGATCAGGAACGAGACGACGACCGCGCCCCAGGCGGGCCGCGAGGCGAGGGCGCCCCGGGGCACGAGCGGGTCGCGGGCGGTGCGCTGTCGGACGACGAACCCCACCAGTGCGGCCGCGCCGATCGCGAGGAGCCAGGGCGCGTCCGGCGAGATCGCGTGCTGCTCGGGGTCGGCCGACGCGAACGAGACGATCACGGTGCCGAGCGCGATCGCGAGCAGGGCGGCGCCGAGCAGGTCGATCTGCCGGGTGACCTCAGGCCACGCGCGCATCGCGACCAAGGGGCGGCGGGCCGTCAGCTGGCGCAGGACGAACAGGGCGAGGACGGCGTAGAGCGCCAGGGCCAGGGGCGTGAGCCAGCGCGAGTCGCCGGTGACCGGGATGAACGCCAGGCCGCTCGTGATGCCGCGCGTCAGCGACTCGGGCTCGATCATGACGACGACGAGCACGACCACGGCGACGACCGCGAGCAGCGCTCCGATCACGTCGGGCACGCCTCGCGATGGTGGGTCGTCGGCCGGGTCGTCGCCGGTGCCGGTCGCGACGGCCGGGTCGCCGGTGCGCAGCCGCAGCATCGCTGCGCCGATCAGCGCGCCCACGGCGGCGTTGAGCCAGAAGATGTCGCGCCAGTCGCCGACGGCCAGGACCACCGCACCGTAGAGGGGCCCGATGACGCTGCCGAGCTCCTGCACCGCGCCGACGACGCCCAGCGGCAGACCTCGACGCTCCGGAGGCCACGCGTCGGCGACCAGGGCGAGCGTCGGCGGGATCAGGCCGCCTCCGCCCAGCCCCTGCACGAAGCGACCGGCGACCATCGACTCCAGGTCGTAGGCGGCGGCCGTGACGACCGAGCCGATCGCGAACACCACGAGGCAGCCGGTCAGGACCGGGAGGCGTCCACGGACGTCGGCGATGCGGCCGATCAGGGGCAGCACCGCGACGTAGCCCAGCAGGAAGCCTGAGACGATCGGTGCGGCGCGCTGCAGCTGGTCGACGTCCAGGCCGACCGCCGACATCATGTCCGGCAGTGCCAGGACGACGACGTAGGTGTCGGCCGCGGCGAAGCCGATCGCGACCGCCGCGAGCGCGAGCAGCCCGTGGGTCGCCGCGCGCACGCCGGCTGGCTGCGGCTGGGTCATCGGCGGTCCGGGTTCAGGCGCCGCCGGTACGGACCGGGGCCTCGATCGTCGGCGACTTCGAGGAGGCGCTGACCGTCACGACGTACGTGACGTCGTCGGTGTCGGGGTAGAAACCACCGGTCAGGGTGACGTCGTGGATCTGGTCGTCCTCGGTCAGCCGCACGACGACGTCGAAGTCGGAGCCGGCGTCGGCCGAGGGGATCAGGGCCGCGACCAGGTCGCCCGGGACCGTGCCGCTGATCGCCGTCAGGACCAGCTTGCCGTCGCGCTCCTGGGTGGCCTTGCCGACGTCGACCTGGTCGAGCAGCGAGGCGATCCCGGCGTCGGTCCCGCCGATCAGCACGGCCGGGTCGGGGGCCCCGAACTCGGCGGGATCGATCGTGAAGAAGTCGGGGGAGAAGCTGGTCTTGGCCCACACCTGGCCGTCGACCGCGATGACCTCCGCCGTCAGGCTCGTCCCACCGGTGGCGATCTTGACGTCGCCGTCGAAGGCGGGCGTGCGGTTGCCGAACCCCGTGGCCGACTCGAGCCCCTTGACGCCCGACGGCAGCTTCCCGTCCAGCGAGAGCGAGAAGTCGAGGCGCTCAGCACTGCCCAGCTCGGCCGCCGCGGCGCTCAGCCGGGTGGCCGCTGCGTCGGGGTCGGTGGTCTCCTCGTCGCCACCGCCGCTGCACCCGGCCAGCAGGGCAGGGACCAGCAGGGCCGGGAGCAGAAGGGCCGCCAGCCGGACACGGGGGATCAGTCGGGGTGCGCGCACCCCGTCAGTCTGACACGCCGACCAGGCCACCGGCAGGACCCGAGACGGCCAGCACCGGCTGGTCGAGCGGGAGGCCGGAGCCGTCGCGGCGGGTGTCGACCTCGGGCAGGGGCACGGGGGAGCCGCTCGCGGCGCACGCCATGGGCTCGCCGTCGCCGACCCAGGCGACGACGAGCGCGTCCTCGCCCTTGAGCAGGCGCTGGCAGCGGACGCCACCCGTGGCACGTCCCTTGCTCGGGTACACCGCCAGCGGCGTGACCTTGGCGGCGCCGGACTCGGTGCCCGGGAGCGCCGACGCGCTGCCCGCGACCGTGACGACGTGGGCCGCCTCGACGTCACGCACCGCGCCGAACGCGACGACGTGGCTGCCCGCCGCGAGCTTGACGCCCGCGATGCCGCCGCCGCTGCGGCCCTGCGGCCGCACGAGGTCGGACCCGAAGTGCAGGAGCTGCGCGTCGGAGGTGATGAAGGCGAGCTGCTCGGTGCCCGTGACGAGGTCGGCGGCCCCCACGACCTCGTCGCCGTCGGCCAGGCTCACCACCTCCCACTCGTCGCGGCCCTTGAGGTGGTCGGGGCGGACCCGCTTGACGATGCCCTGGCGCGTGCCGAGCGCGAGGCCCGGCTGGTCGTCGCCGAAGGTCATGAGCGTCACCGGGGTCGCATCGGTGGCGAGCAGCTCGCTGAGCGGCACGCCACCCTGCACCGACGGCGCGGAGGCCGTGGGCGGCAGCGCGGGCAGGTCGAGGACCGACAGGCGCCGCACGACACCGTCGGCCGTGACGAGGCCGATCTGGCCGCGCGCCGTGGTGCGCACGGCGGCCACCACGACGTCGTGCGCGGCGCGCGACTCGACCGGGCCCGGCGGGGTGGCGTCCGCGGTGCGGGCGAGCAGGCCGGTGGCCGACAGCAGGGCCCAGCACGGGTCGTCGGCGACTTCGACGGGCGTCGCCGCCGTGACGGTCTGGCCGGCGGACTCCAGCAGGATCGTGCGCCGCGGGGTGCCGAACTGCTTCGCCATCGCGGCGAGCTCGTCGCTGACGACGGCGCGCAGGAGCGCGTCGTCGCCGAGGATCGCGTCGAGCTCCTCGATCGTGCGGCGCAGCTCGGCGATCTCGTTCTCGACCGCGATGCGGTCGTACCGGGTCAGGCGGCCGAGCGTCAGGTTCAGGATGTACTCGGCCTGCTCGGTCGAGAGGTCGAAGACCTGCATGAGCCGCTCACGCGCCTCGCCGCGGTTCTCGCTGCCGCGGATCAGCTGGATGACCTCGTCGATGTCGACGAGGGCCAGCAGCAGACCCTCCAGCAGGTGCAGGCGCGCGGCCGCCTTCGCGCGGCGGAAGCCGGTGCGGCGGCGGACGACGTCGAAGCGGTGCTCGAGGTAGACCTCGAGCATCTCCTTGAGCCCGAGGGTGCGCGGCTGGCCGTCGACCAGGGCGACCGCGTTGATGCCGAACGACGTCTCGAGCGGGGTCTGCTTGTAGAGCTGCTCGAGGATCGCCTCGGGCACGAAGCCGTTCTTGACCTCGATGACGATCTCGAGGCCGGCGTGGCGGTCCGAGAGGTTCTTCAGGTCGGCGATGCCCTGCAGCTTCTTGCTCTGGACGAGCTTCTTGACGGCCTCGATGACCTTCTCGGGACCGACGTTGTACGGCAGCTCGGTGATGACGACGGCCTTGCGGCGGCCCACCTGGTCGATGCGGGCGGTGGCGCGCATGCGGAACGACCCGTTGCCCGCGGCGTACGCGTCGCGCACGCCGTCGAGGCCGATGATCTTGCCGCCCGTGGGCAGGTCGGGACCCGGCACGAACCGCATCAGGTCCTCGAGCGTCGCGCTCGGGTGCTTGATCAGGTGGCGGCAGGCCTGCACGACCTCGACGAGGTTGTGCGGGGCGATGTTGGTGGCCATGCCGACCGCGATGCCCGAGGCGCCGTTGACCAGGAGGTTGGGCAGGGCGGCCGGCAGGACCACCGGCTCGGTCTCGCGGCCGTCGTAGTTGGGGCGGAAGTCGACGGTGTCCTCGTCGATCGACGCGGTCATCGCCTCGGCGGCGGCGTCCATGCGGCACTCGGTGTAGCGCATCGCGGCAGGCGGGTCGTCGGGCGAGCCGAAGTTGCCGTGGCCGTCGATCAGCGGCACCCGGAGCGACCAGCTCTGCACCAGGCGCACGAGGGCGTCGTAGATCGCGCTGTCGCCGTGCGGGTGGAGCCGACCCATGACCTCACCGACGGGGCGGGCCGACTTGACGTGCCCGCGATCGCTGCGCAGGCCCATCTCGTCCATCGTGTAGAGGATGCGCCGCTGCACCGGCTTGAGGCCGTCGCGGGCGTCCGGCAGGGCGCGCGAGTAGATGACCGAGTAGGAGTACTCGAGGAAGCTCGAGCGCATCTCCTCCCGGATGTCGGTGTCGACGATGTGCTCCTCGAAGTCGTCCTCGACCTCGGTGCGTCCCGTGCTCGACCTGCGCGCCATGCCGTCCTTCCATCGGGGTCCCGGGGCTCGGGACCGCCCACCATTGTGTCGGCACGGCCCGACCGACCCGCGGGAGCCACGCCGGGAGGCCTGCTGCGGGCCCGCAGGCGGTAGATTGACCTCGTGACCGAAGCGCCCGACACGGTGGACCTCCACCCGGTCCCGGAGTGGGAGGCCGACGTCCTGCTGCGCGACGGCCGCGTCGCCCAGCTGCGGCCCATCGTCTCGGCCGACTCCGAGGAGTTCATCGCGTTCTACGCGCGGGTCTCGGAGGAGTCGAAGTACTTCCGCTTCTTCGCCCCGTACCCGACGTTGTCGGCGCGCGACGTGCGGCGCTTCACCGAGGTCGACCACGACCAGCGCGTCGCCTTCGTGGTGACGCTGCACGGGCGGATCATCGCCGTGGGGCGCTACGACGCCACCAGCCCGGCCGAGGCCGAGGTCGCCTTCCTCGTCGAGGACGCCCACCAGGGCCGCGGCATCGGCCAGCTCCTGCTGGAGCACCTGGCGCAGGCGGGCCGCGAGCGCGGGCTCGAGCGCTTCCACGCCGAGGTGCTGCCGAGCAACAACCGGATGCTCCAGGTCTTTCGCGAGATGGGCTACTCGCTCACCGCCGAGCTGGCCGACGGCGTGCAGCAGCTGACCTTCCCGCTCGACGCCACCGACACCTCGGTCGGCGTCATGCGGGCGCGCGAGCAGCGCGCCGAGGCCGCCTCGATCGCCCGCATCTTCGACGCCCGCAGCATCGCGGTCGTCGGCGCCAGCCGCCGTCAGGACTCGATCGGCCAGGCCATGGTGCGCAACCTCGTGCTCGGCGACTACTCGGGCGCGGTCTACGCGGTCAACAGCAGTGCCGAGGCCGTCTCGGGCCTGCCGGCGTACGCGACGGTGCAGGACATCCCCGGCGAGGTCGACGTCGCGATCGTCGCGGTCCCGGCCGAGTCGGTCACCGACGTCGTCCTGGACTGCGCCGCGAAGGGCGTCCACGGCCTCGTGGTCATCTCGGCCGGCTTCGCCGAGGAGGGTGCCGAGGGCCGCAAGCGCCAGCGGGGCCTCCTGGGCCTGTGCCGCTCGTACGGCCTGCGGCTGATCGGCCCCAACTGCCTCGGGGTCATCAACACCGCGCCGCAGGTGCAGCTCAACGCCTCGCTCTCGCCGGCGATGCCGCCGCAGGGGCGCGTCGGCTTCTTCTGCCAGTCCGGCGCCCTGGGCACCGCGATCCTGGAGACCGTCTCGCGCCGCGGGCTCGGCCTGTCGACCTTCGTCTCGGCCGGCAACCGTGCCGACGTCTCGGGCAACGACCTCCTGCAGTTCTGGCAGGAGGACGACTCGACCGAAGTCGTCCTGCTGTACCTGGAGTCGATCGGCAACCCCCGCAAGTTCTCGCGCATCGCCCGTCGCGTCGCGGCCACCAAGCCGATCGTCGCCGTCAAGTCCGGCCGGTCCACCCAGGGCGTGCCCGTGGGGCACACCGTCCGCCGCAGCTCGGCGCCCCAGGCGGCGGTCGACGCGATGTTCCGCCAGGCCGGCGTGATCCAGGTCGACACCCTCGACGAGATGTTCGACGTCGCCCAGGTGCTGGCCCACCAGCCCCTGCCGCGCGGCAACCGCGTGGCCATCGTCGGCAACTCCGACGCGATGGCGCTGCTCGTCGCCGACGCCGGCAGCGCCGCGGGCCTGGAGGTGCTCAAGCCGGTCTCGCTGGGCGCGTCCGCCGACGCCGAGGACTTCGAGGCCGCGATCGAGAACGCCCTGGCCAACCCGCTGGTCGACGCGCTGGTCGTGGTCTACATCCCGCCGCTCAACACGACCGGCGAGGAGGTCGCCAACGTGCTGGCGGCGATCGGCGAGCAGTCCGACAAGCCCATCGTGTCGACCTTCCTCGGCAGCGAGGGCGTCCCCGAGCTGCTGCGCGTGCCTGACGTCGCGGGCGGCTCGGCCGGTCGCGGCTCGGTGCCGTCGTACTCGGCGCCCGAGTCGGCCGTGCGCGCCCTGGCCCGCGTCGTCAACTACGCCGAGTGGGCTTCGCGCGAGCACGGCGACTTCGCCCACTTCGACGACATCCGCGCCGGCGACGCCCGCGCGCTGATCGACCAGGTCCTCGAGCTCGCGCCCCGGGGTGCCGTGCTCTCGACCGAGCAGGTCCACGCGCTGCTCGACTGCTACGGCATCGACATGTGGACCTGGATCAACGTGCACGACGCCGACGAGGCGGTCGCGGCGGGGGAGCAGCTCGGCTGGGACGTCGTGCTCAAGGCCGGCAGTGAGCACCTGCGTGCCCGCCCCGACCTCGCCCACATCTGGCGCGCGATCCACTCGGCCGACGACATGCGTCGGGCGTGGGAGGAGATGTCGCGCTGGTCCGGCGTCCGCGCCGACACCCGGTTCTACGTGCAGCGCACCGTCAACGACGGCGTGCCGCTCGCCCTCAGTGCGTCCGAGGACGGCCTGTTCGGCCCGCTCGTGGCGTTCGGTCTGTCCGGGGCGCCCAGCGAGCTGCTGGGCGATCGCACGTACGGCATCCCGCCGCTGACCGACGTCGACGTCTCGACGATGGTCACCGACCTGCGGGCCGCGCCGCTGCTGTTCGGGTACCGCGGCTCCGAGCCGGTCGACGTGCCCGCGATCCACGACCTGCTGCTGCGGGTCGCCGCGCTCAAGGACGACCTGCCCGAGGTCTCCGAGCTCGACCTCGAGCCGGTCGTCGTGCGACCCGACGGCGTCACGGTGCTCAGCGCCCGCGCGAAGGTCGTCCCGACCCAGGACCGACGGGGCGAGTGGTACACCCGTCGCCTGAACTCGCCCACCCCGCTGGGCGATACGCTGGCGTGATGGCCATCGACCGCACCGCCGAGCTCTACGCCGCGATCTCGCGCAGCGGGTACTACCCCGACATTGTCGCCGACGGCCTCCGTGACGCCCTTGCAGGTGAGGAGGTGGGCGCGTTCGTCGCGCACCACGAGCCCACCTTCGACCGCGACGAGATCCGCCGTCACATGACGGTGCTGGTGCTCACCGACACGCGCATCGTGCTGCTCCACACCGACGAGCACGCCCCGGACGACCTCGTGCCGCGCCCGTACACGTCGACGACCTCGGAGGCCGTCAGCCTCGAGCGGGTCGCCTCGGTCGTCGTCTCCCGCATCGTCTCCACGGCCGGGAAGCTCGAGGAGGCCGTGCTCACGATCGGCTGGGGCGCGGTCGCCCGGGTCGACCTGGAGCCCGCACGCTGCGACGACCCGAGCTGCGAGGCCGACCACGGATACACCGGCTCGATCAGCGGCGACGACTTCTCCCTGCGTCTCGCGACCGCCGGCGACGGCGGCCACGCGGTCGAGGAGCTGCTCGCCTTCGCGCGACACCTCTCGACCGTCACGTCGCGACCCTCGGCGCTGGGCCGCGGCTGACCGTGTCGTCGTCCCCGGGATCACCGCACATCCATGACGTGTGGCCGTCGGTGGGCGCCGCCCTCGGCGTGCCCGGCCTGGTCGACGTCCTCGGGCTGCCGCAGGCGCGCGGCTACGTCGTGTTCCTGGTCGACGGCCTGGGAGAGCTGAACCTGCGCGAGAACGCCGCGCATGCGCCGTTCCTGAGCGGGCTCGAGGCGGTCCCGGGAGTGCGCAGCAACATCCCGTCCACGACCGTCACGAGCCTGACCTCGCTGGGCACCGGGCTCGCCCCTGGCCGCCACGGCGTGTCCGGGTACACCGTGCGGGTGCCCGAGACGGGGGAGCGGCTCAACTCGATCGCCTGGGACCGCCCGCTCGATCCGCGCGAGTGGCAGCCCCACGAGATGGTGCTGACGCGCATGGCGCGCGAGGGCATCGCGTCGGCCGCGGTCAACGAGGCGCGCTTCAGGGGCTCCGGCCTGACCCAGTGCAGCCAGCGCGACGTCCCGTACCACGGGGTGACCTCGAGCTGGGAGCGTCACGACGTGCTGCTCGACCTGACCGAGGCCGACGGACGTCCGGCGGTCTACGCCTACGAGTCGAATCTCGACCACACGGGGCACAAGCACGGTTGCACGAGCGAGGAGTGGCGGGTCGAGCTGCGGCGCATCGACGACGACCTGCGGCGCCTGCGCACCGATCTGCCGGACGACGTGCGCCTCGTCGTGACGGCCGACCACGGCATGGTCGACCTCCCGGTCGAGGGACGCTTCGACGTCGACGAGCACCCGCGCCTGCTGGACGACGTCGAGCTCCTGGCCGGCGAGGCGCGGTTCCGTCACGTCCACACGCGTCCCGGCGCTGCGCCAGAGGTCGCCCAGCGCTGGCGCGACCTGCTCGGCGATCGGGCCGAGGTGCGGCTGCGCGAGGAGTGCGAGGACTGGTTCGGCACCGTCGAGCCCGAGGTCGAGCAGCGCTTCGGCGACGTCGTGGTCGCCGCGCAGGACGACTTCGCGGTGTTCAGCTCGCGCGAGTTCGCCCGCGAGATGGAGATGGCCGGATTCCACGGCTCGACGAGCGAGGTCGAGACCCGCATCCCGCTGCTCTGGTGCTGACAGGATGGACCCATGGCCGACCTGACCTTCTACTCCGGCACGATGGACTCGGGCAAGAGCACGCTGGCCCTCCAGGTCGACCACAACCACCGCGCGCGCTCGCGCCAGGGGCGGGTCTTCACCTCGCGTGACCGCGCCGGCACCGGCGTCATCTCGAGCCGACTGGGGTTGTCGGTCTCGGCGATCGAGGTCGACGCCGACTTCGACTTCTGGGGCTACGTGGTCCACGAGCTGACGCACGCGCAGCGGATCGACTACATCGTGGCCGACGAGGCGCAGTTCTACACGACGTCCCAGATCGACACCCTCGCCAAGATCGCCGACGAGCTCGACATCGACGTCTTCTGCTTCGGCATCCTGACCGACTTCCGCACACGGCTGTTCGAGGGCTCGGCCCGCTTGGTCGAGCTCGCTGACCGCGTCCTGACGCTGCAGGTCGAGACGCTCTGCTGGTGCGGTTCCCGAGCCACGCACAACGCTCGCACCGAGAACGGCGTCATGGTGACCGAGGGCGACGTCATCGTGGTCGGCGACGTCGAGGACCCGGACCGCCCGCTGCCCCAGGTCGGCTACGAGGTGCTGTGCCGGCGTCACCACCGCCGCCGCCTGACGGCCGCCGCGGCCCAGGCGGCCGCGATGTCGCCCGACGTCCTGCCGTTCGACTGACCCCACCCCGCCAGGGGTTGGGCGGTGGATCTGCCACCGTTCGCGGGCGGCCGCGGGGGTGGACGGTGGGCTAGCCACCTTTCAAGGGTGCCCAAAGGTGGCTGAGCCACCGCCCCCTGGCGTGCGGAGGCCCGAAAGGTGGTGGATCCACCGCCCCTCGGGGTGGAGCGGCGTCAGCCGTCGCGGCCGCCGAACATGATCTCGTCCCAGCTGGGCACGCGCCGGCGCTCGTGCTTGCGCTTGTCCTCGGCGGCCGGGGCGGCCGGCTCGTCGTCGACGGGGGGAGCGGAGGTCTCGGCGCGCTCCGGGGCGGGCTGGAGCTCCGGCTCCGGCTCGGTCCGGCTCTCGTCGAGGTCGCCGAAGTCGAGCTGGTCGGGATGCTGGTCGTCCGAGGCCGGCTCGACGTGCGCCATCTGCTCCAGGGCCCGACGGTCGCGCGCCTCCTTGAGCGAGGCGACCGGAGCGCTGGTGGCGTAGTCCTCGGCGACGACCTGGGCGGCGGTGACGACCGAGCCCTCGCCCTCGACCGGATCGCCCTGGTGACGCACCGCGTCGGCCAAGGCCATGTCGGACGACTCGTCCGGGTGGGCGACGTCGCCCACCAGCCCGTGCGCGAGGTCGTCAGCCGGGAGCACGAAGCGGCTCTTGACGTCGAAGATGAAGTGCGCGGACGGCTCGCCGGTCGGGGTCACGATGACGGCCCAGCGGCCGTCCTCACGGCGCCAGGCGTCCCAGGCCGCGTCGTCGGGCGGGGATCCGGCGGCCGCCAGGCACTCGTCGACGATCGAGCCGAGCGCGACGGGCGCACCGCCGACGTGCTTGCGGCGCAGCGGGGTCGCGCGGGCCTGCTCGGCCATGTAGGCGCGCTCGGCGAGCACGGGCGTCGCGAAACCGTCGATCTGCTCGGTCGGCACACCCGCGGCATCGGCGACCTCCGCGACGGTCTCGCCGCGACGGATGCGGGTCTGGATGTCACGCGGGCTCAGCGCACTCTGCATGATCGAATCTCCGGACTTCGTGGACTCCCGAGGACGATACCCCGGTCGGCGGCGGTGCTCGGAGAGCGCGACGATCCGCTTGAGCCGGTCGTCGATCGGGACCGTGAACTCCTCGCCGGTCCCCGGATCGCGGGCGACGAGGCCTTCGCCGTCGTCGCTCAGCCGGTCCGGACCGAGTTCACGCATGTCGCCTCCTTGCTGCCCTGTCATTGTCACCCGAAGCACCGGCGAATCCGGGAGGACGCGCCGCTGGGCTCATCCTGCCGCCGAGGGCCCGCTGGCTCACCGAGGACCGCGCGGCAGCAGGCCGGCGAGAGCCGGCACCGGGTTGCCGAAGCGGTGATGGGTGATCGAGATCGACTGCTCGTGCAGGAACGTCAGCAGCTCGACGCGGCCGGACTGCGTGACCTCGCCCGTGACGAACGCGACGTCCGGGTCGCCGTCGACGGCGCGCGCCGCCGCCACGTGGGAGGCCCGCACGAGCCGGACCCGCTCGGGGCGGGTGGAGTCGAGACGTTCGAGCCAGGCGTCGTCGCCCTCGACGTGCACCTCGACCCCGGGCACGAGGACCCGCGTGTCGGTGCTGATGACGATGGGCGCGCCGGCGCGGGCTGCGGCCAGGGCGAGGCGCAGGACGTCGCGACGCGAGCCCTCGACCCGGGCCACGACCGGAACGGGGAGGTAGCGCAGCAGGTTGCGCTCGGCCGTGAGCTTCGAGACGTCCTTGGTCAGACCGAACTCACGGCGCCAGGCCAGCTCGTCGGAACGGGCGGCCGCGTCGAGCCAGGCCACGTCGGCGCGGGGGAGGTCGTCGAGCACGTTGGGCAGCAACAGCCCGCTGACCGCGTCGCTGGTCTCGACGTCGGCGACACGGCGCAGCGGACGCGGGGTCCACTCACCGAGGCGGACCAGGTAGTTGGGGCCGCCGGCCTTCGTGGTGGGACCGACCGTGGAGCGCTTCCAGCCACCGAACGGCTGCCGCTGGACGATCGCCCCGGTCGTGCCGCGGTTGACGTACAGGTTGCCGGCCTCGACCCGGTCGACCCAGGTCGAGATCTCCTGCGGATCGAGCGAGTGCAGGCCCGCCGTGAGTCCGTAGTCGGTGGCGTTCTGCCAGGTGATCGCGGTGGGGAGGTCGGGCGCGTGCATCAGGCCGAGCACGGGACCGAAGTACTCGGTGCGGTGGAACTCGCTGCCCGGACGCACGCCGGTGCGCACCCCGGGCGACCACAGGCGCCCCGTCGCGTCGAGCTGCTCGGGCTCCACGAGCCACGACTCGCCCTCGCCGAGCTCGGTCAGCCCCGACCGCAGCTTCTCGCCCGGGGTCTCGACGAGCGGACCCATCTCGGCGGACGGGTCGGTGGGGTGCGCGACGTGGATCGAGCGGACCGCGTCGACGAGCTGGCGACGGAAGCGCTCGGAGTCGCCGACCGAGCCGACCAGGATGCCGAGGCTGGCCGCGGAGCACTTCTGCCCCGCGTGGCCGAACGCGCTCTGCACGAGGTCGGCGACCGCGAGGTCGAGGTCGGCGCTGGGCGTGACGACGAGGGCGTTCTTGCCGCTGGTCTCGGCGTGCAGGCGCAGCTCGGGTCGCCAGGAGCGGAACAGGTTGGCCGTCTCCCAGCCGCCGGTCAGGATGACCCGGTCGACGTCGGAGTGCGCCACGAGCGCCTTGCTCAGCGGGCCCTCCGGAACCGTCACGAGGCGCAGGGCCTCGCGCGGGATGCCGGCCTGCCACAGCGCCTCGACGACCACGGCGGCGCATCGCTGCGCCTGCGGAGCGGGCTTGACGACGACGGCGCTGCCGGCGGCGAGCGCCGCCAGCATCGAGCCTGCCGGGATCGCGACGGGGAAGTTCCACGGCGGGGTCACCACCGTGAGCGCCGAGGGGACGAACACCGCGCCGTCGACGGCCTCGAGCCGCAGGAGCGACTCGGCGTAGTAGTGGGCGAAGTCGATCGCCTCGCTGACCTCGACGTCGGCCTGCGCGACGGTCTTGCCGGCCTCGGCGGCCATGACCGCGACGAGGTCGCCGCGGCGGTGCGCCAGCGCGTGCCCGGCCTGGTGCAGCAGCCAGCTGCGGACCTGGGCGTCGCGGGCCTGCCACCGGGTGCCGGCCTCGCGGGTCTGCCGCACCAGCGTCTCGAGCCCGGCCGGACCGTGGATGCGGGCGTCCTCGATGGTCTGGCGCCCGAGCGTCGTGTAGGCGCTGCGCTCGAGCAGCTCGAGCGCCCAGGCGCGGTTGCCGGCGAGGGACGGGTCGGTGTCGGGGGTGTTCGCGAAGGCCGCGACCTCGGTCTTGAACGTCTCGTGGCGCCGGTCCTGCGTGCGGTGGCGCGTCGGGGCGGCGCGCTCCATCAGGTCGACCGAGGCGAGGAACCGGTCGGCCTCACGGGTGAAGGTGGCGGTGTCGTCGAGTCCGAAGACCGACGACATGAAGTTCTCGCTGCTGGCGTTCTCCTCCAGGCGGCGCACGAGGTAGGCGATCGCGACGTCGAACTCGTCGGGGTGCACGACCGGCGTGTAGAGCAGGACCTGTCCGACGGTGTCGCGCACGGCCCGGACGGGGCCCGCGTCCATGCCGAGCAGCATCTCGACGTCGATCGCGGAGGTGACGCCGCGGTCCTCGGCGAGCAGCCAGGCCCACGCGATGTCGAACAGGTTCTGCCCGGCCACGCCGATCCGGATCGCGTCGACCCGGTCGGGCTGCAGGGCCGTGTCGAGCAGCCGCTTGTACGAGGCGTCGGTCTCGGCCTTGCTGCCCCACGTGGCCAGGGGCCAGTGGTGCACCTCGGCGTCGACCCGCTCCATCGCGAGGTTGGCGCCCTTGACGACGCGGACCTTGACGGGTGCGCCGCCGCGGAGGCGGCGCTCGTACGCCCAGCGGTGCAGTCGCTCGTACGCCTCGTGGGCGTCGGGGAGGTAGGCCTGGAGCACGATGCCGGCGGTCAGGTCGGGGAAGTCCTCGAGGACCCGGGTGAACACCGCGATCGTCAGGTCGAGGTCGCGGTACTCCTCCATGTCGAGGTTGACGAACTTCGCCGTGGTGGGGTCGTCGCCCTGCGCGGCGGCGTAGACCGGACGCAGGTGCTCGACGACGCGCGCGACCGTCGCGTCGAAGCCCCACAGCGACAGGCGGCTCGCGACCGAGGAGACCTTGACCGACACGTAGTCGACGTCGGAGCGACCCAGCAGGTCGACGACGGCGTCGCGGCGGCGGGTGGCCTCGCCCTCGCCGAGCACGGCCTCGCCCAGGAGGTTGAGGTTGAGGCGGTGGCCGCCCTTCGTCAGGTGCGCGATCGTCGAGCCGAGGGGGTCGGGCCGCGCGTCGACGACGAGATGACCGACGAGGCGGCGCAGGACCTTGGTGGCGGTGCGCACGACGAAGCCGGGGGCCACGCGGGAGAGCCGGGCGCCCCAGCGCAGCGCCGAGCGCTGGTGCCACGGCAGGAAGCCGGGAGGACGGCGCGCGAGGCGGCGCAGGTTGGCCGCCGCGACGTCGTGGTCCTCGGGACGGATGACCCGGTCGACGAAGTCGATCGTGAACTCGAGACCGTCAGGATCGGCGAGCAGGTCGCTGAGACGGCGCGCCGCGGGGTCGACCCGGCGGCGTGGCGAGGCGTCGACCCACGAGCGCGCCAGGGCCACGGCGCGCGCGGGCAGGTGCTGAGCGTCGGTCATGACACGTCCACCCTAGTGCCGCGCGACCTCGGTTGACTGCGGGAGTCGGAAGAGAAACGCCACACCCGTCGCGACGACTCCCGCGGCGAGCGGCACGAGGAACCCCGCGGAGGCGTTCCAGGCGTGGTCGACGACCCATCCGGACAGCGCGGCGCCTGGCGCGACACCCACGGAGAGACCCAGCGTGGTCCACGACAGGGCCTCCGTCAGGCGGGCCTCGGGCACGTTCTGACGCACGAGGTGGACCGCGGCGACGAGGGTCGGCGAGATGGCGGCGCCCCCGACCAGGAGGAACACCGCCGTCCAGCCGAGCTCGGAGAGCAGGGCGAGCGGCACGAAGGAGACAGTCAGGGCGACCAGCGCGAGACGCAGGCGTCGCACGACGTCGTCCGGCGTCGGCAGCAGGCCCACCGCGAGACCGGCGCTGAGGCTGCCGAAGGCCCAGACCGCCAGCATCACGCCGGCCAGGCCCGGACGGCCCTGCTCCTCGGTGAGCGCCACCACGACGACCTCGGCGGCGCCGAAGATGATGCCGATGCCGATGCTCGCGACGACGACCGGGACGAGGATGCGCGGGTCGAGCGGCGGACGCGGGCCCGTCTCGTGCCGGACCGTCGGGGGAGCGGTCGCCCGCTGGGCACCGAGCGCGAGGCTGCCCAGGGTGCCGACGACGCCCGCGAGGGCGATGCCGGCGAACTCGTGCGCCTGCAGCGTCAACCACGTGGCGACGACGGGCCCGACGATGAACACGACCTCGTCGAGCACCGCCTCGAGGGCGAAGGCCGTGTTGAGCTCGTCGGGGTCGTCGAGCTGGTGCGACCAGCGGGCGCGCACCATGTTGCCGGTCTGCGGGGTCGCCGCACCGGCCAGGACGGCGGCCAGGTGGGGCAGCGGGGTCGCAGCGTCCTGCGCGATCGCCAGGACCAGCAGGGCCACGCCCGTGCCGAACGCCAGCGCCCAGAGGACCAGGACCCGTGACTGCCCCCACGTGTCGATCAGGCGACCCTGCAGCGGAGCGGTGGCCGCGGCCGCGAGCACGTACGCCGCCGAGACCGTGCCGGCGAACGCGTACGAGTCGGTGCGGCCCGCGACGACGATGACGATCGACAGCCCGAGCATCGACAGCGGCAGGCGCGAGACGAGGCCCGTCGAGCTGAACGCGAAGGTGCCCGGACGCGAGAGGACCACGCGGTACGGCGATGCCATCGGTCGTCCTCCTCGTCGGGTCCGGGGTCACTCTAGGGCGGCACACCGACAGCAGTTCTCGGGCGGGGTGACACGATGGGTCCATGCACGACACCGCACCGCTGGACGCGATCCTGCTGGTCTCCTTCGGAGGCCCCGAGCACGCCGACGAGGTGGTCCCGTTCCTCGAGAACGTCACCCGCGGCAAGGGCATTCCGAAGGAACGCCTCGTCGAGGTGGGTGAGCACTACTTCGGCTTCGGCGGCCGATCGCCGATCAACGACGCGAACCGCGCGCTGATGGCGGGCATCCAGGCGGACCTCGCCGAGAACGGCGTCGACCTCCCGGTGTACTGGGGCAACCGGAACTGGGACCCCTACCTGCGCGAGACGCTGGAGCAGATGGTCGCCGACGGGCACCGCGAGATCGCCTGCTTCGTCACGAGCGCGTACTCGTCGTACTCCGGCTGCCGGCAGTACCGCGAGGATCTCTTCGAGGCGTCCGAGGGCCTCGACGTCCGGCTGCACCGGCTGCGGCACTACTTCAACCACCCGGGATTCGTCGAGCCCGTCACCGACGCCGTGCGCGCCGCGCTCGACGCGGCACCGGACGGCACGCGGCTGGTGTTCGTGACCCACTCGATCCCCGACACGATGAACGAGGCCTCGGGCGGGCCCGGTGCCTTCGCGTACGAGCGTCAGCACCGCGAGGTCGCCCGGCTCGTCAGCGACGCCGTCGGTCACGCCGAGCACGACCTCGTCTACTGCTCCCGGTCGGGCCCGCCGCAGGTGCCGTGGCTCGAGCCCGACGTCAACGACCACCTCGAGAAGCTCAGCGCGCAGGGCGTCACGTCGGTCGCGGTCGTGCCGATCGGCTTCATCTCCGACCACATGGAGGTCGTCTACGACCTCGACACGGAGGCCTCGGCCACCGCTGCCGAGCTCGGCCTGACCTACGTGCGCGTCGGGACGCCCGACACCGCCGACGCCTTCATCGCGATGGTGCGCGACCTGGTCCTGGAGCGGGCGGCTGCGCTGCGTGGCGAGGACCCCGACCGGGCGACGCTGGGCGACATGCCGCCGTGGGCGGACCACTGTGCCGCCGACTGCTGCCTGAACGCCCGCTCGACCCGCACGGCGCTCGCGTGAGCGCGGACGCCTTCGCCGGCCAGCACGGCGAGCTGCTGTCGCTCGCGGTGGACGTGGGGCGGGAGGCCGCCGAGCTCGTGCGCCGGCGCCGTCCGGAGGGACGCGTCCCGGTCGCCGACGTGAAGTCGAGCGCGACCGATCCCGTCACCGAGATCGACCGGGCGAGCGAGGAGCTGATACGCCGCCTGGTGGCCGAGGCCCGCCCCGACGACGGGTTCCTCGGCGAGGAGGGCGACACGCTGGTCGGCACGAGCGGCGTCGAGTGGGTCGTCGACCCGATCGACGGCACGGTCAACTTCATGTACGGCGTGCCGGCGTACGCCGTCTCGATCGCGGCGCGCACGGGCGACCAGGTCGTCGCGGGCTTCGTCGTCAACGTCGCCGACGGGCGGGCGTGGGGCGCGACGCTCGGCGGTGGCGCGTACCGGCTCGACGGCGAGCCGCGTCGCTTCGTCACGCCGACCCCGCCGCCCCTGACCCACCTCTTGGTCGCGACGGGGTTCGGCTACGACCCGGAGGTCCGGGCCGCGCAGGGAGCCAGCGTCACGCAGCTCCTGCCGCAGGTCCGGGACATCCGTCGCATCGGCGCCGCGGCACTCGACCTCTGCGCGCTCGCGGAGGGCACCGTCGACGCCTACGTCGAGCGCGGACTGCAGCCGTGGGACCTCGCGGCGGGCGGCCTGATCGCGACGGAGGCGGGCTGCGTCCTCTCCGGCCTGGAGGGCGCTCCGGACCGCCGACTGGTGATGGGTGCGCACCCGGAGATCGCGCCGGAATATTTCGAGCTCGTCCGCGCTTGTGGGTTCTGACGTCGCTCTGGGGTCGGTGTGCAACAATCACCCGGCCGGACGCTCGACCCGCACCCAGGACGCGCGATCACGACGTCATCTTGACCGCCCACACCACCGGGTACGCCTGACGCTGGAGGAACTCACACATGGCCACCGATTACGACGCTCCCCGCAAGACCGAGGAGGAGCAGTCCGAGGACTCGATCGAGGAGCTCAAGGCACGTCGCCACGAGAAGAACTCCGGCAAGGTCGACGAGGACGAGGTCGAGGCGGCCGAGTCCTTCGAGCTCCCCGGTGCTGATCTCTCGCACGAGGAGCTGGCCGTCCAGGTCGTTCCCAAGCAGCTCGACGAGTTCACCTGCAGCTCCTGCTTCCTGGTGCACCACCGCAGCCAGCTCGCGGAGGAGAAGGGCACGCAGCTCATCTGCCGCGACTGCGCGTACTGAGCCCGACCTGCTTCACGTCTGCTCACCGCTGAGGC
>NZ_BAAAME010000002.1:414349-424086 GCF_039529015.1 Aeromicrobium alkaliterrae
AGCAGGCAACCTCGTGGCACCCCGATGGGGTTGCTGACGCACCGCGCTCGGAGCGGTTCCGCCGTTCTGCGGCTCACCTGGTCCGGTCCGGCCGACATGCGGCCACGGACGAGAGCGTTGGTGTGCGCTCCCCGTCGTCTGGCCGTCGACCGGGGTGGGCGGTGAGCAGGCCACCGAATGAGCCCGATCGCCGGGTGGGCGGTGGATCAGCCACCTTTGGAGGCCTTCGAAAGGTGGCTGAGCCACCGCCCCCACCGGGAAAGGTGGCTGAGCTACCGCCCCGACCCCGCCGGGTGTCCATGCCCGCTTGTCGCGCGCCACGGGAGTCGACCAGTCGCCCCGGCGCCCGGCCTAGCGCTTGCGCTTCTTCTTCCGGACGCTGGCGGTGTGCTCGGCCTTGGCCTCGGCGACCTCGCGGGCCATGATCTCGCCCTTGACGCCCTTCATGCCCGGCGGCAGCTGGCCCGTGGAGCGGACCCAGTACTGCGCGGTCTGACGTCGGACCCCGACCTTGACGACCTGGACGAGGGCGCCGCCGACGATGGCCCAGCCGATCGCCTCACGCAGCTCGACCTCGGGGTTGTCGCCGGCCGTCGGGGGCTTGCGCCCGGTCACGAGGCGCCAGGCGGTGCTGGCCAGCAGGGGAGCGGCGGCGGTCGCGGCGAGCGACGTGGAGCGGTCCATGAGCTTCCAGGCCGTCTTGGAGCTGCGGCCCTGCTTCGGTGCGGGCGAGGGGGTCGCGGCCGACACCCGGTCCTTCGTGCGCTGACGTCGCTTGCTCACGCTCAGGCTCCCTTCTGCGGTGCGCCGCCGGCGGCGGTGCGCCGACCAGTCTGCCGCAGGTCCTCGATCGCGGCAGCCAGGCGCTCGGGGTGTCGGCTGCCGAGCAGCCAGTAGGGGTGCGGGTCCTCCGGGTCGTCGATCCGGACGCGGACGCCGGCGTCGATCCACGGCCGGGTCGCGATCCAGGCGCGCACGTCGGCGCGCGGACCCATGACCTCGCGGTACGTCGCCCGGTCCAGCACCTCGACCTCACCGAGGAAGTCGGCGCCGATGTGCGCGCGCCCGGCGAAGAGCTCGCCGTCGACCCGCACCTGCAGCGCGCCGTAGGCCGCGACGAACCCGTAGCCGATCGCGGCGGCGATGACGGTGGAGACCGTCGCGAAGACCGGCGTGGTGGCGATGAAGACGAGCCATCCGCACGTCAGACCGAATCCGGTCGCGCCGATCCACCAGGCGATCGGGGCGGTCAGGCGTTCGCGATGGGTCACCGCACCAGTCTGACAGTGAGATGCTCACCCGGCCGGGCTAGGGTCGGCGCCATGGTCTCGATCCGCCTGACCCGTCTCGATGCCGGCGTGCCGCTCCCCGCGTACGCCCGCCCCGGCGACGCCGGGGCCGACCTGGTCAGCACCGTCGACGTCCGGATCTCCCCGGGCGAGCGGGCCCTGGTGCCCACGGGCATCGCGATCGCGCTCCCGGAGGGCTACGCGGCGTTCGTGCACCCGCGCTCCGGACTGGCGTGGCGTCACGGGATCTCGATCGTCAACACCCCCGGCACGATCGACGCCGGCTACCGCGGAGAGATCAGCGTCGTGCTGGTCAACCACGACCCGCGCGAGCCCTTCACGATCACGCGGGGCGACCGGATCGCCCAGCTCGTCGTGCAGCGCGTCGAGACGGCCTCCTTCGAGGAGGTCGACGCGCTCGACGAGACCGAACGGGGAGCCGGCGGCTACGGGTCGACCGGCGGACACCACAGCCTCGACCGGAAGGACGCCTGATGGGCATCTTCTCGCCGCGCCGCCGCGGCACCCAGGACACCCCCTCGACCGAGGACCTCACGACCAGCGACACGACTGCGCCCGCGCCCGAGCCGAGGCAGGGCCCGTGGGACGTCACCGAGAAGCCCGACCTCGACGGCCGGCTCGACTTCGGCGTGCTGCGCTTCCGCGTCCCCGCGGGGTACGACGTGCAGCGTCCGGCGAACGACACCGACGGCACGGTCCCGGTCGTGCTGGTGCGCGGGCCGGAGGGCGCCCTGCGGCTGCGTGTCTTCGCCGCCCCTCGCGACGAGGGCAAGTGGGACGACCTGCGCGCCGACGTCGTGCGCGAGGTGCAGGAGCGCAAGGGCACCGCGACGGAGGTCGAGGGTCCCCTCGGCACCGAGGTGCGCTGCGTCATCCCCGTCACCGCCCCGGACGGTCAGGCCATGGTGCAGCCGAGCCGCGTGCTGGGCCACGACGGCCCGCGGTGGACCCTGCGCGGCACGTTCCTCGGCCCCGTCGCGAAGGATCCGCAGGACCACGGCGACCTGATGGACGTGTTCCGCGACGTCGTCGTGGTGCGTGGCCCGGAGCCGCGTCGGCCCGGTCAGGTCCTGCCCCTGACCCTCCCGCCCGAGGCCCGTGGTGGTGCCGGGGCCCGGCCCGACGACACCGGCTCCGACGCGACGTAGGATCGAGACATGCCGGGACTTGTCAGCCGCGCCCTCGAGCGCTTCTCGACCGAGCACCGCGACGCCGCGGAGCTCCGTGACGACGCGGTGCGATCGGGCTGCTGCCAGATGGCTGACGCCGTCCCGCGCGAGCAGGTCGTGATCCACGGGGTCCTCCGCAGCGTCACGCAGCGGGCCTCCGACGACGTCACGACGCTGGAGGCGGAGATCTACGACGGGTCCGACAACGTCACGCTCGTGTGGCTCGGTCGCCGTCGCATCACGGGGATCGCCGCCGGCCGCTCGCTGACCGCCCGCGGCCGCATCGGCACGCGGGCCGGGCGCAAGGTGCTGTACAACCCCGCGTACGAGCTCGATGCCTGACGCCTCCGTCGAGACCGTCGAGGAGCTCGTCCGGCGTCAGCTGGCGGCCGCGTTCGGCGGCATCCGCGGCGTCGCGGAGAGCGCGGTGCCGAGCCTGGCCTTCCTGATCGCCTGGCTCACGACCGAGGAGCTGCGCCTGTCGATCGTGATCGCCGTGGGCGTGGCGGTCGTGCTGCTCCTGCTGCGCCTGGTGCAGCGGAGCACCCCTCAGTTCGTGCTGAACTCGCTGTTCGTGATCGGCATCGGCGCCTTCTTCGCGTCGCGGTCGGGGGAGGCGCGTGACGTCTTCCTGCCCGGCATCATCTACAACGGCGTCTACGGGGTCGTGATCATCGCGACGGTCCTCGTCGGCTGGCCGCTGATCGGCTTCCTGATCGGCAGCCTCAGCGGCGACCTCACGTCGTGGCGGCGCGACCGGGCGCTGGTGCGCCTGTGCAGCGTCCTGACCCTGCTGCTGGCGGTGCCGTGCATCGTCCGCGTGGTGGTGCAGTACCCGCTCTACCTGGCCGACGAGGTCGCACTGCTCGGCACCGCCAAGATCGCGATGGGGTGGCCGCTGCAGGTGGCGACGCTCCTGGTCATGGCGTGGGTCCTGAGCCGCAACGCGACCCCGGCCACCGCGCTGACGCGTTCGGCCCTCGAGGTCGAGGACGACCCAGAGCCTCGTCCCGACCCGCGCTGAGCCGCGGCTGCTCGCGGGCCCCGGGGCTACGCTGGGGACGTGCCCCAGATCTTCTCCCTCGAGTTCCCGCAGAGCCTCGCGACGTTCGACGACTACGACGCCGCGCAGAAGGCCGTCGACGCGCTGTCCGACGCCGAGTTCCCGGTCCAGAACCTGCTGATCGTCGGCACCGACCTCAAGCAGGTCGAGCGGGTCACCGGGCGCCTCACGACCGGGCGGGTGGCCCTCGCGGGTGCCCTGTCGGGACTCTGGTTCGGTGTGTTCATGGGCCTGCTGATCGGCCTGTTCGCCTCCGAGACCCACTGGCTGCAGATCGTGGCCACGGGTGCGGGTGTGGGCGCCGGCTTCGGTGCCGTGTGGGCACTGATGGGCTACGCCGCGACCCGCGGCCGCCGCGACTTCAGCAGCGTCAAGACGGTCGTCGCGACCCGCTACGAGGTGCTGGTCGAGCACCGGCACCTGGCCCAGGCGCAGGAGCTCCTCGGCCCGGTCGGCCGCCCGAACCCCTTCGCCTGAGCTGTTCCGATCTCTGCTGGTGACTAGCCCTTGGGCGCCAGCAGCGACGCCAGGGCCGCCTCGGCGTCCGACGCCGTGACGAACAGCAGCTCGTCGCCCGACTCGAGCGCACGGTCGCGGTCCGGGGTCAGGATCGAGGTGTCGCGCAGGATCGCCACGAGCAGGGCGTCCGGGGGCCACGGCACGTCCGCGATGCGCGTGCCCACCAGCGGCGAGTGGTCGGGCATCGTGAGCTCGACCAGGTTCGTGTCGCTCTGACGGAACGTGAACAGCCGGACGAGGTCGCCGACGGCGACGGCCTCCTCGACCAGGGCCGCCATCAGGCGGGGCGTCGACACCGCGACGTCCACGCCCCAGGACTCGCCGAACAGCCACTCGTTCGACGGGTGGTTCACGCGGCCCACGGTGCGGGGCACGGCGAACTCGGTCTTGGCGAGCAGCGAGATGACGAGGTTGGCCTTGTCGTCGCCCGTCGCGGAGATCATGACGTCGCACGTGTCGAGACGCGCCTCCTCCAGCGAGGACATCTCGCAGGCGTCGGCGAGCAGCCACTGAGCGCCGGGCACGGCGTCCGAGCGGATCGACCCGGGCGACTTGTCGATCAGCAGCACGTGGTGGCCGTTCTCGATCAGCTCGGTGGCGACGGAGCGGCCCACGGCCCCTGCACCGGCGATGGCGACGCGCATCAGTGCTCCTTCTCCGGTCCGGACTCGAGGACGGCGAGCGCCGCCTCGGCGTGGTCGTCGCGCATGAAGATGCTGAGGTAGTCACCCTCCTGGATCGCCATGTCGGCCTGCGGCAGGATGCCGCTGCCGAGCCGGGTCACGAAGGCGACGCGCACGCCGGCGGCCTGCTCCAGGGAGGCCAGCGAGCGACCGATCCAGCCGAACGGGGCGTACACGCTGTCGAGCCTCAGCTCGCCCGAGGGATCGCGCCACTGCGGCTCGGACCCGGCGGGCAGGAGCCGGCGCAGCACCTGGTCGGCCGCCCAAGGCACGGTCGCGACGGTCGGGATGCCCAGACGTTCGTAGACCTCGGCGCGTCCCGCGTCGTAGATCCGGGCGACGACGTTGTCGACGCCGAACAGCTCGCGCGCGACCCGCGCGGAGATGATGTTGGAGTTGTCGCCGCTGGAGACCGCGGCGAACGCGTCGGCCCGCTCGATGCCGGCCTGGCGCAGCACCTCGCGGTCGAAGCCCATGCCGGTGACGGTCAGGCCCCCGTAGGTGGGTCCGAGCCGGCGGAACGCCTCGGCGTTCGAGTCGATGACGGCCGTGGTGTGGCCGCGCTCCTCGAGGCTGCGCGCGAGGGACGAACCGACGCGGCCGCACCCCATGATGACGATGTGCACGAGGCGACGCTACACCGGACCGAGGGCTGGTGCGCCGGGCTGGGAGCGCCTCACGGCGCGTGGCCGCTCGTAGCGGCTCATGTTGAGACCCGGGGCTACCTCAGCCCGGCGCGGAACCAGCCTAACCGGAGGTTCAACCGAGCGGCGCGTTCAGGCCCACAGGCTCCCGGAGCGCTCCAGCGTGGCGGCGTGGCGCAGCTGTCGGGCCAGGTCGAACAGGCGCGCGGCGCTCTGCGGATCCCCGGACTCCAGCTGGGCGCGCCCGACCGCCGCGACGTGCGCGAAGGCCGCAGCACGGTCGAGCGTCACGTCGAAGTCGGAGCGCACGACACCGCGCAGGACGGCGTCGACGAGTCGGACGACGTCCTCGGGCGTCGGAGGCTCCACGACTCCCGCCAGCGCGTTCTGCACCGGCGCGTGCGCGATGCCGGCGGCGTACTCCCGCGCTGCCTGGTCGGGCTGGCGGTGGACCCACGTGTGGATCAGGTAGAGCCGCCACAGGCAGCCCGCCACGGTGTCGGCGGGGCACGCGGCCCACAGGTCGGCCAGCGTGCCCAGGCCCTCCACGTCGACCAGCGTCACGACCCGCTCGACGAGGGCCTCGTCGGCCGCGCTGTCGGTGCCACGCACGAGCAGGTGAGCGATGCGGTGACCGGCCGCGGTGGCCTCGGCGGGGTCGGGGGTGCCGACGACGTCCTGGAACGCCTTGGGCCCGGGAAGTGCCGGGCGGTGGAAGTCACCCATGTCGACCGACCCTACGCGGCGGACGGTTGAGCGACGGCACGTCGGGCAGGCGGTGGAGGTGCCGCTAGCCGCGCAGCGCTGCGCTGAGCGGGGTGCTCACGAGCTCGACCTGCCACGGGCGAGCGCCCTTCTCGGCCAGCAGCGCGCCGACCGACTCCGCCGAGAGGTCCGCCGGGGGCTCCCAGGCCAGCTCGCGGACGGTGCCCGGCGCGATCAGGTTCTCGGCCGGCAGGTCGTGCTGCTCGGCCAGGGTGACGACGACCTCGCGGCAGCGACCGAGACGGTCGGCGGCCTCGGGGTGCTTCTCGGCCCACGCCCGCGGCGGCGGGGGTCCGTCGCCGCGCACGCTGGAGCGGGGCAGCTCGTCCTCCGGCAGCGCGAGGGCGGTGTCGATCGCCCGCTGCCACTCGTTCAGGTGACGGCGCGCGCCGCGGCCCCGCATCGTGCGCAGGCCCTTGAGCTGGTCGGCGTCGGTGGGCGCCACGGTGGCCATCTCGACGATCGCCGCGTCGGTCAGCACGCGACCCGGAGTCGTGTCGCGACGCTCGGCGATCTGGTCGCGCGTCTCCCAGAGCTCGCGCACGAGGGCCAGGTTGCGACGGCCGCGGATGCGGTGCATGCCGGATGTGCGGCGCCAGCGGTCGGTCTTGGGCGGTGGGCCCGTGAACGACAGCAGCGCCTCGAACTCCTGGAGCGCCCACGCGAGCTTGCCGGCCCTCTCGAGTTCGGCCTCCAGCAGGTCGCGCAGCTCGACCAGCACCTCGACGTCGAGCGCGGCGTAGACGAGCCACGGCTCCGGCAGTGGACGGGTCGACCAGTCGGCTGCGGAGTGCTCCTTGGCCAGGCTGTGGCCGAGGTAGAGCTCGACGAGCGTGGCCAGGCCCACCCGGGGCAGGTTCAGCAGGCGACCGGCCAGCTCGGTGTCGAACAGGGCGCGGGGGCGCATGCCGGCCTCGGTCAGGCACGGCAGGTCCTGGGTCGCGGCGTGCAGGATCCACTCCTCGTCGCCGATCGCGTCGTCGAGCGCGGTCAGGTCGGCGAACGGGACGGGGTCGACGAGGTGGGTCCCGGACCCGACGCGGCGCAGCTGGACCAGGTACGCCCGCTGGGAGTACCGGTAGCCCGAGGCGCGCTCGGCGTCGATCGCGACCGGCCCGCTGCCGGAGGCGATGGCGCGGCACGTGGCGGCGTACAGGTCGTCGGTGTCGACGACGGGCGGCAGCTGCTCGCGCAGCACCAGCGGCGGCAGGCTCGGCGTGTCGGCGACGGGAGCAGCCGGGGTCACGTCCGCGTCGTCGGCGGACTCGGAGGCGTCGGTGACGGTCGCCGGGGGCTCGGGCGCCGGGGGCTCGGGCGCCGGGTCGTCCTGGGGCGCTCGCGGTGCCGCCGGAGCAGGGCGCTCGGGTGCCTGCGGGACGATGAACTCGGGCTCGAAGGACGTCACGCGCCGCCTCCGACCGGACCGCGGTGGCCACGACCCGGCAGGTAGGCGACGTCGGGGGACACCGGGGGAAGACCGGCGACGGCGGCCAGCAGGTCGCCCCACGCGCCGAGGTGGTCGGCCACGCCGGTCAGCGGGGTCCAGGACGCGCGCACCTCGACCTGCGACTGCGGCGCGTCGTCGACCATCGAGCCGAAGGCCTCGGTGTGCACGACCGTGACGCTGCCGCCGAACGCGGTGGCTTCGGCGCCGCGGCTCGCGAGGGCGTCCTCCAGCCAGCTCCAGCCGACGGCCGGCAGGACGGGGTCCTCGGCCATGTAGCCCTCGATGTCGGCCCGGGCGAACGTGACGCAGCGGAACGTGCCGTTCCAGGCGTCGTGCCCGGCCGGGTCGTGCAGCAGGATGAACCGGCCGCTCGCGAGGTCCTCGTCGCCGGCGACGATCTCGCCGCTGAGGGCGTAGGCGTGCGGGGCGATGCGGGTGGGAGCCGGCATGACGTCGATCACGACCTCGGGCCGCACGGCGGCCGACCTGAGCTGGTCGACGGCGGCGGCGAACTGGCTCGGCACGCTCCCGAGCTCGCTGTGGGCTCCCACCCGTTGATGGTAGGGGCGTTCGGGCTCGACCACCGGCCGACACTCCGGGGGTAGCGGGCCGGTGTGGCGGCTGGACGCGGTGCGTGAGGGCGCGCCTGCGAGACTGGGACGGTGACGACGACGCTGTCCGAGAGCCCGTTCCTCGCCGCCTGCCGCGGCCAGACTCCTGCCCACGTCCCGGTGTGGTTCATGCGGCAGGCCGGCCGTTCGCTGCCGGAGTACCGCGCGATCCGCGAGGGCGTCGCGATGCTCGACTCCTGCTTCACGACCGACCTCGTCGTCGAGATCACGATGCAGCCGGTGCGCCGTCACGGTGTCGACGCCGCGATCTTCTTCTCCGACATCGTCGTGCCGCTCAAGGCGATCGGTGTGGACCTCGACATCGTCGCGGGCGTCGGCCCGGTCGTGGCCGAGCCGATCCGCACCCGCGCCCAGCTGGACCAGCTGCGCGACCTCGAGCCCGACGACGTCGCTCCGGTGATCGCCGCCGTCGCGGCCCTCACCGGCGAGCTGGGAGGCACGCCGCTGATCGGCTTCGCGGGTGCGCCCTTCACGCTGGCCTCGTACCTCGTCGAGGGGCGGCCGTCGCGCGACTACCGCAACACCAAGGCGATGATGCACACCGATCCGGAGCTCTGGCACGACCTGCTGGGACGGATCTCCGCGATCGCGGGTCAGTTCCTGCGGATGCAGGTCCAGGCCGGCGCGTCCGCGGTGCAGCTGTTCGACTCGTGGGCCGGGGCCTTGAGCCTGGCCGACTACCGCACGTTCGCGATGCCTCACTCGGCCGCGGTGCTCGAGGCGGTGGCCGACCTGGACGTGCCGCGCATCCACTTCGGCGTGGGCACGGGCGAGCTGCTCGGGGCGATGGGCGAGGCGGGAGCCGACGTCGTCGGGGTCGACTGGCGCGTCCCGCTCGACGAGGCCGTGCACCGGGTCGGACCCGGCAAGGCGCTGCAGGGCAACCTCGACCCGACGACGCTGTTCGCGCCGCCGGAGGTCGTCGAGCGCGAGGCCCGACGCGTCCTCGACCAGGGCCGCGCCGCCCACGGCCACGTGTTCAACCTGGGCCACGGCGTGATGCCCGAGATCGACCCGGACGCGCTGACGCGACTCGTCGACGTCGTGCACGCGTACGAGCTCGACTGATGCGCGTCGCGGTCGTCGGCGCCGGGATCGCGGGGCTGACCGCAGCGCACGAGCTGGGACGCCTCGGCCACGACGTCGTCGTGCTGGAGGGCTCGGCCCGCATCGGCGGCAAGCTCGTGGTCGGCGACGTCGGCGGGGTGCAGGTCGACCTCGGTGCCGAGTCGGTGCTGGCCCGGCGGCCCGAGGCCGTCGCCCTGATCGACGCGGTCGGGCTCGGCGACCGGGTCCAGCACCCTGTCACGACCTCGGCCGGCGTTTGGACCAAGGGTGCCGTCCGCGCGCTCCCGCCGACGGTGCTCGGCGTGCCCTCGGACCTCGCCGCGCTGACGGCGAGCGGCATCGTCGACGGCGTGGACGTCCGCCCGGCTCCGCTGCCCGACGCCGACCTCTCCGTCGGTGACTACGTCGCGCAGCGCGCCGGCCGCGAGGTCGTCGAC
>NZ_BAAAME010000002.1:424283-451204 GCF_039529015.1 Aeromicrobium alkaliterrae
CTGGCGGCCTCGGGCGCCGAGGTCCGCACCGACGCCACGGTGCGCCTGGTCGAGCGCGTCGCCGACGGCTGGCGCCTCCTGGTCGGTCCCGTCGGGGCGGTCGAGGAGGTCACGGCCGACGCGGTCGTCGTCGCGACCCCGGCGCCGGCGTCGGCCCGGCTGCTCGCCGAGGTGGCCCCGGACGCGGCGTTCGCGCTGGCCGGCGTCGACTACGCGAGCGTCGCGCTCGTCACGATCGTCCTCGACGAGCGGGTCGAGCTGCCCGGCTCGGGCTTCCTCGTGCCGCCGGTCGACGGACGCTTCGTCAAGGCCGCGACGTTCAGCTCGAACAAATGGTCCTGGGTCGCCGACTCCGGCCGCACCGTCCTGCGGGCCTCGGTCGGCCGGGCGGGGGAGTCGACCGCGCTCCAGGTGCAGGACGACGACCTGGTCGCGCGGGTGCTCGCCGACCTGGCCGAGGCCGTGGGCCCGCTGCCGACGCCCGCCGACACGCACGTGCAGCGCTGGGGCGGCGCGCTGCCGCAGTACGTCGTCGGACACCTCGACACGGTCGCCATGGTGCGTCGCTCGGTGGCCGGGGTCCGCGGGCTCGAGGTGTGCGGAGCGGCCTGCGGCGGGGTCGGCATCGCGGCCGTCGTGGCCGGTGCGCAGGAGGCCGTGTCACGGCTGTTGGCCGACTTGGGAGACTGATCCCATGACTGAGCGCGTGCCGAACCAGGGCAAGCTGGCCAAGGAGATCAACGACACGATCCGCTACGCGATGTGGTCGGTGTTCCGGCTCGACCGCGTGCTCGGGGACGCCGACCGTGCGGCGGAGGCGGCCGAGGTCGACGCGCTGGTCGCGCGCCTGGCCGACGAGGACGTCGTCGTGCGCGGCAGCTACGACGTCAGCGGCATCCGCGCCGACGCGGACCTGATGGTCTGGTGGCACGCCCCGACCGCCGACGCCCTGCAGGCCGCCTACAACGCGTTCCGGCGCACGGCCCTCGGCTCACGCATGGCGCCGGTGTGGTCGCAGACCGCGCTGCACCGCCCGGCCGAGTTCAACCGCTCGCACATCCCGGCCTTCATGGCCGACGAGGAGGTGCGCGACTGGGTCTGCGTGTACCCGTTCGTGCGCTCGTACGAGTGGTACCTGCTGCCGGAGGACGAGCGCCGCGACATGCTGAAGGAGCACGGCATGCAGGCGCGTCCGTACCCGGACGTGCGTGCCAACACGGTCGCCTCGTTCGCGCTCGGCGACTACGAGTGGATGCTGGCCTTCGAGGCCGACGAGCTCCACCGCATCGTCGACCTGATGCGCGAGCTCCGCGCCAGCCGCGCGCGGCGGCACGTGCGCGAGGAAGTGCCGTTCTACACCGGACGCAAGCGCACCTGGGCCGAGCTCACCGCCCTCTGGCCCTGACCGTCGGACCCAGATTTGCTGGGTCATCAGCCAATGGGCGCGCGAGGAAACCCGGACAACCCAGCACATCGTGGTGAGCGTCAGGCGTCGTCGGGGCGCAGCTGCAGCGCGATGCCGTTGATGCAGTAGCGCTGGTCGGTGGGGGTGTCGAAGCCCTCGCCCTCGAAGACGTGGCCGAGGTGCGACCCGCAGCTCGCGCAGCGGACCTCGGTGCGGGTGCGGAACATCGACCTGTCCTCGACGTACTCGACGCTGTCGCCGGCCAACGGGCTGTAGAACGCCGGCCAGCCGCAGTGCGCGTCGAACTTGGTCTCGCTGCGGAACAGCTCCGCACCGCACGCGCGGCACGCGTACACGCCGACCGTCGGGTCGGTCTCGTACGAGCTGCTGCCGGGGCGCTCGGTGCCCGCCTGGCGCAGGACGTGGTACTCGGCGGCGGTCAGCTCACCGCGCCACTCGTCCTCGCTCTTGGCGACGTCGTAGGTCTTGTCGGAGTCAAGGTGTGCCATGTCAGGCCTGTCCGTCGAAGGGAACGTGCTCGATCAGGTGAAGGGTCGGGACGTCGAGGGCCCGCTTCGCGCGTGCGGACCAGTCGAGGCCGAAGAACTCCTTCACGAAGTGGGGCTCGGTCAGGATGATCGCCTCGGCCGCCTGCGCCGAGGCGACGACGCGGACGAGCTCGTCGACCGGGTCCTCCTCGGTCAGCAGCGCGACCACCTGCTGGCCGCGGGTGCGGAGCAGCTCGGCGCTCGTCTCGAGCTCGGTCGCGCCCTGGCTCCGGACCTCCTCGGCGGCGTCGAGGACGACGTCCGGAGCCACCGGGGGAGCGATCTCGCCCGCGCCGAGGGCGCTGAGCGACGACGCGAGCGCGGCCGAGGAGCTCTCGACCGGCAGGATCAGGTGATACGTGACGGTGTCGTCCAGCGCCTCGTGCAGCGCGACCAGCTGGTCGGCGTCGAGGTCGTTGAGCGCACGTTCCACGAGGACGGCGACGGGGTACATGCCTCCAGACTACGACCAGGCGCGAAGCACGCGCGCCCGGCGCAGCCCGCCGACGCGCGGGACATACTGCTGTCATGACGACCGACCTGCGCGCCCAGCTGGCGACCCACGGACGCATCGACCTCGCGGCCCTCGACGCCCGCTCGACGCCCGGATTCGACGGGGCGAAGGCCGACGGCAAGGCGGCGCTCGCGGCGCTCGGGCCCGAGCTGGCCGACCTGCAGGAGCGGCTCTACGCAGGAGGTCGGGCCGAGGCCACCGAACGCCGGGTGCTCCTGCTGCTCCAGGGCATGGACACCTCGGGCAAGGGCGGCACGATCGGCGCCGTCGGCGGCCTGGTCCACCCCCACGGCCTCGTGCTGTCGTCGTTCGGCAAGCCGACCGAGACCGAGCTCGCCCACGACTTCCTCTGGCGGATCGAGCAGCGGATGCCCGAGGCGGGGCAGGTCGGCGTGTTCGACCGCTCGCACTACGAGGACGTCCTGATCGGTCGCGTGCGTGCGCTCGCCGAGCCCGAGGAGATCGAGCGGCGCTACGGCGCGATCGCGGCCTTCGAGGAGCAGTTCGTCGCCAGCGGGGGAGTCCTGGTCAAGTGCCTGCTCCACATCGACCCCGACGTGCAGGCCGAACGCCTCCGGGCCCGCCTGGAGGACCCGACCAAGTACTGGAAGTACAACCCGGCCGACCTCGACGAGCGTGAGCTGTGGGACGAGTACCGCACCGCCTACGAGATCGCCGTCGAGCGCACCTCGACCTACGTCGCGCCCTGGCACGTCGTGCCGGCTGGCCGCAAGTGGTACCGCAACTGGGCCGTCGCGACCCTGCTGCTGGAGGCCCTGCGCTCGCTCGACCTGGAGTGGCCCCCGGCAGACTTCGACCCGGCCGCCGAGCTCGCCCGTCTGGACGGGGAGGGCTCGGCGACCGGGTCGTGAGTCAGGCGGTCAGACGCCCGCGAACAGCGCGTCGAGCGGCACCAGGTCGACCGCACCGACCGCGTAGCGCGCCAGGATGATCGAGGCGATCTCCTGGTCGACGCCCAGCGGCTCGGCCACGGCGACGGCACCCGCCTCGAGGGCGAGCTCCTTCACGCGGTCGGGCAGCAGGCCCGGCGCGAGGAAGAGCATGCCCACGGCGATGTGACGACGACCGTCGGCACGGTGAGCACGCACGGCCTCACCGGCAGCCGGCGGGACGCTCGAGGCGAACGCCGCGATCGTCGGCAGCTTGTGGTGCGCACCCCAGGCGCGGGCCGCCCGGGCGATGGCCGCGTTCGCGACGGGGTCGGTCGAGCCGGCACCGGCCAGCACGAGCGCGTCGAGCTCGCGGACGCGACGCTCCTTGAGCGCCTCCCGCAGGCGGGTGTCGAGCACGCGGAACAGGGCGCCCTCGATCCCGAGCACCTCGGTGGTCTGGATGCGCAGACCCTCGTGGCGAGCAGCGGCCGCGGCCACGACGGCCGGGACGTCGTACTTGGCGTGGTACGCCTCCGTGAGCAGCAGCGGGACGACGACGATCTCGGAGTGTCCCTCGGCCACGAGACGGTCGACGACCGCGTCGAGGTCGGGGTCGCAGTGGTCCAGGAAGGCAGGGGCCACCCGGAGGTCAGGGCGCAGGCACGCGACCATCTCCGTCAGGGCTGTGATGGTGCGGGCCGACCGCGGGTCGCGGCTGCCGTGTGCCAGGGCAATGAGTGCAGGTGCGCTCATGGTGTCCTCCTTTCGTGGTGCTCGGCCCCCGCGGTGGAGGGCTGGGCGTGGGTGGTGATGGTGGTCGGGTTGAGCTGGCCGATGAACGAGAGCTTGAAGGCACGCAGACAGCTGCGACACTCCCAGGCCCCGTGCGTCTCGCCGTGGGGACGCAGGTCCTCGTCGGCGCAGTACGGGCAGTGGAACGGCACGGCGCGTGCGCTCATGCTGACCTCCTCCTCATCGCAGGACCTCCTCGTCGGCCCGCGAGATCCACTGGGCGAACGACTCGTCGTGGTCGCGCTCCTCGAGGTAGCCGCGGGTCAGGCGCTCGACGTAGTCGGGCAGCTGCGCGCCGGTGACCTTGTGGGCCCGGATCTTGCGACCGAAGCCGGCCTGCAGACCCAGGGCGCCACCGAGGTGGACCTGGAAGCCCTCGACCTGGTCGCCGTTCTCGTCCAGGACGAGCTGACCCTTCAGACCGATGTCGGCTGTCTGGATCCGGGCGCAGGAGTTCGGGCAGCCGTTGATGTTGATCGTGATGGGCGTGTCGAGGTCGGGGACCCGCTGCTCGAGCTCGGAGACGAGGTCGATGCCGCGCTGCTTGGTCTCGACGATCGCGAGCTTGCAGTACTCGATGCCGGTGCAGGCCATCGTGTTCTGGCGCCAGGCCGACGGGCGGGCGTGCAGGCCGAGCTCGGCCAGCGCGCTCACGAGCGACTCGACCTGGGCCTCCTCGACGTCCAGGACGACGAGCTTCTGCATCGGCGTGGTCGCGACGCGCTGCGAGCCGTGCGCCTCGACGACGTCGGCGACCTTCGAGAGCAGGGTGCCCGAGATGCGGCCCACGGCCGACGCGACGCCGACGTAGAACTTGCCGTCGTTCTGCTGGTGCACGCCGACGTGGTCGACCGGCGTCGTGGGCACCTCGGGGGCGTCGAGGTCGATCAGCTCGCGCTCGAGGTACTCGGTCTGCAGGACCTCGCGGAACTTCTCGATGCCCCAGTCGGCGACGAGGAACTTCAGGCGGGCCCGGGCGCGCAGGCGTCGGTAGCCGTAGTCGCGGAAGATGCTGACGATGCCCTCCCAGACCTCGGGCACCTCGTCGATCGGGACCCAGGCGCCGAGGCGCTGGGCGAGCATGGGGTTGGTCGACAGGCCGCCGCCCACCCAGACGTCGAAGCCCGGGCCGTGCTCGGGGTGGACCGCGCCGATGAAGGCGATGTCGTTGATCTGCGGCACGACGTCGTGCCCGGGGTGGCCGCTGATGGCCGACTTGAACTTGCGGGGCAGGTTCGAGAAGGCGCGGTCGCCGATGTAGCGGCTCTCGATCGCGTCGATCGCGGGGCGGCCATCGATGATCTCGTCGACTGACACGCCCGCGACGGGGCTGCCCAGGATGACGCGCGGGCAGTCGCCGCAGGCCTCCTGCGTCGACAGGCCGACCGACTCGAGGCGCTCCCAGATCGTGGGGACGTCGCGGACGTCGATCCAGTGATACTGCACGTTCTGGCGGTCGGTCAGGTCGGCGGTGTCCTGGGCGAACTCGGTGGAGATCTCCGCGACCGTGCGGAGCTGCTCGAGGTTGAGCTGACCGCCGTCGATCCGCACTCGGAGCATGAAGCGGTCGGCGTCGAGCTCCTCCGGCTCCAGCGTGGCGGTCTTGCCGCCGTCGATGCCGGCCTTGCGCTGCGTGTAGAGGCCCCACCAGCGGAACCGGCCACGCAGGTCGCTGGGATCGATGCTCTCGAACCCGCGGTGCGCGTAGATGTTCTCGATGCGGGCGCGCACGTTGAGCGGGTTGTCGTCCTTCTTGGACTGCTCGTTGGCGTTGAGCGGCTCGCGATACCCCAGGGCCCACTGACCCTCTCCGCGCTTGGCGCGGGGACGGCGGGGAGTGGGGGTGTCGGTCTGAGCCATGGATTTCCTCACAGGAGGAGCGCACGGCTGGGCCACGGGTTGCAGCGGTCGCCGCGCGCCCGGACGATCACGAATCGGTCAACGGGGGCGCTGTTTCAGCGACACATCATGGAGCGGGCACGACCGAGGTCGACGTGGAGACGCTCCACGAGAAAGACCGGGTGTGCTGACTGCATGCCCCGAGTCTGTCGTCGGGAGACCGATCGGACAAACAAATGTCTCACGAAATGGACGTGGTATCCACATCTTGGACACGCGGATGGGTGAACCCTGCAACCCCGGGGGCCGATGTGGCGTGGGTCACTCGTCCTGGGGGAGCAGCGCGCTGACCGTGTAGGTGCCGATGACCGCACCGGCGGCGGCCGCGGCGACCGCGATCGCGGTGACGTCCCAGGCCACGAGACCGGCCGTCGCCAGGCCCACCAGCGTTGCCGGGTGGAACGCGCCGACCAGGACCAGAGGTCCCGTCCCTCCGGCGAGGAGGGCCGGGACGCCCGCGAGGGCCACGGGTCCGCCGCCGTCGATCGACAGCGTGACCCAGGCCGAGGCGATGCCCGCGAGAGCGGCCACCAGTGCGGCGAGACCGAGCATTGGCGCGCTGATCACGAGCGTGGGGCCGAGCTGGTCGTCGAGCGCGTTCGCGCCGGCACCCAGCGCGACGGCCACGACGGCCTGCACCGCGAGCACCGGGAGCACGGTGCCCCAGGGGGATCGACCGACGACCGCGAGCGCCAGGCCCGGCAGCGTCCCGGTCACGTCGAGCCCCGAGACGTCCTCGGTCGAGGAGAGCGACGCGAACCAGGCCAGCATCACGGCGACGGCCGCGACCACCGCGACGGCGAGCACCGGGTCGGTGGCCCGCAGGGCCGCGAGGGCGGTGATCGTCACGGCAGCGCCGTGGAGGGCGGCCGAAGCGAGTGTGCGCACGTCAGGCTCCTGTCAGGGTGGCCCGCGTGGCGGTCGTCGCCAGGTCAGGACCTCGGGGGAGCGTACCGAACTCCGCGCGGCGCGGCGCGGTTCGCAGGTCGCCGTCGACGCGCGTCCGGACGGCTACGGTAGGCGCATGTCGGCGTCCGGAACAGGCTGGCCGGACTTCGTCAGGCAGGTGCCGCGAGTCGCGCGCCACGCCTTCAGCAACTGCTTCCGCAACCGCGTGACTGGTCTGGCGGCCGAGGCGGCGTTCTTCGCGATCCTCTCGCTGCCCCCGCTCGTCTTCGGCCTCGCCGGGACGATCGGCTTCATCGCCGAGCGCTTCCAGGTCGCTCAGGTCGACGTCCTGAAGGACCGGGTCATCGACCTCGCGTCGCGGGCGCTGACCGACAGCACCGTCGACGCCGTCATCACCCCGACGCTCGACGAGGTGCTGCGGGGCGGCCGGTTCGACGTGGTCTCGATCGGGTTCCTGCTCGCGCTCTGGTCGGGCTCGCGCGCCCTGAACGTCTTCATCGACACCATCACGATCATGTACGGCCTCGGCGGGCACCGCGGCATCGTCAAGACGCGGGCGCTCTCGTTCAGCCTCTACGTCGTCGCGCTCGTGCTCGGCATCCTGCTGGTGCCGCTCCTGCTCGCCGGACCGGACGTGGTCCAGGCCATGACGCCCGACAGCGTCAACTTCCTGACCCAGCTCTACTGGCCGACGGTGCTGCTGCTCTCGGTGGGCTTCCTCTGCACGCTGTACCACCTGGCCGTGCCGGTGCGGAAGACCTGGCGCTCGGGGCTTCCCGGAGCCTTCTTCACCGTGACGATGTGGATCCTCGGCGCCTACCTCGTGCGCTGGGTCCTCGGCTTCAGCAGCGGCGGCACCTCGATCTACGGACCCCTGGCGGCGCCGATCGCGGTGCTCCTGCTGCTGTACGTGCTGTCGATCTCGGTGCTGATCGGGGCGGCGATCAACGCGGCCTACGACGAGCTGCGCCATCCCGACCGCGACGCGGTGGAGGGGGACGAGCCGGCGGCCGTCACTCCAGCAGACCCAGCGTCAACGCCGTGAGGACGGCCCGGGTCCGGTCCCGGGCGTCGAGCTTCAGCAGCAGGCTCGAGACGTGGTTCTTGACCGTGCCCTCGGCGAGGTGCAGAGCGGTCGCGATCTCGCGGTTGGCGTAGCCGGCCGCGACCAGGCGCAGGACGTCGACCTCGCGCGTCGTGAGGTCGGGCGGGGCCGCGAGGGCTGGTGGCTCCTCGCCGCGCCGTTGCCAGGCCCGCAGCAGCCGGTCGGTCACCGCCGGCTGCGCCACCGTGCCGCCGCCCGCGACGGTGCGGACGGCCGCGACGAGCTGGTCGAGGGACACGTCCTTGAGCAGGTAGCCGCGGGCCCCGCCGCCCAGGGCGCGGAGCACGAGCTCGTCGTCGTCGAAGGTCGTGAGCACCAGGACGGGCGGCGGGTCCTCGGTCTCGGCCAGGGCGCCGAGCACCCCGATGCCGTCGAGGCCGGGCATCTGCAGGTCGAGCAGGACGACGTCGGGACGGGTGCGGCCGATGAGCTCGAGCGCCTCGTGCCCGTCGGCCGCCTCGCCGAGGACGACCACGTCGTCCGCGAGGCGCAAGAGGCCCCGGATGCCCTCGCGCACGAGCCGCTGGTCGTCGACGAGCACGACCGAGACCGGTGGTGGCGCGCTCACGCGGCCGGGACCCGAGCCGTCACGAGGAACCCGTCGTGGGAGCGGAACTCCGCGCTGCCGCCGAGCTCCTCGGTGCGCTCGCAGATGCCTGCCAGGCCGTTGCCGGGCACCAGGGTGCGTGAGCCGACGCCGTCGTCCTGCGCCGTCAGGACGATGAGCCCGTCCGTGCACGAGACGTCGATCCAGAGACGCGTGGCCTGCGCGTGCCGCAGCGCGTTCGTGACGACCTCCTGGGCGCACCGGACGAGGGCTGTGAACGCGGGTCCGTCGGTCGGCAGCTCGGCCTCGACCGTCAGCGTGACGTCGAGGCCGGTGGCGCCGCCGGCGACCTGGTGGAGGGCGGTGGCGAGGTCCGGAGGCACCGACCGCTGGTCGGCGACCGTGCTGCGCACGTCGTCCATCAGGTCGCGCGCGATGCCGCGCGCCGTGACGACGTGCTCGTGCGCCTCCCCGTCGGTGCGGTGCGAGGCGACCTCGAGCTCCAGGATCAAGGCGGTCAGCTGGTGACCCATGACGTCGTGCAGGTCGCGGGAGATCCGGAGGCGCTCGTCCGCCCGGCTCGACTCCTCCAGCAGCGCCTGGGTGGACCGGAGCTCGGTGTTGAGCACCGCCAGCTCGGTCCGGTTGCGCTGGACCACGAGCTGGGCGCGGTCGCTCAGCGCCGACACGACCATGATCAGCGTGTAGAGGACCACCATCATCGCGACGTAGCCCGCGGGCACGTCCGTCAGCAGCAGGCCGACCAGGAGGAACGCCGAGCCGACGGCGATGACCGCTCCGACGCCGCGCGGGGTCAGCAGGTGCACCGAGGCCGACGCCGCCAGGATCAGCACGAACGGCATCCAGCCCGTGAACGGCGCGAGCAGGACCAGCGCCCAGGCGCTCGACACCAGGAGTCCGAGCGCTGCGAGCTGCCAGGCGCGTGGCAGCAGCTCGGCGAACCAGAGCACGCCGAGCACGCCCACGAGCTGGGCCACGTACGCGACCCACCACAGACCCACGGGACCGGTCACCCCCTCGGGCAGCAGCGCCACGGGCACGGCGAGTGCCACGACGAGGACCGTCAGGACGGCGCTCGCCCAGACCTCGGACTCGCGATTGACCATGCGCCGAAGCCTAGGTGGCGCCGGGTGTGGCGGGGGAGTGCCGATCGTCATGGTCGCGGTCGGTGACCGTCGGCACTGCCGCACGGCCGTCAGGCCCTCCTAGCGTCACCAGGGACGAGAGGAGCGCCGATGGCGACGATCGAGATCGAGGACCTCCAGGTGCGGTATCGCCGCACCGTGGCGGTCGACGGGGTGTCCATGAGGGTGGCGGCGAGCGAGGTGGTGGGGCTGCTGGGGCCCAACGGTGCCGGGAAGTCCAGCACGATCGAGGCACTGGCGGGCCTCCGGGCGCCGACGTCGGGGTCCGTGCGCGTCTGGGGGCTCGATCCGGTCACCGACCGCCGACGTCTGCGGCCCGCGGTCGGGGTGCAGCTGCAGGAGAGCACGCTGCACGGCTCGCTGAAGGTCGACGAGCTGCTGACGCTCTACGCGTCGTTCTACCCGGACCCCCGGGACCCGGGGGAGCTCGTCGAGGAGCTCGGGCTGACGAAGGTGAGGCGAACGGCGTTCGACGACCTCTCCGGCGGTCAGCAGCAGCGACTCTCGATCGCGATCGCCCTGGTCGGTCGACCGCGCCTCGTCGTGCTGGACGAGCTCACGACCGGTCTGGACCCGCGGGCCCGGCGACGGGTGTGGGCGTTGGTCGAGCGCTTGCGGGCCGACGGCGTCACGGTGCTGCTGGTGAGCCACGCGATGGACGAGGTCGAGCGCCTGTGCGACCGGGTCGTGCTGCTGGTCGACGGTCGCGTCCGGGCCGAGGGCGCGGTCGCCGACCTGGTGCGCGAGGCAGGGCTGCCCCCGGGGTCCGGGCTCGAGGACGCCTACCTGGCCCTGGTGGGGCGGCGTCCCGACGCGGGCGAGGAGGGCGAGTGATGGCAGCCCCCGTGGCTCCGGCTCTTCGACCGCACCGTCCGGGTCCGCGTGCCGGCGCGCTCCTGCTCCGGGCCGAGCTCTGCAGCGTCGCGCGGGACACGGCCGGACTGGTCCTGCCGCTCCTGATGCCGACCCTGATCCTGGTGATGTACGGGATGCAGGCGGCCGACCAGCCCGTCGACGGCACGGACCTCAGCTACCTCGAGGCGTTCGGGGTGCCCATGGCGATCGCGATGGTGCTGTCGCTGATCGGCGTGGTCAACATGCCGAGCTTCCTGGCCGCCTACCGGCACGCGGGCGTGCTGCGGCGGCTGGGCGTCACTCCGCTGCGGCCCTCGGCCGTCCTGGTGGCCCAGGTGGTGGCGAGCGCGATCCAGTCCGTCGTCGGCATCGCCCTGGCGCTGGGCGTCGCGGTCTGGGCGTTCGACGTCGCCCTGCCCGGATCGCTCTGGTGGGCCCTGCTGGTGCTGCTGCTCGGAGCCGCGGGGCTGTACGGGCTCGGCATGATCGTGGCGGCCGTGGCACCGACGCCCAACGCGTCCGTCGCGATCGGCATGGTCACGTTCTTCGCGATCGGCGCCGTGGGCGGCATGTTCGGCCCCGTGTCGACCTTCCCCGACACGGTCGCGACGATCGGCGGCTGGCTGCCGTTCGGCGCCGTCACGGAGGCGCTGCGGGCCGCGTGGGCGGGAGCGGTCCCGGAGCCCCGGCACCTGCTCGCCCTGGCTGTCGTGGCGCTGGCCGGTCTGCTGGTGGCGGTGCGGACCTTCCGGTGGAGCTAGCGCGTGACGGCGACCCAGCCGGCGGCGTGTCCGACCGTCTCCAGGTCGGCGGGCGTCAGCTCGATCGCGGACTCCGGTGTGCCGCAGGCCGGGAAGACCGTCTCGTAGCCGCGCAGGGACTCGTCGATGTAGACCGTGGCGCCCGGCGGGTTGGCGAACGGGCAGACGCCGCCGACCGGGTGGCCCGTGAGCCGCTCGACGTCCTCGGGTCGGAGCATCTGGGCCTTGCGGCCGAACGCGGCCTTGTACGAGGCCCCGTCGATCTTCACGTCACCGGCAGCGACCACCAGGACGCACGTGTCGGGGTCAGCGGTGCGCAGAGCGATGGTCTTGGCGATGCGTCCGGGCTCGACGCCCAGCGCGAGGGCGGCGAGCGCGACCGTCGCAGCGGGGTCTTCGGTGATGATCACGTCGTCAGCGCGACCGTGCTCAGCGAGGTGGGCGCGTGCGGACTCCAGGGACATGCCGTGATGCTAGGCGAGCCCTACAGGCTGACGCCGTCGAGGTAGAACCAGCGGCCGTCCTCGCGGACGAAGCGGCTGACCTCGTGCTGCCGCCCGCGTCCCTCGGGGCGGCGGTAGTACGCGATGAACTCCACCAGCGTCGGCTCCGACCGCTCGACGTCGAGCCGCAGCCAGCGGGTCTGCTCGTCGAGCTCCAGGGACGCGGGGCGGGTCGTGGCGTGCCACGTGCGGGTGAGGTGCTCCGCGTCGCCGAGCGCGAAGGCCGTGAAGCGCGAGCGCATGAGCTGCTCGGCGGTCGTGGCCGCTGCGTGGTCGGCGAGGACCGGCCCGCAGCAGGCGTCGAGGGGAAGTCCGCTCGTGCAGGGGCAGCGTGAGGTCACCCGACCAGTCTGGACCGATCTGCTCCGGACAGACAAAACCCCCGGAATCGGCGAGGAATCCGGGGGTCTTGCTGTGGGCGATACTGGGTTTGAACCAGTGACCTCTTCCGTGTCAGGGAAGCGCGCTACCGCTGCGCCAATCGCCCGTGTGGGGGTTTTTCTGTTGTGCTGCGTTGTCCGAGGTGGGTACGGGATTTGAACCCGTGTAGACGGATTTGCAGTCCGTTGCCTCGCCTCTCGGCCAACCCACCGATGGATGGGCCGTGACCCTGTTCCGAGCGGACAACGAGATTCGAACTCGCGACCCTCACCTTGGCAAGGTGATGCTCTACCACTGAGCTATGTCCGCACTGGCGCTCTTGCGAGGCCGAGAGGAAACATTAGCCGATGCATCCCGCGTCGCCCAAACCGGGGTCGCGTAGGTTGGCGACATGCGCGTGTGGGTCGACGGCCAGGTACTGGAATCTCCGCAAGAACGCGCCCTCAGCGTTCTCGATCACGGGCTCGTGGTGGGTGACGGGGTGTTCGAGACGGTCAAGATCGAGGAGGGTCGGCCGTTCGCGCTGACTCCCCATCTCGAACGCCTCACACGGTCGGCGACGGGTCTCGGGATCGGCGAGCCGGACCTCGAGGCGGTCCGCGCCGGCGTCATCGCGACGCTCGACGGTCAGGACCTGCCGTTCGGTCGGATCCGCATCACCGTCACGTCCGGCATCGGGCCGCTGGGGTCGCCGCGCGGCACTGGCGCGCAGACCGTCGTGGTGGCGACCGAGCCGTGCGACCGGCCGCCCTCGGTCAGTCGGATCGCCACGGTGCCCTGGCCGCGGAACGAGCGGGGAGCGCTGGCCGGGCTCAAGACGACGTCCTACGGCGAGAACGCCCTGATGGTCGAGGCAGCCATCGCCCGGGGCGCGTCGGAGGCGGTCATGCCGAACACCCTCGGCCAGGTCTGCGAGGGCACCGGGTCGAACATCGTCTACGTCCTGGACGGTCGGGTCGTGACGCCCTCGCTGCCTGCGGGGCCCCTCGCGGGCATCACGCGGGCCCTGCTGCTGCAGTGGGCTGCGGACGAGCTCGAGGTCGCCGAGGAGGACCACCCGATCGAGGTGCTGAGCGCCGCGGAGGAGGTCATGCTCGTCGGCACGACGCGTGGCGTGCAGGCGATCGACCGGGTCGACGACCGGGACCTGCCGGCGCCGGGACCCCTGACGCGCCAGCTGCAGGACATCTGGGCGCGGCGCAGCGCCGAGGCCCACGACCTCTGGGTCGTCTAGCCGGCTCGAGGGAGCGCCGTGCTGCAGGTCATGCGTCGTTCCCAGGCTTGTTGTCGCAGCTGGGTTCTCGGCAGGGTGGTGTTGAGCCTGCCGGTCGGGTGCCGGGTGACCAGCTCGGTGCCGATCTTCTCGACGGTGAGCAGGCCTGCGTGGATCAGGTGGTGGCAACCGGTGCAGTAGCCGACGAGCTCGTCGACGTTGGTGTGGCCGCCGTGGGACCACCAGGTGACGTGGTGGATCTCGAGATGGGTCCGTTTGCAGCCGGGGTTGGCGCACTGGAACCCCTGCCGCACGAGCACGGCACGTCGCTGTTTCTTGGTGGCGAGGCGTTGGGTGCGGCCGACGTCGAGCACGTGCCCGGTGTCTGCGTCGGGTTTGTTGCGGTCGATCAGGACGGGGGTGAAGTCGGCGCAGCAGTTCAGCTGCGCCAACAAGCCCGCGCTGATGGGTCCGAACCCGACGAGCTCGGCTGCGGGTGTCGCGGCCTCGGGCGACGGGCCGGGGGCGAAGGGCTGGCGGTCGAGGGCTGCGGAGAGGGTCTCGGCGTCGACCAGCACGGTCATCTGCGGCCGGACCCCCTTGTCGGACGGGAGTCCGTTCTCGAGCACGCTGTCGAGCAGCTGGCTCAGTCCCTCGATGCGCCGCTCAGCGGCGGTGCGCTGGTCGTCGGCCTCGCGCGGGACGCTCAGGGAGTCCAGGATCGCCTTGAGCTTGGCGCCGGTGGCGACATCCAGGAAGCCGCTCAGATGCCAGCCTTCGGGGACGGTGGTGATGCGGATGTCGCGCTTGGCCATGCCCTTGATCCACGCCTGTTCGAGCTCATCAGGATGGATCGCGACACGGAGCTCGCGGGCGACGTCGCGCAGGTCCTTCGGCTCACACGTCAACGCCACGTCCAACAGCCACCGTTCGGCCTCGACCGTCCTCGTCTCACCCACGTGACGGCGCGAGTAGGTCAGGGCGTCGACGTGCTCGCCGGAGACCTGGCCGTGCTCGGCCGCCTCCCGCACCGACGGCAACGCGTCCATGGTCTCGGCGGCCCGCACCAGTCGCCACGTCTCACCGCTGCTGATCCGCAGCTCACGCCGCGCCCACGCCGTCATCGCCGACGCACCCTCGACCTCGAAGTCACGCCGCGCCGACACGCTCGCCAGCGTGTCCGCCAACGCGGCGTCGATCGCATTCCGCGCCGCCACCAGAGCCCTGGCGGTGTCCGTCGAGGGGCCCTGCTCGTCGGCAGCACGCAACATCAGCGCTGCCTCCCGCAGCGTCGCGATCGTGGCCCCGAACCTCATGACAACCACGCTAGACGCGAGCACCGACCACCGACACTTCCCGACGACGAGACCGGCCGCTGCTGTGGACAACCCGGATCGCAGCGCCACGACGGGGCCGGATTCGTGAGCGCGTCAGCGGGTGGGCTAAGGTGTCTGACGCACAGCGGGCGATTGGCGCAGTGGTAGCGCGCTTCGTTCACACCGAAGAGGTCACTGGTTCGAACCCAGTATCGCCCACCGCACATGACGCCTCTGGTTCCAGGAAAACTGGAACCAGAGGCGTTCGTCGTTCTCGGGCGGTGTCCATCGCCGGCCCAATCGAGGCCACCTCGTGACGATCAACGTTGGCGCCAGGATGACCCGGTCGCCGGTGTCGGAGACTTCCGGATCTCCCTCGGGGCGTCGTTACTTCGTGCGTCGCGTTCTGCGCTCCTCGCGCAGCTCGTCGGCCCGTTTCACGAACGTCGCAGTCATGGAGAAGATCGGAATGCACAGCAGGAGATTGACTGCGCCGGCGATGTAGAAGTCGGCCCCGTCCAGACGTCCGATCAGCACCTGGATCACGATGATCGGTAGGAGGAGCATGAGGCCGGTCGCGACGAATCGTTTGCGGCTCCAGTGACGTGCGTTGAGCATCGCCATGTTCACTCCCTTCGCCGACTCTCGTCGTCATGCTGGCGCGGACCGAGACTGCGCGCATCCGCTCGGAGGGCGGCGCGAGTGCGACGGGGACACTCTCGCCCTAGATTCCAGGCAGAGAGTGACAGGAGCCTCCATGGAATTCATTGCCGCACCGAACGGCGCTGGCCTGGGCATGAGTCCGTGGCACGTGATCGTTGGAGTGGCCGTGGTGTGCGGCATCTACTTCATCTACCAGTTCTTCAAGGACTGACCGCGGCTGAACCGATGATCAACGTCAGTCTTCGTACTCGACGGCCGTTCTGATGTGGAACATGGCTGAGGTTGTTGCCGACTGCTGCGCGCGCTCACACCGGCCGCAGCTGATGAGCCCCGATCCACGCCAGGTGCGCCGTGATCCGCCCCGAGCCGTCCGTCAGCGGCGACGTCCAGATGACGTGCGCCTCCCAGCCCTTCACGCCGCGTCGCCACCCGAGGATCAGGCCGGGGTACTCGAGGACCTGTTGCTTCGACCTGTACTCGGTGAGGTTGACCCAGACGTGCGCGCGCTTGGGGACGATCGGCACGTCGATGCCGGGGCCGTCGCTCTCGACGGCCGGGTAGCCGGCACGTGTCCCGTCTGGCACCTCCATTGAGGTAGTAGAACATGCGTTCGAGTGGGATCGGAGGCGTTCGACGTCCCGGCACGCGTGACGCCGTAGGGACCGAGTGTGATCTACGTGACTTCGTCGGCGGCCGCTGCGCACCGTCGCTAGCGTTGACAGGTGCTTCACGAGGAACCGGCCGACGCCATCACCGCTGCTCGAACCGTCGTCAGTGAATGGCTCGACGCGCCGGACGAGCCGCTGGGGCAGCTCGAGAAGCTGCGACTCCTCAGTGAGGCCATGACGGACCTGCAGGACGCCATCGCCGCCAGGCGCGCGGCCGCTGTGCGGAAGCTGATCGAGGCCGAGGGCACGACCATCGCGGCCCTCAAGCTCAACGTCCCTCCGATCGAGCTGATCGCCGAGGCGCGCAGCGCCTGACATCGGTCGGAGGGCGTGATCCTCGACGAGCGTTCCGGCCACCGAGCGGCGATGCTTCTCGTATGGACCTTGCAGGAGCGCCGGCGGAGCTGATGGACGGACGACGTTGACGGGCGCGAAGCCTTCGCAGCCGCGGTCGTACCTCTACGCGCGGATCGCCGCAGCGGTCGCGTTCGTGCTGCTGGTCCTGGTCGCGGTGTGGGGCTACGGCTCCGGACCGTGGTGGGTCTTCCTGATCAGCCTCAGTGCGCTCCCGCTGGCCCTCGCCTGCGCGGTGTTCCTGAAGCCGCCGTCACGCCGCTTCCGACGTCGGTGAGTCCGGGACGATCGTCGGACGCTTCTCGGCTCGCTGACGGTTGAGGGCTTGATACGCGGCGATGTCCGCCATCGTCGCGCTGAGGCTGTCGATCGCGGCGCGGTACTCGCGCCACGCCTCGTCCCGGTCGGCCTCGGCGACGCGCTGTCGGGCATCGAGCTCGAGGGCGGAGTCAAGATCGTCGGCCAGCACGGAGGCGATGGCGCGGCGACGGAAGCACTCGACGTCCTCCTGCGCGGCGGCGTAGACCTGCCGCGCGATCTCGCAGTACTGCGCCGCGCCCTCGGCCGCGGCGAGCTCGGCGCTGACGTGCGCCGGATCCTGAGCTGGCCTCACGACATAGCCAACGCTGAGCAGCCACCGAAGTGACGGCACGCCAGGAAAAAGGTCGATAGAGCCGACCTGCACCATGATGGGGTCATGCGCCTCTCCGCCGTGGTGGTCCTCGCCCTCCTCCTGTCGCTCTCCGCGTGCGGCGGCGACAGCGTCGAGTCGGCGCAGGCCGCGGCGACCCAGCTGGGCTGCGAGGACGTCGAGACCGACGAGGTCGTCGGGGCCGACGAGACCGTCTCCTGCACGGTCGACGGCAACGGGTACCGGATCGCCTGGTTCGCCGACGACGAGAGCCGCGACCTGTACCGGCGGGCGGCGGAGAACGTGCAGGAGTACACCGAGAACGCCGGCGAGGACCCGCCGGGGGAGTTCGGCGTCGTCTTCGGCGACAACTGGGGCGTGGAGTGCCTCGACACGACGTGCGACGAGGTCCTCGAGATCCTCGGCGGCGAGCGGATCTAGGCGCGTCCTAGCGCCGCCCGAACAGGAGTCGGAAGCCCCGGACCGTCAGGGTCAGGAGCGGCTTGCGCCCGGCGAGGAACGCCAGGGGGCCGTTGGCGTCGAACGTCCAGAAGCCCTTGGCGACCCCCACCCGGGCCGATCCGGCGACGGGCGACGTGAGGAGCGATCCGCCGCGGTCCTGGGCGATCCGGAAGCCCAGGGGCAGGCGGAACGGCAGGGCCTTGAGCCGCGCGAGCGTCAGGGTGCCGATGCCGGCAGCGGTGTAGGCGCGGTCGGTGACCCGCTCGAACGCGGCGAGGTCCTTCGGGATCGCCCAGAGCGCACGCCCGCCGGCCATCGAGGCGGGGGAGTCGACCCAGATGTGCGTGATCGAGACCCGGGGACGCCAGCCGTCACGCACGAGCTGCGTCGCCATGATCTCGTCGTACGTCAACGGGCTCGGCTCGTCGTACCGGAAGAACGCCGCGGCGACGACGACCCGCCCGAACAGCCGCAGCTGACGGGTCCCCGCGTGGTGCGGCGGGGGAGCGGCGCCGGCCGGCACGAGCCAGACGCCGACGTGGGCGTGGCCGTGCAGGTCCCACGGCTCGGCGGGATAGGTCTCGTCGTTCACACCCACGCGAAGGCCTCCGGGTCCAGGTGTCGGGTCGCCCGCTCGAACGGCTTGGTCGAGCCGGGCCAGTTCGAGGTGATGCGCCCCGAGGGGTGGCGGTACCAGTTGTCGCACTGGCCCCACACCGACAGGCCGAGGCGCTTCTGCACGCGCTCGTCGAACTCGCGCTCGGCCTCCTCGGTGACCTCGACGGTCTCCCACCGGCCGGCCTCGAGACGGTCGAGCACCTGCCGCATGTGCCGTGCCTGCGCCTCGAGCATGTAGATGATCGAGCCGCCACCGAGGTTGGTGTTGGGCCCGTAGGAGACGAAGAGGTTCGGGAAGCCGGGCACGTACATGCCGAGGTAGGCGTGCGCGCCGTCGGCCCACTGCGCCGCGAGCTTGCGCCCGCCGACGCCGGTGATGTCGATCGAGTCCAGGAAGTCCTGGGCGTCGAAGCCGGTGCCGTAGACGATCACGTCGGCCTCGTGCACCGTGCCGTCGGCCGTCTCGAGCCCCTCGGGCGTCACGCGCGTGATGGCGTCGGCCACCAGCGTGACGTCGGAGCGGTTCACAGTCGGGTAGAAGTTGTTGGAGAACAGGATGCGCTTGCAGCCGAGCGGGTAGTCGGGCGTGAGCGCCTCGCGCGTCTGCGGGTCGTCGACCGACCGACGCAGGTGCCAGTCGCACACCTTCGCGATCGCGCGTCCGGTGCGCGTGCCGAGGTCGAGACCGCGCGAGAACTGCTCGCCGAAGAACCACCAGAGACCGCGCTCGTACGGGATCGCCTGGCGCCACCAGCGCGGGATCGCCGAGTCCGGCTTCGGGAAGACGTGGTTCGCGGACCGCTGGAACAGGGTCAGATGCTCGGCGTGCTCCGCGAGGTGCGGGGCGTACTGGATCGCGCTGGCGCCGACTCCGACCGCCGCGACGCGCTTGCCGGCGAGGTCCAGGTCGTGACGCCACTGCGCGGAGTGGAACTGCTCACCGGCGAAGTCGTCGATGCCGGGGATCGGCGGGAGCTTGGGACGCGACAGCTGCCCGACGGCGCTGATCAGGACGTCGACCCGGTCGGAGCCGCCGCTCGTGAAGCCGACCTCCCACTGGCGGTCGGTCTCGATCCAGTGCGCCGACACGATCTCGTGCTCGAAGCGCACGAGCGGCGTGATGCCGAAGTCGTCGGCGGTGCGGCGCAGGTACTCCAGGATCTCGGCCTGCAGGGCGTAGCGGCGGCTCCAGTCCTTGTTCACGTTGAACGAGAACGAGTACAGGGGCGAGGGGACGTCGCAGCCGGCCCCGGGGTACGTGTTGTCGCGCCAGACGCCGCCGAGCTCGGCGGAGCGCTCCCAGAGGCGCACGTCGTCGTGGCCGTGCTGGCGCAGCTCCACCGCGGTGGCGATCGCGCCGAAGCCGGAGCCGATGATGCCGATCGAGGTCATGAGGACGTCTCCTTGGTCGCGAAGATCAGGACGGTGTCGGTGAGCAGGTCGAGCGCCTCGGCGCGGGTGAGCGTCTCGCGCACGAGCCACTCGCGACACACCGACTTCACGAGCGGCGCGATCGCACGCAGGCGCGCGACCAGGCGGGGGTCGTCGGGCAGGCCGATCGCGTCGAGGGTGAGACGGGCGGCGTGGTCGTCGGCCTCGTCGACCACGACCTGCAGGTCGGAGTCGCCGTGCAGGTTGGCCGCGCCGGAGACGCTGATCCAGGCCTGCCCGTAGGTCTCGGCGGCCTCCAGGATCCAGTCCATCGTGCGGCGCACGCGCTCGGGCAGGGGGAGCGCCGACAGGTCGGGCAGCTCGCTCTCGGGCATGCGGATCGAGGAGCGCATGACCTCGACGTACAGCTCGCGCTTGGAGCCGAAGTAGTGGTTGATGAGTCCCCGGGCGACCCCGGCCGCGGCGGCGAGCTCGGCCGTCGAGACGTCGTTGAACGGCCGCTCGAGGTAGAGCGGACGCACCGCCTCGATGATCTGCAGGCGCCGCGCGTCGGGCTCCAGGCGGCTGCGCACGCTGGGCGTCGAGGTGGTCACGACGACCAGTGTGGCGAGACTATTGGCAAAGTGTCAATAGCGTGTGTAGCCTGCCTCACATGGCACAGAACGATCAGGAGCTCGACTACGACGTCGTCGTGGTGGGATCGGGGTTCGGCGGCAGCGTCACGGCCCTGCGGCTGACGGAGAAGGGCTATCGTGTCGGCGTCATGGAGGCGGGTCGCCGCTTCGCCGACGACGAGCTGCCCGAGACCTCGTGGCGCCTGCGGCGCTACCTGTGGGCCCCGTGGGCGCGCTGCTTCGGCATCATGCGCATCACGCTGCTCAAGGACGTCCTGATCACGAGCGGCACGGGCGTCGGTGGTGGATCCCTGGTCTACGCCAACACGCTGTACGAACCGCTCGAGCCGTTCTACGCCGACCCGCACTGGGCGCACATCACCGACTGGCGCGACGAGCTGGCGCCGTACTACACGCAGGCCAAGAAGATGCTCGGCGTCACGACCTATCCCGGTCGCACGCCGGCGGACGACCTGGTCGAGTCGCTCGCTCGCGACTACGGCGTGGGCGACACGTTCCACCCGACGGACGTCGGCGTGCTGTTCGGCGACGAGCCGGGCGCCGCGGTGCCCGACCCGTTCTTCGGCGGCGAGGGCCCGGAGCGCAACGCGTGCCTGAACTGCGGCGCCTGCATGACGGGCTGCCGCCACAACGCCAAGAACACGCTGGTGAAGAACTACCTGTACCTCGCGGAGAAGAACGGCGCCGAGATCCACCCCCTCACGACGGTGCACGACGTGCGCGAGCGTGACGGTGGGGGCTATGAGGTCCGCACGCGCCGCACCGGCAGCCCGTGGCGCCGCCGCAGCTTCACGGCCCAGCACGTCGTCTTCGCCGGCAACGCGCTCAGCACGCAGGACCTGCTGCACCGGCTCCGCGCGACGTCCCTTCCGCGCCTGTCGGAGCGCATCGGCGAGCTCAGCCGCACGAACTCCGAGGCCGTGCTCTCGGCCCGCGCCTCGGCCAAGGACGCCGACTACACCGAGGGCGTCGCGATCACCTCGTCGTTCCACCCCGACGCGGTCACCCACGTCGAGCCCGTGCGCTACGGCCGCGGCTCCGGCGCACTGAGCCTGATGAACATGGCGCTGCCCGACCGGCCCGGCCCGGGCGGCCGCCTGCGCGCGGTGCTGCGCGGCTACCGCCTGCTGGGCCTGCGGGGCGCACTGCGCCTGCACTCGCCCCGGCGCTGGGCCGAGCAGTCGATCGTGATCCTCGTGATGCAGTCGCTCGACAACTCGATCACGACGTACCGCAAGCGCGGTCTGCTCGGCTCACGCCTGACGAGCCGTCAGGGCGGCGGGGAGCCCAACCCCGACTGGATCCCCGTGGCCGACCGCGTCTCGAAGGACGTCGCGCGGGCCATCGACGGGTATCCGGGCAGCTCGGCCGGCGAGCTCGTCGGCGTGCCGCTGACGGCGCACTTCATCGGCGGCTGCGTCATCGGCGAGACCGCCGAGACCGGCGTGATCGACCCCTACCAGCGCGTGCACGGGTACGAGGGCCTGCACGTCGCCGACGGCTCGGCGATCTCGGCCAACCTCGGGGTCAACCCGTCGCTCACGATCACCGCGCAGGCCGAGCGGGCGATGGCGCTCTGGCCCAACCGCGGCGAGCAGGACCCGCGTCCCGCCGTGGGCGAGCCCTATCGCCGGGTGCAGGCCGTCGAGCCGGTGGACCCGGCCGTCCCGGCCCACGCCCCGGCGGCACTGCTGCTGCCGATGCCGGGCCTGCGCCCGAGCGACCCGGTCGACGCCTGAGTCAGGCCTTCGGGTCGTCGGCCGCGGGTGCCGGAGCGGGCACCGGGGCCGCGGGGGCGAGCGCGCTGTCGCCGTCGGTGTAGCGGCTGATGAGGCCCTGCAGGTCAACCCCCGTGGTGTTCTTGAGCAGCTCGAGGGTCTGCACGACGTTGCCCGTGACCTGCTTCGGCAGCTCGCCGGCGCCGTCGGTGGAGATGACGGTGAGCTTGTCGATCGCGCTCATCGGACCCGCGACCTCGGCGGCCAGCTTGGGCAGGATCTCGATCAGCATCTGCAGCACCGCAGCGTCGTTGTACTGCTCGAACGCCTCGGCGCGCTTGTTCATCGCCTCGGCCTCGGCCTCGCCCTTGGCGAGGATTGCGGACGCCTCGGCCTCACCCTCGGCCCGCAGGGCGTCGGCCTCGGCGACACGACGGGCCTTCTCGGCCTCACCGCGCTTGGCACCCTCGATGGCCTCGGCCTCGGCCAGCGCCGAACGGCGGGACTTCTCGCCCTCACCGGTCAGGCGTGCCTCCTCGGCCTCCGCCTCGGCGGACGCGATGGCAGCAGCCTTGCGCGCGTCGGCGTCGAAGATCTGGGAGTTGCGCCGGCCCTCGGCCTCGGTCTCGACGCGGTACCGCTCGGCATCGGCCGGCTTGCGCACCTCGGTGTCGAGCTGACGCTCCTTCAGCGCAGCCTGGCGCACGGCGACCTTCTCCTGCTCGGCGAGGATCGCCTGGTCGCGGTCGGCCTGGGCGAGCGGTCCAGCCGCCGCGGCCTGCGCCGACGCGGCGTCGGTCTCGGCCTTGATCTCGGCGGTCTTGAGCGCGAGCTGGCGCTGCGAGACGGCGATCTCCTGCTCGGCCGCGATCCGGGCCTGCTCGGCGGCCTGACGGGCGGCGGCCTCGGCGATCGAGGCCAGCTGGCCGATCTTGGCGGCCTCGGGACGGCCGAGGTCGGACAGGTAGGTGCCGTCGTCGGTGATGTCCTGGATCTGGAACGTGTCGAGCACGAGGCCCTGGCCGGTCAGCGAGCTCTCCGACTCGTCGGCGACGCGCTGGGCGAAGGCCGCGCGGTCGCGGATGATCTGCTCGACCGACAGCGAGCCGACGATCGAGCGCAGCGAGCCCGCGAGGGTCTCCTGCGTGAAGGTCTCGATCTCGTTCTGCTGCGAGAGGAAGCGCTGGGCCGCGGCGCGGATCGAGTCCTCGTTGCCGCCGACCTTGACGATCGCGACGCCGTCGAGGTTGAGCTTGACGCCCTGGCCCGACACCGCACCGCGGATCTGGACCATGATGCGGCGCGACGACAGGTCGAGCACGTGCAGCTTCTGCACGAACGGGATGACGAAGACGCCGCCGCCCATCACGACCTTCTGGCCGGAGATGTCGGTCGAGGAGATGCCGGTCTCGGCGTTGCGGACGGACTTGCCGCCGCGCCCCGTGACGATGAAGGCCTCGTTGGGGCCGGCGACCTTGTAGCGCGTCGTGATGAGCGCCGCGAGCAGCGCCACGACGACGACGAGGCCGATGACGCCCAGGAGCTGGGGGGAGAGGGAGTCGAAGTTCACGGGTCAGGCCTCCAGAGGGGCGACCTGGACGGAGGTCGCGGAGAGAACGGCGGTGATGGTGACGGGGGTGCCAGCCGCGACGGGCGCGGCCGAGCGGGCGTTGAGCTTGGTGATGTGGCCGGCGACCTGGATCGTGACCTCGCCGTAGCCCTCGGCGGGGATCGCGTTCAGCACGGTCGCGGTGCGGCCGGTGAGGGTGCTGGTGCGCACGGTCGACTCGTCGCCGCCCTGCTGGAGGCGCGACGACGCCCAGCCGGCGCCGAGACCGACGACGACGCCGGAGACCAGGCCGATCCCGACCGAGGCGGTCAGGTCGTCGGTGGCGTCGAGCGCGATGGCCCCGGCGAAGCCGAAGGCGCCGAGGAACCCGCCGAGCGCGGCGCTCGAGAACAGGTCACCGCCGACGTCGAGGAACGACAGGGCTCCGTCGAACAGGTCGCCGATGACGATCGACAGCAGCAGGATCGCGATCCCGATGCCGCCGATCACGAAGAAGGTGATCACGTGTGGTCCCCCTGGGCCGGTCGCCCCGGGTGCGGGGCGAGGTCGTGCTGTCTCGGACCGCATCCTAGGCGGCGCGCGGACCACCGCGGGCCGGTTCCTGTGAACCGGCTATTCCGGGACGCCCCAGGTGTAGGTCTGCTTGACGAGCTTGAGGTACATGAACGTCTCGCTGCTCGTGACCTCGGGACGCTTGCGGATCTTGGTCGAGACGAGCTCGAGCAGGTGGTCGTCGCTCGCGCAGACGACCTCGACCATCAGGTCGTACGACCCGGCCGTGATGACCACGTAGTCGACCTCGGGCAGCTCGGCCAGGGCGTCGGCCAGGGGCTCGAGCGGCCCGCTGGCCCGGATGCCGATCATCGCCTGGCGGGCGAAGCCCAGCTGGATCGGGTCGGTCACGGCGACGATGTCGATGACGCCGGCGTCGGTGAGTCGCTGCACCCGCTGGCGCACGGCAGCCTCCGACAGGCCGACCTCCTTGCCGATCGCGGCGTAGGGCATCCGACCGTCGCGCTGCAGGAGCGCGATGATCTGCTTGGCGACGTCGTCGAGGGTCACGGAGGGCATCGTCAGATCCTGGACCACGCCTCGGTCAGCACCGACCGCAGGATCTGCTCGATCTCGTCGAACTGCTCCTGGCCCGCCACGAGCGGGGGCGCGAGCTGGATCACCGGGTCGCCGCGGTCGTCGGCGCGGCAGTACAGGCCCGCGTCGAACAGGGCGGTCGACAGGAACCCGCGCAGCAGCCGCTCGGACTCCTCGGCGTCGAAGGTCTCCTTGGTCGCCTGGTCCTTGACCAGCTCGATGCCGTAGAAGAAGCCGTCGCCGCGGACGTCGCCGACGATCGGCAGGTCGCGCAGGCCGTCGAGGACGCGGCGGAAGTCGCCCTCGGTGTCGAGCACGTGCTGGTTGAGGCCCTCGCGCTCGAACAGGTCGAGGTTGGCCAGCGCGACGGCGCACGACACAGGGTGCCCGCCGAAGGTGTAGCCGTGCGCGAAGCTCGCGTCGCCGTGCAGGAACGGCTCGGCGATGCGGTCGCTGATGATCGTCGCGCCGAGCGGGGAGTACCCGGAGGTCAGGCCCTTGGCGCACGTGATCATGTCGGGCTGGTAGCCGTAGCGCTCGGCGCCGAACATGTGGCCCAGTCGACCGAACGCGCAGATCACCTCGTCGGAGACCAGCAGGACGTCGTGCTCGTCGCAGATCTCGCGGACCCGCTGGAAGTACCCCGGCGGGGGCGGGAAGCAGCCACCCGCGTTCTGCACCGGCTCGAGGAACACCGCGGCGACGGTGTCGGGGCCCTCGGCCTCGATCGCGACGCGGATCTGCTCGGCCGCCCAGAGGCCGAACGCCTCGGGGTCGTCGCCGTGCACGGGCGCGCGGTACAGGTTGGTGTTGGGCACGCGGAACGTCGACGGGACGAGCGGCTCGAACTGCTGCTTGAGCGGCGGGAGGCCCGTGATCGACAGGGCCCCGTGGGTCGTGCCGTGGTACGCGACGGCCCGGCTGATGACCTTGTGCTTCATCGGCTTGCCGACCAGCTTGAAGTAGTTCTTCGCGAGCTTCCAGGCGGTCTCGACCGCCTCGCCGCCGCCGCTGGAGAAGAAGACGCGGTTGAGGTCGCCGGGAGCGTACGAGGCGATCCGCTCGGCCAGGTCGATCGCCGTGGGATGGGCGTAGGACCAGATCGGGAAGAAGGCCAGGTCGGCGGCCTGCGTGGCCGCGGCCTCGGCCAGCTCGGCGCGACCGTGCCCGGCCTGCACGACGAACAGGCCGGCGAGGCCGTCGAGGTAGCGCCGCCCCCGGTCGTCCCAGATGTAGGCGCCCTCGCCGCGCACGATCACCGGGACCTCGTGGTCGGCCGCGCTCGACAGGCGGGTGAAGTGCATCCACAGATGGTCGCGGGCGGCCTGCTGCCGCCGGTTCTCCTGGCTCATGGGGACCTCCGATCCACCCCGAGTATCGACATCAGTGCGTGACAATCGCAACTGATTGCGTAACGATCGTGTGAAACCGTTGCGGATTCAGTCGCAGTGAGGGCACTCTGCTCAGAAATCCGAAGCGCGGATCGGGGAACCAGAGGGAGGGTGCGCCATGGCAGGAGCGACGCCGACCCCGGTGCCGGAGGGCACCGGCGGCAAGGGACTCAAGGCCAATGCGATCGGCTTCTGGGAGGGCCTCTCGATCGGTCTCGACGCGACGGCCCCCGCCTACTCGATCGCGGCGGTGCTCGGCTCGATGGTCGTCGTCGCCGGGGTCGGCGCACCGGCGGTGATCTGGCTGTCGTTCGTGCCGATGTTCCTGATCGCCGGTGCGTTCCTCTACATGAACCGGGCCGACACCGACTGCGGCACGACCTTCTCGTGGGTCACCCGCGCGATGGGTCCCTGGCTCGGCTGGATGGGCGGCTGGGCCGTCTTCACGACCGGGGTGCTCGTGATCGGCTCGCTCGCCGACGTCGCGGCCAAGTACCTGTTCGTCCTGGTCGGTGCCGACGACATCGCGGCGAACCGCGTCGTCGTGGTCTCGGTCGCGGTCGTGATCGTGCTGGTCATGACGTGGCTCTGCGTCCGTGGCACCGAGGCCTCGGCCAAGTTCCAGGTCTGGCTCGTCTTCGCCCAGGTCGGGGCGCTGCTGTTCTTCGTGGTCGTCGCGGCGGTGCGGCTCGTGCTGGGCAACCTGCCCGAGGGGGCCGAGAACCCGAGCTGGTCGTGGCTCAGCCCGGCCGGGCTGTCGTCGGACCAGCTCATCAGCGGCCTGCTGATCGGTGTCTTCATCTACTGGGGCTGGGAGAGCGCGGTCAACCTGTCGGAGGAGTCGTCCGACGGCGACACCGCGCCCGGTCGTGCCGGCCTGCTCAGCACCGTCGTGCTCGTCGCGACCTACCTCGGCGTCGCGA
>NZ_BAAAME010000002.1:451228-590160 GCF_039529015.1 Aeromicrobium alkaliterrae
GCTTCGTGACCGGTTACGACGACGACGACGCGCTCTTCGGTGCGATCGGCGACCTGGTCCTGGGGCCGCTCTCGTTCGTCCTGCTGCTCTCGATCATCACCTCGGGCATCGCCTCGACCCAGACCACGATTCTGCCCGCGTCCCGCGTGTCGCTCTCGATGGGCTCGGTCGGTGCGTTCCCGAAGATCTTCGCCAAGGTCGACCCGCGCTACGGGACGCCGGCGTTCAGCACGTGGTTCATCGGCATCGCCGCGATCGTCTGGTACGTCGGTGCCAGCGCCGTCAGCGACAACTTCCTGTTCGACTCGATCTCGGCGCTGTCGCTCATGATCGCCTTCTACTACGGCCTGACGGGGGTCGCCTGCGCGATCTACTGGCGCTCGCGGCTCTTCACGTCGGTCAAGGCCTTCCTGTTCATCGGCGTCGGCCCGCTCGTGGGCGCGGCGGTGCTGTTCTACCTGCTGTTCGAGTCGGTCAAGAGCCTGGCCGACCCGGACGCCTCCTACAGCGGCTCGTCGATCTTCGGCATGGGCCTGCCGCTCGCGATCGCGGTGTTCTTCCTCGGCCTGGGGTTCGTGCTGATGATCGCCTGGCGCTTCACGCTCGGCGCCGCGTTCTTCAGCCGCAAGGGCTTCGAGAACGTCTCCGACGAGGTCGCGTTCGCGGCCCTGGGGCCCACGCGCCCCGGCACCCCCTTGGAGTGAGCACGTCCACCTGCACGAGCACGACGAGGAACGAGGAACGGTCATGAGGATCCTGCTGGTCGGCGCCGGAGGCGTCGGTGCTGCCTTCACCGCGATCGCGGCACGTCGCGACTTCTTCGAGCTCGTGGTCGTCGCCGACTACGACCTGGCTCGGGCGGAGCGTGCCGTCGCGGCGCTCGAGGACCCACGGTTCGTCGCGGCCCAGGTCGACGCGTCGTCGGCCGACGCCGTCGCTGCGCTGTGCCGTGAGCACGGGGCCACGCACGTCATGAACGCGGTCGACCCGCGGTTCGTCATGGGGGTCTTCGAGGGCGCCTACGCGGCCGGCGCCGACTACCTCGACATGGCGATGTCGCTCTCGCGCCGGCACGCGGACGAGCCGTACGCCAAGGTCGGGGTCAAGCTCGGCGACGAGCAGTTCGCGCAGGCGGGGGAGTGGGAGTCGTCGGGCCGCCTCGCGCTCGTCGGCATGGGCGTCGAGCCCGGCCTGTCGGACGTGTTCGCGCGCTACGCCGCCGACCACCTGTTCTCCTCGATCACCGAGCTCGGCACCCGCGACGGCGCCAACCTCGCGGTGCACGACGAGGACGGCAACGAGCTGTTCGCGCCGTCCTTCTCGATCTGGACCACGATCGAGGAGTGCCTCAACCCGCCGGTGATCTACGAGAAGGCGCGCGCCGGCGAGCCTGACGGCGGCTGGTACACGACGCCGCCGTTCTCCGAGCCGGAGGTCTTCGAGTTCCCCGAGGGGATCGGACCCGTGGAGTGCGTCAACGTCGAGCACGAGGAGGTGCTGCTGATGCCGCGGTGGGTCGACGCGGAGCGCGTCACCTTCAAGTACGGCCTGGGCGAGGAGTTCATCTCGGTCCTCCGCGTGCTCAACACGCTGGGGCTCGACCGGACCGATCCCGTCACGGTGCCCTCGAGCGCCGGTCCGGTGCAGGTCTCGCCACGCGACCTGGTCGCCGCCTGCCTGCCCGACCCCGCCACGATCGGGCCGCGCATGACCGGCAAGACGTGCGCCGGGCTGTGGGTCACGGGCACGGGCAAGGACGGAGCCGAGCGGGAGGTGTACCTCTACCACGTGGTCGACAACGCCTGGTCGATGCAGGAGTACGGCCACCAGTGCGTCGTGTGGCAGACCGCGGTCAACCCCGTGGTCGCGCTCGAGCTCCTCGCCAACGGCACCTGGACGGGCTCGGGCGTCCTGGGACCGGAGGCGTTCGACTCGCTGCCGTTCCTGGAGCTGCTGACGGCGTACGGGAGCCCGTGGGGCATGGAGGACCGCTGACGCGCCGGGGCCGTCGCTTGCCTTGACGTAGCGTCAAGGTCGTTGGCTGGTCGCATGACCTCGCACCCGACCTCCCCGCCGCAGGCGGACCAGGCCGTCCGTCCGTCCGCCGTCCCGCTCTACGTCGGCGGCGGCGCGTTGTCGATGCTGGGCAACGCCTCGATCGGCATCGTCCTGCCGTGGCTCGTCATCGCCACGACCGGCGACCTGTCGACCACGGCGCTCGTCGCGACGGCCGCGGGCATCGCGGCGGTGCCGGCGAGCCTGCTGGGCGGTCGGCTCGCCGACCGGTTCGGCGCTCGGCGGGTCGCCGTCGCTGCCGACCTCGGGTCGGCGCTCGCCGTCGCCGGGCTCGCGGTCGTCGACGCCACGGTCGGGCTGACGGTCGGCTGGTTCGTCGCCCTCGGCGTGCTCGGCGCGTTGTTCGACGTGCCCGGCATGAGCGCGCGTCAGGCCCTGCTCGCCGACGTCGCCCGGGTGGGCGGCCGCCGCGTCGACGTCGTCGCCAGCGCCTACCAGACCGCGTTCTCGCTGTCGTTCCTCGTCGGGCCTGCGATGGCGGGCCTGCTCCTGGCGCACCTCGACCCCGTCGACGTCGTCTGGGTGACGGCGGCCTGCTCGGCGACCGCCGGTCTGCTCACGTGGTGCGTGCCGGTCGCGAACCCGTCGGTGGCCGGCGCCGACCCGCTGCCGGGCGGAGGCTGGGGCGCCCTGCGGCGCGACCCGCGCCTGGGCGCGACGCTCGTGATCGCGTTCGCCGCGACGTTCGTCACCGCCCCGCTGCTCAGCGTCGTGCTGCCCGGACACTTCGCGGACCTCGGTGAGCCGGGGTCGTACGGGGCGACCGTCTCGGCCTTCGCGGTGGGCACGATCGTCGGATCGATCCTGTTCGCGGTGCTGTCGCGGCGCTCGCGGCTGCTGGCCTACGTCGTCGGCATCGGGGCGATGACGACCGGCATGGTCGGGATCGCCGGCCTGGGCGGCGTGCTGGTCGTCGGCGGCGCGATGGCGGTCATGGGCGTGGGCTCCGGGCTCTACGGACCGGTCTGGAACGTGTTCGTCGCCGAGCAGGTCCCGAGCGAGGTGCGCGCCCGGGTCCTGGGCGTCATCAACGCCCTCGCCCTGGTCGCCGGGCCCCTCGGTCTCGGCGCCCTCACGCTCCTGCTGACCGTCGCCGACCTCGGTGTCGCGGCGGTCGCGACCGCCGCGGTGTGGGTCTGTGTCGGGGTCTTCGCGATCCTCAACCCGCACGCGCGCGCCGTCGCCGGGGACGGGCAGGATGGCGAGCATGCTGACGATCGGTGAGCTCGCGGCGTTCGTGGGCGTCTCGACCCGCACCGTGCGCTTCTACCACTCGCTCGGACTGCTGCCGGAGCCGTCGCGCGACGCGTCCGGCTACCGACGGTACGGCGCGGAGGACGTCGTCCGCCTCTCGCGGATCGTGGCACTCGCCTCGGCCGGGGTGCCGCTCGTCCGCGTCGGCGAGCTGCTCGAGGCGGGGGAGCAGGCGTTCGCCGACGGGGTCGCGGAGGTCGACGCCGACATCAGGGCGGAGATGCGGCGGCTGAAGGCCCTGCGCTCGACCCTGGCCGACCTCGACTCGCCCGACCGGCTCGCCCTGCCGCGGGTCCTCGCCGACGCGATCGAGACGATCCGGCGCGCCGGGGCACCGGGCCGCTACGTCGACCTCTACCGGGACTCGTGGATCCTCGCCCACGCGCTCTACCCGGCCGAGGTCCGTCGGTACCTCGAGCGCCAGTCCACGAGCACGTGGTCCGACCCGGCCTACCTCGACCTGCAGGTACGGATGCTGCTGCTGGCCGAGGCGCCGGCCGACGACCCACGCGTGGCGCAGCTCGCGGCGGACACGCTCGACTGGATGGCGGGGCAGGAGCAGGAGGACACGCTGGAGGACTACGGCGAGCTCTTCAGCGACGAGCGCGCCAACCGGATCATGACGGCGCAGTGGATCATGACGCCGGCCTGGGACCGGCTGAGCGAGCTGGTCCTGGCGGGGATGCAGGAGCGGGGCCTCGGGCCGTCGACCCCCGAGGACCCGGACCCGGCGCAGCGTTAGGCTGGCGGCAAGAGCGCTGCCCATTCGTGGGGGTGGCCCAGCTGAACACGAGGAGATCGCCATGTCCCTGAACGTCGTCGTCAACGGTGAGACCAGGGGCGTCGACCCCGGTACCAAGGCCTGGCAGCTGTTCAGCGAGACGCCCGACGTCATCGCGGCCCGCATCGACGGTGAGCTGCGCGACCTCAACGTCGACCTCGTCGACGGTCAGAGCGTCGAGGGGGTCGACATCGCGTCGCCCGACGGTCTCGACATCCTGCGCCACTCGACCGCGCACGTCATGGCGCAGGCCGTGCAGGAGCTGTTCCCGCAGGCGAAGCTCGGCATCGGGCCGCCCATCACCGACGGCTTCTACTACGACTTCGACGTGCCCGAGCCGTTCGTGCCCGAGGACCTCGTCAAGATCGAGGCCCGGATGAAGAAGATCGTCAAGGAGGGGCAGAAGTTCTCCCGCCGCGAGATCGACGACGACGCCGCCCGCGCCGAGCTGGCCGACGAGCCGTACAAGCTCGAGCTGATCGGGCTGAAGTCGTCCGCCGGCGATGCCGCGGAGGGCGCGAGCGTCGAGGTCGGTGACGGCGGGCTCAGCATCTACGACAACCTCAAGCGCGACGGCTCGCTGGCCTGGAAGGACCTGTGCCGCGGCCCGCACCTGCCCACCACCAAGCGCATCCCCGCGTTCACGCTGATGCGCTCGGCGGCGGCCTACTGGCGCGGCAACGAGAAGAACAAGCAGCTGCAGCGCATCTACGGCACCGCCTGGCCCTCCAAGGAGGCGCTCGACGAGCACCTGCACCGCATCGAGGAGGCGCAGCGCCGCGACCACCGACGTCTCGGCACCGAGCTCGACCTCTACAGCTTCCCCGACGAGATCGGGTCGGGCCTGCCGGTGTTCCACCCCAAGGGTGGCGTCATCAAGCGGGAGATGGAGGACTACGTCCGCGCCCGCCACATCGAGGAGGGCTTCGAGTACGTCGGCACCCCGCACATCGCCAACGAGCAGCTCTTCTACACCTCGGGCCACCTGCCGTACTACGGCGAGGGCATGTTCCCGGCGCTCGACGTCGACGGTCAGGACTACCGCCTCAAGGCGATGAACTGCCCGATGCACAACCTGATCTTCCGGTCGCGCCAGCGCTCGTACCGCGAGCTGCCGCTGCGCCTGTTCGAGTTCGGGCACGTGTACCGCAACGAGAAGTCGGGCGTGATCCACGGCCTGACCCGCGTGCGCGGGTTCGCGCAGGACGACTCGCACTCCTACGTGACCCCGGAGCAGGCGCCCGACGAGATCCGTCACCTGTTGAACTTCGTGCTGAGCCTGCTGCGCGACTTCGGGATGGACGACTTCTACCTCGAGCTGTCGACCCGCGACGACTCCAAGCCCGACAAGTTCATCGGGTCGGACGAGGACTGGGCGACCGCCACGAAGGTGCTCGAGGACGTGTGTCTCGAGACCGGGCTCGAGCTCGTGCCCGACCCGGGCGGCGCCGCGTACTACGGCCCCAAGGTCTCGGTGCAGGCGCGCGACGCGATCGGCCGCACCTGGCAGATGTCGACGATCCAGTACGACTTCAACATGCCGTCGGCCGAGCGCTTCGACCTGGAGTACATCGCCCCGGACGGCTCGCGCCAGAAGCCGGTCATGATCCACTCGGCCAAGTTCGGCTCGATCGAGCGGTTCATGGGCGTGCTCGTCGAGCACTACGCCGGCGCGTTCCCTCCGTGGCTCGCGCCGGTGCAGGCCGTCGGCATCCCCGTCGCCGAGCGCCACACCGAGCACCTGCGGGCGCTGGGGGACCGGCTCAAGGCCGCCGGCATCCGCTTCGAGCTCGACGAGAGCGACGAGCGGATGCAGAAGAAGATCCGCAACGCCCAGACGCAGAAGATTCCCTTCATGCTGCTCGCGGGCGACACCGACGTCGAGGGGGGAGCGGTCTCGTTCCGCTTCCGCAGCGGCGAGCAGGAGAACGGCGTCCCGCTCGACGACGCCGTCGCCCGCATCGTCGAATCCGTCCGCTCCCGCACCCAGGTCTGACCCGCCGGGCGGTGAGTCTGTCGGCCTTCGACCGGCGGGCGGTGAGCTGGTCGGCCTTGCGCGCCTGTGAAGGCCGACAGACTCACCGCCGGCTCGGCGACAGCCGACAGACTCACCGCTCCACGGGGTGAGGTGTGCCACGCACTAGGGTGGCCGACGTGATCGAGGGACCCGACCGGCTGCAGCGCCTCTGGACGCCGTACCGCATGTCGTACGTGCGCGGCGAGGAGTCCGAGCCCCAGGTGGGCGACGAGCTGCCGCTCGCCGAGGGAGCCGACCCGGCGTGCCCGTTCTGCCGCATCGCGGCCGGGGGAGCGCAGTCCGAGCTCGTCGTGCACCGCGGCGAGACGTGCTTCGTCGTCCTCAACCTCTACCCGTACAACCCCGGCCACCTCATGGTCGTGCCCCACCGGCACGTCGCCGACTACACCGAGCTGACCGAGCCCGAGACGTCCGAGGTCGCCGCGCTCACCCAGCAGGCCCTGCGGGCGATCCGGCAGGTCTCGCAGCCGCACGGGTTCAACGTCGGGCTGAACCTCGGCGGGGTCGCGGGCGGCTCGCTCTCGCAGCACCTCCACCAGCACGTCGTCCCGCGCTGGTCGGGCGACGCGAACTTCATGACCGTCCTGGGGCAGACCAAGACCCTGCCCCAGCTGCTCGAGGACACGCGCGACCTGCTGGCCGCCGCCTGGTCCGACTCCTGACTCTCCCGAAGGGCCACCCCGCATGCTCGAACGCTTCCGTCAGTTCTGGACCGGCCTCCTGTCGCACCCGGCCAACCTGCTGTTGAAGTGGGGCGTCAAGCCTGACCAGGTCACGCTGGTGGGCACCGCCGGCGTCGTGTTCGGTGCCCTCTTCTTCTTCCCTCGAGGCGAGCTCTTCTGGGGCGTCATGTTCATCACGGCGTTCGTGTTCAGCGACCTCATGGACGGCTACATGGCACGCCAGCTCGGGAAGCCGAGCAAGTGGGGAGCGTTCCTCGACTCGACGCTCGACCGGGTCGGGGACGCCGCGATCTTCGGCGGCCTGGCGATCTACTACGTCTCGGTGCACGCCGAGGCCGACCTGGGGGAGGTGCGCTGGTACTTCTACCTGAGCCTGGCGTGCCTCGTGCTCGGCAACCTCACCTCCTACGCGCGGGCCCGCGCCGAGAGCCTCGGCATGCAGGCCAAGGGTGGCATCGCCGAGCGGGCCGACCGACTCGTCGCGATCCTGGTCATGACGGGGTTCAACGGCCTGCTCGGGTGGGACTTCCTGACCGAGATCACGCTGTGGGTGCTGGCCGTCGCGAGCCTCGTGACGGTCTTCCAGCGCATGGCGATCGTGCACCGCCAGGCCGTGCAGGATCCCGGCCTCCCGGGCTGACGCCCCGACCGGCTGGCGGCATCGTCGCAGGTCAGCAGCCGTGCGACACGCCACACGACCTATGTGACATCGCCGTTGACACATAGGTCGTGACGTGCACATACTGTGGGTATGACCGTGACTGACGCGCACGACCTCGACCAGACCCAGGACGATCTGCCCGGCCTCAGCAAGGCGGAGTACAACCAGACCCTGCAGCAGCTCTCGCAGGCGTCGGTCGATCGTCACTTCAACGCGTTCATCGACATCCCCTGGGACCATCCCGACTTCCAGGTCGACCCCACCGACGAGCGCTGGATCCTGCCCGACGGCATCGACCCGCTCGGCTCGCACTCCTGGTACAAGGCGCTGCCCGTCGAGCGCCAGATCGAGATCGGCATGTGGCGCCAGGCCAACATCCTCAAGGTCGGTCTGCAGTTCGAGAACATCCTGATCCGCGGCATCATGCAGTACGTCTTCACCCAGCCCAACGGGTCGGCCGAGTTCCGGTACCTCACCCACGAGGCGACCGAGGAGTGCCACCACACGCAGATGTTCCAGCAGTGCGTCAACCGCATCGGTGCCGACGTGCCGGGCATGCGCCGCTGGATGCGCGCGATCTCCGGGTTCCTGCCGCTCGTGGCCTCACGGTTCCCGGTCGGCTTCTTCATCGGCGTGCTCGCGGGCGAGGAGCCCATCGACCACACCCAGAAGCAGATCCTGCGCGGTTCGAAGCAGCTGCCCCCGGTGCTCTCGCGGATCATGCAGATCCACGTCGCCGAGGAGGCACGCCACATCTCCTTCGCGCACGCGTTCATCATGCGCAACGGTCCGAAGCTCGGCCGCGTTGAGCGCTGGGTCATCGCGATGCTCTACCCCGTCATCATGCGGGTGCTGGGCGACGCGATCCTGATCCCGCCGAAGGAGATGCGCACGAAGCTCGGCGTCCCCAAGGAGGTCCTCGACGAGCTGTACTGGGACAGCCCGGAGTCGCAGGAGTTCCTGGCCGACCTGTTCAGCGACGTGCGGATGCTGGCCGAGGAGTCGGGCCTGATGACGCGCTCGTCGCGTCGCGTGTGGCGCTGGCTCAAGATCGACGGCCGGTCCTCGCGCTACCGCAGCGAGCCCTCGGCCGCACTGGTCGACGCCGTCTCGGTCGACGCCGCCTGACGTGCCCCACGTCGTCACGCAGCCGTGCTGCGGCGATGCCGCCTGCGCCTTCGCCTGCCCGGTCAACTGCATCCACCCCACACCGGACGAGCCCGACTTCGCGACGGCCGAGATGGTCTACATCGACCCGACCTCGTGCGTCGACTGCGGCGCGTGCGTGCGCGCCTGCCCGGTGGGAGCCATCAAGCCGCACACCAAGCTGGACGACGACGAGCTCGTGTTCATGGAGCTCAACGCGCTGTTCCACGCGGGATCGGACGCCGGCAACGGCCTGGAGTCGGCCACCCGGCCGGCCCAGGCGCCCGTGCCGCCGGTCGTGCGCATCCCGGAGCGCGCGCAGCTCAGCGTCGCGATCGTCGGCGCCGGGCCGGCAGCCCTGTACGCCGCCGACGAGCTGCTGAAGCAGCGCGGGGTCGACGTCACGGTGCTCGACCGGCTGCCCACGCCGCACGGACTCGTGCGGGCCGGCGTGGCGCCCGACCACCAGCACACCAAGGACATCGGGAAGCTGTTCTCGCAGATCGAGGCCCAGTCCGGCTTCGAGTACCGCCTCGGCGTCGAGGTCGGCACCGACGTGAGCCACGACGAGGTGCTCGCGGGCTACGACGCCGTGATCTACGCGACCGGCGCCTCGCGCGACCGCCGGATCGGCATCGCGGGGGAGGACCTGCCGGGCAACGCCACCGCGACGCACGTCGTGGCCTGGTACAACGGCCACCCCGACCACGTCGAGACCCCGCTCGACCTGACGGCCGACCGGGTCGTCGTGGTGGGCAACGGCAACGTGGCCCTGGACGTCGCCCGCGTGCTGCTGAGCGACCCGGCCGAGCTCGCCCGCACCGACATCGCCGACCACGCCCTGGAGGCGCTGCGCGCCAGCGAGGTGCGAGAGGTGGTCCTCGTCGCCCGGCGCGGACCCGCCGAGGCCGCGTTCACGGTGCCCGAGATGGTCGGTCTGCTGACCCACCCCGACCTCGACGTCGTCGTGCCGCAGCAGGAGCTGCTCAGCGGCGACGACACCAAGTCGCGTCTGCTGCGCGAGGGCTCGGTCGCCACGATCGACCCCGATCGGCGCCGCGTCGTGCTGCGCTTCCTCTCGGCGCCCGACGAGATCCTCGGCACCGACCGGGTGGAGGGCCTGCGCGTCACGCGCACCCGGCTCGAGACAGGCCCCGACGGCACCGTGCGGGCCGTGCCCACCGACGAGCGCGAGGTCATCGCCACCTCCACCGTGCTCCGGTCGGTCGGGTACCGCTCCGACCCGATCCCGGGGGTGCCGTTCGACGCCCAGGCCCATCGCATCCCCAACGTCGGCGGTCGCGTGCTGACCGAGCCCGGCGGCGACCTGCTGCCGCGCACCTACGTCGTCGGCTGGGCCAAGCGCGGGCCGACCGGGTTCATCGGCACCAACAAGTCGTGCTCGCTCGAGACCGTCAACGCCCTGCTGACCGACGTCGCCACCGGACGCGTCGTCCCGCACCGGGGCGAACGGGCCGTCCTGGCCGACGGCGCGGCCCTCGACCTCGCCGACTGGAAGGTGCTCGACGCGTTCGAGCGGCGGTCCGGCCGTGCCGACGGCCGACCGCGTCGCAAGGTCACCGACCGTCTCAGGATGGTGGACGTCGTGAGGTCCGGCCAGGCCGCTCGATAGACTCGCGCAGTGAGCACCGAACAGAGCACCAGCGTCCCGAACGAGAGCGGCCCCCAGGAGTCCGGCACCGTCCGCGTGAAGCGCGGCATGGCCGAGATGCTGAAGGGCGGCGTCATCATGGACGTCGTCGACGCGACGCAGGCGAAGATCGCCGAGGACGCGGGCGCGGTGGCCGTCATGGCGCTCGAGCGGGTGCCGGCCGACATCCGTGCGCAGGGCGGTGTGGCCCGGGCGTCGGACCCGGACCTGATCGACGGCATCATCGAGGCCGTCTCGATCCCGGTCATGGCCAAGGCCCGCATCGGCCACTTCGCGGAGGCGCAGATCCTGCAGTCCCTCGGGGTGGACTACGTCGACGAGTCCGAGGTCCTCACGCCGGCCGACTACGCCAACCACATCGACAAGTGGGCCTTCAACGTGCCGTTCGTGTGCGGGGCGACGAACCTGGGTGAGGCGCTGCGGCGGATCACCGAGGGTGCGGCGTTCATCCGCTCCAAGGGCGAGGCCGGCACGGGCGACGTGTCCAACGCGGTCACGCACATCCGCAAGATCACCGGCGAGATCCGCAAGCTCCAGGGGCTGCGTGACGACGAGCTGTACGTCGCGGCCAAGGGGCTGCAGGCGCCGTTCGAACTGGTCAAGGAGATCGCCACGACCGGCAAGCTGCCCGTCGTGCTGTTCACCGCCGGCGGCATCGCGACCCCGGCCGACGCCGCGCTGGTCATGCAGCTGGGCTCGGAGGGCGTGTTCGTGGGCTCGGGCATCTTCAAGTCCGGCAACCCGCAGCAGCGCGCCGAGGCCATCGTCAAGGCCACCACGTTCTACGACGACCCCGACGTCGTCGCGAAGGTCTCGCGCGGCCTGGGCGACGCGATGGTCGGCATCAACGTCTCCGACATCCCCGAGCCCCACCGCCTCGAGACGCGGGGCTGGTAGAGCGCGCGACTCCTTCGTCGTCGCACCACCGGCTCGTTCCTCGCCGGTGCCGGGCTTCGCCCGGGGCGCTTGCCTCGCTGCGCTCGGCCGGTGGTCGGCTCGGGTGCCGGGCTTCGCCCGGCCTGGGCCTTGCCGGGGACCTGAACAAAAGTCGTGCTTCTGCTTGCGTCTGACCCGGTCCAGGCGAACGATGTGAGGTACACCACATGTCGCGGTGGCGAAATCGGGAGGGGAAAGTCGCGTCATGACCTTCGACCTGGCCCGTCTCTCGTGTGCCACGCCGCCTCGGCGTGTTCAACACTCACACTGGAGCAGCACATGAAGAAGTCCACCAAGGGCGCGCTCGCGGCAGGCGCCGCGGCCGTCATCCTCCTCGGCGGCGCTGGCACGCTGGCGTACTGGACCGCCGACACCACGATCGACGGCGGCGACATCAACTCCGGGCAGCTCTTGCTCTCGGCTGCGGACTGTGGCGACGAGTGGACGCTCGACACCGGCGAGGACGCGCCCGGCGCCGAGTTCATCCCGGGCACGACGCTGATCGTCCCCGGCGACGTCATCACCAAGACCTGCGAGTTCGACATCACGGCGACCGGCGATCACCTGCGTGCCACGCTCGCGCCGAGCGACGCCGAGTTCTCCTCGCCGGCCAACGCGCTGTCGGACGACCTGACGATCGACGCGACCTACACGATCGGCGGCGTCGCGGCGCCCGCGGAGATCACCGAGGCCAACGACGGCGACACCGTGGTGGCGGTCGTCTCGGTGACGTTCGACAGCGCGTCGACCAACGAGTCGCAGGACCTCGCGGCGACGCTCGACACGATCACGATCACGGCCACCCAGGTCCACAACTGATCGCAGCTGCTCCGGTTGTCCGCGCCGGGGCCGGCACCTCCGAGGTGCCGCCCCGGCCGGACCGAGCCGCACCCGCCATGACACGACGCGCACACGCCGCCCCCACGCTCCTCGGATGGGCCGGCCAGGTCATCGCCTGGTTCGTCATCCTCGGAGTGCTGGCCGTGCTGTGCGCCGCCGTGCTCGTGCCGCGCGTGGCCGGCGCCACGCCGTACACGGTGCTGACGGGATCGATGAAGCCTGGCATGCCCCCGGGCACCCTCGTGGTCGTCAAGCCGGTCGACGTCGACGACATCGGCGTGGGCGACGTCATCACCTACCAGCTCGAGTCGGGCCGACCCACCGTCGTGACGCACCGCGTCGTCGGTCTCGGGTTCGACAAGAACGGCGACCGGATCTTCCAGACCCAGGGAGACGCCAACTCGGCACCGGACGCCGCAACGGTACTGCCGGTCCAGATCCGCGGGGAGCGCTGGTACAGCGTCCCCCACCTCGGGCGCCTCACGACCCTCGTGAACGGCTCCGAGCGCACGATCCTGACGGGCGTCGTCGTCGTGGTCCTCCTGGGCTACGCCGCCACGATGTTCGTCTCCGCCGCCCGTGACCGTCGCGAGGCGGCAGCACCGAGACGCCAGGCCAGGAACAAGGAGGAGGTGCCGTGATGCGCAGGTCCGTCGCCGCGTCCATCGCGCTCCTGCTGCTCGTGGCCGTCCCGTCGGCCGCCGCCGCGCAGGACACCCGCATCGGCCTGAGCCGTGACGGGGTCACCTGGACCGGCACGCTCGCCTCCCCGCTGTTCGACCCCGACTTCCACTGGGTGCCCGGCGACGAGCAGGTCCGGACGTTCTACGTCCGGAACGAGAGCGTCGATCCTGCTGTGCTCTCGGTCGAGGTGCTCGGCAGCACGTCCGACTCCCTGGTCGAGACCGGCGACCTGACGATCTCGGCACGAGGCGGCGACGGTCCGTGGCACGACGTCTCCACGCCCGGCAACCACACCCTCGTGAGCGAGGTCGGGGCCGCCTCCGGTCAGCCCCGCCGGGTCGACGTGGCGGTCGCGTTCGACCCGACCTCGACCAACCCGTCCCAGGTCCGCCAGCTCGACCTCGACCTGCGGGTCACCCTGCGCCAGGACGGCGTCGGCGGATCCGGCTCCGGATCCCTCCCGACGACCGGCGGGCCCGCCGCCGTCTGGGCCGTCATCGGCCTGTTCCTCATCGCCCTCGGCATCGCCACGACGCGCACGCGTCAGAAGGAGAACCACCATGTCTGACCACCGCACCGCGCGGCGACCCCGCTCGGGTCGCGTCCGTGCCTTCCTGGCCCTGGGCGTCGCCCTCGGCATCGGTGCCACGGGCACGCTGGCGGCCTGGACCGACGACGTCGCCATCAGCGGCACGACGTTCACGTCGGGCTCGCTCGACCTGCGCGTGAACGACCAGGACGCCATCACGGCGTACACGTCGCTCAACCTGAGCAACATGGTGCCGGGCGAGTCGGTCGCGGCCGTGCTCACGGTCAAGAACCAGGGCACCTCCACGCTCAAGTGGACCGCGACGAAGTCGACGACCAACACGGTCACCGGCAAGGACCTGGCGGCCGCGCTCGACGTCAAGATCACGAGCGCCGCGGCGATCTCCGGCACCGGCCGTGCGCTGACGTGCGGCGGAACCGTGATCGCCAACTCGGCGACCACGCTGGCCACCGGCTCCAACACCTTCATCCCGACGGGCCGCACCCTCGCCGCGAGCGCCACGGAGCCCATCTGCGTGCAGGTGACGCTCAACGCCAACGCGTCGACGACCCTGCAGAGCGCCGGGACGACCGCCACCTTCACCTTCACGGGAACGTCGGACCTGTCGTGACGCGCCGAGGATTCCGCAGCACCGCCCGGGAGGTCTTCCTGACCTCCGGGGCGGTGCTCGGCGTCCTCTGCATCCTGGCGACCGTCGCGGGGGTCGCGTTCGGCCTCGTCCCGCTCGTGTTCCGGTCGGGGTCGATGTCCCCGGCGATCCAGACGGGGGACCTCGCGATCTCCCGCACGGTGCCGGCCAGCGAGGTCGAGCGGGGCGACGTCGTCTCGGTCATCGCCTCCACGGGCAGCCGGGTCACCCACCGCGTCGTCAACGTCGCCGAGAACGGGGAGCAGCGACAGCTGACCCTCAAGGGTGACGACAACGCCGACCCCGACGCCGAGGTCTACACCGTGACCTCGGTCGAGCGTGTCTGGTTCTCGATCCCGAAGGCCGGCTACGTCGTCGACGCGGCGACGAGCCCGGCCGGGATCTTCGTGCTGGGCCTGTACGTCGCCGGGATGCTCGTCCTGGTGTTCCGTCGTCGCCCCGCCGCAGGGGACTCCGGGCCCGACGACGCGGCTCCCAGCGGTGGTCGACGCAAGGGAGCGCGCTCCGCTCCGCGCGCCTCGCGCTCGACCGGCACGCGTCGCGCGCGCCGCGTCTCCGTCGTCGTGGTGGTCACGGCCACGGTGGCCCTGCTCGGCACGAGCCCCGGGTGGGCCGCGGCGTGGACCGACAGCGTCCCGTTCAACGTCACGGGCGCTCCTGCGACCTGGACGGCGCTGACGGTGCCGGCACCGACCAACGGGGCGTGCAGCAGCCAGGCCGCCGGCGCCGTCATCTCCTGGACCTCCGCCGGCACCGGCTACAGCTACCGCGTGACGGTCACGAACGCGTCCACCGGGGCGGAGGTCACCTCGACCACCACGACCGGGACGTCGGCGACGATGTCCACGGCGTTGCTCGGCAACCTGGCGTCGACCAACCTCGTGGCGACCGCGAGGGCGTACCCCACCGCGGCGACCACGTGGCTGTCGACAGGGTCGGTCGCGCAGAACTTCCGCGCACGGACCCTGGGGCTCGGCACCGTCTGCGGACACCTCTGAGACCTCGACGCCGGCGTCACTACCCTGATCCGGTGACTTCCAGCCCCACGATCGGCGTGTTCGCCCTGCAGGGCGACGTCCGCGAGCACCTGCACGCCCTCGAGCGGCTCGGTGCGCGCACCCTGCGGGTGCGACGTCCCGAGGAGCTCGCCCAGTGCGACGGTCTCGTGCTCCCGGGTGGCGAGTCGACCACGATGTTCAAGCTCGCCCGGACCTTCGACCTGTTCGAGCCCATCGTCGAGCGGATCGCGGACGGGATGCCGACGTTCGGCACGTGCGCCGGGATGATCATGCTGGCCGATCGCGTCAAGGACGGGACCCGCGACCAGGAGACGTTCGGCGGGCTCGACGTGACGGTCCGCCGCAACGCGTTCGGGCGCCAGGTCGACTCCTTCGAGGGCGACCTCGACGTCGCGGGCCTGGCCGACCCGGTGCACGCGGTCTTCATCCGCGCGCCGTGGATCGAGCAGGCGGGGGAGTCGGTCGAGGTGCTGGCTTCGGTCGCGGTGGCGGGCGCGGATAGGATCGTGGCGGTTCGACAGGGCCACCTGCTCGCCACCGCCTTCCACCCGGAGGTCGGTGACGACGACCGGGTGCACGGTCTCTTCGTCGACCTCGTCACGCAGTAGAGAACAGAGGGGACGCGCCATGTCAGGGCACTCCAAGTGGGCGACCACGAAGCACAAGAAGGCCGTCGTCGACGCCAAGCGCGGCAAGATGTTCGCCAAGCTCATCAAGAACATCGAGGTCGCGGCGCGCACCGGCGGGCCCGATCCTGACGGCAACCCCACGCTCTACGACGCGATCCAGAAGGCCAAGAAGTCCTCGGTCCCCAACGACAACATCGACCGCGCGGTCAAGCGCGGCGGTGGCATCGGCGACGAGGCCGTCGACTACACCACGATCATGTACGAGGGGTACGGCCCCAACGGCATCGCGATGCTGGTGGAGTGCCTCACGGACAACAAGAACCGCGCCGCGATGGAGGTGCGCACCGCGATGACCCGCAACGGCGGCACGATGGCCGACCCGGGCTCGGTGTCGTACCTGTTCCACCGCAAGGGCGTCATCATCGTGCCCGCCGAGCAGGAGGGCGGCGCCACCACCGAGGACGACATCCTGCTGGCCGTGCTCGAGGCCGGCGCCGACGAGGTCAACGACCTCGACGGCGCGTTCGAGGTCGTGTGCGAGCCGACCGACCTGGTGGCGGTCCGCACGGCGCTGCAGGAGGCGGGGCTGGACTACGACTCCGCCGACGCCTCGTTCGTGCCGTCGGTGCAGGTCGAGGTCGACGTCGACGGCGCGACCAAGGTGCTCAAGCTGATCGACGCGCTGGAGGACTGCGACGACGTGCAGAACGTCTTCGCCAACTTCGACGCCAGCGACGAGGTCATGGAGCAGGCCCAGGCCTGAGGCCCCGGGTCTCCCGCCCCGTGAGGTGCGAGGGCCGCCTGCGGTGCGAGCCTCGACGCCACACGTGGCGGGTGCGGCGTTCGGGCGTGTCGTCCGCCCAGGTGTCGGTCGGTCCGCCTAGGCTGTCGAACATGAGTTCGGTCGGCATTCGCGTCCTGGGCATCGACCCCGGTCTGACCCGCTGCGGCGTCGGCGTCGTGGAGGGCTCGGCCGGCCGGCCGATGTCGCTCGTCCACGTCGGTGTCGTGCGCACCCCGGCCGACCTCGACGTCGCCCGCCGCCTGCTCCTGCTGTCGGAGGGCATCGAGGAGGCGATCGCGACCCACCGTCCCGAGGCCGTCGCGATCGAGCGGGTCTTCGCGCAGCACAACGTCCGCACCGTCATGGGCACGGCCCAGGCCAGCGGTGTCGCGATGGCGATCGCCGCCCGGCACGGCCTGGGCGTCCACCTGCACACGCCGAGCGAGGTCAAGGCCGCCGTCACGGGCAACGGTCGGGCCGACAAGGCCCAGGTCGGCCAGATGGTCACCCGCATCCTGCGCCTGGCCGAGGCCCCCAAGCCCGCCGACGCCGCCGACGCGCTGGCCATCGCGATCTGCCACGTGTGGCGCGGGGGAGCGCAGCAGCGCCTCGCTGCGGCGCTGGCCCGGTCCGGCCGATGATCGCCTCGCTGCGCGGCACCGTCGCCGCGATCCAGCTCGACGGAGCCGTGCTCGACGTCTCCGGGGTGGGCTACTTCGTGCGCAGCACGCCGGGCACGCTCGCGACACTGCGCCTCGGCCAGGAGGCCACGGTCGCCACGACGCTGGTCGTCCGCGAGGACTCGATGACCCTCTACGGCTTCGGCGGCCCCGACGAGCGCGACATGTTCGAGCTCGTCCAGACCGCCAGCGGCGTCGGGCCGAAGGTCGCCCTGGCGATGCTCTCGGTGCTCGACCCCGACCGCCTGCGCAGCGCGATCGCGGGCGCCGACTACCCCGTGCTCACGTCGGTCCCCGGCATCGGCCGCAAGGGCGCCGAGCGCATCGTGGTCGAGCTCAAGGACCGCGTCGGCCTGGCCACCACCGCCACGGCGACGGGTGCCCCCGCGTGGCGCGAGCAGGTCCACGAGGCGCTGCTCGGCCTCGGCTGGAGCGCCCGCGACGCGGAGTCCGCCGTCGACACGGTCGCCGCCGACCTCCCGGCCGACGAGACCCCCGACGTCTCGCTCCTGCTGCGCGACGCCCTGCGATCCCTGGCCCGCACCCGATGAACGACGACGAGCCGGGGCTCTCAGACCTCGAGGAGAGCATCGTCGCGCCGGTCGTCGGCACCGACGACCGCGCCTACGAGGCGGCCCTGCGCCCACGCACGCTCGAGGAGGTCGTGGGTCAGGACCGGGTGCGCGAGCAGCTCGCCCTCGTCCTCGACGCCGCCACGGCACGCGGGTCGGTGCCCGACCACGTGCTGCTCTCGGGCCCGCCCGGTCTCGGCAAGACGACCCTCGCGATGATCATCGCGAACCAGCTCAGCGCGCCGCTGCGCATCACGAGCGGTCCGGCCATCCAGCACGCCGGCGACCTCGCCGCGATCCTGTCGGGCGTCATGGAGGGCGACGTCGTCTTCATCGACGAGATCCACCGCATGTCGCGCCCCGCCGAGGAGCTGCTCTACATGGCGATGGAGGACTTCCGGGTCGACGTCATCGTCGGCAAGGGCCCCGGCGCCACGGCGATCCCGCTCGAGATCCCGCCCTTCACGGTCGTCGGCGCCACGACCCGTGCCGGCCTGCTGCCGAGCCCGCTTCGCGACCGCTTCGGGTTCACCGCCCAGCTCGACTACTACGAGCCGCAGCACCTGCAGCAGATCGTGACCCGGTCGGCCGGCCTGCTCGCGCTCGACCTCACGGTCGACGGCGCGGCCGAGATCGCCGGCCGCTCGCGCGGCACCCCGCGCATCGCCAACCGCCTGCTGCGGCGCGTCCGCGACTACGCCGAGGTGCGCACCGGGGGAGTGCTCGACCTCGCGGCGGCCCGCACCGCGCTCGAGCTGTACGAGGTCGACGACCTCGGCCTCGACCGCCTCGACCTGGCCGTCCTGCGGGCGCTGTGCGCCAGCTTCGGCGGCGGACCGGTCGGCGTCTCGACCCTCGCGGTCGCCGTCGGCGAGGAGCGCGAGACCGTCGAGGAGATCGCCGAGCCGTACCTGGTGCGGCTCGGGTTCCTGGCGCGCACGCCCCGCGGTCGCGTCGCGACGCCGGCGGCCTGGCGGCACCTGGGGCTCACGCCCCCGGCCGGCGCCGAGGTACAGCTCTCCTTCGGCGACGACGTCCCCGGTGCCCAATCCTGATTTCTCGCTGAATCCGGGCCATCAGGTGCGGTGTCACGGCGTGTGACGTCTACACTTCCCGATGGCCCACGGGCCGTACCTGTCCGGCACCTGCTGCTCGGACGCACCTCACTCTCGTCTGGAGCTCTCGCGTGTCCGACCTGGCCGGCCTCATCCCTCTGGTGCTCATCGTCGTCGTGTTCTGGCTGTTCATCGTCCGGCCGGCGCGCAAGAAGCAGCAGCAGTTCTCGTCCCTGCAGGACGAGCTCCAGCCCGGGCTCGAGGTGATGACGACCAGCGGCATCTTCGCCGAGATCGTCTCGCTGGACGACCTCGAGGCGCGCCTGCGGATCGCCGACGGCGTCGAGATCCGGGTCCACCGTCAGGCCATCGGCCAGATCGTGCGCCCCGAGCCCGCCGCCGACCCCGAGATCGTCGAAGGCGACTGATGGCCCCGCCCGCTCGCGGCCGGAAGGTCCTGCGTCCTGGACGCACGCTGCTCCTGTTCATGGCCGGGGTGGTGGCGCTGTTCGCCCTGATCGGTCTGGTCGACCTCGAGGACGGCACCGGGCACGGAGCCTGGACCCCGCGGCTCGGACTCGACCTCCAGGGCGGCACGCGGATCACGCTCCAGGCGCAGTCGAGCGACGGTGACGTCACCGCCGAGAACCTCGCCCAGGCGCGCAGCATCATCGACCAGCGGGTCAACGCGACGGGAGTCTCCGAGGCGGAGGTCACGACGCAGGGCGGCAACCAGATCGTCATCGAGATCCCGGGCAAGGAACGCGGCGACATCGTGGACCAGGTCGGGCGCACGGCGCAGATGCAGTTCCGGCTGCTGTGGCAGCCGCAGGTCCAGTCGACGGGGCAGCCCCTCGACGAGGCGACCGCGGCGGCGGCCCAGGACGCCGTCGACGCCGTCGACTGGTCGGCCCTGAGCCTCGACCAGATGATCGCCGGCGAGACGCAGACCCCCGCGGCCCTGCCGCAGGAGTACCAGGCCGGCATCGCTGCCCTTCAGCAGCAGGCCCAGGCCTTCGTGTGCACCCCCGACGACCTCGCGGTCGTCGACACCGCGAACGAGCCGATCGTCACGTGCGACCCCAAGACCGGCGAGGTCATGATCCTGAGCCCCGCCGTCATCGGCGGCTCGCACGTCAAGGGCGCCAGCGCTGGCGTGCCGCAGGGCAGCGTGCAGTGGGTCGTCGACATCGAGCTCGACGGCGAGGGCGGCGACACCTTCGACACCGTCACCGCGGCGCTGACCCCGGCCCAGGGCCGCTTCGCCGTCGTGCTCGACGGCGAGGTGCTGACCGCGCCGACGTCGAACGCGCACATCACCAACGGCAAGGCCCAGATCAGCGGCAGCTTCACGCAGAAGACCGCGGTCGAGCTCGCCAACCAGCTCAAGTACGGCGCCCTGCCGCTGACCTTCGAGGTCAACGGCGTCTCGGTCGAGGGGCCGACGCTCGCCGGTTCGCAGCTCGAGGCCGGCCTGATCGCGGGTGCGGTCGGCATGGTGCTGGTGCTGCTCTACGGCCTCTTCTACTACCGCGGCCTCGGCCTGGTGGTCATGGCCTCGCTCGGCGTCGCCGCGCTCGTGACCTTCGGGCTCGTGCTGCTGCTCGGCCAGGCGATGGGCTTCACGCTGACCCTGCCCGGCATCGCCGGACTCATCGTCGCGATCGGCATCACGGCCGACTCCTTCATCGTCCTGTTCGAGCGCATCCGTGACGAGGTGCGCGAGGGCAAGTCGCTGCGCCTGGCCGTGGAGTCCGGGTGGGCCCGCGCCCGCTCCACGATCCTCGCGGCTGACGCGGTCTCGTTCCTGGCCGCCGCGATCCTGTTCATCTTCGCGATCGGGGTCGTGCGCGGGTTCGCGTTCGCCCTCGGGCTCACGACGCTGGTCGACATCCTGGTGGTGTTCTTCTTCACCAAGCCGTTGATGTCGCTGCTGGCGCGCACGAAGTTCTTCGGCCAGGGGCACCGCCTCTCGGGCCTGGACGCCGCCCACCTGGGCATCAAGGACCGCAAGGTCACGGAGATCGCCGCGAGCCCGGGAGGTCGGTCCTGATGGGACGACTCAGCACGTTCGGCCAGCACCTGTACACGGGCCGCATCTCGATCGACTTCGTCGGCCGCCGCATGGTCTGGTACCTGGTCAGCGCGGTGCTCATGATCGGCTCGGCCGCCGGACTCGGCGTGCACGGCCTCGAGCGCGGCATCGACTTCAAGGGTGGCGTCGAGTTCACCGCCCAGGTCTCCACCGCGAACGCCGCGACGGTCGACGACCTGCGCGAGGCCGCGGTCGACACGGGCCTGGACGCCGCGTCCGCGCCCGTCGTCAACACCTCCGGTGACAGCACGATCCGGCTCCAGACCGGCGCGCTCAGCCAGGACGAGACCTCCCAGGTCGTCGAGGCGCTGAAGGGCGCCGGCGCGAGCGAGGTCAGCCAGAACCTCGTCGGGCCCTCGTGGGGCACCGAGGTCGCCAAGAAGGCCCTGACGGGCCTCATCGTCTTCCTCGTCATCGTGGTGCTGTTCATCTGGGCCTACTTCCGTGAGTGGCGGATGTCGGTCGCAGCGATGGTCGCGCTGGCGCACGACATCGTCATCACGGTCGGCGTCTACGCCTGGTCGGGCTTCGAGGTCACGCCGGCCACCGTCACGGGTTTCCTCACGATCCTCGGCTACTCGCTCTACGACACCGTGGTCGTGTTCGACAAGGTGCGCGAGAACACGCGCGGCATCGCGTCCTCGACGACCCGGATCTACTCCGAGCAGGCCAACCTGGCCGTCAACCAGACGCTCGTGCGCTCGATCAACACCTCGATCACGGCCCTGCTGCCGGTCGGGGCGCTGCTCGTCGTCGGCGTCGGCGTGCTCGGCAGCGGCCCGCTGAAGGACCTCGCGCTCGCGCTGTTCGTCGGCATGGCCGTCGGCACGTACTCGTCGATCTTCATCGCGACCCCGCTCGCGGCGCAGCTCAAGGAGCGTGACCCGGCGGTGCGGGCGCACACCGAGAAGGTGCTCGCGCGGCGGGCCAAGGACCTCGTCGGCGCCTCGGCGTCGACACCGGCCTCACCGGCCCGTCCGGTGACCACCTCGGGCTCGGCGGGTCGCCAGCAGCCCCAGCGCTCGAGCCGACAGAAGCGCCGCGGACGCTGACGCGTCCGGCCCCTCGCCGCCCGCGTCCCAGTACCGTGTCCGTGAACCAAGGAGAAGAACCGATGACGTCCTCTGCCACGACCTCCCACTCCGCCCCCGCCTGGCGGCGCCCGCAGGTGCTCGCGATCGCGGGCGTGCTGGTGCTGGCGCTGGCCGCCGGCGGGTGGTTCTTCCTCCTGCGCGACAGCAGCGGCGCCTACTGCGACGACCTGCAGGCCTGGCAGGACAAGAGCGAGGAGACCCTCGCGCCGGACGCCGACCTGGAGACCTCCGCCACCTACCTGTCCGACAGCGTCACGCGCCGCCTCGACGGGGCCGAGAAGTTCTCCAAGGAGGGGCCGGACGACGTCCGCGCCGACTGGAAGCTGTTCCACGAGCGCCTGCTCGACGTCGTCGACGTGTTCAAGCAGATCGGCTACGACCTGACCGATCCGGCCGCTGTCCAGAAGTTCGCGTCCGACCTCCAGTCGGGTGCGCTCGCGTCGATCGACCCGGAGCTCCAGACCCAGGCGGCCGAGGTGCAGGCCAAGCTGGCCGACAGCGAGTCGACCGCGGCGGTCACGTCGATCACGACCGACGCCAAGGATCGGTGCGACATCGACCTGCAGCTGTCGACCTCGACCTCGTGAGCGCCGACGTGACGGTCCCGGACGTGACCGACCTGGTCGACCGCACCGTTCCGGTCGTGGCGGACTGGCCCGAGCCGGGCGTGCAGTTCCGCGACATCTCGCCGCTCCTGGCCGATCCGCAGGCCTTCGCGACCGTCGCCGACGCGATGGCGCAGGCGACCGGTGAGGTCGACCTGGTCCTGGGGGTGGAGGCGCGCGGCTTCCTGTTCGGGCTGGCCGTCGCCGAGCGCCTGGGCGTCGGCTTCGTCCCGGTGCGCAAGGCCGGCAAGCTGCCGGGCAGCACCGAGAGCGTCTCCTACGACCTCGAGTACGGCAGCGCCACGATCGAGGTCCCGTCGGGTGCCGTGGCCCCCGGTCAGCGGGTCGCGGTCGTCGACGACGTCCTCGCGACGGGCGGCACCCTGGCCGCGACGGTCGAGCTCGCCCGGCGCTGCGGCGGCGAGGTCGTGAGCGCGGTCGTGCTGATCGAGATCGAGGCGCTCGGCGGTCGAGCGGTGCTCGACGTGCCCCTCGCGGCCCTGCGGACCTACTGAGACGGCACGGCACGGCCGCGGAGCGCGCCCCTGCGCGACCGGCGTGACCACGTCTCTGCGATCCTGTGACCTCCACCGATCGGAGGAGGCCTGGTGAACCCGTCCCAGATGCGCGTCGTCGCGCTCGTGCTGGTCGCGATCCTGGTGCTCGGCACCGCCGCGTCCCTCATCAACGGTCTGCTCTGAGTCCGTAGACTGGTCAGCAGGAGGTCGTCGTGGCAGAACGTGGTGAGGTCGCCGAGGCGGCGAGCCACGTCCCGACGCCCGAGGAGGCGGCCGACCAGGCCGTCGCACCCGAGCCCGAGGCTGCGGAGGCGGCGCCCACCACGGCGCGCGTCCGGTCGCGTCTGTCTCGCATCGGCGGCAAGACCCAGACGGGTCAGGCCGTCCTCGAGCCGCTTCTGAAGATCTACCGCGTCACGCACCCCAAGGGCGACGTCACGTCGATCCAGAAGGCGTACACGATCGCCGAGCGGATGCACACGGGCCAGACCCGCAAGAGCGGCGACCCGTACATCACGCACCCCCTCGCGGTCGCCACGATCCTGGCCGAGCTCGGCATGACGGCCCCCACGCTGTGCGCCGCCCTGCTGCACGACACCGTCGAGGACACGCCGTACACGCTCGACGAGCTGCGGGTCGACTTCGGCGACGAGGTCGTCCACCTGGTCGACGGCGTCACGAAGCTCGACAAGGTCAAGTACGGCGCCACCGCGCAGTCCGAGACCATCCGCAAGATGGTCGTGGCGATGAGCCGCGACATCCGGGTGCTCGTCATCAAGCTCGCCGACCGCCTGCACAACATGCGCACCCTGCGGTACCTGCGCCAGGACAAGCAGGAGCGCATCGCGACCGAGACCCTCGAGATCTTCGCGCCGCTGGCCCACCGGCTCGGCATGAACACGATCAAGTGGGAGCTCGAGGACCTCGCCTTCGGCGTGCTCCACCCCAAGGTCTACGACGAGATCGTGCGGCTCGTGGCCGACCGTGCGCCGTCGCGCTCGACGTTCCTCGAGCGGGTCATCGGCGACGTCGAGTCCGACCTCAAGCACACGCGCATCAAGGCCACCGTCACCGGTCGGCCGAAGCACTACTACTCGATCTATCAGAAGATGCTGGTGCGGGGCCGCGACTTCGCCGACATCTTCGACCTCGTCGGGGTGCGCATCCTGGTCGACTCGGTCGCCGACTGCTACGCCGTGCTCGGCGTGCTGCACGCCCGCTGGAACCCGATCCCGGGGCGGTTCAAGGACTACATCAGCGTCCCGAAGTTCAACATGTACCAGTCGCTGCACACGACCGTGATCGGTCCGCAGGGCAAGGCCGTGGAGCTGCAGATCCGCACGTACGCGATGCACCGCCGCGCCGAGTACGGCGTCGCGGCGCACTGGAAGTACAAGGAGGACGGCACCGCGCGCGACAAGGGCTCGAAGGCCGGCGGGGCAGCCCCCGCCAGCTCGGAGATGACCTGGCTGCGCGAGCTGCTCGACTGGCAGTCCGAGACCGAGGACTCGATCGACTTCCTCGACCAGCTCCGCTACGAGATGGGCCAGACCGGTGTCTATGCGTACACGCCGCGCGGCGACCTGATCCAGCTCCCGGACGGCTCGACGCCGGTCGACTTCGCCTACTCGGTGCACACCGAGGTCGGGCACGCGTGCATCGGCGCGCGGGTCAACGGCCGCCTGGTGTCGCTGGAGTCCAAGCTCGAGACGGGCGACGTCGTGGAGGTCTTCACCTCCAAGTCGCCCGACGCGGGTCCGAGCCGCGACTGGCTCGAGTTCGTCGCCAGCCCGCGGGCCCGCAACAAGATCCGCCAGTGGTTCACCAAGGAGCGCCGCGAGGAGGCCGTCGAGCACGGCAAGGACCTCATCGCGCGCCAGATGCGCAAGGAGAGCCTCCCGCTCGTGCGGCTGTTCCGGCAGCGCACGCTCGAGGCGGTCGCGGCCGACCTCAACCTGGCCGACATCACCGCGCTGTACGCCGCTGTTGGCGAGAACCACGTCAGCGCGCAGAGCATCGTCGAGCGCGTGCTGGCGCTCTCGGGCGGGCGTGCGGGTGCCGAGGAGGACCTGGCCGAGGCCACCGTGCCGACCGTCGCGCGCCGCGTCGTGCGGTCCCGCGACGGGTCGGACGCGGGCGTCGTGGTCGAGGGGCTCGAGGGCAACGCGCTGGTCAAGCTCGCCCGGTGCTGCACGCCGGTCCCGGGCGACGACATCGAGGGCTTCGTGACGCGCACGTCCGGGGTCTCCGTGCACCGCGCGAGCTGCGTCAACCTGGTGCAGCTCCGCGCCGACGAGCCGGGCCGCCTGGTGGCGGTGCGCTGGGCGCCGAGCTCGACCAGCACGTTCCTGGTCGCGCTGCAGGTCGAGGCGCTGGACCGGCCGGGCCTGCTGTCCGACATCACGCGCGTGATGTCCGAGCAGCACGTCAACATCCTGTCGGCGGCACTGTCGACGGGCTCGGACCGGGTCGCGAAGAGCAAGTTCACCTTCGAGATGGGCGACGCCAAGCACCTCGGCCACGTCCTCAACGCCGTCCGCACGATCGAGGGCGTCTTCGACGTCTACCGCCTCACCCAGTAACGAACGACCGCTCGCGAGTGAATTCCCGCCCCTCCGCGAGTGGATTCCCGCCCCGCGGGGAGTGAGTTCCCGCCCCGCGGGGAGTGAGTTCCCGTCCTCAGAGATGACCCCACCAGCGCCGGAGCGGCACGAGGCCCAGATGCGCGCCGACCGCCTCCTCGAACGTGGCGTCCTGGCCGAAGATCGACGAGCGACGAGCCAGCACCCACCGCCATCCCCACTGCACGGAGAGGTCGTCGCGCCGCTCCTCGTCCCAGGCGAGATCCGACAGCGCCGAGTGGTGCGCGGAGCCGTCGTACTCGATGGCGACCTTCTGCACCTCGTACGCCAGGTCGATCCGACGGATGACGCCGTCATGGTCGGCCACCTCGACCTGCAGCTCGGGCGGCGGGAAGCCGGCGTCGTGCAGTCGCAGGCGGGTCCACGACTCGCCAGGTGACTCCGCGCGGGCGTCGACCAGGCCGACCAGGGAACGAGCCTGGCGGATGCCCGGGTATCCCTTGAGGTGCATGACGACACTGCTGAGCTCACCGAGGTCGACCAGCCCGGAGCGCGTCATCTGGTCGGCGGACGCGAGCGCGTACGGCCGGTACTGGCGACGGAGGAGGTCGCTGGCCGTGCGGACCGGCGTGGTCGAGAACGTCCCGAAGTCCTCGGTGACGTCGTGCGAGCCCAGCCGAGCCTGGCGACAGTCGATCCCGCTCCGGACGATCCGCGTCTCGCCGTGAGGAACCAGGAAGGTCGGCGTCATGTCGAAGCGTCGCCCAGGCGGGTGCACGTCCAGACCCATGACCCAGGCGGCGGTCTCGCTGCACGCGACGCCGTGCGGCGGGCGGATGCGCTCGACGGCCAGGACCCGCAGGTCGCGATCTTCCGGCACCCGGGCGTCGACGAACACGCCACGCAGGAGCCGGCGCACCGTTCCCGACTGGAGCGCGAGTCGGATCTGCTTGGGCGACATCACCCCGTCGTCGGTGACGAAGGGACGGCCGTCGGCGATGAGCTGCTGCATGGCGACATGCAAGCCCTCACCGCCGTCGGCGTCACCTCGTTGTCCACAGGTGCCCCGCCGCAAGGGCAGGAGTTCACTCCCCGCAGGGCGGAAAGTCACTCCCCGCGGGGCGGAAACTCACTCCTGATGGGGCGGGAATCCACTCGCGAGCGGTAGTTCTGTGGGTGGGGTGGGGTCAGGAGTAGTCGGACTGGGCCTGTTGGGCCATGGCGAGGAAGGAGCGGTGGGACTCGAGCTTGGCGGCCAGGTCCTTCGTCTTCCTCGCGTCACCGGCGGCCTCGGCCTTCGCCAGCGCCTCCTCGGCCTCGGTGATCGCGCGCTCGAGCTTGCTGACCATGTCGTCGGCGCGGGCCGACTTCTCCGGATCGGTGCGCTTCCACTCCTGGTCGCCCGCGGCCTTGATGGCCTGCTCGACCTTCTTGATGCGCCCCTCGAGCTCGGAGATGCGAGCGCGGGGGACCTTGCCGGCGGCCTCCCAGCGATCGGCGATGTCGTTCATGGCCCGGCGCGCGGTCTCGAGGTTCGTGATCGGCAACAGAGCCTCGGCCTCGACCAGGAGCTTCTCCTTGGCCTCGGCGTTGACCGCGAACTCCGCGTCGAGCGCCGCGTTGGCCTCGTCGCGTGCCTGGAAGAAGACGTCCTGGGCCGCGCGGAAGCGCTTCCAGAGCTTGTCCTCGACGTTGCGCGGCGCCGCCCCGGCGGCCTTCCAGCGCGACATCAGATCGCGGTACGCGCCGGCCGTGGCGCCGAAGTCGGTCGAGCTCGAGAGCGCCTCGGCCTCGGCGATGAGCTTCTCCTTGACCTTCTTGGCCTCGGAGCGCTTGCCGTCCTGCTCGGCGAAGAACGTCTTACGACGGCGCATGAAGGACGTGCGCGCCCCGCTGAAGCGGTGCCACAGGGCGTCGTCGGCCGCCTTGGCGAGCCGGGGGAGCGCCTTCCACTCGTCGAGCAGCTCGCTGAGCCGGTCGGCGCCTTTGCGGTAGTCGGTACCCGCGGCGACCTTCTCGGCCTCCGCGACGATGGCGTTCTTGCGGACCTCGGACTCCGCCTGCTCGGCGACCCGTGCTGCCTTGCGCTCCTCGCGGGCCTTCTCGATCTGCGGCGCGAGCGCCTCGAGACGGGTCTCGAGCGACGCGAGATCACCGAGCGCAGCGGCGTCGGTGATGTTCTCGCGGGCCTTGTCGAGCGCCTTGACGGCATCGGTGGGGGAGAGCGCTCCCGACTCGAGGCGCTTCTCCAACAGCTCGACCTCGGTCTCGAGGGCGCCGAAGCGTCGCTCGTAGAACGCGAGGGCCTCGGCGGGGTCGGATCCAGCGGCCCACTGGCCGATGAGTCGCTCGCCGTCGGCGGTGCGGAGGTGGACGTTGCCCTCGTCGTCGACGCGGCCCCACGGGTGCTCGGCGGGTGTGGTCATGGCGACAGTCTAGGAGGACGCGAGCGGGAGCCGTCAGCGCACTCGCGTACCCTGTCCGACGTGCTCCTGACGTCCTTCCCTGCCGGTCCGTTGCAGGCGAACTGCTACCTCGTCGCGCGGGGCCCGGGTACGGGGTGCGCGGTCGTCGATCCGGGCATGGACGCGATCGAGGGAGTGCGGTCCGTCGCGGCCGAGCACGACCTCACGCCGCAGGCCGTCCTGGTGACCCACGGACACTTCGACCACCTCTGGTGCGCCCAGGATGTCGCGCGCGAGTGGGACTGCCCCGTGTGGATCCACCCGGCCGACCGCCACCTGCTGAGCGACCCGATGGCCGCCATCTCGAACGAGTCCGCCGCGATGCTGCGCGGCCAGCTGGGCCTCGACGGCGAGCTGCCGGAGTTCGTCGAGCCCGCCGACGTCCGCGACGCGGTCGACGGTGCCACGGTCGACGTCGACGGCGTCACGTTCACCGTGGCGCACGTGCCCGGTCACACGCCCGGCACGCTCTACTACCTGATCGACTACCCCGACCAGCCCGAGGTCTCGCAGGTCATGTTCTCCGGTGACTTCCTGTTCGCGGGCTCGATCGGGCGCACCGACCTGGTCGGCGGCTCGCACCCGGAGATGATCGACAGCCTGCGCACCAAGGTCCTGCCGCTGCGCGACGACGTCGTCGTGCTCCCGGGTCACGGCCCGCAGACCTCGGTCGGCCGCGAGCGCGCCACGAACCCGTACCTCGTGCAGATCGCCGACGGTCTCAGCTGATGGCCAAGCTGTCCGGCTTCCCGGAGTACACCCCGCGCGAGCGCATCGTCGAGCAGGCCGTGCTCGACCACCTGCGCCGCACGTTCGAGCTGCACGGCTTCGGATCGGTCGAGACCCGCGCGGTCGAGCCGCTCGACGTGCTGCTGCGCAAGGGCGAGATCGACAAGGAGGTCTACGCCGTCAGCCGTCTGCACGGCGCGGAGGCCGCCGAGCTCGCCCTGCACTTCGACCTCACCGTCCCCTTCGCGCGCTACGTCGTCGAGAACGCGAACGACCTCGACTTCCCGTTCCGCCGCCACCAGATCCAGAAGGTCTGGCGCGGCGAGCGCCCGCAGCAGGGCCGCTTCCGCGAGTTCACGCAGGCCGACATCGACGTGGTCGGTCGCGACGTCCTGCCCGCGCACGCCGACGTCGAGGTCGCCCAGGTCATGACCGAGGCGCTCGGTGGGCTGATGGAGCTCGTGGGCTCGCCCACCGCCCACGCGACGCTGCAGGTCGCCAACCGCAAGGTCCTGGAGGGCTTCTACCTCGGGCTCGGCCTGGCCGACCCCACGGCGGTCATGCAGGTCGTCGACAAGCTCGACAAGGTCAGCCCCGAGAAGATCCGCGTCATGCTGGCCGAGATCGGCGTCGACGACGACAGCGCGACGAAGGTCCTCGGTCTGGCCGAGATCGTCACCACCGACACGTCGTTCGTGCAGCGCGTCGAGGCGCTCGGTGTCGAGCACCCGCTGCTCGCCGAGGGCCTGGCCGAGCTCGAGCACGTCGTCGGCTCGATCGTGGCGCCCGAGCGCGTCACCGTCACGGCCGACCTGCGCATCGCGCGCGGGCTCGACTACTACACCGGCACGGTCTTCGAGACCCGCCTGTCGGGCTACGAGCAGCTCGGCTCGATCTGCTCCGGCGGCCGGTACGAGAAGCTCGCCGCCGACAACCGCAGCACCTACCCCGGCGTCGGCATCTCGCTCGGCGTCTCGCGCCTGCTCGCGGCACTGCTCGCCGACGGGCTCACGACGACCCGGTCGGTGCCCTCGGCGGTGCTCGTCGCGGTTGCCGACGAGTCGGAGCGCGCGGCGGCCGACGCCGTGGCCCGGACGTTGCGCGCCCGAGGGATCGCCACCGAGGTCGCCCCCGCTGCGGCCAAGCTCGGCAAGCAGATCCGTCACGCCGAGCGTCGCGGCATCCCGTTCGTCGTATTCGCCCCCGCCGAGCCGGGCGGCGCGCACACCGTCAAGGACATCCGCAGCGGCGACCAGGTCGAGGTCGACCCGGCCACCTGGACACCGCCCGCCGCCGACCTGCGCCCGCAGGTCGTCGCCCCCAGCCCCGTACCCGAGGAGAAGAACTCGTGATCCGCACGCATGACGCCGGCACTCTGACCGCCGACAGCATCGGCCAGCAGGTGACGCTGGCCGGCTGGGTCTCGCGCCGCCGCGATCACGGTGGTGTCGCCTTCATCGACCTGCGCGAGGCCAGCGGCGTCGTCCAGGTCGTCGTGCGCGAGGACGTCGCCCACCAGCTGCGCGCCGAGTACTGCCTCAAGATCACCGGCACCGTCCAGCGCCGGCCCGACGGCAACGAGAACTCCGCCATCGCGACGGGCGAGATCGAGGTCGTCGCCGACGACGTCGAGATCCTCAGCGCGTCGGCGCCCCTGCCGTTCCCGATCGACGACGCCGCTGCCTCGAGCGCCGGCGAGGTCGGCGAGGAGGCGCGCCTGCGCCACCGCTACCTCGACCTGCGTCGCTCGGGCCCGGCCTCGGCGCTGCGCCTGCGCTCGAAGGTCAACGCCACGGCGCGCGAGGTGCTGGCCCGCCACGACTTCGTGGAGGTCGAGACACCCACGCTGACGCGGTCGACGCCCGAGGGTGCCCGCGACTTCCTCGTGCCCGCGCGCCTGCGCCCGGGCAGCTGGTACGCGCTGCCGCAGAGCCCCCAGCTGTTCAAGCAGCTGCTCATGGTCGGTGGGCTGGAGCGGTACTACCAGATCGCGCGCTGCTACCGCGACGAGGACTTCCGCGCCGACCGCCAGCCGGAGTTCACCCAGCTCGACATCGAGATGAGCTTCGTCGACCAGGACGACGTCCTCGCGCTGGCCGAGGAGATCTACGTCGCGCTGTGGAAGCTCATCGACGTCGAGCTGCCCACCCCGTTCCCGCGCATCACCTACGCCGACGCGATGAGCAAGTACGGCTCCGACAAGCCCGACCTGCGCTTCGAGCTCGAGCTCACCGAGCTGACCGAGTACTTCAAGGACACCCCGTTCCGGGTGTTCCAGGCGCCGTACGTCGGCGCGGTCGTGCACCCCGGCGGAGCCGACCAGCCGCGACGCACGCTCGACGGCTGGCAGGAGTGGGCCAAGCAGCGCGGTGCGCGTGGTCTGGCCTACGTGCTGGTGCAGGAGGACGGCACCCTCGGTGGCCCCGTGGCCAAGAATCTTTCCGACGCCGAGCGTGACGGTCTGGCCGCAGCGGCGGGCGCGAAGCCCGGCGACGCGATCTACTTCGCGGCCGGCCCGACCAAGTCGATGCGTCAGCTGCTCGGCGCCGCGCGGGTCGAGATCGCACGCCGCGAGGGCCTGATCGACGAGTCCGCCTGGGCGTTCGCGTTCGTCGTCGACTGGCCGATGTTCGAGCCGGTCAGCGAGCTCGACTCCGGCGACGTCGCGGTCGGCGGCGGGGAGTGGACCGCGGTGCACCACGCGTTCACGGCGCCGCAGGACGTCGCGACGCTGGCCACGCCGGGCGACTCGCTCGCCTGGGCCTACGACATCGTCTGCAACGGCAACGAGGTCGGTGGCGGCTCGCTGCGCATCCACCGCGAGGACACGCAGAAGCGAGTCTTCGAGATCATGGGCATCGGCAACGAGGAGGCGCAGGAGAAGTTCGGCTTCCTCCTCGACGCGTTCAAGTTCGGCGCCCCGCCGCACGGTGGCATCGCGTTCGGCTGGGACCGCACGGTCGCGCTGCTGACCGGCTCGGACTCGATCCGCGACGTCATCGCCTTCCCGAAGTCCGGTGGCGGCTACGACCCGCTGACGGCGGCTCCCGCCCCCATCACCGACGAGCAGCGCGCCGAGGCCGGCGTCGACTTCGAGCCCGAGGACGACGACACCCCGGAGGCCTGAGTCACAGGGGGCTCAGCCCCACCCGCCGTGGTCGGCGTTGCGCGCGACGCTGGGGTTCTGGCCGTGCTCCCGACCGCCGAAGGAGCGGTGCTGCTCGGCCTGCTGCGCCAGCTCCTCGCGGCTGAGCGTCGCGGGAGCAGGGCGACGCGAGCGACGTCGGAGCAGCACGAGGGCGGCCCCCGCAGCGACGACCGCGAGACCTGCGACCAGGACGATGATGCCGAGCGTGCTCATGTCGTCAGTGTCGGTCGGCCGGCCGCGCGGGTCAACGGGTCGAGTGGCCGTCGGTGAGCGTCGCTAGGCTCGCCGGGTGAGCGACGGCCTGTTCGACCTGCCCGGTGGTGGGGCCGACCTGCGCCGCGACTCGAACGGCTCGCTCGCGGGCAGCGCCTCGGCCAACGCCCCGCTCGCGGTGCGCATGCGGCCGCGCACGCTCGACGAGCTCGTCGGTCAGCAGCACCTGCTCGCGCCGGGCTCGCCGCTGCGACAGGTCATCGAGGGCGACCAGCCGCTGACGATCCTGCTCTGGGGCCCGCCCGGCACGGGCAAGACCACGCTCGCGAGCCTCATCAGCAACCACACCGACCGCCGGTTCGTCGAGGTCTCGGCGGTCAGCGCCGGCGTCAAGGAGGTCCGCGACGTCATCGCAGGATCCCGCCAGGCGCTCGCGAACACGGGCCGCGAGACCGTGCTGTTCGTCGACGAGGTCCATCGCTTCAGCAAGGCCCAGCAGGACGCCCTGCTGCCCGGGGTCGAGAACCGGTGGGTCAGCCTCGTCGCCGCCACGACCGAGAACCCGCACTTCAGCGTCATCTCACCGCTGCTCAGCCGTTCGCTGCTGCTGACGCTCGAGAGCCTGACCGACGACGACATCGCCACGCTGATGGACCGCGCCGTCACCGACGAGCGCGGTCTGGGCGGCGCCGTCGAGCTCACCGAGGAGGCCAAGGACCACCTCGTCCGGCTCGCCGGTGGTGACGGTCGTCGGGCGCTCACGTACCTCGAGGCCTCGGCCGGGGCGGCGAAGGCGCAGGGCAAGACCGTGATCGACGTCGAGGACGCCGCGCTCGCGGTCGACAAGGCGGCCGTGCGGTACGACCGCCAGGGCGACCAGCACTACGACGTCGCCAGCGCGCTGATCAAGAGCATCCGCGGCTCCGACGTCGACGCCGCCCTGCACTACCTCGCGCGCATGATCGACGCGGGGGAGGACGTCCGGTTCATCGCCCGACGCCTGATCATCTCGGCCAGCGAGGACGTCGGCATGGCCGATCCCACCGCGCTGCCCACGGCGGTCGCCGCGGCCGAGGCCGTCGCGATGATCGGACTGCCGGAAGGACGCATCCCGCTTGCGCAGGCCGTGGTGCACCTGGCGCTCGCCCCGAAGTCGAACGCCGCCTACAAGGCCATCGACGCCGCGATCGCCGACGTCCGCGCCGGCAAGGCGGGTCCCGTCCCGCCGGCGCTGCGCGACGCGCACTACTCGGGCGCCAAGAAGCTGGGCCACGGTCACGACTACCTCTACGCCCACAACGACGCGCGCGGTGTCGTGGGCCAGCAGTACGCGCCCGACGCCGTCGACGGCGCCGAGTACTACCAGCCCTCGCCCCACGGGTTCGAGGGCTCGCTGCGCGAGCGCCTGGCGCGCCTGCGCGCCATCCTCCGCGACCGCTGAGCCGCGGCACACCAGGTTCCCGTGGGTTGCGGCGCCCCCTTCGAGGCTCGTTCCTCGCACCTCAGGGGGCGGAGGGGGAACGAGGGCTGACCGGGGCGAGGCGGGCCTAGTAGCCTCGGTGCATGTCCACCGACGTCGTCGTGCTCGTCGCGACCGCGGTGCTCGCCCTGGCCGCACTCGTCGCGGCCGTCGTCACGGTCCGAGCCGCGCGGTCGGTCACGCGCGAGCGCGTGCGCCTCGAGGCCCGTCTGCGCGACGTCGAGACGGCCCAGACCGCGGCCCGCGCGAAGGCACGAGAGGCGACCCTCGTGCCGGTGCCGTTCGAGCCCGACCCCGCCGACGCGGCGCTGGTGGTGCGCAGCGGCGGCCTGCCCGAGGCCCCCACCGGCCAGACCGCCGAGACGCGCATCGTCGACGGCCGCGTCGTCGTGGTGCCCACGCAGCACGACCTCGTCGCCACTGCGCTGAGCCGCCCGGCCACGCGTTTCACGGTGCTGGTCCACGGCCTCGCCCACGCCTTGCGGCCCGAGTCGCGCGACCGCATCTCGGCCCTCATGCGGCGGGAGGTGAACCGCCGACGCCGCGAGCGCCAGCGTGCCGCCCGCCGAGCGGCTCGCGTGCACGTCCCCTCGGCGAGCCCGGCCTCGACGGCCTGGGTGTCCGCCCCGGAGGGTGAGCGGTGACGCCGCGGATCGTCTGGTTCGTCGCCGGTACCGCCGCCGGGGTCTACGCCTCGGTCAAGGCGCGCCGCGCTGCGTACCGCCTGTCCGTGCCGGGCATCGCCGACCAGGCCGCAGCCCTCGGTCTCGGACTCCGCGAGATGCGGTCCGAGGTCCGCGACGGCATGCAGGCCAAGCAGCGCGACGTCGTCGACGACCTGTACCGTCACGCTGCACTCCCGGCTGCTTCCGAGCACGCCCTCTCACTTCCCCCGACGTCACACCCCGAGAAGGACACCGACTGATGGAGACCGCCGAGATCCGGCGCCGATTCCTCGCGCACTTCGAGGCCGCCGGGCACACGGTCGTGCCCTCGGCACCGCTGCTGTTCGACGACCCGAACCTGCTGTTCGTCAACGCCGGCATGGTGCCGTTCAAGCCGTACTTCCTCGGGCAGGAGACGCCGTCGTTCGACCGGGCGACCAGCGTCCAGAAGTGCGTGCGCACCCTCGACATCGAGGAGGTCGGCAAGACCACGCGCCACGGCACGTTCTTCCAGATGAACGGCAACTTCTCCTTCGGCGACTACTTCAAGGAGGGGGCGATCACGCACGCGTGGCGCCTCATCACGGGGTCGCTCGACGACGGCGGGCTCGGCTTCGACCCGGAGAAGATCTGGGTCACGGTCCTGCACACCGACACCGAGGCGCGCGAGATCTGGAAGAAGGTCGCGGGCCTGCCCGACGAGCGCATCCAGAACCGCGGCCTGCTCGACAACTACTGGCACATGGGCGTCCCCGGTCCCGGTGGCCCCTGCAGCGAGATCTACGTCGACCGCGGCCCGCAGTACGGCCCCGACGGCGGCCCGGAGGCCGACGAGGACCGCTTCCTCGAGATCTGGAACCTCGTGTTCATGCAGGAGGAGATCACCAACGTCCGGGCGAAGGACCAGTTCGACGTCGTCGGACCGCTGCCGCAGCAGAACATCGACACGGGCATGGGCCTGGAGCGCGTCGCGTACCTGCTCCAGGGCAAGGAGAACCTGTACGAGATCGACGAGGTCTTCCCGGTCATCGCGAAGGCCGAGGAGCTGACGGGCCGCCGCTACGGCGCCGACCACGTCGACGACGTGCGGTTCCGCGTCATCGCCGACCACGTCCGCAGCGGCCTGATGCTGATGGGCGACGGCGTCACCCCCGGCAACGAGGCGCGCGGCTACGTGCTGCGCCGCCTGCTGCGTCGCGCGGTGCGCTCGATGCGCCTGCTCGGCTACGAGGACCCGGCCCTGCCGGCGCTCCTGCCGGTCAGCCTGGACCGCATGAAGGCCAGCTACCCCGAGCTCGAGGCCGACTTCGCGCGCATCAGCCAGGTCGCCTACGCCGAGGAGGAGGCGTTCCGCCAGACCCTCGGCAAGGGCACGCAGATCTTCGACCAGCAGGCCACCGCCGTGAAGCAGGGCGGCGGCACCGGGCTCAGCGGCGAAGCCGCCTTCACCCTTCACGACACCTACGGCTTCCCGATCGACCTGACGCTCGAGATGGCCGAGGAGCAGGGCCTGTCGGTCGACGCCGACGGCTTCCGTGCGCTCATGGCCGAGCAGCGGGCGCGGGCCAAGGCCGACGCCAAGTCCAAGAAGGGCGTCCACGCCGACACCACGGCGTACCGAGCGGCGCTCGACGCCCACGGTCCGACCGACTGGCTCGCGTACACCGACCTCCGGACCGAGTCGCGGGTCCTCGCGCTCCTGAACGAGGGTGCCGCGACCCCGGCCATCACCGCAGGCTCGATCGGGGAGGTCGTGCTCGACCGCACCCCGTTCTACGCCGAGTCCGGTGGTCAGAACGCCGACGCCGGCCACCTGACCTGGTCGGGCGGACGGGCCGAGGTGCTCGACGTGCAGCGACCCATCAAGGGCCTGGTCGTGCACCAGGTGCGCGTGCTCGAGGGCGAGCTGACCCTCGACACGACCCTGGAGGCGCAGGTCGATTCCGAGTGGCGCACCGGTGCCCGCCAGGCGCACTCGGGCACGCACGTCGTGCATGCCGCGCTGCGCGAGGTCCTCGGACCCACCGCGCTGCAGTCGGGCTCGTACAACCGTCCGGGCTACCTGCGTCTCGACTTCGGGTGGGGCGGCGCGCTGTCGCCCGAGCAGGTCCGCGACGTCGAGGCCGCCTCGAACCGTGCGCTGCGCGCAGACCTGCCGGTCAGCGCCAGCTACATGACGCTGCCCGAGGCCCGCGAGGCCGGCGCCCTGGCGCTGTTCGGCGAGACCTACGGCGAGCAGGTCCGCGTCGTCGAGATCGGCGGTCCCTGGTCGCGCGAGCTCTGCGGTGGCACGCACGTCGAGCACTCCTCGCAGATCGGCACGGTCGTCGTGACCTCCGACAGCTCGGTCGGCGCGGGCAACCGCCGCGTCGAGGCGCTCGTCGGACTCGAGGGCTTCGCGTACCTGGCGCGCGAGCGCGACCTCGTGTCGCAGCTCTCCGGCCTGCTGAAGGTCAAGCCCGACGAGATCCCCGGCCGGGTCGGCGACCTCGTCGAGCGGCTCAAGGTCTCCGAGCGCGAGCTCGAGAAGATCAAGGCGGCCGAGCTCCTCTCGGGCGCCGCCACGATCGCCGAGTCCGGCAAGGACGTCGGCGGCACGACCGTCGTCGCGGCCCGCCTGGAGGGTGTCGGCGGCGGTGACCTGCGCACGCTCGCGCTCGACGTCCGCGCCCGCATGGGTGCGGAGCGTCCGGCTGTCGTCGCGCTGTTCGGCGTGGTCGACGCCAAGCCGTCGGTCGTCATCGCGGTCAACAAGCCCGGCATCGACGCGGGCCTCGCGGCCGGCGACCTGGTGCGTACGGCGGGCGAGAAGATCGGCGGCCGCGGAGGCGGCAAGGCCGACGTCGCCCAGGGCGGTGGCACGGACGCGGCGGGTGTCGAGTCCGCGATCGCGGCGGTCGAGGCCGCCGTGGGCGGGGCGTAGCGGGTGCGGCGTGGGCGCCGGCTGGGGATCGACATCGGTGCGGCTCGCATCGGCGTCGCGACCTGCGACCCCGACGGGCTGATCGCGACGCCCGTCGAGACCGTCCCCACCCGGGGCGGGGCCGCCGACGAGCGCGCCATCGCGCGCCTGGCCGAGCTCGCCGAGGAGTACGACGTCCTCGAGCTCGTGATCGGCCTGCCGTACTCGCTGTCGGGCCGGGAGGGCCCGGCCGCGGCGACGGTCCGGGAGGTCGTCGCGGTGCTCGTGCAGGCCACGACACGCCCGGTTCGGCTGGTCGACGAGCGGCTCAGCACCGTCACCGCGTCGCAGCAGCTGCGGGCCAGCGGCACGAAGGCCAAGAAGCAGCGACCGGTCATCGACCAAGCGGCGGCCGTCGTGATCTTGCAGAATGCCCTGGAGGGGGAACGGCTGCGCGGGACACCGCCCGGCCAGCTGATGGCCGACGGAGGAGCTGCATGACGGAGTCAGGACTTGATCTCGTGACCGGTGGCGAGCCCCCTCGCCCGGAGCGGGGCCGACGTCGCGCCGAGAAGCCGAAGAAGAAGCGGGGCTGGCTCAAGCTGCTCCTGCTGCTGGTCGTGCTCGCCGTACTGGCGTTCGGCGGGCTCCAGGCCTACGGCTGGGCGCAGGACCGCTTCGGCGCCGCTCCCGACTACACCGGTGAGGGCTCCGGCGAGGTCGTCGTGCAGGTCGAGTCCGGCGCGAGCTGGCGCAGCGTCTCCTACGACCTGGAGGAGCAGGACGTCGTGAAGTCGGCCAAGGCCTTCTACGAGGAGGCGCTCGACGATCCCGACCAGGCCGTGCTCCAGGCAGGGTCGTACCTGATGAAGGAGCAGATGTCGGCCGAGGCCGCCTACCGGGCGCTCACGACCGAGATCGTGAAGGCCGATGCCCGGATCGCGGTCCCGGAGGGCGCTCGCGTCGACGCCATCGTCGCGTCGATCGCGGAGAAGACCGAGATCCCGCAGGCCGACCTGGAGGCCGCGCTCGCGGACCCGGCCGCGATCGGGCTCCCCGCCATCGCCGCGGGCAACCCCGAGGGCTACCTGTACCCGGCCACGTACACCGTCGACCCGGGCGAGACCGCCGTCTCGCTGCTGTCGAAGATGGTCGCCAAGGGCCTCGAGGTCGCCACGTCGCTCGACATCGAGGGACGCGCTGCCGCGCTCGGGTACACGACCGAGCAGGTGCTGACCGTCGCGAGCATCCTGGAGTACGAGGTCTCGAACGACGACTTCGCGCGGGGTGCGCGGGTCATCTACAACCGGCTCGACATGGGCATGCCGCTGCAGATGGACTCCACCGTCCACTACGTCAGCGGCCGCAGTGGCGACGTGTTCACGACCGACGAGGAGCGTGCGGCCGACTCGCCGTACAACACCTACAAGTACCCGGGCCTGCCGCCCGGACCCATCGGCTCGCCGGGGGAGGCCGCGATCGAGGCGGCGCTCAACCCCGAGGCCGGCGACTGGGTCTACTTCGTCGCCGACCCCGACACGGGCGAGACGACGTTCGCGACGACGTACTCCGAGCACCAGCAGAACTGCCGCGACGCCGGGTTCAGCTGCTGATGCGAGGCGTCTCATGAGGTGCGCGGTCCTGGGCAGCCCCATCGCCCACTCGCTGTCGCCCGTCATGCACCGGGCGGCGTACCTCGAGCTCGGCGTCGAGTGGGACTACGACGCGGTCGAGGTGACCGAGGACGGCCTGTCGGGCTTCCTCGACGGTCTCGACGCCGACTGGCGTGGCCTGTCGGTCACGGCCCCGCTCAAGCGGGCGCTCGTGCCGCTGCTCGACGACGTCAGCGAGGACGTCGAGCGGCTCGGTGTCGCGAACACGGTGCTGCTGGGGGAGGAGCGCGTCGGTTTCAACACCGACGTCCCCGGAGGCCTCAACGCGCTGCGAGAGGCGGGCATCGACGACGTCGTCAGCGCTCGCATCCTCGGTGGCGGGGCCACCGCCGCCTCGATGGCGCTGACGCTCTCGCGCCTCGGCGCCCGTCGCCTGGAGGTCGTGGTCCGTGACGTCACGCGCGCCGACGACGTCGTCGACGTCGCGCGGCGCTGCGGCATGGCAGTCGAGGTGGTCGCCCTGACCGACCACGCGCACGACGAGTCGGGCGTCGACGTCCTGGTCTCGACGGTGCCGGCAGCCGTCGTCGACCCGCACCACGCCCATCGGGCCGACGCCGTGTTCGACGTCGTCTACGACCCGTGGCCCACGGCGCTCGCCGCCGAGGCCGAGACGCGCGGGATCCCGGTCGTGAACGGACTGGACCTGCTGGCGCACCAGGCCGCGCTCCAGGTGCACCTGATGACCGGCGGCACCGTGCGGCCGTCGCTGCTGCGCGGTGCGGCGGCGCTGGAGCTCGCGGCGCGCTAGGGCCTTCGATCCTCCCGGACGCCCGGGGGGGCGGTGCTGCTCGGAGCGGCGGGCGTGGGTGTCGTTCGGCCTGGACCACCCGCGGGGCCGGGACCGGAGATGATGCTTTCGGGTCGCCCGGGGTGCCGCCATGCATCATTCGCGGTCCTCAGCGACGGAGCTCGGGGGATCACGGCAGCTGGAGCGACCACTACCCCCGGATCTTGGTCGCCTGACGGGCTGCCGGTCCCACCGCGTCGGTCCATGCGCGCTCGTCGCCCGCTACGGCGCCCGGTCGGCCGACGAACCCCCTTCGAGGCTCCTCGTTCCTCGTCGCACCTCAGAGGACGGTCTGCGCCACGCCTGTGGACGCGCTGCCCGCGCCTGCCCCTCGCCCCGGCTAGCCTCGCCGGGTGGAGATCGTGCTGAGCGCCGTCGCGGCCGCCCTGATCGGGGCCGCTGGTCCGTGGGTCGTGGCGCGGGTGCCCGAGCCCGAGGAGGCCGACGAGGACAAGGTCTCCTACGCCGACATCGCCCGTCCGCGCTGGCTCGCGCCGGCGCTGGCTGCGGTGGCCGCCCTGTTCGCGGGCACCGTGGCGTGGGGCACGGACCTGCCGGGACTGCTGCCGGCCTGGGTGCTCGTCAGCGGCGTCGGCGCCTGGCTCTCGTACGTCGACATCCGCACGCGCCTCCTGCCGTACGCGATCGTCGCGCCCCTGTACCTCGCGACCTGGCTGCTCGTCGGCCTCGCCGCACTCATCGAGCAGGACGCCCGCCTGCTGCTCCAGGCGCTCATCGCGAACATCGTGGTCTACGTGATCTTCCGGGTCCTGTACGAGATCGGCCGGTTCCTCGGCGGCGCGCTGGGGTACGGCGACGTCCGCCTCGCAGCGGTGCTGGCGGTCGTGCTGGGGCCGCTCGGTCCGGACGCGACGCTCGTCGGGATGTACGCCGGCTTCCTCGTCGGCGCGGTCGCCGGTGTCGTGCTGTCGCTGGCTCGCCTGATCGACCGGCGGAGCTTCGCCTTCGGGCAGTACCTCGTGCTCGGGGCCGTCATCGGTGCCGCCTGGGGTCCACGCCTGTACGGCTCCTGACGACCTCCCGCGGGGTCGTGGGAGAATCACGCCATGCTTCGTTGGTCCACCGCCGGTGAGTCTCACGGCCCGGCGCTCGCCGCCTTCATCGAGGGCATCCCGGCCGGGGTGTCCGTCACGTCCAAGGACGTCGACGCCGCCCTGGCGCGACGCCGTCTCGGCTACGGCCGCGGCGCACGGATGTCGTTCGAGGCCGACGTGCTCGAGATCATCGGCGGCGTCCGTCACGGCCTCACCCTCGGCAGCCCGATCGCGCTGCGCATCGGCAACTCCGAGTGGCCGAAGTGGGAGCAGGTCATGGCGGCCGACCCCATCGACCCCGAGGTGCTCGACGGGCTCAAGCGCAACGCGCCCCTGACCCGTCCGCGACCCGGCCACGCCGACCTGGCCGGCATGCAGAAGTACGACTTCGACGAGGCCCGTCCGATCCTCGAGCGCGCCAGCGCCCGTGAGACCGCGGCCCGCGTGGCCCTGGGCGAGATCGCCGCGCAGTTCGTCGAGCAGGCCACGGGCGCCACGATCGTGTCGCACGTCGTGGAGATCGGCACCGTCGCAGCCCCCGCGGGCCTCGTGCCCGCCAAGCGCGACGTCGACGCCCTCGACGCCGACCCCGTGCGCTGCTTCGACCCCGAGACGAGCGCCCGGATGGTCGCCGAGATCGACCTCGCGCACAAGGACGGCGACACCCTCGGCGGCGTCGTCGAGGTCGCGGTGCACGGACTCCCGCCGGGCCTCGGCTCGCACACCGCGTGGGACCGCCGCCTCGACTCCCGCCTTGCGGCCGCGCTGATGGGCATCCAGGCGATCAAGGGCGTCGAGCTGGGCGACGGCTTCGAGTTGGCCCGCACCCGCGGCTCGCTCGCGCACGACGAGATCGTGCCCGGGGGAGACACCGGCCTGGACAATATCCGGCGCGTGACGGGCCGCTCCGGCGGCACCGAGGGCGGCATGACGACGGGCGAGATCCTGCGCGTGCGCGCCGCGATGAAGCCCATCGCCACCGTGCCGCGGGCCCTGCGCACGATCGACGTCACGACCGGCGAGGAGACCCGGGCGCACCACCAGCGCTCCGACGTCTGCGCCGTCCCGGCGGCCGGCATCGTCGCCGAGGCGATGGTGGCCCTGGTGCTCGCCGAGGCGGTGCTCGAGAAGTTCGGCGGCGACTCCCTGGGGGAGACGCGCCGCAACGTCGAGGGCTACCTGTCCGCGTTGAGGTTCCGTTGAGCCCAGGCGGTGGCGGCCGACCGGCCGTCGTCCTGATCGGCGCGCCGGGGGCAGGCAAGACCACGGTCGGCACCACCCTCGCGCAGCGCCTCGGGCTCGGGTTCCGCGACACCGACGCCGACGTCGTCGCGTCCGAGGGGCGCGAGATCTCCGACATCTTCGTGACCGACGGCGAGCCGGCCTTCCGTGCGCTCGAGGAGGCGGCCGTGGCTGCCGCCCTCACGGAGCACGACGGCGTCCTGGCGCTCGGCGGCGGTGCCGTGCTGAGCCCGGCCACCCAGGCCCTGCTCGCCGACCACCGGGTCGTGCACCTGGAGGTCGGCCTCGCGGGCGCCGCGTCGCGCGTGGGGCTCAACGCGAGCCGGCCGCTGCTGGTCGGCAACGTGCGCGGGCGCATGAAGGCGCTGCTCGACGAGCGTCGCCCGATCTACACCCGGCTCGCGACGTGGACCGTCGGCACCGACGCCCACACCGCCGACGAGGTCGTCGACCTCGTCCTGCAGCTCCTCGAGGAGACACATGAAGCTCAGGGTTGAGACGTCGCACCCGTACGACGTCGTGATCGGCCGCGGCCTGCGCGGCCAGGTGCTGGACCTCGTGGGGCCGGGGGCCGCGCGGGTCGCGATCATCCACGCGCCGAGCGTCGCCGACCGGGCCACGGCCCTGCGGATGCCGCTGGCCGACGCCGGACTGACGGTGCGGGTCATCGAGGTGCCGGACGCCGAGCAGGCCAAGACCTCCGCGGTCCTGGCCGAGTGCTGGCGCGTGCTCGGTGAGGCCGGGTTCACCCGTTCCGACGTCGTCGTCGGCCTGGGTGGCGGTGCGACGACCGACCTCGCGGGGTTCGTGGCGGCCACGTGGCTGCGCGGCGTGCGCTTCGTCAACGTGCCCACGACCGTGCTCGGCATGGTCGACGCGGCCGTCGGCGGCAAGACCGGCATCAACACTGCGCAGGGCAAGAACCTCGTCGGTGCCTTCCACGAGCCTGCCGGCGTGCTGTGCGACCTCGACGCGTTGCAGACCCTGACGCCGCGAGAGGTGCGCAGCGGCCTGGCCGAGGTCGTCAAGTGCGGCTTCATCGCCGACCCGTCGATCCTCGACCTCGTCGAGACCGACCCGCGAGGCGCCACCGACGTGCGTTCCGACGTCCTGGCCGACCTGATCGCCAAGGGCATCGCGGTCAAGGCCGCGACGGTCAAGGGCGACCTGCGCGAGTCGGGCGGCGCCGGGGGAGCGATCGGCCGTGAGGCCCTCAACTACGGGCACACGCTCGGCCACGCGATCGAGCGCCACGAGGGGTACACGATCCGCCACGGCGAGGCGATCAGCATCGGCATGGTCTTCGTGGCCGAGCTGGCGCGAGCCGAGGGCCTGATCGGCGACGACCTCGTCGACCGGCACCGGGCCGCTCTCGAGCTCGTCGGGCTCCCGACGGCCTACCGAGCCGACGCCTGGCCGCAGCTGCTCGATGCGATGCGCCTCGACAAGAAGACGCGAGGCTCGACCCTGCGGTTCGTGGTGCTCGACGGGCTCGCCTCGCCGCGCATCGTCCCCGTCACCGACGAGCCGCTGCTGCGCAGCGCCTACCGCGCGGTCAGCGGCTGATCGCGATGTCGACGGACCGGGGGGAACGTCGTGCGCGGGCCGCGGAGGCGCTGCGCGAGATCGGTGCCGAGCGACTGCTCGTCACGAACCTGCTGAACGTCCGGTACCTGACCGGGTTCACCGGGTCGAACGGTGCGCTCCTGCTGGCGGCCGACGGCTCGGCCGTGCTGGTGACCGACGGCCGCTACCGCGACCAGGCTGCTGCGGAGACCGAGGACGTCCGGGTGCACGTCGCCCCGACCCTGCTCGGCCCGGCCGCCGAGCTCGCTCCCGACGAGCAGTGGGCCGTCGAGACGCACCACCTGACCGTCGACCAGCACGCCGAGCTCGGCGCCGAGCTCACGCACCCGCCGATCGCGGCCGGTCGGCTCGTGGAGCGTCTGCGCGCGGTCAAGGACGCGGGCGAGGTCGAGCTGCTGCGCCAGGCGTGCGCGATCTCGGTCGAGGCGCTGCAGCGCACCTGGGACGGCCCCCTGCTCGGGCGGTCGGAGCGCGACATCGCGATCGGGCTGGAGCGCCTCATGGTCGACCTCGGAGCCGAGGCAGCGGGCTTCTCGACGATCTGTGCCGCGGGGGAGAACTCCGCGATCCCGCACCACGCGCCGACCGACCGGGTCGTCGAACGGGGCGACCTGCTCAAGATCGACTTCGGCGCCCGGGTCGGGGGGTATCACGCCGACTGCACGCGCACGGTCGTGATGGGACCGTCCGCGGAGTGGCAGCGTGAGATCCACGCGGCGGTGCGGCAGGCCCAGGCGCTGGGTGTGGAGGCCCTCAGGGTCGACGCCACGCCGGCCGACATCGACGCCGCGGTGCGTCAGGATCTGGAGGACACGGGGTGGCTGGAGCACTTCACCACGGGCCTCGGCCACGGTGTCGGGCTGCAGATCCACGAGGACCCGTTCTTCGGCCCGACGCGCACGGGTAGACTCAGCCCTCGCACTGTGTTGACGATGGAACCAGGTGTGTACCTGGTCGGTCGCGGCGGCGTGCGCATCGAAGACACCGTCTGCGTCACCCCGGGGGACCCCGAGGTGCTGACGCCGGCGCCCACCGACTTGTTGGAGATTGGCTGATGGCCACCACGAACGACCTGAAGAACGGCTTGGTTCTCAACATCGACGGACAGCTCTGGTCTGTCATCGAGTTCCAGCACGTCAAGCCGGGCAAGGGCCCCGCCTTCGTGCGGACCAAGCTCAAGAACGTCGAGTCCGGCAAGGTCGTCGACAAGACCTTCAACGCGGGCACGAAGGTCGAGACGGCCTCGGTCGACAAGCGCGACATGCAGTACCTCTACAACGACGGCACGAACTACGTGTTCATGGACGTCCAGACGTTCGACCAGATCGAGATCGCCCCCGAGCAGATGGGCACCGCGCCCGACTACCTGCTCGAGAACACCAACGCCGTCGTCGCCACCAACGAGGGCCGCGTGCTCTACGTCGAGCTCCCGCTGTCGGTCGAGCTGCTCGTGCAGCACACCGATCCGGGCCTGCAGGGCGACCGCTCCTCGGGCGGCACCAAGCCCGCCACGCTGGAGACCGGCAAGGAGATCCAGGTCCCGCTGTTCCTCGAGACCGGCGAGAAGATCAAGGTCGACACCCGCGACGGCAACTACCTCGGCCGCGTCAAGTCATGACGGGTCGGCACTGATGGGGGCGCGCACCAAGTACCGCAAGCGCGCCCTCGACGTCCTGTTCGAGTCGGAGATGCAGGGGCTGTCGCTCGGCGGCTCCCTGCCGGAGCGGCTCGTCACGAACCACCCGCCGATCAACGCCTACACCGTCACCCTGGTGGAGGGCGTGGCCGAGAACCAGGAGCGCATCGACGCGGTCCTGTCCCAGCACGCTCGCGGCTGGACGCTCGACCGCATGCCCGGCGTCGATCGCAACCTGCTGCGCGTCGCCGCGTTCGAGATCCTCTTCACCGAGGACGTCCCGGACGCGGTCGCCGTCAGCGAGGCCGTCGAGCTCGCCCGTGAGCTCAGCACCGACGACTCGCCGTCGTTCGTCGCCGGGGTCCTCGGTGCGGTCATCGAGGGCAAGGCCGCGCAGAGCGCGTAGGGCCTCAGCGGGCCGGAGTCAGGGACTCTCGTCGCTCGCGTGAGCGTGAGAGTAAGCGGCGAGCTCGCTCGTCTGGCGGATGATCTCCTCCGGAGCCCACGGCGCGGCCCAGAGGTCGAGCGCGTACGAGTCCGGCGCGAGCGAGCCGACCGAGGTGTCGAGCTCGTGACCGGCGTCCATGCCTCGAGCCCGGAAGCGTGCCCGGCTGGGTCCAGGAGGCATCGCGACGTCGTGGAACTCCTCGAAGGCGCCGATCGTGAGGGTCTCGTCCGGCACGGTCCAGGAGATCTCGACGATCTCCTCGTCCTCGGGATCGAGCGGCGGTGCGAGGTCGTGCCAGGTGACGACGAAGCGGACCTGGCCGGAGTGGATGCCGGTGATGATCGCCAGGACGTGGGGGAGCGCGGCACCGATCAGGCCGTTCTCCTGGCCAGCGGTCGTCCCTGGCGCGGACGGGTCCCAGCTCGACTTCGGGCCGATCCGCACGAAGCCGTAGTGCACGTCGATCTGGGTCAGGAGGATGCGTGCCATGGGACAGGCTGGCACACGGAGTAGGTCACCGGCCTGATCGTGGGCGCTCGTGCGGTGCCCTCGCGCGGCGGATTCGTGAGGACCGGAGAAAACCTCGGATCGTCCAGAAGATCGACGAGAGAAGCACGAGGCTTGCGAGCGCGATCGCGAACGGGCCGGAGGATCCGAGAACGAGTGAGACGAGGAGAGCCGTCCAGAGCGGAACCGTGATGAGGTGGAGCCATCCGGAGAGCATCACCCTCATCACGAGTGAGTCGTCGGGCGCCACTGCCGGGAGATCCTTCACCTGATCGGGTTCGACGATCGGCCCGCCGGCCGCTGCGACGGCCTGGGCCAAGCGCTCCGCGATCTCCTCCTGGCGAGGGATGAGGAACACTCCCGTGCGGCCGTCACACGTCTCGATCAGCAGTCGCCTCCGCGGAAACGTCACGCTCCGGGGGACCGTTGCGAGCGAGCGAATCTCGGACAGCGGAACCGTGAACGTGGTGCTGCCCCCGGTCGCTCGGTCGAAGGCGTGCGGCGTGAACGCCAACCGATCACCGTGGACCACCATGGTTCCGCCGAGCGCACGGTCTCCACGCCAGAAGTTCGCTCGGACGGACCACTGCGACGATTCGCTGTCGTTCTCACGATGCTCCACGGATCGTTCCTAGCAGACGGCCACGGTTTCGTGCCGTCACGGGGACCAAACGGCTGTGGCTGACGGTCTACGTGCGCAGTGGTCGGGTGCGGTCGTGCGCCTGGCGTGTGGTCTGGCGGATCTTGCGCAGGTGTCGGCGCGCGGTGTGGCGGCGGAGGTCGAGAGGGCGGCCGTCGCGGGAGGTGAGGTCGAACTGTCCCTGGCCGAGAGCTTCGATCACCAGCAGGCCGCGGTGGACCAGCGGGTGGCAGCGCGTGCAGAGGCCAATGAGTCCGTCGAGATCGGTCGTGCCGCCGTTGGACCACCAGGTGCTGTGGTGGATCTCGAGGTGGGTGTGGGTGCAGCCCGGGTTGGCGCACTGTCCGCGCTGGCGGGCGATGACGGCCTTGCGCTGTGCGGGGGTGGCGAGACGGATCGTGTCCCCGAGGTTGAGGATCTGGGCCTGGTCGAGGTCGTCGCTGCTGGTCAGGATCGGGGTGGTCTCGCCGGTGCAGGCGAGGTAGGACAGCAGCTGGGGGCCGATGGGGCCGAAGCCGGCCAGCTCGGCCGGTTCTCCGACGGGCTGGGCCGTGCCCGGGGTGGCGGTCATGGCCTCGTGGAGGGTCTCGACGTCGACGATCACGCTGAGCTGGGGGCGGATGCCCTTGTCGGTGGGCAGGCCGTTCTCCAGGACAGAGCTGAGGAGCCGGTCGAGTCCCTCGACCCGGCGGTCGGCCGCGGTGCGGTCGTCACCCGCCTTCATGGGGACCGAAAGCGACTCGAGGACGGCCTTGAGCTTCGCGCCGGTGAGGGTGTTGAGGAAGCCGTTGACGTGCCAGCCGTCTGGCACGGCGGACAGGTGGATGTCCTCCTTGGCCATGCCGTCGATCCAGGCCTGGTCGAGCTCCTCGGGGTAGAGGGCCTCGCGGAGCTTGCGCACGACCTGGCGCAGCTTGCTGGGCTCGTGGGTGCGGGCGACGGGCAGCAGCCACGGCTCGGCGTTGCTGATGACCCCGGCCCCGATGTGCTTGATGCCGAAGGTCAGGATCTTCACGTGCTCCAGGCGGACCTGGCCCTGCGCGGCAGCGTTGGCCACCGCGGGAAGGTCGCGCATCGTGGCATCGGCGGCGAGGTACTGCTTGGTCTGCTTCGCCTCCAGCCGCAGGTACTGGCGCGCCCAGGCGGTGATGGTGGAGGAGCCGTCGAGCTCGAACTCCGCGGTGCGTTCCATCTCGGCCAGGTGGTGGGCCTTGGCCGCGTCCAGGGCGTCCTGCGCGGTCTGGATCGCCACGAGTGCCGCGCGGTGGTCGCCGCTGGTCAGGGCGTGCGCCGCTTCGCGAAGCGCCTGCACCGTGACCGTTGAACTCATGCTCTGATCATACTCGAACACGCGTTCGAGAACAAGGCGTGGACGCAGATAATTCCCTGCGATTCCAGTCTGATCGGTCGGTCGGTCCGGCCTGAGGAGAGCAGTCGCCCGCCGCGACCACGCCCGGTCGCTCCGAGAGTTTTCCGACGGTCTTCGCCCGGCATCTCAGGCACCACGAGCGACACGACGAGGATCACCCCGGCAAAAGGTGAACCGGAGTTGCGTGACGTGATGAGATACCACTCATGCCCTCGCTGATCCCTTCTCGCGTCGACCGGTCCTCCCGGTCCGCGGAGCGGTGGACGTCGGAGACGATGGCGTGACCTCGGTTGCCACGGTCGACCGGGCAACCCTCAGCACCACCGTCCCGCCGCCCCCGCCCCGCTCGCACCTGCCGAGCCTCGACGGCCTCCGCGGCATCGCGGTGCTGCTGGTGCTGGCGTACCACGCGTTCCCGTCGCGCCTGCCCGGTGGTTTCGCCGGCGTCGACGTGTTCTTCGTGCTCAGCGGGTTCCTCATCACGACGCTGCTCCTGCGCGAGAAGAACCAGGTCGGCCGGGTGCAGCTGCGCCGCTTCTGGGTCCGCCGTGTGCGCCGCCTCGTGCCGGCGGTCGTCGCGATGCTGGCGGTCGTCTCGGGCCTGACGGTGCTGGTCGGCAACGACACCGGTGCGGGCCTGCGGAGCCAGGTCGTCGGCGCCCTGACCTGGACCAGCAACTGGATCCAGATCCACCAGGGCTGGTCCTACTCCGACCAGCACCTGCCACCCCTGCTGAACCACCTGTGGTCGCTCGGCATCGAGGAGCAGTTCTACCTGCTCTGGCCGCTCCTCGTCGTCGCCGCTCTGGCCGTGCTGGCGCGCCGTCGCACCCAGCAGGTCACGGTCGCGCTCGCGCTCGTCTCCGTCGGCCTGATGGCGTTCTGGTACCAGACCGGCGACCCGAACCGCGCCTACATGGGCCTGGACTCGCACGCCTTCGGTCTGCTGCTCGGCGCGGGCCTGGCGCTCAGCCGGGTGCCACACCTCCTGGAGCCCGGCCCCGACGGTGCCGGCGCTCGGTCGTCGACCCGCCGCACCGTCGCCGGTGTGCTCGGGCTCGTCGTGATCGGTGCCTTCTCAGCGCTCGTGGCCTGGAACAGCGACATCACGTTCCTCGGTGGCCTCGGCCTGCTCAACCTCGCCGCCGTCGCGGTGATCCTGGCGGCCGCGACACCCGGCCCCGTGGCCGTGGGCCTCGCCTGGCTGCCGCTGCGCTGGATCGGCGAGCGGTCGTACGGGCTCTACCTGTGGCACTGGCCGCTCATCGTGTTCGCGGTGCGCCTGGCCCACCCCGACGACGCCGAGGTCGCCGCCGGCGTCGCGCTGGTCGTCGCGCTCGCGGTCTCCGCGGTCTCGTACCGCTACCTCGAGGTGCCGATGCGGCGCGACGGCATCCGGGTGACGCTCCGCTCGTGGCTCGCCGTGCTGCGTGGGAAGGACGGCCGCGACGCCGTCGTCGCACGCCTCGTGGCCACGATCGCGTGCCTGTACCTCGTGCTCGCCGGTGCAGCCCTGTGGCAGGCGCCGGCCGAGTCCGAGGTCGAGACTCTGCTGGACGCGGGGGAGCAGGTCGCGGTCGACTCGGTCGACGACCTGCCGTCCGTGCCGCAGCCGATGACGCCGCCGGCTCCCGAGCCGGTCCAGCCGGGACGTCTGTGCCAGCAGGTGCCGGTCGGCACGCCGGTCAGCGCCTTCGGCGACTCCGTCACCGTGGCCATCGCGCCGGCCCTGGCCAACCGGCGTCCGGGCAGCACCGCCGTCGCGGCCGTCGGCTGGCAGTACGGCGACGTGGCCAGTGCGATCCGCCAGACCGCGGCGGCCGGACAGCTCCAGCCGACGGTGCTGATCGCGACCGGCACCAACGGCATCATCGACGCCGGTGACCTGAACGCCCTGCTGACCAACGAGCTCGCAGGTCGCCAGGTGGCGCTGGTCGTGCCGTCCGTCCCCGGACGCTCGTGGTCCGACCAGGCGGTGCGCACCGTCAACGAGGCGGCCGCCACCCACGACAACGTGCACATGGTCGACTGGAACGCCCTGGCCCTGCAGCACCCCGAGGTCACGGCCTCCGACGGCGTCCACCCCAACGGACACGGTCAGACCGTCTTCAACGACCTGATCGACCAGTCGCTCGCCGCCTGCTGACGACAGGGCGTCGCGAGGTCCACTAGCGTGCTCGTCGTGCCCGACCTCGACGCCTTCTCGGCCCTGCAGCTCGTGGGGCTCGTCGCGTTCACGCTGTCGGGCGCCGCGGTGGCCGTGCGCGCCGGGATGGACTGGCTCGGCATCGTCGTCCTCGGCACGATCACGTCGATCGGCGGCGGCACGATCCGCGACCTGCTGATCGGTGGGGGAGTCGGCTGGGTCGCGGAGCCGTGGCCGATCTGGGTCGCCCTCATCGTGTCGCTCGTGGTCGTCGCGGTCTCGCACTGGAGCCCGCGCCACGAGCCCGACAGCCTGCGGGTCGTGCTGGTGGCCGACGCCGCCGGACTCGCCGTGTTCACGGTGCTCGGCACGACGCTGGCGCTCTCGGCCGGCATCGAGCGTGACGTGGCCGTGATGCTCGGCGTGATCTCCGGCGTCGGGGGCGGCGTGATCCGGGACGTTCTCGCGGGGCAGCGACCTCTCGTGCTCGTGGGCCAGGTCTACGCGCTGACCGCGATTGCCGGGTCGGTGCTGTTCGTCGCGCTCGACGCCGCCGATCTCGACCGCGACGTCGCGCGGTGGTCGGCCGTCGCGGTCACCTTCGTGCTGCGCGTCCTGGCGATCCGGTTCGACTGGACGCTGCCGCGGCCGGGGGACCCGAGGCGGGCCTCTTGAGCCGTCCGAGCCGCTTCAGGGTCGGGCCGTGCCGCTGATAGGCTGCACCCGTACGACGACATCCTTTAACGGCCGTCCCGTGAGGCGGAGAAGGAGGTCAGCATGGTCACGCCTGACGACGGAACCGATGCTGCCGCGCGCCCTGATCTGGAGCGCACCGACCCTGCCGGCTCCCCTCCCGTGCGCAACGTCTTCGACGCCGGTGAGATCTCCCGCGCGCTGACCCGCATCACGCACGAGATCCTCGAGCGCAACCACGGCTCGGCCGAGGTCGTCCTGCTCGGCATCCCGAAGCGGGGTGTCCCGCTGGCCCGGCGCATCGCCCGACGGATGGGTGAGGTCGAGGGCCGCACCATCTCCGCCGGTGCGCTCGACGTCACGATGTACCGCGACGACCTGCGCCTCAAGCCGGCGCGGGCGCTGGAGCACACCGAGATGCCCGACGACGTCGACGACAAGATCGTCGTCCTCGTCGACGACGTGCTGATGAGCGGCCGCACGATCCGCGCCGCGCTCGACGCGCTCGGTGACCTGGGTCGGCCGCGCGCCGTGCAGCTGGCCGTGCTGATCGACCGGGGCCACCGTGAGCTGCCGATCCGTGCCGACTTCGTCGGCAAGAACCTGCCGACCGCGCTCACCGAGAAGGTGCGGGTGCGCCTCTCGGAGTCCGACGACGTCGAGGACTCCGTCGGCATCGTCGGCGCCGCCCCGGGGGGTGCCGCGTGAAGAAGCACCTGCTGAGCGCCGGCGACCTGACGCGCGACGACGCGGTCCGCGTGCTCGACACCGCGGCTGAGCTGCTGGGCGTCGCCCAGCGGCCCATCAAGAAGCTGCCGACCCTGCGCGGCCGCACGGTCGTGAACCTGTTCTTCGAGGACTCGACCCGCACGCGCATCTCGTTCGAGGCCGCCGCGAAGCGCCTCAGCGCCGACGTCATCAACTTCTCGGCCAAGGGCTCGAGCGTGTCGAAGGGCGAGAGCCTCAAGGACACCGCGCTGACCCTGCAGGCGATGGGGGCCGACGCGGTCGTCATCCGGCACCACTTCTCCGGTGCGCCGCACCGCCTCGCGGCGGCCGGCTGGACCAACGGCGCGGTCGTCAACGCGGGTGACGGCACGCACGAGCACCCCACCCAGGCGCTGCTCGACGCGTTCACGATGCGCTCGCACCTGATGCCCGACGGCGGCACCGGCAACGACCTCCAGGGCAAGAACGTCACGATCGTGGGCGACGTCCTGCACAGCCGGGTCGCGCGCTCCAACGCGCTCCTGCTGCACACGCTCGGGGCGAACGTCACGCTCGTCGCGCCGCCCACGCTGCTGCCGGTCGGCGTCGACGCCTGGCCCGTCGAGACGTCCTACGACCTCGACGACTCCCTCGAGAAGGCCGACGCGGTCATGATGCTGCGCGTCCAGCGCGAGCGCATGAACGCCTCGTTCTTCCCGACCGAGCGCGAGTACAGCCGCCGCTACGGGCTCGACACCACCCGCATGAACCGCCTGCCCGACCACGCGATCGTCCTGCACCCCGGTCCGATGAACCGCGGCATGGAGATCACGGCCGACGTCGCCGACTCCGGCCGCTCGGTCATCGTCGAGCAGGTCACGAACGGTGTCGCGGTCCGCATGGCCGTCCTCTACCTGCTGGTGGGCGGCGCCACGAACGAGGAAGAAGGCTCATGAGCGAGCAGTACCTGATCCGGAACGCGCGGATCCTCGGCGGCGAGCCCACCGACATCGCGATCACCGACGGCGTCATCACCGAGATCGGTGCCGATCTCGAGCTCGCCGGCGCGACCGTGGTCGACGCGACGGGACTCGTCGCGCTGCCGGGTCTGGTTGACCTCCACACGCACCTGCGCGAGCCGGGCCGCGAGGACGCCGAGACCGTGCTCACCGGCACGCAGGCGGCCGCCCGCGGCGGGTTCACGTGCGTGCACGCGATGGCCAACACCGATCCGGTCGCCGACACCGCGGGTGTCGTCGAGCAGGTCTGGCGCCTGGGCCGTGAGGCCGGGTTCTGCGACGTGCAGCCGATCGGCGCCGTCACCGTCGGCCTCGGTGGCACGCAGCTCGCCGAGCTGGGGGCGATGGCCGACTCGGCCGCCGACGTCCGGGTGTTCTCCGACGACGGCAAGTGCGTGTCGGACGCCGTGCTGATGCGCCGCGCGCTCGAGTACGTCAAGGCCTTCGACGGCGTCGTCGCGCAGCACGCGCAGGAGCCGCGGCTCACCGAGGGCGCCCAGATGAACGAGGGCCTGGTCTCCGGCGAGCTCGGCCTGACGGGCTGGCCCGCGGCCGCCGAGGAGGCGATCGTCGCGCGCGACTGCGTCCTGGCGGCCCACGTCGGCTCGCGCCTGCACGTCTGCCACCTGTCGACCCGCGGCTCGGTCGAGATCGTCCGCTGGGCCAAGAGCAAGGGCTGGGACGTCACGGCCGAGGTCACGCCGCACCACCTGCTGCTGACCGACGAGCTCGTGCGCGGCTACGACCCCATCTACAAGGTCAACCCGCCGCTGCGCACCGCCGACGACGTCCTCGCCGTCCGTGAGGGTCTGGCGGACGGGACGATCGACATCGTCGCGACCGACCACGCCCCGCACCCCATGGAGGACAAGGAGTGCGAGTGGTCCGCGGCCGCCTTCGGGATGATCGGCCTCGAGACCGCGCTCTCGGTCGTCCAGCACACCATGGTCGACACCGGCCTGCTCACCTGGGCACAGGTCGCCGACCGCATGTCGGCGGCCCCGGCGCACATCAGTCGCGTCGGCGGCGGCCACGGCCGTCCGATCGCCGTCGGTGAAGCGGCGCACGTCGTCCTGTACGACGACCAAGCCACCCGTACGATCACTCCGGCTGACACCGCGTCGTTGTCGCGGAACACGCCGTACGCCGGCCGGGAGCTCCCCGGCCGGGTCGTCGCCACGTTCCTGCGTGGCGTCCCCATCGTCCTCGACGGTCAACTCCAGGAGGTCCGCGCATGAGTACCGGTAGTCCCACCGAGGCGATCCTCGTCCTCGAGGACGGTCGCACCTTCCGCGGCGAGTCCTACGGTGCGGTCGGCGAGACGATCGGCGAGATCGTCTTCAACACCGGCATGACGGGCTACCAGGAGACGCTGACCGACCCGTCGTACCAGCGGCAGATCGTCGTGCAGACGGCGCCGCACATCGGCAACACGGGCGTCAACGCGACCGACAACGAGTCGAGCCGCGTCTGGGTCGCGGGCTACGTCGTGCGCGACCCCGCACGGGTGCCCTCGAGCTGGCGCAGCGAGGCCACGCTCGACGAGTTCCTCGAGCACCAGCAGGTCGTCGGCATCCAGGGCATCGACACCCGCGCCCTGACGCGTCACCTGCGCGAGCGCGGGGCGATGCGCGCCGGCATCAGCTCGATCACGACGCACCCCGACCTGCTGCTCGAGCGGGTCCGCAAGGCCCCGTCGATGGCGGGCGCCGACCTGGCCGGCGAGGTCTCCACGACCGAGACGTACGTCGTCCCGGCCGTGGGGGAGAAGCGCTTCACGGTCGCCGCGATCGACCTCGGCATCAAGGGCATGACCCCCAAGCTGCTGGCCGAGCGCGGCATCGAGGTGCACGTCCTGCCCTCCAGCGCGACGTTCGGCGACATCATGGCCGTCACGTCCGGCGGTCCTGACGGCGTGTTCTTCTCCAACGGCCCCGGCGACCCCGCGGCCGCCGACGGCCCTGTCGAGGTACTGCGCTCGGTGCTGGACGCCGGCGTGCCGTACTTCGGCATCTGCTTCGGCAACCAGCTCTTCGGTCGTGCGCTCGGCCTGGGCACCTACAAGCTCAAGTACGGCCACCGTGGCATCAACCAGCCGGTCAAGGACCTGACGACCGGCAAGGTCGAGGTCACGAGCCACAACCACGGCTTCGCGGTCGAGGCGCCGCTGACGGGTGAGTTCTCGACGCCCTACGGCCCCGGTCACGTGACGCACGTGGGTCTCAACGACGACGTCGTGGAGGGCATCGCGCTGCTCGAGGCCCCGGCCTTCAGCGTCCAGTACCACCCCGAGGCCGCCGCCGGTCCGCACGACGCGTCGTACCTGTTCGACCGCTTCGTCGACCTGATGAGCCGCCCGCGTGGCGGCGCCGCGGTCGTCGCCGCCGCACCGGCCGAGGCGCCGGTCGCGGAGTCGGAGGACGAGCTGCAGGACGAGGTCTGGGACGACGAGTCCCCGGTCGGCCACCCGGAGCCCGCGCCGACCACGGCGGACGCCGAGGGCGAGCCCCAGGCCGAGGCCGCGCCGGAGCTCGAGGTCACCGAGCAGCCCGCCGAGATCGACCTCGCCGCGCTGCTGGCCGGCACCGGAGCGGACCCGCAGCAGGCCGCCGAGCCCGAGGACCTCGGGTGGACCCCGGCTCCCGAGGCCCTGGGGTGGGAGCCGCCCCCGGCCCCCGCACCGGACACCGACCCGGCACCGGAGCCGGCCGACGAGGTCGCCCCGGAGTCACTGGGCTGGACCCCGGTCGCCGGCGACCCGTCCTCGGACGACCTCGACCTGTCGACGTCCCCGGCTCCGGCTCCCGCAGCGGAGCCGGAGCAGGCGGACGAGACCGTCATCGCGTGGGCCAGCGAGCCACCGCCGTTCGACGTCCCGGCACCTGACGGGCAGGACCGGCCGCCCACGCCCGCCGACCGCCCCACCACCCCCAGCAGCGACACCGACGAGAAGGAGGCCTGATGCCCAAGCGTGACGACATCTCGTCGGTCCTGGTGATCGGCTCCGGCCCGATCGTCATCGGCCAGGCGTGCGAGTTCGACTACTCCGGCACCCAGGCGTGCCGCGTGCTGCGCGAGGAGGGCCTGCGGGTCATCCTCGTCAACTCCAACCCCGCCACGATCATGACCGACCCGGAGTTCGCCGACGCCACGTACGTCGAGCCGATCACCCCGGAGTTCGTCGAGAAGGTCATCGCCAAGGAGCGCCCCGACGCGGTCCTGGCGACCCTGGGTGGCCAGACCGCCCTGAACTGCGCGATGCAGCTCGACGAGCGCGGCATCCTCGAGAAGTACGGCGTCGAGCTCATCGGTGCCTCGATCGACGCGATCAACAAGGGCGAGAACCGCGAGATCTTCAAGAAGATCGTCGAGGACCTGCCGGCCGAGTGGGGCGCGGAGGTCGCGAAGTCGGCGATCTGCCACACGATGGACGAGTGCCTCGCGGCGGTCGGGGAGCTCGGCTACCCGGTCGTCGTGCGCCCCTCGTTCACGATGGGCGGCAGCGGTTCGGGCCTGGCCTACGACGAGGCCGACCTGCACCGCATCGCCGGCTCGGGGCTGGCGCTCAGCCCGACCACCGAGGTCCTCTTGGAGGAGTCGATCCTCGGCTGGAAGGAGTACGAGCTTGAGGTCATGCGCGACCGCGCCGACAACGTCGTGATCGTCTGCTCGATCGAGAACTTCGACCCCGTCGGCGTGCACACGGGCGACTCCATCACGGTCGCCCCGGCGATGACGCTGACCGACGTCGAGTACCAGCGCCTGCGCAACATCTCGATCGGCGTGATCCGTGAGGTGGGCGTCGACACCGGCGGCTGCAACATCCAGTTCGCGATCGACCCGACCGACGGTCGCATCGTCGTGATCGAGATGAACCCCCGCGTCTCGCGCTCGAGCGCGCTGGCGTCGAAGGCGACGGGCTTCCCGATCGCCAAGATCGCCGCGAAGGTCGCGATCGGCTACACGCTCGACGAGATCCCCAACGACATCACGTCGACCCCCGGTGGCTACGGCACGCCGGCCAGCTTCGAGCCGACGCTCGACTACGTCGTCGTGAAGGTGCCGCGCTTCGCGTTCGAGAAGTTCCCGGCCGCCGACGACACCCTCACGACCCACATGAAGTCGGTCGGCGAGGCGATGTCGATCGGTCGCAGCTTCAGCGAGGCGCTCGGCAAGGCGCTGCGCTCGCTCGAGCGGGCCGGCGCGCAGCTCAGCTGGCCGACCCAGCCGGGCGACCGCGCCGCGCTGCTCGCCGAGATCGCGCGTCCGCACGACGGACGCCTGCAGACCACGATGCACGCGCTGCACGCCGGCGCCACGCCGCAGGAGGTCCACGAGGCCACCGGCATCGACCCGTGGTTCGTCGACCAGCTCGTGCTGATCGACGAGGTCGCGACGGAGGTGCGCGACGCGGTCGAGCTGCGGCCCGACCTGCTGCGCCGCGCCAAGCGGCACGGGTTCTCCGACGCGCAGCTCGCCCAGCTCCGCGGCGTCCGCGAGGACGTCCTGCGTGGCGTGCGGCACTCGCTCGGCATCCGGCCGGTCTACAAGACGGTCGACACGTGCGCCGCCGAGTTCGCCGCCAAGACGCCCTACCACTACTCGTCCTACGACGAGGAGACCGAGGTCGCGCCGCGCGAGAAGCCGGCGGTCATCATCCTCGGCAGCGGTCCGAACCGCATCGGTCAGGGCATCGAGTTCGACTACTCGTGCGTGCATGCCGCGCTCGCGCTGTCCGAGGCCGGGTACGAGACCGTCATGGTCAACTGCAACCCCGAGACGGTCTCGACCGACTACGACACGTCCGACCGCCTGTACTTCGAGCCGCTGACGCTCGAGGACGTTCTCGAGATCTACCACGCCGAGCGCACGGCCGGCCCGGTCGCGGGCGTCATCGTGCAGCTCGGCGGCCAGACGCCGCTGGGTCTCGCGAAGGGCCTGGAGGAGGCCGGGGTGCCGATCGTGGGCACCAGCCCCTCGGCGATCGACCTGGCCGAGGACCGGGGCCTGTTCGGCCGGGTGCTCGACGAGGCCGGCCTGCCGGCGCCCAAGCACGGCACGGCCACGACGTTCGAGGGCGCCAAGGCGATCGCGGACGAGATCGGCTACCCCGTCCTGGTGCGCCCGTCGTACGTGCTCGGCGGCCGTGGCATGGAGATCGTCTACGACGAGGGCACGCTGGCCGACTACATCCAGCGCGCGACGGAGATCTCGCCGGAGCACCCGGTCCTGGTCGACCGGTTCCTCGACGACGCGATCGAGATCGACGTCGACGCGCTGTACGACGGCACCGAGCTGTTCCTGGGCGGCGTCATGGAGCACATCGAGGAGGCCGGGGTCCACTCCGGCGACTCGGCGTGCACCCTGCCGCCCATCACGCTCGGCGCGCTGGAGATCGACCGCATCCGTGCCTCGACGGAGGCCATCGCGGCCGGCGTCGGCGTGCGCGGCCTGATCAACATCCAGTTCGCGCTCGCCTCCGACACGCTCTTCGTGCTCGAGGCGAACCCGCGGGCCTCGCGCACCGTGCCGTTCGTCTCGAAGGCGACCAACACCCCGCTCGCCAAGGCGGCGTCGCGGCTCATGCTGGGCGAGTCGATCGCCGAGCTGCGGGCCGCCGGCGTGCTGCCGGCCGAGGGCGACGGTGGCGTGATCCACGAGGACTCGCCCATCGCGGTCAAGGAGGCCGTGATGCCGTTCAACCGGTTCCGCACCTACGACGGCACGTACGTCGACACGGTGCTCGGCCCCGAGATGCGCTCGACGGGCGAGGTCATGGGCTTCGACGCGGGCTTCGGCCCGGCGTTCGCCAAGAGCCAGGCGGGCGCCCAGAACGGCCTGCCGACCTCCGGCAAGGTGTTCGTATCGGTCGCGAACCGCGACAAGCGCAACGTGATCTTCCCGGTCAAGCGCCTCGCCGACCTCGGCTTCGAGATCCTCGCGACGAAGGGCACCGCACAGGTGCTGCGCCGCCACGGCGTGCAGACCTCCGAGGTCCGCAAGCTCGCGGAGGAGCCGCTGCCCGGCGAGACCCGCTCGACGATCGTCGAGAAGATCCACGCGCAGGACGTGCAGCTCATCATCAACACCCCGCACGGCGTGTCGTCGGGCGCCAACGCGCGCATCGACGGCAACGAGATCCGCACCGCCGCGATCGCCGAGGGCATCCCGTGCATCACGACGGTGCAGGGCCTGGCGGCCGCGGTGCAGGGCATCGAGGCCCTGATCGACGGCGGCCTCGACGTGAAGTCGCTGCAGGACTGGGCGGCCGAGGGCGCTGCTCGATGACATTTGGGCGGCGGCTGCAGGCGGCGCGTCAGGCGTACGGGCCGCTGTGCGTCGGGATCGACCCCCACTCCTCGGTGCTCGAGGAGTGGGGCGTCGGTGACTCGGTCGAGGGCCTGGAGCGCTTCGCCGAGGTCTGCGTCGAGGCGTTCGCCGGCCAGGTCGGCCTGGTCAAGCCGCAGTCGGCGTTCTTCGAGCGCTTCGGCTCGCGCGGCGTCGCGGTGCTGGAGTGGCTCCTGCAGGAGTTCCGGCACACCGGCACGCTGACGGTGCTCGACGTCAAGCGCGGCGACATCGGCAGCACCGCGGCGGCGTACGCGGCGGCCTACCTCGACGACGACGCGCCGATGGCGGCCGACGCCGTCACGGTCAGCCCGTTTCTCGGCTTCGGCTCGCTCGAGCCGTTCTTCGCCGAGGCCGACCGCAACGACGCGGGCGTGTTCGTCCTGGCGCTGACCTCCAACCCGGAGGGCCCGGAGTTCCAGCACGCGAACGCGGGCGACGGACGCACCGTCGCCGGGTCGGTGCTGGCCCAGCTCGCGGCGCTCAACGCCTCGTCGGCGCCGCTCGGCTCCTTCGGCGCGGTCGTGGGCGCGACGATCGGCGAGACGTCCGAGGACCTCGCGATCGACGGCCCCCTGCTCGTCCCCGGCTTCGGGGCGCAGGGCGGCACGGTCGACGACCTGCGACGCCTCTTCGGCGCGGTCTGGGAGCAGGTCGTCCCGTCGTCGTCGCGCGGCATCCTGAACGCCGGACGGGACCCGGCCGCGCTCCGCGCGTCGGCCCAGCAGGTCAACGCGCAGCTCGTATCCTCGTGAGGGTGCGCGTCGCCTCCCGTCTGTCCTCCTGTGTCGCCGTCCTGGCGACCGCGACCCTGTTGTCCTCGTGCGGCACGAGCGCGTACTGCACCTCGGTCGAGGAGCAGCGCGGCGCGCTCGACGACGTCGCGATGACGACGGCCTCGCTGACGGCGCTGGGGGAGGCCCTGCGCACGATCGAGAAGCAGGCGACCGGCGACGTGAAGGACGACTACACCGCCGTCGCGGACGCGGTCGAGGCCCTGCTCGCGGCCGAGCAGGTCTCCGGCGTCCCGGTCGAGGAGCTGACCCACGGCGACGTCGTCGACCTCTCCGAGGACGACACCGCAGCGCTGCGCAACGCCTACCAGGCGTTCAACGACACCGCGACGCAGCGACGGGCGATCGCCGACGACGTCACTGACGCGTGCGACGTGACGCTGAAGACTCCCGGTGCGTAGAACGGCACCGGCCGGTGACAGTAGGATCGTCGCCACCCAGTTACCCAGGACGAGGTGAGAGCGTGGCGCTTCCGAAGTTGACCGCCGAACAGCGACAGGCTGCGCTGGAGAAGGCCGCAGCCGCACGTCAGCTGCGCGCCGAGATCAAGCACCGGCTCAAGAACTCCGGCGCCTCGATCGCCGACGTCATCGCCGAGGCGCGGGCCAACGAGGTCGTCGCGAAGCTGCGGGTCGTCGACCTGCTGCAGTCGATGCCCGGGGTCGGCAAGGTCAAGGCGCAGGAGATCATGCGGCGCATCGGGATCGCCGACAGCCGTCGTCTCCGCGGGCTGGGGGCCAACCAGATCCAGGCGCTCCTGCGGGAGTTCGGGCACCGTGACTGAAGCCGGCACCGCCGGTTCCCGTCTCGTCGTCCTCGCCGGTCCCACGGCCGTGGGCAAGGGCACCGTCACGACGTGCGTCCGCCGTGACCACCCCGACATCTGGGTGTCGGTCTCGGCCACCACCCGGGCTCCGCGCCCCGGTGAGGTCGACGGCGAGCACTACCACTTCCTCGACGACGCCGAGTTCGACCGCCTGGTCGAGACCGACGGCCTGCTCGAGTGGGCCGTCGTCCACAAGGCCGCCCGCTACGGCACGCCGCGCGCGGCCGTCGAGGCGCAGCTGCGCACGGGCAGCCCGGCCCTGCTCGAGATCGACCTGCAGGGCGCTCGGCAGGTGCGCGAGGCGATGCCCGACGCGCTGCTGGTCTTCCTGGCCCCGCCGTCGTTCGAGGAGCTCGAGCGCCGCCTGGTCGGCCGCGGCACCGAGTCCGCCGAGGAGCGCGAGCGCCGTCTCGAGACGGCCCGCGAGGAGCTGGCGGCGGAGGGGGAGTTCGACGTCACGATCGTGAACACCGATGTCGAGTCGGCGTGCCAGGAGTTGGTAGACTTGCTCCGATCGGCCCCTGCTGCGGGCTGACCCCAGCTCTGCAGGCACCCCTGCACTCTGTCGAACCGACCACTGTGAGGTCCTTGTGTCCACCACGCGTTCCGTCGCCCACGGCATCACCAACCCGCCCATCGACGACCTGCTCGACAAGGCGGACTCCAAGTACAAGCTCGTCCTGTACAGCTCCAAGCGCGCCCGCCAGATCAACGCGTACTACGCGCAGCTCGGCGAGGGCCTGCTGGAGTACGTCGGCCCGCTGGTCGAGACCCACGTGCAGGAGAAGCCGCTCTCGATCGCGATGCGCGAGATCAACGAGGGCCTGCTGACGGTCGAGGACATCGAGCCCGAGGCCGCGACGGCCGACGGCAAGCCCAAGGCCTGACCTCCCAGGTTCCCGGCCGATGAGCGAGATCGTCCTCGGCGTCAGCGGGGGAGTCGCCGCGTACAAGGCGGCCCTCCTGGTGCGCCTGTTCACCGAGAACGGGCACGGCGTCACGGTGGTCCCCACCGACGCCGCGCTCGAGTTCGTCGGTCGCGCCACCTGGGAGGCGCTCTCGGGCCGTCCCGTGCAGACGGGCGTGTTCGAGAACGTGTACGAGGTCCCGCACGTGCGCCTCGGCCAGAACGCCGACCTGGTCGTCGTCGCGCCCGCCACGGCGAACACCGTGGCGAAGGCGGCGGCTGGCCTCGCCGACGACCTGCTCACCAACACGCTGCTGACCGCGCGGTGCCCCGTGCTGGTCGCACCGGCGATGCACACCGAGATGTGGGAGCACGCCGCCACCCAGGCCAACGTCTCCACGCTGCGCGAGCGCGGCGTCACGGTGCTCGACCCGGCCGTGGGTCGCCTGACCGGGGCCGACACGGGCGCGGGACGCCTCCCGGAGCCCGAGCAGATCTACGCCGCCGCCGTCGCGTTGCTGGCAGGCCACCCGCGTGACCTCGCGGGACGCCACGTCGTCGTCACCGCCGGCGGCACGCGCGAGTACCTCGACCCGGTGCGCTTCCTGGGCAACCGGTCGTCCGGGCTGCAGGGCGTCGCCCTCGCCGAGACGGCGCTCGCCCGCGGTGCCTCCGTCACCCTGGTCGCCGCCAACCTCTCGGTGCCGGCACCGGCCGGGGTCGAGCTGGTCGAGGTCGTCTCCACCGAGGACCTGCGCCAGGCCACGCTGAAGCACGCCGCGAGCGCCGACGCCGTGGTCATGGCCGCCGCGCCGGCCGACTTCCGCCCCACGTCCTTCGCCGACGCGAAGATCAAGAAGCGCCCGGACGGCCAGGCGCCCACGATCGAGCTGGTCGAGAACCCCGACGTCCTCGTCGAGGTCGTGCAGCAGCGCGGCGCCACCGCGAGTCCCGTCGTGGTCGGCTTCGCGGCCGAGACCGGCGACGCCAACGGCTCCGTGCTCGACCACGCGCGCGCCAAGCTGGCCCGCAAGGGCTGCGACCTGCTGGTCGTCAACGACGTCAGCGAGGGCAAGGTCTTCGGACGCGCCGACAGCGAGGCCGTGATCCTCGCGGCCGACGGCAGCGCGCACCCCGTGGCCCTCGGCCACAAGTCGCTGCTCGCGCACGCGATCTGGGCCGAGGTCGCGACCCGCCTGACCTGAGGCGAGCGTCTCACGTGAGGGACACCTCGTCCCAGGTCCTGGGATAACCCACCACCAGATGAGACGTTGTCTAGACTGTGCGAGGCCCCTGGCGTCGCACGCGCGCGCCTCGTGCCACGGGGCGCTCCCCGACACCGCCGTGCCTCAACCAGACCAGGAGCATTGTGAGCCGACTTTTCACGTCCGAGTCCGTGACCGAGGGTCACCCGGACAAGATCGCCGACCAGATCAGCGACAGCGTCCTCGACGCGCTGCTCGCACAGGACCCGAAGAGCCGTGTCGCGGCCGAGACCTTCATCACGACGGGTCTGATCATCGTCGGTGGCGAGGTCACGACCGAGGCCTACGCCGACATCGCGCGCATCGCCCGTGACCGCGTCCTCGAGATCGGCTACGACTCGTCCGTCAAGGGCTTCGACGGCGAGAGCTGCGGCGTGCAGATCACCCTCGACGCGCAGTCGGCCGACATCGCGCAGGGCGTCGACACCGCCGAGGAGGGTCGTGTCGGTGGCGCCACCGACCCGCTCGACCTGCAGGGTGCCGGCGACCAGGGCCTGATGTTCGGCTTCGCGGTCGACGAGACGCCCGAGCTGATGCCGCTGCCGATCACGATCGCGCACCGCCTGGCCGAGCAGCTGACCGCGGTCCGCAAGGACGGCACGCTGCCGTACCTGCGTCCCGACGGCAAGACCCAGGTCACCATCGAGTACGACGACGACGACAAGCCGGTGCGGGTCGAGGCCGTCGTGGTCTCGACGCAGCACGAGGACGGCGTCGACCTGGAGAACCAGCTCCCGACCGACATCAAGAAGCACGTCATCGACGCGGTGCTGTCGCAGTACGACATCGACTCCAGCAGCTACAAGCTGCACATCAACCCCACCGGACGCTTCGTCATCGGCGGTCCGATGGGCGACGTGGGCCTGACCGGCCGCAAGATCATCGTCGACACCTACGGCGGCTACGCCCGTCACGGTGGTGGCGCGTTCTCGGGCAAGGACCCGTCGAAGGTCGACCGCTCGGCCGCCTACGCGATGCGCTGGGTCGCCAAGAACGTCGTCGCCGCGGGCCTGGCCACCAAGGTCGAGGTGCAGGTCGCCTACGCGATCGGCGTCTCCAAGCCGGTCGGCTTCTACGTCGACACCTACGGCACCGAGACGGTCCCGGTCGAGACGATCCGCGCTGCCGTGCTCGAGGTCTTCGACCTGCGCCCCGGCGCGATCGTGCGCGACCTCGACCTGCTGCGTCCGATCTACGCGCAGACCGCCGCGTACGGCCACTTCGGCCGCCCGGGCCTGCCGTGGGAGAACACCGACCGCGCCGACGCCCTCCGCAAGGCCGCCGGCGTCTGAGCCACGCCGCACCGAACGGCCCTCGTCCCCACCCGGGGACGGGGGCCGTTCCGCTTCCCCACCCCTGGTGGGGCGGTGAGTGCTCCACCTTTCGCCCGCGCCCTGGGATGGGCGGTGAGTGTTCCACCTACCCCGGTGGCTCATCCACCGCATGAGCCGCCATCACGTGGAACACTCACCGCCCCGGCGGGCGGGGGAGGCGGCGGGCGGGGACGGTCGGACGTGGCTGGTAGAACTGCCGGGTGACGGACGACGGGCAGCTGGACCTCGGTCTCCCGAGCCCGCCTGTCCCGAAGCCCGCTGCCGCGCCGCGCAAGCCGCCGCCCGAGCCGGCGCCCGACCTGCCGGTCGCCCGGGTCCAGGTCGACACGGGGCTCGCCCACCTCGACCGTCCCTTCGACTACCTGGTGCCCGCCACGCTGCACGAGGCCGCCGTCCCCGGCTGCCGCGTCAAGGTGCGCTTCGCCGGGCGCCAGACCGACGGCTTCCTGCTCGAGCGGGTCGCGCAGAGCGAGCACGAGGGCACGCTCGCCCCGCTCGCCAAGGTCGTGTCGTCCGAGCCGGTGCTCGCCCCTGAGGTCCTCGACCTGGCGCGGGCCGTCGTCGACCGCTGGGCCGGCACCGTGGGCGACGTCCTGCGCCTCGCGATCCCGCCCCGCCACGCCCGGGCCGAGGCCGCCGGCCGTCTCGAGGCGGCCGACGCCGAGCTGCCGGCGCTCGACCCGGACGCCTGGCCGACGATCGGCGGGGGTGCCTCCTACCTGGCTGCCCTGCGCGACGGCCGGTCGGCGCGAGCGGTGCGGAGCGTGCTCCCGACCGAGCTTCCGGCCGAGGTCGTCGCCCACGCCGTGCTGGCGGCCCTGCACGCCGGTCGGGGCTCGATCGTCTGCGTCCCGGACGCCTCCGACCTCGCACGGTGGGACTCGGCGTTCACCGAGGTGCTGGGCCGCGGCCGCCACGTCGTGCTGTCGGCCGCCCAGGGTCCGGCCGCGCGGTACCGGGCGTTCCTGGCGGCGAGCCGCGGCGACGTGCAGGTCGTCCTCGGCACCCGCGCGGCGGCCTGGGCCCCGGTGCGCGACCTCGGGCTCGTCGCGGTCTGGGACGACGGCGACGACCTGCTGGCCGAGCCCAGGGCCCCGTACCCGCACTCCCGCGAGGTGCTGCTCACCCGCGCCCACGAGCAGGAGGCGGGCGTCCTGCTGGCCGGGCACGCCCGCAGCGCGGAGGCCCAGGCGCTCGTCGCGTCGGGCTGGTGCGTCGACCTGAGCGCCGACGACCCGGTCCGGCGCGCCGCCTGGGTGCGCCCGGAGGTCACCGACGGCTCGTCCCACGGCTCGGCGCCGGCCCGGCTCCCCGCGGAGGTGTTCGCGGCGATCCGCGGCGCCGAGGGTGCGGTCCTCGTGCAGGTGCCCCGGCGCGGCTACCGTGCGTCGCTGTCGTGCCAGGCGTGCCGCGAGCCGGCGCGCTGCTCGGCGTGCGCCGGCCCGCTCGTGCAGCTCGCGTCGAAGGCCCAGCTCGTGTGTCGCTGGTGCGCCACCCCGGCGCCGGACTGGACGTGCCCGCACTGCGGCTCGCCGCGACTGCGCGCCCCCGTCGTGGGGCAGCTCCGCACCGCCGAGGAGTACGCGCGGGCGTTCGCCGACCACGAGATCACGACCTCGGGCGGCGACTCGGTGCTGACCGACGTCGAGCCGGGGCACCGCATCGTCCTCGCGACGCCGGGCGCCGAGCCTCACGTCGCGGGTGGCTACGCCGTGATCGTGCTGATGGACACGTGGCTCGCGCTCGGTCGCGACGACGTCCGCGTCACCGAGGAGGCCCACCGCCGCTGGTTCAACGCCCTCGCGCTCGCCGCACCCGGGGGCCGGGCGATCGCGGTCGGCGATCCCGGGTCCCTGCAGGCCCTCGTGCGGGCCGACCCGGTCGGCCTGGCGCACCGCGAGCTCGAGATGCGTCGCGAGACCCACCTCCCGCCGTTCGGCCGCCTGGCCACGGTCGAGGCCGTGCCCGAGGTGCTGGGGCCGCTCGCCGAGCGTGACTGGACGCCGAACACCGAGGTGCTCGGCCCGGTCGCGGCCGATCCCCGCGACCCCACGGTGCAGCGACTGGTGCTGCGCGCTCCTCGGTCGGAGGGGCCGGCGCTGTCGGCGGCGCTGCGCGAGGTCGTGGCCGAGCGCAGCGCCGCGAAGCAGACGTCCGTCCGGGTGCAGGTCGACCCGCTGACGTTCTAGCCGCGGCTAGCGGTTCGCGATGCCGTCGAGGCGCAGCAGGTTCGACTCGTCGCGGTGCGTCCCGGTCGTGCCCACGTGCTTGTCGGAGATCTGCGGACCGTTCTTCACGACGTGGACGAGCGCCATCGCGTGGCCGCGACCCAGCTCGTACTCCTCGGCGAGCCAGGCGATGATCTCGCCGCTCTTCGTGTCGGGGCCGAACCCGCGGGCGTGGGCCTCGTCCACGAGGTCCTGCGGCAGGCGCCCGGTCTTCTTCTCGATCGCATCGATGTAGGCCTGGAAGCTCATGCGGAGATCGTCACACAGACGGTGTTGTTGATCGTGCTCCGCACGGGGGTCCCTAGACTCGGCCTCGATGAGAATCGTCTTCGCGGGAACCCCAGAGACCGCCGTCCCCTCGCTCGAGGCGCTGATCGCGAGCCGGCACGAGGTCGTCGCGGTCGTGACCCGCCCCGACGCCCGGGCCGGCCGTGGTCGCACCCTGTCGGCGTCGCCGGTCGCGGAGGTCGCGGAGCGGCACGGCATCGAGGTGCTCAAGCCGGCCACGCCGTCGGACCCCGACTTCCTCGATCGTCTGCGCGAGATCGCGCCCGACTGCTGCCCGATCGTGGCCTACGGCGCACTGATCCGTCGCGCGGCGCTCGACATCCCCGAGCTCGGCTGGGTCAACCTGCACTTCTCGGTGCTGCCCGCGTGGCGTGGTGCGGCGCCGGTGCAGCGCTCGATCATGGCCGGCGACGAGGTCACCGGAGCCAGCGTCTTCAGCCTCACCGAGGGACTCGACGAGGGTCCGGTGCTCGGCGTCATCACCGAGCTCGTCAAGCCGGAGGACACGGCGGGCACCCTGCTCGAGCGCCTCTCGGTCGAGGGTGCGCGGCTGCTGGTCGACGCGCTCGACCACATCGAGGACGGCGACATCGGGGTGCAGCAGCAGGACGAGGAGCTCGTCAGCCTCGCGCCCAAGCTGACGACCGAGGACGCCCGCATCGCGTGGAACCGGCCGGCGTTCGCGATCGACCGGCACGTCCGTGGATGCACACCGGCACCCGGCGCGTGGACCGAGCTGGGCGACCTGCGGGTCAAGATCGAGCCGCTCACGATCGCCGACGAGTCCACGCTCGAGCCCGGGCAGGTCTCGTTCGGGAAGAAGGAGGTCCGCGTCGGCACCGCCACGACCGACGTCGTCCTCGGCACCGTGCGTCCCCACGGGAAGAAGCCCATGGACGCCGCCGACTGGGGCCGCGGCCTCTCCGACCCGGCCGGGTCGTTCTCGTGATCGGGTCCACGTCATGAGCGATCCGGCACGCGGTGTCGCGTGGTCCGTGCTGGCGGCGGTCCGCGAGGACGACGCCTACGTCAACCTGCTCCTGCCGCGGCTCCTCAGCGACCAGAACCTCGACAGCCGCGACGCCGCGTTTGCGACCGAGCTGACCCACGGCACGATCCGCTGGCAGGGCACGTACGACGCGATCATCGACCACCTCGCCCCGCGCGAGCTCGATCCTCCGGTCCGCGACGTCCTGCGGCTGGGTGCGCACCAGCTCCTCGCGATGCGCGTGCCGGACCACGCGGCGGTCTCGACCTCGGTCGCCCTGGTGCGCCGGGTGGTCGGCCACAAGCCCGCAGGATTCGTGAACGCGATCCTGCGCCGCGTCTCCGAGCGGGACCTGGCGACCTGGATCGACCTGGTCACCGAGGGTCTCTCGGGCGACGCCGCCCTGGCGGTCCGCTATTCGCACCCGGCCTGGGTCGTGGCCGAGCTGCGCCGTTCGCTGCTCGCCGTCGACGCGTCGCACGAGCTCGAGGAGCTGCTGGCGGCCGACAACGTCGCGCCCAAGGTCACGCTCGTCGCGCGGCCCCGGCTGGCCACGGTCGCCGAGCTGCCCGGCAAGCCCGGCCTGCTGTCGCCGTGGGCCGTCGTGCTCGACGCGGGCGACCCCGGCGAGATCCCCGCCGTGCGCGAGGGACGGGCCGCGGTGCAGGACGAGGGCTCCCAGCTCGTGGCGAAGGCGCTCGTCGACCTGCCGCTGGAGCCTCCCCGTGGCCGGTGGCTCGACCTCTGCGCAGGTCCGGGAGGCAAGGCCGCCCTGCTCGGGGCGCTCGCCGCCGAGCGAGGCGCCCATCTGGTCGCCAACGAGGTGCAGCCCCACCGGGCCGAGCTGGTGCGCCAGTCGCTGCGAGCCCTGCCGGACGTCGAGGTCACGTGCCACGACGGCCGCGAGGGTCCGTGGGAGGCGGGTTCGTTCGACCGCATCCTGATCGACGCCCCGTGCACCGGGCTCGGCGCGCTCCGTCGTCGTCCGGAGGCGCGCTGGCGGCGCACCCCGGAGGACCTGGAGTCGCTCGTGCCGCTGCAGCAGGCGCTGCTGCGACGCGGGATCGAGCTGCTGCGCCCCGGCGGCGTCATCGCCTACGCGACGTGCTCGCCGTCGCCGAAGGAGACCCTCGACGTCATCGAGACGGTCGGGCGGGGCGTCGCGGTGCTCGAGCGCGTCGACCGGTGGTGGCCGCACCGCGACGGCACCGACGCGATGTTCGTCGCCCTGCTCCGCAAGCGCTGACCCGAGGGTGCCAGGGGACCGAGGCCCCCCGCTAGGCTGCCCGCCATGGGCCTCCAGATCACCCCGAGCCTGCTCAACGCCGACTTCGCGCACCTCGCCGACGAGGCGGCCCGGATCCCCAGCGCCGACTGGCTCCACATGGACGTCATGGACAACCACTTCGTCCCGAACCTGACCCTGGGGCTGCCGGTCATCGAGTCGCTCAGCCGCTCCGCGGCGCAGCCGATCGACGCCCACCTGATGATCGCCGACCCGGACCGCTGGGCCCCCGCCTACGCCGAGGCGGGCGCGGGCAGCATCACCTTCCACGTCGAGGCCGCAGCGGCTCCCGTGCGCCTGGCGCGCGAGATCCGGGCCCAGGGTGCGCGGGCGTCGATGGCCCTCAAGCCCGCCACGCCGATCGATCCGTATGTCGACCTCCTGCCGGAGCTCGACATGGTGCTCGTCATGACCGTCGAGCCGGGATTCGGCGGCCAGAAGTTCCTCGACCTGTGCCTGCCGAAGATCCGCCGCACCCGTGAGCTCATCGCGGCCAGCGGCGCCGACGTCTGGCTGCAGGTCGACGGGGGCGTGTCGCTCGAGACGATCGAGCGGTGCGCCGAGGCCGGCGCCGACGTGTTCGTCGCGGGGTCGGCCGTCTTCGGCGCCGACGACCCGTCGGCCATGGTCGAGGCCCTGCGCACCTCGGCGTTCGCCGCCTGCGGTCACTGACGACCCGACCGTCTCGCTTCGTGGGCGCTGCTCACCGCCTGGAACGGGCTGCGTAGAATCGTGGGTGAACGAGAAATCGCTCACAAGACTCTGGGGTCGGTGCAATTCCGAGCCGGCGGTGACAGTCCGCGACCCGTGTCCACTCAGGACGCGGTTGACCTGGTGGAACTCCGGGACCGACGGTGAAAGTCCGGATGGGAAGAGTCGAGTGTCGACGCTCTGTGCGTCGACCGTGGACGGCCGCCGTCCTCCGCCCTCCCGTCGCCCCGGAAACGGTGAGCCCGACCGGAGGTATCCATGGCGAGCGAGATCGAGCTGGTGGCCATGCGCCGCGCGATCGACGTGGCGCGTGAGCGCGGCAACTGTCTGCCCAACCCGACCGTCGGCTGCGTCGTCCTCGACGCCGATGGTCGCGAGGTGGGGATCGGTGCGACCGTCCGCAAGGGCGCCCATGCCGAGATCGAGGCCCTGGCGGCCGCGGGGGAGCGGGCCAAGGGCGGCACCGCCGTGGTCACGCTGGAGCCCTGCCGCCACATCGGCAACACCGGCCCGTGCACCGAGGCGCTGATCGCCGCCGGAGTCACCCGCGTCGTGATTGCCGAGACCGACCCGCACTCCGAGGCCGGGGGAGGCGCCGAGGTGCTCCGCGCCGCCGGCATCGAGGTCGAGACCGGCGTGCTGGCCGACGAGGCCGAGCCGCACAACCGTGCCTGGCGGTTCGCCGTCGTCCACGGGCGACCCTTCGTGACCTGGAAGTACGCCGCCACGATGGACGGCCTCAGCGCCGCGCCCGACGGCTCCAGCAAATGGATCACCGGGCCCGACGCCCGGCGTGACGTGCAGACGTTCCGCGCCCAGTGCGACGCGATCGTGGCCGGCACGGGCGCCGTGCTCGCCGACGACCCGCGCCTGACCGTGCGTGACGCCGAGGACCTGCCCCTGCCGTACGACCTGCAGCCCCTGCGGGTCGTCGTCGGCGAGACCCGCATCCCGAACTACTACCGCGTCTTCGACCGGGTCGCGCCGACCCTGCTGATCCAGTCGCGCGAGCCCGAGGAGGTGCTGGACAAGCTGACCGAGAACGGCATCAAGCACGCCTGGCTCGAGGGTGGCCCCCGGCTCGCCGGAGGCTTTTGGAAGGCCGGCCTGATCGACCGCGTGATCGGCTACATCGCGCCGTCGATGTTGGGCTCGGGCCGCGCCGCGCTCGAGGGCGAGGCGGCCACGCTGGCCGACCTGCGGCCCATCGAGATCACCGACCTCAGCACGGTCGGTCACGACATCCGCATCATCGGCACCCCGGGTGCCGCTCCCAGGGAGACCTACATCTGATGTTCACCGGACTCGTCGAGTCGATCGGCACCGTCAGCGCGATCGAGCAGCAGGGCGACGCCGTGCGCCTGACGGTGCGCGACGCCGTCGTCACGAGCGACGCCGGGCACGGTGACTCGATCGCCGTCAACGGCTGCTGCCTCACGGTCGTCGACCCCACGACCGACACCTTCACCGCCGACGTCATGGCCGAGTCGCTCGACCGCACGTCGCTCGGCGCGCTCGCAGTGGGCTCACGGGTCAACCTCGAGCGCGCGCTCGCTGCCGGTGCACGCCTCGGCGGGCACCTCGTGCAGGGCCACGTCGACGGCACGGGTCGCCTGCTGGACCGCACGCCGAGCGAGCACTGGGAGGTCCTGCGCTTCTCGGTGCCGGACGACCTCGCCCGTTACCTCGTCGAGAAGGGCTCGATCACGGTCCAGGGCGTCTCCCTGACCGTCGTCGAGGTCGTCGACGACGACCCCGAGGTCGGCGCGAGCTGGTTCTCGGTCTCCCTCATCCCCACGACGCTCGCCGACACCACGCTCGGCGACCTCCAGCCCGACGACCTCGTGAACCTCGAGGTCGACGTGCTGGCCAAGTACGTCGAGCGCATGCTCGGCCACCGGAAAGGACCCGGTCATGAGTGACATCGTTCTGGACCCCATCGAGCGCGCCATCGACGACATCCGCGCGGGCCGCGCGGTCGTGGTCGTCGACGACGAGAACCGCGAGAACGAGGGCGACATCATCTTCGCCGCGAGCAAGGCCACGCCCGAGCTCATGGCGTTCCTCGTGCGGTACTCCAGCGGCCTGGTGTGCGCGCCGATCACGGGCGAGATCCTCGACCGCCTCGCGATCCCGCTCATGACGCCGCACAACCGCGACCGCCTGCGCACCGCGTACACCGTGTCGATCGACGCGCGTGACGGCGTCACGACCGGCATCTCGGCCTCCGACCGGGCGCGCACGTGCCGCGTGCTGGCCGACTCGGCGACCGAGCCGTTCGAGATCACCCAACCGGGACACATCGTGCCGCTGCGCGCCAAGCCCGGGGGAGTCCTGGAGCGTCCGGGGCACACCGAGGCCGCGGTCGACCTGGCGCGCCTGGCGGGGCTCACCCCGGCCGGCGTCATCGGCGAGGTCATGAACGACGACGGCACGCTCAAGCGGCTCCCGCAGCTGCGCGAGTTCGCCGACGAGCACGGCCTGGCCCTGGTCTCGATCGAGGACCTCCAGATCCACCTGCGCCGCGAGGAGCAGCAGGTCGAGCGGCTCGCCAGCACCAACCTGCCGACCGAGTTCGGCACGTTCCAGGCGCTCGGCTACCGCGACCGCATCGACGGCGCCGAGCACATCGCCCTGGTCCACGGATCGGTCGGCAACCTCGGCGCCACCCCGGCGGGCGGGGAGCTGACCGAGGACGTCCTGGTCCGCGTGCACAGCGAGTGCCTCACGGGCGACGTCTTCGGCTCGCAGCGCTGTGACTGCGGCCCGCAGCTGCAGGCGTCCTTCGCGGCGCTCACCGACGAGGGTGCCGGCGTCGTGATCTACCTGCGCGGGCACGAGGGGCGCGGCATCGGGCTGCTGCACAAGCTGCAGGCCTACGAGCTGCAGGAGCGCGGCCGCGACACGGTCGACGCGAACCTCGAGCTCGGGTTCGGCGAGGACGAGCGCGACTACGCCGCTGCCGCGCAGATCCTGCGCGACCTCGGCATCGCCTCGGTGCGCCTGCTGACGAACAACCCGGAGAAGTCGGCGGCCCTGGAGCGCTACGGAGTCAAGGTGGGCGAGCGCATCCCCGTCCACATCGCGCCGACCGAGCACAACCTGCGGTACCTCACGACCAAGGCGGAGCGGATGGGTCACGACCTCCCGCTCCCCGTCATCACGACCGAGGAGGTCTGACGTGGCAGGACACGGAGCACCATCCCTCGCGATCGACGGCAGTGGCGCGCGCGTCGCGATCGTCGCGTCGCTGTGGCACACCGAGGTCATGGACGGCCTCATCGCGGGCGCACAGGCCGCGCTCGCCGAGGCCGGCGTCACGCAGGTCGAGCTCGTGCGCGTGCCGGGCTCCTTCGAGCTGCCGCTCGTCGCCCAGGGTGCAGCGGTGGCGGGCTTCGACGCGGTCGTGGCGCTCGGCGTCATCATCCGTGGCGGGACCCCCCACTTCGAGTACGTCTCGGCGGCCGCGACCGACGGCCTGACCCGGGTCGCGCTCGACACGGGCGTGCCGGTCGGCTTCGGACTCCTCACGTGCGACGACGACCAGCAGGCGCTCGATCGGGCCGGACTTCCGGGCAGCAAGGAGGACAAGGGGCGCGAGGCCAGCGAGGCCGCCCTGGGCGCCTGGCAGGTGCTGCGCGGGCTCGTCTCGACCGCCCCCTAGACTGAGGGCGCCATGAAGACGTTCGACGAGCTGTTCGCCGAGCTCAGCCACAAGGCGACGACCCGACCGGAGGGCTCGCGCACCGTCGCTGAGCTCGATGCCGGTGTCCACACGATCGGCAAGAAGCTCGTCGAGGAGGCCGCCGAGTCCTGGATGGCGGCCGAGCACGAGGACGCCGCTCGCGCCGCCGAGGAGATCAGCCAGCTGCTGTACCACGCCCAGGTCATGATGATCGCGAAGGGCATCTCGCTGGACGACGTGTACGCGCATCTGTGAGGGGGAGACCCCCGCTGCCGATGCCGCACGCCACCTCCACCGAAGGAACCCCATGCTGAAAGTTGCCGTCCCGAACAAGGGATCGCTGGCCGAGTCGGCCGCCCTCATGCTGGCCGAGGCGGGCTACCGCCAGCGCCGCAACGCCAAGGACCTGGTCTGCGTCGACGCCGAGAACGACGTCGAGTTCTTCTACCTGCGTCCGCGTGACATCGCGATCTACGTGGGGGAGGGCACGCTCGACGTCGGCATCACCGGCCGCGACCTGCTGCTCGACTCCGGCGCGCAGGCCGACGAGGTCATGACGCTCGGCTTCGCCTCGTCCACGTTCCGGTTCGCCGCCCCCGAGGGCGGACCCACGACGGTCGAGGAGCTCGCCGGCCGTCGCGTCGCCACCTCGTACCGCGGCCTGGTGCGCGACTACCTGGCCGAGCGGGGCATCGAGGCCTCGGTCGTCCGTCTCGACGGGGCTGTCGAGTCGTCGATCCGCCTCGGCGTCGCCGACGCGATCGCCGACGTCGTCGAGACCGGCACGACGCTGCGCCAGGCGGGACTCGCGGTCTTCGGGGAGCCGATCCTGTCCTCCGAGGGCGTACTGGCCCGTCGCCGCGGCGACACCGAGCCGGCCGGCTTCGACGTCTTCAAGCGCCGCCTCGACAGCGTCCTCGTGGCCCGCTCCTACGTGATGATGGACTACGACATCCGCACCGAGCAGGTCGAGGACGCCGTCACGCTCACGCCCGGCATCGAGTCGCCGACCGTCTCCCCGCTGCACAGCGAGGGGTGGTCCGCCGTGCGGTCCATGGTGCCGCGCGACCGCGCCCAGCGGGTCATGGACGACCTGTACGCGATCGGTGCGCGAGGGATCCTCGTGACCGACATCCTGGCGTGCAGGATCTGATGACCGTGTCCGCCGCCGACCGGCTCGTCGTCCGCCCGCAGGGCCCCCGCATCGTCGCGTACGCCGTCGCGGTCCTGATGCTCGTCAGCATCGTCGCGATGGGGCGTGCTCTGCCCGACTACGTCTACTTCTCGGTCTCGGAGCGCATCACGATGTGGCTGCTCGCCGTGGCCGTCCTGGCGCTGCTGCACGGCGTGGGGCGCAGCGTCGTGAGGGCCGACGCCGAGGGCATCGAGGTCGTGAACGGCTACAAGCGGCACCACCTGACCTGGGACCAGGTCGAGGGCATCTCGATGAAGCCCGGAGCGCCGTGGGCCACCCTGGTCACGAAGGACGACGAGCGCGTCATCCTCTTCGCGCTCCAGTCGTCCGACGGCGACGGCCGCGAGATCGTCTCGCAGCTGCGCGCCTGGGCGGCATGAGCGCCGAGTCCGGCGAGCACGAGCCGCAGCAGCACGAGCGGGGTCTCGCCGAGCCGGCGTTCCCCGGCGACGACGGACGGACGGCCCCGGAGCTCGTACCCGTGCTGGGGGACCGTGACGCGGTGCTCGCCCAGCTCGGTGCGGCGCGGGTGTTCGTGCCGATCGTGGCGGTCCTGGGGGAGCGGGCCGCGAACGGCGGCGACAAGAACGCCGACATGGCCGCGGTGCTCATGACCGGGGCCGACGGTCGCCAGGCGCTGCTCGCGTTCACCAGCGTCGCGACGATGGAGGCCTGGAACCCGCAGGCGCGTCCTGTCCCGGTGCACGGTCAGGCCGCGGCGCAGTCGGCGGTCGCCGAGGGCGCGTCCGCGATCGTCCTCGACCTCGGCCAGCCGCACTGGCAGGTCGTCGAGACCGACGACCTGCAGCACCTCGCGGCCGGCGACGTCCTGGCGCGCACCGCCACCGGCACCGCGTGGGTCCGCCCCGGCGCCTGAGCCTCGAAACCCTGGCTGGCTCGGCTCGCGTGGTGACCACGGTTTCGAGGCTCCTCGCAGAGCTCGTCGCACCTCAACCACCCGGGGGTGCGCCTGGCGTGAGCTCGGTCAGCCGCGCAGGGGAACGGTGATGTGGACGACGTCGTCGCGTCGCTCCACGCGCGCGACGAAGCCGGCGCTGCCGACCGACCGCAGCAGTGCGTCGTTCGAGCCCGCCGAGAGGAACGTGAGCGCGTCGGCGTGACCAGCCCGGGCCGTGGCAGCGGCCTGACGGACCAGCATCGTGCCGATCCCACGGGCGCTCCAGGCGTCCTCCACCAGCACCTGGGCGGTCCAGCGGGGCTCGCCCGGCTCGACGACCGCGTGACCGACGACGTCGAGTCCGGCCTGGGCGACCAGCGCGACGCCGTGCTCGGGCACGACGAGGCGGCGTGCGAAGCGCGTGGTCATCGGCATGCGCAGCGGGGTCTGGTAGCGCGCGTACAGCGTCTCGACGCTGCATCTGCTGTGCAGGGCGGCGACCGCGTCGATGTCGGCGAGCGCCGCCTCGCGCACGAGCGGGATCGGGTGGAAGGCGGAGGGGGCGATCAGCGGCAGGTCGGCGCCCGCGTCGCTGACGAGCGACAGCAACGCCTGCGCCCGCGAGCGCTCGGCCGGGGTGAACGGCACGGCCCGACTGATGCGCAGGGTCGTGCCGCCGCGCCGGACGAGGTCCAGGACGTCGTGCCCGGCGTAGTCGGCGACGTCCGGCGGCTCGGTCGCGAGCAGCTCGCGCAGGACCTCCTCCACGTCACGCCCCTCCTCGAGCACCTGGTGCACGGCCTCGAGGTAGCGCGTCGGCGCGTCGACGATCGTGCCCGTCTCGATCCGGGTCACCGCGACGTCGGTGCCGCCGGCCTTCGCGAAGACCTCCGCCACCGCGACCTCGTCCAACGGTCCGTCGACGACGAACTCGTCCGTGACGCGGTCGGCGACGCCGAAGACCTGCATCGAGACGATGTTGAGGCCCGCGTGGCCGCAGGCCTGGGCGACCTCGGCCAGGATTCCGGGTCGGTCGTCGAGAGTCGTGCGCACGCGCCAGGGCATGGAGCCATCGTGCGTCACGCGTGTTTCGCATCCACGTCGTGGATGTGTCGGCGACGTGAGGAGTGTCGTTTTGTGCGGGAAGACAGCGCGCTGCTACGATGTTGCACTGAAGTGGAGGCCATCTCCCACCTGCAGGACTCACCGTCCTGGGGTAACGGCCGGTTCGTCCGGCCCACGACGTCCGTCGTGCACCGCTCAGGCGGGGTGCGCCGTGCGTTCCCTGGTGGCCTCCGTTTCTGACGGGGGCCTTTTGTTTTCGGGCCCTCACCACGACCACCAGGAGGATCCATCAGCACCGAGCTGCGCGTCAACGACCGCATCCGCGTTCCCGAGGTCCGTCTCGTCGGACCCGGCGGAGAGCAGGTGGGCATCGTCCGTATCGAAGATGCCCTGCGACTGGCCGCCGAGAGCGACCTCGACCTCGTCGAGGTCGCGCCGACCGCGCGTCCGCCCGTCTGTCGTCTCATGGACTACGGCAAGTTCAAGTACGAGGCGGCCCAGAAGGCTCGCGAGTCACGGCGCAACCAGACGAACACCATCATCAAGGAGATGAAGCTCCGACCGAAGATCGATGCTCACGACTACGACACCAAGAAGGGTCACGTCGTGCGCTTCCTCAAGGCCGGCGACAAGGTCAAGATCACGATCATGTTCCGTGGTCGTGAGCAGCACCGCCCCGAGCTCGGCTACCGCCTGCTCCAGCGCCTGGCTGCCGACGTCGAGGACCTGGGCTTCATCGAGAGCAACGCGCGCCAGGACGGCCGCAACATGACGATGGTGCTCGGACCCCTGAAGAAGAAGTCCGAGGCCCAGGCCGAGGTCAAGGCCGAGAAGGCCAAGGTCACCGCCGAGCGCACGGCCCAGAAGGAGGCCGACGAGGCCTTCGAGAAGGCGCACCGTGAGCAGGCCCACGAGACCGCAACACCCAAGAAGCCCCGTCGACGTTCCGAGAACCTCGACCCAGACATGGAGGCATAGTGCCGAAGTTCAAGCCCCACTCGGGAATGAAGAAGCGCGTCAAGATCACCGGCAGCGGCAAGCTCCGTCGCGAGCAGACCAACCGTCGGCACCTCTTGGAGTACAAGTCCTCGACCCGTACGCGCCGCCTCGCCGGCACGACCGACGTGTCGAAGGCCGACACCAAGAAGGTCAAGAAGCTGCTCGGTCTCTGACCGCTCGCTCGTCCCCACACCCCCCGTTTTAAGGAGTTCCAGATGGCACGCGTGAAGCGTTCTGTCAACGCACAGAAGAAGCGCCGCGAGACACTCGAGCGCGCTTCGGGCTACCGCGGTCAGCGGTCGCGCCTGTACCGCAAGGCCAAGGAGCAGGTCACCCACTCCCTGGTCTACAACTACCGCGACCGCAAGGCGCGCAAGGGCGACTTCCGTCGTCTCTGGATCCAGCGCATCAACGCTGCGGTCCGCGCCGAGGGCATGACCTACAACCGGTTCATCCAGGGCCTCAAGGCCGCGGAGCTCGAGGTCGACCGCAAGAACCTGGCCGAGCTCGCCGTGAGCGACCCGGCCGCGTTCAGCGCCCTCGTGCAGCTGGCCAAGGACAACCTCCCGGCCGACGTCAACGCGCCGAAGGACGACGCGGTCGCCTGACGCGACCGTCGACCTCCCTCACCAGTGGCGAGTCCCGAGCAGCTCACCGTCCGATCAGGACGGGTGAAGCACGCTCGGCGGCTCGCCACTCGTGCGTTCCGGGCCACGGCGGGGGAGTTCCTCGCCGAGGGCCCGCAGGCCGTGCGCGAGGCGGTCACCGCGGGGGTCGTGCTCGAGGTCTTCGCCACGGCTGACGCCACCGCCCGGTACGCCGACATCGCCGACGCCTCGCCCGACTGGCAGGTGGTCCCCGACGCGGTCGTCGCGGAGATCGCCGACGCCGTCGCCCCGCAGGGCATGGTCGCCCGCTGCCGCAGCATCGTGCGCGGTCTGGGCGACGTCGACCTGACGGACGCCCGGCTCGTGGTCGTGTGCGCCGACGTGCGCGACCCCGGCAACGCCGGAGCCGTGATCCGCTGCGCCGACGCCGTCGGTGCCGACGCGGTCCTGCTCGCGGGTGACTGCGTCGACCCGCTCGGTCCGAAGGTCGTGCGCTCCACGGTCGGCTCGCTGTTCCACCTGCCGGTCGTCGTCGAGCGCGACGTCGCGACGGCGATCGACGCCGTGCGGGCGGCCGGGCTGACGGTGCTCGCGGCCGACGGCGGGGGAGACGCCGGGCTGTTCGACGAGGGGCCGGAGCTCGACCTCGCCGCCCCGACCGCGTGGCTGCTCGGCAACGAGGCCTGGGGCCTTCCCCCGGAGCGTCGGGCGATGGCCGACACGGTCGTCTCGATCCCGATCTACGGAGCGGCCGAGAGCCTCAACCTGGCGACCGCCGCCGCGGTCTGCCTCTACGCCAGCGCCCGCGCTCAGCGGGCGTAGCCGCCGGACAGGGCTAGGGTCGGACCGTGGGCCACGACGACTTCGCCGACTTCCCGGACGGCCTGATCGTGGCCGGACCCGACGGACGCGTCACCTACGTCAACGAGCGGGTGCGCAAGCTGGCCCGGGCGCACGGCGACGAGATGATCGGCATGATGCTCGACGACGCGCTGCCGTTCGACGACCTCAACGGCCACACGTGGATGGCCTCGATGCGTCCGTACGACGGGCTCAACACGCGCACCGCGATCTCCGAGCAGTCCTGGTACTCGCCGCGCGGCTCGGAGTACCTCATCACCGCGTCGATCCAGCGCGACCGGCCCGCGGGCACCGTGCAGCAGGTCGTCGTCGGCATCCGCAGCGCCCGCGCCCGCAACCAGCGCGACCGCGAGCGCTCCGACCTCGTCGCAACAGTCGCGCACGAGCTGCGGTCGCCGCTCACGGGCATCAAGGGGTTCACGGCCACGCTGCTCAGCAAGTGGGACCGCTTCACCGACGAGCAGCGGCAGTTCATGCTCGAGACCGTCGACGCCGACGCCGACCGGCTGACCCGCCTCATCACCGAGCTGCTCGACGCGGCGCGCATCGACTCCGGACGTCTGACGCTGAAGCGCGGCCCGGTCCGGCTCGACGAGCTCGTCGACCGCGTCCTGCGCAGCGTCTCGGCGGCCGGGAGCGAGCCGTCGTGGGAGTCGGCGATCGCGGGGGTCGAGGTCGTCTGGGGTGACGGCGACCGGATCGTCCAGGTCATGACGAACCTCGTCGAGAACGCGATGCGGCACGGTCACGGCCTGCGGCGGGTCGAGGTGGCCGACCTCAAGCACGACGGCGCCCCGGGCGTGCGGGTGCGGCTCGTCGACCAGGGGCCGGGCATCCCGGCCGAGCTGCGGCAGCGGGTCTTCAGCCGTTTCTGGAAGGCCGGACCCGGTGCGGGCAGCGGTCTGGGCATGTACATCGTCGGCGGCATCGTGACCCAGCACGGCGGCCTCGTCACGATCGACGACGCCGACGGCGGGGGAGCGCAGATCGACGTCTGGCTCCCCGTGAACGAGCCCGACGCCCTCACCGACTGAGCCGGGATCAGGCCGCGTCGAGCGCTGCGCGCACGCGGATCTCGTCGGGGTCAGTGAGGCCGGCCAGCCGCGGCTCGGTGCGTCGCTCTTCGTAGGCCAGGGTGCGCGCCAAGGTGTCGGCGAGGGGCCGTGTCACCAGCCCTGCGGTCCGAGCAGCCACCGTGTCCATCGTGGCGAACCAGCGCCACGCCGGGTCGTCGATCCAGAGGGGGAGCGAGGTCGGCCCCATCCAGGCCGCCACCCCGAGACGCTCGAGCTCGGCCGGGTCGACCCAGCGGGGTGTCGCGTCACTCCCCGCGACGTCTGCGGCCAGGCGGACGACCTCGGCCAGCGTGGTCGTCCGACCCGTCGCGTTGAAGGTGCCGTCGATGCGTCGCTCGGCCGCGAGGACGAGCCATCGCGCAAGGTCCTCGACGTCGATGAGCGCGACCGGGAAGTCCGGGACGGCGGGAAGCAGCACGTCGGCGCCGGTGGGGTGCGCGAAGCGCCAGGGATAGTAGCCGCTGCGGCCGCTCGTGTCGCCCGGGCCACCGATCAGGCCGGAGCGCACGACGGTGCTCGTCGCGGAGGCTGCGCGGACGAGACTCTCGCACGCGACCTTGCCGCGGCCGTAGTCGCTGATGTCGTCGAGGTCGTCGACGGGCGCGCACAGGGCCGCGTCCTCGGACTGCTCGGGACGGTCGAACCGTGCGTAGACGTTGCCCGTGGAGACGAGCACGTGGTGCTGGGTCGTGAGGTCGCGCACCGCGCGCTCCGTGTGGCGCGGGGTGCGGGTGACGTCGACGACGGCGTCCCACGAGTGGTCGACGACCGGCGCGAGACCGCGGTCGTGGTCACGGTCGAGCCGGACGAGCGAGGCTCCGTCAGGCACCGGAGCGGAGCCCCGCGCGGCACACACCACCCGGTGCCCGCGTGCCACGGCCTCGGTGGCGACCGCCCGCCCGAGAAACGCGGTTCCGCCGAGCACGAGCAGGTCCATCGCCCCATCCAACGCCGATCGCTGCCGGGTCTCAAGCCGGTTCGCCGACGGCGCAATCGTCACCCGTAGACTCAGGGACCGTGTCCGCTCCGAACTCCGACTACGACCCCGTCGAGGTCACGCCCCTGCACCCCGACGAGGTCGCCCGCGTCGCCCGCGAGGCCCTCGAGGCCGTCGCTGCGGCGACGACGCTGGCCGACCTCAAGCAGGCGCGTCTCGACCACGCCGGCGACCGATCGCCCCTGGCGCTCGCGAACCGCGAGATCGGTGCGCTGCCCCCGCAGGCGCGCAAGGAGGCCGGTCAGCGCATCGGTCAGGCCCGCGGCGAGGTCAACCGAGCCATCGCGGCCCGCACCGAGGAGCTGGAGGCCGTCGAGTCGGCCGCGCAGCTCGCGGCGGAGGCGGTCGACGTCACCCTGCCGGTCGATCGTGAGGTCGTCGGCGCGCGCCACCCCATCACCACGATCCAGGAGCTCGTCGCCGACATCTTCGTCGCGATGGGCTGGGAGGTCGCCGAGGGCCCCGAGGTCGAGGCCGAGTGGCTCAACTTCGACGCGATGAACCTGGGGCCTGACCACCCGGCGCGCACGATGCAGGACACGTTCTGGGTCGAGCCCGCGGAGTCGGCGCAGGTCCTGCGCACGCACACGTCGCCGGTGCAGGCGCGCTCGATGCTCACGCGCACGCCCCCCATCTACGTCGTCTGTCCCGGGCGGGTCTACCGCACCGACGAGGCCGACGCGACGCACATGCCGGTCTTCCACCAGGTCGAGGGCCTCGCGATCGACGAGGGCCTGTCGATGGCGCACCTCAAGGGCACGCTCGACCACTTCGCCCAGGCCGTCTACGGCGACGGCATGACGACGCGGTTCCGCCCGTCGTACTTCCCGTTCACCGAGCCGAGCGCCGAGGTCGACCTGCTCTGCTACGTCTGCCACAACGACCCCGCCTCGGTGGGCTCGTGCCGCACGTGCGGCGGCGAGGGCTGGATCGAGTGGGGCGGCTGCGGCGTGGTCAACCCGCGCGTGCTGGTGGCCTGCGGCGTCGACCCCGAGCGGTACTCGGGCTTCGCCTTCGGCATGGGCCTCGACCGCACGGTCACGAGCCGCTACGACATCGCCGACCTGCGTGACCTCTGGGACGGCGACGTCCGCTTCACCGAGCCGTTCGGAGTTGGTCTCTGATGAAGGTGCCCGTCGAGTGGCTTCGCACTCTCGTCGATCTGCCGGCTGAGGTCACGACCGAGCAGCTGGCCGACCGCCTGACGATGTACGACCTCAAGCTCGAGGAGATCATCGGCGGCGGCATCTCCGGCCCGCTGACGGTGGGGCGCGTGCTCGCGATCTCGCCCGAGGAGCAGAAGAACGGCAAGACCATCAACTGGTGCCGGGTCGACGTCGGCGCACAGAACGTCGCGTCCGTGCCGGATGCACCGGGCGACGACGTCGCCTCGCGCGGCATCGTCTGCGGCGCGCACAACTTCGCCGTGGGCGACCTCGTCGTGGTGTCGCTGCCCGGCACGTTCCTGCCCGAGCTCGGGTTCGAGATCGGCTCACGCAAGACCTACGGCCACGTCTCCGACGGCATGATCTGCTCCACGAAGGAGCTGGGCCTTCCGGACGACGAGTCCAGCGCGGCGGGCATCCTCGTGCTCGCTCCCGGGTCCGCGGAGCCGGGCGACTCGGCCACCGAGCTGCTCGGACTCGCCGACCAGACGCTCGACCTCGAGGTCAATCCCGACCGCGCGTACGCCCTCAGCCTGCGCGGCGTCGCCCGCGACACGGCCCTCGCGTTCGACCTGCCGTTCTCGGACCCGGTCGACGCGGTCACGCTGCCGGTCGGCGAGGGCGGGTACCCCGTGCGGGTGGAGGACCCGGAGGGGTGTCCGGTGTTCACGACGGTCGTCGTCACCGGCATCGACCCCACGCGCACGGCACCGGACTGGATGGTCCGGCGCATCACGCAGGCCGGCATGCGCTCGATCTCGCTCACGGTCGACGTCAGCAACTACGTCATGCTCGAGCTCGGCCAGCCGAACCACTGCTACGACCGAGCGAAGGTCAGCGGCGACATCGTCGTGCGCCGGGCCACGGCGGGGGAGACGGTCACGACGCTCGACGACGTGAAGCGCACGCTGACGCCCGAGGACCTGGTGATCGTCGACGACTCCGGCATCATCGGCCTCGCGGGCGTCATGGGCGGTGCCTCGACCGAGATCGGACCCGAGACGACCGACGTCGTCGTGGAGGCCGCGTTCTGGGACCCGGTCACGATCTTCCGTGGCGAGCGCCGTCACAAGCTTCCGTCCGAGGCGGCCAAGCGGTACGAGCGCGGCGTCGACCCGGCGCTCACGCTCGCCGGTGCCGCGCGGGTGGCCCAGCTGCTCGCCGAGCTCGGCGGTGGCACGGTCGAGCCCGGCGCCGCGCACGTCGGCACGGTGCCGGCGTCCGTCCCGGTGACGTTCCCGGTCGACCTCCCGGCCCGAGTCTCCGGCGTCGACATCACGCCGGCGTTCGCCCAGGACGTCTACGAGCGCAACGGCTGCATCGTCGCCACCGACGGCGCGACCTTCACGGTCACGCCGCCCACGTGGCGCTTCGACCTCAACGACCCGAACGACTTCGTCGAGGAGGCGCTGCGCTCGGCCGGCTACGACACCGTGCCGTCGGTGCTTCCGACGCCCACGGGCGGTCGGGGCCTGTCGAGGAACCAGGTGCTGCGCCGCCGCGTCGGGCACGTGCTCGCCGGTGCGGGCCTGACCGAGGTCATGACCCTGCCGTTCGTGGGCGCTGCCGACCTCGACCGTCTTGGCCTGCCCGCCGACGACGAGCGTCGCCGTCAGGTGATCCTGGCCAACCCGTTGTCGGCCGAGGAGCCGGGGCTCACCCCGACGCTGCTGGTCGGCCTGCTGCGCGCGGCCTCGCTCAACGTGAGCCGCGGGCACGACGTCGTCGAGATCAGCGAGATCGCCCGCGTGTTCCTGGCGGCGGCCGAGCCGGTCGGTGCGCCGATCTACGGCGTCGATCGTCGCCCGACCGATGCAGAGATCGCAGCGCTCGACGCGGCGCTGCCGCACCAGCCGCAGCACGTCGGCCTGGTGCTCGTCGGTGAGCGTGAGCGCTCCGGCTGGGACGGCGCCGGGCGCGCCGTCGCGTGGTCGGACGCCCTCGCGGTCGTGCGGCGCGTGACGCAGGTCCTGCACGTGGAGGTCGAGGTGCGCGCGGCCCAGGTCGCGCCGTTCCACCCGGGGCGCTGCGCCGAGATCGTCCTGGCCGACGGCACCGTCGTGGGCCATGCCGGTGAGCTGCACCCCGCCGTCGCGGCCGAGCACGGGCTGCCCGGCCGGGTCGGTGCCGCCGAGATCGACCTCGACGTCCTCCTGGCGGCCTCGCCCGAGGTCGGGCCCAAGCCGGCGTTCTCGTCGTTCCCCGTCGCCAAGGAGGACCTCGCGTTCCTCGTGGCCGACGACGTCGCGGCCGAGGCGCTGCGGTCGACGCTGGCCGGCGCGAGCGAGCTGATCGAGTCGGTCCGGCTGTTCGACGTCTACACCGGCGGCCAGGTGCCGGAGGGCCAGCGCTCGCTCGCGTTCTCGCTGCGCCTGCGCGCCCCGGACCGCACGCTGACCGACGCCGACATCAAGTCGGCCCGCGACGCCGCGGTCCAGGCCGCCTCCGCCCAGCACTCCGCCACCCTCCGGTAACGACCGCTCGCGAGTGGATTCCCGCCCCTCGGCGAGTGGATTCCCGCCCCTTCGCGAGTGAGTTTCCGCCCCACATCGGGGCGGAAACTCACTCCTCGAGGGGCGGGAACTCGCTCGCGAGCGGTCGGGTGGTGGTGGAGTGCTCCCGTCGCGGGTCAGACTCTGGGGATCTGAACGGCGCAGAGGGGGCACGATGACGTCGACCTGGAGGCGGGGCGCCGTCGACGCGGCACGGCGTCAGGGGTCGCGCATCCGAGTGGAGCTGGCCGTCGCCGTCGCGATGGGAATCGTCGGCGTCCTGACGTTCCACGGTCGGGCGACGTCCTGGGCGATCCTCGCCTCGCTCATCCTCGCTGTCGGGCTCATCGAGGCCGATCGGTGGTGGGGGTTGCGGTATCCCGTGCCCGACCGGTCCGAGGTGGCGTGGCATCGGCGGTACGGGCGGCTTCGACTCGCGCTCGCAGTGCCGGTCGTCGTGCTGTTCCTCGGACTGGCACTGTGGTTCGTGGGTGATGATGACAGCGTCTGGGCCGGCTTCGGCCTGGTCTGGGGCGTGGTCGTCGTGACCACCCTGGGTGAGTGGGCCCTGCGGAAGAGGCTCACGACCTGACCTGGTGGGGCGGGAACTCACTCCTCGTGGGGCGGGAACTCACTCGCCGCGGGGCGGGAACTCACTCGCCGCGGGGCGGGAATTCACTCGCGAGCGGTCGTCCGTGGGGTGGTGTGCAAGATCTTGCAGGAGTGTGCAAGAATGTGAGACATGTCCAAGGTACTCACGTCATTGCCCGTCGGTCAGCGGGTCGGGATCGCGTTCTCCGGGGGTCTCGACACCTCCGTGGCCGTCGCGTGGATGCGCGACAAGGGCGCCATCCCGTGCACCTACACCGCCGACATCGGCCAGTACGACGAGCCGGACATCTCCGGCATCCCGGGCCGGGCGATGCAGTACGGCGCCGAGCTGGCGCGGGCCATCGACATCAAGAAGCCGCTGGTCGACGAGGGCCTCGCGGCGCTCGCCTGCGGCGCGTTCCACATCCGCTCCGCCGGCCGGACGTACTTCAACACGACGCCGCTCGGCCGGGCCGTCACCGGCACGCTCCTGGTGCGGGCGATGCACGAGGACGGCGTCGACATCTGGGGTGACGGCTCGACCTTCAAGGGCAACGACATCGAGCGGTTCTACCGCTACGGCCTGCTGGCCAACCCCGCGCTGCGGATCTACAAGCCGTGGCTCGATGCGGACTTCGTCAGCGAGCTCGGCGGCCGCACCGAGATGAGCCAGTGGCTCACCGAGCGCGACCTGCCGTACCGCGACAGCCAGGAGAAGGCGTACTCGACCGACGCCAACATCTGGGGCGCGACGCACGAGGCCAAGACGCTCGAGCACCTCGACGTGTCGCTCGAGACCGTCGAGCCCATCATGGGCGTGAAGTTCTGGGACCCCTCGGTCGACATCGACACCGAGGACGTCACGATCTCGTTCGAGGCGGGTCGCCCGGTCGCGATCAACGGCAACACCTTCGACGGTGACGCCGTGGCGCTCGTGCACGAGGCCAACACGATCGGCGGTCGCCACGGCCTCGGCATGTCCGACCAGATCGAGAACCGCATCATCGAGGCCAAGAGCCGCGGCATCTACGAGGCCCCGGCGATGGCGCTGCTGCACATCGCCTACGAGCGCCTCGTCAACGCGATCCACAACGAGGACACGATCGCGAACTTCCACCAGCACGGCCGTCGTCTCGGTCGCCTGATGTACGAGGGCCGCTGGCTCGACCCGCAGGCGATGATGCTGCGCGAGTCGGTCGAGCGCTGGATCGCCTCGCTCGTCACGGGCAGCGTCACGCTGCGGCTGCGGCGCGGCGAGGACTACTCGATCCTCGACACGCAGGGCGAGAACTTCTCGTACCACCCCGACAAGCTCTCGATGGAGCGCACCGACAACGCCGTGTTCGGTCCCACCGACCGCATCGGCCAGCTCACGATGCGCAACCTCGACATCGCCGACTCGCGCGCCAAGCTCGAGATGTACGCCGAGCAGCCGCTCGACCAGGGTCAGGTGCTCGTCGAGAACGGCACGCTGTTCGGCGAGCTGCCTGCGGGCGGCGCCGTGCGGATCGAGGCCAACCCGGCCGCGACGGCGGAGGCCGAGCAGGCCCTCGACGCCGCTGCGATGGAGCTCGGCGCCGACTGAGGCCCGAGGCCTGCCGGGTGTGACGTCCTCCGGGGCGTCGCGCCGCCCCCACCCACTTCTGCAAGGGTTGACAGATGAGCCACACCTACAACGTCGCCGTCGCCGGCGCGAGCGGGTACGCCGGTGGCGAGGTCCTGCGCCTCCTGCTCCAGCACCCGGACGTCACGATCGGCGCTCTCACCGCGGCCTCCAGCGCGGGGTCGCGCCTGGTCGAGCACCAGCCGCACCTCGTCGCGCTGCACGACCGCGTGATCGAGCCGACCACGGCCGAGACCCTCGCGGGCCACGACGTCGTGTTCCTCGGCCTGCCGCACGGTGAGTCGGGCAAGGTCGCCGCTGCCCTCGGACCGGACACGCTCGTGATCGACTGCGGTGCCGACCACCGGCTCGAGAACGCTGACGACTGGGTCGCGTACTACGGCAGCGACCACGCCGGCACCTGGCCGTACGGCCTGCCGGAGCTCTTTACCGGAGCGACCAAGCAGCGCGAGGCGCTCGGCGCCGTCAAGCGCATCGCGGTGCCCGGCTGCAACGTCACCGCCGTGACCCTCGGCCTCCAGCCGGCGATCGCGGCGGACCTGGCCGAGAGCACCGACATCGTCGCGGTGCTGGCCAACGGCTACTCCGGTGCCGGCAAGGCGGCCAAGCCGCACCTGCTGGCCTCCGAGGGCCTCGGCGCCGCAGTGCCGTACGCCGTGGGCGGCACCCACCGGCACATCCCCGAGATCGCCCAGAACCTGCGCCACGCGGGCGCCGGGGAGGTGGCGCTGTCGTTCACGCCCACGCTCGTGCCGATGTCGCGCGGCATCCTGGCCACGGCGACGGCGCGCCTGCGCCCCGGCGTCGACCTCGCCGCCGTGCGCCAGACCTACGCCGCGGCCTACGACGCCGAACCGTTCGTCCACCTGCTGCCCGAGGGCGTCTGGCCCTCCACGGCCTCGACCCTCGGCTCGAACCACGCCCTCGTGCAGGTCGCGGTCGACGAGAAGGTCGGTCGTCTGGTGACCGTCACCGCCATCGACAACCTGGTCAAGGGCACCGCCGGCGGCGCCATCCAGTCCATGAACCTCGCCCTGGGTCTCCCCGAGACCACGGGCCTCCCCACCGAAGGAGTTGCGCCATGAGCGAGCGCCAGCGAGCGACGATGTCGGGGTGTCTCATGACGGCACCGCCTATCGTTGCTCCTTCCAAGGCGGTGGCGCCATGAGCGTCACAGCAGCGCTCGGGTTCCGGGCCTCCGGCGTGGCCGCCGGCCTGAAGTCCACCGGCGCGCCCGACGTCGCCCTCGTCGTCAACGACGGACCGGTCTCGTCGGCCGCCGCGGTGTTCACCTCCAACCGCTGCAAGGCGAACCCGGTCCTGTGGAGCGAGAAGGCCATCACGACGGGCAGCGCCCGCGCGGTCGTGCTGAACTCCGGAGGCGCCAACTGCTACACCGGCGCCGCGGGCTTCCAGATCGTGCACGAGACGGCCGAGCTGGCCGGTGAGCTGCTGGGTGTCGGTCCGATCGACGTGCAGGTGTGCTCGACGGGCCTGATCGGGCTGCTGAACGACAAGGACGACCTCCTCGGTGGCGTGCGCGAGGCCGCGTCCGCGCTCAGCGCCGATGGGGGAGCGGCGGCGTCGACCGCGATCATGACGACCGACACGGTGAGCAAGCAGGCCGTGCGCACGTTCGAGGGCGTGACGATTGGTGGGATGGCGAAGGGTGCCGGCATGCTGGCGCCCGCCCTGGCCACGATGCTCGTGGTCATCACCACCGACGCCGACCTGTCCGCGGCCGACCTCGACGCGGCCCTGCGCACGGCCACGGCCCGGTCGTTCGACCGTCTCGACTCCGACGGCTGCCAGTCGACCAACGACACCGTGCTGCTGATGGCGAGCGGGTCCGCGGAGGTCACGCCCGACCTCGCGGAGTTCACCGCGCAGCTGACCGAGCTGTGCCGTGACCTCGCGCTGCAGCTCCTGGCCGACGCCGAGGGTGCCGATCACGAGATCGCGATCGAGACCGTCAACGCCGCCACCGAGGAGGACGCGCTCGCCGTGGGCCGCTCGGTGGCCCGCAGCAACCTCTTCAAGTGCGCGATCTTCGGCAAGGACCCGAACTGGGGCCGCATCCTGGCCTCCGTGGGCACCACCGACGCTGCGTTCGACCCGGCCGACCTCGACGTCGCCCTCAACGGCGTGTGGGTGTGCCGCAACAGCGGTCCCGCCGAGGACCCCGCGGGGATCGACCTCGAGCAGCGCGCCGTCTCCGTCACGATCGACCTCAAGGCAGGAAAGGAGGCGGCGACGATCTGGACCAACGACCTGACGCAGGCGTACGTCCACGAGAACTCCGCCTACTCATCATGAGCGAGTACGAATCGACCCCCACCAGCACCGACGGTGAGCCCGACGCGTGGCACCCGCAGGACTGGAAGAAGGCCACCACCAAGGCCGGCATCCTCGCCGAGGCCCTGCCGTGGCTGAAGAAGTACCACGACAAGGTCATCGTCGTGAAGTACGGCGGCAACGCCATGACCGACGACGCCCTGAAGCAGGCCTTCGCGGAGGACATCGTGTTCCTGCGCCTGGCCGGCTTCAAGCCGGTCGTGGTGCACGGTGGCGGCCCGCAGATCAGCACGATGCTCGAGAAGCTCGACATCCAGTCGGAGTTCCGCGGCGGCCTGCGGGTCACGACGCCCGAGACGATGGACGTCGTCCGCATGGTGCTGACGGGCCAGGTCGGGCGCGAGCTCGTCGGACTGCTCAACCGGCACGGCGCGATGGCCGTGGGCCTGTCGGGCGAGGACGCGGGCCTGTTCACGGCCGAGCGCACGATGCCGCTGGTCGACGGCGTGCCGGTCGACGTGGGGCTCGTCGGTGAGGTCGTCGACGTCCGCCCGGAGGCGGTGCAGGACATCATCGACGCCGGTCGCATCCCCGTCGTGTCCAGCGTCGCTCCCGACAAGGACGGTCAGGTGCACAACGTCAACGCCGACACCGCGGCAGCGGCGCTCGCGGTGGCCCTGGGGGCCGAGAAGCTCCTGGTGCTCACGGACGTGGAGGGCCTGTACGCCGACTGGCCGAACTCGACCGACGTGATCGGCGAGATCAGCCCGGAGAGCCTCGAGGCGCTCATCCCGTCCCTCGCGAGCGGCATGATCCCGAAGATGACGGCCTGCCTCAAGGCCGTGCAGGGCGGAGTCGCGCGCTCGACCGTGATCGACGGCCGCGAGTCGCACGCCGTGCTGCTGGAGATGTTCACCGACGAGGGCGTCGGCACGCAGGTCGTGCCGGGCGCGGAGACGCGCGTGCGCACCGCCCTGTACTCGACCAGCGTCGACAAGGAGAAGCCATGAGCGGCCAGAGGCCCGAGGGCTGGGCCGGCACGCCCGTCACGGGCGCCGAGCTGACCGAGCGCTACCAGGGCTCGGTCATGAACACCTTCGGCGTACCTGCACGGGTCCTGGCGCGTGGCGAGGGCTCCACGGTGTGGGACGTCGACGGCAACCGCTACCTCGACCTGCTCGGCGGCATCGCGGTGAACTCGCTCGGCCACGCGCACCCGGCGATCGTCGAGGCGGTCTCGACGCAGCTGCAGACCCTCGGTCACGTGTCGAACTTCTTCATCTCCGAGCCGCAGGTGCGCCTCGCCGAGAAGCTGTTGAGCCTGATCGGCTCCGACGGCCGTGGTCGCGTGTTCTTCGCGAACTCGGGGACCGAGGCGAACGAGGCGGCCTTCAAGGCGGCCCGTCGCACCGGCCGCACGCGGATCATCGCGACCGAGGGCAGCTTCCACGGCCGCACGATGGGCGCGCTCGCGCTGACCTCCAAGGCGCAGTACCGCGAGCCGTTCGAGCCGCTGCCCGGTGACGTCACCTTCGTGCCGTACGGCGACGTCGCGGCGCTCGAGGCGGCCGTCGACGACACCGTCGCGGTGTTCGTGGTCGAGCCCATCCAGGGCGAGGCCGGCGTGGTCGACGCGCCCGAGGGCTACCTGCAGGCGGCGCGCGAGATCACGTCCCGTCACGGTGCGCTGCTGTGGCTCGACGAGGTGCAGACCGGCGTCGGTCGCACGGGCGACTGGTTCGCGCACACCGCGTCCGGCATCGTGCCCGACCTCGTGACGCTCGCGAAGGGTCTGGGCGGTGGCATCCCGATCGGCGCGATGATCGCCCTCGGCGACGCCGCGACGCTGCTGCAGCCCGGAAACCACGGCACGACGTTCGGCGGCAACCCGGTCGCGACGGCTGCGGCCCTCGCGGTGATCGAGACGATCGAGTCCGAGGGCCTGCTCGCGCACGCCACCGCGCGCGGCGATCAGCTCGCCGACGGACTGGCCCGGCACCCGCGCGTCAAGGCCGTCACGGGTCGCGGGCTGCTCCGCGGCGTGGTGCTGACCGAGCCCCGGGCGGCGGACGTGCAGACGGCCGCCTACGACGCGGGCCTCATCGTCAACGCGCCCACCGCCGACCGGCTGCGCCTCGCCCCGCCGCTCGTGCTGACCGAGGACGAGGCCGCTCAGGCGGTCGCGACGCTCTCGGCCCTGCTGGACGAGGTGCTGGCATGACGAGCGCAGTGCGGCACCTGCTGCGCGACGACGACCTGAGCCCGGCCGAGCAGGCCGAGGTGCTGGCGCTGGCGGCCGAGCTCAAGGCCGCGCCGTACAGCCGCAAGCCGCTCGAGGGACCGCAGACCGTCGCGGTCATGTTCGACAAGTCCTCCACCCGCACGCGCGTCTCGTTCGCGGTCGGCATCGCCGACCTCGGCGGCTCGCCCCTGATCATGGACCGCGGCACGACCCAGGCCGGTCGGGGTGAGCCGGTCGAGGACACCGCGCGGGTCCTCGGGCGGATGGTCAGCGGGGTCGTGTGGCGCACCTACCACCAGCGCGACCTCGAGGTCATGGCCGAGCTGTCGGGCGTGCCCGTCGTGAACGCGCTGAGCGACGACTTCCACCCGTGCCAGATCCTGGCCGACTGGCAGACGATCATCGAGCACAAGGGCGCGCTGGCGGGCCTGCAGGTCGCCTTCGTCGGCGACGGTGCCTGCAACATGGGGCACTCGTACGTGCTCGGTGGTGCGACGGCCGGCATGGACATCCGCATCGGCTCGCCGGCGGGCTACCAGCCCGACGCCCAGGTCGTGGCCGACGCCGAGCGCATCGCCGCCACGACGGGCGGGTCGGTCACGATCACCGACGACCCGGTTGCCGCCCTGAGCGGTGCCGACGTCGTCATCACGGACACGTGGGTCTCGATGGGCACCGAGGACACCAAGGCCGAACGGCTCGAGGTCTTCGGCCCGTACTCGCTGACGAGCGAGCGCGTCGCCCTCGCCAAGCCCGACGCGATCGTGCTGCACTGCCTCCCGGCGTACCGGGGGCTGGAGATCGCCGCCGACGTGATCGACGGACCGCAGAGCGTCGTGTGGGACGAGGCCGAGAACCGGCTGCACGCCCAGAAGGCCGTCCTCGCCTGGCTCCTGGAGAAGGCCCGATCGTGAAGGTCGCATCGTGAGTGTTCCCGACACCAAGGCGGGGCGTCAGCAGCTGGTCGTGGACCTGCTGCAGCGTCACGCCGTGCGGTCACAGGGCGAGCTCGTCGCGCTGCTGGAGGAGCGCGGCGTGACCGTGACCCCGTCGACGCTGTCGCGGGACCTCGTCGAGCTCGACGCCGTGCGCGTGCGCCACTCCGGCGGCGGCCTGGTGTACGCCGTGCCCGCCGAGGGCGGCGACCGCACGCCGCAGCCGGCCACCGACAGCGCCGCGTCGCAGGCCCGCCTCGCGCGGATCTGCCGCGAGCTGCTCGTCAGCGCCGACGCGTCCGCCAACCTCGTGGTGCTGCGCACGCCCCCCGGCGGCGCCCAGTACTTCGCCTCCGCGATCGACCACGCCACGATGCCCGCGATCCTCGGCACGATCGCCGGCGACGACACCGTGATGCTGATCTGCCGCGATCCCGCCGGCGGCGACGCCCTGGCCGCCTCCTTCACCGACCTCGCCCGTAAGGTGCCCTCCGATGACTGACCTTGAGAAGACCAGCGGCGAGGTCGAGGCCGCCGACTCCCGCCTGTGGGGCGGCCGCTTCGCCAGCGGACCCTCGCCGGAGCTCACGGCGCTGTCGCGCTCGACCCACTTCGACTGGCGCCTCGCGCCGTACGACCTGGCCGGATCGCGCTCGCACGCCCGGGTGCTGCACACCGCCGGCCTGCTCTCCGCCGACGACCTGTCGGCGATGCTCGCCGGCATCGCGGCGCTCGACGCCGACGTCCGCTCCGGGGCGTTCACCCCCGCGCCGGAGGACGAGGACGTCCACTCCGCGCTCGAGCGGGGCCTGATGGAGCGCCTCGGTCCCGAGCTCGGCGGGCGCCTGCGCGCCGGCCGCTCGCGCAACGACCAGGTCGCGACGCTGTTCCGCGCCTACCTGCGCGAGCACGCCCGCATCGTCGCGCGCCTCGTCCGCGACCTCGTCGTGGCGCTCGCCGACCAGGCGGAGGCACACCTCGGTGCCCCGATGCCCGGTCGCACCCACCTGCAGCACGCCCAGCCCGTGCTGCTGTCGCACCACCTGCTGGCGCACGCGTGGCCGCTCGTGCGCGACCTCGACCGCCTGGGGGAGTGGGACGCGCGCGTCGCCGGGGAGTCGCCGTACGGCTCGGGCGCGCTCGCCGGGTCGTCCCTCGGCCTGGACCCGGAGGCCGTCGCGGCCGACCTCGGCTTCACGGGCTCGACGCCGAACTCGATCGACGGCACGTCCTCGCGCGACTTCGTGGCCGAGTTCGCCTTCGTCGCCGCCCAGATCGGCGTCGACGTGTCGCGCCTCGCGGAGGAGATCATCCTCTGGAACACCAAGGAGTTCGGCTTCGTCACGCTGCACGACGGGTACTCGACCGGGTCGAGCATCATGCCGCAGAAGAAGAACCCCGACATCGCCGAGCTCGCGCGCGGCAAGTCCGGTCGCCTGATCGGCAACCTGGCGGGTCTGCTCGCCACGCTGAAGGCCCTCCCGCTCGCGTACAACCGCGACCTCCAGGAGGACAAGGAGCCGGTGTTCGACTCGGTCGACACCCTCGAGGTGCTCCTGCCCGCCTTCACCGGGATGGTCCGGACCCTCACGTTCCACACCGACCGCATGGCCGAGCTCGCGCCGCAGGGCTTCGCGCTCGCGACCGACATCGCCGAGTGGCTCGTCCGCGAGGGCGTGCCGTTCCGGATCGCCCACGAGCTGTCGGGGGCGTGCGTCCAGGTGTGCGAGGAGCGCGGCATCGAGCTCGACGAGCTCAGCGACGACGACTTCGCCGCGATCTCGCCGCACCTGACCCCGGGGGTGCGTGAGGTCCTCACGGTCGAGGGCTCGATCGGCTCGCGCGACTCCCGCGGCGGCACCGCGCTGGTGCGCGTCACCGAGCAGCTCGCCGAGCTGCGCTCGCGCGTCGACTGAGGTCACCGGGGGGCGTCCGGGACGCTAGAGTGTCCCGAAGTCCATGAGCGTGCCGAGTCCAGCTGAACGGGGTGTCGATGAGTCAGGAAACCGGACCCACGGGGCGGCCGACTCCCACCTTCGGTGACCCGCAGCCCCGCCGTCCCGGTCCGGCGACGGTCCTGTCGATGTGCAACCAGAAGGGCGGGGTGGGCAAGACCACCACGACCATCAGCCTGGGTGCCGCGCTCGTCGAGGCGGGTCGCAAGGTCCTGCTGGTCGACTTCGACCCGCAGGGCTCGCTGACGGTCGGGCTGGGCCTCAACGCCCACGAGCTCGACCAGAGCATCTACCACGTGCTGATGGACCGTTCGCTGACGCTGCGCGACATCATCCACCAGACGTCGGTGCCCGGGCTCGACCTGGCCCCGGCCAACATCGACCTCTCGGCGGCCGAGATGCAGCTCGTGACCGAGGTCGGCCGCGAGCAGGCGCTCGCACGCGCGCTGCACGAGGTGCGCGACGAGTACGACGTGATCCTGGTCGACTGCCAGCCGTCCCTCGGGCTGCTCACGGTCAACGCCCTGACGGCGTCCGACGGCGTCATCATCCCGCTCGAGTGCGAGTACTTCGCGCTGCGCGGCGTGGCGCTGCTCAAGGAGACGATCGAGAAGGTCCGCGAGCGCACCAACCCGCGCCTGCAGATCGTCGGCCTGCTCGGCACGATGTTCGACAGCCGCACCCTGCACGGCCGTGAGGTCCTGCAGACGCTGGTGCAGGGCTGGGGCGACCTGGTCTTCCACACCGTCATCCGCCGCACCGTGAAGTTCTCCGACTCCACCGTCGCCGGCGAGCCCATCACCGAGTACGCCACGACCTCGCCGGGCGCGGCCTCCTACCGCCAGCTGGCGCGGGAAGTGCTGGTGCGATGCCCGACCGTGTGAAGCCCGACGCGCGGGCGAAGGCGGGCGGCAAGGCCACCCGGCGTCCGGCGATGCCGGGTGCCGACGAGCTGTTCCGCTCGACCGCGAAGGCGGCGCCGGAACCGGCTGAATCGGTGGCCGAGGTCGCGGAGCCCGCTGCTGCGGAGCCGACGAAGCCGGCTGCGAGCGGCCGCGTCAAGCACGACGAGAAGATCACCGTCTACGTGACGGCCGAGGAGCTGCTGGCGCTCGAGCAGACGCGCCTCGCGGTCCGCTCGGCCGTGGGGCGCAACGTCGACCGCGGCCGCATCGTGCGGGCCGCGCTCGCCGCAGCGCTCGAGGACTTCGCCGCCCACGGCGCCGAGAGCGACCTGGTGCGGCGCATCGACGGCGCCGCGGAGAGCCGGTGAGCGAGCCGCTGGTCGAGACCGATCCGGCGGCGCCCGAGTCCGGTTTCTCGATCAGCATCGACGGCTTCGAGGGGCCGTTCGACCTGCTCCTGCAGCTGATCAGCCGGCACAAGATGGACGTCACCGAGGTGGCGCTCTCGGAGGTCACGACCGAGTTCATCGCCTACATCCGCGAGCTCGGGGGCGACCTGGAGCAGACGACGCAGTTCCTCCTGGTCGCCGCGACCCTGCTCGACCTCAAGACCGCGCGGCTGCTGCCGCAGGCCGAGGTCGAGGACGAGGAGGACCTCGCGCTGCTGGAGGCGCGCGACCTGCTCTTCGCCCGTCTGCTGCAGTACCGGGCGTTCAAGCAGGTCGCGGCTCGGATCGCGGCCACCCTGGAGACCGAGCAGCGCCGCTACCCGCGGGCCGTCGCGCTCGAGCCCCGCTTCGCGCAGCTGCTGCCGGAGATCCTGATCGCGGCGACACCGGACGACCTGGCCCGGCTGGCCGCAGCCGCGCTCACGCCGAAGCCCGAGCAGATCCTGTCGCTCGCGCACCTGCACGCGCCGCAGGTCAGCGTGCGCGAGCAGGCCCACGTCGTGGTCGACCGCCTCCGCCGCGAGCGCAGCATCACGTTCCGCACCCTCACCTCCGACTCGCCCGACCTGATGACGACGGTCGCGCGCTTCCTGGCGCTGCTCGAGCTGTTCCGCGAGGGGATGGTCGCCTTCGAGCAGGCGACCCCGCTGGGCGACCTGCACCTGCGCTGGACCGGCAGCGACGACGGCGAGGTCGAGGTCGGGCTCGAGTTCGACGCGCCGGCCGACACCGGCGACGCGCACGTGATCCCGGCCGAGCTGCTCGACGCCGACCTCGACGCCCCCGCGACCCCTCTGCCGGACGATGCTGAGAAGGACACCCCCGATGAGTGACGCCAGCCTGCCCCGCGGCCCCCACGAGCTCGAGCTCGAGATGCTCGAGCTGCGGCCCGCGCTGGAGGCCGTCCTGATGGTCGCCGACCAGCCGCTCGACCACCTGACCCTCGCCCAGGCCGTCGGGCACCCGCCGGTCGACGTCGCCGAGGCCCTCGTCGCCCTGGCAGCGGAGTACGACGAGCAGGAGCGCGGCTTCGAGCTGCGCTCGATCGCCGGCGGCTGGCGCTTCTACACGCGCGAGACCGTCGCCGCGGCGGTCGAGCGGTTCGTCCTCGACGGCCAGCAGGCGCGCCTGACGCAGGCCGCTCTCGAGACCCTCGCCGTCGTGGCGTACCGCCAGCCGATCAGCCGCTCGCGGATCTCGGCGATCCGTGGCGTCAACGTCGACGGCGTCGTGCGGACGCTGGTCTCGCGCGGCCTGATCGAGGAGGCCGGCACCGACGCCGAGAGCGGCGCGATCCTCTACCGCACCACGAGCTACTTCCTGGAGCGCATGGGCCTGGGCTCGCTCGACGAGCTGCCCGAGATCGCCCCGATGCTGCCGGAGCTCGACGAGGTCGAGGACGACCTGTTCGCGCCCGCGAAGCCGCCGGTCGCCGAGACCGAGCCCGACTCGGCCGAGCAGCCTGCTGCGCCCACCGACGAGGCCCCGACCGACTCGGACCCGACCGATGAGGCACGAGATGACTGACAGCCCCGCCGACGAGGGCATCCGTCTGCAGAAGGTGCTGGCCAAGGCCGGTCTCGGCAGCCGTCGTGCCTGCGAGATCCTGATGCTCGACGGCCGCGTCGAGGTCGACGGCGAGATCGTCAGCCAGATGGGCCTGCGGGTCGACCCGCTGCGCGCCGTGATCCGGGTCGACGGCCGGCGCCTGCCCCCGCCCAGCGAGCACGCCTACGTGCTGGTCAACAAGCCGCGGGGCGTCGTCACGTCGATGAACGACGAGCGCGGACGGACCGACCTGAACTCGCTGCTCGGGGGCCGTGAGGACCGGCTGTTCCACGTCGGCCGCCTCGACACCGACACCTCGGGCCTGCTGATCATGACCAACGACGGCGACCTGGCCCACAAGCTGGCCCACCCGTCCTTCGAGATCACCAAGACGTACGTCGCCCTGGTCGATGGCCGGGTCGCCGACACGCTCGGCAGCCGGCTCATGGCCGGCGTCGACCTCGACGACGGTCGCGCGTCGGTCGACCGCTTCCTGGTCAAGGACGTCAGCGGCGACCGCTCGCTGGTCGAGCTCGACCTGCATATGGGGCGCAACCGGATCGTGCGCCGGCTGCTCGACCACGTCGGCCACCCCGTGCGCGAGCTGACCCGCACCGCGTTCGGCCCCCTGCACCTCGGCAACCTGCGCAGCGGCAGCACCCGTGATCTCACGCGCGACGAGCTCGGAGCGCTCTTCGATAGCGTGGAGGCATGACCGCGACCGACCTCCCCGGGAGTGCGTTGGTCGTCGGATGCGGACTCATCGGCACCTCCGTGGCCCTGGCCCTGACCGCCCGGGGCGTCGACGTCCACCTGCGTGACGCCGTGCCGGGTGTCGCCGAGGTCGCGTCCAGCATCGGTGCCGGGTCGGTCGAACCGGTGACCGATCCCGACCTCGTCGTCGTGGCTGTCCCGCCCACGGTCGTCCCGGCCACGGTGCTGAGCGCGCTGCAGGAGTTCCCGCACGCGGTCGTGACCGACGTCGCCAGCGTCAAGCGCCCCGTCGCGGCAGCCGTCGCGGGCACGCCGGGTGCGGAGCGCTTCGTCGGTGGCCACCCCATGGCCGGCACCGAGCGGTCCGGCCCGACGGCGGGCTCCGCGCTGCTGTTCGAGGGCCGCCCCTGGGCGGTCGTGCCGCTGCCCGAGTCGACCCCCGAGGCCGTCGCGCTGGTCACCGCCGTCGTGAGCGCCCTGGAAGCCGTCCCGACGTCGTTCGCGCCCGACGAGCACGACGAGGCCGTCGCCCTGGTCTCCCACGTCCCGCACCTCGTCTCGGTGCTCACGGCAGGCCTCCTGGCCAGCGCACCGCGCGCGCACATCGACCTGGCCGGTCCGGGCCTGCGCGACGTCACCCGCATCGCGGGCAGCGCCACCGGGATGTGGTTGCAGATCCTCGACAGCAACTCCGCCGCCGTCACGACGCTCCTCCAGTCGCTGCGCGGCGATCTCGACCGGGTGCTCGACGCCCTCGGTGCCGGGGGAGACGTGCTGACCGGTCGACTCTCGGACGTGCTCGACGCGGGCCGGGCCGGCACGCAGCGCATCCCGGGCAAGCACGGCGAGGTCCGCACCGAGAGCGCGTCGGTGTTCGTCCCGGTCGAGGACCGTCCGGGCGTCCTGTCCCAGCTCATGAGCGACATCGGCGAGTCCGGCGTCAACATCGAGGACTTCCGCATCGACCACGAGTACGGTCGTCCCGTGGGTCTGGCCCAGGTCGAGGTCGCCGCCGATCGCGCCGACCACCTCACGTCGTCCCTCACCGCACGCGGCTGGTCCGCGTACCGATAGGAGTTCTGTGTCCCTGCCTCTCGTCGTCGCCCTCGACGGTCCGTCCGGCTCCGGCAAGTCCAGCACCGCGCGGGGCGTCGCCGCCCGACTCGGACTGGCCTACCTCGACACCGGTGCGATGTACCGAGCGGTGACGTGGGCGCTGTTGCAGCGCGGTGTCGACACCGACGACGCGGCTGCGGTCGCGGCCGCGGTCGCCGACGTCACGATCGAGTCGGGCACCGATCCGGCCGAGCCGACGATCGTGGCCGACGGCGTCGACGTCGCCGTCGAGATCCGCAGCGACGAGGTCGTGCGCCACGTCAGCCCCGTCTCGACCGTCCCGCAGGTGCGCACCCACCTGGTCGACCTGCAGCGGCAGGTCATCGCCGCGGCGACGCCGGGCATCGTGGTCGAGGGACGCGACATCGGCACCGTCGTCGCGACGGACGCCGCCGTGAAGGTCTACCTCGTGGCCGACCCGGAGGCGCGCGCCTCGCGCCGCGCCGCGGAGGAGGGGGGCAGCGACACCGCCGCCACCGCCGCCTCGCTGCTGCGCCGCGACCGCATCGACTCCACGCGCGCGACCTCGCCCCTGGCGAAGGCCGACGACGCGGTCGAGATCGACACGACCTTCTTGACGCTCGACGAGGTCATCGGGCAGATCGTCGCCCTCGCGGAGGAGGCCCGCTCGTGACCACCATCGCGCAGCCGGGGCCGGTGCGGTCGGGCCTGGCCGAGTGGTCCCACCGACTCCTCAAGCCCGTGCTTCGTCGACGCGTCAGCCGCCGGTGGGACGTCCACGTGCGGGGCATGGGGCAGGTGCCCGAGGCGGGCCCCGTGATCCTGGCCAGCAACCACATCGGCTGGCTCGACGGTCCCGTCACGGTGCTGACCTCCGACCGACCGGTCCACGCGCTCGTGAAGCACGAGTCCTTCGAGGGCGGTGCGGGGCGGCTGCTGCGTCTCGGCGCGCAGATCAAGCTGCACCGGGGGCGCACCGACGCGGGGGCACTACGCGCCGCGCTGCGGGTCCTGCGGGCCGGCCAGGTGCTGCTCGTCTACCCCGAGGGGAAGCGGGGCGACGGCCTCGTCCACGAGATCTTCGGCGGTGCGGCGTACCTCGCGCTGACCACGGGGAGCCCGGTCGTCCCGGTCGCCGTGATCGGCACGCGCGAGCCCGGCGCGGGCATCGAGACCAAGCCGAGTCCCGGGCGACGTGTGGACGTCGTCTACGGTAGTCCTTTGACCTTCGCAGCCACGCCGTGGCCGCGCGACGCAGCATCGGTCTCCGCCACGAGCGAACAGATCGCCGATGCGATGCGAGCCCACGTCCAGTGGGCCACCGAGACCCTCCAGCGCGACCTCCCGGGTCCGCCTCCCCAGCAGGACACCTTCACATGACAGACACCGAGCTCGACCAGCCCACCGGGCCGACCCCCGTCCTGGCGGTGATCGGACGCCCGAACGTGGGCAAGTCGACCCTCGTCAACCGCATCATCGGCCGCCGTGAGGCCGTCGTCGAGGACGTCCCGGGCGTGACCCGCGACCGCGTCTCCTACGACGCGACCTGGAACGGCCGCAACTTCACGGTCGTCGACACCGGCGGCTGGGATCCCGACGCCCGGGGCCTGGCCGAGCGCATCGCCGCACAGGCCGAGATCGCCGTGTCGGTCGCCGACGCCGTCCTGTTCGTGGTCGACGCGACGGTCGGCATCACCGACGCCGACGAGGCGGTCGTGAAGATCCTGCGCGCCTCCGGCAAGCCCGTCGTGCTCGCCGCGAACAAGGTCGACGACCAGCGCACCGAGGCCGAGGCCGCGTCGCTGTGGAACCTCGGGCTCGGGGAGCCGTACCCCGTCTCGGCTCTGCACGGGCGTGGCAGCGGCGACATGCTCGACGCGATCCTCGACGCGCTGCCCGAGGCCCCGGAGTGGGACGGCGAGCTGCCGGTCGGTCCGCGCCGCGTCGCGATCGTGGGCAAGCCCAACGTCGGCAAGTCCAGCCTGCTGAACAAGCTGGCCGGCGAGGAGCGGGTCGTCGTCGACGACGCCTCCGGCACGACCGTCGACCCCGTCGACGAGATCGTCGAGCTGGGCGGTCGCACCTGGACCTTCATCGACACCGCCGGCATCCGCAAGCGGGTGCGCGAGGCCTCGGGCCACGAGTACTACGCGAGCCTGCGCACGAGCTCGGCGATCGAGCGGGCCGAGGTCGCCGTCATGATCGTCGACGCGAGCCAGTCGCTCAGCGAGCAGGACATCCGCATCGTGCAGTCGATCCGCGAGACCGGCCGCGCCCTGGTGATCGCCTTCAACAAGTGGGACCTCGTCGACGAGGACCGTCGCTTCTACCTCGAGCGCGAGATCGACCGCGAGCTCGTGCAGGTGCAGTGGGCGCCGCGCATCAACATCGCCGCCCGCACCGGCTGGCACGTCGACCGGCTCGTGCGCGCGCTCGACACGGCCCTCGAGGGCTGGGAGACCCGCGTCTCGACGGGGCAGCTCAACGCCTTCCTCGGGCGCCTCGTCGCCGAGCACCCGCACCCCGTGCGCGGCGGCAAGCAGGCCAAGATCCTGTTCGGCACGCAGGCCCAGACCGCGCCGCCGACGTTCGTGCTGTTCACCTCGGGCAAGCTCGAGGAGACCTACCTGCGCTTCGTGGAGCGTCGTCTGCGCGAGGAGTTCGGCTTCGCGGGGACGCCGATCCACCTCACGCAGCGCGTCCGCGAGAAGCGCAAGCGCCGCTAGGTCGTCCGGTGCCGCCGCGCTCGCCGCTGCCGGCTCGCCACGGGCTCGGGGCGGCGTGGGTCCGCACGCCGGACCGCTCGCCCGGGGCGCCCGCGTGGGCGACGATGGGGCAGTGGCTGCGCGACAAGCTGCCGGACCGGGTGGACGTCGTCGGCATGCTCGCGGACGAGCGCTTCGTCACGGGCGACGGCTCACCGGTGCGCGAGGCGGACCCGTACCGTCCGCACACGTTCGTCTGGTTCCACCGCGACCTCCGCGAGGAGCCGGACGTGCCCGGCACGTTGCACGTGCTGCACCGCGACGATCGCCTCGTGGTGGTCGACAAGCCACCGTTCCTCTCCACCATCCCGCGGGGTCGGCACGTCGCCCAGAGCGTCGTGGTGCGCCTGCGTGACGAGCTGGGGCTGCCCGAGCTGTCGCCCGCGCACCGGCTGGACCGCATCACGTCGGGCGTCCTGGTGCTGACGACGGAGCGTCGCTGGCGAGGGGCCTACCAGGGACTCTTCCAGGCGCGCGCGGTCGAGAAGACCTACCTGGCGCTCGCGGCCCACGACCCAGCACTGGAGCTGCCGCTGGTCGTGCGCAACCACCTCCGCAAGGAGCGCGGCGCGTGGCAGGTCGAGGTCGTCCCCGACGCACCTGCGAACGCCGAGACGCTCGTCGAGCGCGACCACGTCGTGGGGGAGCGGGCCGTCTACCGCCTCACGCCGAGGACCGGTCAGACCCACCAGCTCCGCGTCCACCTGGCCGGTCTCGGCCTGCCGATCGTGGGCGACCCGTTGTATCCGCAGGTGCTGGACGTGGACGTCGACGACTTCAGCACGCCGCTCCAGCTGCTCGCGCACGAGCTCTCCTTCACCGATCCCGTCGACGGCGCCGAGCGGAGGTTCCGGTCGCGGAGGGTGCTGCCCCTGGTGCCCGAGTGACTGCGATAGAGTGTCCGACGGTTCACGGGCTGTAGCGCAGCTTGGTAGCGCACCTGACTGGGGGTCAGGGGGTCGCAGGTTCAAATCCTGTCAGCCCGACACCGGACAAGGGTCCGCCGACATCGTCGGCGGGCCCTTTGTCGTCGGTCCGGAGATCCGTAGACGGGCCCGTTCGGTACCGCTCCGTGGGATCCTGGGTTCGTGCCCGCCGATGCCGAGTTCTCCAGCGATCGGCGGGTGTTCGTCCGGTATGCGGTGGTGATGGGCGCGATGTTCGTCGTGATGATCGTGGCTCCGATCCTCGCGGTTGGACTGGGCGAGCCGCAGTCCGCATGGCTTCAGCTGCTGCTGGCAGGAGGGGCGCTCCTGGGATTCTGGATCGTCGTGAATGGTGCACTGATGGTCTGGTGGTGGTGGCACGCCGGACGCACCACATACGTCCTTGGTGACGGCGTCCTGACCGTCGAGGTCCGGGGCCGAGTCGTGCTGTCGATCCGCATGGAGGACGTGTACGTGGTGCAGCTCGAGGGTGGACTCTCGTGGCGCGAGCTGATCCACCCGCTTGGACTCGACGACTTCCCTCGTCTGGTGCTCCGTGGCCGCGAGATGACCAAGACTCCGCGGATCGCGCTGTGGCGAGGCGAAGCGCTACGGCTGCACGGAGTCGTGCGATCGGAGTCCGACCGCCATCGCCGCGCGCGTCGTGCCGCCGCCGACAGGCGACCCTAGCGCCGAGCTTCGCACGATGTGTGCGCGTATCGACTGGAATCGTCCCGAGGCAGGTCGATACGCGCACACATCTGGCGGAGGGGGGTCAGGCGGGTCCCCGGAACGTCGAGACAGCCCAGTCGCTGCTGTCGGTGTACGGGTCGAGGTTCCAGGTGCCCCACCGGTGCTCGAGCCGCCAACCCACGGCCGTCCCGTCCCGGTCGAGGTCGGCGACGGTGTAGTCACGATCGGTGTGGAAGCCGAACACGGCCCGGCCGTGGGGCGCGAGCACCGTCGCCATGGCGGTCAGGATCGCGGGCTCCGTGCCGGGCTCGGCGTACGTCATGACGTTGCCGGTGCACACGATCACGTCGAACGGCCCCCCGACCTCGGGCGTCAGGTCGACCAGGTCCAGCACACGGAGGTCTGCCGCGGGGTGCTGGTCGCGCCCGGCCTCGATCAGCAACGGGTCGGCGTCGACGCCGATGACCTGGTGCCCGCGGGCCGTGAGTGCCGCGGTGATCCGTCCGGCACCGCACCCGGCGTCCAGGATGGTGCTCCCGGGTGCTGCCATGGCGTCGATCAGGCGCGCCTCACCGTCGATGTCCCCACCCTTGGCCGTGATGTCGACGAACCGTCGAGCGTAGGCGCGTCGCTGGACCTCGTCACGCTCCACGAACCACCGCGTCGACCGTTGCTCGCCCATGAACCCGATCCTGCCAGGTGGCAGCCCCGGGCCAGGGCGTCAGGCGGCGGTAAGGGTGACGGCGTGGCGGCCGGCGACGGTGCGGACGGCGGTGACCGAGAAGCCGGCCTCGCGCGCCACCTCGTCGATCGCGTCGAGGCCGACGACGGCCCATGCGAACGCGGAGGAGAACCGGCCCTCGACCCAGAGGCGGCGCTCGTCGCGGACGAGCCCGGCGCCGAGGGCCGAGACCTCGACGAGTGCCGTGCCGTCCGGCCGCAGCAGCTCGCGAGCACGGCTCAGGAGCCGCACCGGGTCGCCGCCGATGCCGATGTTGCCGTCGGCCAGCAGGGCGTGCGCCCAATCACCGACGCCCGGGACGTCGTCGAAGACGTCGAGGCGCAGGGCCTGGACGCCGCGGCGACGGGTCTGGCGGACGGCCTCGGCGGAGACGTCGATCCCGAGCGCGGGGATGCCGCGCTCGGCGAGGTCGCTGATCAGGCGGCCGGGACCGCAGCCGAGGTCGATCGTCGGACCGGAGCAGTGATCGATGAAGAGCTGGCGGTCGGCGAGATCGGTACGTCCGGCCCACTGGCGCACGGCCAGGTGCTCGAACGTGCCGTCGGACCCGACGAAGCGGCCCGATCCGGCCGTGAACATGCCGTCGAAGGCGCTGCCGGCGTCCATCGTGCTGCTCATGCGGCTGCTCCTTCGGCCACGACGGCTGCCAGGTGGGTGCCCGGCAGGTCGGCGGCGATCGCGAGGGCGTCAGCCCAGGTGTCCATGTCGGTGAGGGTCCGCAGCAGGTCGACCTGGCCGCCGAGAGCCTCGATCGTGCGGTCAGCGGTGTCGTCGCGGGACATCGGGACGTCCGCAAGCGCCGCGGCATCGGTGCCGCGCTGCACGCCGAGGAGCCACCAGCCGCCGTCGGACGCGGGGCCCAGGACGGTCGTGCCGCGGGCCAGCGCACGCCCGGCCTGCTTGTAGTCGTCGCGCGTCACCTGCGGGCTGTCCATGCCGACCTGCACGACGCCGTGGCCGGCGTCGGCGTCGAGGTGCGCGTGTGCGAGACGCTCGGCGAACGTCTCACCGCGCTGCTCCACGACGCGCACGTCGGACAGGGCGGCTGTGATCTCCGCTCCTCGGGTCGCACGGGACAGGTCGCCGGTCATCGCGACGACGACGGGCCACCCCACCGTGGCCGCCGTCTCGAGGGTGTCGAGCAGCGACGCCGCGGCGATCTCGGCAGCGCGGGCGTGGCCAAGCACGCGGCCGATGCGGGTCTTGGCCAGGCCGGGGACGGGCGCCTTGGCGACGATCAGCAGGGTCGGCGCGGTCATCGCAGCACCCCGGCGAAGTCGTGGATGACGCGAGCGGTGCCACGCACGGAGCCCGACACCTTCGAGCGCGTGCCCGCTGCGCGGCGGCCGTACGGGACGTCGATCTCGTGCACGGTCCAGCCCGCGGCGGCAGCCTTCAGCATCATCTCCAGGGGGTACCCGAAGCGTCGGTCCTCCACGCCCAGGGCGAGCAGATCCTCACGGCGGCACACGCGCATCGGCGCGAGGTCGTGGATCCCGAAGCCGCTGCGGCGACGGATCATCGTCGCCAGCGCGAGGGTGCCGGCGCGGGCGTGCCACGGCCACACACCACGCTCGACGGGGCGCCGGCGGCCGATGGCCATGGTGGCGCGCCCGGAGCGGACGATGTCGAGCATCGGGACCAGGTCGACCAGGCGCATCGACGCGTCACCGTCGATGACGGCGACGTGCTCGGCGGTCGCGGCGAGGACCCCGGCGTGCACGGCGGCGCCGTACCCGGGGAGCGTCTCGGTGACCACCGTGGCGCCGAGCGAGCGGGCCACGTCGGCAGTTCCGTCGGTCGAGCCGTTGTCGACGACGATGACGTTCCAGCCCTCGGGGACGGACGCCAGGACGATGGGGAGGGCCAACGCCTCGTCCCGACAGGGGATCACGACGTCGCAGGTCCTCATGCTCATGGTTCGACGCTACGACCTCGACGTATTGGTCGCGCGCCCAGAATTCTCCTCACGTGCTCGTCGCCCGGCGAGCCACGAGGGGCACCCCTACGCTGGATCGTGTGAGAGACCGCCTGTTGTCCCGTCGGGCCGCCCTGATCTCCGCCGCCGCCGGGCTCGTCCTCGTCCTGCTGGCGATCTACGTCCCGCAGTGGACCGGCGAGAACGTCATGGTCAACTGGCCGCCGCTGCACGCCGACTGGGATCCGCGGATCGGTCTGCTGACGATCCCGGCGGTGCTGATCGGCATCCTGATGGTCGCCGGACTCCCGCGCCTCGTCGCCGCTTCGGGCTGGCGCCGCACGCTGCTGATCGCCTACCTCGCGACCTGGCTGTGGACCATGGCCGTCGCCATGACGGAAGGGCCCGACGGCCTGGCCCGGGTCTTCGACGTCGTCGACCGCCCCGGCGAGTACGTCTACGACGCCCAGCGCGTCGACGCGATCCTGCCGATGCTGCGCACGTTCATCGACCACATCCCGATGGACTCGGTCGACAACTGGAAGACGCACGTCGCCGGGCACCCGCCCGGAGCGCTGCTGTTCTTCGTGCTGGTGGACCGGCTCGGGATCACCGACCCGTTCTGGATCGGTGTCGTCGTCGTGACCGTCGGCAGCTCGGCGATCGTCGCGGTGCTGCACACGCTGAAGATCCTGGGCTCGGAGAAGCTTGCCCGAGCGGCCCTGCCGTGGATCGTGCTCGCGCCGGTCGTGGTCTACATGGGGGTCAACGGCGACGCGATGTTCACGGCCGTGGCGGCGTGGGGGCTGTGCCTGCTCGCGGTGGCCACCAAGGTCCCGCGACATCGCGTCTCCGCGGGGATCGGTGCCGGGCTGCTGCTCGGCTTCTGCGTGTACCTGTCGTACGGGCTGGTGCTGCTGGGCATCCTGGCGCTGGCCGTGCTGTGGATCGGACGCTCGTGGCGGGCGCTCCCATGGGCCCTCGGCGGGGCGCTCGCGGTGGCGGCGACCTTCACGGTCCTCGGTTTCCACTGGTGGGAGGCCTACCCGGTGCTGCGCGAGCGCTACTACGACGGCATCGCGTCGGACCGCGCGTACTGGTACTGGGTGTGGGCCGACGTCGCAGCGTGGACCTTCACGGTGGGGCTCGCGGTCTGGGCGGCCTTCCCCCGAGGTCTGGCGGCACTCCTCGCCTGGCGCAGGGGCGGGAACTCACTCGCCGAGGGGCGAGAATCCACTCCTGAGGGGGCGGGAATTCACTCGCGAGCGGTACCGGACGGGAGGGACCGGGGGGTGCTCGCGGCCCTGGCGGCTGCGGCGCTGCTGACGATCCTCGTGGCGACGCTCTCGGGCATGAGCAAGGCGGAGGTCGAGCGGATCTGGATGCCGTTCACCATCTGGGTCGTGGCGCTGCCGCTGCTGCTGCCGACCCGCTGGCACCGTCCGCTCCTGGCCTCCCAGGTCGTCACTGCGCTGCTCGTGCAGCAGCTGCTCCTGACCCGCTGGTAGTCAGCGGGTGCGCAGGGGATCGGAGGCGAGCCGCGCGAGGCCGTCCTCGGGAGCGACCTCCGCGGTGAAGCCGAGGCCCTCGCGCGCGGCGGCGGGCGAGGCCACGACGTGGCGCACGTCGAAGCGCCGGTAGTCGCCGGTCAGCTCCGGAGGCGACCCACCCGCGGCGCGAGAGAGCGTCTCGGCCATCTGGCCGATCGTGAAGGTGCGCCCGGACGCCACGTTGTACGCCGTCAGTCCCGTCCGGTGCTGGGCGACCTGCTCCAGGGCGAGCACGTTCGCGCGGGCGACGTCGTGCACGTGCACGAAGTCGCGCACCTGCTGCCCGTCCTCGAAGACCCGCGGAGCCTCGCCCCGCGCGATCGCCGACCGGAAGATCGCCGCGACGCCCGAGTAGGGCGTGTCCGCGGGCATGCCCGGGCCGTAGACGTTGTGGTAGCGCAACGCGATCGCCCGCCCGCCCTGCAACGTGCACCACGCGCTGGCGTAGTGCTCCTGGGCGACCTTGGAGGCGGCGTAGCTCGTGCGCGGCAGGAACGGTGTGCTCTCGTCGATCTCGCGCCAGGCGATGTCACCCCCGCACCGCGGGCAGCGCGGCTCGTACCGGCCGGCCTCGAGGTCGGCGTCGGTGCGGTCGGCCGGCGGCACGTCGCCGTCGATCGGGCAGGTGTAGCGACCGTCGCCGTAGACGACCATCGACGACGCCAGCACCACGTCGTGCACGCCGGCGCGGGCCATCGCGGCCAGCAGGCGGGCGGTGGCGGCGTCGTTGTGCTCGGCGTAGGCCGGCAGGTCCTGCGCGTCGACCCCGTTGCCGACCATGGCCGCCTGGTGGCACACGACGTCGACGTCCGTCAGCAGGTCGTCGACGTCGTCGGTGCGCAGGTCGCGGCGGGCGATCGCGGGGTCGGGCGCGACGTCAGGACCGTGGGCGGCCGCCAGGTAGGCGTCGAGTCCGACGACCTCGTGGCCGCGGGCGCGGGCCTGCTCACCGATGTGGGTGCCGATGAAGCCGGCGGCACCGGTCAGGAGGATCCTCACGGTAGCTCGAACGGCAGCGTCATGCCGTCGACGGCGGAGCCGCACTCGCAGGACCGCTCGCCGACGCCGGCGACGACCGAGCGCAGCGCGCCCTTGAGCGTGTCGGTGTGCGACGCGAAGACCGCGAAGACCTCGTCCATGCTGACCGACGACGCGGCGTCGACGCCCGCGTCGTGGTCGGTGACCAGGGCCACCGTGGCGTAGCAGAGCGCCAGCTCGCGGGCCAGGACCGCCTCGGGGTGCCCGGTCATGTTGATGATCGAGCCACCCTGGGCGGCGTACCACTGCGACTCGGCGCGGGTGGAGAACCGCGGGCCCTCGATCACGACCATCACGCCACCGTCGACGGGCGCGTGGTCGGTCAGGCCGTCGACCAGGTGCGTGCGCAGCCGCGGGCAGTACGGGTCGGCGAACGAGACGTGGACGGCGCCCTGGTCGTAGTAGGTCTGGATGCGGGTCGAGGTGCGGTCGACGAGCTGGTCGGGCACGACGAACGTGCCGGGTCCGAGCTCAGGCGTCAGCCCGCCCACGGCGCAGGGGGCCAGCACCTGGCGCACGCCGAGGCTGCGCAGTGCCCAGAGGTTCGCGCGGTACGGGACCCGGTGGGCGGGGAACTGGTGGTGCGGGCCGTGGCGAGGCAGGAACGCGACCCCGCGGCCCTCGACGGTGCCGATCGCGATCGGCGCGGACGGCGGGCCGTACGGGGTGTCGACCTCGACCTCGACCGGGTCCTCCAGGAACGTGTAGAAGCCGGATCCGCCGATCACGGCGACCTCGGCCTGCGGGGGAGTGTTCACGCGTCCGAGCATGTCACTTGGGGTCGGGAGCGGCAGCGCGGGTCGCGCGTGAGCGTCGCAGCAGACCCACGGCCGCGGCGGCGACGAGCAGCAGCGCCGTCATGACGAGCCAACTCTCCACGTAGGGCCGGTTGAGGATCGTGTCGTTGTCGGGCTTGCCCCCCTGCCCGCTGAGCACCGGGACGAACACGATGGTCAGCGTCGCCCACACGAGGAAGGCCAGGCCCATCGGTGCGCGGAAGTACCCGGGCAGCAGGCGGACCGCGACGACGCCGATCGCGACGGTCAGCGGCGCCAGGACGGCGTCGTGCAGCACGATCCCGCCGGCCAGCCAGGTGCCGGCCGACACGAGTCGGTCGGAGGTGAAGTCGCGCATCAGCCACACGCCCCAGAGACCCGCCGCGACTCCTGCGGCGAGCAGCGCCGCGCGCACGGCCCTCATGAGCGGACCTCGATCTGACGGACCCACTTGGTCTGCAGGACGCCGGGCCGGTTGGGCGCGATGATGCGGCACGGGAAGCCGTGGTCGAGGCTCAGGTCCTCGCCGTTGAGCTGCAGCGCGAGCAGGGTGCGGTGGTCCTCGACGAAGCGGGCCGGCAGCACCGAGGTGCCGAAGGCGCCCTTGGTCTGCATCGATCGCACGAGCACTTCCGAGCGCCCGGGGGCACCGGCCATCTCGAGGAGGTCGCGCACGGCGACGCCCGTCCAGCTGGCACTGCGGCTCCAGCCCTCGACGCAGGCGATGGGCAGCTCGTGCGTGCGCTGGGGGAGCGCGGCGAGCTGGTCGCGGTCGAGGGTCGTCGTGACGCCGTCGACGATGATCTCCAGCACGAACGACGGGTCGGACGCCGCCTCGACGGCGCCGGCGGCCTTCGCGGTGCGGTTGATCGGGAGCCCCTGCGGGCCCTCGCCGTCGCGCACGGCGAAGACCGAGATCTTGCGGAGGAACGGGACGGTCTGGCCGGCGGTCAGGAGTGCGGCGAGGCCGGCGGAGGCGAACGCGCCGAGCATCACCGTGCGGCGGGTCAGCGACTCCGGGTCGTCGTGGTCGTCGTGGACGTCGTCTGCGGGGTCGTCGTCGACCGCGTCACTGATGGGCGCGCCGAGCGCCTGGCGGATGACCGGGAGCTTGACGGCGATGTGCACCAGCAGGGAGCCGATCGCGACCCAGGCGACGGCGTAGTGCGTCGCGCGGAAGCTGAAGTCCCAGGGATACCACTGGGCGATGTTGAGCAGGCCGCTGGCGAGCATGAAGATCGAGGACCCGACGAGGGCGCCGATCGACGCTCGCTCGAGGGCCTCCACGAGCAGGGCGCGGGGGCCACGGGGCGGCCGGATGAACAGCCGCGGGAAGACCGACCAGAGCTTGACCAGGATCAGGGGGATCGAGGCGATCCCGGTGATGACGTGGGTGCCCTGCGTGATGCGGTAGAGCTGCGTCGGCTGGGGACCGAGCGGGAGCCAGCCCGGGGGGTCGTACTGCAGGTGGCTCCAGATGCCGGTCAGGAAGCAGATGGCGAACGCGATGCCGAGGGCGGTGCCGACCCGGGCCGTGAGTCCGGTGCCGCGCGCGCGACTCTCGAAGTCCTCCGGCCGGGGGATCAGCTTCTCGACGTCGTCGACGGTGGGAAGCCTCATGCGGTCACCACCTCACGATCGGAGCGGACGGGGCGTGGGCCGGGACCTCGCTGGTCTCGAACCTACCCCCGCGAAAGGGCAGCGCCCCGCACTTCGGTGAGGAAGGCGGGGCGCTGCTGGTCAGCACGGTGGCTCAGGAAGCCGGCGTGGTGTTGACCGTGATCTTCGCGATGCCGACGAGGAGCTGGTCGGTCACGGCGTCGGTACCGAAGGTCTCGTTCAGGAGACCGGCGGCGACCGGCGAGATGAAGACCTTGGTGCCCTCGAGGATGGCGGTGTCGCCCTCGGTCTGCAGCGGCTTCAGCGTGGCGCCACGCAGCTGGAAGAGGAACGCGCTCTGGACGACGGGCTCGCCGTTGACCGTGACGTCACCGTAGACGCGCGAGATGCCCGGGTCCACGTTGAAGTTGGTCAGCTCGACGACGGTGTCGCCGGCGGTCAGGGACAGGCCCGAACCCTCGTGCTGGACCTGGCCGATGACGTACGGCTTGGCCGTGCCGGGCTCGAAGTAGGTCACGTTGCCGCCGGTGATCGGGAAGTTGATCGAGCCGTCGGCGAGGGTCGCGGAACCGACGGTGCCGGGCGTCAGGCCCAGGCTCGTCAGCGCCTCGGCGAAGCCGGCGTCCAGGAGGATGCCGGTGTCGACGCCCGAGAGGGCGTTGATGCGGGCGACCGGCTCGGCGACCGAGCTGGAGTCCGAGTCGGAGCTGGAGCTGCTGTCGTCGGTGGACGAGCAAGCCGCCAGCGGCAGCGAGATGACGGCGGCGAGCGCCAGGCCCGTCATGACCTTGCGAGTCTTGTGCGTGCGGATGGTGCTCATGGTGAATGTCCTTCGATTGACTGGTCGTGCGTACACCTGGCATTCGCCACCCCGCCATGGCCGGATGGGTCCATCTGCAGAAAGTTTTCTGCAGGCTACGATCCGAGCATGAATGACAGGATCCAAGCCGAGCGTCGGGCGCGGGGCTGGTCGCAGGCCGAGCTGGCGCGGCGGGCCGGCGTGAGCCGCCCGCTCGTCGGCGCGATCGAGGCGGGCCGGCAGGACCCCGGCGTCACCGCCGCCATGGGCCTAGCCCGTGCCCTCGGCACCACGGTCGAGGACCTCTTCGCGCCTCCGGCCGCCCGCGCGGTCGACGTGCTGGGGGAGGTCCGTCCTCCGGGCACGGCCGTGGTCGGGGCCCGGGTCGGCGAGATGCTCGTGTCCGTCCCGCGGTCCTACGGGGTCGACGGCTCGGAGTCGTGGTCCGTCGCGGACGGCGTCTGGGACGGCACCCAGGTCTCCTGGATGCCTGGCGGCTCGCCTGCCGACCTCGTGCTCGCGGGGTGCGATCCGATCCTCGGCGTCCTGACCGGACTCGCGGGGCGCACCGGGCACCGGGTGCTCGGCGTGCACGCGTCGACCGGGCGGTCGATCGCGGCCCTCGCGGCGGGACGGGTGCACGGCGTGCTGGTGCACGCCCGGCCGGGCGACCTGCCCGAGCCGCCGGTCGCGGTGGACCGCTGGCACGTGGCGCGCTGGCAGGTGGGTCTCGGTGCGGAGGGAGCGGCAGCGCCGCAGGTCGAGCAGCTCGCCGACCGTCGGCCCGTCGTCGTCCAGCGGGACGCCGGCGCCGGCACGCAGCAGGCGTTCGCCCGGGCCCTGTCCGAGGTGGGCGCGACCGCCGACCTCCCCGGCCCGGTCGGCCACGGGCACGTCGACGTCGCGCGACGCGTCCTGTCCGGTGTCGGCGAGGTCGGTGTGCTGATGGAGCCCGCGGCGCTCGCCCTGGGCCTGACCTTCACCGCGCTCGAGACGCACGAGGTCGAGCTGTGGGTCGACCAGGAGTGGGCCAACCTCCCCGCGACCGCCGCCGTGCTCGACGCGCTCACCAGCGAGGCCCTCGTCCGCCGCGCCCGCCTGCTGGACGGCTACGACCCGTCCGGCTGCGGCACCCCGCTCGAGACCGAGCACCCCGGACCCCGCAGGATCCGCCCGACCGAGAGGCCGTCATGACCCGTCTCCCTCACTCCACCGCCGTCAGGCACCCCCGCCGGGTCCGCCCGTGGCTGGTGGTCGCTGCCGTGTCGGCGCTGCTCGTCGGCGCCGGGTGCGGCTCGAGCAACGCGGACGGCGGTGACGACGGCGCCACCGACGCCCGGGAGGTGACCCTGACGGTCCACGCCGCGGCGTCCCTCACCTCGACGTTCACCGAGATCGCCGAGAAGTTCGAGTCCGAGAACCCCGGCGTCACGGTCACGCTGAACTTCGGCGGTTCCTCGGACCTGGTCGCGCAGATCCAGTCCGGCGTGCCCGCCGACGTGTTCGCGTCCGCCGACCTGAAGAACATGGACAAGCTCGGTGAGCTGGCCGTCGCGCCGGAGGACTTCGCGACCAACACCCTCGAGATCGTGGTGCCGCCGGACAACCCGGCCGACATCAGCTCGTTGGCCGACCTGGCGGGATCCGACGTGCGCCTGGTGATCTGCGCCGTGGAGGTGCCGTGCGGCAACGCGACGGCACAGGTCGCCGAGGCGGCAGGTGTCACGCTGTCTCCCGTGAGCCAGGAGCAGTCCGTGACCGACGTGCTGGGCAAGGTCGCGTCCGGCGAGGCCGACGCGGGCCTGGTCTACGTGACCGACGTCAAGGCGGCCGGCGACGACGTCGAGGGCATCACGTTCCCCGAGTCCGGTTCGGTCGTGAACACGTACCCCATCACCGTGGTGGAGGGGTCGGAGCACGAGAAGGTGGCACAGCAGTTCGTGGAGCTCGTCCTCGCCAAGCTCGGACAGCAGATCCTGGCGGACGCCGGGTTCGGGAAGCCGTGACCTCCGCCGCGGGCGGCAGCGGACGCCACGTCGGACTCCCGCGCTGGCTCTTCGTGCCGGCGCTGGTCGGCGTGCTGTTCGTGCTGCTGCCGCTCGCGGCGATGGTGAGCCGGGTCGACTGGAGCGGCTTCGGTTCGCTGGTGTCGTCCCCGTCGGCTCGCGATGCGCTCTGGCTGAGCCTGCGGACCAGCACGATCAGCACGGTGCTCTGCGTGCTGCTCGGCGTGCCGATGGCCTTCGTCCTGGCGCGGGCGCGGTTCCCCGGGCAGTCGGTCGTGCGCGCGTTCGTCCTGCTGCCGCTCGTGATCCCGCCGGTCGTGAGCGGCATCGCCCTGCTGTACACCTTCGGTCGTCGCGGACTGCTCGGGTCGACGCTCGAGGTCCTCGGCATCGAGATCGCGTTCTCGACCGCGGCGGTCGTGATGGCGCAGACCTTCGTGGCGCTGCCGTTCCTCGTCATCTCGCTCGAGGGTGCCCTGCGGACGTCGGGGCAGCGGTTCGAGGTCGTCGCGTCGACGCTGGGCGCACGGCCGTCGACGGTGTTCCGCCGGGTCAGCCTGCCCCTGGTCCTGCCGGGACTGCTGAGCGGCACGGTGCTGGCGTTCGCCCGTTCTCTCGGCGAGTTCGGCGCGACCATCACGTTCGCCGGCTCGCTGCAGGGCACGACGACGACCCTGCCGACGCAGATCTACCTCGAGCGCGTGACGGACCCGGATGCGGCGATCGCGCTGTCCCTGGTCCTCGTCGTGGTCGCCGTCGTCGTGATCGGCGTCGCCCGGCCGGGCCGAGGTGCCGTGTGACGCCGCGCGCGGTCGCCGACGGTCTCGTGTGCGACATCAGGGTCGACTCCCGCGACGTCGAGGTGCGCCTCGAGGTCGCCGCGGGGGAGACCGTCGCGCTGCTGGGTCCCAACGGAGCCGGCAAGTCGACCGTGCTGGGCGCCGTGGCCGGTCTGGTCACGCCGACCGCCGGAGGCGTCACGGTCGCCGGGCGCGCCCTCGCTGGGACGCCCCCGCACCGACGCCGGGTCGCGCTGCTCGCCCAGGAGCCCCTGCTCTTCCCGCACCTGTCGGCGCTCGACAACGTCGCGTTCGGTCCGCGCTCCGGCGGTGCGAGCCGTCGTGACGCCCGCGCCGTCGCTCGCACGTGGCTGGACCAGGTCGGTGTCGCCGAGCTGGCCGACCGACGGCCGAGCCAGCTCAGTGGTGGTCAGGCCCAGCGGGTGGCCGTCGCCAGGGCCGTGGCGGCCGAGCCCGAGGTGCTGCTGCTCGACGAGCCCATGGCGGCGCTCGACGTGGACGTGGCTCCTGCGATCCGGCAGGTGCTCCGCACGGTGCTCGCCGACCGGACGGTCGTGATCGTGACGCACGACGTGCTGGACGCACTGCTCCTGGCCGACCGTGTCGTCGTGCTGGACGGCGGTCGCATCGTCGAGCAGGGCCCGACCCGCGAGGTGCTGTCCAGCCCGCGCAGCGCGTTCGCCGCTCGCATCGCCGGGCTCAACCTCGTGCCGGGGGTCTGGGACGGCGGGGCCGTCACGCACCCGGACGCCGTGGTCACGGGCCTCGCGGCGGACCCCGCGCCCGTCGCGGGCGAGGACGCGGTCGCGGTGTTCTCGCCGTCCGCGGTCGCGGTCCATCGCGACGCCGGCTCCGGCAGCCCCCGCACCTCGCTCGTGGCCCTGGTCACGGACGTGGAGCCGATGGGCGACCGCGTGCGGGTCCGGACGCGGGTCGGAGAGATCCCGATCGCCGCCGACGTCACGCCGTCCGCGGTCGCCGACCTCGACCTCGCACCTGGGGCCCGGGTGCACCTGGCGGTCAAGGCGGTCGAGGTCGCCGTCCACGCCGCCCGCCGGTCCTGAGCCAGGCCCCCGCCGGTCTGGGAGACTGGCCGCATGGACTTCCCGCACCTGGACGACTCGGGTCGCGCCCGGATGGTCGACGTCACCGCGAAGGAGCCGACCGTGCGCTCGGCGACCGCGCGAGGAGCCGTGCACTGCAGCGCCGAGGTCGTCGACCGACTGCGGACCGGCTCGGTGCCGAAGGGTGACGTGCTGGCGGTCGCGCGCATCGCCGGCATCCAGGCGGCCAAGTCCACCCCGACCCTCCTTCCCTTGGCCCACGTCATCGGCGTCCACGGGGCCACGGTCGACCTGACCGTCACCGACGACGGGGTCGAGATCGAGGCGACCGTCCGCACGGCGGACCGCACGGGGGTCGAGATGGAGGCCCTGACCGCGGTGTCGGTCGCCGGGCTCGCCGTCATCGACATGGTCAAGGGTCTGGACCGCACGGCGAGCCTGCACGACGTGCGGGTCGTCGCGAAGAGCGGTGGCCGGTCGGGCGACTGGCGGCGGCCGGGGGAGCCCGGGTGATCGAGGTCCGCTTCTTCGCCGCGGCGCGGGAGGCCGCCGGGACGTCGTCCGAGGTGCGGCACGAGGCCACGGTCGGCGAGCTCAAGTCCGCGCTCGTGCGCGACCACCCGCGGCTCGGCCCGATCCTGGGCCACTGCGCCGTGCTCGTCGACGGGACGCGTCGCGAGGACACCCACCGCCTGGACGGTGGGGGTCAGGACCAGATCGGACCGGTCGACGTGCTGCCGCCGTTCGCCGGCGGCTGAACGGCCGCGAGGCCGGTCCAGGCGGCGCGGCCGTCCTGGTCGACCTGACGCTTCCAGATCGGCAGGTCGGTCTTGATCGCCTCGATGAGGTCGCGGCACACGTCGAAGGCGAGCGCTCGGTGCGCCGACGCGACGGCCACGACGACCGCCAGGTCGCCGACGCCCAGCACGCCCGTGCGGTGGCTCACCGCGACGCGCACAGGCAGGTCGCCGATGACGTCGTGCGCGATGTTCGCCAGGACCCGCGCGGCGTCGGGGTGTGCCTCGTACTCCAGCCGCTCGACCGTCCCGGCCGCGTCCGGGTCGTGGTCGCGCACCTGCCCGACGAAGGTCGCGACCGCTCCGGCAGACGGGTCGGAGACGGCAGCCAGGTGGGCCGCGACGTCGAGCGGCTCGGTCTCGATCCCGGTCAGCACCACCCCGGGCGTCACGCGTGGTCGCCGCCGTCGAGCTGGGCGATGACGTGGGGAGCGACGGTCAGCAGGATCGGGACCGCTGACCGCACCGCTGCGGTCGACCCCGGGACGTTGACCACCAGGGCCCCACCGCCGCCGGGCAGGTCCACGACCCCGGCGATCCCTCGGGAGAGCATGCCGCCCGGCGTCTCGAGGACCGCCTGTCGTCGGATCTCCTCGCTGACGCCGGGGAGCTGACGCGTCACGACGACCTGCGTGCCCTCCGGGGTCAGGTCGCGGGGCCCGATGCCGGTGCCGCCGGTCGTGACGACCAGTCGTGCCCCCGTCGCGATCGCCGCGCGCAGCGCCGTCTCGACGGACGCAGCGCCGTCGGGCACCACGACCGGTCCGGGGCAGTCGAACCCGGCCTCACGCAGCAGCGTGGCGACGACGGGCCCGCTGCGGTCCTCCGCGGTCCCGGCGGCGGCGCGGTCGGAGACCGTGACGACGGCGGCGCGGGCGGGGGCGGTCGTCATGTCACCAGCATGACATCGACGACGTCGCCGGCGTGCACCTGCGACGTGGAGGCCGGGACGACGGCGTAGGCCTGGGTCAGGGCCAGCGAGCCGACGAGGTGGGAGCCCGAGTGGCCGGCCGACGTGGGGCGGACCGTCCAGGCCGCCGGGTCGGTGGTGTCGAGCACGACCGGCACGTACTGCCGGCGATCCGGGGGGCAGCGCCAGCCGCTGCTGACCGTGGCCCGGACCGTGCGGCGCCGGAGGTCGTCGCGCGACTGCAGTGCCAGGAGGGCGGGCCGCACGAACACCTCCCAGGAGACCGCCGTGCTGACGGGATTGCCCGGCAGCCCGAACAGCAGGGTGCCGTGCGGCGTGACCCCGAACCCCTGGGGCTTGCCGGGCTGCATCGCGACGGCGTCGAACTGCATCGACCCGTTGCTGCCGAGCGCCGACTTCACGGCGTCGTACGCTCCGGCGCTGACGCCGCCGGTCAGGACGACGACATCGGCCCCGGCGTCCTCGAGCTCGGCGACGACCTGCAGCACGGCGGTGTCGACGTCGGCGACCGTGGTCACGGTCATGACGTCGGCCCCGTCCTCGCGAGCCAGTGCCGCGATCATCGCCCCGCTCGACTCCGGCACCTGGCCCCGTCCGAGGGCCGATCCGTCGGTCACGAGCTCGTCACCGGTCGCCACGATCGCGACGCGCGGCGCGCGGGCGACCTGGACGTGGGTCAGGCCCGCGGCCAGCAGCCCGGCGAGGTGCCGCGGGCCGAGCAGCGTGCCCGCGACCAGGAGGAGGTCGCCCGTCGCGACGTCGTCGGCCCTGCGGCGCACGAACACGCCTGCCTCGCGGGGCGGGGTGAGCACGGTGACCGTCGGCGGAACCTCGGGGGTGAGGCCGTCGGCGGTGTGCTCGAACGGGACGATCGTGTCGGCGTCGCTCGGGACGGCCGAGCCGGTCATGATGCGCGCGGCCTGCCCGGCCCTCACGGCGGGATCGAGCGTCGAGCCTGCGGGGACGTCCGCGACGACCTCGAGGACCACCGGTCGGTCGACGGCTGCGTGCTCGACGTCGGCGAACCGCACGGCGTAGCCGTCCATCGAGGAGTTCTCGAACGCCGGGATGTCGTGGACCGAGATCGCGTCGTCGGCCAGCGTGCGGCCGGCCGCACGTGCCACCTCGATGCGCTCGGCGGGCACGGGCTGCACCGCGTCGAGGACGCGGGCGAGGTGCTGCTCGACCTCGATCACGTCAGCCGCCGATCGCGTTCATGCCGCGTGCGGGCTGGCGGAACGTCGGCGAGTCGATCAGGTGCCCGGCCTGCTTGCCGCGCACGGCCGCTCGGAGTGCCGCCTCGATCACGGCGTCGTCGGGGCCCGAGGGGGCACGCAGGCCCGCCATCAGGTCGAGCTCGTCGGTCGCGAACAGGCAGCTGCGCAGCTGGCCGTCGGCCGTCAGGCGCAGCCGGTTGCACGCGCCGCAGAACGGGGCCGAGACCGAGGCGATGACGCCTACCGTGTCGGGTCCGCCATCGAGCGTCCACCGCTCGGCCGGCTCCGACCCGCGGCCGGGCACCGGCGTGAGGGACCACCGTTCGCCCAGGGCCGCCAGGATCTCCTCGCGCGTCAGCATCGAGGAGCGGTCCCACACGTGACCCGCGTCCAGCGGCATCTGCTCGATGAACCGCATCTGGGCGCCGTGCGCGAGGGCGAGCTCGACGAGGTCGGTGAGCTCGTCGTCGTTGACGCCGCGCATCGCCACGGCGTTGAGCTTGAGGGGCCGGCCCGCCGCTGCTGCGGCGGCGATCCCGGCGAGCACGTCGGCGAGGCGGTCGCGCTTCGTCAGCTCCAGGAACCGGTCCTGACGGAGCGTGTCGATGCTGATGTTGACCCGGGAGAGTCCGGCGGTGAGGAGCTCGTCGAGACGGTCGGCCAGACCGATGCCGTTCGTCGTGAGGGTCACTTCGACGGGCCGTCCGTCCGACCTGAGCTCGGCCAGGCGCGCGACGATGTCGACCAGGTCGCGGCGCAGGAGCGGCTCACCGCCCGTGAGGCGGACCGACGTCACGCCGAGCCCCGCGGCCACGGCGGCGACGCGCCCGATCTCGGCGGCCGTCATGAGGCTCGAGCGGGTCAACCAGGTGTTGCCCTGCTCGGGCATGCAGTACGTGCACCGGAGCGAGCAGCGGTCGGTCAGCGAGATCCGCAGGTCGGTGTGGACGCGACCGAAGGAGTCGACGAGGGCGTCGACGGGGCGGACCTCGTCGAGGGCGGGCGCCAGCACCTCACGGCTCATTGCGGCCAGCCTAGCCGCGTCGGCCTCAGTCGGTCCGGGACCAGACGAAGTGGAACGAGTGGTTGCGCGGGTCGGCGGTCGTGCTGAAGTGCTGCAGGGTCCAGCCGCCGTCGGTCCACAGCTTCATGTGGCGGTCCACGGCCTGGTTGTCGACGCCCTCGTCGAGGGGCAGGATCAAGGTGGAGTGTCGAAGCCGCTGCGCCATGGCAGAAACCCTAGTGGGCGACTCGCCGGCGAGGTCGGCAGCGCCGCGTCACGAGGCGTCGGCCTGCAGCGGTGGGCACGTCCCACCGGGTTCGGTCAGGAGCTCGTAGTGCCACACCTCGTTGGCGTACACCTGGCACAGCCCGTAGTCGGACCCGTGGCGCAGGACCCAGAACGCCGCGTCCGTCGGGCCGATGTCGACCGCGTCGCCCGAGGTGTGCCGTGATCGCTCGGGGCTCTGCACGAGCCGTCGGGCCGCGGCCTGCCCGTACTCCTGGGTCGCGTCGTCGAGCAGCTGCTGCTGGTACTCCTTGCTGCGCCACCCGCTCGTGATGCGGAGCTCGACGCCGTCGGCGGCAGCGTCGGCCGCTGCCTGCTGGACCGCGGCCAGGAGCTCGGGGTCGAGGCGTGCCACGCCGACGACGTCCGTCGCGCTGACCGGGACCCCCTCGTCGGGGATCGCCCCGCCGTCGTCGCCGGTCAGCGAGACGTTCCCGGGCAGCGGCGAACCGGTCGAGGCCGTCCGGACGAGGAGCCAGGCGGTCGCCAGGAGTCCGACGAGGACCAGGAGCACGAGCGTCACGGAGAGACGCCGCCGTCGCGCGGGGCGTCGCGACGGCGGGGGGAGGGGCACGGGGCGGGAGGCGTGGATCGTCATGCGTCCATGACAGGCGTCGCGGCGTTGCGAGGGCGTCTGCGAATTTCGATACACCGACGACAGGTCGTGGCTCCTAGCATGAGCGCATGCGTGTCTTGGTCGTCGAGGACGAGCCCTACCTCGCCGACGCGATTCGCACCGTCCTGCGGCGCGAGTCGATCGCGGCCGACGTCGCCGACAACGGCGCGCTGGCGCTGGAGCTGCTCGCCGTCAACACCTACGACGCCCTCGTCCTGGACCGCGACGTGCCGGAGGTGCACGGTGACGACGTCGCGCGGGAGGTCGTCAGGTCCGGCCTCGGCACGCGCATCATCATGGTCACGGCGGCGGACCGGCTCGACGACAAGCAGACCGGGTTCGAGCTCGGCGTCGACGACTACCTCACCAAGCCGTTCGAGCTGAAGGAGCTGGTGCTGCGCCTGCGCGCCCTGGCACGACGGCCCGCGGAGGCGGCGCCGCCCGTGCTCGAGACGGCCGGCGTGCGCCTGGACCCGTTCCGACGCGAGGTCTACCGCGACGGCCGCTACGTCGCGGTGACCCGCAAGCAGTTCGCGGTCCTGGAGGTGCTGATGAGCGCCGACGGGGGAGTCGTCAGCGCCGAGGGTCTGCTCGAGCGGGCGTGGGACGAGAACGCCGACCCGTTCACGAACGCGGTCCGCATCACGATCTCGACGCTGCGCAAGCGCCTGGGCGAGCCCGGGCTGATCCACACGGTGCCCGGCGTCGGGTACCGGTTCGGGGGCGAGGCGTGAGCACCGTCCGGCAGCGCGGACTCAGTCTTCGCCTCCGGCTCGCGCTCAGCTATGCCGGGTTCCTCCTCGTGGCCGGCGGGATCCTGCTGGCCGGCGTCGTGCTGCTGCTCGTGAACTACCTCCCCGCCGGGAGCCTCCAGACGATCGAGGGGGAGTACTCGCCCGGTCGTCGCGACCTGGTCGAGGCCGCGCTGCCGTGGTTCCTGCGCGGCCTGCTGTTCCTGCTCGTGGTGGGGCTCGCCGGGGGCTGGGTGCTGGCCGGGCGGATGCTGCGCCCGCTCGACCCGATCGATCGCGCGGTCCGTGCGGCCGCCGAAGGTTCGCTGTCCCACCGCATCCGGCTCCCGGGCAGCGACGACGAGCTGCGACGGCTGGCCGACGGGTTCGACGAGATGCTGTCGCGGCTCGAGGCCTCCTTCGAGGAGCAGCGCCGCTTCACGGCGAACGCCTCGCACGAGCTGCGCACCCCGCTGGCCGTCACGAAGGCGATGCTGGAGGTCGCCCGGAGCGACCCCGACGGGATCGACGCCCGGACGATCGACCGTCTGGACGAGACCAACGAGCGGTCGATCGCGATCATCGAGGCCCTCCTGGCGCTGGCGCGGATCGACCGGGGGACCCTCGCGACCCAACAGGTCGACCTGGAGCAGGTCGTGGCGGCGGCGGTCGACGAGGTGCCGCACCAGGTCGCGCTGACCTGCCGGACGGTCCCCGCGACCGTCGCCGGCGATCCGGTCCTGCTCCACCAGCTCGTCACGAACCTCGTGCGCAACGCCGTGATCCACAACCGCACCGACGGCGCGTTCGTCGACGTGGTCCTGGCCCGCCACGGCGACCGGCTGCGGCTCACGGTCGAGAACTCCGGGCCCGACATCCCGGCCGACGTCGTCGGCACCCTGACCGAGCCCTTCGTGCGGCTCGCCTCGCGCACCAGCGACGCGGGCCGGGGCAGCGGTCTCGGGCTAGCGATCGTGACCTCGATCTGTCGGGTCCACCACGCCGACCTGGCGCTCCGGCCCCGCGCTGGAGGGGGCCTCGTCGTCACCGTGGACTGGTAGCCTGGGGGTGTCGGCATCTGCCGCACTCAGGGAAGACTCTTACGTCGACCGTCCGGCCAGCTGGCCTTTCTCTCGTTTTCTGACGCCTCCTCTGAAGGACCCCATCCTCCGAGGAGAACCCTGTGATTCCCCCTGTCCCGAGTGCCCAGGTCGACGACCTGGTGCGGACGGCCCTCGACGCGGCGATCTCGCTGCCGCTCGGCTCGACCGCCATCACCTACTGCGAGGGCCAGTTCGGCGAGCAGGACGGGAAGACCGCCAACGGTCTCGTCCGGCACTCCGAGAAGTACGAGATCCTCAGCGTGATCGACAGCCTCCAGGCCGGGGCCGACGCGGGCGCCTTCCTCGACGGGACGCCCAACGGCATCCCGGTCGTCGCGAGCCTGGCCGAGGCGATCGCGGACGCGGGCTTCGTGCCCGACTACCTCATCTGCGGCGTCGCCCCCGCTGACGGCCTGCTCTCGGCCGACCAGCGGCTCGTGCTGCTCGACGGCATCACCCGTGGCATGCACGTCATCAACGGGCTCCACGAGTTCCTCAACGACGACGCCGAGTTCGTGGCCGCCGCCCTGCTCGCAGGCGTCACGATCACCGACGTGCGGCGCCCGAAGGAGAAGAAGGACCTGCACCTCTTCTCGGGACGCATTTTCGACGTCACCTGCCCGCGCATCGCGGTGCTCGGCACCGATGGCGCGATCGGCAAGCGCACGACCGCGACCCTCCTGGTGCAGGCGCTCACCGCGGTGGGCCTCAAGGCCGTCATGGTCGGCACGGGGCAGACGACCCTGATCCAGGGCGGCAAGTACGGGGTCGCGCTCGACGCGCTCGTGCCGCAGTTCTGCTCCGGCGAGGTCGAGCACCAGGTCGTGCGGGCGTTCGAGGGCGAGGACCCGGACGTGATCGTCGTCGAGGGCCAGGGCGCCCTGAGCCACCCGGCGTACCTGACGTCCGGCCACATCCTGCGCGGCAGCCGTCCGCAGGGCGTGATCGTCCAGCACGCCCCCAAGCGCGAGGTCCTGGGCGACTTCCCGATGGTCGCGATGCCGACCGCGGCCAGCGAGATCGCCCTCATCGAGGCGTTCGCGGACACGACGGTCATCGGCGTCACCGTGAACCACGAGCGCATGGCCGACCACGAGATCGGCGAGGCGATCGACGCCCTCGAGGCCGAGCTCGGGCTGCCGGCGACCGACCCCCTCACCCGCCCCCTGGACGACCTGGTCGCCATGGTCCTGCGGGCGTTCCCGGAGCTCGAGGCGCGCGTCGCCCCGGCTCCCCGGTGAGCGCACCTCGGCTCGACGTCGACCTGGACCTGGTCACCCACAACACCCGCACGCTGGTCGACCGGCTGGCGCCGCGCGGCATCCGTGTGACGGGTGTCGCCAAGGCGACGCTCGGATCGCGCGACGTCGCCGCGGCGATGGTCCTCGGTGGCGCCAGCGGCATCGGCGACTCCCGCGTCGAGAACCTCTCGCGGCTCCGGGCCGCGGGCGCGGCGGCACCGCTGACGCTGATCCGGTCACCCATGGTGAGCCAGGCCGACCGGGTCGTGCGGACCGCCGACGTCAGCCTCAACACCGAGGCCGTGGTCCTGGCCGCGCTGTCGAGCGCAGCGCTCCACCGCATCTCGACGCATGACGTGGTCCTGATGGTCGAGCTCGGCGACCTGCGTGAGGGGGTCGCGACGGTCGACGTCGTCGACCTGGCCGGGGTCGTCGCAGCGCTTCCCGGCCTGCGGCTCGCCGGCCTCGGCACCAACCTCGCGTGTCGCAGCGGCATCGTCCCGGACCAGGACAAGATGGACCAGCTCTCCGCGCTCGTCGAGCTCGTGGAGCAGCGCGTCGGTCACGCGATGACGATCGTGACGGGCGGGAACTCCGCGAACCTCGACTGGGCCCTCGGCACGAGCGACGTCGGTCGGATCGACGAGCTGCGCCTGGGTGAGTCGATCCTGCTCGGCACGGAGCCGCTCCACCGTCAGGCGATCGCCGGGCTGCGCACCGACGCCTTCACGCTCGTCGCGGAGCTCATCGAGGTGCAGACCAAGCCGGCCCAGGCCTGGGGATCGGCCGGGCAGAACGCGTTCGGAGAGTCTCCGGAGCGCGGTCGCCCCGGGCTGGTCCGCCAGGCGATCGCGGCGATCGGCCGCCAGGACGTCGACCCCGCCGGCGTGACGCCACCTGCCGGGATCACGGTGCTGGCCGCGAGCAGCGACCACCTCGTGCTGGACGTGGGTGACCACGACGTCGCGGTCGGCGACGAGATCAGCTTCCAGCTCGACTACAGCGCCCTCGTGCGCGCCATGACCTCACCGTTCGTCAGCACCAGCCGGGTCACCCGACCCGCCTCCGACGCCGTCCCCCTCACCGGAGGAGCCGCATGACCTCGACCACGCCGGCCGAGCGCCTCGCCCGCGCCTCGGCGATCCTGCGCCGTCAGCCGATCATCGACGGGCACAACGACCTGCCGTGGGTCGCCCGGGAGGTGGCCGACTACGACCTGGAGACGTTGAACCTCCACGACACCGCCGACCTGACCCACACCGACCTGAGGCGCCTGCGCGCCGGTCACGTCGGGGCCCAGTTCTGGTCGGTGTGGGTGCCCACCGACCTGGCCGACGACGGTGCGCTGGTCGCGACGCTCGAGCAGATCGACTTCGTCCACCAGATGATCGCCGCGTACCCGGACGACTTCGTTCTGGCCGTGTCGGCCGAGGACGTGGAGCGCGCGCACGGCGACGGGCGGATCGCGTGCCTCATCGGGGCCGAGGGCGGGCACTCGATCGGCAACTCCCTCGGCGCGCTGCGGACGCTGCACATGCTGGGCGTCCGCTACCTGACGCTGACCCACGACCGGAACGTGCCGTGGGCCGACTCGGCGACCGACCTGCCCGTCGCGCACGGGCTCACGCGGTTCGGCCGCGAGATCGTGGCCGAGATGAACCGCATCGGCATGCTGGTCGACCTGTCCCACGTCTCGACCGAGACCATGAACGACGCGCTCGACGTCACGGAGGCGCCCGTGATCTTCAGCCACTCGTGCTGCCGGGCGCTCGTCGACCACCCCCGGAACGTGCCGGACGACGTGCTGCGTCGACTGCGCGACAACGGCGGCCTGCTGATGGTCAGCTTCGTCCCCGAGTTCGTGTCGGCGGAGTACCACGCCTGGTCGGTCCGCCTCGAGGACCACCTGCGGCACCGCGGGTTCTCCGGCGGCACGCGGGGCAGCCGCGAGGAGTGCCGGCAGGAGTTCATCCGCGCCGACCCGCCCCCGCGCACGACGCTCAGCCAGGTCGCCGATCACCTCGAGCACGCGCGCGGCATCCTCGGTGCCGAGGGCATCGGCATCGGCGGCGACTACGACGGCACGCCGGACTTCCCCGACGACCTGCCCGACGTGTCGGGGTATCCCGCCTTGTTCGCCGAGCTGGTCCGTCGCGGCTGGACCGACGCCGAGTGCGAGCTGCTCGCCGGGGGCAACGTCCTGCGCGTCATGCGTGCGGCGCTCCCGGTGGCGGAGCGGCTCGGCGCCTCGCGGCGACCCTCGCGCATGCGCATCCACGCCGCGACCGAGGTGGCACCCGACGTCGTGTGAGCCACGTCTCACCTAGGCTGCCGTGATGAACGACTCGGCCCTCATCACGACCGGACTCCCCGTCGCGCTCGCGATCATCATGTTCGGTCTGGGCCTGAGCCTGACGACCGACGACTTCGTGCGCGTCGCCCGGTCGCCCAAGGCCGTCGTGGTCGCCCTGGTGCTGCAGATCCTGGTGCTGCCCGTCGTCGCCTTCGGCCTCGTCACGGCCTTCGACCTGGACCCCCTCCTCGCGGTCGGGGTGATGCTCCTGGCGGCCTCGCCCGGCGGGACCACGGCCAACCTCTTCAGCCACCTGTTCCGTGGCGACGTCGCGCTCAACGTGACCTTGACGGCGGTCAACTCGGTGCTCGCCGCCGTGACGATCCCGCTCATCACGAACGTCGCGATCGACTACTTCGACGCCGACGGCGAGCTCGGCCTGCAGCTGGGGAAGGTCGTCCAGGTCATCGCGATCGTGCTGGTCCCGGTCGCGATCGGCATGGTCGTGCGGAGCCGCAGCGAGGCCTTCGCGGACCGCGCCGACCGCCCGGTGCGGATCTTCTCGATCGTCGTCCTCGTCGCGGTGTCGGTCGGCGCGATCCTCGGCGAGCGCGAGAACATCGCCGACTACGTGCAGCAGGTCGGGATCGTGGCCGGACTCTTCTGCCTCATCAGCCTGAGCCTCGGCTACGCGGGCGCCCGGGTCCTGCGGCTCGACCACGCGCAGGCCGTCGCGAGCTCGATGGAGATCGGCATCCACAACACGACGATCGCCCTGACGATCGCCCTGAGCGTGCTGGACAGCACCGAGGTCGCGATCCCGGCCGCGGTGTACTCGATCCTGATGTACGTGCTGGCGACCGCGTTCGGCTTCGCGATCACGGCGGGTCGACGCGGCGACGAGCGCAGGAGCTCGTCGGCCGACGTGTGACACGCCATGTTCCGGCACGGTCGCGTTCTCGATAGGGTGCGGTCACAGTTCCTGCACAGCATCCACATCTCGGGGAAACCGTGAACAACACTCTGTACGTCGTCCTGGGCGCCGCTCTCCTGGTCCTGGTCTGGTTCCTGCCGAGGATCCGTCGGCGGGCGCGGCGCTGGGGCAACGACGTCGGGACCAAGGCGGGCCAGAAGTTCGCCGACAACCGGCTCCCAGGTGCCCTGGCCGGCCTCGGCGCGACACTCGTGCTCGAGACGAACCAGGAGAGCGCGGCCCAGGTCGTCAGCGCAGCGGCAGCGACCAAGCCGAAGCGGTTCCGGTCCGAGACGCCCGGCCTCGTGACCGCGAAGTTCGTCGAGGCCGACGACGTGCGCGTCCGGCTCGTGCCCGCGGGCTCGGGGACGCAGCTCCAGGTGGAGTCCTTCCGCGACTACATGCAGTTCCCGCAGGGCCTGCGTGAGTGGGAGGACCTCCAGCAGCGGGTCACCGCAGCGGCTCAGGCTGCGGGGGTCCCGGTCCGTCCGGGCGGCGTCGTCACGTACGAGCGCACCCAGCAGCTCGACGCCAGCAACTGGCGCTGGACCCGCACGGACTGAGCCTCAGACCGAACCGAGCACCAACAGGACGATCGCGACGAGGGGGAACAGGCCTTGGACCACGGCCGCCCGCGCCTTGTCCGGCGACGACAGGAGCAGCACGAGTGCCGCGGCGACCATCGACCCCGTCCCGACCAGGACCAGCGTCAGTCCGACGGCCTCGTTCCCGGTCGCGTGCACGATCGTGCCGATGACGATCTCGATCGTCAGGAACAGGTTGTAGAAGCCCTGGTTGAAGGCGAGGGGCCGGGTGATCTCGGCGTCCTCGGCCGTGCGCACGCCGAACGTCGCCCGCGCTCGCGGACCCGTCCAGACGAGCGACTCCAGCCAGAAGATGTACACGTGGAGCGCGGCGGCAAGACCCGCGGCGACCAGACCGGCGACGACCATGGGCCCAGGCTAGACCTGCTCGGCTCCGAGAGGACGAGCTCGTGACGAACCAGTCCCGCACCTCGGTACCCCGCGCCGTGGCGGCCGTCGTGCTGATCGCGGTGGGGTGGGGGACCGGTGCGGTCATGGTGCTCGGACTCGCCGTGCGCCCGTCGTCCATGGCCCGCACGCTCGACGGCGGCGCGCCCGTCTGGCCGTTCCAGCTGCTCGTCGTGGCGGTGCTCACCGGGATCGGCGTGCTGGGCCTGCTGGTGTGGCGGCGGCGCAGCGCCGTCGAGCGCGTCCCGCCGCCGCCCGGATGGGACCCGCCGGCGTCGGGATCGGGGTGGTTCGCCCCCGCGGGCATCGCGCTGATGGGGGTCGGCGTGATCCTGGTCGGGAGCAGCGTCCTGCCCTTCCTGTCCCGCGACCTCGCGTGGTTCCTCGAGGTGGACCGGTCGGGCGTCACCCGCGACCGCGTCAACGCCGTCGTCGTGGTCGGCACCGGAGTCCTCGGTCTGGTGATCTCCGCCAGTGGTCTGGCGCTGCTGCGCGCCCGGCGTCCGCGACGCGTCCGCGCCCCCCGCTACCGGCACCGCCCCGACCCGCACGACGGCCGCACCCGTTAGGGTCTGGCCGTGACCCTGATCGACGACGCCCAGCTCGCCGCCCGACTCGTCACCGACGCCGCGCGGCTCGCCGCGGAGATGCGGATCTCCGGCCTCGAGGTCGCCCGCAAGACGTCAATCTCCGACGTCGTGACGGACGCCGACCATGCCGCCGAGCGCCTCGTGGTCGAGACCCTGACCCGCGAACGGCCCGACGACGGGCTGCTCGGCGAGGAGGGCACGAACACGCCCGGCACCTCCGGCCGCCGTTGGGTCATCGACCCGGTCGACGGCACCTACAACTTCGCCTCGGGCTCCGACTACTGGTGCTCGGCCATCGCCCTGACCGACGGCGACGTCGCCGTGCTCGGCGCCGTGGCGCACCACGCCAGCGGCACGGTGTGGGTCGGTGGCCCGGAGCTGCCCACGACCGCCAACGGCCAGCCGCTGCAGGCCCGCGAGGACGCGGACCTCGCCGGCCTCAGCGTCGCGAGCTACCTGCACCCGAGCGGGATCGCGCACGAGAACGTCCGCGAGCCGTTCCTGCGCGCAGCCTCCGGCGCCGCGACCCTGCGCATGCTCGGGTCGGGGTCGATGGACCTCGTCGGCGTCGCGACGGGCCGCATCGGCGCGTGGTTCCAGCACAGCACGCCCGCCTGGGACTGGCTCCCGGGAGCCGCGATCGTGGCGGGTTCCGGCTGCAGCGCCGTGCAGCGCGAGGTCAGCGGGCTCCTGTGGTCGACAGCGGGCCCGCCCGCGGCGACCCGCGAGATCGTCGACCGGCTGACGGGAGAGGTGCGATGAGCGCGCCCCTGCGGTCGGTGGCCGTCTTCTGCGGCTCGCGCTTCGGCACCGATCCCGCCTACGAGCAGGCCGCCGTCGAGGTGGGCCGGACGCTGGCGGAGCGAGGCATCCAGCTCGTCTACGGCGGAGGTCGGGTCGGCCTCATGGGCACGGTCGCCGACGCGGCGATGGCAGCCGGTGGCGAGGTCGTGGGCGTGATCCCGCGGTCGCTCGACGAGCGCGAGGTCGCGCACGCGGGCCTGACCGAGCTGCACGTCGTCGAGACGATGCACGAGCGCAAGGCGATCATGGCCGAGCGCGCCGAGGCGTTCCTCGCGTTGCCGGGCGGCATGGGCACGCTCGAGGAGATCACCGAGCAGTGGACCTGGACCCAGCTCGGCATCCACGCCAAGCGCAGCGCGTTCTACGACGTCGGCGGCTTCTGGCGCCCGCTGGCCACGCTGGTCGACTCGATGGTGGAGTCCGGCTTCCTGACCCCGGCGCACGCCGAGCTCGTGACCTTCGACGCCGACCTGGAGAGCCTGCTCGCGAATCTCGCGCTGCCGCTGCCGGCGCAGACGAAGGACTACGACGCACGTCCGTGACTCGTCCTGCCGCCTGGGTGTGACCAGCGACACCGTCGGCCTCACGAGCCGTTCGCCGACACGACACCCGTCCGTCGGCCTCTGGTCAGAGTGCGTGGAGACCGTGAGGGCATGAGGATTGCCATCGTCGCGGAGTCGTTCCTCCCGCAGACCAACGGAGTCGTCACCTCGGTGCTGCACGTGCTGCAGCACCTCGAGCGCCGCGGTGACGACGTGCTCGTCATCGTCCCGGACAGCGGCACGGGGGAGGTGCCGACCGAGGTCCACGGGGCCGAGGTCGTCGCCGTCCCGTCGTGGTCGCTGCCGATGTATCCCGACGTGAGGGTCGCGACGGGGGGTGTCGTCCGCATCCAACGCCTGCTGCAGGAGTTCCGGCCCGACGTCGTGCACCTGGCGTCGCCGTTCGTGCTGGGCTGGCGCGCCACGCTGGCGGCTCGCGAGCTCGGCGTGCCGACCGTCGCGATCTACCAGACCGACGTGCCGGCCTATGCCGCCGAGTACGGGATGCCGTGGGCCGAGCGCCTGCTGTGGCGTCGCGTCTGCGACATCCACGACCGGGCCGCCCTGACGCTGGCGCCGTCGACCAGCGCGGTGGCCGCGCTCGAGGGTCAGGGCGTGCAGCGCATCCGCATCTGGCGCCGCGGCGTCGACTCGACCCGGTTCTCGCCCTCGCACCGCGACGAGGCGCTCCGCCGCGAGCTGGCCCCGAACGGCGAGAAGCTCGTCGGATTCGTCGGCCGTCTCGCTCCGGAGAAGCAGGTCACCGACCTGGCGGCCCTCGCGGGCGTGCCGGGGATCCGGCTCGTGATCGTCGGCGACGGTCCCGACCGCGAGAAGCTCGCCGCAGCGCTGCCGGGCGCTCACTTCACCGGCATGCTGCACGGCGACGAGCTCGGTCGGCACGTCGCGAGCCTCGACGTCATGGTCCACCCGGGCGAGACCGAGACCTTCTGCCAGGTCGTGCAGGAGGGCCTCGCCTCGGGCGTCCCGGTCGTCGCGGTCGCGAAGGGCGGCCCGCTCGACCTGGTCGACCACAGCCGCACGGGCTGGCTCTACCCGGCCGGCGACCTGACGGCGTTCGCGGGCTTCGTGCGCGACCTCACGGGCGACGAGTCGAAGCGCCGGGCCTTCGGCACGGCCGCGCGCCGCGCCGTGCAGGACCGCCGCTGGTCGTCGATCTGCGGCGAGCTCGTCGGCCACTACGCCGCCGCGATCGACGCGGGCCAGCCGGCCGAGCCGTTCCCGCTCGGCCTGCTGCGCAAGCGAGCCCGCTCCCGGGTGTGACCCCGTTGGGACCGGCGATGATGCGTTGAGGTAGCTCGGGCTACCGAAAGGCATCATCCCCGGTCCGACGCGGCCGTGATCCGATGCATTCGGGTCGCCATGACGACCCGAATGCATCATCGCCGGTCAGCCGACAGGCCGCGGTCCGGTCAGGCCTGCAGTGCTGCGCCCAGCGCGTCCACCGCGTGGTCGATCTCACCTGCGGTGATGACCAGGGGCGGCGCGATGCGGAGCGTGCGCTCGTGGGTCTCCTTGCAGAGCACGCCCTGGTCGCGCAGGGCCATCGAGACCTCGCGGCCGGTCTTGGCGGCGGGGTCGATGTCGACGCCGGCCCAGAGCCCGCGACCGCGGACCTCCGCGACGCCGTGGCCGACGAGCTCGCCGAGGCGGCGGTGCAGGTGGGCGCCGAGCTCGGTCGAGCGCTCCTGGAACTCGCCGGTGCGCAGCAGGTCGACGACCGCGTGCCCCACGGCCGCCGCGACGGGGTACCCGCCGAAGGTCGAGCCGTGCTGGCCGGGCTTCAGCACGCCGAGCACGTCACGGCGGCCCACGACCGCCGAGACCGGGATGATCCCGCCGCCGAGCGCCTTGCCGAGCGTGTACAGGTCGGCCCGCACGCCCTCGTGGTCCAGCGCGAACAGCTCGCCGGTGCGCGCCAGGCCGGACTGGATCTCGTCGGCGATCAGGAGCACGTCGTTCTCGTCGCACGCGGCGCGCACGTCGGACCAGAAGCCGTCCGGCGGGACGACCACGCCGGCCTCGCCCTGGATCGGCTCCATCAGCACCGCGGCCGTGTTCGGGCCGATCGCGTCACGCACGGCCTGCGCGTCGCCGTACGGCACCGTGACGAAGCCGGGCGTGAACGGGCCGTAGTTGTCGTGCGCGACCGGGTCGTCGGAGAACGACACGATCGTCGTGGTGCGCCCGTGGAAGTTGCCCGAGGCGACGATGATCTCGGCGGCGTCGAACGCGACGCCCTTGACCTCGTAGGCCCACTTGCGGGCGACCTTGATCGCCGACTCGACGGCCTCGGCGCCCGTGTTCATCGTCAGGACCATCTCGGTGTCGGTCAGCCCGGCGAGGTCACGGCAGAACGCGCCGAACCGGTCGTTGTGGAACGCCCGGGACGTCAGCGTGAGCCGGTCGAGCTGGTCGCGGACCGCGGCGATCAGCGCCGGGTGCCGGTGGCCGAAGTTGAGGGCCGAGTACCCGGACAGGAAGTCCAGGTAGCGCCGGCCCTCGACGTCGGTCACCCAGGCGCCTTCCGCCTCGGCGATCGCGACGGGCAGCGGGTGGTAGTTGTGCGCCCCCCACGCGTCGTCGAGCTCGATCACGGACTGGGTCGTCAGATGCTCAGCCATGTCCCCACGCTAACGGGGACCCCGCGAATCGGCTCTGCGCAGCACCAGACGCGTCGCGGCGTAGGCCCCGACGGCGACGACCGCGATCGCGATCGCGACCTGCCCGAGGCTCGCGCCGTCGTCCGGCAGGGCGGGTGTGCTGGCCGGTGTCGCCGCGACGACCTCGTCCAGCACGGCCTCCGTCGCGACCAGGCGGGGCGCCGGACGCTCCTCGGACTCGGACGCGTCGGACCAGTCGTAGCCGTCGCCGTCGGCGCACGTCTGGCGCGTCGGGAACAGCAGCACCTCGCCGACGGATCCCGTCAGGCGTGCCACCACCGTGAACGTCGGGTTCTGCCCGTTCCGGATGCCGGGTCCGGTGAAGACCATCTGCGACCCCTGGGCCTCGGCGGCCCAGCCGTCGGGCCCCGTGCCTCCGACGAGCTCGGCCCCCTCCGGCACCTCGACCGCGAGCTCCACGGTCGGAGAGGCGTCGCAGCTGTGGTCGAAGGTGATCGTGAGCTCGACCGAGCCGTCGCCGAGGGGAACGGCGCGTTCCAGGAGGACGTGGGCGGACGCGGGCACCGCGGACCACCACAGGGTCAGTCCGACCAGGAGCAGGAGCGCGGACCCGCGTGCCAGGGCGTTCCTCATCATTCGGTCACCTCCACGTCGACGGCGTCGGACGGTCGTTCGTACGTCGAGGTGCGCACGGCGACCTCGACCCTCCACGTCCCGGGAATGGGCAGGTCGAGGTTCCCGTCGTAGCGACCGGGGGCCACCTCGACGAGCTCGTGCCGGAACGGACCGAGCTCGAACTCCTCGATGCCGACCGAGACTTGCGGCGGCTCGACCGCCGACACCGGGAGTCCGTCGGCGTCGGTCACCGTCAGCTCGACGGAGTTGGTGCCGACCACGCCGGGGGTGAGGACCAGCGTGCCGACGCGGCCGTCACCGAGGTCCAGGTCGAGGCTGACGGGCTCCGCAGGGGACGCCGCGGTCGCGGCCTCGGCGGTGCGCGGCACCTGCGTGACCATCCCGGCGGTGACGGCGACGACGACGGCCAGCAGGCCGACCTCGACACCGACCGTGCGGCGCAGCGATCCGAGGTCGAGCGTCCTGCTGCGGCGCAGGTGTCGCAGGTTGAACGCGGCGACCCCCACGACGACGGCGACGAGCGCGACCTTGACGATCAGGTGCACGCCGTAGGACGAGTCGGGCAGGCCGCGCACCGTGTCCGGGATCCGCCACCAGAGGACGGTCCCCGAGGCCGAGAGCAGCAGGACCGACCACAGGGCCACGGCGGAGAACCGGCGGACGGCGGTCTGCACGAGGTCGTTCCGCACGGCACTGCCCAGCGTGAACAGGACGACGAGGCCGACGAGCCCGCCGAGCCAGACCGCGGCGACCGCGACGTGCAGCACGTCCGCGGTGAGCACCACGGGCACCGGACCGTACGTGCGGGTGTGGCCGACGATCGCCAGCGACGCCGTGGCGACGGCAGCGGCGGCGACCGCGACGGCAGGAGCCCTGCGCACGGTCAGCCCGGTGACGGCCAGCGCGACGGCGACGACGACGGCGCTCAGGAAGGTGTCGTCACGCCAGGTGCCGCCGTCGACGAGTGCGTCGCCGAACGAGGCCAGGGGCGACCCGGCCTGCCAGAGGGCGGTCAGAGGAGCGAGCACGGCTGCCGCCAGGACCGCGACGGCACCGGCGACCACACCGGTGCGGGTCAGGCGACGCGAGGCCGCCTCGGGGCGACGGGTGCGCGGTGCGACGAGCAGGGCGAACGGCACGAGCCCCGCGGCGACCAGGACGCCGCCGTACCGCAGCGCCTCGGCGCCCTTGCGGAGCAGGTCGACGTCGCGGGGGGCGGCCGCGGTGGGGACGTCGACGGACGTCGCGGACGGAGCACCGACCGAGAAGCTGAATCCACCGGCGATCGGGTGGCTGTCGGCGGAGATGACCCGCCAGCCCACGATGTAGGTCCCGTCCTCCAGCGGGGCGGACGGCGTGATCGTGACGACCTCGTCGGATCCCGAGACGTCCGCAGCCACCGGGGTGCCGTCGCCGGCGAGGAGCTCGATGCCGTCGGTCAGGCGCACGGACTCGGTGAACGTCAGGGTGATCTCGGGGGGTGACTCGGCCAGCACCTCTCCGTCGCCGGGCGTGGTCGAGACGAGCGAGGCGTGAGCGGCCGCCGGCGACGCCAGCAGGACCCCCGCGAGCAGGAGCAGCCCGACGGGCACGGCCAGCAGCCGTGCCCGTCGGATCGTGGTGGAGAGGACGGTCACGCCTTCGTGCCGCTCCTGACGAACGCCGCACCACCGAGCAGCAGGCCCAGCGCGCCGAGCGCGAGCGCCACCCAGGTGACGGCGCCCGTGCCGGAGTCGCCGTCGTCGCTCGAGGCGGACACCTCGGTCGTGGCGGCGGTCTCAGCGCCGTGGCCGTCGCCAGCGTCGGCGGCGGTCAGGGTGAACGCCGGTGCCGGCGTCTCGGGCTCCGGCTCGCCCTCGACGGTCTCGTCGATCCAGGCGGTCTCGCCCGTCTCGCACGTCTGGATCGTCGGGAACGCCAGCTGCTCGCCGTCGGCGTCGTCCGGCAGCTTCAGCTGCAGCTCGAACGCGTCGCGGTAGCCGTCCGGCAGGGGAGCGGTCGCCGTGTAGACGACCTCGGCGACGCGCTGGGTGTACTCGCCACCGTGGCCGTCGTCGATCGGCTCGTCGAGGGTCTCCATGACCTTCTCGATCGTGTAGTCGGCGTGACGGGTCGGTGTGACGGCGTAGATCCCGTCGGGGATCGAGATGCTGATCCGCGTGGTGGGCGAGCCGTCGCAGCCGTGGCCGTTGCTGAACGTCAGCACGGAGTACGCGCCGGACGCCGTGGTCGACGGCGTCACCGTGACGTGCGCGGAGGCGGCGCCGGCGGCGAGGAACGTCGCCCCGAGGCCGAGCGCGCCACCGAGCGCGAGACGGGTGACGGCGCGGGAGGGCAGGGAAAGGTGGTGCATGAGTGGTCCTTCACAGGAAGAGAGGGGTCGGTCGGATCGCCGCGGGTGCAGGGCACCAGCGACGGCGGTCGCACCAGGTGGCGCGGCCGAGCAGGTCAGACGACCGACAGCGGAGGACCTCGTCGGGTGCACGAGCCGACGAGCAGGGGTGTGCGGGCACGATCGACGACGACCACCACGGGTCGGCGTCGCGGGACGTGCGGCAGGGACGGCAGCGAACCGAGCACGCGGGGACGCAGCCAGGCGTGCAGACGCCACAGCAGGCGCTCGCCCCGCGCCAGGAGCAGCGCGGTCACGGCGACACCCACGACGTGCGCCCCGACCATCGTCAGGTCGTGCCAGACGGCCTGCCCGTGGAGGTAGTGCGACAGCGCGTGCACCGCGACCTGGGCCAGGGACAGCAGGCCGACCAGCGTGGCCGAGCCGAGACGACGACCACCGAGGGCGCCCGTGACGAGCGTCACGGCGATCGTCGCGGGGACCACGGCGAGCCAGGACGTGTGGGCCCCGCCGCCGATCACGTGGGAGGCCACCGCGACGACGGAGACGGTCAGGCCGGCCGCCGTCGCACGCACCGCGCGCAGGCTTCCTCGGCCCGGGTCCCACATGCGCCGGAGACTAACACTGGGGCTGGGCGGCGCGGAGGCGGCAGGTACTGTCGTCAGCGCCATGAACCCCGCCCGCCGCCGACTCCTGCCTGCCGTCCCGGTCCTGCTGGGAGCCGCGCTCCTGCTCGCCGCCGGAGCCCAGCCGGCCGCGGCCCACGCCGGACTCGTCTCGACCACGCCGGGCGAGCGCTCGTCGGTCGAGACCCTGCCCGCAGACGTGCGCCTGACCTTCAACGAGACGATGAACCGTCCGTCGTACGTCACCGTCAAGGCCCCGGACGGCACGCTGCTCGCCGAGGGCGAGGCCACGATCGACGGTGCCGACCTGGTCCAGCAGGTCGACGAGGACCCGGGCCTGGCCGGCACGTACCGGGTCGACTACCGCGCGATCTCGGCCGACGGACACCCCGTCGAGGGCGCCTTCGAGTTCGACGTCACGACGGGCGCCGAGGCCCCGACGGGCCCGGTCGAGAAGGTCACGTCCTCGACCGCCTGGTGGGTCACGCTCGTGGCCCTGCCCTGGCTGGCCCTCGGCGCGCTCCTGCTCCTGCGTCGTCGTCGAAAGGTCCAGGCATGACCGCCACCGAGGTCGAGAAGCCTGCGGACCAGAAGCCCGGCCCGGCTCCCGCGGGGCCCGGCCTCGCGGTCGCGGTCGGCGCCACGACCGCGTTCACCGCGCTCGTGGTGACGATGGTCGTCGGCGGTTCGGCCCCCGAACCTGCTGCCGTCGGCCTGCCTGATCCCGGCCCGTTCGTCGGCTGGCTCGTGCCGGTCGCGTCGCTCGTGGCCGACGTCGCCGGCATCGCCGTCGTCGGCTTCCTGGTGGCGGCGGCGGTGCTGCTTCCCTCGTCCGGCGACGACGCTCAGGGACTCGCGGTCGACGCCGTGCGGATCGCCCGCCGTGCCGCCTGGGCGTGGGTCGTCGCCACCGTGGTCCTGTACTTCGCCACGGCCGCCGACCTCTTCGCCGTCCCGCTGACCCAGCTCGACTGGAACGTCGTCACGGCCGTGACGCGCGACAGCGAGATCGGCCGCAGCATCCTGCTGCAGGCTGCGGGCGCGCTCGTGCTGGCCGTGGTCCTGCGATGGACCAACGGGGTGCGTGCCCTGGCCGGGTGGGGCGCGTTCGCCCTGGTCGTGATGCTGCCGGCGGCCCTGACGGGCCACGCCGCCTCGGGCGGCTCGCACTCGCTCGCCTCGATCAGCCTCTACCTCCACCTGACCGGCGTGGCCGTGTGGGTCGGTGGGCTCGTGGCCCTCGGCTGGGTCGCCCGTCGCGGCAGCCGCCGCCTCGAGGCCGCCGTCGTGCGGTACTCCACGGTCGCCCTCTGGTGCTTCGTCGTGGTCGGCATCTCGGGCGTGCTCAACGCCTCGGTCCGCGCGACCTCGATCGAGGAGCTGACCGGCTCGGCCTACGGGCGCGTCGTGATGATCAAGGCGCTGGCGTTCGTCGTGCTCGGCGCCTTCGGGTGGTGGCAGCGCCGCCGCATCGTCGCCGCCGGCTCCGGTTTCGCGCGCCTGGCGAGCACCGAGCTCCTCGTGATGCTCGGCACGATCGGCATCGCCGTGGCGCTCTCGCGCACCCCTCCGCCGGCCGGAGAGGTCCTGCTGACGCCGGCCGAGGACCTGCTGGGCAGCCCCATGCCGCCCGCGCCGACCCTCGAGCGGTTCCTGACGAGCTTCTACCCCAGCGGCGTCGGCCTGGCCGTCGTCGGGCTGGGCACGGCGCTCTACGTCGCCGGCATCCTGGTGCTGCGGCGTCGCGGCGACAGCTGGCCCGTGGGCCGCACGATCGCGTGGGTCCTCGGCATGGTCGTCGTCTCCTGGGCCACGATGGGCGGCCTCGGCACCTACTCGCACGTGATGTTCAGCGCCCACATGGTCAGCCACATGCTGCTCTCGATGGTGGCTCCGATCTTCCTCGTGCTCGGAGCACCGGTCACCCTGGCGCTGCGCGCCCTGCCCGGACCCCGGCAGCCCGGGGAGGTGTCGCCCCGCGGCATGCTCACGGCCGCCGTGCACTCGCGGGTCGCGTCGTTCCTGACCCACCCGATCGTGGGGCCGGTCCTGTTCATCGGCAGCCTCTACGCGCTGTACTTCACGCCGCTGTTCGACCGGCTCATGCGCAGCGTCCTCGGCCACGTGGGCATGGAGCTGCACTTCCTCGCGGTCGGCATGCTCTTCTACTACGTCATCATCGGCGTCGACCCGTCGCCACGGAAGCTCGTCCCGCTGGCGCGCTTCGGCCTCCTGCTGGTGACGCTCCCGTTCCACGCGTTCTTCTCGATCGCGATCATGTCGGCCACCGTGCCGACGGGGGAGTCGTACTGGCAGGCGCTCGACCGGCCGTTCCAGACCGACCTGCTCGCCGACCAGTACCTCGGCGGGAGCATCTCCTGGGCGCTCGGCGAGGTCCCGCTCCTGATCGTGATGCTCGCGCTGCTGGTGCAGTGGGCCCGGTCCGACTGGCGCGAGCAGAAGCGCATCGACCGCGCCGCCGACCGCGACGACGACGCCGAGCTCAAGGCCTACAACGAGCGCTTCAAGGCCCTGCACGACCGCGACCGGTAGCACCCCGGCGTCTGCAGGTGTCCGTGGATGGCGGACAAGCGGCAGGGACCGCGAGAGGCCTCCCCGGGCCGCCGCACCCCGGCGCCTGCAGGATGTGGTCACTCCGGTCACGCTCTCGGCCCGATTTCGTGACCGAAGCGACCACATCCCGCAGGTTCCTGCCGATGTGACCACTTCGGGCCCGTTTCGTCGGTCAGAACGGGCCCAAAGTCGACACATCTCGGCGGAACGCACG
>NZ_BAAAME010000002.1:590181-603901 GCF_039529015.1 Aeromicrobium alkaliterrae
CCAGGTGCGGGCCGTTCGAGGTGGGCTTCGATCAGAAGATGATCTGGCCGCCGCTGGTGGCGGCGGTGAAGCGCTCCTGGGCGTCGGCCCAGTTGACGATGTTCCAGAACGCCTTGACGTAGTCGCCCTTGACGTTGAGGTAGTCGAGGTAGAAGGCGTGCTCCCACATGTCGAGCTGCGTGATCGGGATCAGCGTGGCCGGGATGTTGGCCTGCTGGTCGTACAGCTGGACGACGAGGAGCTTCTGGCCGAGGCTGTCCCACGCGAGGATCGCCCAGCCGGAGCCCTGGATCGTCAGCGCGGTCTGCTCGAAGTGCGCGCGGAACTTGTCGAACGAGCCGAAGTTCTCGTCGAGCGCGGCGGCCAGGTCGCCCGTGGGCTTGTCGCCGCCCTCGGGGGACAGGTTCTTCCAGAAGATCGAGTGGTTGATGTGACCACCCAGGTTGAACGCCAGGTTCTTCTCGATGCCGGCGATCGCGCCGAAGTTCTCGGTCTCGCGGGCCTCCTCGAGCTTCTCGAGGGCCGTGTTCAGGCCGGCGACGTAGTTGGCATGGTGCTTGGAGTGGTGCAGCTCCATGATCTTGCCGGAGATGTGCGGGTCCAGGGCACCGTAGTCGTACGACAGATCGGGCAAGCTGTAGTCAGCCACGCGTCCTCCTCAGGGAGGCCGCAGAGCCCCCCGTGTAGTTCAGTTGGGTGTGTCGATGTCGTGCCCGTCCATCCTGTCACTCAGGGTGGAGGACGCACGCGGAGCCCCGTCGTGTCTCTCGATGTGGAACACCGGTCTCGGGGCGTCATGGCCTAGGGTTGCGGTGATGAACACCGAGGATCGCGTGCTGACGGTGCCGAACGCACTCAGCTTCGTCCGGCTGCTGCTGGTACCCGTGTTCCTGTGGCTCGTCCTGGGACCGGAGTGGGACGAGCTCGCCCTGCTCGTGCTGATCGCCTCCGGCATCACCGACTACCTCGACGGCAAGCTCGCGCGCACGCTCGGCCAGACCTCCAAGATCGGCGCGATCCTCGACCCGGTCGCCGACCGCCTGTACATCCTCGCGGTCGTCGTCGGCCTCGGGCTGCGCGAGATCATCCCTTGGTGGCTGGTCGTCGCGATCCCGCTGCGCGACGTGTTCCTGTTCAGCCTCATCCCGTTCCTGCGCACCCGCGGCTACAGCTCGCTGCCGGTGCACTTCCTGGGCAAGGCCGCGACGGCCGGCCTGCTCTACGCCTTCCCGCTGCTCCTGCTGGGCGACGGCGCAGGCACGGTCGCCGACCTCGCCAACGTGTTCGGCTGGGGCTTCGCGATCTGGGGCGTGGGCCTGTACTGGTGGGGCGGCATCCTCTACGCCTTCCAGGTCCGGCGCCTGATGAGCGCCACCGAGCGGCTCGACCCTGACGAGCGACCCACGCGTCGCGAGCGTTCCGCCGGCTGACGCTGATGGTGTCCACCCCGCCGGGCTCCACGTCGACGGACTCGCCCCGGCCCCAGCGCACCCCGTACAGCCGCGAGGCCACGGGGCTGCTCGACCAGATCGCCGAGCGCGCGCTCGACGACGACTACTACCTCGTCCGTTCCGGTCGGTACTCCCGCTCGCGGGGCACGAACACGGCCGCGACGGCGGTCGTGCTCGCCCTGTTCATGCTCATGGTCACGATCACCGCCGTCCAGTACGCCCAGGACCGTCCCTCCCGCAGCGAGACGCGCGACGCCCTGCTGTCCGACATCGAGAAGGGCCAGAGCAACCAGGCCGACCTTCTGGCCCAGGCCGCTTCGCTGGAGGCCGAGGTCGACGCCTTGCGTGGCGTCCAGGAGAAGTCGCCCGAGGCGCTCGGCGACGAGCTCGCGGCGGGCGCCTCGGCGGTCACGGGCGACGGCCTGCGGATCTCGATCGAGCCCGCCGCCGGCGTCGCGATCAGTGACGGCGAGCTCCGGGCGCTCGTCAACGAGCTGTGGATCGGGGGTGCCGAGGCGATCGCGGTCAACGGCCAGCGCTGGGGCGCCCTGACCTCGCTCCGGGCCGCCGGCGGTGCCATCACGATCAACTTCACGTCGATCGGCGCCCCCTACGTGATCACGGCGATCGGTGACCGTGACACGATCCGTGAGCGGCTCGACGCGAGCGGTGAGGACGGATACTGGGAGCGGCGCCAGAGCCAGGACGAGTTGACGTACGACGTCAGTGATGCCGACGATCAGGTGCTGCCCGCCGCCCCCGACCACCGCACGACCATCACCCGCGCCACGCCGGTGCCGCCCGAGGAAGGAACGTCATGATCCCGGTTCTCGGACTCGTCGTGGGCGTCGCCGTCGGACTCGTGCTGCAGCCCGAGGTCCCGGTCGCGCTCCAGCCGTACCTGCCGATCGCGATCGTCGCCGCGCTCGACGCGGTCGTCGGAGCCCTGCGGGCCGTGGGGGAGAAGCGGTTCGACGACCGCGTGTTCGTCGTGTCGTTCGTCTCGAACGTCCTGATCGCCGCCTTCATCGTCTTCCTGGGCGACCAGCTGGGCGTCGGGTCGCAGCTCTCGACCGGCGTCCTGGTCGTCCTGGGCATCCGCATCTTCGCCAACGCCGCCGCCATTCGCCGTCGGGTCTTCCATGCCTGACGAGCAGGTGCCGGACGACACCCCGGACACCGACGACACCCCGGACACCGACGAGGCGACGGCGACCGACGAGGGGTCCGAGGCCGCCGCCCGCCCGGCGCCCCGAGGCCGCTCGCGCCAGATCCTCTCGGCCCTGCTGCTCGGCCTGCTCGCCTTCACCGTCACGGTGCAGCTCGGGCAGGACGAGGCCGACAGCTACCAGAACCTGCGCAGCGTCGAGCTCGTCGAGCTGCTCAAGACGCTCGACGCGACCAACGGCCGTCTCACCGAGCAGATCGAGGACCTCACCGCCACGCGCGACGACCTCCGCTCGTCGACCGACGCCTCGGAGACCGCGCAGAAGGAGGCCCAGCGGCGGCTCGACGACCTGTCGATCCTCGCCGGCACCGTCGGCGCGACGGGCCCGGGCGTGCGACTGACCCTGACCGACCCCACCGGCACGATCGGGGCCTCGGTGCTGCTGGACGCCGTGCAGGAGCTGCGCGACGCCGGGGCCGAGGCGATCGTCATCAACGGGCACGCCCGCGTCGTCGCCCAGACGTGGTTCGCCGACGGCGACGCCAGCGGTTCGATCCTGGTCTCCGGCAAGGAGGTCGAGGCGCCGTACGTGATCGAGGCGATCGGCGACCCGGCCACCCTCGCGCCCGCGATCGACTTCCGCGGCGGGATCTCCGACCGCGTCGAGTCGCGAGGTGGCACACTCGCCGTCGAGCGACTCGACGTCATCACCATCACGGCCCTGGCCGACGCCGTGACCCCCGAGTACGCTCGGGGCGATTCGTGACCCGCCCAGACCCCGCGTTTCCCACCCCTTTTCGGACTGCTTGAAGGAGCGCCCGTGATTCCCGAGGACCTGTACTACAGCGAAGAGCACGAGTGGGTGCGCGTCGACGACGACGTCGTGACGATCGGCATCACCGACTTCGCCCAGGACCAGCTGGGCGACATCGTCTACGTCGAGCTCCCGCAGGTCGGCGACGCGGTCGAGGCCGGCTCGACGGTCGGTGAGCTGGAGTCGACCAAGTCGGTCAGCGACATCTTCAGCCCCGTCTCGGGCGAGGTCGTGGCCCGCAACGACGCGCTCGACGGCGGTGAGGAGGTCATCAACTCCGACCCCTACGGCGAAGGCTGGCTGTTCAAGGTCCGGGTCGGCGACGACGCCACGGAGGGTCTGCTGACCCCCGAGGAGTACACCGGACTCACCTCGGCGTGACGCTCGTGGATGTTAGGTTGAGTCTCGAACAGCACGCGCCCGGCGCGTGCACCTCGCTGCAGGAAGGGACCGGGAGATGACGACGCCAGGCGGTGCGCCGGAGCCGGATCCGCGTGACTCGATCGAGCACACGACCCACATCCCCTACGTCGACCACGACACCGAGGAGATGTCCGCCGAGGACATGGCCACGGTCGAGAAGCTCCCGACGGGTTCGGCGATGCTGCTCGTGCAGCGTGGCCCCGAGGCCGGAGCGCGCTTCCTGCTCGACGCGGAGGAGGTCACCGTGGGCCGTCACCCCGAGAGCGACATCTTCCTGGACGACATCAGCGTCTCGCGTCGTCACGCCACCTTCCGTCGCGAGGGCAAGACCTTCGTCGTGTCCGACAAGGGCAGCCTGAACGGCACGTACGTCAACCGCGACCGCATCGAGCGCGACATCGTGCTCGCCGGCGGCGACGAGGTGCAGTTCGGCAAGTTCCGCCTGCTGTACTTCGACAGCACCACGCCGGGACGAGCATGATCGAGGTTCGTGCATGAGCGGGGGCGCTGCCTCCTTCGAACGCCTCGGGATCGGCAAGGTCCTCGACGAGCTCCAGCAGGAGTTCCCGGACCTGACCATCACGAAGATCCGCTACCTGGAGTCCGAGGGACTCCTCGAGCCGGAGCGCACGCCCTCGGGCTACCGCAAGTTCAGCTTCGGCGACGTCGAGCGGCTGCGCTTCATCCTGCGCCAGCAGCGTGACGCGTTCTGGCCCCTCAGCCACATCCGCCAGGTGCTGGACGACCTCGACAACGGGCGGGCGCCCAGCGAGGAGACCGGCCGCCACCTGGCCCTGGCCGAGGACGGGCTGCCGACGTCCGAGACGTTCACCGAGCGCCCCAGCCGGGCCCGCCTCTCGCGCGAGGACCTGCTCGAGCGGGCCGGCATCGACGACGCCGTGCTGGTCGACATCGAGGCCCACGGGCTGATCGTCCGCCGCGCCCGCCAGAAGTACTACGACGGCGACGACCTCGCGATCGCCACCGCGGTCGCCGAGCTGGCCCGCCTGGGTGTCGAGCCCCGGCACCTGCGCCAGGTGCGCAGCGCGGCCCAGCGCGAGGCCGACCTCGTCGACCAGGTCGTCGGGCCGCGGTCCGGCGAGGACGCCCAGGCCACGGCCGCGGCGCTCGCGGCCGGCTCGATCCGTCTCCACACCCTGGTGCTCCGGTCGCTCCTGCAGGGCTGATCCGCATGCGCGAGGTCGAGATCGTCGGGGTCCGGGTCGACATGCCCGCCAACCAGCCGCTGGTGCTGCTGCGCGAGGTCGGCGGCTCGCGTGTCGTGCCGATCTGGATCGGAGCCGTCGAGGCGTCTGCCATCGCCTTCGCCCTCCAGGGCACGCCCACGGCCCGACCCCTGACGCACGAGCTGATGGCCTCGATGGTCGAGGCGATGGGCGACGATCTCGAGCGGGTCGAGATCGTCGACGTGCGCGACGGGATCTTCTTCGCCGAGCTGCACTTCGCCTCGGGGGCGGTCGTGGAGGCCCGGCCGTCGGACGGCATCGCGCTCGCCCTGCGCTGCGCTGCCACGGTGCTGGTGGCCGAGGACGTCCTCGACGCCGCGGCGATGGTGCCGGAGTCCGAGGAGGAGGAAGAGGTCGAGCGCTTCCGGGAGTTCCTCGACGACGTCGATCCGGAGGACTTCGCCGAGGGGTGACGTGGTCGGGCCGCGACACGCCGGGCGGGTCCTTGACGACCCTAACCCTCACCCTTAACTTGAGGTTGCTGTCGAAATCTCCCCGATGTCATTAGGCCGGGGTAGTCTTCCCCGTAACGACGCCATCGAAGGGCCGTGCCATGATCGATCCCCGCGACACCGAGCATGCTGACGACGCTGCTGCTGCCGCAGCCGGCGACCAGGGTCTGCTGTTCGACGACGACCTGGCACCGATCCCCGTCGACACGGGCTACCGCGGCCCCACGGCCTGCTCCGCCGCCGGCATCACGTACCGCCAGCTCGACTACTGGGCCCGCACCAAGCTCGTCGAGCCCACCGTGCGCTCCGCGACCGGCTCGGGCACCCAGCGCCTGTACTCCTTCCGCGACATCCTGCTGCTCAAGATCATCAAGCGCCTGCTCGACGCCGGCGTCTCGCTGCAGCAGATCCGCACCGCGATCGACCACCTGCGCCTGCGCGGCACCGACGACCTGACCCAGGTCACGCTCATGAGCGACGGCGCCAGCGTCTACGAGTGCCGTTCCGCCGACGAGGTCATCGACCTCCTGCGCGGCGGCCAGGGCGTCTTCGGCATCGCCATCGGCGGTGTCTGGAAGGAGATCGAGGGCTCGCTCCACGAGCTCCCGAGCGAGCGCACCGCCGCCGTGCCCGACGCGAACGACGAGCTCTCCGCCCGCCGCCGCGCCCGCGGCGCCAGCTGAGGACTCGGTTCCTTCGGGACCTGCCTGCACGTGCCCGCCCTGCGTGGTTGGTGACAAGCGGGCATGGACCAGCAGTGGTGGGCTCCGGCCTGCGGCATCTGACCGCCTTCCGGGGTGGTCCACACGATGTGTGCGCTCATGCGCCTTGATCAGGCAGTTTCAGGCGCATTTCTGCACACATCTGCACGGGTAGCCCGGGGAAGGCCGTTCTGCGCACACATCTGGTGGGAACCGGGCGGATGACCGGAGCCGGCACCCCGCTGGGCGGTCCATGCCCGCTTGTCCGCCACCACCGAAAGCCCGCACGCAGCCGCGAGGCTCCCCACGAACCCCCACGTGACCCACGTCCCGCGCGTTCGCATCCACCCGGCGACCGGCCCTTGCTAGGCTGGCCGGGCTGATGACGCCGCGTGGGAGAGACTGACCCACCCAGGGCAGCGCCGAAGGGGCAATTCCTCCCCGGAACCTCTCAGGCACCCAGGACCACACGGACGAAGCAATTCTGGAGGTCTGCCGACAGAAGGGGAGGGGAGCTCAGCCCCTCGACCCCATCTGGAGCGTTCTGTGACCTCGTTCGTCGACCGCCACATCGGCCCGCGTCCCGCCGACATCGAAGCGATGGTCAGCCGAGTCGGGTTCGACTCGCTGGACGCGCTGATGGCCGCCGCCGTGCCGGCCGGCATCCGTACCCAGCAGGCCACGGCCGTCGCCCGGATCGGTCAGGGCGAGCACGAGGTGCTCGGCCGCCTGCGTGAGCTGTCCGAGCGCAACACGCCCGGCGTCGCGATGATCGGCACGGGCTACCACCCGACGCTGACCCCGCCGGTGATCCGCCGCAACGTCCTGGAGGACCCCTCCTGGTACACGGCCTACACGCCGTACCAGCCCGAGATCTCCCAGGGCCGCCTCGAGGCGCTGCTGAACTACCAGACGCTGATCGGCGACCTGACGGGCCTGCCGACCGCGAACTCCTCCCTCCTGGACGAGGGCACGGCCGCGGCCGAGGCGATGACGCTGGTCCGCCGTGCCGTGCGTGGACGCGAGTCGGCCCCGGTCGTGGTCGACACGGGCCTGCACCCGCAGACCATCGCGGTCGTGGCGACCCGCGCCGAGGCGATGGGCATCGAGCTCGTCCACGCCGACCTGAGCAACGGTCTGCCCGTCGACGACTGCGCCGGCACGATCATCGCCTACCCGCGCACCGACGGCGCGATCGTCGACCCCCGTGCCGTGATCGAGGCGACGCACGCCGCGAACGGCCTGGCCGTCGTCGTCAGCGACCCGCTGGCCCTGGTGCTGCTGTCCTCGCCCGGTTCGATGGGCGCCGACGTCGCCGTGGGCTCGGCGCAGCGCTTCGGCGTGCCGATGTTCTACGGCGGGCCGCACGCCGGCTTCATGGCGGTGCGCGCGGGCCTGGAGCGCCACCTGCCGGGCCGCCTCGTCGGCGTCTCCGTCGACGCTGCCGGTCGCCCCGCCTACCGGCTCGCGCTGCAGACCCGCGAGCAGCACATCCGTCGTGAGAAGGCCACGTCGAACATCTGCACGGCGCAGGTGCTCCTGGCCGTCGCGGCGTCGATGTACGCGGTGTACCACGGAGCCGAGGGCCTGCGCGAGATCGCGGCCCGCACGCACGGCCACGCGGCGACGATCGCCGGAGGCCTGCGGGCCGGGGGAGTCGAGCTCACCGCCGACGCCTACTTCGACACGATCACCGCCCGGGTCCCGGGCCGCGCTGCCGACGTCGTCGCCGCGGCGCGTGCGGCCGGGATCCACCTGCGCCCGCTCGACGCCGACCACGTCGGTGTCAGCACGTCGGAGGCGACCACGAGCGAGCACGTCATCGCGGTGCTCACGGCCTTCGGTGTCGACGCCCAGGCGGGCACGCCCGGATCGGCGCTACCGACCGCGCTCCTGCGCACCGACGCGATCCTGACGCACCCGGTCTTCACCGAGCACCGCAGCGAGACGCAGATGCTGCGCTACCTCAAGAAGCTCAGCGACCGCGACTACGCGCTGGACCGCGGCATGATCCCCCTGGGCTCGTGCACCATGAAGCTCAACGCGACGGCCGAGATGGAGCCCATCAGCTACCCGGGCTTCGCCGAGCTGCACCCGTTCGTCCCCGCCGAGGACGCGATCGGGTTCATCGAGCTGATCGACCTGCTCGAGGGCTGGCTCGCCGACCTCACCGGCTACGCGCAGGTCTCGATCCAGCCGAATGCCGGGTCGCAGGGCGAGCTCGCGGGCCTGCTGGCCATCCGCGGGTACCACCGCAGCCGCGGCGACGTGGATCGCACGATCTGCCTGATCCCCAGCTCGGCCCACGGCACGAACGCCGCCTCCGCGGTGATGGCCGGGATGAAGGTCGTCGTCGTGTCCTCGACCGACGACGGCGAGGTCGACCTCGACGACCTGCGCGCCAAGTGCGAGAAGCACGCCGACGAGCTCGCCGCGATCATGGTCACCTACCCGTCGACCCACGGCGTGTACGAGCACGGCATCACCGAGCTGTGCGACGTCGTGCACGCCCACGGCGGCCAGGTGTACGTCGACGGTGCCAACCTCAACGCGCTGGTCGGCCACGCCCGTCCCGGCGAGTTCGGCGGCGACGTGTCGCACCTGAACCTGCACAAGACCTTCTGCATCCCGCACGGCGGCGGTGGCCCGGGTGTCGGTCCGGTCGCGGTGGGCGAGCACCTGGCCCCCTTCCTCCCGACGCATCCGCTCCACCCCGACGCCGGACGCCGTGAGGGCCTCGGCCCGATCAGCGCCGCGCCGTACGGGTCGGCGGGCATCCTGCCGATCCCGTTCGCCTACATCGCGCTGATGGGTGCCGACGGGCTGACCCAGGCGACCTCGGTCGCCGTGCTGTCGGCCAACTACGTCGCGAAGCGGCTCGAGGAGGCCTACCCGGTGCTGTACTCCGGCGACCACGGGCTCGTGGCCCACGAGTGCATCCTCGACCTGCGACCGCTCACGAAGGCGGCCGGCCTCACGGTCGACGACATCGCCAAGCGGCTGGTCGACTACGGGTTCCACGCGCCGACCATGAGCTTCCCGGTCGCGGGCACGCTGATGATCGAGCCGACCGAGTCCGAGGACCTCGCCGAGCTCGACCGGTTCTGCGACGCGATGCTCGCGATCCGAGCGGAGATCGACCAGGTCGCGAACGGCGACGTCGACGCCCAGGACAATCCGCTGGTGAACGCGCCGCACACGGCGCGCGAGCTGCTGGAGTGGAAGCACGCCTACTCGGTCGCCGAGGGCGTGTTCCCGGCCGGGACGACCGACGACAAGTACTGGCCGCCGGTGGCGCGGATCGACCAGGCCTACGGCGACCGCAACCTGGCCTGCACCTGCCCGCCGCTCGAGGCGTTCGCGGAGGCCTGAGCGAACCAGTCGACGACACGGTCGACCACGACGTCGGGGCTGCGCACCCAGCGGACGTGGTCGGTCGTGCCGTGCGGGCCGGCCGCCTTGGCGGTGTAGGTCCAGCGGGTCGTGAGACCGGGGTCGCAGAACCGCTCGACGAAGTCGTCGGTCGCGGCCGAGACGGCGTACGGGTCGGCCTGCAGCTTGATGATGAGGCTCGGGACGTCGAACCGGCCGTCGGCGCGGAACGGCGGGCGGCCCGTCACGGCCCACCGGCCCCACTCCCGCATCAGCGTGCGGGCGCCGGGCGCTCCGAACGCCGGCTTCGGCAGGTACCCGAAGGCGAGCGTCAGTGGCCAGGCCATCGCCCCGGCTGCCAGCACGGGGATCCCGGCGTGCGGGTACCGGCGGAAGAACGGGGTCGACGTGCCGATGCCGACGAACGCGTCGGGCCGGTCGTCCGCATCACTGCTCGTGAGCGACAACCCGGCGGCGATCTGTCCGCCGAGGCTGTGCCCCAGCACGATGACGGGACGGTCGGCCTGCTCGGCGCGAGCCGCGCGGACGGCCTCGCCGAGGTCGGCGATCTCGTCGGCGTAGGACCAGTCGGCGCGTCGTGAGGCGCGGGGGAGGTCCTGCTCGAAGCCACGCCGCGCGAGGGCACGGGCGTCCCACCCGTGACGCCCGAACGAGGTCACCAGCGGCCCGTAGTACCGGGAGCCGATGGCCATCGCCGGGCTGATCAGGACGATCGGTTTCTGCACGTCGCCCATCTTGTCAGAGCGACACGCTGACGTTTCCGTCAGATCGCCACGGTGCCGATCGGCAGCGAGGTGGGCTTCTCGGAGCCCCCGCTGGGCTCGACCGTGACGGCCACCTGGTCGGCTCCGTCGACGCCCGACACGTACTTCATGTCGGAACCGTCGATCACGCCTGCCGACTGCGGCACGCCCTCGCGCATGGTCCACAGCTGGTAGACCTGGTCGTCGAGCGCGGGCAGGCTGCTGACGGTCACGACCGCTGCGTCCTGCGACGCCGAGTGCACCAGGCGCATCGTCCCGCCACCGTTGAGCTGCGTGTCGGAGATCTGGGCGTCCGCAGCGGTCATCACGAGCTCGACCGCCGACTGCTCGGCACGGACGTTCTCGACTTGCTGGTGCTCGATGACGTAGCCCGCGACGCCCGCACCGGCGACGAGCACGGCGGCAGCCGCGACGAGACCGGGGAGGCGTGAGCGCAGCGGACGCTTGCGACGCATCGGGACGACCGTGGGCCGCTCCTGGGGCGTGGTGGCCGCAGCGGCCAGGATCTTGGCACGCAGCGCGTCCGGCGGATCCTGCGCGACGGCCTCGCCGAGGCGGACGGCCGTGGCGATGAAGCCGTCGACCTCCTCACGGCAGGTCGGGCAGTCCGACAGGTGCGCCTCGAACTCGTCGCGCTCGTCGGGATCCAGGACGTCGAGGGCGTAGGGGCCCACGAGGGAGTGGAGGTCGATGGTCATGCGGTCACCCCCATGCAGTCGCGGAGACGGATCAGGCCGTCCCTCATTCGGGTCTTGACGGTGGCGAGGTTGGCGTCGAGCAGCTCGGCCACCTCGGGATAGCTGTACCCGCCGAAGTAGGCGAGGTTGACCGACTCGCGCTGCAGGTCGGTCAGCCCGTCCATGCAGCGGCGGACCTGCTGGTGCTCGAGGTTCACGATGACTTCCTCACTGACGACGTCGTGGTCGGGTCCCCCGACCCAGTCGTAGGAGTCCTCGCGGTCGGAGGCAGCCTGGTCGTGGCGGATGGCGTCGACGGCCCGGCGGTGAGCCAGGACGAGCACCCAGGTCTTGGCGCGTCCGCGCGCCGGGTCGAACCGGTTCGCGGTCCGCCACACCTGGAGGAAGACCTCCTGGGTGACTTCCTCGGCCCGGGCCGGGTTGCGGAGCAGGCGCCGCGTGAGGCCGTGGACCGGCGCTCCCAGGGCGTCGTACAGCGCCGCGAAGGCCTGGTCGTCGCCGCGTGCGGTGCGCACGAGGAGGTCGTCCAGGTCCAGCGCCGGGGCGTCGTCGACGGACGACAGGTGGCGCTTGTCGTCGGATGACGACGGTACGGACGAGGGGGTCATCGGCTGGCCTTTCTGGACGCTTCACAAGGATTTCGCTGCCGGGACACCGTCGGATGGGTCTGGCGGAGCAGGGATTCTCGGTGGCGTGCATCACGGACGATCCGGTCTGCGGACCCCGATCGGCCGTGTGACGATGGCGGTCGTGCCCTACGTCCTTGATCGACTCCACGATACGTCCGATCCGCGGTGTGCCGTCCTGTTTCTGCATGGTGGCCAGCAGAACAATCTCGAGCCCGTGGAGAAGAAGCACGCCAGCTGGTGGCGCATCAACGCGATGGCCAAGCGCGTGGGCGCCTTCGACGGCACGACCGTCACGTACGTGATCCGGTTCGGGGCGCGCGGCTGGAACGACCCGTCAGCCCCCTCGCCGGTGGGCGACGCCCGCGCCGCGCTGGCGGAGATCCGTGAGAACCACCCGGGCCTGCCGATCGTGCTCGTCGGCCACTCGATGGGCGGTCGCACCGCGTGCCGGGTCGCCGACGAGAAGGGCGTCATCGGTGTGGTCGCGCTCGCCCCGTGGCTGCCGGAGGGCGAACCGATCGCCGGGGTGGCCGACCGCGACGTGCGGATCATCCACGGGACGCGCGACCGCTGGACCTCCGCACCCCTCAGCAAGGTGTGGGCCGAGCGGGCCCGCTCCGTGGCCTCGAGCGTCGAGTGGACCTCCCTGCGCGGGGTGGGCCACTTCATGTTCCGCCGCGTGTCGACCTGGAACGGCTTTGTGACAGACTCCGTGGCGGAGATCCGGGCCAGGTGAGAGGAACGGCGTGAACGATCCCGTCGCCTACGCGGTCACGGCGTACGCGCTGGTCGCAGCCCTGTACGCGGGGTGGCACCTGTGGCGCGAGGCACCGTTCTCGAATGGCTTGTTCTACGTCGTGTCGGTGCTCGAGCTCCTGCTGATCGCGCTGCTGATCAGTGGGTCGATCGCGCTGGGCCGCACCGACCGCGACGTCGACGGCGTCCTGTTCATCTCGTACCTCGTGACCACGCTCGTGATCCCGCCCGCTGCGATCCTCTGGGGTGTGGCCGAGAAGTCGCGGTGGGGCTCCGGGGTCGTCGTCGTGGCGATGCTGACGGTGGCCGTCCTGGTCGTCCGTGTGCTCGGGATCTGGCAGGGAGCCTATGTCTGAGACATTCAGGAGCGGTGGTTCGACCTCCGCCGGTTTCGGCCGTGCGCTGGTGGCGATCTACGCCGTCTTCGCGCTCGCGGCGTCGGCCCGCTCGATCTACCAGCTCGCCGCCAAGGCCTCCGACGCACCAGTGGCCTACACGCTCTCGGCGGTCGCGGGCATCGTCTACGTCGTCGCCACGTACGCGCTCGCGACCGACCGTCGCGGTCTCGCGGTGGCGACGATCGGCTTCGAGCTGGTCGGCGTGCTGGGGGTCGGCGTGCTGACGCTGGTCGACGGTGAGCTCTTCCCGGACGCGACGGTCTGGAGCGACTTCGGTGCGGGATACGGCTTCGTCCCGCTGGTGCTGCCGTTCGTCGGGCTCTGGTGGGTCCGGCGGACGTCGCGGGCCTGAGCCGTGACGCCGGAGCCCTACGTCCTGGTCTCGACCTGGACCGTCGCGGCTCCGCCTGACCGGGTGTGGGCCGTCTTCGACGCGTTCGTCGACGACGCGGACCCGTTCGCGTGGTGGCCCGACCTGGTCGTCGACCGCCGTGACGGGGACGTGCTGCACGTCGCGACCCGCAGCGGGCTCGGCTACCGCCTGAGGTTCCGGCTGCACTCGCTGCGCACCCGTCCGGCGACGTCGATCGGCTTCGACGCCTCGGGCGACCTGAACGGGACGGGCGACGTCGAGCTGGCGCCGGACGAGCAGGGTGGGACGCACGTCCGGATCACCTGGACCGTCGCTCCGGCGCGCCGCTGGATGCGCTGGACGACCCCGGTCCTGCGACCGCTCTACGCCGCCGCCCACCGCCGGGTGATGCGCCGCGGTGAACGCGCCCTGAGCGCCTGGCTCGCCTGACCGCCCAGATTTGACCACTTTGGG
>NZ_BAAAME010000002.1:603921-668497 GCF_039529015.1 Aeromicrobium alkaliterrae
GGCCCAAAGTGGTCAAATCTGGGCGGGGCTGGGTGAGGGGGCGGTGTCAGGTGGGCCAGGCGGGGGAGAGGGTCACGACGTCGCCGATGACGGTCACGGCGGGGGCTCGTGCTCCTGACGCGGCAGCCTTCTCGGCGATGGTCGTGAGGGTGCCGACCGTGACGCGCTGGTCGGGCATCCAGCCGCGCTCGATGACGGCGACCGGGGTCGTCGGGTCGTGACCTGCGGCCACGAGCTCGGCGGCCGTGGTCGCCAGGCGCCGCACACCCATCAGCAGCACGATCGTGTGGTCGCCGCCGACCGGCAGCTGACCCAGCTCCTCGTGGCCGGTGAGGACCGTGAAGCCCGTCGCGATGCCGCGGTGGGTGACCGGGATGCCCGCCGCCGCAGGCACCGAGATGGCGCTCGTGACCCCCGGGACGACCTCGACCGGGACGCCAGCGGCCTCGCACGCGAGCCGCTCCTCGCCGCCGCGGCCGAGCACGTACGGGTCGCCGCCCTTGAGGCGCACGACGACCTTGCCGGCCAGGGCCTCGCGCACGAGGATCGCGTTGATCTCGTCCTGCGGCACGGGGTGGTGGTCGGGGCGCTTGCCCACGTCGATGACCTCGACCTCGGGGGAGAGCTCGTCGAGCAGCGAGACCGGGCCGAGGCGGTCCACCACGACGACGTCGGCCTCGGCCAGCAGGCGACGTCCGCGGGAGGTCAGCAGGCCGGAGTCACCCGGGCCGCCACCCACGAGGGCGACGGAACCGCCGGGGTGGTGGGTGCGGTGGCGCAGCGGGAGCTCGCCACCCTGCAGCGACGCGGCCACCGCGTCACGGAGCTGGGCAGCGCGGCGCGCGTCGCCCCCTCCGCTGACCGCGATCGTGACGTCGTCGACCTCGGCGATCGCCGGGAACCACGCGGTCGCCGCGTCGGGGTCGCCGCCCTTGAGGCACCAGATCTGGCGCTCCTCGGCGTCCCGCGCGACGACGTCGTCGATCGGGGAGTCGGTCGCGGTCTGCACGAGCCAGGCACCCGTGAGGTCGCCGGTCTCGTACCCACGTCGGTGCCACGTGACCACCCCGAGGTCGGCGAGCTCGCCGATGGCCGCGCTGGCCTGGGGGGACACGACCACGACGTACGCGCCGGCGTCGACGAGCGCGTGCGTGCGCCGCGTCGCGACGTGCCCGCCACCGACGACCAGCACCCGCCGGCCCGTGAGCCGCAGCGTGACCGGAAGGCTGCCGGACGGCACGTCAGACCGCGGCGGTCGCGAGCAGTGCGTCGCCGACCATGCCGGCCGCCAGCGTCGCGCCGTCGTGCGCGTCGATCAGCAGGAACGCGCCGGTGGCCCGTGAGTGCAGGTACTCCTCGGCGGCGATCGGCGCCGCGAGCCGCAGGGTCACGTGGCCGATGTCGTTCAGGCCCAGGGTGTCGGCCGGCGTGAGGCGAGCCGAGGTCAGGTCCAGACGACCGCTGACGACCTTGACGAGCGCCTGCACGGTCGAGGTGCCGTGCTTGAGCAGGACCTTGGTGCCGGCGCGCAGCTCGCGGTCCGACAGCCAGGCCACCGTGCCGTCGACGTCCTGGGTCGTGGCGGGGACGCTGCGGGACGTGACGATCTGGTCGCCGCGCGAGATGTCGACGTCGTCGGCGAGGCGCAGGGTGACCGACTGCGGGGAGTACGCCTCCTCGAGCTCGCCGTCGGCGGTGTCGATGCCCGTGACGGTGCTGGTGCGACCGCTCGGCAGGACCGTCACCGGGTCGCCCACGCGCACGAGGCCCGAGGCGATCTGTCCGGCGTAGCCGCGGTAGTCGCGGAAGCGGTCGCCCGCGGCCTGCTGCGGGCGGATGACGAGCTGCACCGGGAAGCGCAGCGGCTCCGACTGCGGGTCGCCGGCGGGGGAGAGGGTCTCGAGCACCTCCAGGAAGCTCGGACCGTCGTACCAGGGCGTGCGCTCCGAGCGCGTCACGACGTTGTCGCCGGCCAGGGCCGAGACCGGCACCGTGATGACGTCGCTCAGCCCGAGCGTCGTGGCGGAGGCGTTGACCTCGGCCGAGACGCGGTCGTAGGTGGCACCGTCGAAGTCGACCAGGTCGATCTTGTTGACCACGACCACGACGTGCGGCACGCGCAGCAGCGAGGCGACCGCGAGGTGGCGGCGCGTCTGCTCCTGCAGGCCCTTGCGGACGTCGACGAGCAGCACGACGACGTCGGCCGTGCTGGCCCCCGTGACGGTGTTGCGCGTGTACTGCACGTGGCCCGGGCAGTCGGCCAGGATGAACGACCGCTCGGCCGTCGCGAAGTAGCGGTAGGCGACGTCGATCGTGATGCCCTGCTCGCGCTCCGAGCGCAGGCCGTCGGTCAGCAGCGCCAGGTCGGCCTGCTCGAGCCCGCGGTCGCGGCTGACCCGCTCGACGGCGTCGAACTGGTCGGCGAGCACCGACTTGGAGTCGTACAGGAGGCGGCCGACCAGCGTGGACTTGCCGTCGTCGACCGAACCGGCGGTCGCGAGGCGCAGGAGAGTCGCCATCAGAAGTAGCCTTCCTTCTTGCGGTCTTCCATGGCCGCCTCGGAGATGCGGTCGTCGGCGCGCGTCGCGCCGCGCTCGGTGACGCGGGTGGCCGCGACCTCGGCGATGACGTCCTGCACCGTGACGGCGGGGCTCTCGACCGCGCCGGTGCACGACATGTCGCCGACCGTGCGGTACCGGACCGTGCGGGTCTGGACGACCTCGCCGTCCTTCGGCTGGGCGAACTCGCCGACCGACAGCAGCATGCCGTCGCGCTCGAAGACCTCGCGGTCGTGCGCGTAGTACAGCGGCGGGAGCTCGATCTTCTCGCGGCCGATGTACTGCCAGACGTCGAGCTCGGTCCAGTTGCTCAGGGGGAACACGCGGACGTGCTGGCCCGGCGTGTGGCGACCGTTGTAGAGGTTCCACAGCTCGGGGCGCTGGTTGCGCGGGTCCCACTGGCCGAACTCGTCGCGCAGGCTGAAGATGCGCTCCTTGGCGCGCGCCTTCTCCTCGTCACGACGGCCACCGCCGAAGACGGCGTCGAACTTGTGACCCTCGATCGCGTCGAGCAGCGGCTGGGTCTGCAGCGGGTTGCGGGTCCCGTCGGCGCGCTCGCGCAGGCGCCCGTCGTCGATGTAGTCCTGCACGCTCGCGACCTCGAGCCGCAGCCCGAGACGCTCGACCGTGGCGTCGCGGTAGGCGAGCACCTCGGGGAAGTTGTGGCCCGTGTCGACGTGGAGCACGGGGAACGGCACCGGGGTCGGCCAGAAGGCCTTGACCGCCAGGTGCAGCATCACGACCGAGTCCTTGCCGCCGGAGAACAGCAGCACGGGTCGCTCGAACTCGGCGACGACCTCACGGATGATGTGGATCGACTCGGACTCCAGCCACTCCAGGTGGGTGAGTCGTCGGGTATCGACGGTCGTCATGGTTCCTTGTGTGTTCTCGGTGGGAGCGGTGCTCAGGTGTGCAGGCCGCACTCGGTCTTGTCGAACCCCGCCCAGCGACCGGCGCGGGGGTCCTCGCCCGGGGCGACGCGCCGCGTGCACGGCGCGCACCCGATCGACGGGTAGCCGTCGTTGACGAGCGGGTTGATGATCACGTCGTGGTCGCGCGCGTAGTCGAGCACGTCGTCGAACGTCCAGGTGGCGAGCGGGTTGATCTTGACCAGCCCGTTCTTGTCGTCCCACGTGACCCACGGCGTGGTCGCGCGGGTGGGGCCCTCGTCGCGGCGCACGCCCGTGATCCAGGCCTCGTAGCCGGCCAGGGTGCGCGTGAGCGGCTCGACCTTGCGCATCGCGCAGCACTGGGCCGGATCGCGACGGTGCAGCTCGGCGCCGTGCTCGGCGTCCTGCTCGGCGACGGTCTGCAGCGGCAGCACGTCGACGATCGTGAGGCGCATCGAGGACTCGACGGCGTCGCGCGTGCCGAGGGTCTCGGCGAAGTGGTAGCCCGTGTCGAGGAAGAGCGTGTCGACCCAGTCGATGTGCTCGGCGACGACGGCCGGCAGGACGGCGTCGGCCATCGAGCAGGCGACGGCGGTGCGCAGGCCGAAGGTCTCGGCGACCCAGGCGAGGACCTCGGAGGTCGTGGTGTCGGGGGAGTCGAAGCGCGCCTCGGCCTCGTGGGCGAGGGCCTCGAGCTCGGCGTTGCTGCGGCGCGGCGCGAGCAGGTGCTCGCGATCCGCGAGATGGCTGGCCCGCTCCGCGTCGTGGCGCTGCTGGCGCTCACGGCGTTCGGCGAGGGTGAGGCTGGCTGCAGCCACGGCACACTCCTTCGACGATCGACTGGTGTCCAGAGTAGAACCGGCCTCCGCGGTGGCCCATTCCCGCCACCGCACGTCCGCATCACGGGACAGAATTGCGTGAGGTGGGTCACATGCGCACGATGGGGGCATGGTCACCTTCCACCAGCCGTTCAGCGGCTTCTCGGTCGTCGACGTTCCCGCATCGCTGGCGTTCTACCGCGACGTGCTGGGTCTGGACGCCCGTGAGGGGGAGATGGGGATCGGACGGATCCACCTCGGCCACGACCACGTGGTGATCGCGTACCCGAAGGGCGACGACCACGTCCCCGCCACCTTCACGGTCCTGAACCTGCCGGTCGACGACGTGGGGGAGGCGGTGGCCGAGCTCACCGCGGCGGGCCTGGAGTTCCTCCGGTACGAGGGCTCTCCGCAGGACGAGCACGGCGTGATGCGCGGCTACGGTCCGGACATCGCGTGGTTCACCGACCCGTCGGGCAACGTCTTCTCGGTCATCGCGCGCTGACGGGCATACTCGGGGGATGGCCCGGTTCATCGACATCCACCCGCAGAACCCCCAGCAGCGCGCCGTCGACCAGGCGGTCGACCTCCTGAGGAGCGGCGGGCTGATCGCGTTCCCGACCGACTCGGGCTACGCCCTGGGCGCGCAGATCGGCAACGCCGACGCGCTCGACCGCATCCGGGCGATCCGCCGGCTGGACGACAAGCACCACTTCACGCTGATCTGCCACGACTTCTCCCAGCTCGGCCAGTTCGTCCACGTCGACAACACGGTCTTCCGGGCGATCAAGTCCGCGACGCCCGGCCCGTACACGTTCATCCTGCCGGCGACCCGCGAGGTCCCGAAGCGGCTCCTGCACGCCAAGAAGAAGACCGTGGGTGCCCGCATCCCCGATCACGCCGTGACGCAGGCCATCGTCGCGACGCTCGGCGAGCCGATCCTCACGAGCACGCTGATCCTGCCCGGCGAGACCGAGTCGATGGTCGACGCGTGGACCATCAAGGAGACGCTCGACCACGACCTGGAGGCCGTCGTCGACTCCGGGGAGGTCAGCCCGTCGCCCACGACCGTCGTCGACTTCCTGGACGGCGTCCCCGAGGTCGTCCGGGTCGGCGCCGGGGATCCCGCACCGTTCGCCTGACGCTCAGGCGCGGCGACGACGGAACCACCGTCGCCGCGGTGGCGAGCCCGGGTCCTCGAGCGCGGGCTGCAGCGCCCGCGTGCGGCGTCGCTCCCGCCAGGCGAGCACGTCCTGCTCGACGTCGCGCAGCGGCGTCACGACGGGCGGGCCACCGGCGAGCTGGCGCCGTGCCTCGAGAATGCGGCGGTTGAAGCCCTCGACCGCCTCGCGCACGTCGGCCTCGCGGGCCAGTCGGTCGAGCTCCTGGGGCAGGCGCACCGCGTCGGTGCGCAGCTGCAGCGCCTCCGGGAGCACCCCGGTGACCTGCTCGCGCTCGATCAGCCCCTTGAGCCACCAGTCCGGGTCGTTCTGGGACGTCAGGCGCTCCGGGAGCGGCTTCCCGGCGTACGGCAGGTCGTCGAACTCGCCGCGCTCGATCGCCGCCCGGATCTGCTGGTCGATCCACATCGCCGTGTCCTCGGGCCTGCGGTCGCGCAGCGGGCGCTCGTCCTGGGAGTCGTCCTGCATCGCCACCACCTTCCGGTGTCGACGCTAGGCGGGCGATGCGCCCGGGACAAGGAGAAGCCTCAGGGAGCGTCGACGCCGAAGACCCCGGCGCGGTGGACGACCTGACGGGCGTGGGCCAGACGCGGCGCGATCGCGCCGGCGTAGCCCTCGGGCGGCGAGGCCAGGAGCGAGCGGGCCGCGTGGAGGTCGGTCGCGCTGGGCGCGAAGACCTCGTTGACGACCTCGGTCTGCGTGTGGGTCAGGCACACCCGCCCGGTCATGCCGAGCGTGCGGGCGTGCACCGAGTCGGTGCGCGTGACGTCCGCGTCGTCGACCACCGTGGGGCCGTCGATCGGCGGCGCGAGGTCGTGGCCACGGCTCATCAGCACGAGCTGCGAACGGGCGTGCAGGAGCGCGGTCGGGTCGTTGCCGATCCCCAGGTCGCGGCGGAAGTCGCCGGTGCCGAAGGCGATGCGAACCGTGCCCGAGGTGGCGATGTCGCTGAACGCGACGAACGCGCGGGCCGTCTCGACCATCGCGACGACCGGCTTGCCACCGGCGTGCAGCGACGCGCGGACCTCGTCGCCCGCCTCGGCCATCGCGAGCACGACGCCCTCGATGCGGGGGTGGCTCGCGGCGAGCTCCATGTCGGCGGCCCATTCGCCCGTCGTGGCGCCGTTGGCGCGGATCCAGACCCGGTGTCCCTCGTCGGCGTAGCGCGTCACCGCGTCGCGGCCGGCCGCCTTGAGCTCGTCGGGGCACCCGGCCTCGAGGTCCAGCACCGTCACGTCGGCCGCGGTGAGCTCGGCTGGACTGCACGCGTCGATCGACGCGGCGGACACGAGACGCCACGAACGGGCCATCGAGACGGGGACGGCGGGGGACTGGTCAACCTGGACTGCGGTCACGCGACAAGCCTAGGAACGGCCCGGCGTTACTCCCAAGTCAGAACCGGTCAGTGTGACGAGGTCGACCGTCGCGGGACCAGGTGCAGCACCGCGACGACGACAGCACCCACGGCGAGACCGACGACGGCCGAGGCGGCCGTGTTGGTGAGCCATCCGAGGACGGCTCCCGCCGCACCCGCGGCGTCGTGCACCGCGACCTCGAGATCGTGCACGAGTCCGTACGGTCCGTGCCAGCCCAGGTCGTCGACGCCGACCAGCAGGATGTGGCCACCCACCCACAGCATCGCGACGATGCCGACGGTCGCCAGCGTCGCGAGGACGATGGGCATCGCCTTGACCAGCCCGCGGCCGAGCGCCTGCGCCGCGCTCGACGTGCGGCGGGTCAGGGCCAGGCCGATGTCGTCCATCTTCACGATGAGGCCCACCGCGCCGTACACCAGCGCGGTGATGCCGATCGCCACGACGACCAGGATGATCGCGCGCGACCAGAACGACTCGTCGGCGATCTCGTTGAGCGAGATCACCATGATCTCCGCGGACAGGATGAAGTCGGTGCGCACCGCGCCGGAGACGACGGTCTTCTCCTGCTCGGGCCCGGAGACGCTGGCGGGCTCGTCGGTGCCGTGGCCGTGCCCGGAGAGCTTCTCCCAGATCTTCTCGGCGCCCTCGAAGCACAGGTACGTGCCGCCGACCATGAGGATCGGGGTCAGCAGCCACGGCGCGAACTGGCTCAGCAGCAGGGCCGCGGGGAGGATGAAGACCAGCTTGTTGATGATCGAGCCCTTGGCGATGCGTCCGATGATCGCGAGCTCGCGCTCGGGCGCGAGGCCCTGGACGTAACGAGGTGTCACGGCGGCGTCGTCGACCACGACGCCGGCGGCCTTGGCACTGGCGCGGCCGGCTGCGGCGCCGACGTCGTCGATCGATGCCGCCGCGAGCCGGGCGAGGGCCGCGACGTCGTCGAGGAGGGCGACGAGTCCGCCGGCCATCAGAGGGCTCCGGCACGCAGGGCAGCAAGGGTCACGCGCACAGCGTAGGGCAGGCGCGGGAACATCCGGGGTCGTTCGGCCGTCCCACGGAACGTGCCGACCGCACCCCGACGGGTGGCACCCGACCTGCCCAAGGAGGACCGATGCGACCGCACGGACACGACACCGTCTCGACCAAGGTCCAGGCCGACCGCATGGTGCACGCGCTCGACCGGTTCGACGGATCGGTCATCCGGGTCTCCGGCGACACGCTGTCGATCTCGGGCATCGAGGCCGAGGGCAGGACCTTGGCGGACATCGCTCGCCAGGTCGCCTCGGACGAGGTGCTCGGCGAGGTCGCCAGCCTGGACCTCGGCGTGCGCCACACGGTCGAGGGCCTCGGTCCGGTGACCGTCAGCACGGTCCGCGGCGTCACCGACCGGATGATCGAGCTGCTGGAGCAGCTGGTGGGCGACGACCTCCAGTCGGCGCTGCACGCGCTGTCCACCGACCGCGACCGCGAGGTCGAGGTGCGGATCGTCGTGCGCTGAGGAAGGTGCGTCAGGGCGCGAGGACCGCCGGCCCGATCTGAGCGGCGGCCACGAGGGCCAGCTCGAGCTCCAGGCGCTCGTCGTCGAGCGGGCGACCGAGCTCCTCGACGGCCTTGTCGATGCGGTACTTCACGGTGTTCTTGTGCAGGTGCAGGTGCTCGCCGGTCGCGAGGAAGCTGCCGCGGTGGGCCAGGAACGCCCGGAGCGTCTCGCGCAGACGAGCGGCTCCGTCGGTGTCGGCGGCGAGCCCGCCGAGCGACCGGACCACGAGCTGCCGGGTCGACTCCAGGTCGTTCGCCAGCAGCGTGGCGGCCCGCACGTCGGGGTCGTCGTAGGAGGTGATCGCCGTGGCATGGCTGCCCGCCGCGGTGGCCAGCCGCTCGGCGCGCTGGGCCTCGGCATGGCTGGTGCGGAACCCCTCGGCACCGTGCGCGGGGCGCCCCACCGCGAGCCTCACGCCGTGGGGCAGGGGCAGGTCGCGGCCCGGCTCGGCGGCCGAGTCGGCGCGGTTCATCGGGATCCACGCCCATCCCAGCGTGCGCTCGCGCGGCAGGAACAACGGCGTCTGCGTCAGACCCAGGGCCTTCGCGAGCACGTCGACGGCGTGCTCCAGGTTCGCGACCGGGTTCGCGTCGGTGGAGTCGGCCTCGGCCCACACCACGACCGCGAGGTGGTGCTGGCGCAGACGGTGACCGAGGGCCTGCTCGGCCACGGCGACGTCGACCGGTCTCCCCGCGAGGAGCTCGTCGACCATCGCCACGCGCATCGTGTTGCGCTGGGCCTGGCGGCGCGCGCGCTCGGTCTCGTACTCCTCGACGACCTGCTCGGAGATCGAGTCGATGAAGCGGAAGGTGAGCTCGGAGAACAGTCTCCCGGCGAGCAGCGCGACTGCCGTGTCCCGCTCCATCTCGTCGAGCTGGGTGAAGGCCCACGCCGTGACCAGCTCCTGGCCCAGTCGGTACGCGCGGATCAGCGCGGCGACGCCGATCCCGCGCTGGGCCAGGCGGCGCGCGTACTCGCGGGCGGCGGCCGGCGCGTGCGACTCCGCGACCGGGATGTCGTAGCGCAGCAGGTGCACCAGGCTCTCGATGTTGGACTCCACGCTCGCCTCCAGGAGGCGCAGGAGCTGCTCGTCACCCTGCAGCGGCGTGATGCGGGTGGCCATGTGCTGGTGGAGCGTGGAGGTGAGCCCGCTGATCTGTCCGGCCATGCGGGCGCCGAGGTCGACGATGAGACCTTCCGCGCGCTCCTGCAGGTCGACGTGGGACGTGCTCACGATGGCTCCGGTTCGTGCTCGTGGGACAAGGGGTTGAGTCACGCAGGCCACCATGCCGAGAAGGCGTAGGACCTCGACGTGACCTGGGACACAAACCTAGGCCATGCCTTCGTGCTGCGGGCACGAGTGGCGGGCGGTCCGGGGGACCTAGGCTCTCGGAGCATGGAGCTCGTGACGCCGACCGCGCGGCCGGTCGACCTGTCGGGTACGAAGGTCACATGACAGACGCCATCGTCGTGGGCAGTGGCCCCAACGGACTCGCCGCCGCGATCCGACTCGCGCAGGCGGGTGTGCGGGTCACGGTGCTCGAGGCGTCGGACCATCCCGGCGGCGGCACCCGCACCAGCGAGCTGACGCTGCCGGGCGTCCTGCACGACGACTGCGCGGCGTTCCACCCCACCGGTGTCGTCTCGCCGTTCCTCGCAGGGCTGGGCCTCGATCGCCGCGGGCTCGCGTGGGACTGGCCCGAGGTCGACCTGGCCCACCCGCTCGACGACGGTCGCGCCGGACTGCTGTCGCGCGACATGGCGGTGACGGCGGAGTCGCTGGGCGTGGACGGGCGCCGCTGGGCCCGGTCGATCGGTGCGCAGGCCCGCAACTTCGACAAGCTCGTGGCGGAGGTCTTCCGCCCCATCGTGCACGTGCCCCGCCACCCGGTCGCGCTCGGGCGCTTCGGCGTCCAGGCCCTGCTGCCGGCAACCGTGATGGTGCGTCGATGGCGCGACGAGCCGGCGAAGGCCCTGTTCACGGGTGTCGCCGCGCACGCCTTCGGGCGCCTGGACCGGCCGCTGACGTCCTCGATCGGGCTCATGCTGACGGCGGCCGGCCACGCCGCGGGCTGGCCAGTCGCTCGTGGGGGATCCGGCTCCATCTCGGCCTCGATGGTGAGCCTGCTGACCGAGCTCGGGGGAGAGGTCCGCACGGGCGTCCAGGTCACGTCGTACGACCAGGTCGTCGAGCTCCTCGGTCGTCGTCCTGACGCCGTCCTGCTCGACACCTCATCGACGGCCGCGCAGCAGATCCTCGGCGACCGCATCCCGGCCCGGGTGCGACGCCAGCTCTCGCGCTACCGCTACGGACCGGCGGTGCACAAGGTCGACCTGGCGATCGAGGGCGACGTGCCCTGGACCAACCCCGGCACGCGCCGCGCCGGGACCGTGCACGTCGGGGGCAGCTCCGCCGAGATCGTCGCCGGTGAGGCCGCCACGGGCCGCGGCGAGATGCCCGAGCGGCCCTTCCTGCTCGTGGGGCAGCAGTACCTGGCCGACCGGAGCCGCTCGGTCGGCGACATCAACCCGATCTGGGCCTACGCGCACGTGCCCCACGGCTACACGGGTGACGCGACCGAGGCCGTGCTGTCGCAGATCGAGCGTTTCGCGCCGGGATTCCGGGAGCGCATCGTCGCGACCGCGGTCCGCGGGACGTCGCAGATGCAGGCGTACAACGCCAACTACATCGGCGGCGACATCAACGTGGGCGCCAACACCGCGCGGCAGATCGCGACGCGTCCGCGGATCGCGCTCGACCCCTACCGCCTCGGCGACGGGCTCTACCTGTGCTCGGCCGCGACGCCGCCCGGGCCCGGTGTGCACGGGATGTGCGGCTTCCACGCCGCGGAGTCGGCCCTGCGCCGGATGTGATCCGGGAGGCTCACGCCGGCTGGAGCCGGACCCGTGCCTCGGCGACGACCTCCTGGGTCAGGGCGTCGAGCAGCGCTGAGCCGCCCTTCCAGCACTGCCAGAAGAACGCTGCCGGGACCTCCGGGCCGCCGAGGGGGACGAGTCGTCCGCTCGTGACGAGCGGCTCGGCCTGCGTCTGCGGCACGAGGGCCCAGCCGAGACCGAGCTCCACGGCTCGGGTGATGTCGTGGGTCGACGGCACGAGATGGCGCGGCGCGTCGGGGGAGTGGACCCCCTGCGCGCGGAGCCACGCGAGCTGCAGGCCGTCGTGCCGGTCGTAGTCGATGCGCGGTGCCCGTGCCAGGGCGTCGGTCGTGATCCCCTCGGGCGCCCACCGGTCGATCCACGCAGGGGATGCCATCGCGGCGAAGACCATCGAGCCCAGGGGAGTGGAACGGCAACCCGCTACCGGGGTGCTCTGCGAGGTGACGGCAGCGAGCACGGCGCCCGACTCCAGCAGGTCGACGGTGCGGTCCTGGTCGTGTCGGTGCATCTCGACCTCGACGTCGTGCGTCTGCGCGAAGCGCGCCACGGGCTCGAGGAACCAGGCCGCGAGGGAGTCGGCGTTGACCGCGACGGCGATGCGGGTGCGCGGCGTGCTCCCGCCGAGGCCGAGCTCGTGCTGCGCCTCGTGCGCGAGCGTCTCGTACCGACGGGCGAACCGGACGACCGTCTCGCCGGCGGCGGTCGCCCGCACGGGACGCGAGCGCACCAGCAGGCGCTGGCCCAGCTGCTCCTCCAGGGTCTTGACCCGCTGGCTGAGGGCGGACGGGGTCAGGTGGAGGCGGCGGGCCGCTCCGTCGAGCGTTCCCTCGTCGACGACAGCGGCCACGGTCACGGCCAGGTCCGGGTCCATCTGAAGCCTCGCTTCATGTACGTCATCAATCATTGCTGGTGCTGATGATGCTAGCCGCCTAGCGTCGAGCCCGTGCTCACCATCGTTCCCGGGTTCCTCATGGGTCTGTCGCTCATCGTCGCCATCGGCGCGCAGAACGTCCTCGTGCTCCGGCAGGGGATCCGTCGCGAGCTGGTCGGCCTCGTCGTCCTGGTGTGTGCCGCCTCGGACGCGCTGCTGATCCTGGCCGGGGTCGCTGGACTCGGGCGACTCGTCGAGGCGGCGCCGTGGCTCGTGGACGGCGCCCGCTGGGGCGGCGCGGCCTTCCTCCTCGTGTACGCGGCGCTGGCTGCGCGGCGGGCGCTCGACCCGGCGGCGACGGGGCTGGTGGCCGAGCCGGGCGACGGGCCGGGAGAGAGGGAGGGCTCGGTGCTCGTCCGGCAGCGCGTCGCGCCCGTCCTCGCGACGACCCTCGCCCTCACCTGGCTCAACCCGCACGTCTACCTCGACACGGTCTTCCTGCTGGGGTCGGTCGCGTCGACGCACGGGGAGGACCGCTGGTGGTTCGCGCTCGGCGCGATGATCGGGAGCGTCGTCTGGTTCTCGGCCCTCGGCTTCGGTGCCCGCCACCTCGGCCGGTGGCTGCGCAGCGAGCGCGCGTGGCGCGTGCTCGACGGTGCCATCGCGCTCACGATGGTCGCGATCGCCGTGATGCTCCTGCGCGGCTGAGCGTCGGGGACAGAGACTGGTGGCTGGACTGGTCGGCGACTAGTCTGAACGCATGACCACGACCGTCGGTGCCTACGAGGCGAAGACCCACTTGTCCAAGCTGCTCGCCGCCGTCGAGCAGGGCGAGACCGTCGTGATCACCCGTCACGGCAAGGAGATCGCCCACCTCACGCCGCCGCCTCGCCGTGCCCTGACGCCCGCCGAGGCGGTCGAGGCGCTGCGGGAGCTCAGCAAGGGGATCACCCTGGGGCCCGACGTCACGATCAAGGAGCTCATCGAGGAAGGGCGTCGCTGGTGAGCTTCGTCCTCGACGTCTCGAGCACGCTGCCTCTCGTGTACTCCGACGAGTCCGGAGGCGACACGGAGAAGCTGCGGCGGGCGTTCGCCGAGGGTCTCGTCGCCTACGTCCCGACCCTGTGGCGCTACGAGCTGTCCAGTGCGCTCAGGCAAGGGGAGCGACGCGGTCGAGTCACGGCCGAGCAGGTGGGCGAGGCGCTCGAGCTGTTGGAGGCGTTCCCGATGAAGGAGGTCGAGACGTCGTCGGCGTACTCCCTCGTCGGAGGCTCACGGATCCACGACCTGACCGCCTACGACACGTCGTACCTGCTCCTCGCTCAGCACCTCGCGCTGCCGCTCGCGACGCGCGACGAGCGGCTGCGAGCTGCCGCGGTGGCCGGCGAGGTCGAGCTGTTCTGACGGGGGAGGGGTCGGCCTATCCTCGAGCGATGGGCAAGCTCTTCGACACGATCGATGACCACCTCCGGCAGTGGATGGAGCAGCAGCCGATGTGGTTCGTCGCGACGGCTCCGCTCGCGTCCGACGGTCACGTCAACATGTCGCCGCGCGGCCACGACGCGTTCGCGGTGCTGGGGGAGCGGCGGGTCGGCTGGGTGGACTACACCGGCAGCGGTGTCGAGACGATCGCGCACCTGCAGGAGAACGGCCGGGTGTGCGTCATGTTCACCTCCTTCGACCAGCGTCCGCGCATCGTGCGCCTGCACGGCCTCGGTCAGGTGCACCTGCCGGGGGAGCCGGGTTTCGACGAGGTGGTCGCCCTGAAGCCCGAGCACCCCAGCACGCGCGCCGTCATCACGGTCGACGTCACGCGCATCAGCGACTCGTGCGGCTGGGGCGTGCCGGTCATGGACCTGGCAGGGGAGCGCGAGCTCATCCGCCAACACGCCGAGAAGAAGGGCACGGAGGGGCTGGTGCAGTACCGCGCCGAGAAGAACGCGCAGAGCATCGACGGACTCCCCGGGCTTCCCGTCCGGGGCCACTGACATCGGTCGCCGGAATCGCGTCAGGTCGGCCGCGGTGGATCCGTCTACCTGAGGACATCATCGGGACACTCGGGGGACTCATGGAGACACGCTCGCAGGACCTGGCCTTCGGCATCGGTCTGCTCGTCATCGCGATCGGCGCTGCCGCAGGGCTGTCCGTGCTGGTCAGCACGGGGCAGTTCGTGGTCGCGTCCGCGATCTACCTGGTCGTCGTCGGCGTCGGGTGCTGGCTCGTGATGCGGTCGCTCCGGGAGGCGTGCGAGTAGGGCAACGCGCCCGCGGTCAGAGGCGCTTGCGCATCTGGAGGATCGTGACCTCGAAGCCCATCTGCGCGTAGAGCGCTTGTGCGCCGGAGTTGAAACCGAACACTGACAGTCCGACCTCGACGACCCCGCGTTCGCGACACACGGCCTCGGCCGCCGTCATGATCGCTCGCCCGTAGCCCTGCCGGCGCCGCTCCGACGTGACGAGGAAGTCGTGCCCGAAGGCATGGAGCCCGTCGGACTTCTCCGTGAAGCCCAGCCACAGCATGCCGACCTCGTCGCCAGCGTCCATCGCCGTCCAGAGCTCCTGGCCGGCGGAGTCGACGCCGTCCGGCAGCTGGCCGTCGAAGTCGTCAGTCGCCTTCTGGCGAGCCTCGGGCTCAGGCATCATGCCCGCCGCGACGATGTTGTCCGCATACGCGCGTTCCGCGACTCTTCGGTAGGTGCGGTACTGGTCGGCCGTCATCGGTTCCAGGCGCACGGTCGGGGACATGTCTGGATCCTAGAAGGGGTCCCGATCACCATACTAGTTGACATAATGTGCATTATCGGGGGAATGGCTCTGAAAGGATGGACGGATGGAACCGGGTCGATTCGTGCGCTCCGTCGAGGACGTCATGACGCTGATGGACTCGCTGTTCGAGGCGACGGCGGATCGCTGGTCAGCCACGGACGGCGGCGCCTGGTGGGACACGTTCTACGCCGACCGAGGACGGCCGGTCCCGTTCTTCGTGGACAAGCCTGACGAGAACCTCGTCGAGTACCTGAACAACGGCACACTGCGTCCCGGGCGCGCGCTCGACCTGGGGTGCGGCGCCGGACGCAACGCGATCCACCTGGCGTCCCACGGTTTCCAGGTCGACGCGATCGACCTCTCCGAGACGGCCGTGGCCTGGGCGCGGGAACGAGCCGCCGATCTGGACACGCCGCCGAGATTCGTCGTGGGCGACGCGTTCGGCGACGCCGCGGCGAACCTCGACGGCTCGTACGAGCTGATCTACGACTCGGGCTGCCTGCACCACCTGCCGCCGCACCGTCGCGTCGCCTACCTGCAGCTGGTCGAGCGCCTGCTCAGACCTGGCGGGCACCTCGCCGTCGTGTGCTTCGCCGAGGGCGCGATGGGCTCCAGCGCTCCCGACGACCAGCTGTACCTGCGTGGTGGGCTCGAGGGCGGGCTCGCGTTCTCCCCCGAGTCGCTGTCGTGGATCTTCCAGGACCTCGAGCAGGTCGAGGTGCGGATGATGAGGGCGCAGCCGGAGTCGTCGCCGGTGTTCGGCGAGCCGTTCCTCCTCACCGCGCTGTTCCAGCGGCGCTGACCGACCGTCGGCGATAGGCTCCGGGTCCATGAGCCCGAGCGACTCGGACGAGGCCGTCTTCGCGCAGATCGCCGGCGAACGGCGCCTGCTCGCCGAGACCCTGTCGCAGCTGACGCACGACCAGTGGCAGACGCCGTCCCTGTGCGGCGCGTGGAGCGTGCGTGACGTGGCGGCGCACCTGGTCGTGCCGCTCGTGGTCCCGCTGTGGCGGTTCGGGGCTACGCTGGTCCGGGCACGCGGCAGCTTCGACCGCGCCAACGAGCTCGCGACGCAACGGGTGGTCGAGAACCACGGTGACCGGCTCGCGGAGCTGCTCGTCGAGCACGCGGACCATCGGTTCACGCCGCCTGGGCACGGTCCGCTGGCTCCCCTGAGCGACATCGTCGTGCACGGGCACGACATCCGCCGTCCTCTCGGACTTGCCTACGACTTGCCCGACGCACGTCAGGTCCTGGTGCTTGACTTCATCGCTGACTCCGCGGGAAAGGCACCCTTCCCCGCGCTCCTCTCGCCGTACCGCTGGGAGGCGACCGACCTGGACTGGACCCACGGCGACGGTCCGCTGGTCGCGGGCCCGGCGGCGTCGATCATGCTCCTGATGACCGGCCGGTCCGACGCACTGGCGGACGTCGCGGGTGACGGCGTCGAGCAGCTCACGACGTCGATGGCGACGACGGCATGAGGCTCGTGGCACGCGTCCTTCTCGCTGGATTCCTCGGCTTCGCCGGACTGTCGCACCTGTTCTGGGCGCGCGACACGTTCCAGGCGCAGGTGCCCGACTGGCTCCCCCTGGGCGCGGACTTCGTGGTGCTCGCGTCGGGCGTCGTGGAGGTCGCGCTGGCCGTCGCGCTGCTCGTGCCGACGCGCCACCGGCCGCTGATCGGATGGGTCGTGGCGGCGTTCTTCCTCGCCGTGTTCCCTGGCAACATCGCTCAGTACGTCGAGGGCAACGACGCCTTCGGTCTCGACACCGACGGTGCGCGCCTGACCCGGCTGTTCTTCCAGCCGCTGCTGATCGCGTGGGCTCTGTGGTGCACCGGTGCGTGGGGCTGGTTCAGGGAGCGTCGGGCGTCGCGGCGTCCGGCCTGATCCATCCCCGTGCCAGGCCCTCGTCGACGAGGCGTCCGACGGCGTCGCCCAGCGTGGTCGACCCGGAGACGACACCTGCCTCGCGCGCCCGCACGGTCGTCTCGGTCGCGCCGGGCATCTGCCACGTGCCGCCGTGGTCCAGCCAGTTCAGGAGCATGGGCTCGAGGCGATCCATGGCCTTGCAGAACCGGGCCTCCGGCGACTCCCCTGCCTCGAACTCGTCCCAGAGTCCCCGCACCTGCGTCGCCTGGTCGTCCGGCAGCAGGGTGAACAGGCGGTCGGCGGCAGCTTCCTCGCGCTCGGCCTGGTCGGCCACCGCTGCGGCGTCGAACACGGGGCTGTCCCCCGCGTAGATCTCGACGAGGTCGTGCACCACCACGAGGCTCATCGCGTGCCCGACGTCGATCGGCTCGTCGGCGTGCTCGGCGAGCAGCAGCACCATCAGCGCGAGGTGCCAGGAGTGCTCCGCATCGTTCTCGCGACGGTCCGCAGCGGCCAGTGGCGACGCCCGCAGCACGGTCTTCAACCGGTCCGCCTCGGCGACGAACGTGAGCTGACGCCGCAGGCGCTCGTCGAGCCCGTCGGGCAGCGGGCTGCGATCGATCACCAGGTCGGGCTCGGGGTCCATGCCGCCAGCCTAGGACGCGGCGTCGGCCTCAGCGTGAGACGTGGTCGGGGCCCTCGAGCGCGTCGAGCCACCGCGTCAGCAGACGCTCGAGGTCGGCCCGCTCGGTCGTGCTCAGGGGGCCGATGAGTCGGTGCTCGTTCGCGACGTGGGCGGTGAAGGCCTCGTCGATGACAGAACGGCCGTTGGGGGTCAGGGCGACACGATCGTCGTCGGTCCGCGTGACCAGGCCGGTCTGGTCGAGGCGGTCGATCCGCCGGTCGATCTCGACGGTCGTCACACCGGCGTGCCGCGCCAGGTCGGCCGTGGTGAGCTCGAACGGCTCGCCGGAGCGACGCAGGGCCGTCAGGACGCCGTACTCGTCGTCGTCGAGGCCGTGGTGCGCGTACTCGGCCGCGATCTCGTCGCTGAGCCGGTCCGACAGCCGCAGGACGCGGCTGATGACGCCCTGGGGGCTGACGTCGAGGTCGGGGCGCTCGGACTGCCACTGGTCGAGGCTGCGCGCGACGAGGTCGTGGACGGGCGGGACGTCGCCGTCCGCCAGAACCTGATCCGTCGTCATGTGTGCTCCCGAGGTAACCGGTCCACGGTATCTGCCCGGAACCGGTTGCGCCATGCGACGGAGACCACTCAGGCGGTGAGGAAGACCCGGAGCGCCGACACGAACGAGGCCGGCTGCTCGGAGTGCACCCAGTGGCCAGCACCCTTGACGGTGACGAGCCGCGTGCGCGGGAAGAGCTCGCGCATGCGGGCCTCGTGCTCCTCACGGACGTAGTCCGACGTCTCTCCCGAGATCCAGAGCACGGGGTGGTCGAACGTCGCCTCCAGCTCGGGGAACCCGCCGATCGTGGGCAGGTCGCGTCGCAGCACGTCGAGGTTGGCCTGCCAGCGGTACCGCTCGTCGTCGCCGGCGCGCAGGTTCTGCAGCAGGAATCCGCGCACCGTGCGGTTCGGGATCGGCTCCTGGAGCTGCTCGTCGGCCTGGCTGCGTCGGGTGATCGTGGACAGGTCGATGGCGGCGAGGCTGCCGAGCAGGTGCTCGAACTCCCCCGCGCCGTCGCTGTCGCTCGGAGCGATGTCCACGACGACGAGGCGGTCGATCAGGTCGGGGTGGCGCAGGGCGAGGACCATCGCGACCTTCCCGCCCATGGAGTGCCCCACGAGGTTGACCGGTCCGTCGGCGGCGAAGTCGGTCCGCAGGAAGTCGGCGACCGTGTCGGCCATCTCGACGTAGTCGACGTGGTCGGTCCAGGCCGAACGGCCGTGGTTCGGCAGGTCGACGAGCAGCGACGTGAGCTCCGGCTGCAGCGCCTTGGCCGCCTGGGTGAAGTTCTTGCCCTGGCCGAAGAGCCCGTGGAGGAAGACGACGCGTTCGCTGCTCTCCCCTATCCGAGTCGCGTGGATCGCCGTCACGCTTCGAGCCTAGTCAGTGGGTCCCGTCGCGGCGCGCGTCGGATGCTGGATGTACGAAATTCGTTGCATTCCCAGCGATGTAGCCTTGTTCTCGAACGTCTGTTCGACGATGATGAAGGCATGTCCACTCCCCCTCCGCCCGGCACGCTCAAGGAGCTGCGCCGAGCCGCGCGGGAGCGGGCGAAGGCCGAGGCGCACGAGTGGGCGGTCATGGTCGCCTTCCGCGACAACGCCCTCGCGCGACTGCGCCGTGACGCCACGCCGATGCGTCAGCTGGTCGAGCGGCAGGCGATCTCGCTGCAGATCGCCCGCGAGACGCTGATGTCGGAGGCGCAGGTCCTCAGCCGGCTCGCATGCGCTGACCGGACCATCGAGCACGCTCCTCGCACGTGGGAGGCGTTCGGCCGTGGCTGGGTCGACGCGGCCCGGGTGCAGGTCATCGCGCGCGCCCTCGAGAAGCTCGAGCGCGACGACTCGCGCCAGCGCTTCGACGTCGAGGCTCTCGCCTACGCGCGCACGCACACCGTCGCCGAGCTGCGGCGGTGGGCCGAGCGGTTCGTCGCCCGGGTCGAGGCCGACCTCTGGGCAGCGCGCGCCGAGGCCGAGCGGGCCAAGCGTTTCGTCCGTGTCGAGCACCTCGACGACGGCATGGCCCTGCTGCAGGCCTACCTGCCCTCGCACCACGCGGCGGCGATCGAGGACCGCCTCAACAGCCTGGCGAAGGCGCACCGCTGCGACGTCGTCGACGAGGACGGCTCCCCCATCACGGTCAAGCGGACGCTGGCGGAGCTGCGGGCCGACGTGCTGACCCACCTGCTCACCAGCGCTCCCGTCGACCACGTCCCCGGGACACCCGGCCTGCGGTGCGACATCGCCGTCACGATCGACGCCGGGGTCCTCACGGGCGCGGTGAGCGGGCCGACGCAGTCGGCCGACGGCTCGTGGCAGGTGCCGACCGACTGGGTCCTCGGCTCGGCCTGGGCCGGTGAAGCCTTCTGGCACCGGCTCCTCACCGATCCCATCACCCGCAACACCCTCGCGCACGACTACCGCGGCTACAGCCCGCCGGAGCTGCTCCGGCAGGCCATCCAGTTCCGCGACCAGGTCTGCGCCACACCGGGATGCCTGGTTCCGGCCGACCGGTGCGAGCTCGACCACCGCATCCCGTGGCCCCGAGGCAGGACACGAGGCGACAACCTCGACCCCCGCTGCAAGCGCGACCACGCGCGCAAGGGGCACGGCGTCGCGCTCGAGCTCCTCACCGCGTCGCCGCCACTGCGTGAGCACGTGCTGAACATCGAGTTCATGCACGCGGCGTGAGCACGGACGTCACCGGCTGGCGCAGGATCGTGCGCAGCCGTGACGGCTCGACCCTGCGGGCGTCGCTGAGGTAGATCTCGTGATGCTTTCCCGTGACCTGAAGACCGTGCTCCGGGACGACCTCCTCGTGCATGCGCTCCAGGACCGGGCCCTCGTCGTCGAAGCTGCCGACGTGGAGGGTCTGGACGCAACGCCCCTCCGACAGCGACTCGAGGCGCACCTCGTCGACGCGCACGGACTCGAACAGCTGCTGGTCGATCCAGTCCGGCGTCAGGATCATGAGTGTCCAGTGCCAGGCGTCCTTGTCGCGCGCCGTCGTGAACGCGCTCATCTCGTCGGCCCACCACAGGCCCTCCAGCGGCGGCACCACGTAGTCGCGTCCCAAGGCCTTGCTCGCGAACTTGAGCCGGTAGGCCACGGGGTAGAGCGCCTCGAGAGCCTCCCTGTACAGCGGACTCGTGTTGGGATCGCCGTGACCGTCGACCATCAGGTACTGCAGGTCAGGGACGTCGACGACGTCGAAGCGCCCCTGCTTCGCCCGGTAGCTCGGCAGGCTCTTCTTGACGTCGACCTTCTCGCTCATGCTCAGCGCCAGCCGAGCTCCGGGGCGACGTGCGTCAGCAGCGACTCGATGACGTGGGCGTTGTAGTCGACGCCGAGCTGGTTCGGGACCGTGATCAGGAGCGTGTCGGCCGCGGCGATCGCCGAGTCCTCACGCAGCTCCTCGATCAACCGGTCCGGCTCGGCGGCATAGGTCTTGCCGAAGCGTGCCACTCCCCCGTCGATGTAGCCGACCTGGTCAGAGCTGCTCGACTGGCCGAAGTAGGCGCGGTCGCGGTCGTCCACGATCGGGAAGATGCTCCGGCTGACCGACGTGCGGGGCGTGCGCTCGTGACCGGCGTCCTTCCAGGCGTCGTGGAAACGCTGGATCTGCTCGGCCTGCAGCTCGTGGAACGGCACGCCGGTGTCCTCGGTCAGCAGGGTCGAGCTCATGAGGTTGTAGCCCTGCTCCGCGGTCCACTCCGCCGTGGCGCGGCTTCCGGCGCCCCACCAGATGCGGTCGCGCAGGCCGGGCGACTGGGGCTCGATGGGCAGCAGGCCGGGCGGGTTGGGGAACATCGGCCGCGGGCTCGGCTGGGCGAAGCCCTCGCCACCGATGACCTGCATGAACACGTCGGCGTGCGTGCGGGCGAGGTCGGCGTCGGTCTGGCCCTCCGGCGGCACGTGGCCGAAGTAGCGGTAGCCGTCGACGACCTGCTCGGGTGATCCGCGGCTGATGCCGAGCTGGAGCCTGCCGCCCGAGATGAGGTCGGCCGATCCGGCGTCCTCGGCCATGTAGAGCGGGTTCTCGTACCGCATGTCGATCACGCCGGTGCCGATCTCGATGCGCGAGGTGCGCGCGCCGACCGCCGCGAGCAGCGGGAACGGCGAGGCGAGCTGCCGGGCGAAGTGGTGCACGCGGTAGTACGCGCCGTCGGCGCCGAGCTCCTCCGCGGCGACCGCCAGGTCGATCGACTGCAGCAGCACGTCCGAGGCGGTGCGTGTCTGCGAGTGCGGGGTGTCGGACCAGTGGCCGAAGGACAGGAAGCCGATCTTCTTCACGTGGGTCTCAACGCTCGGGAGCGGCATTGATTCCCGCCACGTAGGCGGTGAGCGAGCGCTGGTAGCGAGGCAGCGTGGGGATCAGCGCCTCGAGCGCGACGCGTAGTGCCTCGTCGGGGCGGCCCGCGTCGTGCAGCGCCAGCGCCAGGAACGCCGCGCGGGCGGATCCCACGCTGGTGTCGGGCGCCAAGGTCTCGAGCAGCTCGACGGCCTCCTCGACCCGACCCAGGTTGCGCAAGGTGGAGGCGAGCTGCACGACGGCCTGCGCGTGCCGGTCGTCGTCGAGTCCCGCCTGCAGTGCCTGCACGTAGAGCGGCGCCGCCTGCTCCTCGCGTCCGGCGCTGTCGTGCTCGCCGGCCTCCTCGAACAGACGGACCGCGTCGTCGCCGGCAGGATCCGGCGTGCTCACGCCTCGCGCTCCTGGCACGTGCAGATGCAGACCTTGTTGCCCTCGGGGTCGGCCAGCACCGTGAACGAGGGCGCCTCGGTGTCGCTGACCAGCACTCCCCCGGCCGCCAGGATCGCTGCGATGCGCGCGTCGGCGGCGTCGGGCGCGAGCCACAGGTCGACGTGGAAGCGCTGACGGGGCTCCTCGTGGGCGTCGGTCTGCTGCATCCAGAGGATCAGCTCCTGCGTGTCCGGATCGACGACGTCGTCATCGTCGACGTGGTCGGGAGACCCTGTGAACGCCGCCGACCAGAAACGCCCGACGGCGGGCAGGTCGACGACGTCCAGCGCCAGCTCGGCCAGCCGCACCTGGTCGCGCTGAGAGGTGGCACCGTGCGACGCCGCCAGGTCGGAGATCGTGCGGGCGAGGTCGAGGTCCCGCTGCGTCACGTTGCCCGCGTCGTGGCTGCGGGTCGCGACGTCGACGCGGCCGTAGCGCAGCGTGACGTCGGGGTGGTGGTTCGCCTCCTCGGCGGCGGCACCGATCGCCGCGACGAGCTCGAGACCGGTGGCGAAGTCGCCGGTGTCGTACTGGGCGTAGAGCCGCCGGTCCATCAGGACCCAGTCCGGCAGGTCGAGGGCGAGGAACGCGGTGGGCGTCACGGGCGTCGTGTCGGGAGCCATGGCCCCAGTCTCACCCCGCCCGCCCCACCTCACACGTCGACGATGCCGGTGCGGTCCACGAGGGGCGGCTCGGACCAGGGGAAGTTGATCCAGCGCTCGGTCGTGCGCCACGTGTAGGTCGGGGTCACGACCGAACCGGGCTTGTCGTACAGGACCGCGGTGCGGACGTCGTCACCGTGGCCTCGGCAGAACTTCACGACGAGCTCGAGCGTGCGGCCGCTGTCGGCCACGTCGTCGACGACGAGCACGCGCTTGCCGTCCAGGTCCGCCGCGTTCAGGAACGGGGGCAGGATGATCGGCTCGTCCCGCGTCGTGCCGACGCCGGTGTAGAACTCCACGTTGAGCGCGAACAGGTTCTTGCAGTCCAGCGCGTAGGCGATCGCCCCGGCCGGGACGAGACCGCCGCGGGCGATGCCCAGCACGACGTCGGGCTCGAACCCGTCGTGGTGCACGGTGGCGGCGAGCTCACGGCTCGCGGTGCCGAACAGCTCCCAGGTCAGGACCTCGCGCTCGGACGTCATGCGACCACTGTGTCAGGTCGCCGGTCCTCCGGCCGAGGGGACGAGCGCCTCCACGACGGCAGCCGCCATCAGATCCATCACGCGCCGCGCGTGCTCGGTGGACCCGTCCAGGAAGTAGTGGTCCTGTCCGGGGAGGTCGTGGTGCACGACCGGCACCCCGGCCGCGCGCAGCTGGTCGACGTACTGCACGGCCTCGGCCCGCAGCCGGTCCCGCGAGCCCGTCACGACGAAGGCGGGGGGCTGCGTGGCGAGGTCCTCGGCCAGCACGGGTGACGCGAACGGCTCGAGGCGGCGGTCCGCGTCGCGGAAGTACGTGCGCCGCACGAGGTCGATCAGGGCCGGGGTGATCATCGCGCCCGCCGGTCCCGGCTTGTCCGACGTGGAGACGTCGAGCGACGGCACGCCGAGCAGCTGCAGCGCGGGCATCGGGGTGCCGAGCGCCGCGGCCTGGAGGCACGCCGAGGCCGCGAGGTTGCCGCCCGCGCTGAACCCGCCGACCGTGACGTGGGCCGGGTCGAGGTCCTCCTCCGCACCGTGCGCCTGGATCCAGGCCAGCACGTCGTGGGCCTGGTGCTGGGCGACGGGGTAGCGATGGCGCGGCGCGACGTCGTAGTCGACGTTGACCACCGTCACGCCGGTCTTCGCGACGAGGTAGCGGCACCAGAAGTCGTCCATCGCCGGGTAGCGCATCAGGAAGGCGCCGCCGTGGAAGTGCACGTGGACCGGCGCCGGGCCGTGCCCGAGCGGGTGGCGGTAGACCTCGCAGCGCACCCGGCCGTGGCGGGTCTCGACCCGCATGCGCTCCGGATCGGGCAGGTCCTGGCCCGCGAGCTGCAGCGGGGTGCCGTAGCGCACCGTGAGACGCGCTGAGGCCCCGATCATGAGGGCCTGGGCGTCAGCGAGCAGGGACATGTGACTGGTTCGTCACCGAGGGGTCCGCGGCTGGGTCGCTCAGGCCAGGTGGCCGGCGCTGAGTCGCACGAGCTCGTCGACGAGCGTCTGGCGGCTGAACGGCGGGTCGTCGAGCACGTACTGCACGCACAGGTGCTCGACCATCCGCACGAGGATCCAGGCCGACGTCGACGGACTCACGCGGTCGGTCGGTCGCGCTGCCGAGAGGTACGTGCCCACGAGGTCGCTGACCCGTCGCTCGAGCTGGTCGACATGCGGGGCGACGCGAGCATGGGGCAGCTCGCGGGTCATCAGGCGCACGTACTCGCGGTTCGCGAGCAGGATGTCGAGCAGGTCGTCGTACGAGGCCCGCATGAGCTCCAGCGGCGGCAGGTCGAGCCGGTCCGTGACGACGGCGGCGAGCTGGTCGGCGATCTCGGCGGAGTAGGCGTCGACCACGGCGGCCAGCACCGCCTCCTTGTTCGGGAAGTACTGGTAGAGCGATCCGGGGCTGATCCCGGCCGCGTCGGCGACCCGGTTGGTCGTCGTGCGCTCGTACCCGTGCTCGACCAGGACCTGGCGTCCCGCGGTCACGATGCGCTCGACCATGAGCCGTGAGCGCTCCTGGCGGGGGGCCTTGCGCAGGCCGGGGGGCGATGAGGACATACGCGAATTGTATGCGAGTAATTGCTCGTGTCACGATCTCGGCATGACGACGCTCACACCGCCCACCCGGTTCCGTGCTGCGGAGGACCGCGGCGCGAAGATCGGTCAGGTCCTGCGCCTGGTCGGCCGCGTCGGTGAGGTCGACGAAGAGCTGATGACTCGGATCGGTCAACGGTTCTGGACCGTCGACGAGGCCGGCGAGCGCCTCGCGGCGGCGATCCGCAGCAAGGGCGACGACCGGGTGCGGCTCGACCAGTTCCACCGCGCCCTGGCCCGCGGGATCGAGGCGGTCCCGGACGCCCCGGCCGCGCTGGTGGCGTTCTTCGCCGAGGTGGACGAGGTTCCGTCGTGGGTCGACCGCGACCTGATGAACCGCGGCGCAGAGGTCTACCGCCGCCTCGGTCGCAACGCGGGTGACGTGCTGCTGCAGCTCTCCCTCATCGGTGGCTACCGCTTCGGCGGGCCGACCGACCTCCTGGTCGCGACCGGCGGGCTCACGGGCGACATGACGCGGCGCCGACTCGCCGAGACCCAGCAGTGGACCATCGCGGTCACCGAGCACGACGCGATGTTGCGCGAGAACGCGGGCTGGAAGCTCACGGTGCACGTGCGCCTGATGCACGCCCTCGTCAACCACCGGTTCGACGACCACCCGGAGTGGGACGCGGCGCACTGGGGCCGCCCCATCAACCAGAGCGACCAGGCCGCGACGCTGGGTCTGTTCACGGGAGCCCTGCTGATCGGGGTGCGCGCACTGGGGGTGCGGATCACGCGCGAGGACTCCCGTGCCGTGATGCACCTCTGGAAGTACATCGGCTGGCTCATGGGCGTCGACCAGGACTGGCTCTTCGACACCGAGCGCGACCAGCACCGCCTGAACTACCACGTGCTGCGGGCGCAGGACGACGTCACCGAGGCCGGCGCGCAGCTGTCGGCCTCGATCGTCGAGGCCCAGCGCGAGCTCCACTTCCGCCGGTTCGCCGGCGTGCGGGGCCGGTTCGCCCAGTGGCGGCTGCTCAGCATGCTCCGGCCGTTCCTGGGGCGGCGTGGACTGCAGGACGTCGGCCTGCCCGTGCGACTCCCCTGGGCCACGGCCCTCGTGCTGCCCGCGAACCTGTGGCGCTACCGCGTCCTGGCCCGCACGTCCTGGGGGCGAGCGCGCATCGACCGCTGGGCCCGGTACTATCGCGACGAGCAGATGTACCGGTACTTCGGCGACGACGCCCCGGACGTCGGTCGGCTCGACGCCTGAGCGCATGATGGACGCGTGCAGATCACGCGTTTCGGCCATGCAGCGGTGCTCGTGGAGGCCTCGGGCCGTCGGGTCCTGATCGACCCCGGCACCTTCAGCAGCGACGCGGTCTTCGGGCTCACCGACCTCGACGCCGTGGTCGTGACCCACCAGCACCCTGACCACCTCGACCGCGAGCGCGTCCCCGGGCTCGTCGCCGCGAACCCCGGGGCGGCCCTGCTCGCCGATCCGTCGACCGCCGAGGAGCTCGGCGCCCCCTGGCGAGGGCACGTCGACGGCGACGAGACCGACCTGGGTGGCCTCGTCGTGCGGGCCGCCGGTGCGGTGCACGCCGAGATCCTGCCGTCGATCCCGCTGATCGCGAACGTCGGCGTGCTGCTGCAGGCCGAGGGCCTCACGCTGTTCCACCCCGGCGACAGCTACGGCACGGCCCCCGACGGCGTCGACGTGCTCGCGCTCCCCCTGGGTGCGCCGTGGGCCAAGGTCTCCGAGACGGTCGACTTCCTGAGCCGCGTCGCTCCCACGACGGCCTTCCCGATCCACGACTGCACGATCTCCGAGCTCGCCTACGGCACGTACTGGACGCACGTCGCGAACCACGGCGGCGTCGACGACCTGCGTCGCCTGGGGCAGACCGAGCACACCGAGGTCGCTCCCGCGTGAACGTGACCGTCCCGCGGGCCGCCATGGTCCCGCTCATGGTGCTGGCCGGCGCCCTCGTGGCGTTCCAGTCCCGCGTCAACGGAGCCCTGGCCGACCAGATCGGCACCGGCCTGCGCGCCGGGACGCTGGCCGCCGTGATCAGCTTCGGCAGCGGCCTGCTGGTCATCACCCTGATCGTCGCCACGACGGGGTCGGGACGGCAGTCGATGCGCCGTCTCGCGCACGCCCGATCGAGCAAGCGACTGCGCTGGTACGAGCTGATCGGCGGCCTCGGCGGGGCGTTCTTCGTGGCGAGCCAGGGCATCGCGGTCGGCACGATCGGCGTCGCCCTGTTCATCGTCGCCTTCACGGCTGGTCAGTCGTTGAGCTCGCTCGCGGTGGACCACGTGGGCTTCGGTCCGGGTGGCGTCCAGGCGGTCTCGGTCGGCCGCACGATCGCCGCCGCGTGCGCGATCGTCGCGGTGCTCCTGAAGGCCGTCGAGCAGCTCGACGCCGGAGCGACCTGGTTGACCGTCGGTCTGGCCCTGCTCGCCTTCCTCGCCGGTGTCGCGCAAGCGGTGCAGCAGGCCGTCAACGGCCGCGTCTCCGCCGTCGTCGCCTCCCCCGCGACGACCTGGAACAACTTCCTGGTCGGCACCACGGCCCTGCTCGTGCTGCTCGCGGTGTCGTTCCTCGTCGACGGCCACATCGGCTCGCTGCCGACCGCCGGCTGGTACTACCTCGGGGGCGTCCTGGGCATCGGCTTCATCATGGTCGCCGCGATCGCGGTGCAGGCGTACGGCGTCCTCGTGCTGGGGCTGTGCATGATCGCGGGCCAGGTCGTGACGGCCGAGATCCTCGACGTCGTCGACCCCGCGGTGGAGGTCGGGGGGCTCGGACTGCTCGGCGGTGCCGTGGCGCTGGTGGGCGTCGTGGTGGCCCTGCTCCTGACCCCGCCTCGCCCGACGCAGGGGTGATTTGTCGTATCTCACATACGAGATACGCTGGTCAGATGACCGACGACTACCTCGAGCGCATCGGCTCCATGATCCGCGACGCCCGCGTCCGCGCGAACAAGACCCAGGCCCAGCTCGCCGAGTCCCTGGGCACCAGCCAGAGCGCGGTGAACCGCATCGAGAAGGGGCAGCAGAACCTGACCCTGGAGATGGTGGCCCGCATCGGCAACGCCCTCGACTCCGGCCTCGTCAACGTCGGGTCCTCGGGCCCGAGCCACCTGCGGGTGCACGGTGGCACCGAGCTGCACGGCGCGATCGACGTCAAGTCCAGCAAGAACGCCGGCGTCGCCCTGCTGTGCGCCTGCCTCCTCAACGAGGGCACCACGGTGCTGCGCAAGGTCGCGCGCATCGAGGAGGTCAACCGCCTGCTCGAGGTGCTGTCCTCGATCGGCGTCCGCACCCGCTGGCTCAACACCGACAACGACCTCGAGCTCGTCGTCCCGGCCGAGCTCAAGCTCGACGCGATGGACGAGGACGCGGCACGCCGCACGCGCAGCATCATCATGTTCCTCGGCCCGCTGATCCACCGCGAGACCACGTTCGAGCTGCCCTACGCCGGCGGGTGTGACCTCGGCACGCGCACGGTCGAGCCGCACATGACGGCGCTCAAGCACTTCGGGCTGAAGGTCGTCGCGACCGAGGGCAGCTACCACGCCGACGCCACGCCGCACGTGCCCGAGAAGGCCATCGTGCTGACCGAGCGTGGCGACACCGTCACCGAGAACGCGCTGCTCGCCGCCGCGCGCGTTGACGGCGTCACGATCATCCGCAACGCCAGCCCGAACTACATGGTCCAGGACCTGTGCTTCTTCCTGACCGAGCTCGGCGTGGAGATCGAGGGCATCGGCACCACGACGCTGCGCGTCACGGGCAAGACCCGCATCAGCCGGGACGTCGAGTACGCCCCCAGCGAGGACCCGATCGAGGCCATGAGCCTCATCGCGGCCGCGATCGTCACGCAGTCCAGCATCACCGTGCGCCGGGTCCCGATCGAGTTCATGGAGATCGAGCTCGCCGTGCTGGAGGACATGGGCTTCCGCTACGACCAGAGCGGCGAGTACCTCGCCGAGAACGGCCGCACGCGCCTGGTCGACATCACGACGCACCCCTCCCCCATGCGGGCGCCGATCGACAAGATCCACCCGATGCCGTTCCCCGGGCTCAACATCGACAACCTGCCGTTCTTCGCCGTCATCGCCGCGACCGCCACGGGCCAGACGATGCTCCACGACTGGGTGTACGAGAACCGGGCGATCTACCTGACCGACCTCAACAAGCTCGGCGCCCGGGTCACGCTGATGGACCCGCACCGCGTCCTGGTCGAGGGACCCACGCACTGGAGCGGCGCCGAGATGGTCTGCCCGCCGGCCCTGCGTCCCGCGGTCGTGATCCTGCTCGCGATGCTGGCGGGCAAGGGCACGTCGGTGCTGCGCAACGTCTACGTCATCAACCGTGGCTACGAGGATCTGGCCGAGCGCCTCAACGCCCTCGGCGCGCGGATCGAGACCTTCCGGGACATCTGACCCGGCGACCGCCTAGCGTGGTGGCCGTGACCCTGGCGATCGCCCACCGCGGCGGCAGTCTGACGGCGGACAACGTGGGCGTCGAGAACTCCCTCGAGGCCTTCGCGCACGCGGCGTCCCTGGGCTACCGCCACCTGGAGACCGACGTGGTGTGCTCGCGTGACGGCGTGGTGTTCGTGTGCCACGACGTCCACCTGCAGCGGCTGACCGGGCAGGACGTCACCGTCTCCGACCTCGACGCGTCCGAGGTCGAGGCGTTGCGGCTCGACGGGCGTGCGCGCATCCCCCGCCTCGAGGATCTGCTGAAGGCACATCCTGACGCCTGGTTCAGCATCGACGTGAAGGCCGACGACGCGGTCGAGCCGACGTGTCGCGTCATCGAGGACCTCGGCGTCGCCGAGCGGGTGTGCCTCGGCAGCTTCGACCACGGCCGCACCCGACGCATCCGCGCTCGCCTTCCGCAGGTCCAGACCGCGGCCTCGCGCCGCGAGGTGGTCGAGGCGCTGCTCGTCCCGGCCCGGTGGCGTCGGCCCGCGTACCGGTGGTTGAGCGTCCCGGCGACGCGCGGGCCGGTCCGGGTCGTCACCCGACGCTTCGTCGACGCGGCGCACGCGAGCGGCGTCGGCGTGCTCGTCTGGACGATCGACGACGCCCCCGAGATCGAACGGCTCGTCGGCCTCGGCGTCGACGGGATCTTCACCGACCGTACCGACACGCTGCGCGACACCCTCGTCGCGCTGGGAACCTGGGAGAACGATCGATGACTGACGCCGTCGCCACCGCGACCACCCGCCGCCAGGTCCTCGCCTGGAGCCTCTGGGACTGGGGATCGGCGGCGTTCAACGCCGTCATCATCACCTTCGTGTTCTCGGTGTACCTGGTGGAGGGCGTCGGTGAGGACCTGGAGGGTCCGATCTCGGCCAGCACCTGGTTCGCGTGGTCGGTCGCCGCGGGCTCGATCGTGATCGCCGTCCTCGCCCCGGTCACGGGACGCCGTTCGGACGCCGGCGGTGGCCGGCGCCGGTCGCTGGGGCTGCTGACGGCGGGAGTCGTGGCGCTGACCGCGCTGATGTTCTTCGTGCGCGACGACCCGTCGTACCTGTGGCTCGGCCTGCTGCTGCTGGTGCTCGGGGAGATCCTCTTCGAGCTCTCCCAGGTGCCGTACTTCGCGATGCTGCGGCAGGTCTCCACGCCCGGCAACGTCGGCCGGGTCTCGGCGATCGGGTGGGCGTTCGGCTACCTCGGCGGCATCGTCCTGCTGCTGATCTGCTTCTTCGGGCTCATCTCCGGGGACGGCGGCCTCCTGGGCGTCTCGACCGACGACGGCCTCAACATCCGTCTGGTGGCCCTGCTGGCGGCCGGCTGGTTCGCCGTGTTCGCCCTCCCGGTCCTGTTCCTCGTGCCGGAGCTGCCGGCCGGCGCCAGCCCGGCGGAGAAGGTCGGCATCGTCCAGTCGTACCGCGACGTGGCCCGCGACCTGAAGCGGATGTGGCGCGAGGACCGTGTCGTCCTGCAGTACCTGATCGCGAGCGCGGTGTTCCGCGACGGGCTGGCGGGCGTCTTCGCCTTCGGCGCGATCCTCGCGGTCACGGTCTACGGATTCACCGACGACACCGTCATCATCTTCGGCATCGTGGCGAACGTCGTGTCGGCCGCGGGGGCGCTGGCCGCGGGACGCCTCGACGACCTGCGCGGCCCGCGCGTCGTGATCGTCGTCTCGCTGACCTCGATGCTCGTCGCCGGCCTCGTCCTGCTGTTCGTGTCGGGCACGACGATGTTCTGGATCTTCGGCCTGATGCTGTGCCTGTTCGTGGGCCCGGCGCAGTCCGCCGCCCGCAGCTACCTGATCCGTCTCACCCCGCCCGGCCTCGAGGGCCAGAACTTCGGCTTCTACGCCATGACCGGGCGGGCGGCGTCGTTCCTGTCCCCCGCCCTGTTCGGTCTGTGCGTCTTCCTCGGGGGCGACGACCGGTGGGGCATCCTCGGCATCATGATCGTGCTCGGTGCGGGGCTCCTGGCCCTGCTCGCGGTGCCGTCCGACGTGCGGGACCGCGCGACCTCGGGCTAGATGGAGTCCAGGCGTCGTCGGACGTCCCGCGGCCCTCAGGGGAATCTCACGCGGGTCCCGTACGTTGACGCGAGAGACGACACGAGAGGAGTCCGATCATGGCTGAACGAGCCTTGCGCGGTGCGCGACTGGGCGGTCAGAGCTTCGAGGACGAGCGCGGTGTCGAGATGGCGCCTCGCCAGGAGGTCGCGTACGTCCTGCCCGACGGCCGCACCTTCACCGTCACGATGGCGCAGGAGGCCGACGTCCCCCTGCAGTGGGAGGACCCCAAGAGCGGCATCGTCGGCCGGCTGGTCGACGGCGCCGAGCCGGAGGCGAAGGACGAGAAGCCCGTGCGCACGCACTGGGACATGCTGCTCGAGCGTCGCTCCGTCGACGAGCTCGAGGAGATCCTGACCGAGCGCATCGAGCTGCTGCGCGCTGGTGAGATCGGCCCGCCGCACCTGCACCGTCGCGGCAAGAAGACGGCGGCATCGCGCCGCTAGAACCGTTCGACGTCGCGGTACCGATCACGCATCGGTGCCGCGACGTCGTGCTTTCAGCCACCTCACCCGCCGGCGCACGCCCCACACCGTGACGCGCCAGAAGGCCTCCCGCACGATCGAGCCGCTCATCTTGGAGCGCCCCTGCGTGCGCTCGACGAAGGTGATGGGCACCTCGACGACGGACATCCCTGCGCTGAGCACCCGGCGCACCAGGTCGACCTGGAAGCAGTAGCCCTGCGAGGCGATGCGCTCCAGCGGCAGGCTCTCCAGCGTCGCGCGCCGGAACGCGCGAAAGCCTCCGGTGGCGTCCTGGACCGGGATCGCGAGCGCCTTCTGGGCGTACCAGGTGCCGCCCCGGGAGATCAGGCGCCGGTACCAGGGCCAGTTCACGACGCTGCCTCCGGGGATCCAGCGCGACCCGAGCACGAGGTCGGCATCGCCCTGCGCGACCCGCGCGAGGATCACGGGGAGGTCCTGCGGTCGGTGGGACCCGTCGGCGTCCATCTCGACCACGACGTCGTAGTCGCGCGCCAGCGCCCAGGCGAACCCGGCACGGTAGGCGACGCCGAGACCCTCCTTGCGGGAGCGGTGCAGCACGTGGACGCGCGGATCCAGCCGCGCCAGGCGGTCGGCGATCTGACCCGTGCCGTCGGGTGAGGCGTCATCGACGACGAGGACGTCGACGTCCGGCGCGTGCACGGCCAAGCCGTCCAGCAGCCGGGGCAGGGACTCGGCCTCGTCGTAGGTGGGAACGACGACCAACGTGGTCACGAACGCACGTCCTCCCGTCGTCTCGACACCAGTGCGAGGACCCATCCCACCACACCGAGGATCACCAGCAGCCAGGCCAGGGGGCGCGACACGTGGGCCGCGGGGGTCGAACCCTCGGCCAGCGGGACGTCGGTCTCGATCGTGGCGGGCTGGCGCAGCGGCGCCCGGGCGACGACCTCGCCGTCGGCGTCGATCACGCCGGAGATCCCGTTGGTCGAGGGCACCAGCACCCAGCGGCCGGTCTCGATGGCGCGCAGGCGGGAGATCGACCACTGCTGCCCGGGCTGGGACGTGCCGGTGAAGGCGGCGTTGCTGGTCTGGACCACGAGCACCTGGGCGTCGTCGGCGATCGCCTGGTCGACGACGCCGTCGTACGCGATGTCGTAGCAGATCGTGTCGCCGAGACGCAGACCGTTGACCGTGAGCGCTCCGGGCTCGTTGCCGGCCACCATGTCGCGCGGGATGTCGCGATCGATGCGGGGCACGAGCCCGCCCAGGGCGTCGCGGAACGGCACGTACTCGCCGTACGGGACCGGCTTGCGCTTGACGTACTTCTCGCCCGGGCCGTCCTCGGTCCAGACGAGCCCGGCGTTCTCGGCGGTCTCGCGCGTGGGCCCGTCGAGGATGCCGCCGACCAGGATCGGGACGCCGAGGTCGCGCACGAGCTGGTCGAGCCGCGCCGACTCCTCGGGGTTGTCCCGTGGGTCGCTGTCGGTGGAGTTCTCGGGCCACAGGACGACGTCGGGCGCCTCGGTGTCGCCGTCCTCGATGCGGTCGACCAGACGTTGCGTCTGCTCGGCGTGGAGCGCGAAGATCGCGCCCCGGGGCCACTGCAGGAACTCACCCGGGACGTCGCCCTGCACGAGGGCGAAGCGCGCCTCGCCCGCGGAGTCGGCCACGCCGGTCGGCAGCACCGAGCCGACCAGGATCGCGCCCACGACCGCGACCGCCGCCACCGCGCGGTGACGCGCCGACAGGTCGACCAGCACGAGCAGGCCGGCGGCCAGGCACGCCAGCAGGAACGAGGTGGCGGGCATGCCGACCAGCCGCACCCAGGACTCCAGCGGGGTGTCGATCGACGTGTGCACCAACCGGCCCCACGGGAACCCCGTGAAGGGGAACGAGCCGCGCACCTGCTCCCCCAGGACCCACACGGCGGGCATCAGGACGGGCCAGACCGCCAGCCGGGCCACGGCGTGGAGCCCGATCGCCACGACACCGAGGAGGACCGCCTCGGCGATGACGAGGCCGACGTACGCGCCGTCGCTCACGGCCCGCATCCACCAGATCAGCGGCCCGAAGAAGGCCAGGCCCCACAGCACGCCCAGGGCCAGGACCCCCCACCAGCGCAGCTCCGGGACGCGCCGGAGCACGCCGAACAGGAGGGCGAGCCCGATCACCATCAGGTACGGCAGCGCCAGGGGCTCGAACGCGAACGACGAGAGGACGCCGGACAGCACGACGAGCAGCGCTGCGGTGCGGAACCTCACGTCGGACGCCCGCTCAGCCCAGGACGACGAGCTGGCGCTCGGTGTCGTTGAGGACGGCGAGGCCGTCCTCGGTGCACACCGCGATGTCCTCGATGCGCGCGCCGAAGAGGCCGGGCTGGTAGATCCCCGGCTCGATCGAGAACGCCATCCCGGGCTCGAGGACGAGGTCGTTGCCCTCGACGATGTACGGCTCCTCGTGCGTCTGGGTGCCGATGCCGTGGCCCGTGCGGTGGATGAACAGCTCGCCGAAGCCGGCGTCGGCGATGATGTCGCGCCCGACCCGGTCGATCGACTCCGCGGTCACGCCGGGTCGCGCGTACGCGCGCTGGGCCTCCTGCGCCTCGTGCAGGACGGCGAACGCCTCGGCGTAGGCGGGAGGCACCGAGCCGCCAGCGAGGTAGTTGCGGGTGCTGTCGGAGCAGTAGCCGGCGGGAGTCGTGCCGCCGATGTCGACGACCACGGGATCGCCCGTCTCGATGACGCGGTCGGACACCTCGTGGTGCGGGGACGCGCCGTTGGGGCCACTGCCGACGATCACGAAGTCGACCGTCTCGTGGCCCTCCTCCACGATGGCGCGCGCGATGTCGTGGCCGACCTCTCGCTCGGTGCGCCCGGGGCGGAGCCACTCCGCCATGCGCTCGTGGACCCGGTCGATCGCGGCGCCGGCGACGCGCAGGGCCTCGACCTCGGCGGGGTCCTTGCGCATGCGCAGCTGCGAGATGACCGGACCGGCCAGGACCTGCTCGGTCGTCGGCAGCGCCGCGCGCAGCGCCAGCACGCGCGCGGCCCACATCTCGTCGTCGAGGGCGATGCGGCCCACGTCGCCGAGGCGTGCGGCGAGGATCGCGAACGGGTCGTCGGTCTCGTTCCAGCCGACGATCTCGACGTCGACCCCGGCGGCCTCGGCCGCGGCGACCTCGAGGTTGGGGGCGACCAGGAAAGGCTCGCCGCCGACGGGCACCACGAGGCAGGTGAGGCGTTCGAGCGGCTTCGCCGCGTACCCCGAGAGGTAGCGCAGGTCGGCACCCGGGGTCACCAGGAGGGCGTCGATGCCGGAGGCTCCGGCGAGGTCACGGGCACGCTCCAGTCGCTGCATGCCAGGAGCCTACCCAGGCCTCCTCAGGGCTGGAGCAGCGACAGGTTCAGCAGGTTCGTGCCGCTGGGATCGAGCGACACCGAGACGAGGTTGCCGCCCGAGAGCACCTGGACCGTGACGACGCTGGTGGGCGCCGGGGCCGGAGGGGTGACGGGCGGTGTCACCGGCGGCGTCACGGGGGGCGTCACCGGCGGGGTGACCGGTGGCGTCACGGGAGGCGTGACCGGCGGGGTGCTCGGCGGGGTGCTCGGCGGCGTCGGGTCACCCGGCGACGCGGGCGTGGCCGTCGAGCCACCGTCGGTGCCGGCGGGCGCGTGCGACGGGAGCGTCGTCGAGAGCAGGACGACGTCGTCGTCGGCGAGCCGTGGGGTCCCCGGGCCGCCGCCGGGGCCCGCCTGGGACCCGTCCGACTGCGGTACCTCGGCGTCATCGACGTCGCTGGTGCCCGGGTCGGGCTGAGCGCCGAACGGGGAGTCCGACGGAACGGTCGGGAACCCGCGAACGGTGAAGACCACGACGGCCAGGAGGAGCAGCAGGGCGACGGCCGCGACGACCGGTCGTCGGGTCCGGGCGAGTGCGTCGATCACGGCGGGCTCCTGGGAGGTCGGGTTCGGCCATTCTCACAGAAACCGAGCGCCTAGGATCACGACATGGCCGGACGTCTGCTGCTCCTCGACACCGCGAGCCTCTACTACCGCGCGTTCTTCGGGCTGCCGGACTCGCTGAAGGGCCCGGACGGCACGGTCGTGAACGCGGTCCGCGGGATGGTGGACTTCGCGGCGACCCTGATCGCGCGCGAGGACCAGTCGCCGGCCGCCGTCGTGGCCTGCTGGGACGACGACTGGCGCCCGCAGTGGCGGGTCGACCTCGTCCCCAGCTACAAGACGCAGCGGCTGGCCGACGGCAGCGCCGACGCCGAGGAGACGCCCGACCTGCTGGCGCCCCAGGTCCCCCTGATCGCCGAGGTGCTCGGCCTTGCGGGCATTCCCGTGGTGGGGGCGCCCGAGGCGGAGGCCGACGACGTCATCGGCACGCTGGCGCACACGTGGGACGGCCCGGTCGACGTCGTGACGGGTGACCGCGACCTGTTCCAGCTCGTCGACGACGCTCGGCCCGTCCGGGTGCTCTACACGGCGCGCGGCGTGGCGAAGCTCGACACGGTCGACGCCGCCTGGATCGGCGACAAGTACGGCATCGAACCCGCCGCCTACGTCGACTTCGCCGTGATGCGGGGCGACGCGAGCGACGGCCTCCCGGGCGTCGCCGGCATCGGTGAGAAGACCGCAGCGGCGCTCGTCAACGAGTTCACCGACCTCGACGGCATCCTCGCGGCCGCGGCCGACGACGCCTCCTCGATCAAGCCGCGCGCGCGGGGCTCGCTCCTGGACTCGCGCGACTACATCGACGCCGCCCGCACCGTGGTGGCGGTCAGGGCCGACCTCGACGTCGCGGTCCCCGACCCGCTCCCCTCCCCCGACGCCGACGGCCTGCGCGCCTTCGGCGAGCGGTGGGGCGTCGGCGGTCCGGTCGACCGCCTCCTGGCTCAGCTGTAGGAGTGGCCGGGGTTCCCCCTTCGAGGCTCCTTCGTCGCACCTCAGGGGGCGGGAAGGTTCCGGACCCTGAGGTGGGAGGAGGAACGACGAGCCTCGAAGGGTCGGCCGTCACCACGCGTGCCTGCTGGCTCAGCTGTAGGAGATCACGCCGCGCCGCAGGCAGTCGAGCGAGCGGCGTGCCGTGGTGCGCAGCGGCGAGTCGGGCCCGGCGGCCACGGCGATCTGGGCCAGGACGTCGATGAGCTGCTTGACCGAGCGGACGAAGTCGCCGGCGGCCAGGTCGGTCGTGTCCAGGACCTCGTGCAGCGGCGCCCCGTCGGCCCAGCGGCCGACGCCCTCGGCGAACCCGAAGTCGGGGTCGCGCAGGAACCGCAGCCGGTGCCGCCGCTCCAGCGCCGACAGCTCCTGGTGGATCAGACCCATCTCCGCCGCCACGTCGCGGGTCCGCTGCGTCGCGAACTGCGGCGGCGGGGCGTCGTCGGCGATGCGTGACGTGTAGGTCAGTCCGCTGGCGACGGCAGCGAGCTCGGGCGGCGTCAGGTCGTCCCAGACACCGCGGTTGAGGCACTCGCTGACGAGCAGGTCGAGCTCGCCGTACAGGCGCTGCAGGCGGACGCCCGACGGGGTCACGGTGTCGCCCTCGAGGTAGCCCAGCTCGCCGAGCACCTCGCAGACGCGGTCGAACTCGCGCGCCACGGTGTTGGTGCGCTGCTCGATCGTCTGGCGACGCTGCTGCGTCTCGCGCTCGAGCTTGTCGAAGCGCTCCGCCCAGCGCGCGTGGGCCTCGCGATCGGGGCACTGGTGGCACGGATGGGCGCGGATCATCCGACGGAGCTCCGTGATCCGCGGGTCCTCGTCGGTGGGGCCGCCACTGCTCGTCTCCCGCACGTGCTGCTGTCGCAGGGGCGCGCGACTGCGCAGGGTCGAGGCGAGGTCGCGGCGCGACTGGGGGCTCCGCGGGTTGAACCCCTTGGGGATCCGCATCTGCCCGAGCGGCACGACGGGGTCGGTGAAGTCGACCGCGGCGAGCCGCCGGGCGTGACGTCCCTCGGTCAGCACGAAGGGGCGGGGTCCCTCGCGGTCGGCGTGGTGACCCGGGTCGAGCACGACGGCCGATCCGGCCCACTTCCCGCGCGGCACGTCGATGATGTCGCCGCGCTTGAGCGCGAGCAGCGACGCGGCGACGCCGTCGCGGTGCATCGCCTTGCGGGCTCGGGAGCCCTCCTTCTCGATGTCGGTGATCTGTCGGCGCAGGTCGGCGTACTCCCGGAAGTCGCCGAGGTGACAGGTCATCGACTCCGCGTAACCCTCCAGCGCGTCGTCGGCCTTGTGGATCTGGCGCGCGAGTCCGACGACCGCCCGATCGGCCTGGAACTGGGCGAACGACTGCTCCAGCAGGCTGCGGGCGGTCGAGCGACCCACCTGGGCGACCAGGTTGACGGCCATGTTGTACGACGGTCGGAAGGAGGAGTTCAGCGGATACGTGCGCCGCGACGCCAGACCGGCGACCTGGCGCGGGTCGAATCCTGCCTGCCAGAGCACGACCGCGTGCCCCTCGACGTCGATGCCGCGGCGGCCCGCGCGCCCGGTCAGCTGGGTGTACTCCCCCGCCGTGACGTCGACGTGGCTCTCGCCGTTCCACTTGCTGAGCTTCTCGATCACGACCGACCGGGCGGGCATGTTGATGCCGAGCGCCAGCGTCTCGGTCGCGAACACGACCTGCACGAGGCCGAGGCTGAACAGGTGCTCGACGCACTCCTTGAACGTCGGCAGCATCCCGGCGTGGTGGGCCGCGATGCCGCGGCCGAGCGCCTCGCGGAACTCGTGGAACCCCAGCACGTGGAGGTCCTCGTCCGGCAGGTGCGAGCACGCCTCGTCGACGTAGTTCTCGATCTCGACGCGTTCCTCGGGGGTCGTCAGCATGACCCGGGCGTCCAGGAGCTGGTTGACCGCCGCGGCGCACCCGGCACGACTGAAGATGAAGCAGATGCCCGGCAGCAGGCCCTCGGAGTCGAGCTTCTCGACGATCTCGAGGCGGCTCGGGGTGCGGTGACGGGTGCGGGGGCGGTGGCCACCCTTCTTCGGACGGCCCTTCTGCACCCGACCCATCTGCCAGTCCTCGCGGGCGAAGCGCTCGAGCTGGCGGTTGACGACCGGACCGCCGTCAGGAGCGGCGAGGCCGTCCTCGAACAGGCCGAACATCTTGCGGCCGACCAGGACGTGCTGGTGCAGGGGCACGGGCCGGCGCTCCTCGACGATCGTGACGGTGTCGCCGCGCACCTCGGTGAGCCACTCGCCGAACTCCTCGGCGTTGGAGACCGTCGCCGACAGCGAGACGATGCTGACCGACTCGGGCAGGCCGATGATGACCTCCTCCCAGACCGCCCCGCGGAAGCGGTCGGCCAGGTAGTGCACCTCGTCCATCACGACGTAGCCGAGGCCCTCGAGCGTCCGTGACCCGGCGTACAGCATGTTGCGCAGGACCTCGGTCGTCATGACGACGATCGGGGCGTCGCCGTTGATGCTGCTGTCGCCGGTCAGGAGCCCGACGTTCTCGGTGCCGTAGCGGTCACCGAAGTCGTGGAACTTCTGGTTCGACAGGGCCTTGATCGGCGTCGTGTAGAAGCACTTGCGACCGGTCGCGAGCGCCATGTGCACCGCGAACTCGCCGACGACGGTCTTGCCGGATCCCGTGGGTGCCGCGACGAGCACTCCCTGCCCGGCCTCGACCTCGCGACAGGCCTCGACCTGGAAGTCGTCCAGCGGGAACGGGTGGAGCCCACGGAACTCGGTCAGGTGCGGGTGGAGACGTTCGGCCCGCGACCGCGCGTAGGCCTCCGACGGACTGGGCATGCCCCCAGCCTACGGACGCGGCTCAGGCCGGTGCGGGAGGCGCGAGCACCGACAGCGCGGCGGGCAGGACCTCGGCGGTCAGCGGGAGGTCGCCGAGCCGCTCGCCGTCGCCGTACGCCACGATGCCGGGGGCCTCGATGCGCACCGATCTGACGCGGTACCGCTCGAACTCCTCCATCGTGACGTGGGTGCCCTTCTGCAGCTTCGGGAAGGTGCGGATCAGCAGCGACCGACTGACCGGGCGGATCAGGCACACGTCGAGCAGGCCGTCGTCGAGCGAGGCTCCGTGCGCGATGCGCAGTCCGCCCCCGAACGAGGGACCGTTGCCGATCGCCACCAGCATGGCGCCGGTGTCGATCCGGGTGATGTCACCGGACGCGTCGGTCAGCTCCAGCGCGAACGGGATCGGCGCGAAGGCGCGCAGCTCGGCGAGGATCGCGATGTTGTAGCGCATGTTGCCGCGCGGCCAGGCCATCGCGTTGGCGCGCTCGTTGACCTTCGAGTCGAACCCGGAGGCGACGACGGTGGCCACGAGACGCTCCTGGTCGCCCTGGTGCACCAGCGCGAGATCGATGCGTCGGGGGGTGCTGTTGAGCAGGATGTCGAGGCAGGCCTCGGTGTCGCCGTACGGCAGCTCGAGCGCGCGGGCGAGGTCGTTGCCCGTGCCGGCGGGCAGGACCCCGATCGTCACGTCGGCCTCGACGAGGAGGTCGAGGATCCCGTGGAGCGCGCCGTCGCCGCCGGTGACCACGACGGTGTCGGCGCCCCCGGCCAGGACGGCGGCGAGCGACGAGCGCACCGACACGACGTCGTCGCCCGTGACCCGGTCGACCGTCCAGCCGGCCGAGCGCAGCCGCCGCGTCGCGACCTCGCCGATCGCCTCGCCCCGGTGCTTGCCCGACATCGGGTTGACGACGAGCGCCGCGTGCCTCACAGCGGGGACGCCTCGTCGTCGGCGATGGTCGGGACGTCCCGGGCACGGCGGCGGTCGGTGAGCCGCGCGATGACCTCCGAGACCAGGTAGAGGAACGTCATCGGGATCGCGAGGAACAGCATCGTCAACGGGTCCGTGCTGGGGGTCGCGACGGCGGCGAAGACGAAGATGCCCACGACGGTCCAGGGGCGGGCCCGCACGAGGGCCTTGCCGCTCACGACCCCGAGGCGGTTGAGCAGCACGACCGCGAGCGGGATCTCGGCGGCGATGCCGAACACCAGCATCATGCGGATGATGAAGTCGTAGTACTCCGCGCCGCTCACGAGGCTCTCGAAGCCGTCCGGCACGAAGCCGATCAGCAGCAGGATCGCCTTCGGCAGGATCACGTACGCCAGGGCGACGCCCGACAGGAACAGCGGCACGCCGATCCCGGTCAGCAGCAGGGCGCCACGGCGCTCGTTGCGGTGCAGCGCCGGCAGGACGAAGGCCCAGAGCTGCCAGATCCAGACGGGGCTCGCGATCACGATGCCGGCCACGAGCGCGATCTTGAGCTGGAACTGGAACGCGCCACCGATGCCGGTGATGACCAGGTTCGTGTCGATCCCCTGGGCTGCCAGGTCGGGCTCGATCCCTCGGTAGGGGTCGGTCAGGAAGGCCAGCAGCTGCTCGTAGAAGACGAAGCCGAGGACCGTCGCGGCGATGATCGCCAGGACGCTGCGCAGGAGCCGGTTCCGCAGCTCACGCAGGTGCTCCAGGAGCGGCATGGTGCCGCCGGGCACCTTCGCGGTGCCCTTGTTCCGCCCCAAGGCGGGTCAGAGCTTGTCGTCGGAACCGTCGACGCGCGTGATCTCGACCTGACGGGTGCGACGCTCGTCGGCCTCGCTCGTCGCGGAGGTGGCGTCGTCGGTGTCGGTCGCGTCGTCGGCGCGCTTCTTCTCGTCGCCCTCGAGCTCCTTGATCTCGGACTTGAAGATGCGCAGGGCGCGGCCTGAGCCGCGCGCGAGCTCCGGAAGCTTGGCGGCGCCGAAGAACAGCAGCACGACCGCCAGGATCAGCAGGATCTCGGGTGCACCGATTCCTTTGAACATCATGTCTCCTTGGTTGCGGACGTGGTTCCATCGTACGCCGTCAGTGCTGAGCGGGCGTGCTCCGTCACCTGTGCACGTGCTGAGTCAGGGGCGAGCACCCGGACCGCCCCCGCGGAACGCAGGGCCAGTCGCCGCACCCACGCCTCGTCGCTGGCCACGAGCGAGACGGTCCAGACGTCGTCGGAGTCGTCCAGGACGTCGGCGTCGTAGTGCTCGACGATCCACCGCGAGGACGGAGCGACCGCGAGCTCGACCCGCAGTCCGCCGTCACCCGGGCTGAAGAAGCCGTCGTCGGCGTTGCGCGCCGGGACCGCGCGCTTCTCGACCGGGACGTCGAGCACCTCGGCGCTCTCGATCCGGTCGAGCCGGAAGTAGCGCTGGCCGCCGGCCAGGTGGCACCACGCGTCGAGGTACTCGTGGCCCTCGCGCACGAACGTGGCGATCGGGTCCACCTGACGCGTCGTGATGGCGTCGCGCGACAGCGTGGCGTAGACGATCTCGAGGCGTCGACGGTCGCCGAGCGCCTGCCGGACCGTGGCCAGGATGCCCTGGTCGACGCTCTCCAGCACGACCTCGACGGCGTCGGTCGCCTGCCCACCGACGGCGTCGTGCAGCTTGGTCAGCGCCGAGTCCACGACGGCGAGGTGCTCACCGCTCGTGGCGTCGCGCAGGGCACGCAGGGCGACGATCAGGGCTGAGGCCTCGCCGGCGTTGATCCGCATGGGGCGCGTCATGAAGTCGGCGTTGGAGATGTAGATCCGGTCGTCGTCCTCGAACGCGAACAGGTCGATGTCGATGAGCTCACCGCCGAGCGAGCCGGCGCCCGTCATCATGAGCTGCTCGACGTCCTTGCGTATGACGCGCGGCTTGACCCCGAACTCGCGGGCGACCTCGTCGACCGAGACGCCCTGCTTGCTCTGCAGGTACGGCACGAGCGCAAGACGGCGCTGCACGTCGCGCGCGGACGGCCTCATGCGTTGGCCTCCACGGCCGACTGCAGCACCTCGACCGCGAGGGCCCGCGCCTCGGGCGGCGACACCACGACGACGTGCGGGGCGAAGGACGCTGCGGTGCTGGCGAGCTCCCACGTCGAGCGGTAGCCGACCACGACCTCGTCGAGGTCACCGTCGATCGGGGTCACCGAGAGGGCGTGGCGGCGCAGCGGGAGGGCGCGGTCGCGGCGGACGTGCAGCACGGCTTCCCCCACCGGGTCGTTGACCGTGAACGACGCCGCGAGGTCACGCACCGACGTGCCCTCGGGCACGGTGTAGGCGCCCGCCGCGCCGGCGGTCCGGACGTCGCCCCGGATGCGCGAGACGCGGAACAGCCGGGGCTCGCCGCGGTCGACGTCGTGGCCCCCGACGTACCAGCGGCCTCGCCACGACAGCACGCCCCAGGGCTGCAGGTGCCGCTCCACGGGCTCCTCGCCGGTGCGACCGTACGGGAAGCGGATCGGCTGGCGAGCGCGAGCGGCCTCCCAGACGGCGTCGAACGCCGGCTCGGCGGCCGTGATGCGGGGCTGGGCGAGCGGCACGGCACTCGTGTCGATCGCCACCCCGGCGGCCTTGAGCTTGATCAGCGCGTCGCTGGACTGCCCGGCCAGGCCCGCGTGCTCCCAGACCTGCGCGGCGAGCCCGATGACCGCCGACTCCTCGGCGGTCAGCTCGAGCTCGGGCAGCTCGGCGGCGTCGCGCGGGATCCGGTAGCCCTGCATGTCCTCGTGCAGAGGGTCGAAGCTGCCGATCTCGAGCGGGATCCCGAGATCGCGCAGCTCGCCCTTGTCACGCTCGAACATGCGGTTGAACGCGTCGTCGCTGCTGGCCCGGTAGTCGTCGATGGCCGCGCGCACCTGTTCCTTGGTCAGGAACTGGCGGGTCGAGAGCAGCAGGAAGATGAGGTTCATCAACCGCTCTGACTTGCGCTCGGCCATGACGCAGCGCCCTAGATGGCGTCGACGATGTCGATGACGAAGGTCAGGGAGTCGCCGGGGGCGATCAGACCGCCGCCGCCACCCTGGTCGCCGTACGCGCTGTCGGACGGGCAGGTCAGCACGACCCGCGAGCCGATCGTCTGCCCCGGCAGCTGGTTCGTCCAGCACGGGATGACGCCGGTCAGCGGGAACAGCGACGGGGCGTCACGCTCGAACGAGGAGTCGAACACCGCACCGGCCGGGTAGACCTGGCCGACGTAGTTCGCGTACACGAAGTCGTCCGCCTCGACCTCCTTGCCGTCGCCCTTGACGACCGTGAACACGCCCTCGGCGGCGGGGCCGGTGGCGGCAGCGCCGTCGACACCGGTGACCTTGTCGCCGTCGACCACGGGGGTCGGGATGCCGGCCGGCAGCTCCTCCTCGTCGCCCGTGGGCGCCTTCACGTCGGCGCTCACGTCGATCGCGTCGGAGATGTCGAAGTAGAAGACCAGGGCGTCCTCGGGCGCGTAGCCGGCCTGCTCGGCCTGCTCGCCGAAGAAGTCCTCCGCGGAGATGCCGACGAGGACCTTCGAGCCGACCGTGGTGCCCTCGAGGGCGTCGATCAGCGGCTGCGGCAGGCCCGGCGCGGTGCGCGGGGAGTCGGCCTGCGCGGCCTCGACGTTCTGGAACACGATGGCCGAGGCGGGTGCACCGTCGGCGCCTGCGCCGAAGGAGGAGTCGACCGTGCCGTCCTTCTCGGTGGCGATGATGTAGTCGGAGCGGAAGTAGTCCTTCTCGCCCAGCTCGGCGCCGTCGCCCTTCTCGACCGTCGCCAGCTTGACCGAGCCCGGCGAGACGTCAGCGGACAGCGCCTCGGCGTCGTCGACCGTGACGGTCGGCGTCTCGCCGTCGGTGAACGTGACGCCGGGCAGCGACTCGTCGCCGCCACCGCCGTCGCCGCCGAAGGGATTCCACACCAGCAGCGCGGCGATGACCGCCATGATCGCCACGGTGGACACGCTCAGGACAAGGTTGCGGCGGGACACGGATCTCCTCGGGGTGGACGTCGGGGTCGACGAGCCTGACTGGGCCGTCGCGAGCAGCTCGAGCGCCTGCTCCTGCAGGTCGGTCGCGGTGCTCGGTTCGATCGTGGTGGGGAACAGCAGGGTCCACGAGATGCGCTCGCGGATCGCGATGCCCGGACGCTCCTGCTCGTCGGACTCGAAGGTCGAGCCCTTGGCGCTCTTGAGGTCGCTGAAGGCGATCGCGTGAGTCGTGAAGACGTTCCGCTCGCCCGCGCGCGACCAGCTCACGACGAGCCGGTCGGGCAGGAAGACCGCCAGGCCGTCCTCGGTGGCGACGGTCTTGTCCGGGTACGGCGTCGGGCGGTTCTCGGAGTCGACGCTCACGACCACCGGCACCGCCGCCACGACGCGCGCCTTGGTGCCGATCGCCGGGACCAGGGACGTGCGGATCATCGCGCTGTACGAGGAGGCGCGGAGCGCGCCGTCGGTCTGCGCCTCGTGGGCGCGGACCTCCTGCTGCAGATCGTCGAGCGTCGACATGCACGTCCTCGGCTTCGCATCGGTGGAAGGGCGGCGCGACACGTCGACGACGGGTCGGCCGCGGACCACCCTAGCCAATCAGCCGAAGTTCCCGGACCAGCGCGCTCACATGCCGTCGATCAGGCGCTGGACGCGGTCGTCCTCGGACTTGAACGGGTCCTTGCAGAGCACGGTGCGCTGGGCCTGGTCGTTGAGCTTGAGGTGCACCCAGTCGACCGTGAAGTCACGTCGACGCTCCTGCGCCCGCTTGATGAACTCACCCCGGAGCCGGGCGCGGGTGGTCTGCGGCGGGATCGACTTGGCGCGGAACACGTCGAGGTCGCTCGTGACCCGGGCGACGGCACCCTTGCGCTCCAGGAGGTAGTAGAGGCCGCGGTCGCGGCGGATGTCGTGGTAGGCCAGGTCGAGCTGGGCCATGCGCGGGTCGCTCCAGCTGAGCTGGTTCTTCTCCCGGTACCGCTCCAGGAGCCGCAGCTTGATGACCCAGTCGATCTCGCGCTCCACGAGCGAGAGGTCCTCGGACTCGACCGCCTTGAGCGTGCGCTCCCACAGGTCGAGGGTGCGCTCGATGACGGGGTCGGAGATGCCGTGGCGGTCGACGAACTCGCTGGCCTTGCCGAAGTACTCGGCCTGGATCTCGAGGGCCGAGAGCTCGCGCCCGTTGGCGAGCTGCACCTTGCGGCGGCCCGTCATGTCGTGCGAGATCTCGCGGATCGCCCGGATGGGGTTGTCGAGCGTGAGGTCGCGCATCGTGACGCCGGCCTCGATCATGCGCAGGACCAGCTCGGTCGTGGCGACCTTCAGCATCGTCGTGGTCTCGCTCATGTTGGAGTCGCCGACGATGACGTGGAGGCGGCGGAACCGCTCGGCGTCGGCGTGGGGCTCGTCGCGCGTGTTGATGATTGGGCGCGAGCGGGTCGTGGCGCTGGAGACGCCCTCCCAGATGTGCTCGGCGCGCTGGCTGACCGAGTAGATCGTGCCGCGACTGGTCTGCTGCACCTTGCCCGCACCGCAGATGATCTGCCGCGAGACCAGGAACGGGATCAGGACGTCGGCCATGCGCCCGAACTCGCCACCGCGGTTCACGAGGTAGTTCTCGTGGCAGCCGTACGAGTTGCCGGCCGAGTCGGTGTTGTTCTTGAACAGGTAGATGTCGCCCTCGATGCCGTCGTCGCGCAGACGGTTCTGCGCGTCGAGCATGAGGCCCTCGAGGATGCGCTCCCCCGCCTTGTCGTGCGTGACGAGCTCGTTGACGTCGTCGCACTCCGGCGTGGCGTACTCGGGGTGGCTCCCGACGTCGAGATAGAGGCGCGACCCGTTGCGCAGGAACACGTTGCTGCTGCGCCCCCAGGACACGACCCGGCGGAACAGGTAGCGCGCGACCTCGTCGGGCGAGAGCCGGCGCTGCCCCTTGAACGAGCACGTGACGCCGTACTCGTTCTCGATGCCCATGATGCGCCGGTCCATGGTCCCTACCCCTCGAGCAGCTCGGTCACGGTGGCGTCGGGAAGACGCTTGAACTTGCGCAGCTGACCGCGGCTGCGGTCGAGCACGGCGACCTCGAGCGACTCGGCCGGCACGTCGCGCGGAGCCGTGTCGTCGTGCCCCAGCGCGGCGCGCGCGAGCGTGAGCGCGCCGCCGAGGTCGAGGTCGGGCGTGTAGTGGTCGGTGAACCACTGCTCGACGGACTCGGTCGTGCCACCCATGACCCCCCAGCCGCGGACGTCCGCGACGGACCCGTCGTAGGTGAGGCGGTAGATCTGGTCGCCGTCGGGCGTGTCGCCGAGCTCGGCCACGAAGAGCTCCACCTCGTACGGCTTCTCGCCGCCCGAGGAGAAGATCGTGCCCAGCGTCTGCGCGTAGGCGTTGGCCAGGCCGCGGCCGGTCACGTCGCGACGGTCGTAGGAGTAGCCGCGCAGGTCGGCCAGCCGCACACCGGCGATGCGCAGGTTCTCGAACTCGTTGTACCGACCGACGGCGGCGAAGCCGATGCGGTCGTAGATCTCGCTGATCTTGTGCAGGGCGCGCGAGGGGTTCTCGGCGACGAACAGGATGCCGTCGGCGTACCGGACGACCGCGACCGACCGACCGCGGGCGATGCCCTTGCGGGCGAAGTCGGCCCGGTCCTTCATGAGCTGCTCGGGTGAGACGTAGAACTGCTGGGTCACGGCGGCGCTCCTCTTCTCAGATCAGGGGCGCGGACGGGCCGTCCGGCGCTCCGAGTCGGGCGGCGACGACCTCGTCGGCGATCGCCGCGGTCTCGTCCTGGCCGTAGGCGTGGAATCCGTCGGCGGTGACGACCGCGACCATCGGGAAGATGCGCCGGGCGAGGTCGGGCCCGCCCGTCGCGGAGTCGTCGTCGGCGGCGTCGTACAGCGCCTGGACGGCCGCGGTCACGGTCTCGCGCTCGGTGAGGTCGTCGCGGTAGAGCTTCTTGAGCGAGCCGCGGGCGAACAGCGAGCCCGAGCCCACCGAGTGGAAGGTGCGCTCCTCGTTGCGGTTGCCCGTCACGTCGAAGGCGAAGATGCGACCGACCCCGAGGTCGAGGTCGTAGGCGGCGAACAGCGGCACGACTGCGAGGCCCTGCATCGCCATGCCGAGGTTGCCGCGGATCAGGGTGGCGAGCCGGTTGGCCTTGCCGTCGGTCGACAGGACCGTGCCCTCGATCTTCTCGTAGTGCTCGAGCTCGACCTGGAACAGCCGCGTCATCTCGACCGCGAGACCGGCCGTGCCGGCGATGCCGACGCACGAGAACTCGTCGGTCTGGAAGACCTTCTGGATGTCGCGCTGGGCGATCACGTTGCCCATCGTGGCGCGGCGGTCGCCCGCCATGACGACACCGCCGGGGAACGTGGCCGCGACGATCGTGGTGCCGTGGGTGACCCCGTCGAGCGCCCCGGTGTGCTCGGCGCGGGCGCGCGGCAGCTGGTCAGGGGCGTGGGATGCGAGGAACTCCGTGAAGGAGGCCGAGCCTGCCGTGCGGAAGGCGTCGGGCAGCATCACTGCCCGCCCTTCTGCACGAAGCTGCGCACGAACTCCTCGGCGTTCTCCTCGAGCACGTCGTCGATCTCGTCGAGGATGGAATCCACGTCGTCGTCGAGCTTCGCCTTGGCCTCGGTGTCGACCTCGGTGGCCTCGACCTGCTCGTCGGCGTCACGCGACGGACGGTTGCTCTTGTGCTGCTGCTCGGACATGTCTTCACCCTAGACCCAGAACGGTTGCGTCCGCGTGACGAACGAGGTGTCCCTAGCTGCTGCCGGTCAGGGCCCGGAACAGCTCGGTCGCCGTCGGCCGGGAGTCGAACAGGGCGCCGACGTGCTCGCGGGTGCCGCGCAACGGCTCCATCGTCGGCACGCGCTGCAGGGACGCGTAGCCGGGCAGGTCGAAGATGACCGAGTCCCACGACGCGGCGGCTATGTCGTCGGAGAAGTACTGCAGGCACTTGCCCCGGAACCAGGCGCGCGTGTCGACGGGAGGTTCGGTGATCGCTGCCTGGATCTCCGCCGGGTCGACGAGCCGCTTCATCCGGCCGGTGCGGACGAGCTGGTGGAACAGACCGCGTTCGGTGCGCACGTCGTGGTACTGCAGGTCGACCAGGTGCAGCTTCGCGTGGTCCCAGTCGAGCCCGTCGCGCTCGCGGTACCGCTCGAGCAGGGCCAGCTTGGCGACCCAGTCGAGCTCGGTGGCCAGGTCCATCGGGTCGTGGGCGAGCCGCGTCAGGACGTCCTCCCAGCGCTCGAGGACGTCAAGGGTCTGCTCGTCGGCGTCGCCCGTGTCGTCGACCAGGGCGCGGGCCCGCTGCAGGTACTCCCCCTGCAGGTCCAGCGCGGTCACGGTGCGACCGTCGGCCAGCCGCACGGTCGTGCGCAGCGTCGGGTCGTAGGAGATCTCGTGGAGGGCGGCGACGGGGTTCTCGAGGGTCAGGTCGGTGACGGTGCGGCCGGCCTCGATCAGGGCCAGCACCAGCGACGCGGTGCCGTGCTTGAGGTAGATCGAGGTCTCGGAGCAGTTCGCGTCGCCGATGATGACGTGCAGCCGGCGGTACTTGCGGGCGTCGGCGTGCGGCTCGTCGCGGGTGTTGATGATCGGTCGCTTGAGCGTCGTCTCCAGGCCGACCCCCACCTCGAAGTAGTCGGCGCGCTGGCTGACCTGGAACGCGTGGACGCTGCCGTCCTGCTGCTGACCGACCCGACCTGCACCGCACACGACCTGGCGGGAGGCGAAGAACGGCGTCAGATGGGTGACGATCTGGTCGAACGGCACCGCGCGGTCCATCAGGTAGTTCTCGTGCGACCCGTAGGAGGCGCCCTTGTTGTCGATGTTGTTCTTGTAGAGCACCACGGTGCCGTGCCCCGGGATCTGGCTGGCGAGCTCCGCTGCGGAGCGCATGACCTCCTCGCCCGCCTTCTCCCAGATCACCACGTCGCGCGGGCTCGTGACCTCGGGGCTGGAGTACTCCGGGTGCGCGTGGTCCACGTAGAGCCGTGCCCCGTTGGTGAGGATGATGTTCGCCAGGCCGAGGTCCTCGTCGGTGAGCTGCGACGGGTCGGCGTCGCCGCGCCCCAGGTCGAACCCGCGCGCGTCGCGCAGCGGGTTCTCCTCCTCGAAGTCCCAGCGAGCACGCCGGGTCAGGTGGTGCGCCGAGGCGTAGGAGTTGACGACGTGCGTCGAGGTGACCATCGGGTTGGCATGGGGCTGGCCCTGCACCGCGATGCCGTACTCGACCTCGCTGCCCTGGACCCGGCGGACCGTCATGTCGCCGAGCCTACGGGCAGGCGCCTCGCGCTCTACCGTCGGATTCGCTTCGCGCTCTACCGTCGGATTCGCTTCGCGCTCTACCGTCGGATTCGCTTCGCGAAGTGCACCGAGTCGTCGTAGCCCGCGTAGAAGCCGAACGGGGCGATGCGCTCGTAGCCGCTGGAGCCGTAGAGCGCGATCGCCTCGGGTTGCGCCGTGCCGGTCTCGAGCACCAGGCGCGTGATGCCCGCCGCGGCGGCCGTGCACTCCAGGTCGGCCAGCACGGTGCGGGCGTGGCCCTGCCGGGCGAACTGGGGGCGGACGTACATCCGCTTGATCTCGGCGTCGGTGTCGCCCTCGGGCCCACCGCGCCGCCAGCCGCCCGACACGGCGGGAACCCCGTCGACGTACCCGATCACGAAGTACCCGTCGGGCGCGTCGAACTGGGCAGGGTCGATCGGCGAGATGTCGCCGTCACCCCCGTAGCGCCGGCCGTACTCGGCCTGGACCTCGGCCGTCAGCAGCTGCGCGTCGTCACTCCCGTAGGAGACGACGCGGATCTCCAGTGCCACCTACAGGTACTGGCCCGTGTTCGCGACGGTGTCGATCGAGCGCCCCGGCTCGCCGCCGGACTTGCCCGAGACGAGGGTGCGGATGAACACGATGCGCTCACCCTTCTTGCCAGAGATCCGCGCCCAGTCGTCGGGGTTGGTCGTGTTGGGCAGGTCCTCGTTCTCCTTGAACTCGTCGACGCACGCCTGCAGCAGGTGCTGCACACGGATGCCGTGCTGCCGGGCCGAGAGGAGGTCCTTGATGGCCATCTTCTTGGCCCGGTCGACGATGTTCTGGATCATCGCGCCGGAGTTGAAGTCCTTGAAGTACAGGACCTCCTTGTCGCCGTTGGCGTACGTGACCTCGAGGAACTGGTTCTCCTCGGTCTCGGTGTACATCCGCTCGACGGTGCGCTGGATCATGCCGAACACGGTCGCCTCGCGGTCGCCCCCGAACTCGGCCACGTCGTCGGCGTGCAGGGGCAGGCGCGACGTCAGGTACTTGCTGAAGATGTCGCGCGCGGCCTCGGCGTCGGGCCGCTCGATCTTGATCTTCACGTCCAGGCGTCCCGGGCGCAGGATCGCCGGGTCGATCATGTCCTCACGGTTCGAGGCACCGATCACGAGCACGTTCTCCAGGCCCTCGACGCCGTCGATCTCGCTCAGGAGCTGCGGGACGATCGTGTTCTCGACGTCGCTCGAGACGCCCGAGCCACGCGTGCGGAACAGCGAGTCCATCTCGTCGAAGAACACGATGACCGGGGTGCCCTCGCTGGCCTTCTCACGCGCGCGCTGGAACACCAGGCGGATGTGCCGCTCGGTCTCGCCGACGTACTTGTTGAGGAGCTCGGGGCCCTTGATGTTGAGGAAGTAGCTGCGGCCCTCCTCGCCGGTGCGCTCGGAGACCTTGCGCGCCAGGGAGGCCGCGACGGCCTTGGCGATCATGGTCTTGCCGCAGCCGGGAGGCCCGTACAGCAGGATGCCCTTCGGCGGGCGCAGCTCGTGCTCGACGAACACCTCGGGGTGCAGGTACGGCAGCTCGACCGCGTCCTGGATGATCTCGACCTGGTTGCCGAGACCGCCGATCGACGTGTAGTCGACGTCGGGGACCTCCTCCAGCACGAGCTCCTCGACCTCGCTCTTCGGGATGCGCTCGTAGACGTAGCCCGAGCGCGAGTCGAGCAGCAGCGAGTCACCGGCGCGGATCTTGACGTCCGCGAGGCTGTGCGCGATGCGCACGATGCGCTCCTCGTCGGCGTTGCCCAGCACCAGGGCTCGCTCGCCGTCGGCGAGGATCTCCTTGAGCATCACGATGTCGCCGATGTTCTCGAACTCGAGCGCGGCGACGACGTTCATGGCCTCGTTGAGGATGACCTCCTGGCCGCGCTGCAGGTTCTCGCGGTCGACCGCAGGGCTCACGTTGACGCGCATCTTGCGACCGCCCGTGAACACGTCGACCGACTCGTCGTCGTTGAGCTGGAGGAACGTGCCGAAGCCGGTCGGCGGCTGGGCGAGCCGGTCGACCTCCTCCTTGAGCGTCACGATCTGGTCGCGCGCCTCGCGCAGCGTCGCCATGAGGCGCTCGTTCTGGCCGGACGTCGCCGCCAGCTTCGCCTCGACCTCGCGCAGACGCGAGTCGGTGGAGACGTCGCCGTTGATGCGGCGGCGCAGGTGCTCGACCTCCGCACGCAGGTAGGCCAGCTCGGCCTCGGCCGCGGCCGATCCGGAGTTCATGGGGCGGGCATCGTCGTCGGACATGTGACACCTCCTGCTGCTCGTGTCGCCGAGACTACCCCGCGGGACGTTGCATCACCGTCTCGATCTCACGGGGCGTGTGACGATTCGATGACGGATGCCGGACGAGGCCCGGTGTAGTCCGGTCCGTAGGCCCCCGGAGCGGGGCGTCGCGTCTTCGCGAGCGCGCGCTGACCGTGCGCCATCCGTCGCGCGGTGACGAGGTAGGCGGTGTGCGAACCCGCCCCGTGGGCGGGCCGCACCGCGAGGCCCTCGGCGTGCCACTCGCGCTCGAGCGTCTCCCACGCGCGAGGCTCGGTGAACTCGCCGTGCTCGCGCAGCGTCTCGACGAAGCGCGAGAGCTGCGTCGTGGTGGCGACGTACGCGCAGACCACGCCGCCGGGGACGATCCGCTCGGCCGCCAGGGGCACGCACGACCACGGATCGACCATGTCGAGGATCAGGCGGTCGATCTCGGTCTCGGTGATGACCTCGCGCACGTCACCCACCGTGAGCGTCCACGCGGGGTGGTCGCCGATGATCTGGCCGACGTTCTTGCGCGCCACCTCGGCGAAGTCCTCACGGATCTCGTACGAGCCGACGTGGCCCTCCGTGCCCACGGCGCGCAGCAGCCAGGCCGTGAGGCTTCCGGAGCCCGCGCCCGCCTCGACGACCCGGGCGCCCGGGTAGATGTCGGCCCACGTCACGATCTGGGCGGCGTCCTTGGGGTAGATGATCGCGGCACCTCGCGGCATCGAGACGACGTACTCCGACAGCAGCGGGCGGAAGACCTGGTACTCACCGCCGAGCGACGCCGTGATGACGATCCCCTCGGGCTGGCCGATCACGTCGTCGTGACGCAGCTGGCCCTTCTTGGTCGAGAACTCCTTGCCGGCGACGAGCTGGAGGTTGTGCTTGCGCCCCTTGGCGTCGTTCAGCCGGACCCACTCCCCCTCGGCGAACGGGCCTCGGCGCATCCAGGGCTCTGCGGGGGTGGTCATCGTCGGGCTCCCACTCGGTAGACACGGTTGACGGTGCGGGTACGCAGGGTGCCGAGGACCTCGCCGTCGTGGTCGACCACGGCGTAGGCGTCGGACGGGGCGTGGCTCATCGCGCGCAGCAAGGCGTCGCCCCGCAGGTCGACGAGCAGGTGCGGCCACTCGGGCTCGGGACGGGTCGAGTCGTACAGGCGGCGGGCCTCGAGCCGGTCGATGCGTGCGGCGCGGTCGGCGATGCGGAGCGCCTGCGAGGACCCCGCCCACATGAACAGGCCGACCATCGCGCACACGGCGAGGTCGAGCCAGGCGGAGCGATCGCCCTGCAGCACCAGCCATCCGCCGAGGGCGAACGCCGCGGCACCCGCGAACCGGCCGCACCAGCCGGCGACCACGATGCCGGCGCGCTCGCGGCCCGTCAGTCCCCAGGCGATCGCGCGGACGACGCGACCGCCGTCGAGCGGCAGGGCCGGGAGCAGGTTGATGCCCGCGACCAGCAGGTTGATCCACCCGAGGGTCGTGACGACCTGCCCCACCTGACCGTCGCCGATCAGCGAGCCGGCGGCCAGCCCCGCCCCGCCGAGCACGGCCGAGGCCAGCGGTCCCGACGCCGCCGTGACGAGCTCCTGGCGCGCGTTGCCGCTGTCGGACTCGATCAGCGTCTCCCCGCCCAGGAGATGGAGCGTCACGGAGTGGACCGGCAGGTCGTAGCGACGAGCCGCCGCGACGTGGGCGACCTCGTGCAGCAGGACCGAGGCGTACAGCGAGACGACCGCCAGCACCGCGACGACCCACGGGTCCGAGAACCCGGCGGAGTCCAAGCGCGGGGCGAACAGCGCCACGAGCACGACGCCCATCAGCACCGCGCTGGGGCGGATGCGGATCGGCACGGACCACACGCGCCCGAGACGCAGTGACCCGGATGTCGACATGGCGCCAACCTATCGCGGAGCGTGAGTGTCGCCGGGACCTTGTCGGACGTGCCGACTAGCGTGCAGGGCATGACCACCGGCCCGGAGCTCGACACAGCCCCCGACGACACGGTCGTCGTGCGCCGACGCCTCTCCCCCAGCCGGGCGTCCGACTTCCTCACCTGCCCGCTGCTGTTCCGCTACCGCACGATCGACCGCCTGCCCGAGCCCCCGTCGCCGGTCGCGGCGCGCGGCACGCTCGTGCACGCCGTGCTGGAGGACCTGTTCGACCAGCCCGCCGAGCGACGCACGCCGGAGGTGGCGCAGTCACTGGTCCCGGCCGCGTGGCAGCGGGTCGTGGCCGAGGACGACCGCCTCGTCGACCTCTTCGCCGAGCCCACGTCCGCCGACCCCGACCGCGACGCCTGGTTCGCCTCGGTCGACGCGCTGCTGCAGACCTACTTCCGCCTCGAGAACCCCCAGACGCTGGAGCCTGCCGAGCGCGAGGTCCGGGTCGAGGGCGTCGCCGGCGCCGACACCGACGTGCCCCTGATGCTCACGGGCATCGTCGACCGGGTCGACGTCGCCCCCGACGGTCGCATCCGCATCGTCGACTACAAGAGCGGGCGATCCCCCGGTGAGCGCTTCGAGGACAAGGCGCTCTTCCAGATGAAGTTCTACGCCCTGGTCGTGTGGCGCACACGCGGCGTCGTGCCGTCGCTGCTGCAGCTCATGTACCTGGGCGACGGCCAGGTCCTGCGGTACGTGCCCACCGAGTCCGACCTCCTCGCCACCGAGCGCAAGCTCCTGGCCATCTGGTCGGCGATCGACACCGCCCTGGCGGTCGGTGACTTCCAGCCGCGGCCCAGCGGCCTGTGCCGCTTCTGCTCGCACCGCGACCAGTGCCCCGAGGGCGGCGGTCAGGTCCTGCCGATGCCCACGACCCGGGTGGAGTGACCCGGGTTCAGGCGAACAGCGCGGCGACCGACTCGGGCGTCAGCCCCTCGAGCGTCGTGACGCTCCGGCGGCGCGGGTGCGGGGCCACCGGCACCATGTGGGGCACGGCGAGCACGTGGCACCCGGCCTCCGTCGCCGACGTCGCCCCGGTCTCGGAGTCCTCCACCGCGATGCACGCGGCCGGGTCGACGCCCAGCGTGGAGGCCGCGACCAGGTAAGGCTCCGGGTGCGGCTTGCCCTGCGAGACGCGGTCGCCCGTCACCACCGCCGCCAGAGGCAGCAGCTCGGCGAGCGGGTCGGCCATCACGGCGTACGACATCGTCACGAGCGCCTGAGGCACGCCGCGGTCGGCGAAGGCCCGCACGAGCTCGGGCGCGCCGGGTCGCCACGGGGCACCCTCGGCCAGACCTCGGGAGACCCGCACCACCAGGAAGTCGACGATCTCCTCCGGCGTCATGCTCGTGCCGAAGTGCTGCTGCAGGATCCGACCCGAGGTCAGCAGGTCGGACCCCACGAGCTGCAGCGCGTCCGCCTCCGACCACGAGCCGCCGACCAGGTCGGCCAGCTCGTGCTCGGCGGCGATCCACAGGGGTTCGGTGTCGACGAGGGTGCCGTCCAGGTCCCACAGGACGGCGTCCGGCAGACCGATGTCAGCAGTCCAGGTAGTAGTCGAACACGACGTCGTAGGCGTCCGAGGCGTCGGAGTCGTCCGGCAGCGGGTCGCTCTCGTCGAGCTGGGAGACCTCGTCGGCGTAGTCGAGCAGCACCTGCATGGCGTCGGCAAGCTCGTCGGGAGCGTCGTCGATGTTGTCCTCGAGGACCGCCACCGCGTCGGTGAGCTCGTCCTCCTCGCTGAGGCCCGGGAAGTACAGGTAGATGTCGAAGGCAGCCGTGTCGACGTCGTCCATGACGTCGCAGAAGTCGGACGACGGGTCGTCCTCGTCGGTGTCGTCGGAGGGCTCGTCGCTCGGGTCCTCGGTCGGATCGGTGTCCGAGGTGTCGTCGTCCGAGCGGGTGTCGGAGTCGTCACCCTTGGTCAGGGCCCAGACACCGACGCCGATGCCGCTGCCGACCAGCAGGAAGATCAGGATGCCGAGCGTGATCCACAGACCCTTCTTCGAGCCGCCGTTGCCGCCCTGGGGGCCGCCCGGGGGCGGGAAGCCGGCCGGGGCCTGGTTGTAGCCGCCCGGCGGGGGCAGGCCGGGACCGGCTCCACCCGGGGGCGGGGTCAGCGGCGGCGCAGCGGCCGGCGGGGCCTGCTGCGGCAGGACCGACGTGGGCTCCGCGGCTCCGCCGCGCGAGGAGATCGCGGCCTGGACGTCAGGTCCACCGTTCTCGCCGAGCCAGGCCAGGAGGCTGTCGTACGCGTTGGGGTGCGCGGCGATCAGGGGCCAGAGCTCGGGATCGTTGGTGAGCTCCTGCAGGCGAGCGGCGGGCGTACCCGGGTTGCTCGCCTCGGCGCGCGTTTCGTCGGTGGCCATCGGTGGTTCCCCTCGAAGTGCAGGTGGTCGCGGTATGAAACGACATGAGCCTAGTGCAGACACGCCGCAAAAGCGCCGAGATGTCACGGTGCGAGCAAACACACACGGCGCCGCGGACCCAGCGGGTCAGCGGCGCCGTGGGCGCTGAGCGGATCAGCACTCGTCGAGCACGTAGTCCATCAGCTCGTACTTGGCGTCCAGGGCGTCGCTCCACTCCGGACCGACGATCGCGTCCTCGTCCTCCTCGATCGCGTCGGCGTAGGTCAGCAGAGCCTCGGCGAAGCCGGCCAGGTCCTGGTCGTCGCTGTCCGCGAACGGCTCGATGACCTCGATCGCGGCGAGCAGGTCGTCCTCGTCGTCGAGGCCGGGGTAGTAGAGCGTCAGGTCGCTCGCGGCGTCCTCGAAGTCCTCCAGCGCGTCGCAGTCGACCTCGACCGGCTCGTCGTCCTCGTCGTCAGACTTCTTGTCGTCGTCGTCGGAGGTCTTCCGGTCGTCGGAGTCCTTCGTGTCCTTCTGGTCGTCGTCGGACGTCGTGCTGGAGTCGTCACCCTTGGTCAGGGCCCAGACGCCGACGCCGGTGCCGCTGCCGACGAGCAGGAAGATCAGGATGCCGAGGGTGATCCACAGGCCCTTCTTCGAGGGACCCTTGCTCCCCTGCGGCCCGACCGGCGCGGCGTAGGCGGCTGGTGCAGGCGCGTAGCCACCGGGCGGCGGAAGCGCGGGGCCGGCGGGGGCGGCACCGCGGGACGCGATCGCGGCGCGGACCTCGTCGCCGCCGTTCTCCCCGAGCCAGGCCACGAGCGAGTCGTAGGCGGCGGGGTTCGCGGCGATCAGGGGCCACAGCTCCGGATCGCTCGTCAGCTCCTGGAGCCGGGCGGGTGCGGTCTGCGGGTTCGAGGCTTCGTAGCGGGTCTCGTCGGTGGCCATCGTGGTTCCTCCGGGTGCTGGGGCGGCGTGTTCGTGGACTCAGAGGCGGTGGGGCCCGCGAATGTTCCCGAGGCGTCGTCCGCCACAGCGCGACTCGCCTCGAAACCTGGTCCTGGCGTGGCACAATGGAGGGGTTCGACCTCAACGCCCATGCGAGCCCGCTGCCGGCTGGAGGTTCCCCAGTCCACTCTTGGATCCGAGGAATCACATGACCGTGACCAGCAGCCCCGTGACCCCGACCGACGCCTGGCGTCCCGACGCCACCGAGGCGTTGAGCGCGCTGCTGCGCGAGCGTCTGGTGATCATCGACGGCGCGATGGGCACCGCGATCCAGCGCGACCGTCCGGACGAGGCCGGCTACCGCGGCGATCGGTTCGCCGACTGGCCCTCCGACATCCAGGGCAACAACGACCTGCTGAGCATCACCCAGCCGCAGATCATCGGCGGCATCCACCGGGAGTACCTCGAGGCCGGCGCCGACATCCTGGAGACCAACACCTTCAACTGCCAGTGGATCTCCCTGGCCGACTACGGCATGGAGGAGCTCGCCTACGAGCTCAACGTCACCTCGGCGCGCCTGGCGCGCGAGGCCTGCGACGAGTTCACGGCCCGCACGCCCGACAAGCCCCGCTTCGTCGCCGGTGCGATCGGCCCGCTGAACCGCACCGGCTCGATCTCGCCCGACGTCAACGACCCCGCGGCCCGCAACATCACCTTCGACGAGATGGTCGACGCGTACGGCGAGCAGATCCGCGGCCTCGCCGACGGCGGCGCCGACCTGTTCCTGGTCGAGACGATCTTCGACACGCTCAACGCCAAGGCGGCGATCTTCGCGCTCGAGACCTTCTTCGAGCAGGCCGGCCGCCGCTGGCCCGTCGCGATCTCCGGCACCATCACCGACGCCTCGGGGCGCACGCTGACGGGCCAGGTCACCGAGGCCTTCTGGAACTCCGTGCGCCACGTGCGGCCCATCATGGTCGGCCTGAACTGCGCACTCGGCGGCCAGGAGCTGCGTCCCTACATCGCCGAGCTGTCGCGCATCGCCGACTGCTTCGTGCACGCCTACCCGAACGCGGGCCTGCCGAACTCCTTCGGCGAGTACGACGAGGAGCCGGCCACGACCGCCGAGATCCTGCGCGAGTTCGCCGCCGCAGGCATCATCAACGCGGCCGGTGGCTGCTGCGGCACGACGCCCGCCCACATCGCCGACATCGCGATCGCGCTCGACGGTCTCACGCCGCGCGAGCCCGCGACGATCCCGACCGCGATGCGCCTGTCGGGCCTGGAGCCGCTCAACATCACCGAGGACTCGCTGTTCGTCAACGTCGGCGAGCGCACCAACATCACGGGCTCGGCCCGCTTCCGCAACCTGATCCGCGACGGGGACTACCCCACCGCGCTGTCGGTCGCGCGCCAGCAGGTCGAGAACGGCGCGCAGGTCATCGACATCAACATGGACGAGGGCATGATCGACGGCGTCGAGGCCATGCGTCGCTTCACGCGCCTGGTCAGCAGCGAGCCCGACATCTGCCAGGTGCCGATCATGGTCGACTCCTCGAAGTGGGAGGTCATCGAGGAGGGCCTGAAGAACGTCCAGGGCAAGTGCATCGTCAACTCGATCTCGCTGAAGGCCGGCGAGGAGGAGTTCGTGACGCAGGCCCGGCTGTGCCGCAAGTACGGCGCGGCGGTCGTCGTCATGGCCTTCGACGAGGAGGGCCAGGCCGACAACGTCGAGCGCCGCAAGGAGATCTGCGGCCGTGCGTACCGGATCCTGACCGAGGACGTCGGCTTCCCGCCCGAGGACATCATCTTCGACCCCAACATCTTCGCGGTCGCCACGGGCATCGAGGAGCACGCCACGTACGGCATCGACTTCATCGAGGGCACGCGCTGGATCAAGGAGAACCTGCCGGGGGTCAAGATCTCCGGCGGCGTCTCGAACGTCTCGTTCTCGTTCCGCGGCAACAACGCGGTGCGCGAGGCGATCCACGCGGTGTTCCTGTACCACGCGACCCGCGCCGGGATGGACATGGGAATCGTCAACGCGGGCGCGCTCGTGGTCTACGACGATGTCGACGAGAAGCTCCGCGAGCGCATCGAGGACGTCATCCTCAACCGGCGCGCCGACGCGGCCGACCGCCTCCTCGAGATCGCCGGCGAGTACGCCGGCACGGGCGAGAAGGCCGAGGTCGCGGCGGCCGAGTGGCGCTCCCTGCCCGTCAGCGAGCGCATCACCCACGCCCTCGTGAAGGGCATCGACGAGTTCGCCGTCACCGACACCGAGGAGCTCCGGCTCGAGATCGCCGCCCGCGGCGGCAAGCCGTTGGAGGTCATCGAGGGTCCGCTGATGGACGGCATGAACGTCGTCGGCGACCTGTTCGGCGCGGGCAAGATGTTCCTGCCGCAGGTCGTGAAGTCGGCGCGCGTCATGAAGAAGGCCGTCGCCCACCTGATCCCCTTCATCGAGGAGGAGAAGAGCCCCGAGGACGCCGGCCGCAGCAACGGCAAGGTCGTCATGGCCACGGTCAAGGGCGACGTCCACGACATCGGCAAGAACATCGTGGGCGTCGTGCTGCAGTGCAACAACTACGACGTCATCGACCTCGGCGTCATGGTGCCCGCCCAGAAGATCCTCGACGCGGCCAAGGAGCACGGTGCCGACGTGATCGGCCTGTCCGGGCTCATCACCCCGTCGCTCGACGAGATGGTCAACTTCGCGGCCGAGATGGAGCGCCAAGGCTTCGACATCCCGCTGCTCGTCGGCGGTGCCACGACCTCGCGCGCCCACACCGCGGTGAAGGTCGACCAGAAGTACCACGGCCCCGTCGTGTGGGTGAAGGACGCCTCGCGCTCGGTGCCCGTGGTCGCCGCCCTGCTCTCCGACGACCAGCGCCCCGGCCTGCTCTCGGACCTGCAGACCGACTACGACTCGCTCCGCGAGCGCCACGCGGCCCGGTCGGACGCCAAGCCGCTGCTGTCGATCGAGAAGGCGCGCGAGAACGCGTCGCCGGTCGACTGGTCGGACTACACGCCGCCCGTGCCGCCGGAGCTCGATGCCGACGGCGCGTTCGTGCGCACGTTCACCAACTACCCGCTCGACGAGCTGCGCGAGTACATCGACTGGCAGCCGTTCTTCAACGCGTGGGAGATGAAGGGCCGCTTCCCGGACATCCTCAACAACCCGTCGACGGGTGAGACCGCCCGCAAGCTCTACGACGACGCGCAGGAGATGCTCGACACCCTGATCGCCGAGAAGTGGATCTCGGCCAGCGGCGTCGTGGGCCTGTTCCCGGCGAACCAGGTGGGCCACGACGACATCGAGGTCTACGCCGACCACCACCGCGACGAGGTCCGCACGACGCTGCACCACCTGCGTCAGCAGACCGAGCACCGCGCCGGCGTCGCGCACAAGTCGCTGGCCGACTTCGTCGCGCCGAAGGAGACGGGCCTGCAGGACTACGTCGGCGCCTTCGCGGTGACGGCTGGGCTCGGCAGCTCCCAGAAGGTCGACGAGTTCAAGGCCGCGCTCGACGACTACAGCGCGATCCTGCTGGAGTCCTTGGCCGACCGCCTCGCCGAGGCGTTCGCCGAGCGGCTCCACGAGCGCGCCCGGAAGGAGTTCTGGGGCTACCAGCCCGACGAGACCCTCGACAACGAGTCGCTGATCGCCGAGAAGTACGTCGGCATCCGCCCGGCGCCCGGCTACCCCGCCTGCCCCGACCACACCGAGAAGCAGCTCCTGTGGGACCTGCTCGACGTCAAGGCGCAGACCGGGATCGAGCTGACCGACTCCATGGCGATGTGGCCCGGAGCCTCGGTCAGCGGTTGGTACTTCTCGCACCCGCAGTCGCAGTACACCGTGGTGGGCCGCATCGGGCGCGACCAGGTCACCGAGTACGCCGAGCGCAAGGGCTGGACCGTCGCCGAGGCGGAGCGCTGGTTGTCGCCGAACCTCGGGTACCGGACCGACGACGAGTGATCGGTCCTAGGGTGGAGTCGTGACGTTCGACGAGATCCCCCCGCTGCGCAATCCCTGGATGCTGGCGGCCTTCGAGGGCTGGAACGACGCTGCTGACGCGGCGTCGGGCGCGGTCGCGCACCTCGTCGACGAGTGGGACGCCGAGGTGCTGACCGAGCTCGACCCGGAGGAGTACTACGACTTCCAGGTCAACCGCCCCGTGCTGCGCCGCGACGAGGACGAGAACGGGGTCCTGGTGTGGCCCACGCCGACGATCTACGTCGCCCGACCCCGCGGCGCCGAGCGCGACGTGCTCCTGCTGCGCGCCAGCGAGCCGAACTACAAGTGGCGCGGGTTCTGCAGCACGATCCTCGGCGTCGCCTCGCTGGCCGGTGTCACGGACATCATCTCGCTCGGGGCCCTGCTGGCCGACACGCCGCACACGCGTCCCGTGCCGGTCAGCGGCTCGACCAACGGGCTCTCGAAGCGCTCCGTGCCGGGCCTGGAGACCACGCACTACGCGGGTCCGGTCGGGATCAGCTCGGTCCTGATCGAGGAGGCCACGAAGCTCGGCTTCCCCGCCGCCTCGCTCTGGGCCGCCGTGCCGCACTACCTGGCGGAGCCGCCGTGCCCCAAGGCCACGCTGGCCCTGCTCGGCGCGGTCGAGGACGCCCTCTCGATCCCGCTCCCCCAGGGCGTGCTCGACGAGCTCAGCGACGCGTGGCAGCGCGGCGCCGAGGAGGTCATGGAGGACGACGAGGAGATCGCCGAGTACGTCAAGGCGCTGGAGTCCGAGCGCGACACCAGCGACCTGCCCGAGGCGTCCGGCGACGCGATCGCCCGCGAGTTCGAGCGCTACCTCCGCCGTCGCCAGAGCGGCGACGACCGCTAGCTACAGCGCGACCCCGAGCAGCGCGTCGACCGCGGTGCTGACCTGGCCGGGGGCTTCGGCGTCGGTGCCCGACTCCCGCGTCCACGCGTCGACGGCCGCGAGGGCCGCCGGGGCGTCGAGGTCGTTCGCCAGGGCGGCGCGGATCGCCTCGACGACGGGCGCCGCGGGTGCTGCCGCGGTGCGGGAGGTGGCGGCGCGCCACGCGGCGAGGCGCAGCTGGGACACGGCGATCTCGGTGCCGAACCACTCCCAGTCGCTGCGGTAGTGGTGCGCCAGCAGGGCGAGGCGGATCGACATCGGGTCGTGGCCGGTCTCCCGCAGGCGCGAGACGAGCACCAGGTTGCCCTTGGACTTGCTCATCTTCTCGCCCTCGTAGCCGACCATGCCGGCGTGCACGTAGGCGCGGGCGAACGGCTCGCCCGTCGCGACGGCAGCCTCCGAGGCGGACATCTCGTGGTGCGGGAAGACCAGGTCGGAGCCGCCGCCCTGCACGTCGAAGCTCGTGCCGAGGTGCGCCAGCGCGATCGCGGCGCACTCGATGTGCCAGCCGGGCCGGCCGCGGCCGAGGCGGGTGTCCCAGGCGGGCTCCCCCGGGCGCTCGGCCTGCCACAGGAGGCAGTCGAGGGGGTCACGCTTGCCGGGACGGTCCGGGTCGCCCCCACGCTCGCCGAAGATGCGGTGCATCGTCTCGACGTCCCAGCCGGAGACCGAGCCGAACGCGGGATCGGCGTGGACGTCGAAGTACAGGTCGTCGTCGACGAGGTAGACGGCGCCGGCCTCCTGGAGGCGACCGACGAGGTCGACCACGAGGTCGATCGACTCCACGGCACCGATGTAGTGCTGCGGGGGCAGGACGCGCAGCGCGGTCATGTCCTCCCGGAAGAGCTGGGTCTCGCGCTCGGCCAGCTCGACCCAGTCGATGCCGGTCGCGGTCGCGCGCTCGAGCAGCGGGTCGTCGACGTCGGTGACGTTCTGCGTGTAGACGACCTCGCGGCCCTGGTCGCGCCAGACGCGCTGCAGCAGGTCGAAGGTCAGGTAGGTGGCGGCGTGACCGAGGTGCGTCGCGTCGTACGGCGTGATGCCGCAGACGTACAGGCGCGCGTCGCCCTCGCCGTCGAGCGGGCGCACCGACCCGAGCGACGTGTCGTGGACCTGGGGCACGGGTCCGGATCCGAGTCCGACCGAGGCCAACGAGGGCACGACGGGTCCCGACCAGCTACGCATGCGGCGAGCCTATCGGCCCGGCCTCGTCGGAGGTTCGACGGCCGTACCGGGGCGCGCGCTGGCACGATGGGCTCGTGATCATCGACTGCGCGGTCTACCGCGACGGCACGCGGGAGGACACGGGTCAGCACAGCGACGACCTGGCTGCCGCTCTGGCGGGCCTCGGCGAGGACGACTTCCTCTGGGTCGGGATGAACAACCCGACGGGTGACGAGATGAACCGCATCGGCACGGTGCTCGGGCTCCACCCCCTCGCGATCGAGGACGCACTCGAGGCGCACCAGCGGCCCAAGATCGAGCGGTACAAGGACCACCTCATCATGTCGATGCGGATGGTCTCGTACAGCGACGACGACATCACGACCAACGAGGTCAACCTCTTCCTCGGCGCGAACTACCTGCTGACGGTGCGCCACGGAGGCCCGTCGCTCGTCGAGGGACGGCGCCGGGCGGAACGGCGCCACGACGCCCTCTCCCACGGGCCCACGGCGGCGCTGTACTCCGTCGTCGACACGATCGTCGACCGGTACGAGCAGGTCGCGCGCGAGCTCGAGACCGACGTCGAGGAGATCGAGACCTCGGTGTTCTCGGCCGAGCCCACGAGCGACTCGACCCGCATCTACCGGCTGAAGCGCGAGGCGTTGGAGTTCCGGCGCGCGGTCGTGCCGCTGAAGGAGCCGGTCGTGCGGTTCTCCGAGACGGCCGAGCCGCCGGAGGCGCGCCCGTACTTCCGCGACATCGCCGACCACCTCGGTCGGGCGGCGGAGGCCATCGACACGATCGACCACCTGCTCGACAACGCGCTCACGGCGCACCTCGCGCAGCTCTCCGTCCAGCAGAACTCCGACATGCGCAAGCTCGCCGCCGGCGCCACGATCTTCGCCATCCCGACGGCGATCGCCGGCATCTACGGCATGAACTTCGAGCACATGCCGGAGCTCTCCTGGCCCGTCGGCTACCCGCTGTGCCTCGCCCTCATGGGCAGCGCCTGCGTCTACACCTACCGCCGCTTCAAGAAGTCCGGATGGCTCTGACCACCGCTCGCGAGTGAATTCCCGCCCCGCGAG
>NZ_BAAAME010000002.1:668532-678742 GCF_039529015.1 Aeromicrobium alkaliterrae
GGGCGGAAACTCACTCGCGGAGGGGCGGGAATTCACTCGCGAGCGGTCAGCCGTTGATGGCGACGTCGGCGGTGATGACGCCGGTGCCGAGCAGGATCAGCACGATCGAGCCCAGCACGATCCGGTAGGCCACGAACGGGGCGTACGACCGCGTGCTGACGTACTTGAGCAGCCAGTGGATGACCGCGATGCCGACCACGAACGCCACCACGGTGCCGAGGATCGTCGGTCCGACGCCGTAGGCGTTGTCGCCGCCCGGGATGTCCTTGAGCTTGTACAGACCCGCGCCGACGACCGCCGGGATCGCGAGCAGGAACGCGTACCGCGTCGCCGCCGCACGCTCATAGCCGAGGAACAGGCCCATGCTGATCGTCGCGCCCGAACGCGACACGCCCGGCACGACCGCCGCAGCCTGCGCGAGACCGAGCATGACCGCGTGCCCCCACGTCAGCTCGTCGATGGGCTTGGCGTTGCGGCCCACCCGCTCGGCGATGCCGAGGACGATGCCCAACGCGATCAGCATCGTGCCGATGACCCAGAGGTTGCGGAACTCGCTGTCGATCAGGTCCTCGAGCAGCAGACCGATCACGACGATCGGCAGAGATCCGATGATCACGAACCAGCCCATCGACCACTCAGGGGCCTGGCGAGCCTCGCGGGAGAACAGGCCGCGCACCCACCCGGACCCGATCGTCCAGATGTCGCGCCAGAAGTACAGGACCACCGCGATCTCGGTACCGATCTGCACGACCGCGGTGTACGCGGCGCCCGGGTCGGACCACCCGAAGAACTTGGGGAAGATCGCGAGATGGGCGCTGCTGGAGATCGGCAGGAACTCCGTCAGACCCTGGATCAGACCGAGCACGAGTGACTGGAGGAATTCCACGTCCGCGAGCCTACCGGCCCGGCAACCGGGTCCTGACTAGCCTGTGCGCATGCAGCAGCGTCGGGTCGGTCACTCGGGCCTTCGTGTGTCGCGGCTCGCGCTCGGCACGATGACGTGGGGGTCGCAGGTCGACCAGTACACGGCGACCGAGCTCCTCGACGGATTCCTCGACGCCGGTGGCACGCTGATCGACACCGCGCCGGTCTACGGCGACGGCAAGGGCGAGCAGGTCCTGGGCGCAGCGCTGGCCGACCGTGGCGTCCGCGACCGCGTGCTCCTGGCCGGCAAGTGCGGTCTGGGCCCTGGGTCCGACGGCGCGCTGCTCGACGCCTCGCGAGGCACCGTGCTCGCCCAGCTCGATCGGTCGCTCCGCGACCTCGGCACCGATTACCTGGACGTCTGGCAGGTCCACCGCTGGGACGACTCCACCCCGCTCGACGAGACCCTCGCCGCGCTCGAGCACGCGATCGACTCCGGCCGTGTGCGGTACGCCGGCATCTCGAACTTCTCCGCCTGGCAGACCGCGCTGGCCCACGAGCGTCTCGCGGGCCGCCCCGCCGGCCACCGCCTGGTCAGCACGCAGGTCGAGTACTCGCTGCTGCGCCGCTCCCCCGAGTCAGGCCTGGTCGACGCGGCCCAGCACCTCGGCCTGGGTCTGCTGGCCTGGTCGCCGCTGGGTCGCGGCGTGCTGACCGGCAAGTACCGCACCGGCACGCCGGCCGACTCCCGCGGTGCCGACGACGGCTGGGGTCGCTGGCTCACCGAGTACCTGCAGCCCGGCCCCGCGGCGGTCGTCGAGGCCGTCGTCCGCGCCGCCGAGGGACTGGGGCACACCCCCGCGCAGGTCGCCCTGGCCTGGGTCCGCGACCGATCGGCCGTCGCGTCAGCCGTCGTCGGCGCACGCACCCCGGCCCAGCTCGCCGAGCTGGTCGCCACCGAGAGCATCGCCCTTCCACCCGAGATCATCCTCGCCCTCGACGACGTGTCGACGGGCCAGGTCTGAGCAGGAGGACACCATGGTCGAGTACGAGTTCTGGGACCTGACGATCTCGCGCACCAAGTCGCGATCGGCGGTGTGCCACATGCTGACCCAGGCCGCCGAGTACCAGGGCTGGGAGCTCCACCGCCTGCACAAGGACCGCACGGGTCAACGCACGGTGCGCCTGCGACGCAAGATCATCCGGATGCGCCCGACCTACGTCTGAGGGCGCGGCGCCACCGGCCGAGGTCGCGACGGGCGCCCTCGGCGGCCTCCATCGACCACCACCACAGACGCGCTCCGAGTCCGCGCGCGCAACGCAGGCGCAGCACCCGCCGCTGGTCGCGGGCGAAGGACCGCTTGTAGCGCTCGTCGCCGCGCAGGAAGTCCACCTCGACCAGCCCGTCCGTGCAGGCCTCGAGGATCGCGTGCATGTCGACGACGGTGCCGCTGTGGTTGAACCGAGGATCCTCCACGTCCCGCGCGACCTGGTAGAAGCTCAGGCGCCGTCCCGTCGTGAACAGCAGCACCACGGCTCCGCGACGATCGCCGATCTCGGCCACCACGACGCGGAGCTCGCCGGCCGCGGCACTGGCCCGCAGCGTCGTGAGCAGTCGCGGCATCTCGCGGCAGAGTCGAGCCCGGTCGGGCCGGGACCCGTGCAGTCGGGCGAAGTCGGCCAGCGCGGCGGGGACCTCGGCGTCCGCGGCCCGTCGGTACACGACCCCTTGCTCCTCGGTCCGGCGTCGGTGCTGGCGGTAGCGCTGGCGTGAGGACGAGGACCGCGTGCCGAGGTAGGCATCAGGATCCGCCGGGAGCGCCTCGAACGGCGCGACGTCGAGCGTCACGACCTCTCCGCCGTCGGCGAAGGCCTGCACGAGGACCGACGTCTCGGCCAGCCCGTGCAGGTCGAGCAGGCGCGAGCCACGCGCGGCGAACCACCCCCGGAGCACCCTCGCGACGTCGTGAGCACGGTCCGGTGTCGCGACGAGGTCCAGATGGTCGGGGCAGAGCGTGCCGTGGCCGAGCACCCGGAAACGCTCGATCCAGAGGCGCCGCTGCCGCGTGAGCGCGAGCCCGCCGACCAGGGTGTCCCCCTCCACCACGAGCACGTAGTGGTCCGACGGACCACTCACCCCCTCGAGCCACCAGGAGCGCAGGAACGGCGAGGGCAGGGCCATCTGTGCCACCAGCTCGTCCCACGGGCCCGCCCACGGCCCGAGCGAGGACACCCGGACGACGCGGATCGTGCGGTCGGTCGTCGCGTCGAGGGTGCTCACGGGCGGGCCAGCAGCTTCTCGAGCGCGCGGCGCAGGCGCGGGCGGACCGGACGCTCGACCCCGTGCGCGACGACGTGGGCCATCAGCAGGCTCAGCAGGAGCGCTGCCGCGAGGGCGGCCAGGTGGCCCGCCACGGGCTGGACCAGGCCGATCATCCACCAGCCCCAGTACTCGTGGAGCAGGTAGAGCGGGTACGTCAGGGCCCCGGCGGTGATCATCCACGGCCGGCCGACGCTCTTCAGGTCGGTCTGCGTGACGACGGTCATCACCGCGACGATCGCGACCGCGAGGACCGCCGCGACGACGCGCGACACCGGGACGTCGGTGTAGGGCTCGGTGTCGGGCACGTTGAAGGCGAGGGTCTGCCGGACCGCCAACGCCGTCACCAGGACCAGGAACGCCCAGCGGAACGCCGTGCGACCGTGCCGGTGCATCAGGTACAGGCACATGCCCGCTGCGAACCACGGTGCGTGCTCGGCGGCCAGGAGGAAGATCAGCTTCTCGTTGCCCAGCAGCGACACCGCGAGGCCCGCCACCGGCCAGCCGACCATGAACCACGTCATGCCCCGGCCCGTGACGCCCAGCGCCACCAGCAGCGCGATCGCGGCGTAGAAGGTCACCTCGACCCACAGCGTCCAGTAGACGCCGTCGACCGGCGCGATCCCGAGGGGTGTCTGGAGCAGCGTCAGGTTGACCAGCACCTGCGACAGCGAGACGTCCTGGTGCAGCTGCGGCGCGATCCACACGAGCAGGGCCGCCGTGGCCAGGACCGCGACCCAGTACGCCGGGAAGAGCCGCGCAGCGCGCGCCGCCGCGAACTGACGCACGCTCCGGTTCTCCACCGACATCAGGATCACGAAGCCGCTGATCACGAAGAACAGCTGCACCCCCAGGAATCCGTAGACCGAGACCTGCGAGAGGACCGGGAAGAGGTTTTGCGCCGACGAGCCCCACTGGTCGTGCTCGCGCGCGACGAAGTGGTAGAGGACGACGGCCAGGGCGGCGAGCAGCCGCGCGAGGTCGAGCAGCAGGAACCGGGCCTCGGGGCGCCGCTCGACGGGCTCCGTCGAGGCGGTGGCCGAGGTCGTGGTCCGGCCTCGCAGACTGATGCGCATACCGACAAGTGCAGGATCGGGTGCCCCCTGATCCCGTCCGACCGGACTTTTCCTCAGGCGATGTCGAGGAAGTCGTCCAGCACGCGGCAGCCGAACTCGAGCGCGTCGACCGGCACCCGCTCGTCGACCCCGTGGAACAGGGCCGTGAAGTCGAGGTCGGCCGGCAGGCGCAGCGGTGCGAAGCCGTAGGACGTGATGCCGTGCAGGCTCCACGCCTTGGCGTCGGTGCCCCCCGACATCACGAACGGCGCGATGTGCGCTCCCGGGTCGTTCTTGTGCAGCGCCACCGTCATCGCGTCGACCAGGTCGCCCGTGAAGGGGTACTCCAGGGCGATGTCGGAAATGTGCGGCTCGACGACGACCTTGTCGCCCACGATCGCCTGGACCGCCGGGACGAAGGTGTCGGCGTGCCCGGGCAGGTACCGGCCGTCGACGTAGGCGACGGCCTCGCCGGGGATCACGTTGTGCTTGTAGCCCGCCTGCAGCATCGTCGGGTTCGTCGAGTTGCGGACGCCCGCTCCCAGCATCCGCACGGCCGGGCCGAAGTGGGCCAGGATCTCGTCGGGGTCGGTGCTGGTCTCGCCGGAGAGCTCGCGGACCTTCGCGAACAGCGCCTGCATCGACGGGCCCGGCTCGGCCGGCCACTCGTGCTCCCCGAGGGCGACCAGGGCCCGCGACAGGTGGACGACCGCGTTGTCGGGTGCCTTCATCGAGCCGTGTCCGGCGGTGCCCCGAGCGGTCAGGCGCATCCAGGAGATGCCCTTCTCCCCCGTCTCGATCAGGTAGAGACGCTGGCCGCCGATCTCGGTCGAGAACCCGCCCACCTCGCCGATCGCCTCGGTGCAGCCCTCGAACACGTCGGGACGGTTCTGCGCGAGCCACTGGGCGCCGAGGACGCCCCCGGCCTCCTCGTCGGCGGTGAAGATCAGGGTGATCGGCCGGTCGGCGATGCGCCCGGCCCGCTGGCGCTCGCGGACGACGGCCAGGGCGATCGCGTCGAAGTCCTTCATGTCGACCGCGCCGCGACCGAAGAGGTAGCCGTCGACGACCTCGGCGGCGAACGGGTCGACCTGCCAGTCGGCCGCCTGCGCCGGGACGACGTCGAGGTGTCCGTGGATCAGGAGTCCCGGCCGGGGCGAGTCCTGGTTGCCCCACCGGGCCACCACGCTCGCGCGGCCCGCGGTGGACTCGATGATCTCGGACTCGATGCCGACCTCGGCCAGCAGCGCGGCGACGTGCTCGGCGGCCTTGCGCTCACCCGGCCCCGAGTCGTCCCCGAAGTTCGAGGTGTCGATGCGGATCAGGTCCCGGCAGATCTCCAGGACCTCCGACTCGGCGGTGCGGGGCTCAGCAGTCGAGGACATGCCTCGATCGTACGCACGACCTGGCGGGACCGCTCAGCCCAGGACCTCGTCGAGGACACGCGAGAACAGCACGTGCGCCGAGCGGCGCTCGAGCCCGGCGAAGACCCTCGGGACGCCGCGGACGTGGGCCAGCTCGCGCCACGTGACGCGGCTGCCGGAGGGGATCTCCTCGACCACGATCTCGGCCCAGCCCGTGACGACGCGGCCCTCCTTGACGAGGCGGCAGCGCCACGGCGGATCGGACTCCACGACGCGCATCGGGTCGTCGAACCGCAGGCGCCCGAGACCCGTCCGCGCCACGAAGCCGTCGGCCGTGCGGGTGATGCGGGTGAGCGGGACGGCGCGGGCGTGACGCGGCCAGTCGGTAACCCGGGCCCACGCCTCCTCGGGTGGGAGGGGCACCTCACGCACGATCTCGATTCCGTCCACGGCACGATAGTAGGCAGCGACGCCGATCCGCGCCGCGTGGAAAGGACCCCATGAGCACCCCACCGTCCGGTCAGGACACCCCGGTCGCGCCCGCGTTCTCGAGCGTCGACGACGTCGTCACGCGTCTCGCGGAGGTCGGCTACCTGGCCTCGGACGCCGTCGCGACGACGGTGTTCCTGGCCGACCAGCTCGGCAAGCCCCTGCTGGTCGAGGGCCCCGCCGGCGTCGGCAAGACCGAGCTCTCGCGCGCCGTGGCCGCCGCCACCGGAGCCGAGCTCATCCGGCTGCAGTGCTACGAGGGCGTCGACGAGGCCCGGGCGCTGTACGAGTGGAACCACGCCAAGCAGCTCCTGCGCATCACGGCGGGCCGCGAGGAGTCCTGGGACGAGGCGCGCTCCGACATCTTCAGCGAGGAGTTCCTGCTCCCCCGGCCGCTGCTGCGCGCGATCCGCAACGACGGACCGACCGTGCTGCTGATCGACGAGACCGACAAGGCGGACGTCGAGATCGAGGGCCTCCTGCTGGAGGTCCTCGGCGACTTCCAGGTCACGGTGCCCGAGCTGGGGACGATCACCGCGGTGCACCGTCCGTTCGTCGTGCTGACGTCCAACGCGACCCGCGAGCTCTCCGAGGCGCTGCGGCGCCGCTGCCTGTTCCTGCACGTCGACTTCCCCGAGTCCGACCTCGAGGAGCGCATCGTGCGGCTCAAGGTGCCCGAGCTCGACGAGGCGCTGGCGACCTCGCTCGTGCGGGTCGTCGAGGCGCTGCGCAACCTGGGACTCCGCAAGGCGCCGTCGATCGCGGAGTCGATCGACTGGGCCCGCACCCTCGTGGCGCTCGGCGCGACGACGCTGGACGCGCAGGTCGTGAGCGACAGCCTGGGCGTCATCCTCAAGCACACCGACGACATCGCGAAGGCGCGCACCAAGCTCGACCTGCCGTCGATCCTGGTATGACCGCGGACCCGGAGGCCCAGGACCTCGCCGGCCGGCTGGTCGAGTTCGTCGACGCGCTGCGCAGCAAGGGGATCCCGGCGGGTACCAGCGAGACCGTCGACGCAGCGTCCGTCATGACGACGCTCGGCTTCGAGGACCGAGGTCGGCTGCGCGAGGGCCTCGCGAGCGCCCTGGTGCGCCGCGGCGGTCAGCGCGAGGTGTTCGACATGACGTTCGACCTGTACTTCCCCGGGGGCATCGGCGTCGGCGCCAGCGCGGCGGAGTTCGACGTCGAGTCGGCCGAGGACCTGCGCGACCTGCTGCTCATGGCGATCGCCGAGGGCGACACCCGGATGATGCAGCAGCTGGCCGAGCTCGCGGTCGAGACGCTCGGCAACGTCGCCACCGCCGGCAGCAGCGCCGGCGGCTGGTCGGCCTACCAGACCCTCGACCGGCTCAACCCCCGCACGCTGACGGCCGCGGCAGAACGCATGCGGGGCGATCAGCGGGGCAACGGCGCGGGTGAGGGTGCCGGTCAGGGTGGTGGCTCCGGCTCCGGTGGTTCCTCCCCCGGCCTCGGCGGCGGCGACGTCGCCGACTCCCTGACCCGCGACGAGGTCCGACGTCTCGTCGACCTCTTCCGCACGATGGTCGAGGCCGAGGCGCGACGGCGTACCGCCGAGGTGCGCGGGCGCGAGCTCGTGACGCAGCACGCCGTGCGCAAGTCCTCGGGTCGGATCGACTTCCTCTCGGCGAACGCCCAGCAGCTCGAGGAGCTGCGCCAGGCGGTCCAGCCCCTCGCGCGCAAGCTCGCGACCCGCCTGTCCGCACGCCGCCGGCGCTCGCGCCGGGGCCGGATCGACATCCGCCGCACGATGCGGCGCGCGATGGGCACCGGCGGGGTGCCGATGCGCCCCGTGCACGCGCCTCCGCACCGCACCCGGCCGGAGCTCGTGCTGCTGTGCGACGTGTCGGGGTCGGTCGCCGGGTTCTCAGGCTTCACGATGCTGCTGGTGCAGGCGCTGCGCGAGCAGTTCAGCAAGGTCCGGGTCTTCGCCTTCGTGAACACCGTCGCCGAGGTGACCGAGATCGTCCGCGAGGGCGGTGAGGTGCGCAAGCGCATCACGGAGGAGGCCCGCATCACCAAGTGGCACACCAGCAGCGACTACGGCGAGTCGTTCCTGGACTTCGTCGCCGACCACATCGACGCCGTCGGACCGCGCACCTCGGTGCTGATCCTCGGGGACGCCCGCAACAACAACCAGGCGCTCAGGCTCGAGGCGCTCCACGAGATCTCGCAGCGGTCCAAGCGGTGCTTCTGGCTCAACCCCGAGCACTCCGGCAACTGGGGCTTCGGCGACTCCGTCGCGCCCGAGTACGCCGAGGTCGTCGAGATGCACGAGTGCCGCACGATCACGCAGCTCGAACGATTCATCACCCGGCTGCTCCCCGTCTGACGCGCCGCTGAGCCTGCGGAGACCTAGCATGGCGACGTGGACGAGATCCGTGACGTCAAGGGCCCGCGGCTGGAGTTCGAGACGCTGCTCGCGCAGATGGTGTCGCGCGCCGAGGAGATGATGGTCTCCCAGTCCCGCCTGCGTGACCTGATCCGCGTCAACCATGCGATCACGAGCGACCTCGACCTCGACTCCGTCCTGCGCCGCATCGTCGAGATGGCGACCGAGCTGATCGACGCCCGCTACGCCGCGATGGGAGTGATCGGCGACGACCGGCGTCTCGAGCAGTTCATCCACGTCGGCATCGACGAGAAGACCGCGGTGCAGATCGGTCACCTCCCGGAGGGCAAGGGCCTGCTCGGCGCGATCATCGAGGACCCGCGCCCCGTCAGCCTCGACACGATCGCCGACGACCCGCGATCGGTCGGGTTCCCCATGAACCACCCGCCGATGGAGAGCTTCCTCGGCGTCCCGATCCGCGTGCGCAACGAGATCTACGGCAACCTCTACCTGACCGACAGCCGCAGCGGCAGCTTCACCCCCGACGACGTCGAGCTGGCCGAGGCCCTGGCCGCCACCGCGGGCATCGCGATCGAGAACGCCCGCCAGTTCGACGAGTCGATGTACCGCGAGCGCTGGTCGCGCGCCCTGGCGGAGGCGGCGCGCGGGGTCATGATCGACGAGGAGGGCGAGCAGGTCCCCCAGCTGCTCGAACGGATCCGCGACGTCATCGAGGCCGACGTCGCCCTGATCTGCACGATCGACCCGGAGATCGACACGCTGCTGGTCGAGCAGGCGGTGGGCGAGCACACCGGCGTCCTGCTGCAGGCTCGTGTCCGGCCCGTCGACGAGTCCTTCGCGAAGACCTTCCTCGACGGCGAGCCGGTCGTCATGAACCGGACGCACCTCGTCGTGACCACCGCCGACGGCGAGTGGCCGATGAGCTGCAACTTGGTGATCGTGCCGTTCGCCAAGTCCGTCGGCCGCAGCACCGCGCTGTGCGTCGCCAACCGGGCCGGCGGCGAGGTCTTCACCGATCGCGACGTCCAGATCGTGAACTCGTTCACGAGCCACGTCGGTGTCGTCCTGGACCGCATGGAGGTGCGTCGCACCCGTCAGCGGGTCGCGATGCTCGAGGACCGCAACCGCATCGCCCGCGACCTGCACGACCACGTCATCCAGCGACTGTTCGCCACCGGGCTGGGCCTGCAGGCGACGGCCTCCAGCATCGAGGGAGCCGCCGGGCGGCGCCTGTCGGACCTGGTGCACGAGATCGACGGGGCCATCACCCAGATCAGGCAGAGCATCTTCGCGCTCAACCACGAGTCCGAGCTCACGGGGTCCACGCCGCGCTCGCGCATCGTCTCGATCGTCGAACGTCTCGGCGAGCACCTCGCCCGCCGTCCGACGATCGTCTTCGCCGGCCCGATCGACCTGCTGACCGACGCCGAGCTGTCGCACGACGTCGAGGCGGTGGTCAGCGAGGCGCTGACCAACGCGGTCAAGCACGCCGAGGCCCACTCGATCGACGTCGAGGTCGCCATCAGCGACGGCAGCATCACGGTCTCGGTGCTGGACGACGGGATCGGCCCTGGCCCGATGTCGCGACGCAGCGGGCTGTCGAACCTGGAGATGCGGGCGCGCAAGCACCACGGCGTGTTCGCGGTGGCGGAGCGGCCGACCGGCGGCACCGACCTGCAGTGGTCCGGCCGGCTCCGCACCTCCTGACCCCGCACCTCCTGACCCCGCACAGAGCAGCGCCCCG
>NZ_BAAAME010000002.1:678780-758436 GCF_039529015.1 Aeromicrobium alkaliterrae
CGGGGCGCTGTCGTCGTGCCGTGGGTCAGGAGACCCACATGTTCTGCCCGAACGGCCCGGTCTCGTAGCGGTAGATGAACGCCGCCATCTGCTCGCGCAGCACCGGCTGGCCGCCGCGGAACGTCTTCTGCCCGTTGGGCTCCAGGTAGCCCGTCGAGATGCCCTGCGCCGCGAGCCACTCGATCTGGCGGTGGAACGTCGCCGTGGTCGGCACGTCGACGAACGTCTGCGCCTCCGACGTCGCCGAGGTTCCGTCGTAGCGGTACAGGAACGCCGCCATCTGCTCGCGCAGGACCGGCGCGGAGGGCGCGAAGGTGCGCACGCCGCTCGGGCTCACGTAGCCCGTGGAGATGCCGGTCTCGTAGAGCCAGGAGATCTGGCGGTAGAACGTCGCCGAGGTGGGGACGTCGGCGAACGGGGACACCGTCGGCGCGGCGTACTCCGGGTCCGCCAGGCGGTACAGGAACGCGGCCATCTGCTCGCGCAGGACCGGGGCGGACGGCGCGAAGGTGCGCGAGCCGTTCGGGTTCACGTAGCCCGTCGTGATGCCGCGCGACGACAACCAGGCGATCTCGTAGGAGAAGGTGTTGCCGGGGACGTCGGTGAAGTTGTACGCCGGGCCGCTGTCGAGGCCGGTGGCGCGCAGGGTCGCCGGCTCGGAGAGCACCTCGGAGCGCAGCGAGCGGACCTCGATGTCGACCGACTCGCCGGGATCGACGCCCTGCACGGTGTACTGGAGGGTCCCGGCGCCCCGGTAGTCGAGCCCGGAGCTGCCGTCCTCGTACGTCGAGATGATCTGGTACTCGGAGATGTCCGACGTCGGCGACGCGTTCCAGGTGATGTTGATCTCGCCCTGCACCGGCGGGATCGACCGGTCGACGCGCACGGAGGACGGGGGCGCAGGCGCCACTGCGGCCGACGCGGAGACGGTGACGGCAGGCACGAGCGTGAGCGCGAGACCCGCGACCACGGCTCCTGCGACGCGACGATGGGCAGACCAGGCTGACATGGCAGCTCCTAGGCAGAAGAGGGTCGTGATCCGGGAGCCAGGAAGCTGCGAGGAGGGGCGCGGACCGCACGCCTGGACGTCAGTATGCGCGCGGAAGTTGTGTCTGGGGCCTCGGATGCGTAGTCCTTCGGAGCCCCTTCCAGGGGGCTCTCCCGGCACGGTCCCGGCGGTGGCACAGTGAGGGTGTGCAGGACGACACCTGGCGTGACCACCTGGCCAACGAGCGCACCCACCTGGCGTGGCTCCGCACCGGAGCGGCGGTCCTCGTGGTCGGGCTCGCGGTCATGCGGTTCGCCGATCCGGACGCGGTGACCCGCGCGAGCGTGCTCTCGGGGCTGCCGCTGGTGCTGACCGGCGTGGCAGCCGTCCTCTACGGCACGCAGCGCTACCGGCACGCGCATCGTCGCCTGGTCGCGCTCGACCCGCGACCGCCCGGGACCCTCGGCCCGTCGATCGCCGCCGCGGTCCTCGTCGTGGCGTTCGTGCTCACCGCGGTCATGCTGACGTTCGTCGACTGACGCGATACGACAGACTGGTCGCGACACAGGCCGATGGACGGGGGAAATCCATATGACCCAATCAAGCACCAGCACCTTGGGTGACTGGCTCAAGAAGCCGATCAGCTGGGTCGTGATCGCGGTGGCGGGAGTCGCGTTCGTGCTCCAGCAGGTCTTCGCACCGGGACTCTTCGGCAGCGGTGGCGACAACGGCGGCGGCGACGGCTCCGGTACCGAGATGCTCGTCAACAAGGGCGATGCCGTCGAGGTCCCGGAGGGTGACGAGGTCACCGTCTCGTACACGGTCGAGAACCGCGAGCGCGAGGCCGTCAAGATCTCCACCGTCGAGATCAAGTCCTTGAAGATGTCCGGCGGTGGGCCGGAGTGCACCGGCGCCAGCCGCGCGGGGATCGTCGCGAAGGTCGAGAACCATCTCGTCGGCAAGCGCATCGAGCAGCGCAGCGACCTGGACTTCGACGTGATCTACACCGGACGCGACGAGCCCGTGCCGGACTGCGTCGGCGCGACGGTCCAGGCGGACGTCGACATCCTGGTGGTCCCCTACAGCTAGGGCACCGTGCGCGATGATGACGCCATGGCCGACGACGAACGCCCCGCTGACGGCCTGCGCGAGGTGCTGGCCCGTCGCTTCCTGACGACCGACGCCGCGCGACCCGAGAAGGTCGCGCGGTGGCACGCCCGTGGACGCCGGACGGCGCGGGAGGACATCGCCGACCTCGTCGACGACGGCTCGCTGGTCGAGTACGGGCGGTTCGTCACCGCAGCCCAGGAGGGACGGCGCGACCTGGCCGACCTCGTCGTCGAGGCTCCGGCCGACGGCATCATCGGCGGGACCGCGACGGTCGACGAGCGACCGTGCGCGGTCCTCTCGTACGACTACCTCGTGATGGCCGGGACGCAGGGCATGCGCGGCCACCGCAAGTCCGACCGCCTGATCGAGCTCGCGGGTCGCCTGCGTCTGCCGACGGTGTTCTTCACCGAGGGCGGGGGCGGCCGGCCCGGCGACACCGACATCCCCCTGGTCTCGGCACTCGACGTCGGGTCCTTCGCCCTCTGGGGCGAGCTCCAGGGTGTCGTGCCGCGCATCGCGGTGGTGTCGGGCCGGTGCTTCGCCGGCAACGCGGTCATCGCGGGCTGTGCCGACCTGCGCATCGCGACACCGGACGCGAATCTCGGCATGGCAGGGCCGGCGATGATCGCCGGCGGTGGCCTCGGCCACGTCACGCCCGAGGAGATCGGTCCCGTGTCCGACCAGGCGGCGAACGGGGTGCTCGACGTCGTGGTGCCGGACGAGGCCGCAGCCGTGACCGTCGTGCGCGAGCTGCTGGCGCTGCTCTCCGGTCCTGCGGAGCGCTCAGCACCGGCGGACGCCGAGTCGCTGCGCACCGCGTTGCCGGACAACGACCGCGAGGCCTTCGACGTCCGGCCTGTCGTCGAGGCGCTCGCCGACCCCGACACGGTGCTGTGGCTCCGGGAGGCGTTCGCCCCGGAGCTCGTCACGGCGTTCGCGCGCATCAACGGTCTCCCGGTGGGGATCGTCGCGAACCAGTCGACCCACCTCGCGGGGGCGATCACGACCGGAGCCTCGTCGAAGGCCGCGGACTTCCTCGACCTCTGCGAGCGCTGGCGGATCCCGGTGGTCTCGCTGGTCGACACCCCCGGCTTCATGGTCGGCCCGGAGGCCGAGCGCACGGGCCTGGTCCGCGAGGCCGCCCGCATGGTCACCGCCGGCGCCCGCCTGACGGTGCCGCTCGTAGGCGTCGTGCTGCGGCGCGGCTACGGGCTCGGCGCGCAGGCGATGCTGGGCGGCAGCACCCACCGCCCCGTCCTGACGGTCGCCTGGCCCGAGGCCCACCTCGGCGCCATGGGTCTGGAGGGCGCGGTCCGCCTGTCGATGGCCCACGAGCTCGCCGCGATGGACGAGCCGGACCGCGAGGCCGCGGTGGCTCGCCACACCGAGGACCTGCGCCAGCACGCCAAGGCGCTCAACGTGGCGCGGGTGTTCGAGATCGACGACGTGCTGGACCCGGCCGAGACGCCGGCCGTGATCGCGGCGACGCTCCGCGCTGCAGGACGCTCGGGCGAACGGTGGCCCTCGTGAACGGCGCGGAGGGTGACGGCGGGTCCGTGACGTGGTTCGTCATCGCCTTCGTCGCCGTGTTCTGCGTGCTGTTCTGGCTGATGTTCCGGTACTGCGGCCCGTTCGTGCGGTGGCTCTCGCGCCACGTCCGGCTCGGTCGACCAGGGTCGCGCGGATTCGGCGACGACACGGTGGAGACGCTGATCTGGAAGGCGCGTCTCGGCCTGGTCATCGGTTTCGTGGTCGCCCTGGCCGGCATCGTCGGAGTCTTCGTCCTGGATCTCTGATCCCCAGCGGCGTCCGTCCACGGTTCAGGGGACGTTCAGCGCCCGGACACGTCGTGCACCCCGGCCGCCCACCCGACGCGACCACTGTGACCGACCGGGCCCCCAGACGGGTGCCCGCTCCCGTCCAGGGGGCACGATCCCCTCAGGAGCTCGTCCGGATGACCGTGGCCACCCACGCCCGACACCTGCCGACGTTCGCCGTCGGCCTCACCGCGGTGGTCCTCACGGTTGCGACGCTGACGCCGTCAGCCGGCACCGCCGCCGAGCCCGCCAGCGCGACCGCGCTCGAGACGACGCCCGACTGGTACGGCCAGCAGCCCCCGACCCCACCGGGTGCCCTCGCGACCCAGCCGCCCGGAGCGCTGTTCGCGTCGGGTGTCTACGTCGATCCGATGCCGACCCCGTGCGCCGCCACGATCGCGGGCAACCCGTACGTGCACGACCCGCACGTCGACATGCCCGACGCGGGCGTTCCCGCTCCGGCCGTCCCGCCGCCGATCGCACCCGCGCCTGCTGCACCGGCTCCCCCGAGTCCCGCACCACCGGCACCGGTCACGCCGACCCCGCCGCCCACCCCGACGCCGACGCCCCCGCCGAGCGAGGTGACCCCGACACCCACGCCCACGCCCACGGCGCCCCCCGCCCCGGAGGCCGAGGACGGCACCGTCGTGCCCGCGTCCTTCCGGGTGCAGGTCACGAGCGCAGCGCCCCAGGCGTTCCGGCTCCCCCTCAGCGGGTACCGCGTCACGAGCGAGTACGGGCTCCGCAACAGCCCGACCGTGCCGGGCCTGGTCGCGTGCCACACCGGCCTCGACCTCGCCGCGCCCGCGGGGACGCCCATCCTCGCCGTCGCCGACGGTCTGATCGAGCGCACCGGCAACGCCGGGGGTTACGGCCAGCTGACGGTCCAGCGTCTCCGCGACGGCACGCAGCTCTGGTACGCCCACCAGTCCCGCTTCGAGGCCACGACCGGCACGACGGTCGCGGCCGGCGACGTGATCGGCTACGTCGGATCGACGGGCAACTCGACGGGCCCGCACCTGCACCTGGAGGTCCACCTCGCGGGAACCACCCGCACGAACCCGCGGACGTGGCTGGCCTTCTACGGCCTCGCCGTCTGACGACGTGCCTCGAGATCCGGCAGGCTGGACCCATGTCGCACCTCGCTGACCTGATCCGACCGACGTTGCCCGCTGGCCTGACGCTCCCCGAGCCGCTCGAACGAGCCTGGACCTGGATGGAGGACCAGGGCTGGGGCTTCGAGACCCGCGGCACGTACTACCTGACACCGTTCGAGGGGCGCGCCCAGCTCGGCATCGTCTTCTCGCCGTCCGAGACGCTGACGGGCTGGTTCGAGCCGGGCGAGCCCGGTCACGACCGTCTCTTCCCGCTGGGGCAGACCGACGGGAGCGGGAGCTTCGCAGCGCTCTGGCTCGATCCGACGGACACGGTGCGTTTCGTCCTGCTGGGGTCGGAGGGCGAGCGTCTCCTGCTCGCCGACGACGCCGTCGACTTCCTGCGACTCATCGCCATCGGCTACCTCGAGCTGGCCGACTACGTGCTGCCCGAGGCACCCGACGAGGACGAGGACGGGGAGTCCGTGGCGGCGCTCGCGCAGTTCCGGGCTTGGGTGGAGTCCGAGCTCGGCGTCGACGTTCCGGAGCACTGGACGGTCCAGGAGCCCGACCCGTTCAGCGCGTGGGTGGACGAGGTCACCCGATCGTCGTGACGACGAAGGCCCTCCCCGATCTCTCGTGGAGGGCCTTCGTTCTTCCCTGGAACTTCAGGGATCCTGCTGGTGTCCGAGGGGGGACTTGAACCCCCACGCCCCATTAAGGGCACTAGCACCTCAAGCTAGCGCGTCTACCATTCCGCCACCCGGACGTGTGACTCGCTGCTCCCGCCTGACCGGCTTCGGCAGCGCGTGCGATCTTAGCAAACGACGTCCGGGTGTCCGAATCGGGGGGACGTCACGACGAGGCGGATGCCTGGCGGTGCAGCTCGTCGAGGTGCTGGTCGACCTCGCCCATGTCGTACGCCTGCCGGAAGCGCCGGGGCGTGAAGCGCGCCGCGGTGATCCGCTCGGCCAGCCCGGGCTCGGTCCGGCGGCTGGCCAGCGCCGTGTCGACGTCCTTGACGAACGCGTCGACCTCCTCGATGTCGTAGCCCTCACGGAACCGGACGAGCGTGAATCGGGGGGTGGTCATGGGGTGGCTCCTGGTGGTCACAGATGAGCGAGCGTGTGGATCACGAGTCCGGCGAGACCGCCGACGACGGTGCCGTTGATGCGGATGAACTGCAGGTCGCGGCCGACGTGCAGCTCGATGCGCTGCGCCGTCTCGACGCCGTCCCAGCGCGAGACCGTGGCCGAGATGACCGTCGCGAGCTCGTGGCCGTGGCGCTCCACGGTGTACGAGGCGACGTCGGCCGCCAGGTCGTCGACCCGGGCGGCGAGCCGGTCGTCCTCGCGGAGCCGACGGCCGAGGTTCTCGACCTCCTCGACCGCGCGGCGACGCAGCAGCCCCTCCTCGGTCAACGCCTCGCTCAGGACTCCCTTGAGCGAGGTCCAGAGCGACACCGCCGTCAGCACGACCTGCGGCTGGTGGAGCACGCGCTCCTTGAGCCGGTCGGCGCGCTCGCGGGTGGCGGCGTCGAACTGCAGGTCGTGGGCGAGCTGGCCCAGCCAGTGGTCGAAGGCGGCGCGCGCTCGGTGCTGCGGGTCGTCGCGGATCTCGGCGACCCAGCGCACGGCCTCCAGGTGCAGCCGCGAGGCGACGCGGTCGTCGACCCACTGCGGCGTCCACCACGGCGCGCGCTGCTCCACGATCTGCGCGACCTCGGCCTCGTTGCTGAGCAACCAGCGGTGCAGCTCCTCGGCCACCAGGTCGACGAGACCCGTGTGCGCGCCGTCCTTGACGATCTCGGTGATCATCTGCCCGATCGCCGGCCCCATCGGCTCAGCGCTCAGCTTGGGCACCATGACGTCGCGCACCAGGGCCTCGACGTCGTCGTCGCTGATGCGGTCGAGCCCGTGCGCCGCGATGCGCGAGCCGGCCCGCACCAGGCGCTCGGCGTGGCCCGGCTCCTGCAGCCACTGACCCGCCCGGTCGGCGACGCCGACCGCCAGCACCCGCTCGCGCACGACCTCGGGCTGCAGGAAGTTGTCGACGACGAAGTCCTGCAGGCTCTCCCCCAACGACTCCTTGCGCCGCGGGATGATCGCGGTGTGCGGGATCGGGAGGCCGAGCGGGTGGCGGAACAGCGCCGTGACCGCGAACCAGTCGGCGATCGCGCCGACCATGGCGGCCTCGGCCGTGGCGTTGACGTAGCCGATCCACCCCTCGCCGTCGCGGGTCAGGACGAAGATGATCGCGGCCACCACGAGCAGCGACGTCGCGACGACCCGCATGCGCCGGAGCGAGCGGCGACGTTCGGCATCCTTGGCCGAGAGCTCGGCGGGCATGGCGAACGACGTCGTCGTCTCGGCGGGCATTTCGCCAGCGTATCGAGGCACGGTCCGATCGGCGCGTCGCTGCGTAGACTCACGCACGTGAGCTTCAACGACAAGGCGCGCCTCGACACCAGCCAGGTGCTCGGCGGCAAGGGCGGCGCGATCGCGGGCGGTGGCATCGGCAGCGTCGTGCTCCTGCTGGTCTACCTCTTCCTCGGCGGCAGCGGCGGCTCCGGCACGCTGCCGTTCGACCCGTCCCAGGTGCTCCAGGGCGGATCGGGGAGCAGTGTCGACGTCTCGGAGTGCCAGACGGGCGCCGACGCGAACCGCTCCGACGTCTGCCGCATCGTCGGCACGGTCAACAGCGTCCAGGACTACTGGGGCGACGCCCTGTTGGACGAGACCGGCGAGCCGTACCGGGAGGCGAAGACCGTGATCTTCTCCGGCTCGACGCAGACGGCCTGTGGCTCGGCCACCGCCGCCGTCGGCCCGTTCTACTGCCCCGCCGACGAGCAGGTCTACATCGACGCCACCTTCTTCGACGAGCTGACGAGCCGCTTCGGCGCCGACGGCGGCAACCTGGCCCAGATGTACGTCGTCGCCCACGAGTACGGGCACCACGTCGAGAACATCCTCGGCGACCTGCAGGCCGGCCAGCAGGACCGTTCCACCGGCCCCACGAGTGCGGGCGTCCGCATCGAGCTGCGTGCCGACTGCCTCGCCGGGGTCTGGGCGCACCACGCCGCCACGACCGAGGACGCCGACGGCGTCACGCTGATCGAGCCGCTCACGCGCGACGACATCGACTCCGCCCTCTCGGCGGCCTCGGCGGTCGGCGACGACCACATCCAGGAGGAGCTGGGCGGCGGCACCGTGAACCCCGACTCCTGGACCCACGGGTCGAGCGAGCAGCGCCAGCGCTGGTTCCTCGCCGGGTACGAGTCAGGCACGATCGGCTCCTGCGACACCTTCGGCACCGACGACCTGTGAGCGCGGAGACCACCACTGCGGACCGCCGCCGGGTCGCCGCCGAGATCTGGATCGTCCTGGGCCTCTCGCTCGGGCAGTCGGCGGTCTACGCCGTGCTCAGCCTCGTCGTGAAGCTCACGAACGGGGGCCTGCGGCAGTCGACCGCCACGCTCAACTCCTCGCGAGCCGACCAGCAGTGGCTCGACCTCACGCTGCAGGTGCTCTCGATCGGGTTCGCGCTCGTGCCCGTCGCGCTCGCGCTGTACCTCCTCGCCGGTCGCTCGATCGGCTTCGACCTGCGCTCTCCCGGCCGCGACACCGCCGTCGGCGCCCTCCTGGCCCTCGTCATCGGGGTCCCCGGGCTGGGCCTGTACTTCGCGGGCCGTGCACTCGGCGTGACCGCCGACATCGTGGTGGCCCCCGACACCGTGTACTGGTGGACCGCCGTCATCCTCGTGACCGCGGCGCTGCAGAACGGGCTGCTCGAGGAGATCGTGGTCGTCGGCTACCTCTTCACGCGGCTGCGCGACCTCGGGTGGGGGCCGTGGCCGATCATCGTCACGAGCGCGCTGCTCCGCGGCAGCTACCACCTGTACCAAGGATTCGGGCAGGCCGTCGGCAACGTCGTGATGGGGTTGGTGTTCGGCTGGTGGTTCCAGCGCACGGGCCGCGTGCTGCCGCTCGTCATCGCCCACACGCTGCTCGACGTCGTCGCCTTCGTGGGGTACCTGGCCCTCGGCGATCGGCTGGGGTTGCGGTGACCTCGCGGTGGGCCGTCGCCTACCGTGAAGGCATGCTCCTCCCGGCCCTGCGGCACCCCGTCGTCGGTGCTCCGATGGCCGGCGGCGTCTCGACGCCGGCGCTCGTCGCGGCGGTCGGTGAGGCCGGTGGTCTCGGGCAGCTCGCGGCCGGGTACCTGGACGTCCCGACGGTCGCCGAGCAGGTCGCTGCGGTGCGGAGCACGACAACGGCGCCGTTCGTCGTGAACGTCTTCGTCGCCGAGACCCTCGACGAGGCCACCGAGGGTCCGGCCGTCGCTGAGTTCGCCCGCAGGCTGGCACCCGTCGCCGAACGACTCGGTGCGGAGGTCCCCCATCCGCGCTGGGACGACACCGACCACTACGCCGAGAAGGTGGACCTCCTGGCCGACCTGGCGGTGCCGGTCGTCTCGTTCACCTTCGGCTGCCCGTCGGCCGCCGACGTCGACCGGCTGCACGCCGTCGGGACGGTCGTGGTCGTCACCGTCACGACCCCGGGCGAGGCCGCAGCAGCTGCGGCGGTGGAAGCCGACGCCCTCTGCGTCCAGGGCCACGAGGCCGGCGGCCACCGTGGCGTCTGGGACCGCCGCGCGGAGCCGTCGCCGCTGACACATCTCGACCTGCTGCCGCTGGTGCGCGCGGTCAGCGACCTGCCGCTCGTCGCCGCGGGAGCCATCGCCTCGGCCGACGACACTCGAGCCGCGCTGGCGGCCGGTGCCGTCGCGGTGCAGGTCGGCACGGCCCTCCTGCTGGCCGACGAGGCCGGCACCCGTCCAGCGCACCGTCGGGCGCTGGCGGAGTCCGGACGCCGCAGCACGACCACACGCTCCTTCTCGGGTCGCGTCGGTCGCGGGCTCACGAACACGTGGACCCGCGAGCTCGGCGACGCTCCGGCGACCTTCCCGGTCGTCGACCAGCTCACCAAGCCGCTCCGAGCCGCGGCCGGTCGGGCCGATGACGCCGAGCACGTCAACCTCTGGGCCGGCACCGCCTGGCGCGACGCCCGGCCCGGGCCCGCCGGGGACGTCGTCCGCCGCCTCTCCCCCGTGCGGGTCGACCTGTCGTGAAGATCCAGTTCGACGACGCGCTGCCCATCTCGGCCCGGCGCGACGAGATCGCCGACGCCATCGCGGCGCACCAGGTCGTCGTGGTCGCGGGCGAGACCGGGTCGGGCAAGACGACCCAGCTGCCCAAGATCGCCCTCGGCGTCGGGCGTGAGCGCATCGCGCACACGCAGCCCCGCCGCATCGCCGCACGCTCGGTCGCCAAGCGCATCGCCGACGAGGTCGGCGTCGAGCTGGGCACGGAAGTCGGGTACGCGGTCCGCTTCGACGACAAGAGCTCGGCCGACACCCGGATCCGCCTGGTCACCGACGGACTCCTGCTGCAGGAGATCCACCACGACCGCGAGCTGCGCCGCTACGACACGATCATCGTCGACGAGGCGCACGAGCGGTCCCTGTCGATCGACTTCCTCCTGGGGTACCTGCGCCAGCTGCTGCCCCGCCGCCCGGACCTGAAGGTCGTCATCACGTCGGCGACGATCGACGTCGACCGCTTCGCGGCGCTCTTCGACGCCCCCGTGATCGAGGTCAGCGGACGCACCTACCCCGTGGAGATGCGGTACCGACCGCTCAGCGACCCTGACGCGGGCGACCTGCTCGACGGCATCTCCGCCGCGGTCGAGGAGCTGCCGCGTGACGGCGACATCCTCGTCTTCCTGCCGGGCGAGCGCGACATCCGCGACGTCGACGAGCACCTGAGCGGCAAGAAGTACCGCAACACCGAGATCCTGCCGCTGTTCGGCCGGCTCGCCGCGCACGACCAGCAGAAGATCTTCGCCTCGCACCCCGGGCGCCGCATCGTGCTGGCGACCAACGTCGCCGAGACGTCGTTGACCGTGCCCGGCATCCGGTACGTCATCGACCCGGGCCTGGCCCGCATCTCCCGCTACAGCCAGCGGCTCAAGGTCCAGCGGCTGCCGATCGAGCCCATCTCCCAGGCCAGCGCTGCGCAGCGTGCCGGCCGCTGTGGTCGTGTCGCCGACGGCATCTGCATCCGGCTGTACGCCGAGGACGACTTCGAGGGACGACCCGAGTTCACCGACCCCGAGATCCAGCGCACGAACCTGGCCTCGGTCATCGTGCAGATGGCGGCCCTCGACCTCGGCCCCATCCAGGATTTCGGCTTCCTCGACCCGCCGGACTCGCGCTCGGTCACCGACGGCGTCAACCTGCTGCGCGAGCTCAACGCCGTCGTCGACGGCAAGGACGGCGCCCTGCGCCTGACGCGGCTGGGACGCACGATGTCGCGTCTGCCGGTCGACCCGCGGATGGCCCGCATGATCGTCGCGGCCGACCGGCTCGGGTGCCTGGCCGACGTGCTCGTGATCGTCGCCGCGATGTCGATCCAGGACCCGCGCGAGCGCCCCCTCGAGAAGCAGCAGGCCGCCGACGAGAAGCACGCGCGCTTCCGTCAGCCCGACTCCGACTTCCTCTCCTGGCTCTCGCTGTGGACGTACCTGCGCGAGCAGCGCGACGCGATGTCGCACGCGAAGTTCCGCGCCCAGTGCAAGGCCGAGTACCTGCACTACCTCCGCATCCGCGAGTGGCAGGACGTGCACACGCAGCTGCGCCGCACGGTCAAGGACCTCGGCATGAAGGCGGGCGAGCCCGGATCGGATCCCGACACGGTGCACCGCGCGCTGCTCACGGGGCTGCTGTCGCACGTCGGCCTGCGCGAGAGCGACGGCCGCGAGTTCGCCGGGGCGCGCGGGGCGCGGTTCATGGTGTTCCCCGGCTCGGGACTGGCCAAGAAGCCGCCGGCGTGGGTCATGGCGGCCGAGCTCGTCGAGACGACCCGCCTGTGGGCGCGCACCGCCGCTCGCGTGCAGCCTGAGTGGATCGAGGAGGCGGCCGAGCACCTCGTCAAGCGTCAGTACGCCGAGCCGCACTGGTCGACCAAGCGCGGCGCGGCGATGGCGCGCGAGCGGGTGCTGCTCTACGGACTGCCGGTCGTCGCGGACCGGCTGGTGCCGCTGTCCCGCTTCGACGCCCCGCTCGCACGGGAGCTGTTCGTGCGCCACGCGCTGGTGCAGGGCGAGTGGCGCACCAACCACGCGTTCTGGCGCCACAACCAGCGGCTCCTCGAGGAGGTCGACGCGCTCGAGTCACGCGTGCGTCGGCGCGACCTCCGGATCGACGACGAGACCCTGTACGCGTTCTACGACGAGCGGGTGCCGGCCGACGTCGTCTCCACGCGCCACTTCGACGGCTGGTGGAAGAAGGCGCGTCGCGACCGGCCCGACCTGCTCGACCTGCGCACGACCGACCTCGTCCGCCAGGACGCCCCCGACGCCGAGGAGTTCCCCACGGAGTGGTTCTCCGAGGGCGCGCCGATGAGCCTGACGTACACCTTCGAGCCGGGCACGGTCGACGACGGCGTCACGGTGGACGTGACGCTCGAGCAGCTGCCCGCGCTCGATCCAGCGGTCTTCGGGTGGCAGGTCGAGGGACACCGGCGCGAGCTCGTGGAGGCGCTCATCCGGTCGCTGCCGAAGCAGCTGCGACGCGAGTTCGTCCCGGCACCCCAGGTGGCGGGCGAGGTGTTCGGCCTGATGGACCCTGCGCGCGGTTCGGTGACGGCCGAGCTGGCTCGCGTGCTCTCGGCCCGCGGTGGTGCGGTGCTCGCGGCTGACGACTTCGACGTGACGGCGCTCCCCGACCACCTGCGAGTCAAGTTCCGCGTGCTCGACGGCGACGCCGAGGTCGCCCGTGGTGCCGACCTGGACGAGCTGCGCGACCGGCTGCGGCCGCGTCTGCGCGAGCAGCTGCAGGACGCGACGGGCGGCATCGAGCGCTCGGGCGAACGCGCCTGGGTGTTCGGCACGGTCCCGGCCGAGGTCACGGCCGGGCGGCAGACGGGGTACCCCGCCGTCGTCGACGAGACCAGGAGCGTGGGGCTGAAGGTGCTGCACTCGGCTGTCGAGCAGCGGGCCGCCGGCATCCGTGGACAGGCGCGGCTCATCTCCTTCGATCTGCCGTCGGTCGTGCCCGCCATCGGCCGCACGCTCGACGTCCGCGCCAAGCTCACGCTCCAGACCGGGCCGTACCGCGACGCGGCCGAGGTCATCGAGGCGTGCTGGCTCGCGGCGATCGACCACCTCGTCGTGAAGCACGGCGGCCCCGCGGCGGACGAGGAGGGCTTCCGGGCCCTGGCCGAGGCGGTGCGGCCCGAGGTCTTCGACGTCACGCAGCGGGTGCTGACGCAGGTGCTCCGGGCGTACGAGCGGCTCGGTGAGGTGCGTCCCGGTGACGACGAGCCGGGCGAGGACGTGAAGGTCCAGCTCTCGTGGCTCGTGTACCCCGGGTTCGTGCGCGACCTCGGCGTGGAGCGCATGCCGCGCCTGGCCGTCTACCTGCAGGCGGCTGCGGCCCGCCTGCGCACCCCAGGGACGTCGGACGACCTGGCAGCGGCCCAGGACATGGAGGCCGAGTTCCACCGCCGCACCGCGACGCTCAGCGAGTGGCAGAAGCTGTCACCAGACGTGCAGAGGATCCGATGGTCCCTGGAAGAGCTGAGGGTCAGCCTCACGGCCCAGAAGCTCGGCACCGCCCACCCCATCAGCCTCCAGCGGATGCGCAAGCAGCTCGACACCCTCCCCACCCCCTAACCCGCCCAGATTTGTCGAGTTTGGGCCCGATTCTCGGGGTGAAATGGGTGCAAAGTCGTCACATCTGGGCGGAGGTCGGCGGGAACCACTGTCGCCACTGGGCGCTCATGACCGGGTACGGGCCGCGGTATCCGTGGGCCGCCAGAGCCGTGAAGACGCGCTGGGGGATCCTCTCGGGGGTGCGGAGATCCTCCGCCGTGATCACGATGACGGTCCACCCTGCGGCCTCGAGAAGCTCTCGTCGCCGGAGGTCGTGCAGCCAGGTCCTCGTGTCGGTGAGGTGGTGGCGTCCGTCGTACTCGACGACGACCTTCCAGCGCCCGTAGACGAGGTCACCCCGGGCCAGGAACCCGCCCTCGTCGTCGAGGATGACGCCGTTCACCTCCGGTTCGGGCAGGCGGCCGAAGCGGAGCATGACCCGTACGGTCGACTCCGGTGGCGACTCGGCGCCAGCGCGGATCAGCGGCGCTACCCGGCGGGCCCTACGCACGCCGTCCAGGTGGCGCGAATCGACGTACCAACGCAGGTCGTCGGTCGTCGTGTGCCCCGACTGCACGAGGTGATCGCCGAAGGCAACCAGCTCCGGTAGGGCGGTTCGTCCTGCGACGTCGACGAAGGTGCGGTCGGGGCCGGTGGCCCAGAAGTCTTGGACCTGACGCGGGTGAAGCTGCCATCGACGCCGATGCAGCACGATCTCCGGGATCATGGTGTGCGCCGAGGTGTTCGTGGAGAACTCCAGGACGCCTCGGCGCCGACCCTGGAAACCGTAGAGCCTCATCGCTGACGTGTGGCTGACCACCGCGTCACCGGGCATCAGCAGGAGCGCTGCCTGGAGCCACACGGTGAAGGTGGGTTCTACCGCGGCGGACACGTACACACCACGGAAGATCCGCCGAAACCGGCGTGACCTGAGGTGCTTGCGGGTCAAGCCGAACTCGGCTGCCTGCGCGACGGTGAAGGGACGGGAGAGATCCATCCCTCGACCCTGCTGGGGACGCCACGGTCAGGGGCGAACGAAAGCTGGTCCTGTGGACGACGACGGCGAGCCGGAGAATTGTGGACTTTGGGCCCGCCTCCTCCAGGAAAGCGGGCCCAAAGTCGTCAAATCTGGGTGGGTCAGGCGACGTCGAGGAGGTCGATGACGAAGACCAGGGTCTTGCCCGACAGGCGGTGTCCGCCGCCGGCGGGGCCGTAGGCGAGCTCCGGCGGGGCGACGATCTGGCGGCGGCCGCCGACCTTCATGCCGGGGATGCCCTGCTGCCACGCGGCGATCAGGTTCGGGAGGGGGAAGCGCGCCGACTGGCCGCGGTCCCAGGACGCGTCGAACTGCTCGCCGGTCTCGAACTCGACGCCGACGTAGTGCACGTCGACGACGCCGCCGGGAACGGCCTCGGCGCCCTCACCGACGGTGAGGTCGGTGACGGTCAGCTCGGTGGGCGGGGGGCCGGGGATGAAATCGACTTCAGGCTTGGAGGTCATGTTCCGATCCTGTCACACGCGCGCGGTCGGGTCCCGACGGGCAGAATGGCCCCATGCGAGCCACCGTTCTTCATGCCCCCGGCGACATCCGACTCGACACGCTCCCCGACCCGGACCTGCAGGACGACACCGACGCCGTCGTGCGCGTCGTCGCCGCCTGCGTGTGCGGCTCGGACCTGTGGCCCTACCGCGGCGTCAACGCCGCGAAGGAACCCCGCAAGATCGGGCACGAGTTCATCGGCGTCGTCGAGCGCACCGGCTCGGCGGTGGCGGACGTCCAGGTCGGCGACTTCGTGATCGCCCCGTTCCTCTACAGCGACAACACGTGCGCCCACTGCGCCGCCGGCGTGCAGACCTCCTGCGTCAACGGCGGCGGCTACGACGGCTGCCAGGCCGAGCTCGTCCGCGTCCCCTGGGCCGACGGCACCTTGGTCAGGGTTCCCGGCGACGTCGACGAGGCCCTGCTCCCCCACCTCCTGACGTTGTCGGACGTCTTCCCGACGGGCCACCACGCGGCGATCTCCGCCGGTGTCACGGCCGGCAGCACCGTCGCCGTCGTCGGTGACGGCGCCGTGGGCCTGTCCGCCGTGCTCGCCGCGAAGCGGCTGGGCGCCTCCACCGTCATCGCGATGTCACGCCACGAGCCGCGCCAGGCCGTCGCCCGCAGCTTCGGAGCCGACCACATCGTCGAGACGCGCGGCAAGGAGGGCGCCGAGGCCGTCAAGGAGATCCTCGGCGGCATCGGCGCCGACGCCGTGCTGGAGTGCGTCGGCACGACCGACTCGATGAAGCAGGCCTTCCGTGCGGTGCGGCCTGGCGGCACGGTCGGCTACGTCGGCATGCCGCACGACGTCGAGCTCAACGTCCCGGTCATGTTCTTCACCAACACGGGCCTGCGCGGTGGCGTGGCACCGGTGCGCGCCTACCTCGACGAGCTGCTGCCCGACGTCCTGTCCGGCGCCATCACGCCCGGCGACGTCTTCGACCAGAAGATCCCGCTCGACCAGGTCGCCGACGGCTACCGCTCGATGGACGAGCGCACCGCGATCAAGACCTACTTGTCGATCTGAGCGACGTCCCGCACGTCGACGACCGCCGCGACCGGCAGCGGCCCGTAGACGTGCGGGTACTCGTCGTCGCCGACCGGGTCGATGCGCCACGGCACGTCGAGCAGGTCGGTCTCGATGTCGAGGAGGACGAGGTCGGCCAGCTCGACGTCGGCGTAGAACCGCGCCAGCACCCCGGCGACCTGGTCGGGCCGTGACGCGTGGAGGAAGCCCTCCTGCTCGATCGTGATGCCGCGGGTCGACCACGTGTAGTGGCCGACGCGCTGCGCCTCCTGCCAGTGCTTGCGCAGGGCGAGGTGGTGGATCAGCACGTCAGAACGACTCGGCGGTGTCGTTGAAGCGGCGCAGAGCCCCGGAGAAGGCGTCGATCTCGGCGACCTCCCAGCCGTCGAGCAGCCGGACGAGGCGCTCGTGCGTCTCGGTGCGGTACCCGCGCAGCCGCTCGGCCGCCTCCTCGGTGGGCACGAGCAACCGGGCTCGGCCGTCGCTCGGGTCGGGGTGCTGCTCGACCAGCCCGTACTTGACGAGCGCGGCGATGGCCCGGCTCGCGGTGGACTTGTGGACGCCCATCGACTCGGCGAGGTCGGCTCCGCGCACCTGGCCCGGTGCGTCGCAGATCGCGAGGAAGAACAGGTACGTCCCGTAGTCGAGGTCGCGGTGCAGCCCCGAGACGATCTGGATCGAGCGGCGGCGGACCCGCTGCACGAGGCGAGTCAGCTCGAGCTCGAGGTCGACGTCGGGGGTGGACATGGATCCAACCTACCGAAGCCGACCCCGAGCCCGAGCCGTCAGGTGAGACGCCTACTTGAGCTGCGTGGACGACAGGTTCAGCAGACGTCGCGCCACGATGAGCTGCTGGATCTGCTGGGTGCCCTCGAAGATGTCGAGGATCTTGGAGTCGCGCGACCACTTCTCGAGGAACTCGGTCTCGCTGTAGCCCAGCGTGCCGGCCAGCTCGACGCACTTCAGCGTGATGTCGTTGCCGACGCGCCCGGCCTTGGCCTTGGCCATGGACGCCTCCATGGAGTTGGGCTTGCGGTTGTCGGCGAGCCACGCGGCCTCGAGGGTCAGCAGCAGCGCAGCCTCCCAGTCGGCCTCCATCTGGATGAAGGTCGCGGCCGCGTACGACTGGGCCGTGGCGGGACGGTCGTAGTCGATGTCGACGCCGGCCTTCTCCAGCAGCTCGCGGATCACCTCGAGCGAGGCGCGCGCGCAGCCGACGGCCATGCCGGCCACGAGCGGACGCGTGTTGTCGAACGTCGCCATGGCGCCGGCGAAGCCCTGCTTCACGTCGACCTCGGGGCTGCCGAGCAGGTTCGACTCGTGCACGCGGCAGTTGTCCAGGACGATCACGGCGGTGTCGGACGCGCGGATGCCGAGCTTGTGCTCGAGCCGCTCGACCCGGATGCCCGGGGTGTCCTTGCTGACGACGAACGACTTGATCGCCGCGCGGCCGAGGCTCTTGTCGAGCGTGGCCCAGACGACGACCGAGTCGGCCCGGTCGCCCGAGGTCACGAAGATCTTCTCGCCGTTGAGGACGTAGTGGTCGCCGTCCTTGACCGCGGTCGTCTTGATCGCGGCCGAGTCGGACCCGAAGCTGGGCTCGGTGATGGCCATCGCGGCCCAGGTGCCCTTGTACTTCTCGAGCTGCTCGTCGGTCGCGACCGAGGCGATCGCCGAGTTGCCGAGTCCCTGGCGCGGCATCGAGAGCAGCAGGCCCACGTCGCCCCAGCACATCTCGATGACCGAGAGCACCGAGCTCAGGTTGGTGCCGTTCTTGACCTTCGGCTTCTTGCCGTCGCCCTCGTCCTCGGAGCGGCGCACGCCGGCAGCGCCGGCGCCCTGACCCTCACCGGAGTCGCTCATGCCGTCGACGAGCGAGGCGAGGAGGTCGAGCTCCTTGGGGTAGGAGTGCTCGGCAAGGTCGTACTTGCGGGAGTTCGAGCGCAGGAAGTTGTCGGCGACCTGGTTGGCCTGGACGACGAAGGCGCGGAACTTCTTGGGGGTGTCGAGATTGATCATGATGTGCTCCGTCCTCAGACGAGGACTGCTCCTTCCATCAGGCCGACGGCCCGCAGGTCGCGGTACCACCGCTCCACCGGGTGCTCCTTGACGAATCCGTGACCACCGAGCAGCTGGACGCCGTCGGTGCCGATCTTCATGCCGTACTCGGCCGCGAGCTTGCGGGCGAGCGCGACCTCGCGGGCGTGGGACTGTCCCTGCTCGGCGCGCGAGGCGGCCTTCAGGGTGACCAGGCGCATGCCCTCGAGCTCGATCGCGATGTTCGCGACCATGAACGCGACCGACTGGCGGTACGCGATGGGCTCACCGAAGGCCTCACGGCCCACGACGTACTCCTTGGTGTAGTCCAGGACCGCCTTGGCGGTGCCCAGCGCGAGCGCCGACCAGCCGAGGCGGGCCAGGCGCACGGCCTCGCGGTAGTCGTCCTCCGCGCCGTCGCCCAGGAGCGCCGCGGGGGCGTCCTCGAGCTTGAGGCGGGTCAGGCCGGCGGACCGCAGACCCATCGACGGGTCGGCCGCGACGCCGACGCCCTCGGCCGAGGCCTCGACGACGAACAGGGCGGGCTTGCCGTCCAGGTCGGCCGAGACGACGAACAGGTCGGCCTCGGTGCCCCGCACCGCGCCGGACTTCAGGCCGTTCAGGACGTAGCCGTCGCTCTTCTTCGTGGCGGTCGTGCTGAGCACGAACGGGTCGAACAGCGGAGTCGGCTCGGCGAAGACCAGGGCCGCGGCCGGGACGTCCTCGCCCGTGAAGGCCGGCAGGTAGGTCTGCTGCTGCTCGTCGGAGCCCCAGAGCGAGATGGCGGTGGCGACCGCCGAGGGGGCGAGACACGCGACGGCCTGGCCCATGTCGCCGTAGGCGAGAGCCTCGGCGACGAGGACGCCGGTCGTGGCCGAGCGCTCCTCGGAGAGCCCGCCGAGCGCCTCGGGGACGTTGAGCAGGCTCAGGCCGAACTCGGTGGTCTGGGCCAGCACCTCCTTGGGCGTGTCATCGGTCTTCTCCGCGGCCTCGGCGCCCGGTCGCAGGACCTCGGAGGCGAACTCGGCGACGACGCCGACGATCATCTCCTGGTCCTCGGTGGGCGTGAGGTCGAAGACGCCGGAGTCGCCCGAGGTGCTCTGGCGCTGGGGCTTGCCGGAGCCCTTGACGCGCTTGAACGTGCGGCCGGCGCTGCCCGCGGCCTGGAATCCGGCGCGCGTGCCGTGGTAGACCGCCTTCTCGGTCTGCTTGCGCAGGCCCAGCCGATCGATCGCGGGCGAGCTGGCGATGCGGTTCAGGACCGCGAGGCCGATGCCCATGGGGTCTTTGCGAGAGGCCACGAGAGCTCCTTGGGAAAGTCGCGAGGTCGGACGAGGTGCCCGCCTGAGCCTCAGTGTAGACGAAGATGTAACTCACGTTTGCACTTTGGCGTACCGAGCGTATCCCAGTCCGGTCCACGGGTCCACCGTCCGCCGGGACCAGGCAGGGCGTCGGATATCGTGACGCCGTGAACCACGCGCAGTCCCGGCCCCTGCCCGAGGGCGGATCCGTCCGCCCCATCACCCGCTGGGGCACCCCCGTGATGCACCGCGAGCTCGAGGACGTGACCGTCTTCGACGAGGACCTCCAGACCCTCGTGCGCGACATGGTGGCCACGATGTACGCCGCCCGCGGTGTGGGTCTGGCGGCCAACCAGGTCGGCGAGAAGATCAAGGTCTTCGTGTTCGACTGCCCCGACGACGACGACGTGATCACGACCGGCGTCGTGTGCAACCCGGTGCTGACGCTGCCCGAGGGGGACGCGCGCCGGCTCGACGACGATGACGAGGGCTGCCTCTCGTTCCCCGGCGCCTTCGGCCCGCTGGCTCGCCCCGACACGGCCCACGTGAGCGGGTTGGACCAATTCGGCGAGCCGGTCGAGTTCTCCGGCACGGGCCTGCTCGCGCGCTGCCTGCAGCACGAGACCGACCACCTGTTCGGCACGGTCTTCGGCGACCGGCTGGCGGGTCGCGCCCGCAAGAAGCTCGACAAGATGCAGGCCGAGCTCGACGAGCTGTACCCCGACGACTGGCCCGTCACCCCGATCGCGGAGGCCTGAGCACCCCGTGGACCTGCGCCCCATGGAGTCCGGCGACTGGGAGGAGATGCACGTCCTCTACGCGGACCCGGGCGTGTGGGAGCACCAGCCGACGGGCGTGTTCACCACGGTCGACCAGACGAAGGCGCTCGTGGAGTTCTTCGTCAGCGGATGGCGCGACGACGCGCTCAGCAACTGGGCGGCGTTCGACGACGGCGGGGCCTTCGTGGGGCACGGCGGCGCACGGCTGCTCCACGACCGCGCGGCCTGGAACATCGGCTACCGCATCCACCGCGAGCACTGGCACCAGGGCTACGGATCGACGCTGGCTCGCCGCGGTGTCGAGGCCGCGCACGAGACCGACCCGGACGTGCCCGTCACGGCCAAGCTGCTCGAGCGCAACGAGGCGAGTCGACGCACGGCGGAAGCGGCAGGCCTGCAGCTGGTGTGGCGGGGGCGCGACCTCGGCAACGCCGACGAGACGGCCGTCCGGCTGGTCTACGCCGACCGCGAGCTCGACGAGACCACCCTGCGCGCCCACACGCACAGCTTCATGCGCTGACGGTCGTCTCCGTTGGCTGAGGTGCGAGTGCCGCCTGCGGCGCGAGCCTCGAAGCCGCGTCCCGATCACCGTGGCCGTGGACTGACTGCCCCTTCGAGGCTCCTCGCCAGGGCTCGTCGCACCTCAGGGAACGGGTGCGCTTCTGGCGGTGACACAGGAGTCCCCCGCCGAAGTCGTACGGGGACAGGGGGTGCGCTCAGCTCTCCTCGCGGAGCCGGGGCTCCGTGCGGTTCTGGGGCTTGATGCCCTGCATGTCGGCGTAGAACTCGCGCACGACGTCCATGTCGGCCGAGAAGTCGCCGCTCGGCACGAACGACGGACCGAAGCCCATCGTCCGGGTCGGCGGGTCGAAGAAGGCCAGCGTGACCGGAACCTGGGCCTCGCGGGCGATGCGCAGGAACCCGGACTTCCAGTACTCCCCCGCCGAACGTGTGCCCTCGGCGGCGATCACGAGGCGGAACTCGGTGTTGCTCTCGGCCTCGTCGACGAACGCCTGCACGACGCCCGCCGGGTTCTTGCGGTCCAGCGGCACCCCGCCGAAGCGGCGCACGAGCCATCCGACCGGACCGTTGAAGAGCTCCTGCTTCACGAGGACCCGCGGGTGCGCGCCCCCGTGCCACATGACCAGGAGCATCGTCACGAAGTCCCAGTTCGAGGTGTGCGGGGCGCCCACGAGGACGCCGCGCTCGGGGACGCTGCCGACCATGCGGTAGCGCATCAGTCGGGTGATCGTCCGGGCCAGGCGCTGCCGCATCATGGCGCGAGCCTAGGGGGCCGTGCTCACACGCCGTCGAGCCGGTCGACGAAGCGCTTCGCCTCGAGCAGGCCCCAGCCGGTGTGGTCACGGACGTGCTTGACCGCGGCGACCTCACCCTGCGCGACGACCACGGCACGGGTCGTCGACTCGAGGTCCGTGAGGTCGGGCCCTGCCTCGGGCGTTCCGGTCGTCGCCGGGTCCCAGTGGTCGATCACGCCCTTGGCCTCGGCCAGGCCCAGGCGGCTCTCCTCGCGCAGCCGCTTGATCGCCTGGATCTTCTGGTCGGTGGCCACCAACGCGCTGATCTCGCTGCGCGCGCGCTCGTCGAGGTGCAGCGGCACGGGGACGGTCGGACCCTGCCGAGGACGACGCAGCCCGCGCAGCACCCCGAGGGCGAGCACCACGACGGAGACGGCCAGGACGATCGACCACAGCAGCGAGTCGCTCATGCCGGTGACGCTACCCCGCGGAACCGTCAGGCGCGCAGCTCCCAGGCCGCGATGGCGACGGATGCCGCGACGTTGAGCGAGTCGATGTCGGGGCTCATCGGGATCGTCGCCCGGACCAGGCTCTCGTGCTCCCACCGCGGCGACAGCCCGTGCCCCTCGGAGCCGACGACCAGGGCGATCGGCCCGTCGGAGCGGACCTCGTCGAGCGGCACCGCACCGTCGCCGAGCGTCATCGCGACGGTCGTGAACCCGGCCTCGCGGAGCAGGACGGGGGCCGCGTGCCAGTCGTCGAGGCGGGCGTACGGGAGGCGGAACACCGCGCCCATCGCGACCTTGATGGCCCGGCGGTAGAGCGGGTCGGCGCACCGCGGCGACAGCAGGACGGCGTCCCACCCGAGCGCCGCGGCGGTGCGGAACACCGCACCGACGTTGGTGTGGTCGACGAGGTCCTCGAGCACGACGACGCGGCGGGCGCCCGCCAGCACCGTGGCGGCGTCCGGGAGCTCGGGGCGGTGCATCGCCGCGAGGGCGCCTCGGTGCACGTGGAAGCCCGTCAACCCCTCGATCACGTCCTCGTCGAGCACGTAGCAGGGCGCATCGGTGCCCGCGAGCACGTCCTCGAGCGCGTCGACCCAGCGCTGCGCCATGAGGAACGACCGTGGCTCGTGCCCGGCCTCCATCGCCCGGCGCACGACCTTCTCCCCCTCGGCGACGTAGATCCCGCGCTCGGTCTCCAGGAGCTTGCGCAGGCTCGTGTCCCGCAGGCTGGTGTAGTCACGCAGCCGGTCGTCGCCGGACGTCACTCGAAGGATGTGCGCCACGCGGTTAGGTTAGGTGGCATGAGTCTCGACCGACCGGTCACCCCGGATCCGTACCCGCTCCTGCCCGCTGCCGCGACCTTCACGGTCACCAGTGACGACGTCACCGACGGCGCTCCCCTCTCCGACGCTCAGGTCAACGCGCACGGCGACACCTCGCCCCAGCTCAGCTGGTCGGGCGCGCCCGAGGGGACGAAGTCGTTCGTCGTGACGTGCTTCGACCCCGACGCGCCCATCGTGTCGGGGTTCTGGCACTGGGTCGTCGTCGACATCCCCGCCGACGTCACGAGCCTGCCCGCCGGTGCCGGCGCAGGCGACGACACGCTGCCGGCGGGTGCGTTCCACGTGCGCAACGACGGCGGCGGCGCAGCCTTCATGGGTGCCGCTCCGCCGGAGGGCGACCAGGTGCACCGCTACTACTTCGTCGTCCACGCCGTCGGCGAGGACAAGCTCGGTGTCGACGACTCCGCGACACCCGCCGTCGTCGGTTTCAACCTGGCGTTCAAGACGCTGGGCCGCGCGATCCTGCACGGCACCTACCAGCACTGATCCGACCAGGACGACAGGGCCGGGCTCAGCGCTCCTCGACCAGCTCGTCGAGGGCGCGGGGCTCGGCCCACCGCTGCTCGACCAGCATGGGCCGCTCGTAGAAGCGGTCGACCGGTCCGAGGCAGACGATCGCGATCGGCTCGTCACCGGGCGAGAGGTCCAGCAGATCGGCGAGCTCGCGCGGGTCGAAGAGCGACACCCAGCCCATCCCGAGGTTCTCGGCTCTGGCCGCCAGCCACAGGTTCTGGATCGCGCACGCCACCGACGCCAGGTCCATGTGGGGCATCGTGCGTCGCCCGAAGACGTGGCCCGCGCGATCGCCCGTGACGGAGACGACCAGCAGCTCGGCGCAGTCACGCACCCCCTCGACCTTGAGGCGCAGGAACTCCGCCTCGCGATCGCCGAGCTCGGCGGCCGTCAGGTCGCGCTCGACCGCCACCAGGTCGGCAACCCGCTCACGCACCGCGGGGTCGACGACCCGGACGAAGCGCCACGGCACCATCAGCCCGACGCTCGGTGCGCAGTTCGCGGCCTCCAGCAGGCGCCGCAGCACGGACGGGTCGACCCCGCCTCCGGCGAAGTGCCGCATGTCGCGGCGCTCGACGATGGCGCGGTAGACCGCGTCGCGCTCGGTGCTGCTGAAGGTCTGGTCCTGCGTCACACCTGAGCCGGCGGGGGCGGCGGCGGGCCGTCGTCGCCCTCGATCGAGGACGGCGGGACGACGTCCTCGTCGATGTTCGCGGCCGGGTTCTCGGCGCGGCGCGCGGCCTCGAGCGCGGCCTCGACGGCCTCGGAGGTGTCGACGGAGGACTTCACGTCCTCGATCGGCGCGTCCAGGTCGACGCGCTTCTTGCTGCCGCCACCGTCGACCGGGACGGTGCCGATGACGCCGCCCAGCGTGCCGAGGGCCGCGGTGAGCTCGGCCGGGATGATCCAGGTCGAGGCGTTCTCGCCGCCGGCGATCTTCGGCAGGGTCTGCAGGTACTGGTAGGACAGCAGCTTCTGGTCCGGGTTGCCGTCGTGGATCGCCTGGAAGACGGTCTCGATCGCGCGACCCTCACCCTGCGCCCGCAGGATCGCGGCCTGCTTCTCGCCCTCGGCCGAGAGGATCGCGGCCTGCTTCTCACCCTCGGCGGTCAGGATCTGCGACTGCTTCTCACCCTCGGCCGTGAGGATCGCGGACTGGCGCTGACCCTCGGCCGTCAGGATCACGGCGCGACGGTCGCGCTCGGCGCGCATCTGCTTCTCCATCGCGTCGATGATCGTCGGCGGCGGGTCGATGCTCTTGAGCTCGACGCGGTTGACCTTGATGCCCCAGCGGGTCGTGGCGGCGTCGAGCTCGGCACCCAGCGTGCGGTTGATCTGGTCGCGGCCGGTCAGTGCGTGCTCGAGCGACATGCCACCGATGATGTTGCGCAGCGTCGTCATCGTGAGCTGGTGGATGGCCTCGATGTAGTTGACGATCTCGTACGTCGCCGAGACCGGGTTGTTGACCGTGTAGTAGATGACGGTGTCGATCGAGACCGTCAGGTTGTCCTCGGTGATGACGTCCTGCGGCGGGAACGACAGGACCTGCTCGCGCTGGTCGATCATGTACTGCAGCCGGTCCAGGAACGGGACGATCAGGTGCGGCCCGGAGTCCAGGGTCGTGCGGTACTTGCCGAGCCGCTCGACGATGCCCGCGCGCTGCTGCGGGACGATCTTGAAGGACATCGCGACGATGGCGATCGCCAGCGCCAGGAAGAAGAACGCGACGATCAGGGCTACCGATCCGATCACGGTGCAACCTTTCCGGCCACGTACGCCGTGGCCCCCTCGATGGACACGACCGTCAGACGCTCGCCGACGTCATGATGTTCCGTGGTGGCCGTGCGTGCCGTCCAGAGCTCGCCGTCGATCATGACCCGGCCCGACACGTCGGTGACCGGCTCGTCGACGATGGCCGGACGACCGACCAGGTTGTGGTGCCCCACCGACAGGGTGGGGCCGGCGTGCAGCTTGCGCTTGAAGCGGGGGCGGATGACCGCCAGCAGCAGGATCGAGATGGCGCCGAAGATGATGATGGTGGCCCAGGCCGGCAGGAACGGGGAGGCCGCGGCAGCGACGAGCGCCGCGATCGCGAACATGAGCAGCACCAGGTCGAGGCTCAGGAGCTCGGCGACGGCGAGGACGGACGCGACGCCGATCCAGACGACCCAGAGGTTCTCGTTGATCCAGTCAGTCACGGCTCACTCCTCGCGTCGGGCGGCGCGACGACCGTAGCGCACCCGCCGGGCCGAGTACCGGCCGTCGGCGACCGTCAGCTCCAGGTCGGTGCCGAAGGTGCGGGTCAGGTTGGCCGCCGTCAGGGTGCTCGGGATGGGCCCCTCGGCGACGACGGCGCCCTGGCGCAGCATCAGCACGTGGGTGAAGCCGGGCGGGATCTCCTCGACGTGGTGCGTCACGAGCACCAGGACGGGCGCGGCGTCGTCCGACGCCAGGTTGGCCAGGCTCGCGACCAGGTCCTCCCGGGCACCGAGGTCGAGGCCCGCTGCGGGCTCGTCGAGGACGATCATCTCCGGGTCGGTCATCAGTGCGCGGGCGATCAGCACGCGCTTGCGCTCCCCCTCCGAGAGGGTGCCGAACGTGCGGCCGGCGAGGTGCGCGATGCCGAGCTCGCCGATGATCTGGTCGGCCTGGGCGGTGTCCATCTCGTCGTACTGCTCGCGCCAGCGGCCGGTGACCCCGTGGGCGGCCGAGAGCACCGCGTCGCGGACGGACTCGGCGGGCGGCAGGCGGTCGGCGACGGTCAGGCTCGTGTGGCCGATGCGCGTGCGCAGCTCGAACAGGTCGACGGTGCCGAGCACCTGGCCGAGGATCTTCGCCTCGCCCGAGCTCGGGAAGGTCGTGGCGCTGGCGATCTGCATCAGCGTGGTCTTGCCGGCGCCGTTGGGGCCCAGCACGATCCAGCGCTCGCCCTCGCGGACCTTCCAGTCGACCCGGTCCAGCAGGACCGACTCGGACCGGATCACCGAGACGTCGGTCAGCTTGATGGCGCTCGTCATTGTCCCTCCGGGTGTGGCCGTGCTCAGGCACCAACCTATCGCGCTAGCCTCGTGCCGATGACCAGCCATGTGCCCGTCCCCCACCTCACGGCTCCGACCGTCCTCGTGACGTTGGTCGGACCCGACCGTGCCGGTGTCTCGACGCGTCTGTTCGGCGTGCTCGACAGCTTCTCGATCGAGGTCATCGACGTCGAGCAGCTCGTCGTGCGCGGGCAGCTGGTCCTGAGCGTCCTCGTGACCGATCCGGCTGACGCCGGCGACCTCGACGCAGCCGTCCGGGCCCTCGGTGAGGAGCTCGGCCTGGCGGCGTCGCTCGAGCGCGGCACGGGCGACAACCGGCCGCGTCGCGTCGGGCGGGCGCAGGTCGTCGTGCTCGGCGCTCCGCTCCTGCCCCGCGCGATGGCGGGCATCACCGAGCAGATCCGCACCGACGGCGGCAACATCGACCGCATCGTCCGGATGGCGCGCTACCCCGTCACGGCGATCCGCATGGAGGTCAGCGGTGCCGACCCCGACGTCCTGCAGGCGACGCTCGCGCGCGTCGCGTACGAGCACGGCGTCGACGTCGCGGTGCAGGAGAACGGGATCCGTCGGCACGCGCAGCGCCTCGTCGTGATGGACGTCGACTCGACCCTGATCCAGGGCGAGGTCATCGAGATGCTCGCGGCTCGCGCCGGCTACGAGGCCGAGGTCGCTGCCGTGACCGAGCGGGCGATGCGGGGCGAGCTCGACTTCGCGGAGTCCCTGCACGAGCGGGTCGCGCGCCTGGCCGGGGTGCCGGCCTCCGCCCTCGACACGGTCTACGACTCCCTCGTCTACACGCCCGGCGCGCGCACCATGATCCGCACGTTGAAGCGCCTGGGCTACCGGTTCGCGCTGGTCAGTGGCGGGTTCACCCCGATCATCGCCCGCATCGCCGAGGAGCTCGGCATCGACTACTACCGCGCGAACGACCTGGAGATCGCCGACGGGGTGCTGACCGGCCGGGTGCTGGGAACGGTCGTCGACCGCGCCGGCAAGGCCACCGCCCTGCGCGAGTTCGCCGCCGAGGCGGGCATCCCGATCAAGAACACCGTGGCGATCGGCGACGGCGCCAACGACCTCGACATGCTGGCGGCCGCCGGGCTGGGCATCGCGTTCAACGCCAAGCCCACCGTGCGCGACCAGGCGCGGACGTCGGTCAACGTGCCGTACCTCGACACGATCATCTACCTCATGGGCATCACCCGTGAGGAGGTCGAGGAGGCCGACGCAGCCGACGTCAGCTGAGGGCGTAGGCGGCCTTGCTGATGAACAGGCCGTGACCCGACCGCTCGTCGACACAGGTCACACCGGTCTGCTGCGACATGCAGGTCACGGCACCGACCGTCAGGGTGCTGCCGTAGGCGAGGGTCGGTCCCCCGCCGCTCTCGGCCGCCGCCAGGACACCGCCGCGGCACTGGGGCTGGAGCGGTCCGCCCTGCACCGACACGAAGCCCTTGCCGAAGCTCGCGAAGCAGTCGTCCGCGCCCGGAGGCTCGGTGTAGGAGCGCTCGCCGATGACGCAGCCCCACTGGTCGGCCGTCACGTTGACGTAGCAGACGATGTTGCCGGTCGGCGACGTGAAGGCGTGCTCGGCGAGCGCGTCGGTGAATCCGGCCGGGTCGACCGGGGTGCCTGTGGGCTCCTCGACGCCCGTCCCTTCGGGTTCACCGGCCTCGTCCTCCGCCGGGGCTGCGGAGCTCTCGGAGCCCCGGTCGCCGGCGGACGATCCGTCAGGCTCCTCGTCGGACCCGCCGTTGCAGGCCGCCAGCACCGTCGTGAGCACCACGACGGTGGCGAGGAGCCTCAGGCTCACTCGTCGTCCTCCAGGCGGAAGCCGATCTTCATCGTGACCTGGTAGTGCGACGGGACCGAGTCGGTGATCTGGCCGCGGATCCCCTCGACCTCGAACCAGTCCAGGTGACGCAGCGTCTGACCGGCGCGGGCGATGCCGTTCTCGATGGCCTCGGAGACGCCGTCGGGCGACGTGCCGACGATTTCGGTGATGCGGTAGGTGCGGTTGCTCATGGCGTCCATGATGCCCCGACGCACAGGGGCGTACTCTGAAGGGGTGAACAAGCGAGACGACGAGGTGCAGGTCATCACGTCAGCGTCTGCGCCCGCGAGCCAGGGGCTCACCGCCAAGGAACGTCGCTACGCCTTCTCGATGGCGCTGCGCACCGTCTGCTTCCTCGGCGCGTGCATCGCCGACGGGTGGCTGCGCTGGACCTTGGTCGTCGGAGCAGTCTTCCTGCCGTACGTCTCGGTCGTGCTCGCCAACGCCGGTGTGCGCTCCGGACCGGCCAGGGGATCGGACTTCGTGCCGATGGAGCACCGTGCCATCGCCGCTCGTCCCGAGCGCGACGAGATCTGAGCGCGTGGGAGCTGACGCCACCGTCGAGCTGACCTGCTCGGCGAAGGGCTGCACCGCACCGGCCGAGGTCGAGGTGCGCTGGAACAACCCGAAGCTGCACACGCCGGACCGGCGCAAGGTGTGGCTCGCGTGCACCGACCACGACGCCTCGCTGACGTCGTTCCTGTCCGCGCGTGGGTTCTGGCGCGAGACGGTGCCGGTGGGCGCGCCTGCGACGGGGGCCTCCGATGCGTGAGCTCCGCTTCCTCCTGAGCCCCCGCTGGGTCGGGTTCGCCGTCTTCGTCGTCGCCCTGTCCGGCGTCTGCATCCAGCTCGGCATCTGGCAGTTCCACAAGCTGGAGGACCGGCAGGTCCGCAACGAGCTCGTCCGCGAGCACCTCGCGGAGGACCCGGTCCCGCTCGAGGACGTCGTCCCGGACGGCTCCGCCGTGAAGCCCGAGCAGGAGTGGACCGTCGTCAGCGCGTCGGGCACCTTCGACGTGGAGCACCAGGTCACCGTGAAGTACATCAGCCGCGACGGGCGCCCCGGGGTCGACGTGCTGACCCCGCTGATGCTCGACGACGGCACGGCGCTGCTGGTCGACCGGGGCTTCCTCGAGACGCTGCGCACGAACGCCCAGCCCGACGACATCCCGGAGCCGCCCTCCGGCACCGTCGACGTCAGCGGCTGGATCCGGGTCGACAGCAGCGCGACGGGCCAGGCGATCCGGGTCAACGACGGCCAGGTCCGCGCGATCTCGAGCAAGGGCATCGCCGAGCACGTCCCCTACGAGCTGCGCGACGGCTACCTGAACCTGCAGGAGCAGACTCCCGCCACCGAGGGAATCGACGCCGAGCCCCGCCCCGACCTGGGCCAGGGCCCGCACTTCTTCTACGGCCTGCAGTGGTGGTTCTTCGCCGCGCTCGCGATCGTCGGCTACGGCTGGTTCGCCCGGGCGGAGCGCCAGGAGCGCCGCAAGGTCGCAGCGCGGGCCGCACGGGCCGACGTCGCTGCGGACCGCGAGGTCACGCCAACGAGATGAGGTCGGCGTAGTCGTCGTTCCAGAGGTCCTCATCGCCGTCCGGCAGCAGGAGGACCCGGTCCGGCTCCAGCGCCTGGACCGCACCCTCGTCGTGCGAGACGAGGACGATGGCGCCCTGGTAGCGACGGATCGCCGACAGGACCTCCTCGCGGGACGCGGGATCGAGGTTGTTGGTGGGCTCGTCGAGCAGCAGCACGTTCGCGCTGGAGACGATCAGGCCGGCCAGCGCCAGTCGCGTCTTCTCACCGCCGGAGAGCACCCGGGCCGGCTTGTCGGCGTCGTCGCCGGTGAACAGGAAGGCTCCGAGCACGCTGCGGGCCTGGGTGTCGGTCAGGTCCGGGGCGCTCGCCTGCATGTTCTGCAGAACCGTGCGGTCGGGGTCGAGCGTCTCGTGCTCCTGGGCGAAGTAGCCGATCTTCAGCCCGTGGCCCGGCTGGATCTCGCCGGAGTCCGAGACCAGCTCGCCGGCGAGCATGCGCAGCAGCGTCGTCTTGCCGGCACCGTTGAAGCCGAGCACCACCACACGGCTGCCCTTGTCGATCGCGAGGTTCACGTCGGTGAAGATCTCGAGCGAGCCGTACGACTTCGAGAGGCCCTCGGCCATGAGCGGGGTCTTGCCACAGGCGGCCGGGCTCGGGAAGTCGATCTTGGCGACCTTCTCGGTCTGGCGCACGCCCTCGAGGCTCGCCATCATGTCCTCGGCGCGACGCAGCATCTGCTGGGCAGCGGTGGCCTTGCTGGCCTTGGCGCGCATCTTGTTGCCCTGCATCTGCAAGCGCTCGGCGGTCTTCGTCGTGATCTCGCGCTCGCGCTTGCGGCGCACCTCGTCGGCCTCGCGCTGGCGCACGTAGTGCTTCCAGCCCATGTTGTAGATGTCGATCGTCGCGCGGTTCGCGTCGAGGTACAGGACCTTGTTGACGGTCTCCTCGATCAGCTCGACGTCGTGGCTGATGATCACCAGTCCGCCGGAGTAGTTCTTGAGGAAGCCGCGCAGCCACGTCACCGAGTCGGCGTCGAGGTGGTTGGTCGGTTCGTCGAGCAGCATCGTCTCGGCGTCGCTGAACAGGATCCGGGCCAGCTCGATACGGCGCCGCTGACCGCCGGAGAGGGTCGAGAGCGGCTGCTCCAGCACGCGGTCGGGCAGCCCCAGGGCCGCGGAGATCGTGGCGGCCTCGGCCTCGGCGGCGTACCCGCCACCAGCGGCGAAGGCGTCCTGGGCGCGTCCGTAGGCCTTCATGGCCTTCTCGGCCGTCGCGGTGTCGGCCGACGCCATGTCGATCTCGGCCTTGCGCATCACGTCGAGCGCCTCGTCGAGACCACGCGCACCCAGGATCCGGTCGCGCGCCGTGGTCGACAGGTCACCGATCTTCGGGTCCTGCGGGAGGTAGCCGATCTTGCCGCGGTGGGTGATCGAGCCCTCCGACGGCTGGCCGTCGCCGGACAGCATGCGGGTCAGCGTGGTCTTGCCGGCGCCGTTGCGGCCCACGAGGCCGATCTTGTCGCCGGTGTCGACACGGAAGGAGACGTTGGACATCAGGACACGCGCACCAAAGCGCAGCGTCACGTCGTTGACGGTGATCATGAGGGTCTTTCGGGGAGGAGGAACAGGGACGGCGGCGTCGCTCGTCCTCTACTCGCGCTGGATGATCACCGCTCCATGGTAGCGGCGGTGTAGCGTCGATCAGCATGCGACGCATGGTGGGGGTCGTCACGTTCCTGCTCGTCGCGCTGACAGCGGCCGGGTGCGGACAGGACGAGGTCGAGGGCGACTGGCCGTTCGGCGAGCCGTCGCCGTCGGGTGACGCGCCGACCCCCGCCGCGTACACCTCAGAGCTCCAGGCCCCGGCCCCGAGCGAGTTCAGCGACAACTCCGACGTGCTCCCCGACGCGGACGACGGGATCGCCGAGCTCGACCTCGACTCCGGCGTGCGCGTCGTGCTGTGGATCGATCCCGACGACATCCGCCGCGTCCTCGTGCAGCACTCCGACCCGGACGACCCCGAGGCCTGGACCGAGCCCGAGGAGATCTACACCGCCGGAGACGGCTGCCTGATCATGGACGCGGCCACGAACGGCGAGATCGTGGCCGTCGGGCTCGGCTGCTACGAGGACGACGCGTTCATCCAGCAGGCACCCGACCAGGGCGCAGCGCTAGTCTCGACCGACCTGACGTCGTGGGAGGTCCGCGACGACCTCGGCGAGTTCTACTCCGAGCCCGCGTTCGACGGCGACGACGTCGTGTTCGTCAACGGCGTCTACGAGGAGCAGGTCCTGACCTGGACCGCGGACGACGGATTCCGCTACGACGGCTGAGTCCGCTCGTCGGGACGAGCGCGTCGACCCGTGGCACGATGGCGCGCACAGTCGTCGTCCCCCGGGGGTCTCGCGTGAACGTCTTCGTCGGTCGTGTGGTTGCCGTGGTCGCACTCCTCGCGGCCGCAGCCTGCGGAGGGAGCTCCGAGGAGCCCGAGGCAGAGCCGTCGCCGACCGACACCGCCGACTCCCGCTCGAGCGAGGGACAGGTCACCGCGTGCACCATCGTCGACCGTGACGTGGCCGACCCGTTGAACCCGCGCGACAGCGACCTCGTGCCGACGCTGCTGATCGGCAGCCTGACCTACGACGGCTGCACGATCGGTGACGTGTACGACGTCAGCTTCGGCATCCAGGTCGTCGACTCCGACCAGACGCTGGAGGACGAGCTCGAGATCCTCGGGGGCAACAGCGGGATCGAGCCCATCGACGGACTGGGTGACGAGGCCTTTCGCAGCGAGCAGTCGTTCGGCGGCGAGACGGTGACGATCTCGATCGGCGTGCGGGTCGGGGACCACGAGGTGCTGCTGCGCAACGACTCGGTGGGCAACAGCGATCCCGAGGTGCGCGTGTCGGAGGACGCCATGATCGCGTTCCTCGAGGCCTACCTGCCCGCGATCCCGGACGACTTCGAGACGCAGGCCCTCTCGACGGACGTCGGCAGCGTCTGCCTGGCCCCGGACGACCGGACGATCGAGCAGGGCGTCGACACGATCCAGCTGGCGCGCGGCGGTCGCAGCGGCGACAGCATCCGGTGCACCTACCTCGGGGACCACCTCGCGACCATCCAGCTGTCGCGGTCGACGAGCTCCGACGCCGCTGGAGCGCTCGAGCTCGCCCAGGAGTCCGGCGACGAGCCCGTCGAGGTGGAGGGCGCCGTCGCGGCGTACCTGTACGCCTCCGACCGGTCGGTCTCGTTGACGGTGCAGGCCAGTGAGGACGAGATCATCTACGTCACCGTCTCGACCGAGAGCGGCAGCCTGGACCCTGCGGCGATCACGACGATCGCGGCGGCCTTCCTCGCGGCCAGCACCGCAGGGTAGGAGCCGGCATCACCGGCGGGACTCGATCAGCCCGTCGCGGTGCGCGATGGCCGCGGCCTCGGTGCGGCTCGAGGCACCGAGCTTGGCCAGGATGTTCGACACGTGGACCGAGACGGTCTTGGTGCTGATGAACAGGCGCGCACCGATCTCGCCGTTGCTGAGGCCGAGCGCGACCTGCTGCAGCACCTCGCGCTCCCTCGGGGTGAGGTCGGACTCCCCCGCGGCCGGTGCAGGCGAGTGCAGGTGGATCTCGGCGATCAGCGGCGCCGCTCCCAGGCGCTCGGCCGTGCGGCGCGCCGCGTCGAGCAGCGCCGCTGCGCCGCCGGCGTCGCCAGCGGCGAGCATCACGCTGGCCAGCCGGGTGCCGGAGCGAGCGACCTCGTACGGGTCGTCAAGGCTCACGAAACCGGCGTGGGCGGCGACCCAGTGATCGCGAAGCTCGTCGAGCGTGGGCGCGTCGACACCGCAGCGCCAGCGCAGCAGGGCGATCTCGGCGTGCGCGCGGTGCCGCCACGTCTGCCCCTCCGGGCCGAAGGACGGCTGGTCGCGGACCACCTCCTCGACCGTCGCGGCCAGCTCGGCTGCGTGCTCCAGGAGCCGCGCCTGCTCGTGGCGGCCAACTGATGTCGCGGCCGCGGCGTACTGGCCCGCGAGCACGGCCGCGATGCGGACCCGCCCCGGGAACAGCGGCTCGTCCCAGGCCCGCGTCTCGAGCTCGACGAGCGCCTCGTAGGCGCGACGAGCGGCCACCAGGTCACCGGAGGCTCCGTGGAGGTCGACCAGGGCGGTCGAGCTGTGCACCGACGCGGCGACGTCGTGGCGCCACATCGAGCGCAGGGGCAGCGTGCGCTCGACCTGGTCGACGTCGCCTCGCCCGGCGGCGACGAGCAGCGTGATCGCGGACAGATGAGCCGCGAACATCACCGGGGCGGACGGCCCGGCGTCGCCCAGCACCAACGCCTCGTCCCAACGCCCTCGCAGGTACGCCAGCAGCGTGGCGAAGAAGCGGCCGTCGAAGCCGTACGGACCCCAGGACCAACCGGTCTCCTCGGCACGCCGCATGCCCTCGACGAAGGCCGCCTCGGCCTGGTCCAGCTGGCCCGCGTTGAAGTGCACGAACGCCATCTGGTGCAGGCCGCGCAGCTCGCCCAGGACGTGGCCCGACGCCCGGGAGCCGTCGATGAGGTCACGGATCGCCGCCGTGGCCCGCTCGGGATCCTGGCCCGACCGCACCATGAGGCGCGTCAACGTGGCCTTGGCGTCCGAGATGACGGCCTCCGAGCGGACGTCCTCCGCGAGGGCGAGTGCCCGCTCACCCCACGCCAGGGCCTGGTCGTCGTGTCTCTTGTTGGTCAGGTTGCGTGCACGTAGCGCAGCCACCTCGGCCCTGAGCACGGTGGGCTCGTCGGGGACCACGCGCTCCGCCTCGGCGCTCGCGGCCTCGGACTCGGCGTCGAGGTTCGCGAAGTAGGTCGTGTTGCCGATCGCGACCAGCAGGCGGCCGCGGCCGTCGGTGTCCAGGTGGGTCGGGAGCTGGACCAGGTGGTCGCGCAGGAGGTCGAGCGCTCTGAGGAGCTGGCCGGAGGTGACGAGGGCGTTCGCGGCGTCGATCACGAGGTCGATCTCGTCGGTGCCCTCGGGCGCGGCGTCGACCAGGGCCAGGGCCTGCTCGTAGTGCCGGGCGGCCTCGTCGTAGCCCGCCACACGACCTGCGGCCTCGGCGGCACGCACCGTGGCGCCGAAGGCGGTGCTGCGCTCGCCGGCGGCGAGCGCGTGGCGGGCGACCGTGGTCGCGGGAGCATCCTCGTCCAGCGCGGCCAGGAACGCCGCGTGGATGCGGCGCCGTTCGCCCGGAAGGAGATCCTGGCGCAGGGCCTCACCCAGGAGCGCGTGGCGGAAGCCGTAGTCGTCGGCGCCGGTGCGGCGCAGGACCTTGTGGTCGACGGCCGAGCCGAGAGCCACGTCGAGCTCGCTCTCGGTGAGTCCGGCAGCCGAGGCCAGCGCGGGGAACCCCTCGCGACCGTCGGTGACCGAGGCGGCTCGCACGAGGCGGCGGGCCTGGTCGTCGAGACGCTCCAGCCGCACGAGCAGCAGGTCGCTCAGCGTCTCCGGGAGCGCCGAGGCTCGATCCCCCGAGCCCGCGTCGAGCAGCTCCTCGACGTAGAAGGCGTTGCCCCCGGCACGACGGACCACCGCACCGAGCGCGTCGGAGGTCAGGTCCTCGGCGGACCTGGCCCGGGCGAGGTCGGCGACGTCGTCGTCGGTGAGGGGCTCCAGCTCGACCCGCCGCACGCCGGGCAGCCGGACCCACTCGGCCAGCGCTTGACGCAGGGGGTGCTGGCGATGGAGGTCGTCAGCGCGATAGCTGACGACGAGGTGGACGGGCCCGTGGAACCCCTGAGCGAGCACGTAGCGGACCAGGTGCCGGGTCGAGGCGTCGGCCCAGTGGGCGTCCTCGACGACCAGCAGCAGGGGTTCGTCGGTCGCCAACGAGTCGAGAGCTGCCACGACGGAGGCGAAGAGCTCGGCCCGCTCGACGACCGGTCCGCCAGCCGCGACCAGCCCCGGCAGCACGGGCACCAACGCGGGGAACCGCTCGGCGACGTGCTGGCGCTCCGCTGTGTCGAGGGACGAGAAGGCCTCGGCGAACGGCTGGTAGGGCAGGGCGCTGTCGCCCAGGTCGAGGCAGTGGCCCGCCAGGACACGGTGCCCGGCGTCCCGCGCACGCTGGGCGAGCTCGCGCAGGAGGCGCGTCTTGCCGATGCCGGCGTCGCCTCCCAGGAGGACGACGTCGTGGCCGCCCGCCCCGGTGACGCCGCTCAGCTCGAGCAGCTGGTCGAGCTCGCGTCGGCGACCGACCAGCGGTGTCGACGGGATGCGATCGGCCATGGGGTCCATGATGGCCGACCCGTCGGACGAAACGGCGACGTCCGGGCTCAGATGTAGGCCGTGCGGCCGGTGGCCCAGGCCGTGAACCGCAGCACGGGACCGCGGTGCGGGCGCTGGCGACGGCGGACGGGCTGGTCGACCGGAGGCTGGGCGGCACCGGCCGTGGCCAGACGGCGCTGCACCTCGAGAGGGACGTAGGACTGCGGATCGATGATCATGTCTCGATCCTCGAAGCCTGAGGTAGTCCGCCACATCGGGCGAGATCCCTAGATCCGGGACTGCCTACCTCAGATCGTGCGTCGTCTCAGCGCACCAGCTCGGACGGCACGAGGTTCGCACTGAACGGAGCCGGCGCTGCCCACGCCTCGTCGCCGCTCACGTCGGCAGCCGTGACGTACTCGCTGTCGCGCAGCTCCCACGCGAGCAGGCGAGGTACCTCGGGATCGACGACCCAGTAGTGCGGCACTCCGGCCCGCTGGAGCCTCTCGCGCTTCAGCAGGAGGTCGACGCCACGGGTCGACGGCGAGAGCACCTCGACCGCCAGCAGCGGCGGTCCGACGACGGGCTCACGATCAGGAGCCCGTCGATGATCTCGTAGCGGTTGCCGTCATCGGGGAAGGACTCCAGGTCGTCCACCGTGAAGGGGCCCCTCGGAATCGTCCCGGACGTGGTCATGACCGTCATGGTAGGTCTCCGTTCGCTCCATGACATCCACGCAACAGTCGGCGCTGTGGACGCATCCCTCGTCTCGCCGCCAGCCCGCTCCTACGATGGAGCGCGTGCCACCCGACGTCGCGCGACCTGCTCATCACGGTGAGGTGTCCGGCATGGACGAGTCCACGATCTCCAGCCACGAGGCGACGGTGCAGATCGGCGACACGACCCTGTTGCGTCCCACGTCCTTCGCAGCCCTGGCCGGCGAGCTGTGGTGCCTCACGGGACCCAACGGCTCCGGCAAGACGACCCTGCTCCGCGCCCTCGGGGGGCGTCTGACCTTGACAGCGGGGAGCTGCCACCTCGCCGGACGCCCGGTCGACCCGAACCAGCCGAGCCAGCGCCGGTTGCTTGCTGCGCTCGTCGAGCCGATCCCGGTAGCCCGCGACCTGACGGTCGCCGAGCAGATCTCCATGGTCGCAGCTTCCTGGTTCGGCGGCGGTTCGGAGAGCCGCGAGCGCACCTCGACGATGCTCGAGGAGCTCGGCCTGAATGACCTCCGCGACCGCTTCCCGCACGAGCTCTCGGCGGGCCAGCTGCAGCTCTTCGGGCTCGCGCTGGTGCTCGTCCGCCCCTCCGACGTCCTGCTGCTCGACGAGCCGGAGCGGCATCTGGACTCGGCCCGTACCGATCGCCTGGCTGAGCTCCTGGTTCGCCGTACGCAGACCGGGACGACCGTGATCGCCGCGACGCACGAGCCGCGCCTGGTCGAGGCGGCCCACCACCGTCTGGCCCTGGTGTGACCCCAGGCCTCCAGGAAGGCGCGATGACGGCGGCCGGTGAGCGGATCACGGCGGTCTGGCAGATCCATCGGCGCCGCGACGGCCGCGGTTCTCCCGGAGGCCGCGCCTACGGCGTGTACCTGATCGCACTCGCGGCAGCGCTGTACGTCGTCCCCGCAGGAGTCCTCGTCGCGCGCGAGCTCGGGACGATCGGTCGCCAGACGGCCGAGTCGGACCTGCGACCTGTCGCGCTGGCGTGTGTTGCTGCCTGCTGGCTGGGGGCCTTGGTGCTCGGCCGTTTCTGGGGTCCGCTGGTCATGCCGCCGTTCGTCCTGCACGTGCTGCAGTCGACGGATCTGCCACCGCCGACCTACCTGACGCGGGTCGCACGCCGACGGATCATCGGGGCGAGCCTCGTCGTCACGCTCCTCGCCGTCCTGCTCGCGCTCGGCATCAATCGGGCTTTTGGCCGCATCGACGTCGTCGTGGTCTCCGTGGCGTCGGCCCTGCTCACAGGGGTGATCGCTGGGTCGTGCTGGCTGATCGGGCAGCTGCGTTCAGGCCTGGTCGTGGCGACCACGGGAGCGGCCCTGCTGGCGGTGTCCGCGACAGCCCTTGTCGTCGACCTGCAGCCGATTCCCCTCGCGACTCTCGTGGCCCAAGGTGCGTCGCCGTCGGTCGGGTCGGACGTCCTGCTCGGTCTGGCGCAGCTCGCCGCCGTGGCGGCTCTGGTCGGGTGGGCGGCTCATCGAGCGATCATGCTCGCGAGTCCGGACCGGCTCGCCCGCGAGTCCACCCGCGCAGCCCAGGCCCTGGTGTTCACCGGCACCGGGACCTTCCACGACGCGCTGGCGCTGTACCGCCCTCGTCCCGCGGGCCTACGGCATGCGTTACTTCGTCACGACGGCCGGCTGCGTGGCCCTGTGGCGCACGGCGTCGTCCGCGCGCTCCGCACCCCCGTGCGTGCAGGATTCGGCTTGGCCTGCCTGTTGGCTGGTTCGACCTTGGCCTCGGTCGGCACTGCGTGGTCAGGCGCCGCCGACGGCCTGGGACCGACGTCGACCTGGACCGCCGGTGCCGTGCTGGTCTATCTCGGCGCAGGCTGGATCAGCGAGACGTGGCGCTCCCTGCGAGACGAGCTCTACCTGCCTGCGCTTCTGGGCGGCCGCGATGGCGGAGCCGCCGTCCGGCACACCACGTGGCCGATCCTGGCCAGCCTTGTCACGGGACTCGTCGGTTGGTCCGCCAGCCACGTGTTGCTGGAAGCGACGGATCTGGCACGTGGTGGACCGGACGTCGCGGCGTCGGTGCTGATGGCGCTCACCGTGGTCGTCGCCCTGGCAGCGCGCTTTCTGCGCGAGATGAAGGTTCAGCTGCCGGTCGAGACTCTGACCCCGATCGTCACACCGTTCGGCGACCTCTCGGGCCTTCGCGTGCTCGCTTGGCAGTTCGACGGTCTGCTGACCGTGATGGTGAGCGTCGCGGTACTCGGCGTCGCGACCCCCGGGTCAGGTGTGATCGTCGTGGCCGCGATCGCCGGCACGTGCCTCTGGTGGGGACTGGAGCGGGTCGACAGGGCACCGTGGGCCCTGTTGCTGCGCCTGCGATATCGCACAGGGCGCACCGACCGCGAGATCAGCCGATGTTGAAGCCGAGGGCGCGCAGCATCTCGCGGCCGTCGTCGGTGATCTTGTCCGGGCCCCACGGCGGCATCCAGACCCAGTCGATGCGGAACTCGTTGACGATGCCGTCGAGCGCCGAGCGCGTCTGGTCCTCGATGACGTCGGTCAGCGGGCACGCGGCGGAGGTCAGCGTCATCTGGAGCACGGTGTTGCTGTGCTCGTCGACGTGCGCGCCGTAGACCAGGCCGAGGTCGACGACGTTGATGCCGAGCTCGGGATCGACGACGTCCTTCATCGCCTCGAGCACGTCCTCGCTGGTGGTGGCTCCGGCAGCAGCCGGAGCGGTGTCGACCTCGGGGAGGTCTGCGTGGTTGGTGTCGGTCATGATGCGTCCTTTCCGGTGGCCTGCACGGTGGCGTCCTTGAACGCCATCCAGGACAGGAGTGCGCACTTCACGCGCGCGGGGAACTGGGCGACGCCGGCGAAGGCGATGCCGTCCTCGAGCACGTCCTCGTCGGGCTCGACCTGACCCTTGCCCTGCATGAGGTGGGTGAAGGCGTCGAGCGTGGCGAGTCCCTCGGTCACGGTGTGCCCGACGACGAGGTCGTTGAGCACCGAGGCCGAGGCCTGGCTGATCGAGCATCCCTGCGCGTCGTAGGACACGTCGGTGACGACGTCACCGTCGAGGTGCACGCGCAGGGTGATCTCGTCGCCGCACGTGGGGTTGACGTGGTGCACCTCGGCGTCGCCGCCGTCGCGCAGGCCCGCGCCGTGCGGGCGCTTGTAGTGGTCCAGGATGATCTCCTGGTACAGGGAGTCGACGTTCATTTCCCCGGCATTGGCACTGCTAGTCATGGATCACGCTCCGAAGTACTTCTTGGTGTGCCAGATCGCGTCGACGAGCGCGTCGATCTCGGCCTCCGTCGTGTACAGGTAGAACGAGGCGCGGGTCGTCGACTGCACGCCGAAGCAGGCGTGGGCCGGCTTGGCGCAGTGGTGCCCGGCTCGGACCGCGACGCCCTTGCTGTCGAGCAGCTGGGCGACGTCGTGCGGGTGCACGCTCTCGAGGGTGAAGCTGATCGCTCCCCCGCGGTCGACCGGCTCCTTCGGGCCGACGATCGTCAGACCGTCGATCTCGACGAGGCGCTCGAGCGCGTAGGCCGTGATGGCCTGCTCGTGCGCCGCGACGTTCTCCATGCCGAGCGCCGACAGGTAGTCGACGGCGGCACCGAGGCCGACGGACTGCGCGATCGGCGGCGTGCCGGCCTCGAACCGCGCCGGCGGCGGGGCAAAGGTCGAGCCCTCCATCGTGACGGTCTCGATCATCTCGCCACCGCCCAGGAACGGCGGGAGTGAGGCGAGCAGGTCGTAGCGACCCCAGAGCACGCCGATGCCGGTCGGACCGACCATCTTGTGGCCGGTGAACGCGACGAAGTCGGCGCCGAGGGCGCTGACGTCGACCGGGATCTGCGGCACGGCCTGCGAGGCGTCGATCAGGCTGTACGCGCCGACGGCCTTGGCGCGGGCCACGACCTCGGCGACGGGGTTGATCGTGCCCAGCATGTTCGAGACCCACGTGACCGCGACGATCTTGGTGCGCGCGGTGATCGGGTCGTTCTCGAGGTCGAGGCGACCCTCGGGCGTGATGCCGAACCAGCGCAGCGTCGCGCCCGTGCGCTCGGCGAGGAGCTGCCACGGCACGATGTTGGAGTGGTGCTCCATCTGGCTGACGACGATCTCGTCACCGGGGCCCACGGCCCCCGCATCACCGAGCACGCGCGCGACGAGGTTGATCGCCTCGGAGGCGTTCTTGGTGAAGACGACCTCCTCGCGACGGTTCGCGCTGATGAAGCCCGCGACCTTGGTGCGGCCCAGCTCGAAGGCCTCGCTGGCCTCCGCGCCGAGCTGGTGCATCGCGCGCGCGACGTTGGCGTTGTGCGCCAGGTAGTGGGCATCGATCGCGTCGACGACCTGGCGCGGCTTCTGCGAGGTGTTGGCGCTGTCGAGGTAGACCAGCGGCAGGTCCCCGGCCAGGCGACGCTGCAGGATCGGGAAGTCCTCCCGAACCCGTGCGACGTCGTAGGTGGCGGACATCGTCAGACCGCCGCGGCCTTGACGTACTTGTCGTAGCCGTTGGCCTCGAGCTCGTCGGCCAGCTCGCGACCGCCGGTCTCGGCCAGGCGACCCGCCACGAACACGTGGACGAAGTCGGGCTCGATGTACTTCAGGATGCGCGTGTAGTGCGTGATCAGCAGGACACCACGGTCGCCCTGGCCGCTGTAGCGGTTGACGCCGTCGGAGACGACCTTCAGCGCGTCGATGTCGAGGCCGGAGTCGGTCTCGTCGAGGACGGCGAACTTCGGGTTGAGCAGCTCGAGCTGCGCGATCTCGTGGCGCTTCTTCTCGCCGCCGGAGAAGCCCTCGTTGACGCTGCGCTGCGCGAACGTGGGGTCGAGCGTGACCCGCTCGAGCGCCGCGTTGACGTCCTTGACCCACGTGCGCAGCTTGGGGGCCTCGCCGTCGATCGCGGTCTTCGCGGTGCGCAGGAAGTTCGCGACCGAGACGCCGGGGACCTCGACGGGGTACTGCATCGCGAGGAACAGGCCTGCGCGGGCGCGCTCGTCGACGCTGAGCTCGAGGACGTTCTGTCCGTCGAGCAGGACCTCGCCGTCGGTCACGTCGTACTTGGGGTGGCCGGCGATCGAGTACGCGAGGGTCGACTTGCCGGAGCCGTTGGGGCCCATGATCGCGTGGATCTCACCGCTGTTGATCGTCAGGTTGACGCCACGCAGGATCTCCTTGGCGCCATCCTCGGTCTCGACCGAGACGTGCAGGTTCTTGATCTCGAGAGTGCTCATGTCAGTTCTCCTCGGGGAGGGCGACGTAGACACGATCGCCCTCGATGGTGGTGGGGTAGGTCGGGACCGACTCGGTGGCCGGGAAGTTCAGCGGCTCGCCGGTCCGCAGCGAGAAGCTCGAGCTGTGCAGCCAGCACTCGATCGCCGGACCCTTGACGGGGTCGACGCTGACGTCGCCCTCCGACAGAGGGATCGAGGCGTGCGAGCACTCGTCGCGGATCGCGTAGACCTCGTCGCCCTGGCGGACCAGCGCGATCTCGGTGCCCGCGACCTCGACGGCCAGGACGCCCCCGTCGGGGACGTCCGCGAGCGGCGCTGCGAAGGTCTGCTCAGACATTCGCCAGCTCGTGCTCGACCGCCGTGACCAGTCGCTCCTGCACGTCGGGGATGCCGATGCGCCGGATGATGTCGTTGAAGAAGCCGTGCACGACCAGGCGACGGGCCTCGTCCTCGGTGATGCCGCGGCTCTGCAGGTAGAACAGGTGCTGGTCGTCGAACCGGCCGGTCGTGCTGGCGTGACCGGCACCGGCGATGTCGCCGGTCTCGATCTCGAGGTTCGGGATCGAGTCGGCGCGGGCGCCGTCGGTCAGGACCAGGTTGTCGTTCTGCTCGAAAGTCTCGATGGCCTCGGCGACCTTGCGGATCAGCACGTTGCCGACCCACACGGTGTGCGCGCCCTGGCCCTGCAGCGCGCCCTTGTAGAGCACGTTGCTGCGGGTGCGGGGCGCCGTGTGGTCGGCGAACTGGCGGTGCTCGATGTGCTGGCCCGCGTCGGCGAAGTAGACGCCGAGCAGGTCGGCGCTGCCGCCGGGACCCGCGTAGTCGACGTTGGTGCTGGTGCGCACCAGGTCGCCGCCGAGGGTGAACTCGAAGGCGCGCACGGTGGCGTCGCGGCCCACGCGGATGTTGACCTGCTCGGCGTGCACCGCGTCGTCGGCCCAGTCGTTGATCGTGACGAGGTCGAGCTGGGCGCCGTCGCCCACGACGACCTGCGTGAACGCGTCGTAGACGGCGCTGCCGACGTGGTCGACCAGGACCGTGGCCTTGGCGTGCAGGCCGACGCGGATCACGACGTGGCCCCAGACCGTGCTCTCGGCCGAGTCGCCGCGCAGGACGAGACGGATCGGCTCGTCGACCACGAGGTCGGCGGGGACGTCGAGCAGCACGGCTCCCCCGGCGTTGGCCGCCGCGAGGGCGCCGAGCCGGTCGAGCGGGGCCGACACCGCGAGGCGCTGGGCCTCCTCGGTGCTGATCTCGCTGAGCGTGACGCCCTCGGGCAGCTGCTGCTCCCACGTCAGGCGCGCGTCGCTGGGCTCGCCCTCGAGCAGGCCGCGCAGGCGCTTCAGCGGGGTGAAGCGCCAGATCTCCTCGAGACCCGTGGGCACGGGGTGCGCGGCGACGTCGTAGGACGGCTCCGGGTGCAGGTGCGACTCGACGTGGTCGAGCTCCAGCACCTCATTGATGTTGTCAACGACGGTCATCCGACAGCACCCTCCATCTGGAGCTCGATCAGGCGGTTCAGCTCGAGCGCGTACTCCATCGGGAGCTCGCGCGCGATGGGCTCGACGAAGCCGCGAACGATCATCGCCATGGCCTCGTCCTCCTCCATGCCGCGCGACATGAAGTAGAAGAGCTGGTCGTCGCTGAGCTTGGAGACCGTGGCCTCGTGGCCCAGCGTCACGTCGTCCTCGCGGACGTCGACGTACGGGTACGTGTCGGAGCGGCTGATCTGGTCGACGAGCAGCGCGTCGCACTTGACCGTGCTGGCCGAGCCCTCGGCGCCCTCGTTGACCTGCAGCAGGCCGCGGTACGACGTGCGGCCACCGCCACGGGCGACGGACTTGGACAGGATCGAGCTCGACGTGCGCGGGGCGGCGTGCACCATCTTGGCGCCGGCGTCCTGGTGCTGACCCTCGCCGGCGAAGGCGATCGACAGCGTCTCGCCGCGCGCACCCTCACCCATCAGGTAGACGGCGGGGTACTTCATCGTGACCTTCGAGCCGATGTTGCCGTCGACCCACTCCATCGTGGCGCCGGCCTCGCAGACGGCGCGCTTGGTGACGAGGTTGTACACGTTGTTCGACCAGTTCTGGATCGTCGTGTAGCGGACGCGGGCGCCCTTCTTCACGATGATCTCGACGACCGCGGAGTGCAGCGAGTCGCTCGAGTAGATCGGCGCGGTGCAGCCCTCGACGTAGTGGACGTAGGAGTCCTCGTCGGCGATGATCAGCGTCCGCTCGAACTGACCCATGTTCTCGGTGTTGATCCGGAAGTAGGCCTGCAGCGGGATGTCGACGTGGACGCCCTTGGGCACGTAGATGAACGATCCGCCCGACCACACGGCCGAGTTGAGCGCCGAGAACTTGTTGTCGCCGACCGGGATGATCGTGCCGAAGTACTCCTGGAAGAGCTCCGGGTGCTCCTTCAGCGCGGTGTCGGTGTCGAGGAACAGGACGCCCTGGGCCTCGAGGTCCTCACGGATCGAGTGGTAGACGACCTCGGACTCGTACTGCGCGGCCACGCCGGAGACGAGGCGCTGCTTCTCCGCCTCGGGGATGCCGAGCCGGTCGTACGTGTTCTTGATGTCCTCGGGCAGGTCGTCCCACGTGGCGGCCTGCTTCTCGGTGGACCGCACGAAGTACTTGATGTTGTCGAAGTCGATGCCACCGAGGTCGGAGCCCCACGTGGGCATCGGCTTGCGCTCGAAGAGCTTGAGGCCCTTGAGGCGCATGTCGAGCATCCACTGCGGCTCGTTCTTGAGCGACGAGATGTTGCGGACGACGGCCTCGCTGAGCCCGCGCTGGGACGTGGCGCCGGCGTCGTTCTTGTCGGACCAGCCGAACTCGTAGCGGCCGACGTCCTTGAGTCCGGGGTTGAGCTCTTCGATCGAGGGAGAAGCTCCGGCGTTCTCGTGCGACGTGGTGGTCATGACGTCACCTTCTCTGCGTGGGGGGACGGTGTGGTGTCTGAGGGGGTGGCCGGGTCGGGCAGGTGCGTGGTGCACACGCCGTCGCCGTGGGCGATGGTCGCCAGTCGTTGCACGTGCGTGCCGAGGAGACCGGCGAACATCTCTGCCTCGGCCTCGCACAGCTGGGGGAACTGCTCGGCGACGTGCGCGACCGGGCAGTGGTGCTGGCACATCTGCGTGCCGGCGGGGGTGTTGCTGGTGGATGCGGCGAAGCCCTCGGCGCTGAGGGCGTCGGCCAGGGCAGCCGGCCGCTCGTGGGGCTCGAGGTCGGCCAGGCGCACGGCGAGCCGCTCGCGCAGGCCGTCGAGCCGGTGGGACGCGAACTGCTTCACGGCGTCCGCACCCATCGACTCGCGCAGGAACGCCAGGGCGTCCACGGCGATCTCGTCGTAGGCGTGGGCGAACTGCCCGCGCCCCGAGTCGGTCAGGGCGAAGACCTTGGCCGGGCGGCCGCGGCCGCGCTGTCCGTGCACGCGCTGCTCGCGCGGCTCCAGCATCCCCTCGGCCACGAGGTGGTCGAGGTGGCGCCGGATGGCGGCGGGCGTGAGGTCGAGCTCCTGGGCCAGAGCGGCTGCCGTGGAGGGGCCGCCCCGCAGGATCGCATCGGCGACGCGCGCACGCGTCGGGGAGTCGTCGTGAGACACACTCCCCGCCGGTCCGTCAGTCGTCGCCATGTTTTTCACAACGCCAGTGTGTCCTTATTGATTCCGGACGTTCAACGAAGGTTCGCCTCAGTGAGGTAGGCCTCATTCGTCCCGCCTGCGCGCGTAGGCTGTCGGCCATGGCGGCGAAGGCGACCGAGATCGATGCCGGCGGCATCTCCGTGCGGGTCTCGAGTCCGGACCGGGTGGTGTTCGAGGCCACCGAGACCACGCCGGAGTTCACCAAGCTCCAGGTCGTCGAGTACGTCGTCGCGGTCGAGGACGGCATCATGCGCGCCCTGCGCGAACGGCCGACCGCACTCGAGCGCTGGCCCAAGGGCGTGCGTGAGGGCATGAGGCTGACGACGGGCCAGGCGCAGGGTGACGCCTTCTACTCGAAGCGGGTGCCGAAGGGCGTCCCGTCCCACGTGCCGACGGTGCAGGTGCACTTCCCGTCCGGCCGCACCGCCGAGGAGATCTGCCCCGCGCAGGTCGCCGACCTCGCGTGGGCGGCGCACATGGGCACGATCACGTTCCACCCCTGGGCCATGCGGCGCGCCGACGTCGACCGCCCGGACGAGCTGCGCATCGACCTCGACCCGCAGGACGGCACCGACTTCCGCGACGCGGTCGACGCTGCCCTGGCCACGCGCGAGCTGCTCGCCGAGCTGGGGATCCGGGCGTTCGTGAAGACCAGCGGCAACCGTGGGGTCCACGTCTTCGTGCGCCTCGAGCCGCGGTGGACGGTCACCTCGGTGCGGCACGCCGCGATCGCCGTCGGTCGTGCGCTCGAGAAGCGCCACGACGGCGTCACGACCGCCTGGTGGAAGGAGGAGCGCGGGTCGAAGATCTTCGTCGACTTCAACCAGAACGCCCGCGACCGCACGATCGCCAGCGCCTACAGCCTGCGGCCCAAGCCCGGCGCGCCCGTCTCGTTCCCCGTGTTGTGGGACGACCTCGCGGGGGTCGGCTCGCCACGCGACTTCAACCTCGGCACCGTGCCCGAGCTGCTCGCCGCGCAGGGCGACGCCTGGGCCGAGATCGACGACGTCGCCCACGACCTCACGCCCCTGCTCGACCTGTGGGCCGAGGACCCGACCGAGATGCCCTATCCCCCGGACTACCCGAAGATGCCGGGTGAGCCGAAGCGCGTGCAGCCGAGCAAGGCGAAGAAGGACTGAACGGTCAGGCGCGGATGTCAGGCCGGGACGACGCAGCGCACACCGCAGCAAAAACCAACCAGCCTGCGCCGAAGGTGATGTCCATCCAGGTCTCGCGCTCCACCTCCGGCAGCTGCTCGTGCAGGACGATGAATCCCACGACGAAGACGACGATCGCCACGATCGCGACGGTGACGCCCGCGTTGGTTCCGGGATCCAGAAGGGGGTGCGTCGGGGCTCGCTTGGGGAGACGTCCCAGGGCGACGACCCCCACGAGCGAAGCCACGACGAGCGCGACGAGTGGCCAGGCGGGAACACTGCCCCCCAGGTGGAAGGCACCGCTGAGGACGCACCAGACGCTGCCGACACGACTGAACCAGACCTGTCGTTGATCGCGAACGCTGTCGGTCTGCGTCATGCGCTCAGCCTAGAGCCGCGCGGGACCAGGGACTTCGAGATCACGCCACCCGGCGATAGCGTGACGGCTCCAAGGCGACGAAGGAGCAACGGTGGAGATCTCAGGAGCTGACGTCAGGGACCGGTTGCGGCGTCTGGGGCCGGACGGTCGCATCACGCACCAGGCCGTCTGGGCGCCGTACCTCGTCGCGACCTCCGGGGCCGAGCCCCTCGCGGAGATCGCCGAGCGGCAGGACCTGTCGGACGGCGAGTCCGCCGTCGTCTACACCGGCTTGCTGCGCAAGCGGATCGTGCGCGTCGTCGCCACTGGCCGAGGCGACTGGGAGGACCCCTTCGGTGCCGGACCGGCCTCGGTCGAGGTCACGTCGGCGTCGATCGACAACGCCGGGTACCGCCTGGAGAACCTCGACACCCTCCGCGGGCAGGAGGTCGGCAGCTTCGCCGTCAGGGCCGACATGGTGGTCGAGGCGCACGGGGAGGCCGTTCCGATCCCCTACTTCCGAGGCGCCCGCCGCGGAGCACCCGACGAGGACGTCGACTCGTTCCTCCTGGCCGTGCTCGCCGAGCTGAACCGCTGACGCTCCTGGACACCACGAGTCAGGGAGCGACGCCCAGGCGCGGGCCGGCGAGCACGTCCTGTGCACGTCGCCGCACGCGCTCGACCTGCAGGGCGACCGCCCCGAGCAGCACGACGAACGGCGCCATCGACTCGACCTGCCGCTTCTCGTCGGCCGAGAGCAGGACGAAGAAGGCGAAGGCAAGACTCGCGACGAACAGGACGGCGATCACCGTCCACACCGCAGGAGGCATCAGTGGCGGCGTGGTGACACCGCCGGCGGCGAGGGCGTCCCTCGTCTCGTCGGGCCCGTCGGCGGGGTCCGGCTGACCGAGCCTCAGGACGAAGGGCACCGCACCGACAGCCAGGCCGAGGACGCCAGACGCGCCGTCAGAGACGACCCCGCCCGCGATGGCCACACCGAGCGCGAGCGCTGCGACGACGAGCAGGGCCAGGATCCGTTGCTCGCGTCGGAGCCGCCATCGCAGCTCGGACTCGACGCTCACCCGTCGATCGAATCGCGACTGGGCCACGCCGGAACGAGGATCCAGAGGCCGATCCCGGCCAGTACCAGGAGGACGCCTCCGGCGATCTCGCGACGCTGCTGGCTCGACGCCCGCGGAGCCTCGGGGACGGCGGTGGCCCACTCGGGAGCCTCATCCGGACCCGTCCAGAAGGGGTCCGTCGTCACGGCAGCATCGCTCCCTGCTGCGGTGGTGGGGCCTGGACGCCCCACGGCGGGGGCGGCGGCAGCTCGGCCAGCGCTTGGCGCACCGAGGCACGCACCGAGAAGTAGAACGGCAGCGCGAACGGGCCCACCACCGCGAACCAGATCATCCAGGTGACCCGGTCCTTGCCGGCGGCCGCCCAGGCAGGTTCGGGGAGCTTCATCAGGTCGTAGATCCCCCAGGCGCCGACGGCCTCGACGACCAGCCCGCCCACGACGAGGACCCACCACACCGTGTCCAGGTTCATGGAGCCACGGTACTGAGCGAGAGGGGCAGCAGGAGCCGGATTCGCGGGATCTGCTTACCCTGTGGTGGTGCAGACCCCGCAGCCCCGCGTCACCCGCGGCGACGACGACGCACTCGTGCGGTTCGACGACATGCGCGCCCTGCGGCAGGACTTCATGCGGTTCATGCTCCCCCACCGCTTCGCGATGGAGGAGGTCGTCACGAAGCTGACGATCCTGCGCGATGAGTTCGCCCTGATGCACGACAGCAACCCGATCGAGAACATCGCGTCGCGTCTGAAGTCGCCCGACAGCATCGCCGAGAAGATGCAGCGCAAGGGCTCGGAGCCGACCTTCGCCTCGATCCGCGAGACCATCACCGACATCGCCGGCGTGCGGGTCACGTGCAGCTTCGTCTCGGACGTCTACCAGGTGTTCGACCTGCTGACGTCGCAGACCGACATCAAGATCCTCGACGTCCGTGACTACATCCAGGCGCCGAAGCCGCACGGATACCGAAGTCTCCACACGCTGATCGAGGTGCCGGTGCACCTGACCGACGGTCCCTTGCCCGTCACGGTCGAGGTGCAGCTGCGCACGATCGCGATGGACTTCTGGGCCAGCCTCGAGCACAAGATCCACTACAAGTACCGGGGCGCGGTGCCGGCCGACCTCGCCGACCGCCTCCGTGACGCCGCCGACACGGCCCACGCGCTCGACGCCCTGATGCTCGACCTCCACGAGGAGGTCAAGTCGCTCGACGAGGAGGGCGTGGCGACCCTGCCGGACGACATCCGGCGCGGCCTGAACGCCGACGACATCGAGCCGTCCGACGCCCTGATCGCCCAGCTGCGGCGCCTGGCCGACGGGGACGGCCGGTACTAGGCCGTGGTTCCTCCCGCCCTCCCCGACCACGCGACCTGGCGCCACGTCGGGGCCCGCGACGGGTTCGAGGTCCTGTTCCACACGGGCCTTGGCACGGGTCATCGACTGCGCGGGCACACCACAGCGGTCGAAGCCGGGTGCGCGTGGTCGGTCGGCTACGACGTCGCGACCGACGAGGCATGGCGCACCCGCCACGTGCGCGCGACGGCCCGCACCGCCGCCGGAGATCTCGAGGTGGTGCTCGAGCGCCGCACCGACGGCTGGCTGGTCGGAGGGGCCACTCGCCCTGACCTGGACGGTTGCATCGACGTCGACCTCGAGTCGTCGGGCGTGACCAACCTCCTCCCCGTTCGCCGCCTCGGACTCCGGATCGGCGAGACGGTGAGCGTGCCGGCTGCCTTCATCCGCGCCGACGACCTGCGCGTCGAACGCCTCGAGCAGACCTACACGCGGCTCGACGACGCCGGCCGGTACGCCTACACCTCGGCGACCTTCGACTTCGCCTGCGAGCTGCAGTACGACGCCGCGGGGCTGATCACGAGCTACCCCGGGATCGCCGAACGCGTCAGCTGACGTCGTCCGCGACCGCCACGACCGGCTCGTGCAGGACGGGGAAGCTGACCGAGGCGGCGATGAAGCAGTTCCTGCTGGCCTCCTCGTGGATGGCCAGCGCCACGTCGGTCATCGCCGCGTCCGTGATGGTGACCCGAGGTCGCAGCGTGACGGACGTGAAGCGCCCGCCCTGGCCGACCTGCTCCATCGTGCCGACCGCGTCGTCCGTGTAGTCGACCACGACGACGCCGTGCTGGACCGCCGAGTGCAGGTAGGACAGCAGGTGACACTGGGCCAGGGCGGCGAGCAGGAGCTCTTCGGGGTTCCAGCGATCGGCCGAGCCGCGGAACGGCGCGTCGGCCGAACCGGGGAGGTCGGGCTTGCCGCTCGCCCGCAGGAGGACGTCGCGGCCGTACTCGCGGTAGCCGCTGGTGCCGGTGCCCCGGTTGCCCTGCCAGCTCACGTCGACGGCGTAGTGGTGGTCCACGGGAGTCCCCTCAGCGATCGGGCCGCACACCGGCGGCGCACTGGTCGACGATCTTGGCGATCCGCGCCTGGCGGGTCTCGTCCGTGCGCGCCAGGGCGACCTGGGTCAGCGCGAACTTGCGGGCGCTGACCGAGAGCGCGTCCCAGAACGCGCGGGCCTCGGGCTGCGCGTCGAGCTCCGACGTCAGCTCGGGCGGCTCGAGCCCGGCCTCCGGGCCGTCGAGCACGGTCCACATGCCGTTGGCCTTGGCCGCCTCGATCGCGGCAGCGCCGGCCGGCTCCATCCGCCCGTCGGCCTCGAGGCGGGCTACGCGCGCCTTGTTGGTGGCCGCCCACGCGCTGCGGGCCTGCCGGGGCGTGAAGCGGATCTGCGAACCGCGGTCCTCGCCCGAGCGGGTCTGACCGTCGACCCAGCCCCAGCGGAGCGCCTCGCACACCGAGTCCTCGTAGGAGAGCCGCCCGTCGCGTCCCGTGCGGTCGTCGATGCGCACCCAGACGCCGCGGGCGTCGGCGTGGTGCGCCTCGAGCCAGTCGGCCCACTCGGTGGCGGACGCTGGGTGCAGCGACGGGTCGTCGTGGATGCTCACCGGAGCACCTCGGAGAGCCGGTAGCCGACGACCTCCTCGAGCTGGGCGTACGTGCACGAGTCGGGCTCGCGGTCGGGACGCCACCGCTTGAACTGCGCGGTGTGGCGGAACCTGGCCTGCTCCCCCGGTCCTTCCATGTGCTCGTAGCCGACCTCGACGACCCGCACCGGCGCCAGCGGGACGAACGAGAGGTCCTTGCCCGACGACCACCGGTTCTGGCCCATCTCGATGTCGGCCCACGGGTGGTCGGCCAGGTCGACGACGTCGGGTGCCAGCTCGTCGACGAGCTCGGCTCGACGGGCGGCCGAGAACGACGCGGCCACCCCCACGTGGTGCAGCGAGCCGTCGGACGCGTGGAGGCCCAGCAGCATCGACCCGAGCAGCGGGTTCTCGTCGGTCGACGTCTTGTGGAGGCGGTAGCCGGCGACCACGACGTCGGCCGTGCGCGCGTGCTTGACCTTGAGCATCGTGCGGCCGTTCGGCACGTAGGGCGACGCGAGCGACTTGGCGATGACGCCGTCGAGCCCCGCTCCCTCGAACTGGTGGAACCACTGCTCGGCCTCGTCGGCATCGCGGCTCACCCGGGTGAGGTGGATCGGGCTCGTGGCTCCCTCGAGCAGCTGCTCGAGGCGTGCGCGACGTTCCTGCAGCGGCTCGTCGACGTAGGAGGTGTCGCCCTCGGCGAGGAGGTCGAAGGCCACGAAGCTCGCCGGCATCGTGCCAGCCAGCTCGTTCACCCGCGACTCGGCGGGATGGATGCGCTGGCTCAGCAGGTCGAACTCCAACCGGTCGCCCTGCGCCACGACCAGCTCGCCGTCGAGCACGCAGCGCACGGGAAGCTGGTCGAGCACGGCGGCCACGACGTCCGGGAAGTAGCGGGTCAGCGGCTTGGTGGAGCGGCTGGTCAGCTCGACCTCGTCGCCGTCGCGGAACACCAGGCACCGGAACCCGTCCCACTTCGGCTCGTAGAGGTACCCGCCGTCGACCGCGTCGGCCGCGGGCACGCGCGGCGTCGACTTCGCGAGCATCGGCGTCACCGGCGGCATCACAGGCAGGTCCACGCCCGTCAGCCTAGGGCGGCGCGCCGACGCGAACCATCCCCGCTGCAGGATGTGTGCGTTCCGCGGGGTCCGTCTGCTCGATGTGTGCGCGCGGGGGTGCTGATGCTGCCGCGGAACCCCTCGGAGCGCACACATCGTGAGGACCACTGGGCAAGGTCTGCCTCTCGTCGGTCGGTCCGAGGTGTCCCACCTAGACTGTCCCGGTGCCAGCTCCCGCCGTCGAGGTCCGCGACCTCGTCATGCAGTACGGCGAGACGACGGCCGTCGACCACCTCGACCTGACGGTCGAGACCGGGTCCGTTACGGCGATCCTCGGCCCCAACGGCGCCGGCAAGACCACGACGATCGAGACCTGCGAGGGATTCCGCGCCGCCCAGGCCGGCACCGTCCGGGTGCTCGGCCTCGACCCCCGTGACGCGTCGCTGCGGCCTCGGATCGGCGTGATGCTGCAGTCGGGCGGCGCGTGGTCGGGCTCCCGGGCGCACGAGATGCTGCGCCACATCGCCGCGCTGCACGCGCACCCGCTCGACGTCGACGCGGTCATCGAGCGACTCGGCCTCGGCTCGTGCGGCCGCACGCCCTTCCGCCGCCTCTCGGGCGGGCAGCAGCAGCGCCTCTCGCTCGCGATGGCCATCATCGGCCGCCCCGAGCTCCTCTTCCTCGACGAGCCGACCGCCGGGCTCGATCCGCAGGCGCGTCGCGCCACCTGGGAGCTCGTCACGGAGATGCGCGACCACGGCGTCACGACGGTCCTCACGACCCACTTCATGGACGAGGCCGAGCACCTCAGCGACGTCGTCCACATCGTCGACGCCGGACGCGTGATCGCGAGCGGCTCCCCCGCCGACCTGACGCGCGAGAGCGCCCGCAACACGATCCGCTTCACCGCGACGGCCGGGCTCGACGTCGTCGACCTGATGCAGGCGCTCCCCGAGGGCACCAAGGTCGAGGAGCGCGGCGCCGGCTCCTACGTCGTCGCCGGCGACGTCGATCCCGCCATGCTCGCCACCCTGACGGCGTGGTGCGCAGGCCGCGGCATCCTGCCCGAGTCGATCCTGGTCGAGCGCCAGACGCTCGAGGACCGCTTCCTCGACCTCACCGGGAGGAGCCTGCGATGAGCCTCGACGTCACGCCGAAGCCCGGCTCCGCTCCCCTGGGGGCCATGCTGCGCGCCCAGACCGGCATGGAGCTCAAGCTCATGCTGCGCAACGGCGAGCAGGTGCTGCTGACGCTCGTGATCCCGCTCCTGCTGCTCGTGATGGGCACCAAGGCCGACCAGGTCGTCGACCTGGGCCCCGGCCGCACGATCGACATCATCGCACCCGGCGTCCTCGCCCTCGCGGTCCTCTCGACGTCCTTCACGTCGTTGGCCATCAGCACGGGCTTCGACCGTCGCTACGGCGTGCTGAAGCGCCTGGGCGCGTCGCCGCTCCCCCGCGCCGTGCTGCTGCTCGGCAAGGTCGGCGCCGTGGCCGCCGTCGAGGCCATCCAGCTCGCCGTGCTCGTCCCGACCGCGCTCGCGCTGGGGTGGGAGCCCCACGGCAGTGCCGTGGCGTGGGTCTGGGCGGTCCTGCTCGTGGTCGCCGGGACCGCGGCCTTCGGGGCGCTCGGCCTCCTGATCGCCGGCACCCTGCGCGCCGAGGCCACCCTCGCCGTCGCGAACCTCGTCTACGTGCTGCTGCTGGTCGGTGGCGGGCTGATGGTGCCGCTGTCGCGCTACCCCGAGGGCGCCCGCCAGGTCATGGAGCTCGTGCCTTCCGGAGCCCTCGGCGAGGGTCTGCGCGAGGCCTTCGCCGGCGGCTCCGCCCTTGCACCGCTGGCCGTGCTCGTCGTGTGGGCCGCCGTCGCGGGAGTGGCCACCGTCCGCAGCTTCAAGTGGGAGTGACACCGATGAACCAGCGACGACTCTGGGCCGCCTTCGTGCGCCTCTTCGACCACGTCGAGCGGTGGGCCTGGGCGTCCGTCGTGGCGAACTCCGTCATCATCTTCACGGGCGGCGTCGTCCGGCTCACGGGCTCCGGCCTCGGCTGCCCCGAGTGGCCCCGGTGCACCGAGGAGTCGTTCGTCCCGCACAGCTCGCTCGGGATCCACGGGGCGATCGAGTTCGGCAACCGGATGCTCACCTACGTGCTCGTCGTCGTCGCGATCGGCACGTTCGTCGCCGTGCGGCGGTGGGTCGGCACGAACCGCCAGGTCCGGACCCTCGCGACGGTCCTGGCGCTCGGCATCCCGGCCCAGGCGATCCTCGGCGGCATCACGGTGCTGACGGGCCTGAACCCGTGGATCGTCGGCTCGCACCTGATCGTGTCGATGGCCCTGGTCTCCGGCTCGGTCCTGCTGCTCCACCGAGTGACCGACCGGCCGGAGGGGCCCTCCACGGGCCCGGCGGTCCGGCTCGCGACGCTGGCGTACCTGGTCACCTGGGTCGCGGTCGTGCTGGGCACGGTCGTGACCGGCAGCGGTCCGCACGCCGGCGACGCCTCCACCGAGCGCAACGGCCTGGACCCCGAGCTCTGGAGCCGCATCCACGCCGTCTCGGTGTGGGTCCTGGTCGCCGTCACGGTCGTGCTGCTCGTCAGCGCTCGCCGGACCCGACTGTTCGTCCCCGCGGCGGTCCTGCTCGGCGTCGAGCTCGCGCAGGGGCTCATCGGGTACGTCCAGTACTTCAACGACCTGCCCATCGCGCTGGTCGCGGCGCACCTCGTCGGGGCCGCCGTCCTCATGGCGACGGCGACGTGGGTGCTGGTGCGCGCGGTGGACCTCCGAAAGGACGCGCCGACGCCTCACGTGACCGCTAGCATCCGGGTGTGACGAGCGACACCACGACCCGGCGCGACCTGCGTCCCCTCGTCCTGCCCCACCTGGGTCTGGCGGTCCTGGGCACGATCGCGCTCTCGCTCGACTCCCCCGCGCGCGGCTGGGCCGTGCTCGTCACGGTGGTCGCCTACGCCGTCGGCCTCGCGCACGCGTGCCGTCGCACCGACCTGCTGCCGCTCGTGGGCTTCCTGTGCCTCGTCTCGACCTTCCAGGTCCTGCCCGACTGGATCCTCTCCGACGTGCTGGGCACGCTGGCCTTCCCCGACCAGGGCGGACCCCGGTTCGACGACCAGGTCCCGCTCGCGATGGCCCTGATGTGGCTCGCACCGCTGTTCATCGCACTCGTGGCCGCTGACCAGCGACCCGGACGAGCTGCGCTGGCCGCGTTCGTCGTCTTCGGGGTCGCCGAGCTCCTGGCCCCGGTCGTCGGGCTCTGGGAGCCGACGGGCGAGACCACGCGGCTGCTCGGCGTCGCGGTGTACGTGCCTCCGGCCGAGGCCGTCCTGGGCTGGGCGGCCGCTACGGGGTACCTGGCCACGACCGGCCGCCCCGTGATCGCGAGGATCGGCGCCGCAGCGGCGGTCTCGGTCCTCTACACGGGCGCGCTGGTCGTCTCGTACTTCGCGATCGACGTCGCCTCCTGGCGCCTGACCTTCTGAGGTTCAGGCGTCGGGGACCGGGCGCAAGCGGTGGGTCGGCACCTCGACCTCGATCCGCCAGCCGTCCTCGGCCGGACGGCCCACGACCTGGGCGTGGTCGCCGCTGCCGACCACGACCCGGCGCGGATCGATCTCCAGGATGACGACCGTCAGCGCGTGGCCCTCGTCGGTCGTCAGCTCCCACTTCTGGGCCAGCTGGCGCATCGCGACGTCGTCGATGACCTGCTCGGCCGCGTCCCAGTCGGGGGTCGGGTCTGCGAGGGCGTTGCCCACCAACCCGCGCGGCACGACGTCGTCGCCGACCATCTCGACGTAGCCGATGGTCTCCCCGTCCCCGGAGCGACGCCGAGGCACCCAGTCCGACGGGATCACGGAGAGGTCAGCCGAGCAGGGCGCCGTGGATGAAGGGGTCGGCCGCGGCCGCCACGAACAGCAGCGCCAGGTACGCGTTGCTGAAGTGGAACAGGCGCATCGGCTTGATGATGCTGAGGTCCTCGGTGTCGCGGGCGCGGCTCTGCAGGTCGTACGCCTCGACGAGGAACACGATGCCGAGCACGATCGCGGTGGCCGGGTAGAACCAGCCCATGCCGGCGACGGGCCACAGCGCCAGGGAGGTCGCGAACATGATCCAGGAGTAGGCCACGATCTGACGGCCGACCTCGCGCGAGCTCGTGACCGACGGCAGCATCGGGACGTCGGCCGCGGCGTAGTCCTCGCGGTACCGCATGCCGAGCGACCAGAAGTGCGGCGGCGTCCAGAAGAACACGATGAGGAACAGGACGACGGGGGTCCAGGCGAGCTCGTTCGTGACGGCCGTCCAACCGATCATGGCCGGGAAGCAGCCGGCCGCGCCGCCCCAGACGATGTTCTGCGACGTGCGGCGCTTCAGCAGCATCGTGTAGCCGACGACGTAGAAGATGTTGGCGGTCAGCGCGAGCAGCGACGACAGCCAGTTGACGAAGAAGCCGAGCCACAGCGTGGAGACGACACCGAGCACCAGGCCGAACACCAGGGCGCTCCGGGTGGAGACCTGGTGGCGCACGAGCGGGCGACGCTTCGTGCGGTTCATCTTCTGGTCGATGTCGGCGTCGACGACGCAGTTGAGCGCGTTCGCGCTGCCGGCCGACAGCGTGCCGCCGACGACGGTCGCGACGACCAGCCAGAGGTCGGGGATCGCGCGGGCGGCCAGGAACATGACCGGGACGGTCGTCAGGAGAAGCAGCTCGATGATGCGCGGCTTCATCAGGGCGACATAGGCACCGACGACGTCACGCGACGACGTCTCGACCTTCGGCTGTTCCGCATCGACGAGACTCACGCGCACGAGTCTAAGCCACCCGAGTAGGCTCGACGTGACGGCGTCGCCCAAGCCGGGGCGTCCCACGTTCCGCCTTCTCGAGGAGCTCTTTCGTGACCTCTGCCCCCTCCGTCGACAGCACTGCGCTCGACTGGTCCGATCTCGACGCCCGCGCGGTCGACACCGCGCGCCTCCTGGCCGCCGACGCGGTCCAGAAGGTCGGCAACGGACACCCCGGCACCGCGATGAGTCTCGCGCCGGCCGCGTACCTGCTCTACCAGAAGGTCATGCGGCACGACCCCGCCGATCCGGACTGGATCGGCCGCGACCGGTTCATCCTGTCGTGCGGTCACTCGAGCCTGACGCAGTACGTGCAGCTGTTCCTCGCGGGCTACCCGCTGAGCCTGGACGACCTCAAGAGCCTGCGCACGTGGGGCAGCCAGACGCCCGGGCACCCCGAGTACAAGCACACCCCCGGCGTCGAGGTCACGACCGGCCCCCTCGGCCAGGGCATCGCCAACGCGGTCGGCTTCGCGATGGCGGCCCGCCGCGAGCGCGGCCTGTTCGACCCGGAGGCCCCGGCCGGCGAGAGCCCGTTCGACCACCACGTCTACGTGCTCGCCTCGGACGGCGACCTGCAGGAGGGCGTCTCGGCCGAGGCGTCGTCGCTCGCGGGCCACCAGGAGCTCGGCAACCTGACGCTGATCTACGACGACAACAGCATCTCGATCGAGGACGACACCGACGTCGCCTTCAGCGAGGACGTCGCCGCCCGCTACGCCGCGTACGGCTGGCACGTCCAGACCGTCGACTGGACCTCGACCGGCAGCTACCACGAGGACGTGCCTGCACTCTGGGACGCGATCCAGACCGCGAAGGCCGAGACCTCGCGCCCCAGCATCATCGTGCTGCGCACGATCATCGCCTGGCCCGCGCCGAACGCGCAGAACACGGGCGCCTCGCACGGCTCCGCGCTCGGCGCCGACGAGATCGCGGCCACCAAGGAGCTCCTGGGCTTCCCCACCGACCAGACGTTCATCGTCGAGGACGACGTCCTCGCGCACGTGCACCAGGCCCGCGACCGCGGCGCTGCAGCGGGCGCCGCCTGGGACGAGCAGTACGCCGCGTGGAAGGCCGCCAACCCCGAGCGGGACGAGCTGCTCCACCGCCTGAAGTCGCACACGCTCCCCACGGGCTGGGACGCCGACCTGCCGGTCTACGAGGCCGACGAGAAGGGCGTCGCCACCCGCGTCGCCTCCGGCGAGTTCCTCACGGCCGCGGCCCCGAAGCTGCCCGAGCTGTGGGGAGGCTCCGCCGACCTCGCCGGCTCGAACAACACCACGCCGAAGGGCGAGCCGTCCTTCCTGCCGCCGCGCCGCTCGACCGGCAAGTTCTCCGGCGACTGGTACGGCCGGGTGCTGCACTTCGGCATCCGCGAGCACGCGATGGGCTCGATCCTCAACGGCATCGTCCAGCACGGCCCGACGCGCCCCTACGGCGGCACGTTTCTCGTCTTCAGCGACTACATGCGCCCGGCGGTCCGGCTGGCCGCCCTGCAGCAGCTGCCCGTCACGTACGTCTGGACCCACGACTCGATCGGTCTGGGCGAGGACGGTCCGACCCACCAGCCGGTCGAGCACCTCGCGTCGCTGCGGGCCATCCCTGGCCTCGACGTCATCCGTCCGGCCGACGCCAACGAGACGGTCGCCGCTTGGCGCTCGATCCTCGAGCACGAGCGCCCGGCCGCGCTGGCCCTGAGCCGCCAGAACCTGCCCGTCTTCCCCCGGGGCGAGGGGTGGGGCGACGCCTCGCTCACCGCCAAGGGCGCCTACGTCCTGGTCGATGCCGAGAACGGCGAGCCGGACGTGGTCCTGGTCGCGACGGGCTCCGAGGTGCAGCTCGCGGTGGCGGCGCGCGAGCAGCTCGCTGCCGACGGTGTGGCCGCCCGGGTCGTCTCGATGCCGTCGCGCGAGTGGTTCGAGGCGCAGGACGCCGCGTACCGCGACAGCGTCATCCCGCCGTCGCTGCGGGCGCGCGTCGTCGTCGAGGCGGGTGTCTCGTTCGGCTGGCGCGACGTCGTCGGTGACGCCGGCCGCATCGTCGGCCTGGAGCACTTCGGTGCCTCGGCCGACTACCAGCGTCTCTACGACGAGTTCGGCATCACGACCGACGCCGTCGTGACGGCGGCGCGGGAGTCGATCGAGGCCGCCACCCACACCGGTGGCGTCCCGTTCTTCGCCCGGCCCTCCGGTCCCGTGCTGCCCGACACCTCCCACTGATCGTCCCTACTGATCGCCTAGGAGCACCATGAACGCACGACTGCAGGCCCTGTCCGACGCCGGCGTCTCGATCTGGCTCGACGACCTCTCCCGTGAGCGCCTCGCCTCGGGCAACCTCGCGGCTCTGGTGGCCGAGAGCAACGTCGTGGGCGTCACGACCAACCCGACGATCTTCGCCGCGGCGCTCGCCAACGGCGAGCGCTACGCCGAGCAGGTCGCCCAGCTCAAGGCGGAGGGCGCCGACGTCGACCGCACGATCTTCGAGCTCACGACGACCGACGTGCAGCAGGCCTGCGACGTCCTGCGGCCCGTGTACGACGCGACCGACGGCGTCGACGGCCGGGTCTCGATCGAGGTCGATCCGGGAGCGGCCCGCGACACCGACGCCACGGTCGAGCTGGCCCAGAAGCTGTGGGCGCGGGTCGACCGCCCCAACCTGCTGATCAAGATCCCGGCGACGGAGGAGGGCCTGCCGGCGATCGCCGCGACGATCGCCCGAGGCATCAGCGTCAACGTGACACTGATCTTCGCGCTCGAGCGCTATCGCGCCGTGATGGACGCGTACCTCTACGGGCTGGAGCAGGCCGCTGCCGAGGGGCGCGACCTCTCCACGATCCACTCGGTCGCCTCGTTCTTCATCAGCCGCGTCGACTCCGAGGTCGACGGCCGGCTCCCCGAGGACAGCCCGTTGCGCGGCAAGGCCGGTCTGGCGAACGCCCGGCTCGCCTACGCGGCCTATGCCGAGGTGTTCGGCAGCGAGCGATTCGCGACGCTCGCCCAGAAGGGCGCCCGTCCGCAGCGTCCGCTGTGGGCCTCGACGGGCGTGAAGAGCCCCGACCTGCCCGACACGCTCTACCTGAGCGACCTCGTCGTCGCCGGCACCGTCAACACGGTGCCCGAGAAGACGCTCCAGGCCTTCGCCGACCACGGCGAGGTCAGGGGCGACACCGTCACCGGCACCGAGGCCGAGTCGCAGCAGGTCATCGACCAGCTCGCCGAGGCGGGCATCGGGTACGACGAGGTGGTCAAGAAGCTCGAGGACGAGGGTCTGCAGAAGTTCGACGACTCGTGGGCCGAGCTCGTGCAGACCGTGAGCGACGCGCTGGACGAGGCCTGATCATGGGCGTCGTCCACGTCACGGCCCCGGTTCGCTCCTACGAGACGGTCCTGCGCCGTCTCGTCGACGACCACTTCGCCTCGCGACTCGCCGACCGCGACGCCACCCTCTGGGGGCGCGCCGCTGAGGAGGAGTCCGCGAAGCGGCTCGCCTGGGTCGACCTGGCCAAGACCTCCCGACCGCTGCTCCCCCGCATCGCCGCCGCGCGCGACGACCTGCGGGCCGCCGGTCTCGACCACGTCGTCCTGTGCGGCATGGGCGGTTCGTCCCTGGCGCCCGAGGTCATCTGCGCGACGGCCGGCGTCGAGCTGACGGTGCTGGACTCGTCCGACCCGGCCATGGTGCGAGCCGCCGTGGCCGACCGTCTGGCCACGTCTGTTGTCGTGGTGGCGAGCAAGTCGGGCGGGACGGTCGAGACCGACAGCCAGCGCCGCACGTTCGAGCAGGCCTACGAGGACGCCGGTCTCGCGGCGAAGGACCATCTCGTCATCGTGACCGACCCGGGATCGCCGCTCGACGAGTACGCCACGGCAGCGGGGTACCGCGTCTTCCGCGCGGACCCGCAGGTCGGCGGACGCTACTCGGCCCTGTCGGCGTTCGGCCTCGTGCCGTGCGGGCTGGCCGGCGTGCCCCTGGCGTCCCTGCTGGAGCAGGCCGCCGGCGTGCACGACGAGTACCTGACCGACTCGGTCGAGAACGTGGCGCTGCGCCTCGGGGTGCTGCTGGGAGTCGCGGCCGACAACGACGTCGACAAGCTCGTGCTGGTCGACCACACCGGCACCGGCATCGGTGACTGGATCGAGCAGCTCGTGGCCGAGTCCACCGGCAAGCACGACCGCGGCATCCTGCCCGTCGTCACGACGCCGGACGCCCTCGGCGCGATCACGCCCGACTGCCTGGTCGTCGCGATCGGCACCGACCAGGTGCCCACCGCGCCGTCGGGCTATGCGGCTGCGGTCGACCTGCCCCTGGGGGCGCAGATGCTCCTGTGGGAGGTCGCGACCACGGTCGCCGGCGAGATCATCGACATCAACCCGTTCGACCAGCCCGATGTCGAGAGTGCCAAGAAGGCCGCTCGCGGTCTGCTCGGTGGCGACGTCCAGCTGCCCAGCCCCTCCGCCACGGACGACGGCATCGAGCTCTTCGGCACCACGGCCACGACCCTGGAGGACGCGATCGCGGAGCTGTTCGGCTCGGTCGACGAGCCGCTCGGCTACCTGGCCCTGCACGTCTACCTCGACCGGTGGACCCATGCCGACCTGGCCGAGGTCCGGGCCCCGCTCAGCGAGCGCCTCGGTCGTCCCGTCACCTTCGGGTGGGGACCACGGTTCCTGCACTCGACGGGCCAGTACCACAAGGGCGGCACCCCCACGGGCTCGTTCCTGCAGGTCACCGGCACCCCCGCGCCCGACCTCGAGGTACCCGGTCGCGACTTCACGTTCGGGCAGTTCATCACCGCCCAGGCCGTCGGCGACGGCAACGTGCTGGCCGACCGAGGCCGCCCCGTCCTGCGCGTCCACCTGACCGACGTCGAGGCAGGCCTCGCGCGCCTGCGTCAGGTGCTGGCGTGATCGTCGAGGTCGTCGACGACGCGGCGGCGACGCTGGCGTCGGCGCTCGAGACGCACCTGGCTCACCTCCAGGGCGGCGGCCGATCACCGCGGGTGGCCCTGACCGGCGGCACGATCGCCAACGACGCGTACCGGCTGCTCGGCGCCGACCCCGGCGTCGACTGGTCGCGGGTCGATCTCTGGTGGGGCGACGAACGGTTCGTGCCCGAGGGGCACGCCGACCGGAACGACCAGCAGGCGCGTGACGCCTTCCTGGACCGCCTGGGCGTCCCCGCGTCGCGGGTGCACCCCATGCCGGCCCACGGGTGCTCCCAGAGCCTCGCAGAGGCCGCTGACGGCTACGCCACAGGCCTGCCTGCGGAGTTCGATCTCGTGCTCCTGGGCGTGGGGCCCGACGGGCACGTCGCGTCGCTGTTCCCGGGCTTCGCCCAGCTCGACGAGACCCAGCGCCTGGCCGTCGAGGTGTTCGGCTCCCCCAAGCCGCCCCCGGAGCGCATCTCGCTGACCTTCCCGGCGCTCAACGCGGCCGACCAGGTGTGGTTCGTCGCCTCGGGCGAGGGCAAGGCCGAGGCGGTCTCCCGGGCGCTGGCGCCGGAGGGCAGCGTCCACCAGACGCCGGCGCGCGGCGTGCGAGGCCGGGTCGAGACCCGCTGGATCCTCGACCCCGCCGCCGCCTCCCACCTCTGACGACCGCTCGCGAGTGAATTCCCGCCCCTCCGCGAGTGGATTCCCGCCCCGGTTCAGGGCGGAAACTCACTCCTCGAGGGGCGGGAATTCACTCGCGAGGGGTCAGAAGATCAGGTCGCCGGACTTGCGGCGCGAGCGGAGAAGGTCGAGCGCCTCGTCGAGGATCTGCTTGGCCTCCTCGTCGGTACGACGTTCCTTCACGTAGGCCAGGTGCGTCTTGTACGGCTCGGTCTTCGGAGCCGTGGGACGGTTCTCGGCGTCGACGCTGGCCGGGAGGCCGCACCGCGGGCAGTCCCAGGACTCCGGGACGTCGGCCTCGATCGAGAACATCAGCGACGTCTCGTGGTCGTTGGCGCAGAAGTACTGGATGCGCTGACGGGGAGCGGCCTCGCCGCGCTCCGCCTCGCCCATGGGGCCGGAGCCGATGCGGCTCCCGCGGATCGCGCCGGTCGCCACTAGTTGCTCACCTTCAGGAGCAGACCGAGGGCGATGACCGACACGAACCACACGACGGCGATGCCGACCGTGATGCGGTCGAGGTTGCGCTCAGCGACGGACGAGCCTCCGAGCGAGCTCGAGACGCCGCCACCGAACATGTCGGACAGGCCGCCGCCCCGGCCCTTGTGCATGAGCACGAGCAGGATCAGCAGGAAGCTGCAGATCATCAGCACGGCAGAGAAGATCAGGATCACAGGGCTGGCTTCCAGGTTCGGGGTTCGGGTGGGATCGGGGTCAGACGCCGGTGCTGGGCAGGGCGTAGAAGCGGGCGATACCCGCGAACTCGTCCGCCTGGAGGCTTGCGCCACCGACCAGGGCCCCGTCCACGTCGGGCTGGGCCATGATCGATGCGACGTTCACCGCCTTGACCGATCCTCCGTACAGGATACGCAACGACTCAGCCGCTTCGGACGAGAAGGTGTCCGCGACCCGCGCGCGGATCGCCGCGCAGACCTCCTGCGCGTCGTCGGGGGTCGCGACCTCACCGGTGCCGATGGCCCACACGGGCTCGTAGGCCACCACGAGATCGGCGACCTGCTCGGCCGTGAATCCCGCGAGGGAGCCGTCGACCTGAGCGAGGGTGTGGGCCACGTGCTCGCCGGCCTGGCGGACCTCGAGGCCCTCACCGACGCACACGATCGGGGTGATGCCGGCCGCGATGGCCTTGCCCGCCTTCGTGTTGACGAGCTGGTCGCTCTCGGCGTGGTGCTCACGGCGCTCGGAGTGCCCGACGACGACGTACGAGCAGCCCAGCTTGGCGAGCATCGCCGCGGAGATCTCCCCGGTGTACGCGCCGCCGTCGTGCTCCGAGACGTCCTGCGCGCCGTAGCCGATCGACAGGTGGTCGCCGTCGATCAGCGTCTGCACGCTGCGGATGTCGGTGAACGGCGGGATGACGACGACCTCGGCCTTCTCGAAGTCGTGCTTCTTGTCCTGCAGCGTCCAGGCGAGCTTCTGGACGAGCACCACGGCTTCCTGGTGGTTCAGGTTGCTCTTCCAGTTGCCGGCCATCAGGGGCGTGCGCGTCATCGTGTCTCCTCCAGGATGGCCAGACCCGGGAGGGTCTTGCCTTCGAGATACTCCAGGCTCGCACCGCCACCGGTGGAGATGTGCCCGAACGCCTCGTCGGCGAACCCGAGCTGGCGGACCGCGGCAGCCGAGTCACCACCACCGACGACGGACAGCCCGTCGGTCTGGGTGAGCGCCTCGGCGACGGCACGGGTGCCGTTCGCGAACGCCGGGAACTCGAACACGCCCATCGGGCCGTTCCAGAACACGGTGCGGGCACCGCGAACGTGCTCGGCGAACGCGGCCGCCGAGTCGGGCCCGATGTCCAGGCCCATCTGGTCGTCCGGGATCGCGTCGGCCGCGACGACCGTGGCCGGCGCGTCGGCCGCGAAGGCCGGGGCGACGACGACGTCGGTCGGCAGCACGATCTGCACGCCCTGCGCCTCCGCACGCTCGAGGTAGCCGCGGGCCACGTCGAGCTGGTCGGACTCGAGCAGCGAGGAGCCGACGCTGTGGCCCTGCGCGGCGAGGAAGGTGAAGACCATGCCCCCGCCGATCAGGAGCGTGTCGGCCTTGTCGAGCAGGTTGTCGATGACCCCGAGCTTGTCGGAGACCTTCGACCCGCCCAGCACGACGACGTACGGCCGCTCCGGCGTGTCGGTGAGGCGCCGCAGCACCTCGACCTCGGCCTGGACGAGACCTCCGACCGCAGACGGGAGCCGCGTCGCGATGTCGTACACGCTGGCCTGCTTGCGGTGCACGACGCCGAAGCCGTCCGAGACGAACACGTCCGCGAGCGACGCGAGCTGGTCGGCGAAGGCGCCGCGCTCGGCGTCGTCCTTGCTGGTCTCGCCCGCGTTGAAGCGCACGTTCTCCAGCACGGCGACCTGGCCGTCCTCCAGCGCGGCAGCGATGTGCTGCGCCTCCTCGCCCACGGTGTCGCCCGCGAACAGCACGGGACTGCCGAGCAGCTCGGCCAGCCGCTCGGCGACGGGCTTGAGCGAGAACGCCGGGTCGGGCGTGCCCTTCGGACGCCCCAGGTGGGCCGTCACGAGGACCTTGGCACCCGCGTCCGCCAGCCTCTTCAGGGTCGGCAGGCTCGCGCGGATGCGGCCGTCGTCGGTGATGGTGGAGCCGTCGAGCGGCACGTTGAGGTCGCTGCGGACCAGGACCTTCGTGCCCCGGAGGTCGCCCAGGTCGTCGATGTTCTGCACGATCAGAGGGAGGCGCCGACGTGCTTGACCAGGTCGACCAGGCGGTTGGAGTAGCCCCACTCGTTGTCGTACCAGGAGACGACCTTGACCTGGTCGCCGATGACCTTGGTCAGGCCCGAGTCGAAGATGCTCGACGCCGGGTCGGTGACGATGTCGGAGGAGACGATCGGGTCGTCGGTGTAGACCAGGAAGCCCTTCATGGCGCCCTCGGAGGCGTCCTTGATGATCTGGTTGACCTCCTCGACCGTGGTCTCGCGGCTGGCCGTGAAGGTGAGGTCGGTCGCCGAGCCCGTGGGCACCGGGACGCGCAGCGCGTAGCCGTCGAGCTTGCCGGCGAGCTCGGGCAGCACGAGGCTGACGGCCTTCGCGGCGCCCGTCGAGGTGGGGACGATGTTGATCGCGGCGGCGCGGGCACGGCGCAGGTCGCTGTGCGGGGCGTCCTGCAGGTTCTGGTCCTGCGTGTACGCGTGGATCGTGGTCATGAGGCCCCGCTCGATGCCCAGGGCGTCGTTGAGCGCCTTCGCCAGCGGGGCGAGGCAGTTCGTGGTGCACGAGGCGTTCGAGATGACGGTGTGCTGCGTGCCGTCGTAGAGCTCGTGGTTGACGCCCATCACGATCGTGATGTCCTCGTTCTTGGCGGGCGCCGAGATGATGACCTTCTTCGCGCCGCCGTCGACGTGCGCCTTCGCCTTGGTCGCGTCGGTGAAGAATCCGGTGGACTCCACGACGATGTCGACACCGACGCTGGCCCAGTCGAGCTTCGCGGGGTCGCGCTCGGCAAACGCGGCGATCTTCTGGTCGCCGACCGTGATCGACGTGTCGTCGTACGTGACGTCGGCGTCGAGGCGGCCCAGGATCGAGTCGTACTTCAGGAGGGTCGCGAGCGTCTTGTTGTCGGTGAGGTCGTTGACGGCGACGATCTCGATGTCGCCACCAGCGGCACGCGCCGCTCGGAAGAAGTTACGGCCGATGCGGCCAAAGCCATTGATGCCAACGCGAACGGTCACGGCGTGATGCTCCTGAAGTGGGGTGGACCTGGATCAGGGGTCAGCCTATCGAAGTCCGAGACCGCCCTGACCGCGGTGGCGTCGATTCCGTCGTCCCGGACGATCGCGGGCACCAGCCCGGCGGCGGCGCACGCTGCTGCCGTCGCGGGTGCCTGACGGCGCGAGGTCTCGATCAGCAGCACGCCGCCGGGTCGGAGCCAGGCGGGAGCCTCACGAGCCAGGCGCCGGTGGAGGTCGAGACCGTCGACTCCCCCGTCGAGCGCCACCGTCGGTTCGTGGAGGCGCGCCTCGGGCGGCATGTGGGCGATCTCCGCCGTCGGGACGTAGGGAGCGTTGGCGACCAGCACGTCGACGCGCCCGCGCAGCGAGGTCGGCAGCGGTGCCGTCAGGTCGCCCTCGTGGACGCTCCCCCGGCCTGCGAGGTTCAGGCGGGCCGACGTCAGCGGCACCGGGTCCAGGTCGGCGGCGTGCAGCTCGGCGCCGGGCAGCGCCCGTGCGACCAGGGCGGCGATCGGAGCGACCCCGCAGCACACCTCCACGAGGAGGTGCGGCCGAGCCTCGATCGCCAGCCGGGCCAGCAGCACGGTGCGCTGCCGCGGGACGAAGCACCCGCGGCCGACGACCAACCGGAGCCCGTCGACCTCGACCCAGCCGAGCACGGTCTCGAGCGGCTCTCCCGCGGCGCGGCGCCGCACCAGGAGCTCCAGCTCGGCGCCCGAGGCCTCGGCGCTCAGGAGGGCAGCCTCGTCCTCGGCGAAGACGCAGCCCGCGGCGCGGAGCCGCTGGACCAACCCCGGGTCGGTCACGACTCGGGGAGGTCCTCCAGGGTGGCCTCGGTGTCGGGAATGCCTTGTTCCGCGGCGATCTTGTCGGCCATCGCGAGCAGTCGGCGGATGCGACCGGCGATCGCGTCCTTCGTCAGCGGCGGCACGTGCAGCTGACCCAGCTCCTCCAGGCTCGCCTGACGGTGCTCGACGCGCAGCACGCCAGCGAGCTTGAGGTGGTCGGGGACGTCGTCGCCCAGGATCTCGAGGGCCCGCGCGGCACGAGCGCCGGCGGCGACCGCGGCGCGGGCCGAGCGGCGCAGGTTGGCGTCGTCGAAGTTGGCGAGGCGGTTGGCCGTGGCACGGACCTCACGGCGCAGGCGCCGCTCCTCCCACGCCAGCAGGGTCTCGTGGGCGCCCAGGCGGGTCAGCAGAGCGCCGATGGCCTCACCGTCGCGGATCACGACCCGGTCGAACCCCCGCACCTCCTTGGACTTCGCCGAGATGCCGAGTCGGCGAGCCGCACCGACCAGCGCCAGCGCGGCCTCGTGACCGGGGCAGCTGATCTCCAGGGCCGACGACCGGCCGGGCTCGGTCAGCGAGCCGTGCGCCAGGAAGGCACCGCGCCACGCCGAGACCGCGTCGCAGGACGAGCCACCGACGACGGCCGGCGGAAGACCGCGGATGGGGCGTCCCGAGCCGTCGATGATGCCGGTCTGCTGCGCGAGGGCCTCGCCGCCCTGACTGACGCGGACGACGTAGGAGGTGTTCTTGCGCAGGCCGTTGGGCTGCATCACGACGATCTCGCTGGGGTGCCCGTAGATGTCGCCGATGTCCTTGCGCAGGCGACGGGCCGCGCCGCCGCTGTCGAGCTCGGCCTCGATCACGACCTTGCCCGCGACGAGGTGGAGCCCACCGGCGAAGCGCAGGATCGAGGCCACCTCGGCCTTGCGACAGCACGCCTTCGTCACGGTGGTGGCCACGAGCTCGGACTTCACCTGGGACGTCAACGCCATGCGGGACACTCTATGCCGGGGTCAGAAACCGTCCGAACGCTTTCGCCAACCTGGTGGGGTCGTGCTGGTCGCTGCCGAGCGCCTGGGCGACGTCGTCGACGACCAGACGGGCGCCCAGCTGACGCGCCGTGGCCTCCAGGTGACCCGCGTCGTCGACGACGCTGGAGTCGGCCAGGACGACGTCGATCGCCAGCTCGGGCGCGTGGGCCGAGAGCACCTCGAGGTGGTCGGTGGCACTGAGGCCCTCGGTCTCGCGGTCGCCCCGGAGGTTCAGCACGAGGGCTCGGCGGGCGGAGGTGCCCACCAGGGCGTCACGCAGGCCAGGGACGAGGAGCGTGGGCATGACGCTCGTGAACCAGGAGCCCGGGCCCACGACGACCCAGTCGGCGTCGTGCACGGCGGCCACGGCCTCGGGGCAGGCCGGCGGGTCCTGCGGGTCCAGGCGCACGCTGACGACCTGGCCGTCGACCGAGGCGACCTCGGCCTGGCCACGCACGATCGTGAGCCCGTCGGGAGCCGAGACGAGGTGGACGTCGGCCTCGATGTCGAGCGGGACGGCCGCCATCGGCAGCACGCGCCCCTTCGACCCGAGCAGCTCGCCCACGAGGTCCAGGCCGGCGACGGTGTCGCCCAGTCGTTCCCAGATCGCGGCGATCAGGAGGTTGCCGATCGCGTGCCCGGCGAGCGGGCCGTCGCCCGCGAACCGGTGCTGCAGGACGCTGGCCCACCGCTGGCCGTGCTCGTCGTCACCGCTGAGTGCGGCGAGGGCCATCCGCAGGTCGCCCGGCGGGAGAATGCCGAACTCCTCGCGGAGCCGACCGGAGGAACCGCCGTTGTCGGCGACCGTGACGATGCCGGTGAGGTCGGGCGTCAGGCGACGCAGCGCCGTCAGGCTGGCTGCGAGACCGTGCCCTCCCCCGAGCGCGGCGACGCGCAGGGGGCTCGTCATTCGCGCCCCAGGTCGCGGTGCACCACCAGCGTGCTGACGCCGCGGGCTCGGAGTCGTTCGGCGAAGGCCTCCGACATCGCGACGGACCGGTGCCGCCCGCCGGTGCAGCCGATGGCCAGCGTGAGGAAGTGCTTGTCCTCGTGCAGGAACCCGTCGGTCAGCAGCGAGATCAGGTCCTCGTAGCGGTCGAGGAACTCCTCGGCCCGCGGCTGGCTGCGGACGAACTCGCGCACCGGGTCGTCGAGACCGCTCATGGCGCGGAGCTCGGGCTCCCAGTACGGATTGGGCAGGAAGCGCATGTCGGCGACCATGTCGGCGTCGATCGGGATGCCGTACTTGAAGCCGAACGACATGACCGAGGCGCGGAGCCCGCGGGATCCGGGCTCGCCGAAGGCGGCGCGGAGGCGCTGGCCGAGCTGGTGCACGTTGAGCGACGTCGTGTCGACCACGAGGTCGGCGCCCGCCCGCACACGGCGCAGCAGCTGGCGCTCCGCCACGAAGCCGTCCATCAGACGGCCTTCCAGGCTCAGCGGGTGGGGGCGGCGGGCCGCCTCCTGGCGACGCACCAGCACCTCGTCGCTGGCCTCGAGGTACAGCACGCGGGTGGGAACGCCCCGCTTGCGCAGGCGCCCGAGGGCTTCGGCGAGCTCGCCGAAGAACGACCGGGAACGGGCATCGACGACGACCGCCAGCAGGTCGATGTCGGCTGCCTTCTCGACGGTGTCGATCGTGGAGTCGAGCAGCACCGGCGGCAGGTTGTCGATGACGTAGTAGCCGAGCTTCTCCAGCACCTTCGCGGCGGTGCCACGCCCCGCCCCGGTCATGCCCGTGATGACGACGGCTTCCTTCAGCTCACTCATGGCGACAGCCGCTCCTCGTCCTAGTCGTCGATGATCTCGCCCGTGGCGGTGTTGACCGACACCGACGGCGCCGCTCCTGCGAGAGCCGTCGCGATCGATTCTGCCGTAGTGCGCCCGACGCCCGGAACCTCGGCGATCTCCTCGACCGTCGCAGCCCGCAGCTTCTTGAGCGTGCCGAACTTCTTCATGACCGCGGCGCGACGCGACGGACCGAGGCCCTCGACCTCGTCGAGCACCGAGGCGGTCATCGAGGTGCTGCGCCGCTTGCGGTGGTGGCTGATCGCGAACCGGTGGGCCTCGTCGCGCACGCGCTGGAGCATGTAGAGCCCCTCGCTGGTGCGCGGCAGGATCACGGGGTGCTCGTCGTCGGGCAGCCAGACCTCCTCGAGCCGCTTGGCCAGACCGACCAGGGCGATGTCGGTGATGCCCAGCTCGTCGAGCGCCTGCTTGGCCGCCGCGACCTGCGGCGGGCCGCCGTCGACCACGACGAGCGACGGGGCGTAGGCGAACCGTCGCTTCTCGGCGACGGCCTCGGCGGGCTCGGGCGGCAGCTCGCCGTGCTCGATCACCTGGGGCCCCTCGAGGTGTCGCTTGAAGCGTCGGCTGATGACCTCGTGCATCGCCGCGACGTCGCTCTGGCCCTCGTGCCGCACGACGAACCGTCGGTACTCGGACTTGCGCGGCAGGCCGTCCTCGAACACGACCATCGAGGCCACGATCTCGGTGCCCTGGAGGTTCGAGATGTCGAAGCACTCGATGCGCAGGGGCGCGTCGGGCAGCCCGAGCGCGGCCTGCAGCTCCTCCAGCGCGATGCTGCGGGTCGTGAGGTCGCCGGCGCGCTTCATCTTGTGCCGGGCGAGCGCCTGCTGGGCGTTCTGCTCGACGGTCTCGAGCAGGCTGCGCTTGTCGCCACGCTGCGGCACGCGGAACCGGACCGCGCCGCCGCGGTGCTCGCTGAGCAGCTCGGCCACGAGGCCCGCGTCGGACGGCTCGACCGGCACGAGCACCTCGCGGGGCATCGCCGAGGGGGCGCCCTCGGCGTACAGGGTCATGACGGCGCGCTGGACGAGCTCGGGAAGCTCTGCGTCGTCGGCCCGGTCGGCGACCCATCCGCGCTGGCCCCGGACGCGCCCACCGCGCACCGAGAAGATCTGCACCGCGACCTCGAGCGGGTCCTCGGCGAATCCCAGGACGTCGGCGTCGGTGCCGTCGGCAAGCACCACGGTCTGCTTCTCGAGGACCTTGTCGAGCGCCCCGAGGTCGTCGCGGTACTTCGCCGCGAGCTCGAACTCGAGGTTGTCGGAGGCGCTCTGCATCTTCTGCTTGAGCTCGCGCGTGATGACCTTCGTGCTGCCGCTCATGAAGCCCATGAAGTCGTCCACGATCTCGCGGTGCTCCTGCGGCGTGACCCGACCGACGCAGGGGGCGGCGCACTTGCCGATGTCGCCCAGCAGGCAGGGTCGTCCCGCCGCCTGCGCGCCGCGGAAGGTGCCGGCCGAGCACGAGCGCATCGGGAAGACCCGCAGCAGCGTGTCGACGGTGTCGCGGATGGCCCAGGCGTGGGAGTAGGGCCCGAAGTAGCGGACGCCCTTGCGCTGGGACCCGCGCATGACCTGCACGCGCGGGATCGCCTCGCCCACCGTGAACGCGAGCCAGGGGTACGACTTGTCGTCGCGGTACTTGACGTTGAACCGCGGGTCGAACTGCTTGATCCAGGTGTACTCGAGCTGCAGCGCCTCGACCTCGGTGCCCACGACGGTCCACTCCACGGACGCGGCCGTGGTGACCATGCGGCGCGTGCGCTCGTGCAGCCCGTCGGGATCGGCGAAGTACGACGTGAGGCGTTGGCGCAACGACTTGGCCTTGCCGACGTAGATGACCCGGCCGTCGGCGTCACGGAACTTGTAGACCCCCGGCTCGGTCGGGATCTCCCCCGTCCGGGGACGGTAAGTCGCTGGATCGGCCATCGCGGATCAGTCCAGCAGCGGGGCGAGGAACTGCCCCGTGTGGCTCGCCTCGACCTTCGCGACGTCCTCGGGGGTGCCCTCGGCGATGACGATGCCGCCGCCGCTGCCGCCTTCTGGACCCATGTCGATGATCCAGTCGGCCGTCTTGATGACGTCGAGGTTGTGCTCGATGACGATGACGGAGTTACCGGTGTCGACGATGCGCCCCAGCACCAGCAGCAGCTTGCGGATGTCCTCGAAGTGCAGGCCCGTGGTGGGCTCGTCGAGGACGTACAGCGTGCGGCCCGTGGAGCGCTTCTGCAGCTCGGAGGCGAGCTTGACGCGCTGTGCCTCGCCTCCGGAGAGGGTGGGGGCGGGCTGGCCGAGGCGGACGTAGCCGAGGCCGACGTCGACGAGGGTGCGCAGGTGGCGCGCGATCGCCGGGATGGCCTCGAAGAACTCGACGGCCTCCTCGATCGGCATGTCGAGGACCTCGGCGATGGTCTTGCCCTTGTAGTGCACCTCGAGCGTCTCGCGGTTGTAGCGCGCGCCGTGACACACCTCGCACGGGACGTAGACGTCGGGCAGGAAGTTCATCTCGATCTTGATCGTGCCGTCGCCGGCGCACGCCTCGCAGCGTCCGCCCTTGATGTTGAACGAGAAGCGTCCCTGCTGGTAGCCCCGCATCTTGGCCTCGGGGGTCTGCGCGAAGAGCTTGCGCACGTGGTCGAACACGCCGGTGTACGTGGCCGGGTTGGAGCGCGGGGTGCGCCCGATCGGCGACTGGTCGACGTGGATGACCTTGTCGACCTGGTCGAGCCCGTCGATCGTGCGGTGGCGGCCCGGGATGGTGCGCGCGCCGTAGATCGTCCGGGCGAGCGAGCGGTACAGGATGTCGTTGACCAGCGTGGACTTGCCCGAGCCGGACACCCCCGTGACCGCGACGAGCTGGCCCAGCGGGAAGTCGACGTCGATGTCGCGCAGGTTGTTCTCACGCGCGCCGCGCACCGTGAGGGCGCGCTCCTTCTGGCGCGGGCGACGGACCTCGGGGACGGGGATCTTCTCGCGCCCCGAGAGGTACTTGCCGGTGATGGAGTCCTTGCTCTTCAGCAGCTCCTCGACCGGGCCGGACACGATGACCTGGCCGCCGTGCTCACCCGCTCCCGGGCCGATGTCGACGACCCAGTCGGCGACCGCGATCGTGTCCTCGTCGTGCTCGACGACGATCAGGGTGTTGCCCAGGTCGCGCAGGCGCTGCAGCGTCTCGATGAGGCGCCGGTTGTCGCGCTGGTGCAGGCCGATGGAGGGCTCGTCGAGGACGTAGAGCACGCCCACGAGCCCAGCACCGATCTGCGTCGCGAGGCGGATGCGCTGGGCCTCGCCGCCCGACAGCGAACCGGCTGCCCGGTCGAGCGAGATGTAGTCGAGGCCGACGTCGAGCAGGAACTGCAGACGCTCGTCGATCTCCTTCAGCACGCGCTCGCCGATCTGCAGCTCGCGGTCGTTCATCGCCAGCCCGCGCAGGTACACCGCGGCCTCGGCGATCGACAGGTTGCTGACCTCGGCGATGTTCTTGGGGCCGAGCTCCGGGTGGTCGAGCAGGACCGCGCGGATGACGGGCTTGAGACGGGTGCCGTCGCACGCGCCGCAGGGGACCTCGCGCATGAAGCCCTCGAGGCGCTCCCGGTTGGTCTCGGAGTCGGTCTCGGCGTGGCGGCGCTGCACGAACTCGACCGCGCCGTCGAAGACGGTGTCGTACTCGCGCTGACGGCCGTAGCGGTTCTTGTAGACCACGTGGACCTTGCCGGGGCGGCCGTACATCAGGATCTTCTGGACGTCGTCGGACAGCTCGCCGTACGGCACGTCGGTGCTGAAGCCGAGCTCGCGACCCAGCGCCTGCAGGATGCGCAGGAAGTAGTCGGACATCTGGTTGTACGACCACGGCGCGATGGCGCCCTGGTCGAGCGACTTCTGCGGGTCGGGGACGACGAGCTCGGGGTCGACCTCCATGCGCACGCCGAGGCCGTGGCACTCGGCGCAGGCGCCGAACGGCGCGTTGAAGGAGAACGACCGCGGCTCGAGCTCGTCGACCGCGAGCGGGTGGTCGTTGGGGCAGGCGAGCTTCTCGGAGAAGCGGCGCGTGCGCTCCGGGTCGTCCTCGGGCAGGTCGACGAAGTCGATGATGACGAGCCCGTCGGCCAGGCCGAGGGCGGTCTCGACCGACTCGGTGAGCCGCTGCTGCGCGCTGCGCTTGGCCTGCAGGCGGTCGACGACGACGTCGATCGTGTGCTTCTTCTGCTTGGCGAGCTTCGGCGGCTCGTCGGCGAGCATGTGGACCTCGCCGTCGACGACGGATCGGCTGAAGCCCTGAGCCTGGAGCTGGCGGAACAGGTCGAGGTACTCGCCCTTGCGGCCGCGGATGACCGGCGCGAGCACCTGGAACCGGGTGCCCTCGGGCGAGGTGAGGATGCGGTCGACGATCTGCTGCGGTGTCTGGCGCGTGATCGGCTCACCGCACTCGGGGCAGTGCGCGCGCCCCGCGCGGGCGTAGAGCAGGCGCAGGTAGTCGTAGACCTCGGTGATCGTGCCGACCGTCGAGCGGGGGTTGCGCGAGGTGGACTTCTGGTCGATCGAGACCGCGGGTGAGAGGCCCTCGATGAAGTCGACGTCGGGCTTGTCCATCTGCCCCAGGAACTGGCGCGCGTACGCCGAGAGCGACTCGACGTAGCGGCGCTGGCCCTCGGCGAAGATCGTGTCGAAGGCGAGCGAGGACTTGCCCGAGCCGGACAGACCGGTGAAGACGATCAGCGCGTCACGGGGCAGGTCGAGCGAGACGTCCTTCAGGTTGTGCTCGCGCGCGCCTCGGACGACGATCTGGTCGATGCTGCTGCCCCCGCGAGGCGATCGTGCAGGCTTGCGGGCAGGACTGGACGACGTACGAGTGGGCACCCGTTCAGCCTAACCAGGGGGTCTGACAGTTTCGCGTCGAGCGGGCGGCGGACGCCAGGACCCGGCCCCTAGGATCGGCAGCATGACGTACACCGGAGAGGTCGAGGTCGGAGGCGCGGCGGACGTGCAGGACGCCGGAGACCTGGAGATCACCAAGCTGGCCGTCGGGCCGATGTCGAACAACGTGTACCTCCTGCGGTGCACGCTGACCGGCGAGCGGCTCGTCATCGACGCCGCCGACGACGCCGAGCGGATCCTCGCGGAGATCGGCGAGGAGGACGTGGCGCGCATCGTCACGACCCACCGCCACCCCGACCACTGGGCCGCGCTGGACGAGGTCCGCACCGCGACGGGTGCCGAGACGATCGCCGGCGAGCGCGACGCCGAGGGCATCGACGTCGTGACCGACGTCATGGTCGCCACCGGTGCCCGGGTGCGCGTCGGCTCCTGCGAGCTCGAGGTCGTCGAGATCGTGGGCCACACCCCCGGCTCGATCGTCCTGGCCTACGACGACCCCGACGGCATCGTCCACCTATTCACGGGCGACTCCCTGTTCCCCGGAGGCGTCGGCAAGACCTGGTCCGAGGGAGACTTCGCGACCCTCATCGACGAGGTCGAGTCCAAGATCTTCGGCCGCTTCCCCGACGACACGCGCTTCTACCCCGGTCACGGCAACGACTCGACCCTCGGCGCCGAGCGCGCCAGCATCCCGGAGTGGCGCGCCCGCGGCTGGTGAGGAGCGGTCAGGTCGGCGGCACGTCGTCCAGGGCGCGGTAGACCGCGTGCACGGCGACGGCCCGCTCGAGCTGGACCGAGGCGTCGGTGAAGAACTGGCGGCGGTACGTCTCGTCGGTGACGGCTGACACCGTGAAGTACAGCCCCGAGAAGGCGGCGAGGAAGACCGCGACCTGGAACAGGTCGTTGGTGATCGGCACGTGGCTGCCGATCCGGGACGGCAGGTCCGAGACCGGCTGACCGGTCCACGCCTCCACGGTGGGGTCCGGGATCGCCAGCGCCCCGAACACGACGAAGAACGCGAACAGACCGACCGTCAGCAGCAGGACCTGCACCGCCTGGCTGAACAGCAGCACGAGCACCAGGTTCGCCCGGGCGAAGCGCGGCAGCTCCCCCACGCGCACGTCGGCGCCGGGTGCCAGGTCGGCCGCCGGCGTGCCGTGGCAGCAGTCGACGAGGCGGTCGCCCACGACGTCGTCCTCGACCGAGCGCACCTCCTCCGGCAGGCGCACGAGCAGGAAGGCGGTCGCGACCAGCGCGAACGCACCGGCCGAGAGCCACAGCACCGTGCGCGACATCAGCGCCGCGACCTGCCAGACCTCCGCGTTGATGAACAGGAACGTGACCGCGAGGAGCAGGAGCGGCAGGGCCCGGGTCAGCAGCGGCAACAGCAGTCCGAGCGACCCGAACGTGCGACGCACGGCCCAGCGGACCATCGTGCCCATCCGCAGGAGGCGTCCCGCGTACAGCGCCAGCAGCAGCACGAACACCGCCACTCCGGAGAGGATCCCGTCGCCCGCGTCGCCGATCGTGCGCGACACCGCGACCCCGGCACCGACGCCCAGCGCGACCAGCGCGAGGATCAGCGCCACGATGCGGCGGCGCCCCAGCCATCGCTCGACCGTCTCGGCCTGGTCACCCACGAAGTACGGAAGCCCGTTGTCGTCGAACCACGACTCGAGCCGGTCGCGGTCGCTCATGCGCCCAGACGGACCGGGAGCTCCTCGACCCCGAACACGAAGCTCAGCTGGCGGAACGACAGCTCGGACTCCGGCCGGTCCAGCGCGAGATCGGGGAAGCGTCGCAGCAGGGCCGGGAGCACGATCCGCAGCTCCATGCGCGCCAGCTCGGCACCGATGCAGCGGTGGATGCCGTGCCCGAACGCCAGATGGCCGCTCTTCGGCACGCGGTACGGGTCGAACGCCTCGGGCGACTCCCCCGCGCTCTCGGGATCGCGGTTGGCCCCCGACAACGAGGCCAGGATGACGTCGCCGGCCTTGACCTGCGTGCCGAACAGCTCCATGTCGCGCTTGGCGAACCGTGGGAACGCGACCTGCACGACGGCGAGGTAGCGCAGCAGCTCCTCGACGACGCGGTCGACGTCCTCGCGCGAGCCGTCCCGCGTGAGCGCCGCGTACGCCGGGTCGCGCAGCAGCACGATCGTGCCGAGCGCGATCATGCCGGCCGTGGTCTCGAAGCCACCCGTGAAGACGCCGTCGGCCAGGCCCGCGAGGTCGACGTCGGAGATCTCGTCGCCCTCGTCGCGGATGATCTGGCCGATCAGGCCCGGTCCGGGCTCGACCCGCTGGCGCGCGACGGCGTCGAAGAGGAACTCGCGCTGCGCCGAGACGGCGCCGAAGGCGGCCGCCGCACCGTTGGTCGCGTCGAATCGCGCGCTGCCGAGGCCGGCGAACGTCTCGCGGTCGTCGTAGTCGAGGCCCAGCAGGTCGCAGATCGTCTGGAACGGGACCGGGAACGCGAGGTGCTGGGCGAGGTCGGCCACGCCGCCGTTGTCGGCCGCTGCCTTGGCGAGGTCGTCGAGCTGGCGCTCGACCCGCTCCTCGATCAGCGGCTCGAGCCGGGCGAGACGGCGCATCGTGAACTCGGGCGTGATGATCTTGCGCAGCCGCGTGTGTAGCGGCGGGTCGGTGAAGCCCAGGCCGCCGATGTCGTCGGAGGTCGCGGGCCCGTCGCCCGAGAAGAGGTGACGGATGTCGTTGGAGTACTCGTCACGGGCCGTCAGGATCTGGCGCGTCTCCTCGTGACCGGTGACGAGGTAGGCCGTGAAGTCGAACGGCAGGTCGAGCCGGCGCATCGGCTCGGACGCGCGCCACTGCGCGATCTGGGGCAGAGGATCGGTGCTGTCGCGCTGCAGCGGGACCTTGGTCTCCTCGGGCAGGAACGAGATCGACGCGAGGTCGATGCCCTTGCGGCGGATACGCCGGACCACCAGGGCGGCCAGCCAGCGCTTGACCACACCTGGAACGCGGGCTTGCAGCGTCGACACCTGCAGCAAGATACACGGACTTCGCGACCGATTGGTCACGCCTCACCGGTTGCGCGGTGCGTCGCACAGGGCCACGGTAGGGGGCTACGAGAAGTTCAGGCGCTCTAGAAACGGGGACCACGCATGGCTCACGCAGCTGACACCGAGGAACAACCCACCGAGCTCAAGAGGGTGCTGGGGCCGAAGCTCCTCCTCCTGTTCATCGTCGGCGACATCCTGGGAGCCGGCGTCTACGCCGTCACCGGACAGATGGCCGGCGTCGTCGGCGGCGTCGTGTGGTTGCCGTTCCTGCTGGCGTTCGTCGTCGCGACGATCACCGCCCTGTCCTACCTCGAGCTCGTGACGAAGTACCCCCAGGCGGCGGGCGCAGCGCTGTACGCGCACAAGGCGTTCGGCGTCCACTTCATCACCTTCATCGTCGCGTTCGCCGTGGTCTGCTCCGGCATCACGAGCGCCTCCACCGCGTCGGCGACCCTGTCGGGCTTCCTCAGCGACGGTCTCCGCCTCAACGGGTGGATCGGTGAGGACGGCTTCAGCGACGCCACCATCACGATCATCGCCATGCTGTTCATGGTGCTGCTCGCGGCGATCAACCTGCGCGGCGTCGGCGAGAGCGTGAAGTTCAACGTCGTGCTGACCCTGGTCGAGGTCACCGCCCTCACGATCGTCATCGGCGTCGGCTTCGCGGTCATCGCGCGCGGCGACGGCGACCTGGCCCGCATCACGGTCTTCGAGAACCCCGAGGGCAAGAACCTGTTCCTCGCCGTCACGATCGCGACGTCGATCGCGTTCTTCGCGATGGTGGGCTTCGAGGACGCCGTCAACATGGTCGAGGAGACCCAGAACCCGCAGAAGATCTTCCCGCGCACGATGCTGACCGGCCTCGGCATCGCCGTGATCCTCTACATGCTGGTCGCCGTGGCGGTCGTCAGCGTCCTCAGCTCCGACCAGATCAACCAGATCAACGCCGACGGCGACCGAGCCCTGCTGGCGGTCGTGTCCCAGGGCGCGCCGGACTTCCCGATGGACAAGATCTTCCCGTTCCTCGCGGTGTTCGCCGTCGCCAACACGGCCCTGATCAACATGCTCATGGCGAGCCGCCTGATCTACGGCATGGCGAAGCAGAACGTGCTGCCGCGCCAGCTTGGTGCGGTGCTGCCCGGTCGGCGCACGCCGTGGACCGCGATCGGATTCACGACGATCCTGGCGCTCGGCCTGATCCTGTACGTCCGCCAGGACGCCGACAGCGACATCGTGCTGAACCTGGCCACGGTGACGTCATTCCTGCTGCTGTGCGTGTTCGCCGTCGTGAACGTGTCCTGCCTCGTGCTGCGCGGCAAGCGTCACCAGCACGTCAAGACGTTCTTCACCTCGCCCGGCCCGATGCCCGCCGTGGGTGCGGTCCTGTGCCTGTACCTGGCCGGCCCGTGGGTCGACCGCGACGGGATCGTCTACGAGATCGCCGGTGGCCTGATGGCGATCGGTGTCGTGCTGTGGTTCGTGACCTGGGGCATCAACAAGGCCACGGGTCAGGGCGGCGGCAAGTTCGAGGACGCGAGCAAGCTGGAGGAGTAGCTCCTCCCCCGCACGAGGAAGGGCCCCGACAC
>NZ_BAAAME010000002.1:758470-805533 GCF_039529015.1 Aeromicrobium alkaliterrae
GCGGGACGCTCAGTCCTGCTTGCGGTTCGCCTCGCGCTCGGCCAGCGCAGCGGCCTCCTCGGCCTCCTGCTCCGGCGTGCGCTCGGTGCCGTCGGGGTTGAGCCCGGCCCGCACGCGGCGACCCGAGACCGTCAGGCTGACGATCGCGGTGATCGACAGCGTGCCGACGATGACGCCGAGGCTGAGCAGCGTCGGGATCTCCGGGACCGGCACGTGCTCGCCGCCGTTGATGAACGGCAGCTCGTTCTCGTGCAGGGCGTGGAGCAGCAGCTTGACGCCGATGAACGCCAGCAGGAACGACAGGCCCTGCGACAGGTAGATCAGGCGCTTCAGCAGGTCACCCAGCAGGAAGTACAGCTGACGCAGACCCATCAGGGCGAACACGTTGGCCGTGAAGACCAGGTACGGCTCCTTGGTGAGGCCGTAGATCGCCGGGATCGAGTCCAGCGCGAACAGCAGGTCCGTCGTGCCCAGCGCGATGATCACCAGGAACATCGGCGTGATGGCGCGCTTGCCGTTCTCCCGGATGACGAGCTTGAGGCCGTCCCACTGCTCCGAGACGTTGAAGCGCTTGCGCGCGAACTTCACGACCGCGTTGTCGCCGTCGTCGTCGTGGTTCGTGTCCGCCACGAGCTTGACTGCGGTGTAGATCAAGAAGGCACCGAACAGGTAGAAGACCCACGAGAAGTTGTTGATCGCGACGGCGCCCAGGGCGATGAAGATGCCGCGGAAGACGATCGCGATGATGATGCCGACCAGCAGGGCCTCCTGCTGGTACTTCCTCGGCACCTTGAAGCTGGCCATGATGATGAGGAAGATGAACAGGTTGTCGACCGAGAGGCTGTACTCGGTCAGCCATCCGGCGAAGAACTGCAGACCGTAGTCCTCGTCCTTGCCGGGCCCGTCGTGGAAGTAGATGACCCACAGGCCGAAGGCGATCGCCATCGAGACGTAGATGCTCAGGTAGATCGAGCACTCCTTGATGGAGGGCTCGTGCGGCTTCCGCGCGACGATGACGATGTCGAACAGCAGCACCGCGATCGTGACGCCGATCGTGATGCTCCACTCGAGCGTAGAGACGTTCAAGGTGTGATCCTCCGGTTGAGCTGACCGGAGGTCTCTTCCGCCGCCTCACGGGCGACCCACCTGCCGGACCGCAAGGGCGCGATCGTGATGACGAACAGGTGGCTGGGGAGTACTCCCCTCCGCGGAGCATTCTGACAGGCCCGGTGGAACGGGGCGAATCGAGACACGCCCACCGGGCCGCAGACGTGCAGCTCAGGCGGTCGTGACCTCGTCGATCGCGCCCGTGGCGACGTCGAACACGAAGCCGCGCACGTGGTCCTTCTTCGGCACGAACGGGCTGGCCTTGATCCGGTTGATGCCCTGCACGACGTCAGCGGCGGCGTCGGGGAAGGCCTCGGCCGACCAGCTGGGTCGGATGCCGGTCTCGGCCTCGATGCCCTGACGGAACTCGTCGTCGCTGAAGGTGACCATGCCGCAGTCGGTGTGGTGCACCAGGACGATCTCCTCCGTGCCGAGCAGGCGCTGGCTGATCGCGAGCGAGCGGAGCGCGTCCTCGGTCACCACACCACCGGCGTTGCGGATCACGTGGGCGTCCCCCTCGGCGATGCCGAGGATCTTCGCCGGGTCCAGGCGTGCGTCCATGCAGGCGACGACGGCGACCTTGCGGGCGGGCGGGAGCGGGAGCGGGCCGTCGAAGCCCTGCTGGTAGGCCTTGTTGGCCTCGACGAACTCGTCGGTGGTGGTCATGGTTCCTCCGGAACGTGGGGGGGGTGGTACCCCCACCGTGCCCCTGATCCCCGTGCTCGGACCGCCGTGTCAGCGGGCAAGACGATCGGCTGGACGACGACATCCGTGCTACCGGCCAACCCGTTCATACCCTGGCGCGCATGAATCACCCATCCCACCGCACCCAGGAGGAGCGGACGGCACACACCCGCGGTCGCATCATCGACGCAGCGATCACCTGCCTGCAGGAGCGAGGCTACGGTGCGACCTCCGTTGGTGCCGTCCAGGCGCAGGCCGGAGTGGCTCGCGGCACCCTCCTGCACCACTTCCCGACCCGTGCGTCCCTCATGGCAGCCATCGGCGAGCACGCCGTGGACCAGCGGCTCGAGCTGCTGACGGCCGACGTGACGCCGGGCGAAGACCCGTGGGACGTCGTGGTCGAGCTGGTCTGGCGCGACTTCCAGTCAGCGACGTCGGCCGCCGTGTTGGAGCTCTGGGTCGCTGCTCGTACCGATCCGTCACTGCGCGACGCACTGCTGCCGGCGCAGGAGCGCCTGGTCGTCGGCTTCACCGAGCGGGTCAGCGAGCTGCTCGGCACCAACGACGATCCACGCGTGCCGACGCTCCTGCTGCTCACGATCGATCTGCTGACCGGCAGCGCGATGACCAGCATCCTGGTCGACCCGGAGCAGATGGCTCAACGGGTCGGGACCTGGCGGCGGACGTTGCCGGTGCTGGCCCGCACCGCCGCTGCACTCTAGGCATCGGCGGCGATCATGCCGCGCAGCTCCTTCTTGAGGTCGCCGATCTCGTCGCGCAGGCGAGCCGCGACCTCGAACTGCAGGTCGGCGGCCGCCGCGTGCATCTGCTCGCTGAGCGACTCGATGAGCGCGGCGAGGTCGGCGGACGGGAGGTCGGCCAGCGAGGCGGTGTGCTCCCCCAGCGGCACCGCGGCACCCTTGCGGCGCCGGTCGCCCGTGGCGGCGAGCAGCCGGTCGGTGTCGGCGTCCTCGCGGGCCAGCATGTCGGTGATGTCGCCGATCTTCTTGCGCAACGGCTGCGGATCGACGCCGTGCGCGAGGTTGTAGGCGACCTGCTTCTCGCGCCGTCGGTTCGTCTCGTCGATCGCCAGCGCCATCGAGTCGGTGATGCGGTCGGCGTACATGATGACCTGACCGGAGACGTTGCGCGCCGCGCGACCGATGGTCTGGATCAGCGAGCGCCCCGACCGCAGGAAGCCCTCCTTGTCGGCATCGAGGATCGCCACGAGGCTGACCTCGGGAAGGTCGAGGCCCTCACGCAGCAGGTTGATGCCGACCAGGACGTCGTACTCGCCCATGCGCAGCTCGCGCAGCAGCTCGACGCGGCGCAGCGTGTCGACCTCGCTGTGCAGGTAGCGCGTGCGGATGCCGGCCTCGACGAGGTAGTCGGTGAGGTCCTCGGACATCTTCTTGGTCAGCGTGGTGACCAGGACGCGCTCGTTGCGCTCGACGCGCTCGCGGATCTGGGTGATCAGGTCGTCGATCTGCCCCTTGGTGGGCTTGACGACGACCTCGGGGTCGATCAGGCCGGTGGGCCGGATGATCTGCTCGACGAACTCGCCCTTGGCCTGCTCCATCTCGTACGTGCCGGGCGTGGCCGACAGGTAGACGGTCTGGCCGGTGCGCTGCAGGAACTCGTCCCACGTGAGGGGGCGGTTGTCCATCGCACTGGGCAGCCGGAAGCCGTGCTCGACCAGGGTGCGCTTGCGGGACATGTCGCCCTCGTACATCGCGCCGATCTGCGGCACGGTGACGTGCGACTCGTCGAGGACCAGCACGAAGTCCTCGGGGAAGTAGTCGAGGAGGCAGTTGCCGGGGCTGCCGGGCTCGCGGGCGTCCATGTGCCGCGAGTAGTTCTCGATGCCGTTGCAGGTGCCGATCTGCTGCATCATCTCGAGGTCGTAGGTCGTGCGCATGCGCAGGCGCTGCGACTCGAGCAGCTTGCCCTCGCCGTCGAGCTCGGCCAGGCGCTCGTCGAGCTCGGTCTGGATCGTGCCCATCGCGCGCTGCATCGTGCTGGAGCCCACCGCGTAGTGGGTGGCGGCGCCGACGTACAGCTCGTCGTCCTCGCTCAGGACCTCACCGGTGAGCGGGTGCAGCGTCATAAGGCGCTCGATCTCGTCGCCGAAGAACTCGACCCGTACCGCGAGCTCCTGGTACACGGGGAAGATGTCGACCGTGTCGCCCTTGACGCGGAACGTGCCACGCGTGGAGGCGACGTCGTTGCGGACGTACTGCGCCTGCACGAGGGTGCGCAGCAGCTGCTCGCGCGGCATCTCCTCGCCGACCTTGAACCCGATCATGCGGTCGAGGTACTCCTGGGCCGAGCCGAGGCCGTAGATGCACGAGACCGTGGCGACCACGATGACGTCGCGGCGGGTCAGCAGCGACCAGGTGGCGGAGTGGCGCAAGCGCTCCACCTCCTCGTTGATCGAGGAGTCCTTCTCGATGTAGGTGTCGGTCTGGGGCAGGTACGCCTCGGGCTGGTAGTAGTCGTAGTACGAGACGAAGTACTCGACCGCGTTGTCGGGGAAGTACTCGCGCAGCTCGGTGGCGAACTGCGCCGCCAGGGTCTTGTTGGGCAGCATGACCAGGACCGGGCGCTGCAGCTTCTCGGTGAGCCAGGCCACCGTCGCGGTCTTGCCCGTGCCCGTGGCGCCGAGCAGGACGTTGTGGCGCTCACCTGCGTCGATGCGCTTCTCGAGCGCGGCGATGGCCGCCGGCTGGTCGCCCGCAGGCTGGTAGTCGGAGACGACGTGGAACGGCGCCACCTGGCGGCTGAGCTCGGAGACAGGCCTCATGCCCTTGAGCCTACGACCGACCACCGACAGGACCCAGCGGGCGACGGATCGTTAGGGTGACCCGCATGGGAGTCGACGAGAGGCGCGCAGCGCGGAGGCGCGAGATCATCGCCGCCACGCGGGCGCTCTTCGACGAGCGCGGCGTGCGCGACGCGCAGATCGAGGACATCGCGCGGGCCGTCGGCATCAACCGCGCCATCATCTACCGGCACTTCTCCAGCAAGGAGGAGCTGTTCGCGGTCACGCTCGTGGAGTACCTGCACGAGCTCGAGGCCGCCTTCGCCGCAGGCGTCGACCCGTCCGACCCGCCGCGACGACGCCTCGCCTCGATCGTCGCCGCGTTCTTCGACTACGGCGTCGCCCACCCGGCGTTTGTCGACTGCGCCCAGACGCTGCTGCGCCGCCGCGGCACCGAGCTGCAGCAGGAGGTCGGCGACGCGGTGCTGATCGAGCTCGGCACGGCCATCAGCGCCTGCCTCGCCCACCTGGTCACGACGTTGACCGAAGGCACCGACGCCGGGGACTTCCGGGTCACGGACCCCTCGCTGGTCGCCAACGTGCTCTACGCGCAGGGCCTCGGCGCGCTGAACCTGGCCCACCTGCAGTGGTCGATCCGCGAGCACAACACCGGCATGCCGGTCGTCGACGACGTCGCCTCCGACACCCTGCGCACCCTGCTGGTCCACGGCGCCCTGGCCATGGCCACGGGCTCCAGTCCACGCCCCGCCTGACCCACCCCACCCCGCCCGGGGCGGTGAGCGAGGGACGTGTCGCTGGCTCACCGCTCGCCGGGGTGAGGGACAAGCGGCACGGACAGGGAGCCGGGCTGGACGAGGTCTGATGCGTTGCGGCTGCCCCAGCGACCGAAAAGCATCAGACCCGGTCCGTGCCAAGGCAGGTCTGATGCCTTCCGGCTGCCCTGGCAACCGCAAAGCATCAGGCCCGGTCACCCGACGGTCGGCGCACGCCCGGCTCGTCCGTCCATGCCCGCTTGTCCCCCGCCCCGGGTAGAGGAACCCCCGGGACGGCCGGACGGCCGAACCGGGGGTTCCTCAGCAGTGCGAGAGGCTCAGCTCTCCAGGATCGCGACGACGCCCTGGCCGCCGGCGGCGCAGATCGAGATCAGGCCGCGCTTGCCCGGGCCGGCCTCGTGCAGCAGCTTCGCCAGGTTGGCGACGATGCGGCCACCGGTCGCGGCGAACGGGTGCGCCGCGGCGAGCGACGAGCCCTTGACGTTGAGCTTGGTGCGGTCGATCGAGCCCAGCGGGACGTCCAGGCCCAGCTTGTCCTGGCAGAACTCCGGCGACTCCCAGGCCGCGAGGGTCGAGAGCACCTGGCCCGCGAACGCCTCGTGGATCTCGTAGTAGTCGAAGTCCTGCAGCGTCAGGCCCTGGCGGGCCAGCAGGCGCGGCACGGCGTAGGCGGGCGCCATCAGCAGGCCCTCGGAGCCGCTGACGTAGTCGACCGCGGCGGTCTCGTAGTCCACGAAGTACGCCTGGACCTCCCAGCCACGCTTGGCGGCCTCATCCTCGGAGGCGAACAGCGCGACCGACGCGCCGTCGGACAGCGGCGTGGAGTTGCCGGCCGTCATCGTGGCCTCATCACCGAGCTGCTTGCCGAAGACCGGCTTGAGCTTGGCGAGCTTCTCGACCGTCGAGTCGGGACGCAGGTGGTTGTCCTTCGTGACGCCGTTGAACGGCGTCACGAGGTCGTCCTGCCAGCCCGCGTCCCACGACGCGGCCAGGTTCTGGTGCGACGTCGCGGCCAGCTCGTCCTGCGCCTCGCGCGTGATCTTCCAGGCGTGGGTCGTGATGGCCTGGTGGTCGCCCATCGAAAGGCCCGTGCGCGGCTCGGCGTTGCGCGGCTGGTCGGGCGCCAGGTACGACGGACGGATCTTCGTCAGGAGCTTCACGAGCCCCTTCTTGTCACCCTTGGCCGAGAGCTGGTTGGCCTCGATCAGGATCTTGCGGAGCTTGTCGTTGACCGCGAGCGGCGCGTCCGACGTGGTGTCGGTGCCGCCGGCGATGCCGGTCTCGATCTTGCCGAGCGCGATCTTGTCGGCCACGACGAACGCGGCCTGCAGACCCGTGCCGCACGCCTGCTGCAGGTCGGTGGCGGGCGTCTCGGGCGACAGCTTCGAGCCGAGCACGGTCTCGCGCGTCAGGTTGAAGTCGCGGGCGTGCTTGAGCACCGCGCCGGCGACGACCTCGCCGATCCGCTCGCCCTCGAGGCCGAACCGCTCCACCAGGCCGTCCAGGGCCGCAGTGAGCATGTCCTGGTTCGAGACGTTGGTGTAGACCGTGTTGCTGCGCGCGAACGGGATCCGGTTGCCACCGATGACCGCGACGCGGCGCACACGCTGGGCGTCGTCGGCCGCGGGCGCGGTGGCGACGGCGGTGTCCGTCACGGTGGCCTTCTCGGCGACCGGGCTGGCCGCCTTGGCCGGAGCCTTCTTCGCGGGCGCCTTCTTCGCAGGTGCCTTCTTCGCGGGGGTCTTCTTCGCGGGCGTGGTGTCAGCCATTGGCGGGACTCCTCGGGTGTGGTCGATGATGGTTCCCGAACGTGACGTGTGCCTCGTCGGAGCAGAGTGGACCGGTGTTGTCACACGAGGTTACAGTCAGGTGTCGCATTCAGATACCACCGGTATTCGAGAGATAGGACACACCCCGTGAGCGATCGTTACCAGGATCTCGCGCACAACCCCGTCGGCAAGTTCCTCGTGAAGAACCTGGGCCTGCCCAACCCGCCGTACCTCGACCGGTACTCCGGCGGCGCGCTCGTGAAGGGCAGCGTCCTCACGGGCAGCGCGACGAGCGGCGCGAAGGCCGGATCGGTCGCCAAGGAGGTCACCGCCGCGCTGAAGGCCTACGGCATCGACGCGACCGGCGTCCGCGCCGACGGCAAGAAGTACAAGGGCCTGGTCTTCGACGCGACCGGCATCGACTCCGCCGCGGGCCTCGTGGCGCTGCAGGAGTTCTTCACGCCCGTCCTGCGCCAGCTCGCCGGCAGCGGCCGCGTCGTCGTGATCGGCTCGCTGCCCGAGGAGGCCGCCACCGAGAGCGCCGCGATCGCCCAGCGCGCGCTCGAGGGCTTCACGCGCTCGCTCGGCAAGGAGATCGGCGGCGGCTCCACCGCCAACCTGGTCTACGTCGCCGCTGGCGCCGAGAAGACGCTCGGCTCCACGCTCGGCTTCCTCCTCTCCCCCAAGTCGGCCTACGTGTCGGGCCAGGTCGTCCGCCTCGGCACGACCGGCATCACCAAGGTCGCCCCGGTCAAGGACGTCACGAAGCCGCTCGCCGGCAAGGTCGCCCTCGTGACGGGGGCCTCGCGCGGTCTGGGCGAGGCTGACATGCGCACGCTCGCCCGTGACGGCGCGACCGTGATCGGTCTGGACGTCCCGCCGCTCGCCGACGACCTCAAGGCGCTCGCGGAGGAGCTCGGCGGCGGCTACATCGTCGGCGACATCACGTCGGCCGACGCCCCCGCGCAGATCGCCGAGTACATCAAGACCCACCACGGCGGCGTCGACATCATCGTCCACAATGCCGGCATTACCCGCGACAAGCGCCTGCGCAACATGAAGCCCGAGAACTGGCAGCTCGTCGTCGAGATCTCGGTCGGCGCCCCGCAGCGCATCACCGACCACCTGATCGAGGCCGGACTCGTGAACCGCGGCGGCACCGTGATCGGCATCGCCTCGATCGCCGGCATCGCGGGCAACAACGGCCAGACGAACTACGCCTCGGCCAAGGCCGGTGTGATCGGCTGGATCCAGTCGCTCGCCAAGCGTGTGGCCGACCAGGGCATCACGGCCAACGTCATCGCCCCCGGGTTCATGGAGACCGAGATGGTCAAGACGATCCCGCTCGGCATCCGCGAGGCCGGCCGCCGGATGAACTCGATGTCGCAGGGCGGTCTGCCGGTCGACGTCGCCGAGGCGATCGCCTGGCTCTCCAGCCCGGGCTCGGCCACGGTCAGCGGCAACGTCATCGGCGTCAACGGCCAGATGCTGCTCGGAGCCTCCTGACATGGGAGAGAAGGTCTTCACGCAGGCGCCGTCGACGCTGCCGCTGATGCTCAAGGCGGCGCTGCCGGCCATCCCCGTGGTCGGCAACCTGCCGGGCGTCAAGCACGCCTCCGGCGGCGCTCCGGACCTGACGCTGCGCCGCAGCGGCGTCACGACCGACGCCGACCACCTGGAGCGGTACCGCGAGGTGTGCGGCTTCGGCCGCGGCGAGGCGCTGCCGGCGACCTACCCGCACATGGCGGCCTTCGGGCTGCACATGTCGCTGATGACCGACACGTCCTTCCCGTTCGCGCCGATGGGCCTGGTCCACCTGCGCAACGCGATCACGCAGCACCGTCCGATCACGGCCGACGAGACGTTCGACGTCTCCGTGCGGGCTGCCGACCTGCGACCGCACCCCAAGGGTCGTCTGATCGACCTGCTGACCGACGTCACCGTGGACGGCGAGACGGTCTGGAGCGAGGTCACGACCCTGTTCGCCCGCGGTCGTGGCGGCTCCCCCGAGACGACCGAGGCGCCGCTGGAGGGAGTCTCGGTGCCCAGCGGCGTCGTGCACTGGAAGCTCGCGGGCAACCTGGGTCGTCGGTACGGCGCGGTCTCGGGTGACCGCAACCCGATCCACCTGTACCCGCTGACCGCGAAGGCGTTCGGGTTCCCCACGAACATCGCGCACGGCATGTGGACCAAGGCCCACGCCCTGGCCGCGCTCGCCAACCGGCTGCCCGACGCCTACCGCGTCGACGTGGAGTTCAAGAAGCCCGTCCTGCTCCCGGCCACGGTCGTGTTCGGGTCGCGCTCGGTGGGCGACACCACGGAGTTCGGCGTCGTCGGCGCTCGCAAGCCGGTGCCGCACATGGTCGGACGCGTCACGCCCCTCGGCTGAGCGCTGCTGTAACTCTGCGTCTACTGTGTCGTTGGTCACGCTGACACGGAGGTCACAGATGCGTCTCTTCACGGCCGCAGCACTCACGGCTGCCGCGCTCGTCGCTCCCGCGGCGGCGACCGCGGCTCCCCCGGCCGCAGCACCGCTCGCCGCGGAGCAGGTCGCGCCCACCGACTCGGGGTGGGAAGCGCGGCCCGAGGACTATCCCTCGACCGCGACCGAGGTCGACCTCCAGATCCCGACCTCCGACGGCACGGTGCTGCTGGCCGACCTCAAGCGTCCGGTCGACGCCGACGGCCAGGTCGTCCAGACGCCGCTTCCCGTCGTCGTGACCATCACGGCCTACAGCAAGACCGCGATCGGGAGCCCGGCCGGCGCGACGCTGGGCGGAGCCGCGCCCGACTACCTCGTGCAGCGCGGCTACACCCAGCTCACGGTCGACGCCCGGGGCACCGGCGGCTCGGGCGGGACCTGGCAGGTGTTCGGCGAGCGCGAGCAGCTGGACTCCAAGGAGATCGTCGAGTGGGCCGCGCAGCAGCCGTGGAGCGACGGCGCCGTCGCGATGTCCGGGCCGTCCTACATGGGCATCAGCCAGCTGTTCGCCGCGGGCCAGCAGCCCGAGGGGCTGAAGGCGATCTTCCCGCAGGTGCCCGGCGGCGAGGTGTACCGCGACGTCGTGGCCTCCGGCGGCCAGCTCGACACGGGGTTCATGCCGCTGTGGCTCGGTCTGGTCAACCTGACGGGCCTCGTGCCGTCGACGTCGCCCCAGGCCGTCGAGAACCTCGTCACCCACCTGGTCGGCAACGGCGCGTCCTCGCTCCAGCTGCTGCTCGAGGCCGCGCTCGGCGGCCCCCAGGCGTACGACGGCGCGTTCTACGAGGAACGCAGCACGCTGACCAGGTCGGTGCCGAACATCGACGTGCCGACGTTCCTCATCGGCGGCGAGTACGACCTGTTCCAGCGCGGGACGCCCCTCATCTACCAGGCCCTGCGCGAGCGCGGCGTTCCCGTCAAGATGATCCTGGGCCCCTGGGACCACCTGCAGGGCTCCAGCGGCAGCGAGGTGCCCGAGGCCGGTCTGGGCACGCTGTCGGAGCTGCAGCTCCGCTGGTTCGACCACTACGTCAAGGGCATCGCCGACCCGGCGCTCGACAGCGACATCCCGAGCTTCACGTACCACGAGCTCGGATCGGGAGAGTGGAAGTACCGCGACTCCTACCTGAGCGACCAGAGCGCCGCGTCCTTCAAGCTGTCGGGCTCCTCCACGACGCTGGGCGGCGCGAACGGCGTCCTGACGCAGGGCGAGGTCGTCGCCGGGTCGTCGCAGATCCTGCCGATCCCGGTCGCCGGGCTCTGCTCCCGCAGCACCTCGCAGTGGACCGCCGGCGTGCTCAACCTGATCGGTGCCTGGGAGACCTGCAACCAGAACGCCGCGCTCAACGACATGACCGGCGTCGTGTTCGAGACCGCGCCCCTGACCAGCGACCTGGAGGTCCTGGGACCGATCAATGCACGGTTCTACACCTCGAGCACGACCGGCGACGGCCTGCTGTCGGTCAGCGTCTCCCGCGTGACCCCGGACGGCGTGGTCGACCGGCTCACCGGGGGCTGGCAGGTCATCTCCCAGGCCGAGCTGGACGAGTCGCGGTCCGTGACGCTCGACGGCGAGATCATCCAGCCGTGGCACCCGTTCACGCAGGAGTCGCGCCGCGTGCTCGCTCCAGGCGAGATCGTTCCCGTGGACGTCGAGGTCTTCCCCACGGGCGCCGTGATCAGCGAGGGCGACCGCCTCCGGGTCTCGGTGCAGTCCTTCGACACCCCGCACCTGCTGTCGCCCCTGACCAACGTGGCAGGACAGCTCGGCGTCATCACGATCCACAACGATGCCGAGCACCCCTCACGCCTCACGCTGCCGACGCTGGGGTCGACGGGCTCGGAGAACGCAGCCGCCGAGGCGGCGGTGCTCGACGACGTCCGCTCCGCGCTCGAGGCGGCGGACGCCTCCACGACCGACGACACCGGCCCGGGCTACGACGGCGGCGACGTCACCGACGCGCCCGAGGGCGAGACCAGCGAGTCCTTCGTGCCCGGGTACACCGCGACGTCGGCGACCACGACGAGCCGGGAGCAGCCCGGCAGCCCGATGGTGTGGGTCCTGCTGGTCCTCGCGACGGGGCTCGTGCTCGCGTCGTCGGCGCGGACCTACGTCCGTCGTCGCCCGGTCGACTGACATCCGGCGCACTAAACCAGTACATCCGTACAAGAAAGTTGCTCGGAAGCCGTGACCCGGGTCACAGGCGCGCGTTGAACCTGGCGTGAACCCCTTGCGCCGCGCCTCCCTGATCGTCGCCGCCGTGGGCCTGCTGGCCCCGTTCCTGGTGGTCACGAGCTCGTCGCCGGCCCTCGCCGACACCGCGACCGAGCAGATCCGCTTCACGACGTCCGACGGCGTGCAGCTGCAGACGACCCTGACCGGACCCGGGCCGATCACGGCCCGTCCCACCGTCATCGAGTTCACGCCGTACGGCCCCGGCAGCGCGACCTTCACGCCGGACGAGAACTACAACCACCTGCTGGTGCAGCTGCGCGGCACGGGTTCCAGCTCCGGCTCGTTCGACGCCCTCGGCCCGCGCAGCCAGCAGGACGTCTCCGAGACCCTGCAGTGGGCCTGCCAGCAGCCGTGGAGCAACGGGCGACTCGGCCTGCACGGGTTCTCCGCCAGCGCGATCATCGTCTACAACTCGATGCACCTGGAGCTGCCGTGCGTCGACACCGCGACACTGCGGTCGGGAACGTTCGAGCTCTACCGCGACCTGCTGGTGCCCGGCGGCGTGAGCAACATCGTGCCCGGCGCCGCCGTGATCCTCGGCATCGGCGGGCTGGCCCTGATGCAGGGCCCGAACCGACTCGCGACCGACCCCCTCGCGTCGGTAGACGCGATCGTCGGCCTGCTCGACAGCGGCGTGCAGGCCGGGCTCCTGCACCCGACGCTCGACGCCTTCTGGCGCGACCGCGGCTTCCGCGGCGACGCCAACGACCTGCCGATCCTCGCGGTCAACGGCATCTTCGACGTCGAGTCGCGCGGCGCCTTCGAGGGGTACCAGGAGCTGCGTGACAACGGCTCCCACCTGCTGCTGGCCGGCGGCCACGACGGCTACCCGGCGGGCACCGACGGAGGTCAGGCCGACATGCAGGCCTGGTTCGACCACTACCTGCGCGACATCGACAACGGGATCACCGACGAGCCGGCCGTTCAGCTGACGCTGTCGGACGGCGACCGCGAGGACATGCTGGCCGGTCAGCTCCTGCACCGGGACGCGACCGACTGGCCGGTCCCGGGCACCACCTGGGAGGCGTTGAACCTCGACGCGACCAGCAGCGGCACGGCGCACACCCTCAACGACGGAAGCCTCACGTTCGGCCCGGCGAAGCAGGCAGGTCCGCAGACCTACGTCCCGCTCCCCACCAACCCGCTCGCCACCGACTCCCCCACGGCGAGCCTGCTCGGCGTGGCGGGGCTCAACATGCTGACGGCGGCGATCCCCGGCCTGAACGACATGAACGGTCTGATCGGACTGCCAGGCTTGAGCTACACCTCGCCGGCGCTCGCCGAGGACGTCGTCGCAGCAGGCCCGGCCTCGCTCGAGGTCAACCTGTCGACGACCTCCCCGGAGACGGCGATCTGGGCCGTGGTCTCCGACGTCCATCCCGACGGGACGGCGCACCCGTTGACCGTCGGTCGCCTGCTCTCCTCGTTCCCTGACATCGTCGAGGAGAAGTCGCTGAAGGACGAGAACGGCACGGTCGTGCAGCCCTACGGCGACTACAGCACCAAGACACCGCTGGCCGGCTTCCTGGCCCCCCGCCTGTACCAGGTCGAGCTCTGGCCGATCGCCAACCGGTTCAAGGAGGGACACCGCATCCGGCTCGACATCGTGGGCGCCTCGGCGTTCTCGCTGCCCACGATCCCGGGCATCAACACGGTCAACGTCGGCGGGACGAGTGGCTCGCGCCTGCTCTTCCCGGTGCTGCCCGAGAGCGACCTGAGCGCGGCGCTGCCCGCTCCCGCTGCCGTCGCACCGCCAGCGGTTGTCGCACCGCCGGCTGCACCTGCGGCGCAGCCGACTGCGTCGACTCCCCCGGCGGCGCCCGTCGCGGCGGTCCTGACGTCGCTGCTGAAGACGGTGGGCGGCCTCGTCCCGGGACTCGGGTCCCTGCTGGGTCGCCGCTAGACCTGGCGGATCAGGCCCTCCTGGGCCACCGTCGCGACGAGGGTGCCGTCCGCCTGGAAGACCCGGGCGGTGCTGAGACCGCGGGCCCCGGAGGCCGACGGCGAGGACTGGTCGTAGAGCAGCCACTCGTCGACCGCGACCGGGCGGTGGAACCAGATCACGTGGTCGAGCGAGGCGGGCTGCAGCTTCGGTGAGCCGATGTAGACCCCGTGCGGCACGAGCGACGCCCCGAGCAGGCTCAGGTCGCTGATGTACGTGAACGCGGCGTTGTGGATCAGGCGGGAGTCCGGCAGCTGACCGGACGCGCGGAACCACAGACGCTGGACCACGAGACGGCCCGACAGATCACGCTGGGCCTCGTCGCGGTTGTCGCCCACGTAGCGCAGGTCGAAGGACGACCACTCCTTGGCCCACCGCTCGTAGTACTCGTCGCCACGGGCGCGCACGATGTCGCCGAGCGGGATCGCGTCGTCCGGCGACGGCACGGCCGGCATCGGGTCCTGGTGGTCGAAACCGGGCTCGGTGACCTGGAACGACGCGGTCATGTAGAAGATGATCTTGCCGTGCTGGCGTGCGGCGACCCGCCTGGTGGTGAAGGAGCCGCCGTCGCGCACGTTCTCGACGTCGTACACGATCGGGATGCTCGGGTCGCCGCCCAGGATGAAGTAGATGTGCAGCGAGTGCAGGTGCCGGTCCTCCGGCACGGTGTGCTGCGCGGCCACGACGGCCTGCGCTGCGACCTGCCCGCCGAAGACTCGCTTCAGCATCGAGCTGGCCGGCTGGCGGCCACGGAACAGACCCACCTCGAGCTGTTCGAGCTCGAGCAGGTCCAGCAGTTCAGTCAAGGAAGCAGGCACGACGCGATCCTAGCGAGAACGCGACCTACGAGTCGCCGTCCTTGCGCTGGCGCGCCAGGTACTGCTCGAACTGGCCGGCGAGCTCCTCCGCACTGGGCAGCTCCTCGTCGCTGGCGAGCAGCGACTGCGCGGCTCCGCGGGTGAACGCGTCGTACTGCTGCTCGAGGCCGCTGACGAGCTCGGAGCCGTGCTGGTCGGCGATCTGCTGCTCGATGTCGACCATCGTGCCGGCGTGGCGCTCGCGCAGCGGCGTCAGGTCGAGCTGGAGGCCGATGCGGTCGGTGACCGCCTCGAGCAGCACGACCGCGGCGCCCGGGTAGTCGACCTGGGCCAGGTAGTGCGGCACGTGCGCCACGTAGCCGGCGGCCTCGTGGCCCCACGACCCGAGTCGGTACTCGAGCATCGACTGCGCCGAGGACGGGACGACGAGCTCGGCCGACCACAGGTTCGTGCGGTCGATCAGCTCCGGCGACGTGCCGTGCGCCGTGACGAGCATCGGCCGCGTGTGGGGAACGCCCATGGGCACGGCGCCGAGGCTCAGGGTGAGGTCGATGTCGAGGTCGTCGACGACCTCGCGGACCTCGGCGGCGAACCGCTCCCACAGGAAGTCGGGCTCGGGGCCGGCCAGCACGTAGTACGGGCGGCCGGTGAGATCGTGCTCGCGCACCACGTCGAGGCGCGGCTCGTCGTAGTCGAGGTAGTGGTCGCGGTGGAACCGCAGCGTGGGACGGCGCGCCCGGTAGTCGAACATCGCGTCGATGTCGAAGGAGTGCATGATCTCGCCGTGCCCGGAGACCAGGTGCTCGGCGGCGATCCGCGGACCGCTGCCGGCGGAGAGGAAACCGTCGAGCGCGACGATCAGGACGTTCTGGTCGTCCACGGGGCCGGGCTCGCTGGAGAGGTCGTCGGGCAGGGTGACGCCATCGGGCGCCTTGTCTTCACGTCGTCGGGACCACTGCATCGTCAACCGCCCCTCAGTGGTCGCTATTCCCGGCGAGGCGGGCGAGCGTGGCGACGGTGTCGGCGGCCACCGCGGGGGCCGTCAGACCGAGGCGGTCGAGCAGGACGTCGCGCTTGGCGTGCGGCAGGAACTCCTGCGCGACGGCGTGCACGCGCACCGGGACGGGCAGACCGGCGTCGCTGACGGCCTGGAGGATCGTGGACCCGACGCCGCCCTGGCGACCGTTGTCCTCGACCGACACGACGAGGCGGTGCCGCGCGGCAAGGTCGAGGACCTCGGCGGGCAAGGGCTTGACCCAGCGGGGGTCGACGACGGTCGAGGCGATGCCCTCGGCGGCGAGCAGCTCGGCCGCGGCCACGGCGGTGCCGGCCATCGATCCGACGCCGACGAGCAGGACCTCGGGATCGTCGTCGCGGCGCAGGACGTCGACGACGCCGACCCGCTCGATCGCCTCGAGGTCCTCGGGCACGGCACCCTTGGCGAAGCGCACGACCGACGGGGCGTCGGTGATGTCGACGGCCTCACGCAGCGCCTCACGCAGGCGTGAGCCGTCGCGCGGCGCGGCCAGGTGCAGGCCTGGGACGAGCTGCATCAGCGAGAGGTCCCACATGCCGTTGTGGGAAGCACCGTCGTCGCCCGTGACGCCGGCCCGGTCGAGCACGAACGTGACCCCGCAGCGGTGCAGGGCGGTGTCGAGCAGGACCTGGTCGAAGGCTCGGTTCAGGAAGGTCGCGTAGATCGCCACGACGGGGTGCATGCCGCCCATCGCCAGGCCGGTGGCGCAGGTGACCGCGTGCTGCTCGGCGATGCCGACGTCGAAGACGCGGTCGGGGAACTTGTCGGCGAAGGCGTCGAGCCCGACGGGGTGGAGCATCGCGGCGGTGATGCCGACGATGTCGTCACGTCCGTCGGCGATGCGCACGATCTCGTCACGGAAGACCGAGGTCCAGCCGGCCGGGGCGACGGCGAGCGCGTCGCCGGTCTCGCGGTCGAACGGCACCGACTGGTGCATCTGGTCGTTCTCGTTGTCGACCGCGATGTCGTAGCCCTGGCCCTTGGTCGTCAGCACGTGCACGAGCACGGGTCCGGCGAAGCGCTTGGCCGAGGTCAGCGCCGTCTCGACCGCCGCGAGGTCGTGGCCGTCGACGGGACCGATGTACTTCATGCCCAGGTCCTCGAACATGCCCTGGGGGGCGAAGGCGTCCTTGACGCCCTTCTTGACGGCGTGCAGCGCCTCGTACGTCGCGGGGCCGATGGCTCCGCCGCGTCCGGTGAGTCGCTCCTTGATGGCCTGCAGCGTGGGCTCGTAGCCGGGGCTCGTGCGGATGCGTGTGAGCTTGTCGGCCAGGCCTCCGACGGTGGGCCGGTAGGAACGGCCGTTGTCGTTGACGACGACCACGAGGCGCCGGTCGCGGTGCGCCGCGATGTTGTTGAGCGCCTCCCAGGCCATGCCGCCCGTCAGCGCGCCGTCGCCGATGACCGCGACGACGTGCTGCTCGGAGCCCGTCTGCTCGTGGGCGCGGGCCAGGCCGTCGGCGTAGGACAGGCTCGTGGAGGCGTGCGAGTTCTCGACCCAGTCGTGCTCGGACTCGGACCGGGCGGGGTACCCCGACAGGCCGGTCTCGGTGCGCAGGCCGCCGAACTCGCGGGCGCGGCCCGTGAGCATCTTGTGGACGTAGGACTGGTGCCCGGTGTCCCAGACGACCTTGTCGGCGGGCGACTCGAAGACGCGGTGGATCGCGATCGTCAGCTCGACGACACCGAGGTTCGGGCCGAGGTGGCCGCCACGGGCGGCGACGGCGGCGATCAGGAGGTCGCGGATCTCCGACGCCAGCTGGTCGAGCTCGGTGGCGTCGAGATGCTCGAGGTCGCGCGGACCGGTGATCCCGGCAAGGAGACCCCGCGCGTCCAGTGAGGAGTCGTTCGCGGCCATTCGGTCAGTCTACCGAGCCACGCCCATCGCGCTGGGGCACCTCTAGTGGTAGCCGCCGCGCTCGTGGCGCAACGTGGGGACGTCGGTCAACGAGGCCGACTCGATCGTGAGCTCGTGCCGGACCGACCAGCCGGTCTCGTGGTCGGCCACGACGGCGACGCGGCAGCGGGCGACCGCCGCCGCATCGGTCAGCTCCGGACCGTGGTCGCCGTCGCGCCAGACCCCCAGCGTGAACGGGCCGCCGGGCGCCGGAGCGACCCCGGCGAAGGCCTCGGCCAGGTCGCGGTGGGGTGACGCCAGCAGGTTCACGACGCACGGGACCCCGTCCGCGAGCGCCTCGGCGAGGTCGGAGAGCGGATCGAGCATCACCAGCACCACGCCGGGCTCGCCGTCCACGACGAGCAGCGACGAGACCGTCAGGCCGGTGCGCTCGCGCCCGGAGCCGGTCGTCACGACCGCCACGCCGCTGGGCCACCGCCCCCGCAGACGCCGCACCGTCGACCGCTCGCCCTCCGGCGGGAGAAAAGGATGCTCCGAGTGAACCGTCACGACACCCATCCTCCCCCGGCACCGCTCGCGAGTGAATTCCCGCCCCGCGAGGAGAGAGAAACCGCCCCTCCGCGAGTGAGTTTCGGCCCCTGGGAGGGGCGGAAACTCACTCGCGAAGGGGCGGGAATCCACTCGCGAGCGGTAGTCCTCAGAGGAGGGAGCGGAGGACGTACGGCATGATGCCGCCGTTGCGGTAGTAGTTCGCCTCGCCGGGGGTGTCGATGCGGACGACCGCGTCGAACTCGACGTCGCCGGCCTTGACCTTGACCGTCTTGGGCGTGCGGCCCTCGTTGAGCTCGGTGATGCCCGTGAACTCAAAGGTCTCCTCGCCCGTCAGGCCCAGGCTCTCGGCGTTCTCGCCGGCTGGGTACTGCAGCGGGAGGACACCCATGCCGATCAGGTTCGAGCGGTGGATCCGCTCGTAGCTCTCGGCGATGACGACCTTGACGCCCAGGAGCGCGGTGCCCTTGGCGGCCCAGTCGCGCGACGAGCCCGAGCCGTACTCCTTGCCCGCCAGGACGACCAGCGGGATGTCCTTGGCCTGGTAGCTCTCCGAGGCCTCGAACACCGTCGTGACCTCGCCGTCGGTGCTGAAGTCGCGGGTGAAGCCGCCCTCCGTGCCCGGGGCGATCTGGTTGCGCAGGCGGATGTTGGCGAACGTGCCGCGGATCATGACCTCGTGGTTGCCGCGGCGCGAGCCGAGGGAGTTGAAGTCGCGGGGCTCGACGCCCTTCTCCATCAGGTACTTGCCGGCCGGGCTGTCCTTCTTGATCGCACCGGCGGGGCTGATGTGGTCGGTCGTGACCGAGTCGCCCAGCTTGAGCAGGACGCGGGCGCCGCTGAAGTCGGTGACCGGCGACGGCTCGAGCTGCATGCCGTCGAAGTACGGCGCCTTGCGGGCGTACGTCGAGTCCTCGTCCCAGGCGAACGTGTCGCCCTCGGGCGTCGGCAGGTTCTGCCAGCGCTCGTCACCGGCGAAGACGTCGGCGTACTCGTTGCCGAAGGTGTCAGCGGTGATGGAGCTCGCGATGACGTCCTCGACCTCGGCGGGCGTGGGCCAGATGTCCTTCATGTACACCGGGTTGCCGTCGGTGTCGGTGCCCAGCGGGTCGTTGAACAGGTCGACCGTCATCGAGCCGGCCAGGGCGTAGGCGATGACCAGCGGCGGCGAGGCCAGGTAGTTCATCTTGATGTCGGGGTTGATGCGACCCTCGAAGTTGCGGTTGCCCGACAGCACCGAGACGACCGCGAGGTCGCCCTCGTTGACGGCGGCCGAGACCTCGGGGATCAGCGGACCGGAGTTGCCGATGCAGGTCGTGCAGCCGTAGCCGACCAGGTTGAAGCCGAGCTTGTCGAGGTACGGCGTCAGACCGGACTTGTTGTAGTAGTCGGTGACGACCTTCGAGCCGGGCGCCAGCGTGGTCTTGACCCACGGCTTGCGGGACAGGCCCTTCTCGACGGCCTTCTTGGCCAGCAGCGCCGCGCCGATCATGACCGACGGGTTCGACGTGTTGGTGCACGACGTGATGGCCGCGATCGTGACGGCGCCGTGGTCGATCTCGAACGACGTGCCGTCCTCGAGCGTGACCGACTGCGGGTTGGCGCCCTCGGCGTAGGTCTTGACGGTCTCCTCGAAGGAGGAGGCCGCGACCGACAGCTCGACGCGGTCCTGCGGACGCTTCGGGCCGGCGATCGAGGGCACGACCGTGGAGACGTCGAGCTCGAGGTACTCGCTGTAGCGCGGCTCGTGGTCGGCGTCGTGCCACAGGCCCTGCGCCTTGGCATAGGCCTCGGTCAGGGCGATCTGCTCCTCGGAGCGGCCCGTGAGGCGCATGTACTTGGTGGTCTCGTCGTCGATCGGGAAGACCGCGATGGTCGAGCCGTACTCGGGGCTCATGTTGCCGATCGTGGCGCGGTTCGCCAGCGGCACCGCACCGACGCCCGAGCCGTAGAACTCGACGAACTTGCCGACGACACCGTGCTCGCGGAGCATCTCGGTGATCGTGAGCACGAGGTCGGTCGCGGTGGCGCCCTCGGGCAGCTCACCGGTCAGCTTGAAGCCGACGACGCGCGGGATCAGCATGCTGATCGGCTGGCCGAGCATCGCGGCCTCGGCCTCGATGCCGCCCACGCCCCAGCCGACGACGCCGAGGCCGTTGACCATCGTGGTGTGCGAGTCGGTGCCGACGCACGAGTCGGGGTACGCGACCTGGCCACCGTCGGTGTCCTTGGTGAAGACGACGCGCGCGAGGTGCTCGATGTTGACCTGGTGCACGATGCCGGTGCCCGGCGGGACGACCTTGAAGTTGTCGAACGCGCCCTGGCCCCAGCGCAGGAACTTGTAGCGCTCGCCGTTGCGCTCGTACTCGATCTCGACGTTGCGCTCGAACGCCTCGGGCGTGCCGAAGACGTCGGCGATGACGGAGTGGTCGATGACCATCTCGGCCGGCGCGAGCGGGTTGATCTTGGACGGATCGCCGCCGAGGTCGACCATCGCCTCGCGCATCGTGGCCAGGTCGACGACGCACGGGACGCCGGTGAAGTCCTGCATGATCACGCGCGCCGGCGTGAACTGGATCTCCTGGGTGGGCTCCGAGGACGGGTCCCACGCGCCGATCGCGCGGATGTCGTCGGCGGTGATGTCAGCACCGTCCTCGGTGCGCAGCAGCGCCTCCAGGAGGATCTTGAGGCTGAACGGGAGGGAGGCGACGTCGACGCCGTCACCCGTGACCGCGTCGAGGCGGTAGTAGTCGTACGCCGAGTCGCCGACCTGCAGCGATTCCTTGGCGTTGAAGCTGTCGACGGACATCTGACGCATCTCCTTGAGGCCGAGTTGATCCCATCCTGCCGCGCCTCGCGGTGTCGCCGCTCGCTCAGGTCAACCTAAGTCGGTGCGGTGGGTGGGACCTCGATTGTGTCTTGATATCAAGATACACGACGTCAAGACAGAATGCTCACCAGAGTCCGGGCATCTGGCCGATCAAGGGCCAGAGGAAGCTCAGGTACAGCACGAACACCGCCAGCACGCCGACCACGCCGAGCGCGTCGACCACCAGCAGCGCGGAGCGGTGCGACGGGGTCGTCGTGTCAATCGAGTCGACGACCGTCGTGCCCGACAGCCGGTCGGCCAGGCCGCGGTCGGTCGGCAGCAGCAGCGGCAGCAGGAGGACCAGCACCGCGACGTAGGCGAACGCGCCGACATGCCACGCCTCCGGGGTCAGGCGGCGGAGCACCGTGGGCAGCCCCACCGGGATGACGGCGAGCGCCAGGTCGAGCAGTCCCGCGACGACCAGCCCCCGCCAGAGGCCGCGGAGCCAGCCCACGGGGCGGCCCGTCCGCGTGTCGACGACCTGGATGCCGACGCGGTGCTTGCCGATGCTGTGGCCCCGCACGCCCTGGCGGATGCCGTTGTTCCAGAGCAGGAACAGCTCGGCCAGTACCAGACCGCTCAGGATCAGCCCGTCGGACAGGCTGACCGACCAGAAGGTCTCGGCCTCGTCGAGCACGAGCGTCGCGATCGCGTAGCCGAGGGCTCCGACCGAGAACACGGTGCAGAACACCAGAGCGTCCTGCAGCAAAGCGTCCCGTCGACGCTGGCGCAGGGTCAGCGGCGGCGCCTCGGCCTCGGCCTCGAGGTCGTCGGCGAGATCGCTCGTGCCGTTCGATCCGTCGCTCATCTCCCCATCATGACCCTGTGCCCTGCCGATGTCACCGCATTGAGCGCACGAAACGCACGGCGGCGCGCCCGTCGCGGACGCGGTTCTCCCAGGTGATCCCGCCGACCAGGAGCACCAGGCCTGCGACGCCGATCAGCACCCAGCGCGGCAGCCCCCAGCCGTACGGCGCGAGCTCCACGATCGCGACGAGCGCCAGCGCGGCCCCGCCCGCCACGAACGGTGCCTGCCACCGCAGCGCGAGACCGGCCGCGAGGAACGCCGCCGCGACGGCGCCCAGCACCGCCGCGCGGATCGAGACCGGATCGGTCAGGACCACCAGCGCCGTCGGCAGCAGGCCCAGCACGAACCCGCTCCCGAGCGCGACCGTGGTCGAGAGCTCGGGATCGCGCCGCAGGGCGATCCAGCCCACCAGCAGGGCAGCGACCGCGAACGGCACGGTGTAGGCCTCGACCTGGGTGACCTCGGACGCCGCGAGCCGCAGGATCCACGCCAGACCGAGCAGGACGGCGGCGGGGATCCTGACCCAGCGACGGCCCGGCACGATCAGGCCCACGCCCATCGCGGTCACACCGACCGCGGTGAGCCACGCCGAGAGCCACGCGAGGTCGCCCAGCGCGACACCGGAGAGCAGCAGGACCAGCGCCACGGCCGACCCGACACCCTCGAGCGTCACGCCCGGTGACCAGCCCAGCGGCGGTTGCACCAGCCCTGTGCCCACGACCGCCATCACGAGCGCGACGGCGAGCAGGATGCTGATCGCGGGCCGCGCACCGAGGTCGATGTCCGGGTGCGTCACGAGCAGCAGCGAGGACGCCAGGATCCACAGGCCCGCAGCCGGCGTCGACACGACGGTGAGGTCGGAGCGGGTGCTGACGACGGCGTGGACGACCAGCACCACGACCGCCGCGGCGGCGACGACCAGGATCCCGTTCCAGACCGCGGTCGCCACCAGCGGGGACAGCACGACCACCGCGAGGCCCACCGCCTCCCAGCCCAGCCCGGCGCGACGTCCGACGACCAGCAGCACCACACCCGCGGCGAGCGTCACGGCGGCGAGGACGACCAGGGGCACTCCTGCGGCGACCAGCACCGCAGCCGCCGTCGCCAGCACCACGAGTGCCGCGGTAAGGTCACCGGCCCGTCGCAGGGCCGGTGTCGATCCGCGGCCGCGGCCGGCAGCGACCAGCATCGTCGCGAGGCCGGCGCCCACCACGACCGTGATCCACCCGTGGAGCGTCTCGACCTGCCCGAGCCCGGGCGTGTCGGCGAGCAGCGGCCGGTCGCGCGGCCCCCGTGCGGCGGCATCGACGATCGTGCCGAGCGGCGCGAGGCCGGCCAGCCAGGCGACGATCAGCGGCGCCGACAGCACCCCGCCGGCCACGACGAGCCCGGTGCCGACCTGGCTCACCCCGACCGACGCGGGAAGCCGGAGCACCATGACGAGCGCCGCGAGGGCCGCGACCCACACGAGCCACGCCTGCCCGTCGAGCGGGTCGACGAGCGGCAGGCCGACCAGGAGGGCCAGCAGCAGCACGCCTGCGGCGACACCGACGGCCCGCAGCTCCCGCCGCACCGCCAGGCAGGCCGCCGCGACGGTGACCAGCAGGAGCGGGAGCCCATGGACCTGACCGACGTAGGCGTCGAGGTCTCGGTGCGCCGCCGCCTCCACGACGGCGGCGACGGTCGTGACGACGCCGCACGCCCCGGCGACGACGCCGGACACCGCTGCCCAGACCTTCTGGCTCAGCAGCACCGCACCGGTCGCCACCGCGGCGGCCAGCAGCGTGAGGATCGCCATGACCCAGAACAGGCGCACGTCCTGCTCCCCCAGCGCGGAACCGACCGTGGCCACGACCGGCACGAGCGCCAGCCCGGCGACGACCTCCAGCGACACGACGGAGTGGTCGGCCACGCGCCGCGCGACGGTCCCGACGACCACGGTCGTCAGGCTCATCAGGACCCACCACGGCACGGCGACCTGCCAGCCCTCCAACCCGTCCAGACCGAACAGGCCGAGCCCGCACGCCGCGAACCAGTCGGCGGACACGAAGCCGACGAACACGAGCCACAGCGCCTCGGAGGATCCACGCAGGCGCCGCGCGAGCGACCAGCTGCCCGCGCCGCCCACGCCGACCGTCAGCACGGCCAGGATCGCGGCACGGCCGCCAATCCCCATCGCGCTCCAGGCGAAGGACACGAAGATGATCGCGGCGACGACGAGCAGCGTGGCGCCCAGGCCGAGCAGGACCGAGCCCGCCGAGAGACCGCCGCCGGCGGCCGGGGCTCCCGTGACCGGCGGGACGCCCGGCATCGGCGGGGGTCCCACCGCCTGCGTCGGAGGCGGCGGGACGGCAGGAGCGACCGGCGCTGCGACCGGCGGCGCCACCGGCACGGCCCGGGCCCGCGCGGTGGCGACGAGCTCGTCGATCTGCTCGAGGTGGCTCCAGATCTCGGCGACCTCGGGCGACCGGACGTCGAAGCCGCACACGCCGCAGGTCTGACGTCCCTCGAGGAGCGCTCGGCAGTCCGGGCACCTCGCCGCGTCGGCGTACTTCATGGCAGCTTCAGTCCTTTGGTCGACGGGTCCCGGCTAGGACGCGTCAGGTCCCTCGGATGTTCCCGCCGTCCCAGCATCGAGCACGACGACGCACTCCACGTGGTGCGTCATCGGGAACAGCGCGAAGGCCCGGACGTCGCGGACGCCGTAGCCGAGGTCGGCGAAGCGGGCGAGGTCGCGCGCCAGGGACGCCGGGTCGCACGAGACGTAGACGATCCGCCGCGGTCGCAGACCGACGATGTCGCGGACGGCCTTCTTCGCCCCGGCCCGCGGCGGGTCAAGCACGACGACGTCGGCCGACCCGATCGAGCGCGTGACCCGCTCGGTCGCGCCGTTGCGCACCTCGGCCTGCGGCAGGTCGGCGAGGTTGCGCCGCGCCTCGTCGGAGGCCACGCGGTCCCACTCGACGCTGACGACGTGCCCGGCGGCCCCGACCTGCTCCGCGGCGAAGGCCGAGAACAACCCCACCCCGGCGTACAGGTCGGCGACGCGGTCGCCCGGTCGGAGCTCCGCAGCTGCCATGACGGCGTCGACCAACGTCTCGGCGGCCCGCGGGTGGACCTGCCAGAAGCCCCCGGCGGCAACGCCGAAGTGACGGTGGTGGACCCGCTCGGTGACGCGGCGCGGACCCTCGACCCGGCGTCCGTCGGCGATCAGGGCGCTCTGCCCGGTCGAGGAGAGGACCGCCTCGACCCGCTCGCTCGACGCCGGAGCGTCGGCGGTCGTCGGCAGGTCCGGATGCGCGATGAGGCAGGTGTCGATCGGCACGACCTCGTGCGACCGGTGGGCGCGCAGCCCGAGCCGGCCGTCCGCGCCCCGCGTGTACTGCATGCGCGTGCGCCACCCGAGCGACGGCGCGACCTCCTCGACCTCGCCGTCCCAGTCGAGTCCGGCGAGACGGCGGAGCTGCTCGCGCACGACGTCGCCCAGCAGGCGCCGCTGCGCCGCGAGGTCGGCGTGCTGGAAGTCGCAGCCCCCACAGGTCGTGGCCCATCGGCACGGCGGGGTCACCCGGTCCGGCGACGCCTCGAGCACCTCGACCGCGTCGGCGCGCAGGAAGCTCGACGACTCGTCCGTGACGTGGATCCGCACGCGCTCGCCCGGCAGCGCGTGCCGCACGAAGACGACCTGACCGTCCAGGCGCGCGACGCAGTGGCCCCCGTGGGCGACGGGGCCCACGTCGACGATCGGCAGGTCGGCGTGCTCAGCCTCAGGCACGGGGCTCGTTCTCGCCGTCGCGCCCGCGCACCTGCACGCCGCGACGCACGTCACCGGCCAGGGGCCGCTCCGACCTCATGCGGGCCAGACCGGCCGAGCTGAGCTGGAAGGGCACGCTCGTGACCATGACGCCGGGGACGAACAGGAGACGGCCCTTGAGCCGCAGCGCGGTCTGGTTGTGCAGCAGCTGCTCCCACCAGCGACCCACGACGTACTCGGGCACGTAGACCGTGACGACGTCGCGCGGCGAGGACCTGCGGCGCTCCTTGACGTAGCGCACGACGGGCCGCACGAGCTCGCGGTAGGGCGAGTCCAGCACGACGAGCGGCACGTCGATCTTGCGCCGCTCCCACTCCTGCTGGAGGGCGAGGATCTCGTCGGGGTCGTAGGAGACCGTGACGGCCTCCAGGGAGCTGGGGCGCGACACCTTGGCGTAGGCCAGGGCCCGCATCGTCGGCTTGTGCAGCTTGGAGACCAGGACGATGCCGTGCACCCGCGACGGCAGCGTCACGTCGGCGTCGTCGATGGCGAGCTCTGCGGAGACCTGGTCGTAGTGGCGTCGCACCCCACGCATCAGCACGAACAGCACGACCATCGCCACGATCGCGATCCAGGCACCCGCGAGGAACTTGGTGAGGAGCACGATCACCAGCACCGTGGCGGTCATCGCCAGGCCGAAGCCGTTGACCGCGCGCGACCAGGTCATGCGCTTGCGCTCGGCCGGGTCCGTCTCGGTCGCGAGGAGCCGGTTCCAGTGCCGGATCATCCCGAGCTGGCTGAGGTTGAACGACACGAACACGCCCACGATGTACAGCTGGATCAGCTTGGTGACCTCGGCGTCGAAGGCGATGATCAGGGCCACCGCCGCCAGGGCCAGCAGCACGATGCCGTTGCTGTAGGCGAGCCGGTCGCCGCGGTGGTCGAGCTGGCGCGGCAGCCAGCGGTCGCGCGCCAGGATCGAGCCGAGCACCGGGAAGCCGTTGAAGGCGGTGTTCGCGGCGAGCACGAGGATCAGCCCGGTGCAGGCGATCGTGAAGTAGAACAGGATCGAGTCGCCGTACAGGGCCCCGGCGAGCTGCGCGATGACGGTGTGCTGCTCGAAGTCGTCGCCCACCGGCTTGCCGTCGATCATGAGCTGCGCCGCCGGGTCCTCGACGTAGCGCAGGTGCATCAGGTCGGCCAGCACGATGATGCTCATCAGCATCGTCACGGCGATCGTGCCCAGCAGGAGCAGGGTCGTCGCCGCATTGCGCGACTTCGGACGCTTGAACGCCGGCACGCCGTTGCTGATCGCCTCGACACCGGTCAGGGCCGCGCAGCCGGAGGAGAAGGCGCGCGCGAGCAGGAAGACCATCGCCAGTCCGGTGAACGACTCGTACGGGGACTCCCCCACGACCTCGTAGTCGGCGCTCTCGGCCAACGGCAGGTCTCCGGTCGCGTACCGCACGTAACCCCAGGCGGCCATGCCCAGGATGGCCAGCATGAAGGCGTACGTCGGGATCGCGAACGCGGTGCCCGACTCCTTGGTGCCGCGCAGGTTGATCGCCATCAGCAGCAGCACGAGCGCGGACGCCGCGAGGACCTCGTGCCCGCGGAGCCAGGGCAGCGCCGAGGTCGCGTTCTGCACGCCCGACGAGATCGACACCGCGACCGTCAGGACGTAGTCGACGAGCAGGGCGCTGGCCACGGTCAACCCGGCCTTCGGGCCGAGGTTGACCGTCGCGACCTCGTAGTCACCGCCGCCGCTGGGGTAGGCGTGGACGTTCTGGCGGTAGCTCGCGACCACCGTGAGCATCACGACGACTACGCACAGGCCGATCTGCCAGTTGTAGGCGTACGCGGAGAGGCCGCCCATCGACAGCACGAGGAAGATCTCGTCCGGCGCGTAGGCGACCGACGACAGCGCGTCGCTCGCGAACACCGGCAGGGCGATGCGCTTGGGGAGCAACGTCTCGCCGAGCTGCGTGCTGCGCAGCTGGCGGCCCACGACGGCACGCTTGGCGACTCGGAGGATGCCCACGCGGCGATGGTAGACCTGCCAGGGCCGCTCGGCCGACCTCCGCCGTGCCGGTCAGGTCGCGAAGGTCGTGTGCGTCTGCTGCGGGGTGCCGATGGCGGCCAGCGCGTCGAGGTCGTCGGCCGTCGGGACCCAGGCCGCAGCCTGCACGTTGGCGGCCACCTGGTCGGGGCGGGAGACGCCCGCGATGACGGACGCGACGGCGGGCTGGGCGGCCAGTCCGCCCATCGCGAGGGTCAGCAGATCGATGTCCCGCTCGTCGGCGAACGCCTGCAGCGCGTCGATCCGCGCCCAGTCGGCGCCCTCGAGGCGGTGGGACTGCCCGTCGCCCGCCAGGCGCGTGCCCGCCGGCGCCGCCTCGCCCCGGCGGTACTTGCCGGTCAGGAGTCCGTAGGCGAGCGGGAAGTACGGGAGCAGCCCGAGGTCGAGCTCGACGCACGCCGGGACGAGCTCGGCCTCGGCCGCTCGGTTGTACAGGGAGTACTCGTTCTGGGCCGTCGCGAACGGCGTGCCACCGCGCGTGGTGGCGCGCCAGTGGGCGTCGACGACCTCCCAGGCCGCGAAGTTCGAGCAGCCGATGGCCCGGACGAGCCCCTCCTGCACGAGCTCGTCGAGCGCCCCGAGCGTCTCCTCCAGCGGCGTGACGCGATCGGGCGTGTGCAGCTGGTAGAGGTCGATGTGGTCGGTGCCGAGGCGGCGCAGGCTGGCCTCGACCGCGGTGCGGACGTAGGCCGCCGATCCACGACGCCCGCGGTCGTCGCCGTTGGCACCCTGCATGTCCATGCCGAACTTCGTCGCGAGGACGACCTCGTCGCGCCGGCCCTGCAGCGCGGCGCCGAGCAGCTCCTCGCTCGCGCCGTAGGAGTAGACGTCGGCGGTGTCGAAGAACGTGACCCCCGCGTCGAAGGCCGCGTCGACGACCGCGCGCGTGCCGTCGGCGTCCACGCGCGCGCCGAAGGCATTGCTCCCGATGCCCACCGAGGAGACCGTGATGCCGCTGTGTCCGAGATGTCGAGTCGCCATGCGTCGAGGCTAGCCCGCACGGTTATGCTCAACCGACCGGTGTTGCACGTCGGTCGCTCCCGCCCGACCGACGAAAGCCGATCGATGACCAAGCGCGCGCCCTTCTGGCGAGCAGTCGTGGCCCTGGCGGTCATCGCCGGCGCCTTCGCCCTCACGTACACCCAGTCCGCCCAGCTCGGGCTCGACCTGCGCGGCGGGACCCAGATCGTCCTGGAGACCCAGGACACCGACCGGGTCACGGCCGACGCGGAGGCGACCGACCGCGCGCTCGAGGTGCTGCGCGGGCGCGTCGACGCCCTCGGTGTCGCCGAGCCGTCGATCTCGCGATCGGGCGAGAACCGGATCATCGTCGAGCTGCCCGGCCTGCAGGATCCCGCCGAGGCGGCCGAGGTCATCGGCAGCACCGCCCAGCTGACGTTCCACCAGGTGCTCGGGCAGGCCGACCCGGCCGCCGCGCCCGTCGACGGCGAGCTCGTGCTCCCCGACGAGAGCGGCGTCCCGCTGAACCTCGGCCCGGCTGCCCTCGACGGTGACGGCGTCTCCGACGCGAACGCGCTGCTCGACAGCCAGTCGAACCGCTGGACCGTCGCGGTGGACTTCTCCGGCGGCGGACAGAGCGGCTGGCAGTCCCTCGTGCAGCAGGCCTGCGCCCTGGGTCCGGGCGTCGGGCGCATCGCGATCGTGCTCGACGAGCGCGTGATCTCCTCCCCGACCGTCCAGTCCGACCTGTGCGCGTCCGGCGGCGGCAACCAGACCTCGATCACCGGCCAGTTCAACGCCGAGTCGGCGAAGGACCTCTCCGCCCTGATCAAGGGTGGCTCCCTGCCGGTGCCGGTCGAGACGATCGAGCAGCGCACGATCGGCGCGACGCTCGGCGAGGCCGCGATCGACGCCTCGATCGAGGCCGCCATCATCGGCATCGCCCTGACGGGCCTGTTCATCATCTTCGTCTACCGGGTCATGGGCCTGCTGGCGACGATCGCGCTCACGTCGTACGCCCTCATCTCGTTCGGACTGCTCGTCGGCATCGGAGCGACGCTGACCCTGCCCGGACTCGCCGGATTCGTCCTGGCGATCGGACTCGCGATCGACGCGAACGTGCTGACGTTCGAACGAGCGCGGGAGGAGTACGCCGAACGCGACGAGGCCGACCGCAGCCTGCCGAAGGCCGTCACGATCGGTTTCACCAAGGCCTGGTCGGCGATCATCGACTCGAACGTCACGACCCTGATCGCGGCCGGACTGCTGTTCCTGCTCGCGAGCGGACCCGTCAAGGGCTTCGGCGTCACCCTGGCGATCGGCACGATCGCGTCGATGATCTCGGCGCTCGTCATCGCCCGCGTGCTGGCCGAGTGGGCCGCCAACCGGAAGTGGCTGCAGAAGCGGCCTGCGATCAGCGGCGTCGCCTCGACCGGCTTCGTCCGTCGTCGTCTCGACGAGCGCCCGCCGCAGCTCATCAAGCGCAGCGGCACCTGGCTGCTCGTGACCGCCGCGGTCGCGATCGTCGCGATCGGCGGCATCGTCGTCCGCGGACTCGACCTGGGCGTCGAGTTCACCGGCGGCCGTCTGCTCGAGTACTCCACGACCGAGAGCGTCGACATCGACGAGGCCCGCGAGGCCGTCTCAGCCGCCGGGTTCCCCCGCGCCGTCGTGCAGGAGTCGTCCAGCGACGGCGTCAGCGAGAACGTCACGGTCCGCGTCGAGAAGGTCTCCGACGCGGAGGTCGACCAGATCACCACCGCGATCGACGAGCTCGGCGCGGGCGCACAGATCGAGCGTGACGAGCAGGTCACGGCGAGCCTCGGCACCGAGCTGCGCAACAAGGCCCTCATCGCCTTCGCCATCGCGATCGCGGTGCAGATGATCTACCTGGCGTGGCGGTTCCGCTGGACCTTCGCGATCGCCGCGCAGGTCTCGATGGTCTCGGTCGTCCTGGCGGTCGTCGGCATCTTCGCCTGGTGGGGCAAGCCGATCGACGGCGTGTTCCTGGCCGCGGTGCTGTCGATCATCGGTCTGGCCGTGAACGACACGATCGTCGTGTTCGACCGCATCCGAGAACACCGACTCGAGAACCGCAGCCGATCTCTGCGCGAGGTCGTCAACGAGGCGATCGTGCAGACGCTGCCCCGCACCGTCAACACGGGTCTCGGCGCGATGTTCATCCTGGCGGCGCTCGCCGTCCTCGGTGGCGACTCGCTGACGGACTTCGCGATCGCGCTGCTGCTGGGCCTGTCGATCGGCATCCTGTCGACCGTGTTCACGGCCTCGGCGCTCGCGGTCGTGCTCGAGGAGCGCTGGCCGGACAACCCCGACGGCAAGCCCGCGAAGGTCACCGATCCGTACGCCCACATCGAGGACGGCAAGGCCTCGGCCAGCTCCGCCAATCCCTACGGTGGCGGCGGACCCGACGGCTCCGGCGCGGTCCTCTAGCCGAGGATGGTCGGCCCACCACCCCCCTCGGCGACGGCGGACGCCCGACCGGCTCGCCGCTCGCGGTGGGCGACCTTCGGGCGCCCACCGCGCCTGATGGGCATCGACGTGGCCCGTGGTCTGGCCATCGTGGGGATGATCGGCGCGCACACCGGCTCCCTCCCCGAGCTCCTCTGGCGCGATCCGAGCACGTGGGGGTCGCTGGTCCACGGGAGGTCGGCGATCCTGTTCGCGCTGCTCGCCGGTGTGTCGGTGGCTCTCGCGAGCGGTGGCACCACCCGTCCGACGGGTGAGGCGCTGCGCAGTGCGCGGCTGAGGATGGCCGGGCGCGCCCTCGTCGTGCTGGCGATCGGTCTCTTCCTGGAGGGTCTCGGCACCGAGATCGCGGTCATCCTTCCGGTCTACGGCGTGCTCTTCCTGCTCGTCATCCCGTTCTTGGGGCTGCGTCACCGCACGCTCCTGGTGGCCGCGGCCGCGATCGCGCTGCTCGGGCCCCTCGCCGTGGCCACCCTCCAGGCGATCGCGCTCGGGCGGTCCGGTCCTGGGGTGCTCTTCCTGCTGCAGGGCACGTATCCGATCGCCGTGTGGCTGCCGCTCATGCTGACCGGGCTGGCGCTCGGTCGGCAGGCGCTCGGCACGATCCGGGCGGCCGCGCTCCTGCTCGTGGCCGGGGTGCTGCTCGCGGGTCTGGGCTACGGGGTCGGCAACGCCGTGAACTCCGCGATCGGCGGTCCGCGCGAGGGGGTGCCCGTCAGCGACACCTCATCGGGCTCGGACGAGTTCGACTACTACTACGACGACGTCGTGCCGGGCGAGGGCGGCAGCTACGTCGAGCGGCTGCAGGAGATCGGCGGTTTCTCGAACGTCCCCGAGACGGCCTTCGGCGTCACGCCGCACTCGGGCGGCACCTTCGAGACGATCGGCTCCGGTGGCTTCGCGCTGGCCGTGCTGGGCCTGTGTCTTCTGCTGGCGCGGCCGCTGCGCTGGGTGCTGATCCCCGTCGCTGCGCTTGGCTCGATGCCACTGACGGCGTACTCGACCCACGTCGTGTCGATCGCCGTGATCGTCTGGCCGTTCGGACTCGCGCCGACCGCCTTCGGATGGCCGCCATCCTTCGACGGCAACGGCCTGTGGGCGAGCTCGGTGATCGTGCTGATGGCGGCGTGCACCGCCTGGGCGCTGACGCTCGGCCGCGGGCCGGCGGAGCGTCTGACCGCCTGGGGTGCACGCCGCATCAACGGCGAACGGGACTGACGAGGCCAGCAGCGCCAGCCGCCGGATGGCCGTCAGTGGGCGGCGTCGTGCCAGGTGCGGCCGGTGCCGACCGACACGTCGAGCGGCACGGAGAGATCGGCGGCGGCACCCATCTGCTCGCGGACGAGCTCCTCGACCGCGTCGCGCTCCCCCGCCGACACCTCGAGCACGAGCTCGTCGTGCACCTGCAGGAGCAGACGTGAGGTGAGCTGCTGCTCGCGCAGGCCTCGCTGGACGCCGAGCATCGCGACCTTGATGAGGTCGGCGGCCGAACCCTGGATGGGGGCGTTGAGCGCCATGCGCTCGGCGATCTCGCGGCGTTGACGGTTGTCGCTCTGCAGGTCGGGCAGGTACCGCCGGCGGCCCAGCATCGTGGCGGTGTAGCCCGTCTGGCGGGCCTCGTCGACCACGCCGAACAGGTAGTCGCGCACACCACCGAAGGTCGCGAAGTAGTCGTCCATCAGCACCTGGGCCTCGCCCGGCTTGATGCCGAGCTGCTGGCCGAGGCCGAACGAGGACAACCCGTAGGCCAGGCCGTAGTTCATCGCCTTGATGCGGGCGCGGAGGCCGCCGTCGATGTCGTCGGGCTCGCGGTCGAACACCTTCGCCGCCATGACGGTGTGGAAGTCGCGCCCCGACTTGAACGCCTCGATGAGCTCGGCGTCCTCGGACAGGTGCGCCATGATGCGCATCTCGATCTGGCTGTAGTCGGCCGTGAGCAGCGTCTCGTAGCCGTCGCCGACGCAGAACGCCTCGCGGATGCGGCGTCCCGACTCGGTGCGGATCGGGATGTTCTGCAGGTTCGGGTCGAACGACGACAGCCGTCCGGTCGCGGCGATGGTCTGCGCGAACGTCGTGTGGATGCGGCCGTCGGCCTGCACGGTCTTCTGCAGGCCCTCGACGGTCTGCCTCAGGCGCGTGACGTCGCGGTGGGCCAGCAGGTGCGCCAGGAACGGGTGCTCGGACTTGGCGAACAGCGACTGCAGCGCGTCGGCGTCGGTCGTGTAGCCGGTCTTGGTCTTCTTGGTCTTGGGCAGGCCGAGCTGGTCGAACAGCACCTCCTGCAGCTGCTTGGGCGAGCCGAGGTTGACCTCGCGACCGATCGCGTCGAACGCCTGCTGGGCCGCCTCCGTCATGCGGGTCGTGAACTCGGCGTGCAGCGCGTCGAGGTGCTCGGTGTCGATCGCGATGCCGACGTCCTCCATCGCGAGCAGGACGTCGACGAGCGGCAGCTCGAGGTCGTGCAGCAGCGTGAGGGCCTCGGCCGACTCCAGGTCGGGCTCGAGCACGGCCCACAGGTCGAGCGCTGCGCGGGCGCGCTGCACCGCGGTCTGGTCGGTCTCGTCCTCGAACGTCAGCTGGCCCGACGAGTCGACGTCGACGAGCTCGCGCTTGAGGTAGCGCATCGTGAGGTCGGCGAGGTCGTACGCGCGCTGGTCGGGGCGCAGGAGGTACGTGGCGATCGCGGTGTCGGCCGTGACACCGGCGACCGGCCAGCCCTGGGCGGCGAGGGCGTGCAGCTGGCCCTTCGCGTCGTGCAGGACCTTCGGGCGCGAGGCGTCGGCGAGCCAGGACGCGAGGGCCGCGTCGTCGGCCGGGTCGAGCTCGGCCGCGTCGATCCAGAGCGCGTGCCCGTCGGCCGTGGCGACGGCGAGCGAGTCGACCCGGGCGCCGACCGTGGAGGTGACCCCGACGACCTCGACGCCGACGGCCTCGGCGGTGTGCTCGTCGAGCCAGGCACCGACCTGACCGGCCTCGGGCTCGGCCAGCACGATGTCGACCGCGGCGCTGGCCGCGGACTCCTCGGTGCTGGCGCCCCCGCCCAGGTAGGAGAAGAGGCGCTCGCGCAGCGCCGCGAACTCGAGCGCGTCGAAGACCCGGTGGATCGCCTCGCGGTCCCACTCGGTGCTGAAGGCGAGCTCGGCGGGCTCCGCGCCGAGGTCGAGGTCGCGGACGAGCGCGTTGATGCGGCGGTTGCGCAGCACGTCGTCGAGGTGGTCGCGCAGCGACTGCCCGGCCTTGCCGGGGATGTCGGCCACCTGGTCGACGATCTCGCCGAGCGAGCCGTAGGTGGCGAGCCACTTCGCCGCCGTCTTGGGCCCGACGCCGGGAACACCCGGCAGGTTGTCGCTCGTCTCGCCCACCATCGCCGCGATGTCGGGGTACTGCTCAGGCACGACGCCGTACTTCTCCTCGACCGCGGCCGGGGTCATGCGGGCCAGGTCGGAGACGCCGCGCTTGGGGTACAGCACGGTGGTGCGCTCGGTGACGAGCTGCAGCGCGTCGCGGTCGCCCGTGCAGATCAGGACCTCCATGTCGGCGGCCTCGGCGTCGCGGGTGAGCGTGCCGATGATGTCGTCGGCCTCGAAGCCCTCCTTCTCGAAGGTGCGGATGCCGAGGGCGTCGAGCACCTCCTTGATGAGCGGGACCTGGCTCTTGAACTCGTCGGGCGACTTCGCACGGTTGGCCTTGTACTGGTCGTACTCGGCCGTGCGGAAGGTCTGGCGCGAGACGTCGAACGCGACGGCGACGTGCGTCGGCTGCTCGTCGCGCAGGACGTTGATCAGCATCGACGTGAACCCGAACACCGCATTGGTGTGCTGCCCCGTCGTGGTGGCGAAGTTCTCGACGGGCAGGGCGAAGAACGCACGGTAGGCCACCGAGTGGCCGTCGATCAGCAGCAGTCGGTCCACGGCGACCACCCTACGGCCCAGCGCCGACAGCCGAGCCGACAGCGTGCTCGGGTCAGCCCTGACGGCCCTCGCGGCGGCGCATCGAGCGTCGGACCGCGAGCATGCGGCCCGCGGGCGACGCCGCTCCGACCGACGCGACCTTCGCCCGCAGCGTGGTCGCGGTGATGGCCCGGACCGACGCGACCGGACTGAACCCGACCTTCGCGAGGTAGCGAGCAGGCTCACGCGCGGCACCGGGGATGATCGCCAGGTAGAGCTCGCACTGCTCCTTCTCCCCGTGCTCGGCGACCTGCAGCAGCATCTGCCAGGCGATGCCGTGACGGCGGCGGGCCGGGTCGACCACGAGGTCGGTCACGACGAGGGCGCGGGTCAGGGTGACCGGCGTGATCGTCGTGATCGTCGCGGCGACGGCGCCCACGACGACGTCCTCGTGCAGCGCGACCCAGACCGTGCGGTGCGGGTGGTCCAGGTTGAAGGCCAGTGCTTCGGACGCCTCGGCGAGGTCGGGCTCGTGCCAGAGCGCGGCGTGCCCGGCTCCGGCCTCGCCGCCCTCGACCGCCGCGTCCTGCCACAGGCGCGCCAGCTCGGCGGCGTCGTCCGAGGTGGCCTCGCGGACCGTGAGGGGGAAGCGCGGTCGCATGGGTGCCAGACTACGCCGAGTCGTCGTCCGCCCGTACCCGCTTCCCGGAGGTCCCCGTGCCCATCGGTGTCGGCACCCTGACGAACATCCTGACGATCCTGCTGGGGTCGGGCCTCGGACTCCTCGTCGGACACCGCCTTCCCGAGCGGGTGCGCACGACGGTCACGGCAGCCCTCGGCCTGGTCACCCTCCTGCTGGCCGGACAGGCCGCCGTCGCGGTGAGCGACCCGGCCTTCGTCGATGCGGTCGGGACCCAGGCGCCGGTGCTGATCGTCCTCGGCTCGCTCGCGATCGGCGGCATCCTCGGATCGCTGGTGCGCCTCGAGGACCGGGTCGCCTCCGTCGGCGGGTGGCTGCGCGGGCGTCTGGTCCGCCGCGACCACGGCGGCGGGAACGATCGCTTCGTCGAGGGCTTCGTGACCGCGTCGCTCGTGTTCTGCGTCGGCCCGCTGACGATCCTGGGATCGCTCAACGAGGGGCTCGGCCGCGGCGCCGAGCAGCTGCTCGTGAAGTCGGTGCTCGACGGATTCGCCTCGCTCGCGTTCGCCGCGTCGCTCGGCGTCGGGGTCATGGCCTCGGCCCTCAGCGTCGGGCTCGTGCAGGGCCTGCTGACCGTCGTCGGGCTGCTGATCGGCGACGTCGTGCCGGACGCACAGCTCGCGGCGTTGACGTCGGTCGGCGGCCTCATCCTGGTGGGCGTGGCCCTGCGCCTGCTGGACCTCGCGCGCTTCCCCGTGGCCGACCTGCTGCCGGCGCTCGTCGTCGCGCCGCTGCTGGTCACGGCCGTCGCCGCCTTCTGAACCGGGCTCTCGGACCCGTCATCGAATCGTTACCTGCGTCCTGCGCCACTCACGAGCCAGAGCGCCCCTCGCGGGCTATGCTCCCAAGAACTCGAGCCCCACTCGAGCCCTTCCACCCCCAGGAGACCCGCGTGCGACGGACGACCCATGTGCTCGTCACGGCGGTGCTCGCTCTCATGGTGCTCCTCCTGCCCGCCACTGCGGCGAGCGCGACGGAGGACCCGAGCCCGGCACCTGCCAGCCCGTCAGCCTCGACCACGGCGCCCACCCAGAACACGCCCCCGCAGGGCGCGTTCATCGGTGTGACGCTGGTCGACAGCTCGACCGACGACCCGATCCCCGGTGTCACGCTCGTCGTGACCGATGCCGACAAGACCGAGATCGGCGAGGGCGTCACCGACACCGACGGCCGCGCGTTCATCTCGATCCCCGGCCAGGGCGAGTACACCGTCGAGCTCGAGGAGGACACGCTCCCGGACGGCATCGAGCTGAACGGCTCGACCACCCGGACGGTCAACGCCCTCCTGGACGGCGGCAACTTCGCCCAGTTCCAGATCGGTGTCGCCGAGCAGGCCTCCGTGCCCTTCAGCGAGCGGTTCATCACGGCTCTCGTCGGCGGCATCAAGTTCGGCCTGATCATCGGCCTCGCCGCCCTCGGCCTGTCGCTGATCTTCGGCACGACGAAGCTGACGAACTTCTCGCACGGCGAGCTCATCACGTTCGGCGCGATCGCGACCTACGTCATGAACCGCGCGTTCGGGCTCCCGGTCATCCTGGCCGTCGTGGCGGCGGTGGTCGTCTCGGCGGGCTTCGGCTGGCTGCAGGACAAGTTCCTCTGGAAACCACTGCGGAACAAGGGCATCGGCATCATCGCGATGATGATCGTGTCGATCGGCTTCGGTCTGTTCCTGCGGTTCGTCTTCCAGTTCGGCTTCGGCGGCTCGCGGCGCTCGCTCTCGCAGTACGTGACCCAGCCGCGCAAGGACTACGGCTTCTTCTCCCTCGCGGACAAGGAGGCCGGCATCATCATCGTCGCGATCGTCGTGCTGACCGTGACGTGCGTCGGCCTGATGAAGACCCGCCTCGGCAAGGCGATGCGGGCGGTGTCGGACAACCCGGCGCTGTCGGCCTCGTCCGGCCTGCGGGTCGACGGCGTGATCCGGTCGGTCTGGGTCCTCGGCACGGCGCTCACCGGCCTCTCGGGAGCCCTGCTGGCCATCAACAGCCAGGTCAACTTCCAGATGGGCTTCAAGCTCCTGCTGCTGGTCTTCGCGGCGGTCACGCTCGGCGGTCTCGGCACCATCTGGGGCGCCCTGCTCGGCTCGATGATCATCGGCATCCTCTACGAGGTCGGGCCGCTCTTCGGCATCCCGTCCTCGATCAAGGAGGTCGGCGCCCTCGTCGTGCTCATCCTCATCCTGCTGGTCCGACCGCAGGGCATCCTCGGTCGACCCGAGCGCATAGGCTGAAAGGAACGTCATGGACTTCGGAACCATCTTCAGCAGCGCGCTCGCCTCGGCCCTGGGCCCGACCGCGATCGTCTACGCGCTGGCGGCCATCGGCCTCAACATCCACTTCGGCTACACGGGCCTGCTCAACTTCGGCCAGGCGGGCTTCATGGCCGTCGGCGCCTTCGGGCTCTCGGTCAGCGTCGTCACGTACGACCTGCCGTTCGCGGTGGGCATCCTGATCGCGGTGCTCGCAGCGGTCGTCCTGGCCATCGTGCTGGGCGTCCCGACCCTGCGACTGCGTGCCGACTACCTGGCGATCGCGACGATCGCGACGGCCGAGATCCTGCGCCTGATCTTCGGCGCGGTCGAGACCAAGGACGTCTTCGGCGGCTCGAACGGGCTCAGCGGGTTCGCGACCACGTTCTACGACCTCAACCCGTACAACAGCGGTCTCGACCTCGGTTTCATCTCCTACCGCCGCGGCGACCTCTGGACGCTGACGGTCGGCTGGGCGCTCGTGATCCTGGCGTGCCTGCTCGTGTGGCTGCTCATGCGCAGCCCCTGGGGCCGCGTCCTGCGCTCGATCCGCGAGGACGAGGACGCCGTGCGCTCGCTCGGCAAGAACGTCTTCGCCTACAAGATGCAGGCGCTGGTCCTCGGCGGCGTGTTCGGCGCCCTCGGTGGCATCGTGCTGGCCCTGTTCCAGAACAACGTCAAGGGCTCGGACTTCTCGACCAACGTGACGTTCTACGCCTACACGGCGCTGCTGATCGGTGGCGCGGCGCGCGTCCTCGGTCCGGTCATCGGCGCGATGATCTTCTGGTTCCTCATGACCGGGATCGGGTCGTTCTTCAGCCAGGCGACCAGCGGGACCGACCCGCTGATCCCGAGCGACATCATGTCCGACACGCAGGCCAGCCTCGTCCGTCTGATCCTCGTCGGCCTCGGACTGATGCTGTTGATGATCTACCGCCCGCAAGGGATCTTCGGCGACCGGAAGGAGCTGGCCATCGATGCCCGCTGACAACCACTCCCTCGCAGGCGTCGCCGCCGAGCCCGGCGTCGTCAAGCCCGACCCGATCGTCAAGGGCAGCAAGATCACGCGGCAGTTCGGCGGTCTCAAGGCCGTCGACGTCGAGCACCTCGAGATCCAGCGCGGCGTCATCACCGCGCTGATCGGTCCGAACGGCGCCGGCAAGACGACGTTGTTCAACCTGCTGACCGGCTTCGACGTCCCCGACTCCGGCGAGTGGTCCTTCAACGGCACCTCGCTGCAGAAGGTCCCCGCCTACAAGGTGGCCCGGCGTGGCATGGTGCGCACGTTCCAGCTGACCAAGGTGCTCTCCAAGCTGACCGTCATCGAGAACATGCGTCTCGGTGCCACGGGCCAGCGCGGCGAGAAGTTCTGGTCGGCACCGTTCCGTGCCCTGTGGTCCTCCCAGGAGGACGCGAACACCAAGCGCGCCGACGAGCTGCTGGCCCGCTTCAAGCTCGACGCCAAGCGCGAGGACTTCGCCGGATCGCTCTCGGGCGGTCAGCGCAAGCTGCTCGAGATGGCTCGGTCGCTCATGGTCGACCCCGAGCTCATCATGCTCGACGAGCCCATGGCCGGCGTGAACCCGGCCCTCAAGCAGTCGCTGCTCGGCCACGTGAAGTCGCTGCGCGACGAGGGCCGCACGGTCCTGTTCGTCGAGCACGACATGGACATGGTGCGCGACATCTCCGACTGGGTCATCGTCATGGCCCAGGGGCAGATCGTCGCCGAGGGCACGCCCGACCAGGTCATGTCCAACCCGGCCGTGATCGACGCGTACCTCGGTGCGCACCACGACACCGACATCACCGAGCTGGACGAGAGCTCCCTCGAGGCCGCGGCCGAGGCGGAGCTGGACGAGGAGGCCACCCATGGCTGAGGCCACTCCGCACGACTCCGGACGCGACGCCGAGCGCAGCGCGAACTTCTCCGAGGAGAACCAGAAGCACGCGGCCGGCGCGGACGGCGCCGTCCTGCGCGCCGACGGGCTGATCGCCGGCTACCTGCCGGGCGTCAACATCCTCAACAGCGCCGACCTGTACTGCCAGCCCGGCGAGCTCGTCGGCATCATCGGCCCCAACGGCGCCGGCAAGTCGACGCTGCTGAAGTCGCTGTTCGGACTGGTCAAGATCCACGAGGGCTCCGTGACCCTCAAGGGCCAGGACATCACGAACCAGCGCGCCGACACCCTCGTGACGGCCGGCATCGGGTTCGTCCCCCAGACGAACAACGTGTTCCCGAGCCTCACGATCGAGGAGAACCTCGAGATGGGCTGCTACCAGGAGCCCAAGAAGTTCCAGCAGCGGTTCGACTTCGTGACCGACCTCTTCCCGCGCCTCGGCGAGCGTCGCAAGCAGCGCGCCGGGTCGCTGTCGGGTGGTGAGCGCCAGATGGTCGCGATGGGCCGAGCGCTCATGATGGACCCGCAGGTCCTGCTGCTCGACGAGCCGTCGGCCGGCCTCTCCCCCGTCCTGCAGGACGAGGTGTTCGTGCAGACGCGCAACATCAACAAGGCGGGCGTCTCGGTCATCATGGTCGAGCAGAACGCCAAGCGCTGCCTGCAGATCTGCGACCGCGGCTACGTGCTCGACCACGGCCGCACGGCCTACTCGGGCACCGGCAAGGCGCTCGCGGACGATCCCAAGGTCATCGAGCTGTACCTCGGCACCCTGGGTGCCAAGAAGGCGAGCTGAACCCAGCCTCGCTGACGACGAAGGCCCCCGGACCACCTCGGTCCGGGGGCCTTCGTCGTCCCGCCCTCCTTGGGTGGGCGGTAGGTCAGCCACCTTTCAAGGGTCTCGAAAGGTGGCTGACGCACCGCCCCAGCGGTGGCACCCCCGCCACGCACGAAGACGCCCCCGGGACCGAGGTCCCGGGGGCGTCGCGCTGGTGCTTTCCGTCAGCGACGGATCAGATCGTGCCGCTGATGTACTTGATCGGCGAGATCTTGTTGTCGGCACCGTACTGGTAGATGCCGATCGAGGCGGCCGTCGGGCTGCCCGTCTCACCGAGCTCGATCGGACCGGAGACACCGTCGTAGTCGATGTCCTCGCCGGCCTCGAGCAGATCCGCGCACTCGGTGAAGGAGGTGCACTTCGTGCCACCCTCGGTCACGCCCGGGATCTCCTCGGCGATCTTGTCGCCCGCGTCGCTGTCAGCCGCGATGGCCGCCAGCGCCGAGACGATCGTCGCGTCGTACGACTCCGCCGAGTAGGTGAAGTCGGTCAGCGACGGATCGACCGCGAGCAGGCGCTCACGGAAGTCGCCCGTGGCCTCGGCACCGGGGATGGTGCCCTTCGTGCCGGTCAGCGTGCCGTCGGGCAGCTTGCCGCTGTAGTCGGCCGTGTTGCCGTCGACGAAGTACGTCGCGACGTCCTGCGGGCCGACACCGGCCGACACGAGCTGCGGGACGATCGTCGTGGTCTCCTCGAAGGCGACCAGCACGACCGCGTCCGGAGCGGCGTCCGCGATCTCCTGGACCTGCGAGTCGTACGACTGCGCGTTCTCGCCGTAGAAGACCGTCGCGGCGACGGTGCTGCCGGCGTTCTCCAGGCCCTTGCCGATCTCCTCGGCCAGCGTCTCGCCGTAGGCGTCCTGGCGGGCCAGGATCGCGACGTTCTGCTTGCCGTCCTCGAGCAGGAGGTTCGCCATGACGGCGCCCTGCAGGATGTCGGAGGGAGCGGTGCGGAAGTACAGGTCCGGATCCGCGAAGTCGCCCTCGTCGAAGGCGGTCGAGGTGTTGGCGGGCGAGAACATGACGACACCGGCCGACATGATCTTCTCGACCACGGTCATCGAGACGCCCGAGGAGGCGGCTCCGACGATGACGTCGGCATCCGCGTCGAGGAGCTTGTCGGTCTCGGCCGGGGCGATGCCCGAGTCGGTGTCACCCGAGTCGGCCTTGACGCCCACGACGTCCTGGCCGAGCACGCCGCCGGCCTCGTTGATCTCCTTGATCGCGAGGTCGACACCGGCGAACTCCGGCGGGCCGAGGAACGCGAGGCTGCCGGTCTGCGGCAGCAGGGTGCCCACCGTCAGCACGCCGTCGCTCTTGGACTCGGTCGAGCTGTTGTCACTTCCACCGTCGTCATCGCCGCCGCCACATGCGGCGAGCACCAGGGCGCTCGTCGCGGCCACGGCAGCGAGACGGAACGTCTTCGTCCTGCGCGTCATCGATCCTCCGGGATTCTCAGTGGACGCACACACCCGGTCACGGGGGCGTGCGGATTAGGAGGAACCTAACCCGTTGGCGTGTCATTTGTGTGACAGTCGCCAGGTCGCCCCTTGACGTAGCCAAGTTGTAACCAACGGCCGGGAACCTCCCGCCTGAGCAGCGCGGCAGCGAGGTCAGCCGTTGAGGCCGGGACCCTTGTCGATCACCTGGTCGGCGACCTCGCGCATCGACATGCGCAGGTCCATCGCCGACTTCTGGATCCACCGGAAGGCCTCGGACTCCGTGATGCCGAACGACTCCTGCAGGACCGACTTCGCCCGCTCGACGGCCTTGCGGGTCGCGAGGCGCTCGGTCAGGTCGTCGACCTCCGCCTCGAGCGTCGAGATCTCGGCGAAACGGCTGCGCGCCATCTCGATCGCCGGTGCGAGGTCGGACTTCTGGAACGGCTTGACGAGGTAGGCCATCGCCCCGGCGTCGCGGGCGCGGTCGACCAGCTCGCGCTGGCTGAACGCCGTCAGCAGGACCACGGGCGCGAGGCGCTGCTCCGCGATGCGGGAGGCCGCCTCGATGCCGTCGAGCCGCGGCATCTTGATGTCCATCAGCACCACGTCGGGCCGGTGCTCGACCACGAGCGCCACGGCCTGCTCGCCGTCGGAGGCCTGCCCCACGACGTCGTAGCCCTCCTCGGCGAGCATCTCGGCGAGGTCGAGTCGGATCAGTGCCTCGTCCTCGGCGATGACGATCCGGGTGGCCGGGGTCGAGGGCTCCTGGGCGGTGGTCACGTGAGAAGGTTATCGGGCCTCGCACGAGGCCGACATGGCGGAATGGTAGACGCGATGGTCTCAAAAACCATTGTCCGAAAGGGCGTGCGGGTTCGAGTCCCGCTGTCGGCACCCGGTGTGCGCCGTCAGCGCACGCTCCTGATCGGCTGCACCGATGCGGCAGCCAGCAGCGCCGTCACCAGCACCAGCACGTACAGGGTCGCGTAGCCCCAGACGTTGATGACGACGCCACCGAGGGCCGCCGCCAGCACGTACGGCAGGACGTTCGCGACGCCGATGATGCCGAGGTCCTTGCCGCGGTCCTGCTCCGACGGCAGCACCTGCGTGACGAGCGCCTGGTCGACGCTCGCGTAGGCGCCGTAGCCCAGGCCGAGCAGCACCGCACCCACCGCCGCTGCGCCCATCGTGGGAGCGAACGCCAGCACGAGCCCGGCCGCACCCTGCAGCACCGAGGAGATGACGACGAGTCGCTTGCGTCGCATCGTCCGGTCGGACCACCGGCCGGCCGGGACGGCCACGCCCGCCGCCGAGAGCGCGTACAGGACCGTGAGCACGAGCAGCGCCGTGTCGGGGTCGGACGCCCCGACCTCGTCCTTGAGGTAGAAGAACAGGTACACCTGCGCCAGCGCGTTGGAGAGCTGGATGCCGAACCGTCCGACCCAGGCCCATGCGAAGTCGGCGTGCTGCAGGGGCGCGACGAGTCCGCGCAGGACGACGCGGGTGCTCGGGCGGACGGGCCGGTCCTCCGGGTCCAGCGGGGTGCTGCGAGAGCGGCGCGCGAACGGGAGGGCGAGCACGAGGCACGCAGCGGCGACGACGAGGAACTGCAGGCGCAGGCTCCCCGACGCGACCACGGCGAGGGCGATCAGCACCAACGGACCCGCGCTCAGCGCGATGCCGTAGAAGGCCGACACGTACGCGCGCTGGGTCACCGGCACGTCGTCCGGCACCACCGCCAGGACGGCCGAGCCGGCGCTCGCGTAGCCCACTGCGACGACCGACCAGCACAGGACGACGGCCACCGGCGAGGTCGCCCATCCCTGTGCGGCGACGCCGACCGCCATCACGACGACGCCCCCGACGATCCACGGATACCGGCGCCCACGACGGTGCGTCGTGCGGTCCGACAGCACGCCAACGACGATCGCGACGACGACGGTCACCGCTGCCGCCACACCGGTGGCCCAGGCCGTCAGCGTCACCTTCGCCGCGTCGGACGAGGTGACCTGCTCGGCCTGCTCGGGCAGCACGACCTGCGCGATCGCGTAGTACGCACCGAACGTGCCCATCATGACGAGGGTCCACGGCGTCAGCCAGCGACGGCCGACGTCGGTGGTCGGGGTCGTCGTCACCGGGACGACCTGATGTGGTCGGCGTACCAGGCGTAGGAGGCACGCGGGGTGCGTTCGAGCGTGTCGGGGTCCAGGTGCACCAGGCCAAACTTCTGCCGGTACCCCTCCGCCCACTCGAAGTTGTCGACGAGGGTCCACACGAAGTACCCGCGCACGTCGACGCCCCACTCCTGCGCCGTTCGCAGGGCTGCGACGTGCTCGGCCAGGAAGGAGGTGCGACGGTCGTCCTGCACGTGGCCGTCGACCATGGGGTCGTCGTAGGAGCACCCGTTCTCCGTGACGACGATCGGCGGGAGGTCCGCGCCGTACCGCTCGCGCAGCTGGACCAGCAGCGTCGCGAGGTCCTCAGGTGCGACCGCCCAGCCGAAGTCCGTCCGCTCCCCCGTCCACCCGGGTGGCACGTCGTGCACGGCGAACGGCAGTCCGTCGGGCATCGTGACACCGTTGACGTCGGCCCCCTCCCCCGTGGCCGCCCCCACGAACGCCGGGCTGTAGTAGTTCACGCCGTACCGGTCGAGCGGCGCCGCGATCAGCCGCAGGTCGTCCTCGACGGAGCCCGGCATCAGGTCCGCGAACCCCTCCGGGTAACGCCCGAGGAGCACCGGGTCGGCGAACAAGCGGTTGTTGAGCACGTCGTAGAGGTCGGCCGCTGACCGGTCGTCGTCGGTGGTTCCCACGACCCGCACCGGCTCGTGGCTCATGGCGATCCCGACGCTCGTCGCACCGGCGGCACGCAGCGCCTGCACCGCCAACCCGTGGCCGAGGAGCTGGTGGTGTGCGGCGGGCAACGCGTCGAACAACAGCTGCCGGCCCGGGGCGTGCGCACCGAGCGCGTAGCCGAGCATCGTGACCTCGCGCGGCTCGTTGATCGTGATCCAGTGCCCCACTCGGTCGCCCAGGTGCGCGGCGACGACCTCGACGTAGTCGGCGAAGCGCTGCGCCGTGTCGCGCTCGAGCCAACCGCCTGCCTGCTCGAGCTCGAGCGGGGTGTCCCAGTGGAACAGCGTCGGCAGGGGCTCGACCCCCGCGGCCAGCAGCTCGTCGACGAGCCGGTCGTAGAAGGCGAGCCCGGCCGTCGACGTGGGCCCCGAGCCGCCGGGCACGATCCGCGCCCACGAGATCGAGAACCGGTAGGCGTCGACACCCAGTCCGGCCACGAGCGCCACGTCCTCGCTCAGGCGGTGCACGTGGTCGGTCGCCACCCGGGCGTCCGAGCCGTCGGCGATCGCACCTGGCCTGCGGCAGAACTCGTCCCAGACCGACTCACCGCGCGGGACGTCGTCGCCGGTTCCCTCGATCTGGAAGGCGGACGTCGCGACGCCCCACCAGAACCTGTCGGGCGACGTCACCATGATCGACAGCGTCGAGCATGGAACGGCCCCGCGTCCAGGTTTTCGTCAGGCCTGGATGTCCTGGTAGGCCGGCACGACCCGGTTGATGGCGTCGCCGATGCGGTGGATGCGCAGCGCGTTGGTCGACCCGGGGATTCCGGGCGGGGCACCGGCGACGACCACGACCTCCTCGCCCTCGGAGCAGCGCGCCGCGTCGAGGAGTGCCTTGTCGACCTGCATCACCATCTCGTCGGTGTGGACGACCTCCTGGACCAGGAGCGTCTCGACGCCCCAGGTCAGGGCGAGCTGGTTGCGCACCAGCTCGTGCGGGGTGAACGCCAGCACCGGGATGTGCGAGCGGTAGCGCGCCATGCGACGGGCCGATCCGCCCGTCGTGGTGAACGCGACGAGGTAGCGCGCGTCGACCGACTCGCCGACCTGCTGGGCCGCCTTGCAGACGATGCCGGTGCGGGTGCGGGCCTGCCACGTGTACGCCGCCATGCGCGGGAGGCCGTGGTCCTCGGTGGACTCGATGATGCGCGCCATCGTGCGCACCGTGTGGATCGGGTACTCCCCCACGCTGGTCTCGCCGGACAGCATCACCGCGTCGGCGCCGTCGAGCACCGCGTTGGCGACGTCGGACGCCTCGGCGCGGGTGGGACGCGGCGAGGAGATCATCGACTCGAGCATCTGCGTCGCCACGATGACGGGCTTGGCGTTGCGGCGTGCCTTCTCGACGATGAGCTTCTGCACGATCGGGACGTCCTCGAGCGGCAGCTCGACGCCCAGGTCGCCGCGGGCGACCATGAAGCCGTCGAAGGCGTCGACGATGTCGTCGAGCGCCTCCACGGCCTGGGGCTTTTCGATCTTGGCGATGATCGGGCGGTGGATGCCCTCCTCGGCCATGATCCGGCGCACGTCCTCGGCGTCACGGGCCGAACGGACGAACGACAGGGCGATGAAGTCGACGCCGAGCCGCAGCGCGAAGCGCAGGTCGTCGATGTCCTTGGGCGACATCGCCGGGACGCTGACCGCGACACCCGGGAGGTTGAGGCCCTTGTTGTTGCTGATGACGCCCGGGGTCTCGACGATCGTGTGGACCTCGGTCGAGTTGACCTCGAGCGCGCGCAGGCGCACGCGGCCGTCGTCGATGAGGATCTCGTCGCCCGGCGAGACGTCGCCGGGAAGACCCTTGTAGGTCGTGGAGCAGCGGGTCTGGTCGCCGTCGACCTCGTCGATCGTGATCGTGAAGCGGTCGCCGAGGCCGAGATCGACGGGGCCGCCCGAGAAGCGCCCGAGACGGATCTTCGGGCCCTGCAGGTCGGCCAGGACCGCGATGGCCTTGCCGGTCTGGACCGCCGCCGCACGGACGAACTCGAGGTTCGCCTGGTGGTCGGCCTGCTCACCGTGGCTCATGTTGAGGCGGGCGACGTCCATGCCCGCCTCGGCGAGCTGGAGGATCCGTTCGGCCGTGTTGACGGCAGGTCCGAGGGTCGCGACGATCTTGGCTCTACGCACCCCCCGAGCCTAGCGAGGGTGTCCCATTACCCGACAGTCACGACGCCCCCCTCCCCCGAATTACCGCTCGCGAGTG
>NZ_BAAAME010000002.1:805544-818457 GCF_039529015.1 Aeromicrobium alkaliterrae
CGCCCCTGGTCGGGGCGGGAACTCACTCGCGGAGGGGCGGAAACTCACTCCTCGCGGGGCGGGAACTCACTCGCGAGGGGTACGTCAGACGACGAGGGGGCGAGCGTTCGGCGGGATCGGCGACGGGAGGGTCGTGGATCCCTGCAGGTACGCGTCGACGCCGGCAGCAGCGCCGCGGCCCTCCGCGATGGCCCACACGATGAGCGACTGCCCACGACCGCAGTCACCCGCGACGAACACACCCGGCACGCTCGACATGTAGTTCTTGTCGCGCTTGACGTTGCTGCGCTCGTCGAGCTCGACGCCGAGCTGGGCGACGACGCCCTCGGTCTCCGGGCCGGTGAAGCCCATGGCGAAGAGCACCAGCTGGGCCGGGATGACCCGCTCGGTGCCCTCGACCTCGGTGAACTTTCCGTCCACCATCTCGACCTCGCTGATGCGCAGGCCGCTGACCTCGCCGTCCTCGCCGATGAACTCCTTCGTGGAGACGGCGTACACGCGGTCACCGCCCTCCTCGTGGGCGGAGGCGATGCGGTACGTCATCGGGTAGGTCGGCCACGGCTGGTTCTCGGGGCGGTCCTCCCCCGGCTGCGGCATGATCTCCAGGCTGGTGACGCTCTTGGCGCCCTGACGGATCGACGTGCCGAGGCAGTCCGCGCCGGTGTCGCCGCCGCCGATGATGACGACGTCCTTGCCGGTGGCCAGGATCTGGTCCTGGACCTCCTCACCGAGCGCCGCTCGGTTGGCCTGCGGCAGGAAGTCCATCGCCTGGTGAATGCCGCCGAGCTCGCGCCCGGTGATCGGCAGGTCGCGGCGCACCGTGGCGCCCGTGGCGATCACGACGGCGTCGTAGCGGTCGCGCAGCTGGCTACCCGTGAGGGTGTCGCCGACCTGCACGCCCGTGCGGAACACGGTGCCCTCGCGCTGCATCTGCTGCACGCGACGGTCGACCTGCTCCTTCTCCATCTTGAACTCCGGGATGCCGTAGCGGAGCAGTCCGCCGGGCTTGTCGTCCCGCTCGTACACCGCGACGGTGTGGCCGGCGCGGGTCAGCTGCTGCGCGGTCGCGAGGCCCGCGGGCCCCGAGCCGATCACCGCGACCGTGCGGCCCGTCAGGAACTCCGGCGGCTGCGGGCGCACGTTGTGCATCTCCCACGCCTTGTCGATGATCGAGACCTCGACGTTCTTGATCGTGACCGGCTCGCGGTTGATGCCCACGACGCATGCCGTCTCGCACGGCGCCGGGCACAGCCGGCCCGTGAACTCCGGGAAGTTGTTCGTGCGGTGCAGGCGGTCGATCGCGTCGTCCCAGTCGTCGCGCCAGACCAGGTCGTTCCACTCCGGGATCAGGTTGCCGAGCGGGCAGCCCTGGTGGCAGAACGGGATGCCGCAGTCCATGCAGCGTCCCGCCTGCTCCGAGATGATCGGGAGCAGCGCCTTGCCCGGCCCGCCCGGGTAGACCTCGTTCCAGTCGTTGACCCGCTCCTCGACCGGACGTCGTCCGGCCACCTCGCGGGGCGTGTTGATGAATCCGCGGGGATCAGCCATTCGCGGCCACCTCCATCATGCGTGCAGTCGTCTCGTCATCGGACAGCCCTTCAGCCTGGGCGGCGGCCTGTGCCTCGAGCACCTTGCGGAAGTTGACCGGCATGATCTCGACGAACCGCTCGAGCGATGCCGGCCAGTCGGCCAGCAGGCGCTCGGCGAGCTCCGAGCCGGTCTCCTCCGCGTGCTTGCGCACCATGTCGTGCAGCTCCGCGGCGCTCTCCTCGGGCACCGCGCGCGTCTCGACCATCTCGCGGTTCACGACCTGTTCGTCCAGGTCGAGGACCCAGGCGATGCCGCCGCTCATGCCGGCCGCGATGTTGCGGCCCGTCGGACCGAGGATCGCGACTCGGCCGCCGGTCATGTACTCCAGCGCGTGGTCGCCCACGCCCTCGACGACCGCCCGCGCGCCGGAGTTGCGGACGCAGAAGCGCTCGCCCACCCGCCCGCGCAAGAAGATCTCGCCGCCGGTCGCACCGAAGCCGATCACGTTGCCGGCCACGATGTGCTCCTCGGCCACGAGCTTCGCGTCGCGCGGCGGGCGCACGACGAGGCGTCCGCCCGACAGGCCCTTGCCGACGTAGTCGTTGCCGTCGCCCTCGAGGCGCAGCGTGATGCCGCGGGGGACGAACGCGCCGAACGACTGACCGGCCGCACCCGTGAAGGTGATGTCGATCGTGTCGTCGGGCAGGCCCTCGCCGCGGTACCGCTTCGTGACCTCGTGGCCGAGCATCGTGCCGGTCGTGCGGTTGACGTTGCGGATCTGCAGCTGCGCGCGCACCGGCTCGCCCCGCTCGAGCGCGTCGGCGCTGAGCGCGATGAGCTCGTTGTCGAGCGCGGCGTCGAGGCCGTGGTCCTGCGTCGTGATGCAGTGACGGGCGGCGTCCTCGGGAAGCTCGGGCACGTGGAAGATCGGCGAGAGGTCCAGGCCCGACGCCTTCCAGTGGTCGACCGCGCGGCGCGTGTCGAGCACCTCGGCCCGACCGACGGCCTCCTCGATCGTGCGGAAGCCGAGCTCGGCGAGGATCTCGCGGACCTCCTGTGCGATGAACTCGAAGAAGTTCACGACGTACTCGGCCTTGCCGGAGTACTTCTCGCGCAGCTGAACGTTCTGCGTCGCGACGCCCACGGGGCAGGTGTCGAGGTGGCAGACGCGCATCATGATGCAGCCGCTGACGACCAGGGGGGCCGTCGCGAAGCCGAACTCCTCGGCGCCCAGCAGGGCGGCGATGACGACGTCACGACCGGTCTTGAGCTGGCCGTCGGCTTGCACGACGATGCGGTCGCGCAGCAGGTTGAGCAGCAGCGTCTGCTGGGTCTCGGCCAGGCCGAGCTCCCAGGGTCCGCCGGCGTGCTTGAGCGACGTCAGCGGCGAGGCGCCGGTTCCGCCGTCGTGGCCGGAGATCAGCACGACGTCGGCCTTGGCCTTCGAGACGCCCGCCGCGACCGTGCCCACGCCGACCTCGGACACGAGCTTGACGTGCACGCGCGCGACCGGGTTGGCGTTCTTGAGGTCGTGGATGAGCTGCTTGAGGTCCTCGATCGAGTAGATGTCGTGGTGCGGCGGGGGGCTGATGAGGCCCACGCCCGGCGTCGAGTGACGGGTCTTGGCGACCCACGGGTACACCTTCGGGCCGGGCAGCTGGCCGCCCTCGCCGGGCTTCGCGCCCTGCGCCATCTTGATCTGGATGTCGTCGGCGTTCGTCAGGTACTCCGACGTGACGCCGAAGCGACCCGACGCGACCTGCTTGATCGACGAGCGACGCTCGGGGTCGTACAGGCGCTCGGGGTCCTCGCCGCCCTCACCCGTGTTCGACTTGCCGCCGAGGCGGTTCATCGCGATCGCGAGGGTCTCGTGCGCCTCCTGGCTGATCGAGCCGTAGCTCATCGCACCCGTGGAGAAGCGCTTGACGATCTCGGAGACCGGCTCGACCTCGTCGATCGGGATCGAGGGACGCTCACCGTCCTTGAACGCGAACAGCCCGCGGATCGTCATGAGCCGCTCGGACTGGTCGTCGACGCGCGACGTGTACTGCTTGAAGATGTCGTAGCGCCCCGTGCGGGTCGAGTGCTGCAGGCGGAAGACCGTCTCGGGGTCGAAGAGGTGCTCGGGGCCCTCGCGCCGCCACTGGTACTCGCCGCCGACCTCGAGCTGGCGCGGACCGACGATGCCCGACGTGGGGTACGCGACGGCGTGGCGCGCCGCGACCTCCGCCGCGAGCACGTCGAGGCCGACTCCCCCGAGCTTGCTCGAGGTGCCCGTGAAGTACGCGTCGACGACGGCCTGCGACAGGCCGATGCACTCGAAGATCTGGGCGCCGGTGTACGACGAGACCGTCGAGACGCCCATCTTGCTCATGACCTTGAGCACGCCCTTGCCGAGGCCGTACGCGACGTTGCGCGCAGCCTTGCTGGGCTCGACGCCCTGCACGAAGACGCCCTCGCGGGCCAGGTCCTCGGCCGTCTCGAGCGCCAGGTACGGGTTGACCGCGGTCGCGCCGAAGCCGATCAGGAGCGCGACGTGGTGCACCTCGCGGACGTCGCCGGTCTCGACGATCAGACCCGCCTGCGTGCGCAGCTTCTCGCGCACCATGTGGTGGTGCACCGCACCCGTCAGCAGCAGCGACGGGATGGGCGCCAGGTCGGCGTTGGAGTGACGGTCCGACAGCACGATGATGCGCGCACCGTCGGCGACCGCGGCGGACACGTCGGCGCAGATCTCGTCGATCTTGGCCTTGAGCGCCTCACCGCCGCCGGCGACGTCGTAGAGCCCGCGCACCACGTGCACGCTGAACCCCGGCATGTCGCCGTCCTTGTTCATGTGACGGATCTTGGCGAGCTCGTCGTTGTCGATGACGGGGAACGGCAGCTGCAGCATGCGGCAGCTGGCCGGGCTCGGGTCGAGGAGGTTCTTCTCCGGGCCCATCGTGCCGGCGAGCGAGGTGACGATCTCCTCGCGGATCGAGTCCAGCGGCGGGTTGGTGACCTGCGCGAACAGCTGCGTGAAGTAGTCGAACAGCTGGCGCGGGCGGTCCGAGATCGCCGCGATGGGCGTGTCGGTGCCCATCGAGCCGATCGCCTCGGCACCGGTGCGGGCGATGGGCGCGACGAGCTTGCGCACCTCTTCCTCGGTGTAGCCGAACACCTGCTGGCGACGGGTCACGGAGGCGTGCGTGTGGACGATGTGCTCCAGGTCGGGCAGGTCCTCGAAGCGGACCAGGCCGGAGTAGAGCCACTCGTCGTAGGGGTGCTCGGAGGCGAGCTGGCCCTTGATCTCGTCGTCCTCGATGATGCGGTGCTCGTCGAGGTCGAGCAGGAACATCTTGCCCGGCTCGAGGCGGCCCTTGCGGACGATCGTGGACTGGTCGAGGTCGAGCACGCCCGCCTCGGAGGCCAGGACGACGAGACCGTCGTCAGTGACCCAGAAGCGGCCGGGGCGCAGGCCGTTGCGGTCCAGGACCGCACCGATCTGGGTGCCGTCGGTGAACGTCACGCAGGCGGGGCCGTCCCACGCCTCCATGATCGAGGAGTGGAACTCGTAGAACGCCCGGCGAGCGGGGTCCATCACGGTGTTGTTCTCCCACGACTCGGGGATCATCATCATGACGGCGTGCGGCAGCGTGCGGCCGCCGAGGTGCAGCAGCTCGAGCACCTCGTCGAGCGAGGCGGTGTCGCTGCCGTGCGGGTCGCAGATCGGGAACAGGCGCTTGATGTCGCCGGGGATCTTGTCGCTCGCGAGCAGGGCCTCGCGGGCGCGCATCCAGTTGCGGTTGCCGCGCGCGGTGTTGATCTCGCCGTTGTGCGCGACGAAGCGGAACGGGTGTGCGAGCGGCCAGCTCGGGAAGGTGTTGGTCGAGAACCGGCTGTGCACGATCGCGAGCGCCGACTCCATGCGCTCGTCGAGCAGGTCGGGGTAGAACGCGTCGAGCTGCTCGGTCGTGAGCATGCCCTTGTAGACGAAGGTGCGCGCCGAGAGCGACGGGAAGTAGACCTCGACCTCGTGCTCGGCGCGCTTGCGCAGGCCGTAGGTGTGACGGTCCAGCTCGAGGCCCTCGAGGGAGCCGTCGGGCGAGGTCACGAACAGGGTCGAGAAGCTCGGCATCGCCCCGAGGGCCATGTTGCCGAGGATCGACGGGTCGACCGGCACGTCGCGCCAGCCGAGGGCGACGAGTCCCTCGTCGGTGGCGAGCGCCTCGACCGCGTTCTTGGCCTCGGCCGCCGCGGTGGCGTCGGCCGGGAGGTAGGCGATGCCGGCGGCGTAGTGGCCCTGCGCCGGCAGCTCGAAGTCCGCGACACCGCGCAGGAAGCGGTCCGGGACCTGCAGCAGGATGCCGGCGCCGTCGCCCGTGTCGGGCTCGCCGCCGACCGCGCCTCGGTGGTCGAGGTTGCGCAGCGCCGTGAGCCCCTTGGCCACGATGTCGTTGGTCGCGACACCGGTCAGCGTGGCCACGAAGGCCACACCACAGGCGTCGTGCTCCTGGGCCGGGTCGTACAGGCCCTGGGCGGCGGGAAGGCTGGAGAACAAGGCGCTCACAAGAGACCCCTCTACAACGTCGTCAACAGGTCGTGCAGTTCCGTGGACGACATTGGCCGCGGCAGCAGCCCATCATGACACGTCCCCGACACACGGACGAATCAGGCTCGCCTCACCTGCTGCGCGACGGCCGGGGGTGAACCCCTGCCGACCTACCCTGTCGAAAGTCCTTGTTTCGTCCGTCCCCCGCCAGGAAATGCCATGAGCTCGATGCCGCCGCCGAACCCCTTCGCACCCCCCGGCCAGACCTCGGTCGCGACCGCGCCGCCTCCGCCCGCCCCGAACGGCGGTCCGACCCCGGCGACGCCGCAGGGACCGCAGCAGCCGGTGTCGCGGCGTGAGCTCATGGCCCAGCTCGCGGCATCACGGAAGAAGGCCGGCTGGGCGCTCGGCCTCGCAATCACCGGGATCGGCTCCACCGTGGCGCTCATCCTCGCGCTCATCGTGCTGTGCGGCCCGCGCGACGGACTGCGACGCGGTCGCGGCATGGCCTGGACCGCGCTCGTCGTCCTCGTCGCCTGGTCTGCCGCCTCGGTGTGGGCGTACGTCACGCTGGCCGGGGCCACGGGCGTCGAGCGGGCCTCCGACGGGGAGGTCATCCAGGGCGGTGAGGTCCTCAAGGAGGACCTGCGGATCGGCGACTGTCTCGACGAGGCGTTCGACGCCGAGGTCGGACCGGTGGAGCAGGGCACGATCGCGGTGCTGCCGTGCGACGAGCTGCACACCGCGCAGGTCATCCAGCTCGGCATGCTGCCCGAGGGCGCCTACCCCGGGCAGGACGCGGTGCTGAGCCAGGCCGAGCAGTTCTGCATGCCGCACTTCCAACCGTGGGTGGGCACCCCTTACGAGTCCTCCAACCTCCTGCTCGGGTTCTACGCGCCGGCCCAGGAGTCGTGGGACCAGAGCCGCGCCGTCGTCTGCGTGGTCTCGTCCGAGGACGAGGTCGTGGGCACGTTCCAGGGCAGCAACAGCTGAGAGCGCCCCGGCGCGCCGACGGGTTCGGCGAAACCGACCGCGCGTGGTCCCGGGCCGATCTAGTCTGTCGCCATCCTGTGCGTGCGATGTCGGAGGGAGACGTCGATGGGCGAGGTTCCTCCGATCCCCGGTGGGATGCAGCTGCCGAAGTACCCGGACCGGCCTGAGGGCTGGGACCGGGCACCAGGCGGACCCGTCCGTCCTCCGAACGACCGCAGCGAGGGCACGGCGACGACCGCGCTCGTGCTCGCCCTGATCCCGACGATCCTCTCGAACGTGGTCGGCTTCTTCCTCGCGATCTCGGTGCTCAACAAGCCGTACGGCGGCCGTTTCAACGGCCGCGGGAAAGCCATCGCGGCCCTCGTCATCGCCCCGATCTGGTTGACCGTCACGGTGTTCCTGTTCCTCCTTCCCTCGATCGTCGAGCCCGACCGCGACGACCGCGGCGAGGTCATCGAGAGCGGGACGGTGGGCCCGGACGGGCTGCGGCTCGGTGACTGCCTGGAGTCGATCGAGCTCGACACCGTTCAGACCACGCACGACGTCGTCCCCTGCGACAGCGCCCATCGCGCCGAGGTCTTCCACACCTTCGACCTTCCCGACGGACCGTGGCCCGGTGAGGAGGAGGTCGCCCGGTTCGCCGACGGCGGGTGTCTCGACACCTTCTCGACGTGGGCGGGCCAGCCGTACGCCGAGTCGACGCTGGACATCGCCATCCTCCAGCCCGTGCGGTCGAGCTGGCGCGATCACCGTGGTGTCGTCTGCATGGTCTACACCGCCGAGCCGACCACCGGGACCCTCCAGGGCAGCGGCCCGTGACGGCGACGGTCCAGGACTCGACACGATGAACCACTCCTCACCTCGACCCACGGATGGATTCGCATGACCGGCACCCCGCCCGACCCGTTCAGCCCCACGGGAGGACCGGCACATCCGCCGCCACCGAGCCCGGTTCCTCAGCCGGGGTACCCGGCTCCGCCCGGCCACCCGACCGCCGGCTACCCGGGGTTCCCGCCGGGCCCGCAGGGTCTGCCGCCGGACCCGAGCTCCGCCGCGCGCTCCCGCACCCAGGCGGTGTGGGCGCTCGTGCTCGCGATCGTCCCGCTGTGCATCAGCCAGATCGTCGCCGTCGTGCTCGCGATCATCGTGCTCGTCGGGCCGAGCGACGGTCAGCGACGGGGCAAGGGCATGGCCTCGGCCTCGCTCGTCGTCGTCGCGCTGTGGACCGTCGGCGTCGTCGTGGCGCTGGTCGTCGGCCTGGCCAGCATCCCGGCCGACCGTGACGACGACGGCACCGTGACCTCCGGCGGCGAGGTGCCGGCCGAGGACCTGCGGCTCGGCGACTGCCTCGACGAGGACTTCTTCGACACCGACGCCGATGACCAGGTCTACACCGTCACGGTGCGCCCGTGCGACGAGCCGCACACCGGCGAGGTCTACCACGAGGTGACCCTGGACGACGGCTCCTACCCCGGTGACCGCGACGTCGCGATGCAGGCCGACGAGGCGTGCTACCAGGAGTTCTCGGCCTGGGTGGGCACCTCGTACGAGGACTCCGAGCTCGAGTACTTCAACTACCTGCCGACCCAGGAGTCCTGGGACACGGGCGACCGCCTGATCACGTGCGTCGTGATCTCGATGGACGACGTCACCGGCACGCTCGAGGGAAGCAGTCGATGAGCCACCAGCCACCGCCGGGGAACGATCCCTACGGCTCGCCCCCGCAGCTCTACCCACCGCAGGGCTACGGATACCCGCCCGCTGGGTATCCGGGCTACCCCGGCTACCCGCCGGGGATGCCCGGGCTCCCGCCGGACCCGCAGGCCGCAGCCCGCTCACGCACGCAGGCCGTGTGGGCGCTCGTGCTGGCCATCGTCCCGCTGTGCCTCTCGCAGATCGTGGCGGTCGTGCTGGCCATCATCGTGCTCGCCGGACGGCGCGACGGCCAGCGACGCGGCAAGGGCATGGCGGCGGCCGCTCTCGTCATCGTCGTGCTCTGGATCGTCGCGGCCGTGGTCGCGATCGTCGTCGCGGCCGTCACCATCACACCGGAGCGCGACAACCAAGGAGTCGTGATCTCCGGCGGCGAGGAGCTGCCCGAGGACGTGCGGGTCGGCGACTGCGTCGACGAGGACGTCACGTACCCCAGCGCGAAGGGCTTCTTCGTGACCGTGGTGCCCTGCGACGAGCCGCACCCCGGCGAGGTCTTCGCCGAGATCGAGATCGAGTACCTCGACTACCCCGGCCCGACCCGGGTGCGCGAGATCGGCGACGCGGGGTGCGCCGAGCGGTTCGAGGCCTTCGTCGGCGTGCCGCTGGAGGCTTCCGAGCTCGACGTCAGCTACTTCTACCCGACCGAGGACAACTGGGAGTACGACGGGATGATCCGCTGCATCGTGGTGCCGCCCGAGGACGTCACCGGGACGCTCGAGGGCAGCGGACGCTAGCCGGGCGCCTCTCTCAGACCGTGTAGGCGGCCAGCTCGTGCGCGAGCTGCTCGCCCACTCGGGCCACGACGTGCGTTCCGTCGGCCTCGTGGTCGAGCGACTCGATATCCCCCGAGACGTGGATCTGGTTGAGCAGGTCGCCGCGCTCGTACGGGAGCACCGCCGTGACGAGCACGGCGGGACGCGGCAGGTCGGCCTCGATCGCACCGAGCAGCTCGTCGATGCCCTCGCCGGTCCACGCGCTCACGACCACGGCGTGGGGCTCGCGGGCGAGCAGCCGGGCGAGCGTCACCGGGTCGGCGGCGTCAGCCTTGTTGACCACGACGATCTCGGGGACCTGGATCGCCTCGATGTCGGCGAACACCTCGCGCACCGCCGCCAGCTGCCCCCCGGGGTCGGGGTGGGAGCCGTCGACGACGTGGAGGACCAGGTCGGCGTCGCCGACCTCCTCGAGGGTCGAGCGGAACGCCTCGACCAGCTGGTGCGGCAGGTGCCGCACGAAGCCGACCGTGTCGGAGAGCGTGTAGACGCGGCCGTCGGAGGTCTCGGTGCGGCGGGTCGTCGGGTCGAGGGTCGCGAACAGCGCGTCCTCGACCAGCACCCCGGCACCCGTGAGGCGGTTGAGCAGGCTCGACTTGCCGGCGTTGGTGTACCCGGCGATCGCGACCGACGGGATCTCGTTGCGGCGTCGGTTGGCCTTCTTGGTGTCGCGCGTCGTGCGCAGGTGCGCGAGCTCGCGGCGCAGCTTGGCCATCTTGGCCTGGATGCGGCGGCGATCGGTCTCGAGCTTGGTCTCACCGGGACCACGGCCACCGATGCCCTCACCGCCCGCGGCCCGGCCACCGGCCTGGCGCGACAGGTTGCCGCCCCAACCGCGCAGGCGCTGGGTCTGGTACTGGAGCTGGGCCAGCTCGACCTGCGCCTTGCCCTCGGCACTCTTGGCGTGCTGGGCGAAGATGTCGAGGATCAGCGCGACCCGGTCGACGACCTTGACCTTGACCCGGTCCTCGAGGTTGCGCAGCTGGCTGGGCGCGAGCTCGCCGTCGCAGATCACGGTGTCGGCGCCGGTGGCCTCGACGATCTCGTGGAGCTCGGCGACCTTGCCGCTACCGATGTACGTGGCCGGATCGGGGCGCGAACGACGCTGGATGATCGCGTCGAGGATCTCCGAGCCGGCGGTCTCGGCCAGGAGCTTGAGCTCGGCCAGGGAGTTCTCCGCGTCCTCCGCGCTGCCCTCGGTCCACACACCGACCAGCACGACCCGCTCGAGGCGCAGCTGGCGGTACTCGACCTCGGTGATGTCCTCGAGCTCGGTGCGCAGGCCCGCGACGCGACGAAGGGCCTGGCGCTCGGAGAGCTCGATCCCGACCTCCTCGGGACGCACGACCTGCTCGGTCTCGGTGCCGGTCGAACCCTCGCTCATGCGCGCCACTCCATCTGCCCGGAGGCCACGATGACGGCCGGGCCCTCCAGCACCAGGTGGTCGTCGGCGGTCCACTCGACGTGCAGCGTGCCGCCGGGGACGTCGACCCGGTAGCGGACGGGCACGTCGGCCGTGGGGCTGGCGCCATCGGCCAGAGCCGTGGCGACGCCGACGGCGCAGGCGCCCGTGCCGCAAGACCGGGTCTCGCCGGAGCCGCGCTCGTGGACCCTCATGCCGACGTGACGATCTCCGCGGCGTTCGACGAACTCGATGTTGACTCCCTCGGGATACACGCCGGCGTCGTAGCCGGGCTGGTCGAGCAGTGGGCCGGCGTCGGCGACGGTGTCGACGAACGCGACCGCGTGCGGGTTGCCGGTGTGGACCTCGCGGGCCTTCCAGGCGTGCTGGCCGACGGTGACCTCGGAGACGTCACCGACCTGGAACGGGCCCATGTCGACGCGGAGCTCGTCGCCCGCCCGCGTGACGACCTTGACGCCGTCGCGGGTGCCGATGCGGATGGGAGCCTCGACGTCGACCAGCCCGGCCTCCAGCAGGTAGCGGGCGAAGACGCGAACCCCGTTGCCGCACATCTCGCTGACCGAGCCGTCGGCGTTGCGGTAGTCCATGAACCACTCCGCACCCGTCGTGTCGAGAGCGGGATCGAGGTCGATCGCCTCGGTGCGCACGACGCGCATGACGCCGTCGGCTCCGAGACCGCGGCGGCGGTGGCACAGGGCCGCGACGAATGCGGGGTCGAGGTCGCCGTGCACCCGGCCGTCGGGGTCGGGCAGCAGCACGAAGTCGTTCTCCGTGCCGTGTCCCTTGAGCCAGCTGACGTCCATCCCTCCAGTCTACGTGCGCGGGTGCGGGCGAGCTGGCGGTGAGACGTACGAATGCCCCGTCGGTGTGGTCCAGGTGACCTCGCCGTGGTCTCCGGGTTCGACCTGCCAGCCGGGGAGCTCCTTGACCAAGTTGGACAGCTTGCACAGCCCTTGACCGTTGGTCTGCGTGGTGAGGCCGCCGGTGCGGTGGGGTCTGATGTGGTCGATGTCGCGGATCGCACAAGAGCAGCCTGGTTGTCGGCACTGATGGTGGTCACGGGTCCGGATCCACGACGCCAACGTGCCGGTGAAGCATCGCCGGCGGGTGTCCAGGCCGGCCAACGAGCCGGTCTGGTCGACGAACAGGCGGCGGTACCAGGCCTGACCGGCCGAGTCGACGATCTCGGCCGCCAGCTGCGGGCTGATGGGGCCGTGTCCGGCCAGCTCGGCCGCGACCGGGAGGCCCTGGAGGGCTTCGACGGGCAGGTGGACCGACAGATCCACCTCAGGGCCGGCGACCGTCTCCACACCCGTGGCACGCTCGAACAGGGCGTTGACCATGATCTGCCCACGCGTGCGGTCATCACCACGAGCACGAAGACGGTCGGCGTGCGACTGGAGGGCCTGCTTGATGGCGACGAGCTGCTCGGCCGGACCCTGGACGATCAGGGTGCCGATGCCATCCGGGCCGGGCCAGTACGAGACGAACTGATCGGCCCGGGCCTTCCGCTCACGCTCAGCAGCGGCCTCGACGTCGTGCGTCACGACCACCTCGCGTGCCAGATCGGCAGCCCGAGGAGCCGTGAGGCCTTCCAGTCGCCCCTCGAGCTGGGCGTCGATCGCGGTGACCGTGTCCGGGTCCAGGTCGCGCACGACCCGCACCACCGCCCGCACCACCGGCTCCGACACCACCCCCTCGCCGAACGCACTCCGCAGGACCGGCATCGCGCGCAGCACCATCGCGACCTCCAGCAGACTGCGCCCAGCGCTCGGAGACTGACCCCGCGCCATCGCCGTCTCGGCAGCGACCGACAGCGCCGGGTCGCCCGAGAAATCCAGCCGCCGCAACGCATACAGATCGGCCGTGTGCTCCACGATCCGCGCCTGCGCGACCCGCACCAGCCGCTCGGCAACCACGGGCCGAGCCGAAGGCGAGGCAGGCGCCCGG
>NZ_BAAAME010000002.1:818468-853122 GCF_039529015.1 Aeromicrobium alkaliterrae
CCCGGCACCGGCGAGGTACGAGTCGGGGGGACGGCGACGAAGGAGCCGAGCGCCCCACCGACAACACCTCCGAGCGATGTCAGCCCCTGGGGACAACCACTTCGAGGGCCTGCTCCACCAGGTCCGGGGCGTCGTGCGGGAGCCAGGTGACCCGCGGGTCCTGGCCGAAGAGCCGCAGCTGCTTGCGCGCGAACCGCTGCGTCCCCAGGACCGTGCGCGCCCGCGCCTCGTCCTCTCCGATCTCGCCGGCCAGGTACGCCAGCGCCTCGGCGTAGCCGATCGCCCGCGAGGCCGTGGGCGCGTCACCCAGGCCACGAGCGGCAAGTCCGCGCACCTCCTCGACCAGCCCGGCGGCCCACATCGCCTCTACCCGAGCCGCGAGGCGGGCGTCCAGAAGCGTGAGGTCGGCCGTCAGCCCGACGAACGTCGCCGGTCCGATGACGGACTCGTGCGGGGGCATCGAGGCCCGGAACGGCTGCCCCGTGAGCTCCACGACCTCGAGCGCCCGCACGATCCGGCGGCCGTTGGAGGCGAGGATCTGCGCCGCGGCCGCCGGATCGACCGCGGCCAGCTCGCGGTGCAGGCGCGCTGCCCCGACCTCGTCGAGCCGCGCGGTCCAGCGGGCGCGGACCTGCGGATCCGTGCCCGGGAAGTCCAGGTCGTCGAACACGGCGCGGACGTAGAGCGACGAGCCGCCGACCACGATCGGCACGACCCCGCGGGCTCGGCAGTCGTCGACGACCTCGCGGGCAGCGCGCTGGAACTGCGCCACCGAGGCCGACTCCCCCAGGTCGAGGACGTCGATCAGGTGGTGCGGCACATCGCGCCGCTCGTGCGGCAGCACCTTGGCCGTGCCGATGTCGAGGTCGCGGTAGAGCTGATAGGCGTCGGTGCTGACGATCTCACCGCCGAGCCGCAGGGCCAGCTCGATCGCGAGGTCCGACTTGCCCACCCCGGTCGGGCCGACGACGCCCACCACGTGATCGATCGGCGCCATGGTGCCAGTCTCGCACTACGCTCGAGGGCACCAACCCACCCCACGGAGGTCACGATGGGTCTGCTCGACAAGCTCAAGAAGAACGCCCCGCAGCTCAAGGAGAAGGCCGCCGACCTGGCCGCCGAGCACGGCGACAAGATCGACCAGGCGATCGACAAGGCGGCTGGCGCGGCGGACAAGGCCACCGGGGGCAAGCACGCAGCCAAGATCGACCAGGCATCCGACAAGGCGAAGGACGCCGTCGACAAGCTGGGCGACCAGAAGTAGTCGCCCCGAGTCCGTGGGTCGGCCGCAGGCCCCGCACGGGGCCCACGGCCGTGACACCATGGCCCCGTGGTCGAACCGCTTCCGCCGTACCCCCCGCAGCACGACGCCTGGCGGTTCCCGCCTCCCCCGGTGTCGCGGCACTGGCTCTGGGTCGCGATCGGTGGCGGCGTCGTCGGCACGATCGCGCTCGTCGCGATGATCACCAGCCTGGCGATCGCCTCGACCTCCGACTTCCCCAGCACCGTCGACGACCCGGAGATCCTCGATGCGATCGACTCCGGCTGCGCGACGCTGCAGCAGGTCCGGTCGGTCGAGGTCGACAGTCTCGCGATCGACCGCGTCGCCCGCATCGAGGCACAGACCGCGATCGTCCGTGACGTCCTGGAAGGGTGGCTGGCCCTCGATCCCGACCTCCGCGCCTCCGACGAACCCTTCGACGACTGGCTCGGTGACTGGCAGCTCCTGGTCGACGCCCGCGACGCGTACGTCGTCGAGCTGCAGCGCAACCCGAACGCGACGTTCGACGAGCCCGAGGTCGACGGTGAGCTCCTGGTCGACCGCATGGACGCGGTCATGACCGGCTGCTCCGTCCCGAGCACCCTGGTGCGCCCCGACGAGGGCATCAGCGCCCGCACCTGAGCCCGCCGAAAGTGCCCCTGACCTGCGCATCTGTGCGCAGGACGTGTGACTCAACCGACACCCGCGACACCCGTTGGATACATTGACGTATCGAATACAGGACCGTATCGTCAACGCGTGTCGACCTTCCTGTACGGACTGGGCCGCTGGGCGTATGTCCACCACCGTCGCGTGATCCTGGGCTGGGTCGCGGTGATCCTCGCCGTCGGCGGAGCCGCCGCCGTCCTGGGCGACGGGACCCGCAACTCCTTCGAGATCCCGGGCACCGAGTCGCAGGAGGCGATCGACGCCCTCGATCGCACCTTCCCGGAGCTGAGCGGCGCCGGCGCCTCGCTGGTCGTCGTGGCCCCTGAGGGCACGACGATCGACTCCCCTCGCACCCGGACCCTCATCGAGGACGCCGTCGCACAGATCGAGGACGTCGACGGTGTCACCGAGATCGTCTCGCCGTACGCCGACGGCAACGACGTCGGCATCTCGGACGACCGCCAGGCCGCCCAGGTCCTGGTCCAGTTCGACACCGGGCTGGAGGACGTCGACCCCTCCGCCCGCGACGAGCTCGTCGCCTCCTCCACGGCGCTGGACGAGGCCGGGTACACCACGGCCTTCGGCGGCGACGTGTTCACCAACACGGGTCCGCAGCTCTCGATCGTCGAGATCTTCGGTGTCATCGTCGCGTTCATCGTGCTGCTGCTGATGTTCCGCTCGCTCCGGGCAGCCATGATCCCTATCGTCACGGCGCTCGTCGGCGTGATCGTGGCCGTCGGCCTCACCTACGCCGCTACCGGCTTCGTGACGATCTCGAGCACCGCACCACTCCTGGCACTCATGATCGGGCTCGCGGTCGGCATCGACTACGCCCTGTTCATCGTGTCGCGGCACCGCGAGCTGCTGGCCGACGGCGTCGAGCCCGACGAGGCCGCCGCCCGGGCCACGGCGACCGCTGGGTCGGCCGTCGTGTTCGCCGGTGTCACGGTCGTGATTGCCCTGGTCGGCCTGAGCATCGCCCAGATTCCGTTCCTGACCGTGATGGGCGTCGTCGCCGCGTTCGCGGTGATGGTGGCGGTCGCCGTGGCACTGACCCTGCTCCCGGCGATGCTCGGCCGCTCCGGCGCCCGACTCGCCCCCGACCGACAGCACCCTCCGGGCGGGTTCTCGCGCCGCTGGGTGCAGGCCGTGATCCGCTTCCCGAAGACCGCGATCGTCCTGATCGTCGTGGGGCTCGCGATCACGACCCTCCCGGCACCGGACCTGCGCCTCGCCCTGCCCACCAACGGCTCCGCGCCGCACGACTCGACGCAGCGCGAGGCCTTCGACCTCATCGACGAGCACTTCGGGCCCGGCTTCAACGGCCCGCTGCTGGTCACGTCCGACCTCATCACCTCGACCGACCCGATCGGCGTCGTGGAGTCGATCACCGACGACATCCGTGGGCTCGAGGGCGTCGCCGCGATCGGCCTGTCGACCCCGAACCGGACCGGCGACACCGGCATCGTGCAGGTCTTCCCGACCTCCGGGCCCGACGCCGCAGCCACGCACGACCTCGTCGACCGGATCCGCGAGCTCGCCCCGCAGTGGGAGCAGGAGCACGGCGTCGACGTGCAGGTCACCGGCCTCACAGCCGGTGGCATCGACATCTCCGACCGCCTGCAGTCGGCGCTCCTGCCGTTCGGCCTCGTGGTGGTCGGTCTGTCGGTGCTGCTGCTCCTCATCGTCTTCCGCAGCATCGTGGTGCCGCTCAAGGCGACCCTCGGGTTCCTGCTCTCGACCGGCACGGCCTTCGGTGCCGTCGTCGCGGTGTTCCAGTGGGGCTGGCTCGGCCCGGTGGTCAACCTCGACGCCCCCGGACCACTCATCAGCTTCCTTCCCATCATCCTGATGGCCGTCCTGTTCGGTCTCTCGATGGACTACGAGGTCTTCCTGATGTCGCGGATGAAGGAGGAGTACGTCCGCACCGGCGACGCCCGTCGCGCGATCGTGGACGGCTTCGTGGGCAGCTCGCGCGTCGTCACCGCAGCGGCCGTCATCATGCTGGCGGTGTTCGCGGCGTTCGTGCCCGACGGCGACCCCAACATCAAGGCGATCGCCTTCGCCCTCGCGATCGGCGTGTTCGTCGACGCCTTCCTGATCCGCATGCTGTTCGCGCCGGCCGTGCTGCACCTGTTCGGCCAGCGCGCCTGGGCGCTCCCCCGGGCGCTGGACCGCGTCCTGCCCCACGTCGACGTCGAGGGCGAGGCCCTGCACCGACGCGTCGAGCTGCAGGCGTGGCCGCGGCGCGACTCCCGGGCCGCCGTGACGGCTGCCGGGCTCACGGTGTCCGGCACGCAGGGGCTGGTCTACAACGACGTGTCGATCGACCTCCCCGAGGGGCACTGGTTGGTCGTGCACGGGCCGAGCGGCTCGGGCAAGACCGCCCTGCTGCTGACCCTGGCCGGCCGCATGGACTACGACCACGGCCGCCTGCGCGTCAACGGGTTCCTGCTGCCCCAGGAGGCGCGCTCGGTCCGTCGCTCGGTGTCGCTCGCCGAGACCGCCGGGCTCAACGACCTGGACGACAACCTCAGCGTCGACCAGCACATCGCCGAGCGCCTCTCGATCCGTCGCTTCGGCTTGTGGATCTCGCGCTCGCGGCTGGCCCCGGTGCGCCAGCAGCTCGACCGGGCGCTGGCCCACGCCCACGCCGTGCGGGGCGTGCCGCACGAGGCCGTCGAGGGTCGGACGCCCGTCGCGCGTCTGACCCCGCTGCAGCGCACCGTGTTCGGCGTCGTGCTGGCCCTGCAGGAGTCGCCGCGCCTGATCGTGCTCGACGACGCCGACAACCTCCGCATCGGCGACGAGCTTCCCCTGCTCTGGGACGCTCTCGCGCACCTGCTGGACGAGTCCGGGGTCGCCCTCGTGGCGAGCATCCTCTCCCCCAGCGCCGCGCCGCCGCCGTCCGATCGTGTCCACCTCGTGGAGCTCGACACCTCCCGCACCCTTGATGAGCTGATGCTGCCATGATCCCCTCCCCGGCCCTCCCCTGGTTCGAGCTCGCGCGTCTGCGTCGCAGCCGTCTTGCGCGTGCTGCCGTCGTGGCGGTCAGCATCGTGCCCCTCCTGTACGGAGCGCTCTACATCTGGGCGAACCTCGACCCCACCGGCAACCTCGACCAGGTCCGCGCTGCCGTCGTCAACGAGGACGAGATCGTCGAGATCACCGGACCCGACGGCACGACCGAGCCGGTCGCCGTCGGACGGCTGCTGGCCGCGAACCTGATCGGCGACGACGAGGGGTCCAACTACGACTGGGTGCTGACCGACGCCGAGGACGCGAGCGCTGGCCTGGCCTCGGGCGAGTACAAGGCCGTGCTGACGATCCCCGAGAACCTCTCCGCAGCGGCGACCTCCACCTCCGGCGATCCGAGTGAGGCCGTGCAGGGCCAGCTGGACCTGCGTACCAACGACGGCGTCAACTACATCAACGGCACGATCGCCGAGCGCATCCTCGACGCCGCTCGCGCCGCGCTCAACGCCCAGGTCACCGAGACGTACCTCGACAACGTCTACCTGGGCTTCAGCGACATCCGCGCCTCGCTCCAGGAGGCGGCCGACGGCGCCGCCCAGCTCGCGAGCGGGGCCGGCGAGCTCGCCGAGGGCACCGACCAGCTCGAGGACGGCGCGACCCAGCTCGCCGCGGGCAACCGTCAGCTGGCCAACGGTGCGGGGCAGCTCGACGACGGTGCCTCCCAGCTCGCGTCCGGCCTCGGTCTGCTGCAGTCCCAGACCGGCACGCTCGGGGCCGACACGCAGCGGCTCGCGGACGGTTCACGCCAGGTGGCCGACGGCACGGCGCAGCTCAACCAGACCGTCCAGCAGGTCACCCAGGCCCTGCTGGGAGCCACCGACAACGCGTCGGCCGACATCGACACCCTGGCGGCGACCCTGGTGACCCTGGCCGACCAGTGCGACGCCGCTGCGACTGAGGGCGTCGACTGCTCGCTGCTGCGCCAGGCCGCCACCCAGTCCGGCGACCTCAAGGGCTTCGTCGACGACGTGCGCGGCGGGGCTCAGCAGGTCAGCTCGGACACGGCCGCCCTCGCCTCCGGCGCCGGCCAGGTCGCCGCCGGCAACCAGCAGCTCGCGTCCGCCGTGCCGACGCTGCTGTCCGCGATCGACCTGGCCTCGGGCGGTGCCAGCACGCTGGCCGACGGCACCAGCCGCCTCTCCACCGGTGCCGACGCCGCAGCCTCGGGTGCCGATGCCCTGGCCGGCGGCGTGACCGAGCTCGCGAACGGCGCCGACCAGCTCGCGGCGGGGGCCTCCGACCTCGCCTCAGGGCTCGACGAGGGTGTCGACCAGGTCCCGGAGTACGACGAGGCGGATCGCGACCAGCTCGCGTCCACCGTGGCCACCCCGATCGAGGACGCCGCCAACCGCGTCAACGGCGTCGACAACTACGGCACCGCCCTGGCGCCCTACTTCATGGCGTTGGCGCTGTGGGTCGGTGCGATGGCGATCTACCTGCTGCTGCGTCCGTTCTCGGACCGCGCGATCGCCTCGACCGCCGGCAGCGTGCGCATCGCCCTCGCCGGACTCGCGCCCGGCCTGGCCCTCGCCGCCGTGCAGGCCCTCCTGCTCGTCGCCGTGGTCGAGGGCATCGTGGGCATCCACCCGGCCGACCGGCTGCTGCTGATCGGCACGGCGCTGGCCGCCGGAACCGTCTTCACGGCGATCAACCAGATGTTCATCGCCCTGTTCGGGGCAGCCGGGCGCTTCCTGGCGCTCGTCCTGGTGTGCCTGCAGCTGACCTCGGCCGGAGGCACCTACCCGATCGAGACGGCACCGGCGTTCTTCGGCTTCCTGCACGACCTGCTGCCGATGACGTACGTCGTCGACCTGTTCCGTGCCGCGACAGCGGGCGGCGGGCAGTCGATCGGACGCGACTTCTTCGCGCTCGGCGTGTTCACGGTGCTCGCCCTGTCGGTCACGGTGCTCGCGGCCTACCGCCGCCAGCGCGTCACCATCACCCGGCTCCACCCGACGCTGGTCGTCTGACCCGGGTCGGTCCCGGGGGCATCAGATCGCGCAGGCTGGGGCGGGCGGCAGGGGTGCCGGGACGCCGAGGCTCGGCATGCCCAGGCCGACGGCCGACCCGGGCCGCACCTCGGTGCGACCGCTCAGCGCCTCCCAGGCGTCGCCAGCGCTGGTTCGACGCACCAGCAGCGGTGGCAGGTCGCTCACCAGGTGGTGCGGGGCGGCTTGGGTGATCTCGACCTCGACGACGTCACCGGGACGCGCGTCCGAGTCGGCGGGCACGAAGTGCACGAGTCGGTTGTCGCGCGCGCGGCCGGTGAGACGCTCGGTCGCCCGGTCCTTCTTGCCGCTCGTGTCGGCCACGAGCAGCTCGACCCGCCGACCCACGATGGCCTGGTTCTCGGCCCACGCGATCGCATCGACCTCGGCGGCGAGGCGGAGGTAGCGCTCCTTCACGACCTCGGGCGCGATCTGGTCGTCCAGGTCGGCGGCCGGGGTGCCGGGGCGCGGCGAGTACTGGAACGTGAAGGCGCTGCTGAAGCGGGCCTGGCGCACGACCTCGAGCGTCTGCTCGAAGTCCTCGTCGGTCTCACCCGGGAAGCCCACGATGATGTCGGTCGTGATGGCGGCGTCGGGCATCGCCGCGCGGACGCGGTCAATGATGCCGAGGTACTTCTCGCGTCGGTACGACCGGCGCATCCGCTTCAGGACGTCGTCGGAGCCCGACTGCAGCGGCATGTGCAGCTGCGGCATGACGTTGGGCGTCTCGGCCATCGCGGCGATGACGTCGTCGGTGAAGTCCTTGGGGTGCGGGCTCGTGAATCGCACGCGCTCGAGCCCCTCGATCTGCCCGCAGGCCCGCAGGAGCTTCCCGAACGCCTGACGGTCCCCGAACTCGACGCCGTAGGAGTTGACGTTCTGACCCAGCAGCGTGACCTCGACGACCCCGTCGGCGACGAGCGCCTCGACCTCGGCGAGCACGTCGCCCGGGCGGCGGTCCTTCTCCTTGCCGCGCAGGCTCGGCACGATGCAGAACGTGCACGTGTTGTTGCAGCCGACGCTGATCGAGACCCAGGCCGCGAAGACCGAGTCACGCTTGGTGGGCAGCGACGAGGGGAAGGTCTCGAGCGCCTCGAGCACCTCGACCTGCGCCTCTTCCTGCACGCGGGCCCGCTCCAGCAGGACCGGAAGGGAACCCACGTTGTGGGTGCCGAACACGACGTCGACCCAGGGAGCACGCTGCGTGATGGTGGCGCGGTCCTTCTGCGCCAGACAGCCGCCGACCGCGATCTGCATGCCCGGCTTCTCCGCCTTCAGCTGCGCGACGTGACCGAGGTTGCCGTACAGCTTGTTGTCGGCGTTCTCGCGCACGGCGCAGGTGTTGAACACGACGAGGTCGGGTGTCGCACCGCCCGCCTTCTCGGCGGCGGTGTACCCGGCCGTCTCCAGCAGACCGCTGATCCGCTCGGAGTCGTGCACGTTCATCTGGCACCCGTAGGTGCGCACCTCGTAGGTCTTCGTCATGACCGGACCAGGATACGCGGGCTCAGCAGCCTCCCCCGTCGCCCCCGACTCCTCCGAAGCCGCCGGCAGACTCACCGAAGTGCGTTGCGACGACGTCCGCCGGGGCGTCGGTCACCGTGAGCACGACCTGGTCGACGCTGGAGAGGTCGGCCGACAGGTACCGGTAGTCCGCCAACCAGCAGCTCCCGATGCCGAGCAGCACCCGCACCTGCTCCCGGCTGACGGGGGTGCCGGACTCGGCGAGAGCCTGCGCGAGGTCGTCACCGACGCCGCGGCCTGCGACCCTGCGCACGACGGTGCGGACGACGCCGATCATGACCGCCCCCCACACGAGTCCGGCCAGGAGCCAGGCGGGGCCGTCGGACCGCGCCACGACGGCGATCGCACCAAGCGCGACCACCGACGCCGCAGCACACGTCGACCATCGAGCGCGGGACAGCGCCGCGAGGTGGGCCGCCCGTTGGGCGTCCCAGGACGAACGCGGGTACTCGATCGTGGTGGTCATCGACGTCCTCCTCGTGACGCGAATGTAGGGCAGACCTGGCCGCGCGGTGACGGATTCGGCGAACGCGCCACGCTGTGGTCCTTCTGTGCCCGAAGATGTGCGCATGACGATGCCGCCGGTCCCGCGTCCGCCCGACGAGACCCCCGGGACTGCTCCCGCCCCGCTACCGCTTCAGGTCGCATCGCGAGGTCAGTCGTCGCCGGGTGCCGTGCTGGCCGTCTCGCTCACGAGCCTGGTCGTCGTGCTGTGCCTGACGGCGGTGACGATCGTCGCGCTCGCCCGCGGCGGGAGTGGCGACGACACCGAGCGCATCGCCGACCTGCTGGAGGAGCTGACCGAGTTCCCCGACGACGGGTACGCCTGGGGCTACGAGGACGACGAGTACTTCGACGACTACGAGGGTGACTACGTCGTCGAGGACGACGACGTCTACGACGCCGTCGAGCAGCCCTGCATCGACTTCCTGGACGCGTCCGAGGCGCTGCCGTTCCTCGGCCCCGGCGATCCAGTCGCCGCGCTGACAGCCGTCCGTGACGCGGTCGGATCGATCATCGCCGCCGTGGACGAGACCGGGGCCGACGACACCGACACGGAGGCGTGGCGGGCCGACCTGGAGACCCTCCGGACCCAGCTCGACGAGGCGATCGGGGTCGCGACGGCCGGTGGCTATCCCGAGCTGGACCTGGCCACCGACGGCGACCTTGCGTTCCGCATGTACTGGGGCGCACCCATCGGCTGCGAGCCGCCCCTGCGCCTCCTGGCGCTCGACCCGGACTACCCGGTCGACGGCGGCGGGTACAGCTACAGCTACGCGTCGTGAGGCGGGCTACTTCTTCGGCGTGACCCAGAGGTGGATCGTGCCGGCGACGACGACGGTGCCGTCGGCGCGGGTGGCCTTGACCGTGATCGGCACGTCGGGTCCGTTGGCCCAGGCCTCGGCGGTCGACTCGGCCGTGCAGACCAGGTCGCTCGTGGACTTGGCCAGGTACTCGACCTCCATGCCCTTGGGCAGCCAGCGCGCACCCTTCGGGCAGGTCGCCTCGGCCAGCAGGCCCATCGCGGCCTCGAGACCGTTGCACACGGCGATGGCGTGCACCGTGCCGATGTGGTTCTGCACCGAGCGACGCTTCGGGATCGTGATCTGTGCGAAGTGCGGCGACATCTCGTCGACCTTCAGGTGGATCGAGGCGAAGTAGGGCGCCTTCTGGCTGAACGCGATCGAGAACAGACGCTTGCCCTGGGGCAGCGCGGTGATCTTGCGGTACAGGTCATAGGTCGAGGCCATGCGACCATGTTACTCGCAGGTAATGCCCTCTGACCAGCAGCGTCGCCGCCCACGACGGATTCCGCCTACGGTGGGCCCATGCCACAGGTCGTCGCACGGACGTGGGTGCCGGTCGCGCCCGAGGTCGCGTTCGCAGTGTCGCAGACCACCGGCGAGACGCGCCGGCGATGGGACCGGTTCATCCGGCACCAGCACCTGGTCGACGCGTCCGTGCCCGCCAAGGGTGTCCGCACCTTCACCCGAGCCCGGGTGGGGCCGTCGATGGTGAGCGAGTACGTCTCGTACCGACCGCCGACCTCGGTCGGCATGACGATGGTCGACGGCCCCTGGTTCTTCGCGTCCTTCGGCGGCGGCTGGCGGTTCACGCCGGAGACGCGGGACGGCACCGCCGGATGCCTGGCCACCTGGAAGTACACCTACGCGGTGCGTCCGGCGTGGTTGCGGCGGATCGCCGAGCCGATCGGTCAGTGGCTTCTCGGACGCGAGATCCACGCGCGGATCGAGGCCTGGGCGGGTGGCTGCGTCGACCCCGAGGTGCTGCGCACCCTGGAGTCGTAGGACACCGGCCTACATCGAGTCGAGCGGCTCGGCCTCGGCACCCAGCTCGGTGCGGACGACCTCGAACGCCAGACCGGGCGGGTAGCCCTTGCGGGCGAGCATCCCGACCAGGCGTCGGGTCTGCACCTGCGGGTCGAGCCCCGCCATCGAGCGCAGCTTGGTCTGGACGAGTCGGTGGGCCGACTGCCGCTCCGACTCCGGGTCGATCTCGGCGAGCGCCTCGCGGGCGATCTCGTCGTCGATGCCCTTCTGGCGCAGCTCCATCGCAAGAGCCCGCGTGGCGAGTCCCTTGCCGCGCTGACGCCCCTCGACCCAGGACCGCGCGAACGCCGCGTCGTCGACCAGCCCGGCGCTCTCGAAACGGTCGAGGACCGCCGCGGCGACCTCGGCCGACACTCGCTTCTTGGCGAGTGCCTGCTCGAGGTCGGCGCGGCTGCGGGGTCGCTCGGCCAGCCGGTCGTAGAGGACCTGCTTGGCCAGGGCGTAGTCCTCGGCCGGTTCGCGCGCGGGCTCGTCGTCACCCGAGTGCGTCGTCATGGCGAGACTCAGAAGTCGACCTCGGTGACGGTGGAGTCGTCGTCCTCGGTCTCCTCGATCGCCGCCTCGACACCAACTCCGAGGTGGGCCTTGACGCGGCGCTCGATCTCCTCGGCGAGGTCGGGGTTGTCGGCCAGGAACTGGCGGGCGTTCTCCTTGCCCTGCCCGAGCTGGTCGCCCTCGTACGTGTACCAGGCGCCGGCCTTGCGGACGATGCCCGCGTCGACGCCGACGTCGATCAGCGAGCCCTCGCGGCTGATGCCCTTGCCGTACATGATGTCGAACTCGGCGACCTTGAACGGCGGGGCCAGCTTGTTCTTGACGACCTTGACCTTGGTGCGGTTGCCGACCATGTCGGTGCCGTCCTTGAGCGTCTCGATGCGTCGCACGTCGAGGCGGACCGAGGCGTAGAACTTCAGCGCCTTGCCGCCCGTGGTGGTCTCGGGCGAGCCGAACATGACGCCGATCTTCTCGCGCAGCTGGTTGATGAAGATCGCCGTGGTGCCGGACCCGTTGATGGCACCGGTCATCTTGCGCAGCGCCTGGCTCATCAGGCGGGCCTGCAGACCGACGTGGCTGTCGCCCATCTCGCCGTCGATCTCGGCACGGGGCACGAGCGCCGCGACGGAGTCGATCACGATGATGTCGAGCGCGCCGGAGCGGATGAGCATGTCGGCGATCTCGAGCGCCTGCTCACCGGAGTCGGGCTGTGAGACCAGCAGCGCGTCGGTGTCGACGCCCAGGTTGCGGGCGTACTCCGGGTCGAGCGCGTGCTCGGCGTCGATGAAGGCCGCGACGCCGCCGGCCTTCTGCGCGTTGGCCACCGCGTGCAGGGCGACCGTGGTCTTGCCGGAGGACTCCGGGCCGTAGATCTCGACGACACGACCGCGGGGCAGACCGCCGATGCCGAGCGCGATGTCGAGCGCCGTGGCGCCGGTGGGGATGATGTCGATCTTGGTGCGGCCACGCTCGCCCAGACGCATGACGGCACCCTTGCCGTGCGCGCGGTCGATCTGGGCGATGGCGTTGTCGATGGCCTTGGCGCGCTCGTCCGACGAGCCGTTGCCCTCACCGGTGAGTCGGGTGACGGGGGCTGTTGCGGTCCTGGGAGGCATGCGGGGTGTCCGTTCTGTCGTGGGTGGCGCGGCATCTACGACGCTAGGAGAGACCACGGACATTTTGTGGACCTCGTCGATCCGTCTGTGGACAGCTCTCTCGGTGCGTCTACCTGGGGACGACAGTACGGGAACAGGTGTTCGAAGGCACGCAGCCGGCGCGCGACACGCCGGCGTGTCGCGTCAGCGCTCGCTGGGCGGGAGCTGCAGGCGCGAGTGCACCGCGCGCCAGACCTGCTTCGGCGCGACACCCGCGTCGAGCGCCTCGGTGGGCGTGCGGTGGTCGAGGTCGCCGATGACCTGGGTGTCGGCCCAGACACGGGCGTACGACTCCCCCAGGTGCAGGTCCATCCGCTCCCAGAACTCGCTGTGCCTCATCGAGAACAGCATGACACGCGTCCTCCAAGCGTTGGCCGAGCCCGCCTCCCTCACACGGTCACGAGACCCGCGACGACCCCCATCCCCACCGGAAGCAGGAGGGCCCAGGACGCGGCTGGATGGTCATGCCGCCGGCCCCAGCCCATCAGCGCCGCCGCGACGATGCCAAACGCACTTCCGTACACGAGCAGGTCCGATGTGTCGAGGCCCGACCAACCACGGGCCAGCACGGTCGCGATGACAGCCGGACCCACGAACAGCAGGACCGCGGCGATCGTGTCGGACGCGGTGATGACGGTCACCTCGACCTCGGAGCGTGTGCGGCGCGCCCGAGCGGCCTGGACGCACAAGGTCACCACCACCACGACTTGCAGCGCGGTGGCAAGGATGAAGATCGCTCGGAAGGCGTCGCTCAGCATCCGTCGCTCCTCCTCGCTCACGTGAAGCCGTACGCAGGCGGACGCTAGAGGAGCGCCACGGCACTCGGCAACGACGAGGTGGCCGTCAGCTGCGGCCCTGTTGGACTCTCCGGCTCAGGCCGCTGAGGCGCGGACGCCGTCGACGGCGATCGAGGAGACGCTGGCGAGCGGGGCGGGCGCGACCTGCTGCGTGGCGAGCTCGTGCAGCTCCATCTGGTCGGCGACGTCGCGCAGGACCGACGAGAGCGGCACGTCGAGCGCCTCGGCCAGAGCCGCGAGCAGCTCGGAGCTGGGCTCCTTCTGGCCGCGCTCGATCTCGGAGATGTAGCCGAGGCTGACGCGGGCCCGACCGGAGACCGCGCGCAGGGTCAGGCCCTGCTCCGCACGGTGCGCACGGAGGACCTCGCCGACGAGCTGTCGCATCGTGGCCATGGCCGTACCTCCACTGGTTCTTCGGTCGTGCACCACCGTACCGACTGGAGCACGGGGTGGTACCGGTGACAACGCCGGACGGACCGGAGTTCTTCCGTCAAGCGCCTGCCGGTCCTGCCAGCCTAGCGAGTGCCTGCGACAGGAGGACGTCGACCGTGCTCCTGCGGATCGTGGGCCGGTCGCCCTCGAGGTCGAGGACCCAGTCCTCGGTGCCGCTCGCGGTGGCCATCGCGACGTGCACGCGGCCGACCGGCTTGCCCTCGGACGGGTCGGGTCCGGCGTTGCCGGTCGTCGCCAGGCCCACGTCGGCGCCCAGGCGCTCGCGCACGCCCTCGGCCATCGCCCGGGCGACGGCGGCGTCGACGGTCCCGACCGACGCGATCAGCGCCTCCGGCACGCCGAGCGCGTCGCGCTTGACGTCGGCGGCGTAGGCGACGACTCCGCCGCGGACCACGGCCGACGCGCCGGGGACCGACACGAGCTCGGCGCAGACCGCGCCGCCCGTGAGCGACTCCGCGGTCGCCACCGTGAGCCCGCGCGCCACGAGCAGCGCGACGAGCTCGTCGGCGACCGTCACCGGCTCAGGCGTCCTGCGCGGCGAGCCAGTCGGCCCGGAGCTTGCGGGCGTCGATCACGTACTGGACGCCGGTGACCATCGTGATGACGAAGGCGACCGCGAGGAACACGTGCGCGACCCAGGTGGTGATGTCGCTCGCCGTCGTGTCCCAGATCTCGAGCGGCAGCGAGTACAGACCCAGCGCACCGGCCTGCATCGTGGTCTTGATGCGTCCGCCCTGGCTCGCCGGCATGACGCCATACTTCGCGATGAACAGGCGCATCACGGTGATGCCCCACTCCCGCACGAGGGTCAGGATCGCGACGACCCAGAAGAGCCAGTGGTCGAAGATGATGCCCAGGCCGATGAACGCCATGCCCGTGAGCGCCTTGTCGGCGATCGGGTCGGCGAGCTTGCCGAAGTCGGTCACGAGGCCGCGGCTGCGGGCCAGGTCGCCGTCGATGCGGTCGGTGATCATCAGCAGCGAGAACGCGACGAACGACCAGACGCGCAGCTCCGTGTCGGAGCCGCCGTCGCTCAGCAGGAGCCATCCGTAGAACGGGACGCCGACGATGCGCAGGACCGTCAGGGCGTTCGCGATGTTGAGGTTGCTCGGGGGCGCGGACTGCGTGGGGCCGGAGGTCGGCTCAGGCATGGGTGCCTCTCAGGCGGGGGCGGGAACGCCTCAGTATGCGGCAGGGCCGCGGCGACGCGCCAACTCGGCGATCGCGCGCTCGGGTCCGACGGTCGTCGCGAAGCCGACCGGCGTCGAGTAGACCTTGCGCCCGTCGAGGCTGATGACCTTGACGCGGGCGTCGTCGCGGATGCCGTACCGGGGCTCCACGCGGATCTCCCCCATCTCGTCCCAGAGCAGCCCGATCCAGCCGTCGTCGGTCTGCAGGCGCACCCCGTGGTCGTCGGCGACGAACAGCGGTGTGCGGGCGTCGACAGTTCCCCGCAGGAGCGCGACGGCGAGGACCACGAGGACGCCCGTGCCGATGTAGACCAGCGGCTCCGGGCGCGCGTACGCCACGTAGCCGAGCCCGGCCGCGACCAACAGGCACAGGCCCGCGACGGCGGCGTATAGCCCCACCCGACGGTGAATCTCGAACGGCTCGTTCACGGCGTCACTCCGCGCCGATCGTGGCGAGGACCTGGTCGAGCTCGTCGGGCTTGATCAGCACGTCACGGGCCTTCGAGCCCTCGCTCGGGCCCACGATGCCGCGGCTCTCCATGATGTCCATGAGTCGCCCCGCCTTCGCGAAGCCGACCCGCAGCTTGCGCTGCAGCATCGAGGTCGAGCCGAACTGCGTGTTGACCACGAGCTCGACGGCCTGCATCACGAGGTCGAGGTCGTCGCCGATGTCGTCGTCGAGCTCGCGCTTGCTCTGCTGCACGGCCGTGACGTCCTCGCGGTACGAGGGCTCGAGCTGGGTCTTGCAGTGGTCGACGACCGCCACGATCTCCTGCTCGGTGATCCACGCTCCCTGCATGCGCATCGCCTTGCTGTGCCCCATCGGCAGGAACAGGCCGTCGCCCTGCCCGACGAGCTTCTCCGCGCCGGGCTGGTCGAGGATGACACGGCTGTCGGCCAGGGAGCTCGTGGCGAACGCGAGCCGGCTGGGCACGTTGGCCTTGATCAGGCCGGTCACGACGTCGACCGACGGACGCTGGGTCGCCAGCACCAGGTGGATGCCCGCAGCGCGCGCGAGCTGCGTGATGCGGACGATCGAGTCCTCGACGTCGCGCGGGGCGACCATCATGAGGTCGGCGAGCTCGTCGACCACGACGAGCAGGTACGGGTACGGCGCCAGGACGCGCTCGCTGCCGGGCAGCGGCTTGACCGCCCCGGAGCGGACGGCCTTGTTGAAGTCGTCGACGTGGCGGAAGCCGTAGGCCGACAGGTCGTCGTAGCGCAGGTCCATCTCGCGCACGACCCACTGCAGCGCCTCGGCGGCCTTCTTGGGGTTGGTGATGATCGGCGTGATGAGGTGCGGGATGCCCTCGTACGCCGTCAGCTCGACCCGCTTGGGGTCGACCAGGATCATCCGGACCTCGTCGGGCGTCGTGCGCATGAGGATCGAGGAGATCATCGAGTTCACGAAGCTGGACTTGCCGGAGCCCGTGGCACCGGCGACCAGGAGGTGCGGCATCTTGGCGAGGTTGGCCACGACGTAGCCGCCCTCGACGTCCTTGCCGAGGCCAACGACCATCGGGTGGTGGTCGCCGCGCGCCTTCGCGGAGCGCAGCACGTCACCGAGGCTGACCATCTCCTTGTCGGCGTTGGGGATCTCGACGCCGATCGCGGACTTGCCGGGGATCGGGCTGAGGATGCGGACCTCGTTCGAGGCGACCGCGTAGGCGATGTTCTTGCTCAGCGCCGTGACCTTCTCGACCTTGACCGCGGGGCCCAGCTCGACCTCGTAGCGGGTCACGGTCGGGCCGCGCGTGTAGCCCGTGACGGTCGCGTCGATCTTGAACTGCTCGAGCACCTCCGTCAGGCGGCCCACGACGTCGTCGGACGCCTTGCTGCGCGCCTTGTGCGGGGTGCCCTCGCGCAGCACGGTGCTGTCGGGCAGGGAGTAGACGATGTCGCCGGCGAGCTCGAGCTGCTCCGCCCGGGCGGGCAGCGGCTCCATCGGCGGCACCTCGACGGGCTCGTCGTCGACGACGTCCTCGACCGGCTCGGGGCCGGGACGGCGCGAGCCCTTGGGCACGACCGGCTCCTCGGCGAGCTCGGGGTCGGGCACGATCGGGTCCTCGTAGGGCTCCTCCTCGGGCAGCACCGTCCGCGGGTGACGACGCGGGGAGGCGTCCTCCTCGACCTCGGGCTCGGGCTTGCGTCGCAGGACGGTGTCGCGCAGCGCCTGCAGGCGCGCCGGCACGGCGTGCACGGGCGTGTTGCTGAGGATCAGGACGCCGAAGGCCACGACGAGCACCAGCAGCGGCGCGACGACGAACGGGGTCTTCAGCAGGTCGATCAGAACCGCGGAGAACAGGTAGCCGATGGCGCCGCCGGCCTCGCGGACCGCCGCCATGTCGTTGGGGCGCGGCACGCCGTGCGCCAGGTGGACGAGACCGAGCACGCCACCGACGACCGCGATCCACGCGATGAGCTGCCGGCCCGCCGGGCCCTGGGCCTCGGGATGACGCAGCGTCCGCCAGGCGATGACGCCGAACAGGATCGGGACGGCACCGGCGAGCACGCCGACGCTGCCCTCGCAGATCTGGCGCACGCCGCGGCCGACGGGGCCGGGGATCTGCCACCAGGTCGACGCGGCGGCGACGATCGCGATGCCGACGATCGCCAGCCCCACGCCGTCGCGGCGCAGCGCGGGATCGAGGTCCCGGGCGCTGCTGCCGATCGAGCGCGCGATCGCGCCGACGGCCGTGGCGACGCCGAGCCAGATCGCGCGGAGCATCCGCCCGATCCCGTTCACGAGCGCGGCGAGGCCGCCTCCGGAGGCACCACTGCTCGACCCGCCCGTCTTCTTCGGGGCGGGTCGTCGGGTGGTGGGTTTGCGGGCCGGGCTCCGACCGCCGTTCGCACGGCTGCGGGCCTGGGATCCGGACGGCCGCTTGCGCGGCGGGGAAGTCGTGCGGGTCGCCATGGCGTCAGCCTAAAGGAGAACTCGAGACTTTCTCAGGATTGGGGCCCTGAACTCCTGCGTGGCGCAGGTCACCCGTGGGCGGCGCGGTGCTCGCCGTCGTCGGCGGACAGCCACCCCGAGCGGGAGCGCGCACGAGCCAGCACGAGGCCCACGAGACGCTGGTCGGGCGCACCCGGCGGCACGAGCGGGGCGGTGACGACGTCAGCGCCGCAGAGCAGCATCTGGTCGTGCGCGACGCCGGACGTCAGCACGTACGAGCTCACGACGACGCGCTTGCCGTACGCGCGGGCCACGTCGATCGCGTCGCCGAGGTCGGCGTCGAGTCCTGCCAGCGTCCCGACGTGCACCCGACCGCCCCACACCGCGCTCAGCAGGCGGGCGGCCTTGCTGACGTCCTCGACGGCCGCCTCGTCGGTCACGGCGTCAGCCGCGAGCACGATCGTGTCGTCGGGACGCGCTCCCGCCTCCATCAGGCGCTGGACGCCGATCTCGGCCAGGACCCAGTCCGGACCGATCGGGGCGGTGACCGACACCGAGGGGTCCTGGCGCGCGGCAGCGACCATGGCGCGCAGCGGGAGCGGGTCGCGGGTCAGCAGCAGCGGCACGATGGCGCGCGGGCCTGCGGTCGTGCGGACGACCTCGGCGAGCGTCGGCGACTGCTGGTCGACGTAGCCGTCGGCCACGTCGAGCCCGTGCGCCTCCCGGCGCACGGCGTTGATCAGCCGCGACACGTTGGCGCGTCCGTCGGCGCTGTGCGTGCCCGACGAGCCGACGATCAGGACACGACTCACCACGTCTGCTCCCCCGTCCACGCAGACGATGCGGCTCCCCCGAGTTCTCGCACCACGTTGCCTGCGTTCACCGGTTCAGCGTGCGGGCGGCGTGTTTCGACGCCGTTTCCCGACGGGGTCGGCGCCGTGACAATCGGCACCCCGGGTGACGGACCCGGGGTGGGGGCGGCTCAGGTCTCGATGACGATCGGCACGATCATCGGGCGACGCCGCAGCGTGCGCCCGGCGAACGAGCCGAGGGTGCGGCGGATGACCTGCTGGAGCTGGCGCGAGTCGCGCGTGCCCTCCGACAGGGCGTCCTCGAGGGCACGCACGATCTTGGGCGTGATGCCGTCGAAGACGCTGTCGTCCTCGGCGATGCCGCGCGCGTGGATCTCCGGACCCGTGATGATCTTGCCGTTGGTGGAGTCGACCACCACGACGACCGAGATGAAGCCCTCCTCCCCCAGGACGCGGCGGTCCTTGAGGTCGGAGTCGGAGATGTCGCCGATCGAGGACCCGTCGACGTACACGTAGCCGCAGTCGAACGCACCCGTGATCGAGGCGTGGCCGTCGACGAGGTCGATGACGTAGCCGTCCTCGGCCAGGAGCACGTTCGGGACGCCGGTCTTGCGCGCCAGGGCGCCGTTGGCGTGCAGGTGGCGGATCTCGCCGTGCACCGGCATCACGTTGGTCGGCTGGACGACGTTGTAGCAGTACAGGAGCTCGCCGGCCGAGGCGTGACCCGAGACGTGCACCAGCGCGTTGCCCTTGTGCACGACGGTGGCGCCGAGCTTGGTCAGGCCGTCGATGACCCGGGAGATCGAGTTCTCGTTGCCGGGGATGACCGACGACGCCATCAGGACCGTGTCGCCGGGCTCGAGCTCGACCTGCTGGTGGCTCTTGTTCGCCATGCGCGACAGGGCCGCCATGGGCTCGCCCTGCGAGCCGGTCGACATCAGCACCATCTTCTCGGGCGGGGCGGCGTCGATCTTGTCGACGACCACGCCGTCGGGCACGTGGAGGTAGCCGAGGTCGCGCGCGATCTGCATGTTGCGCACCATCGAGCGACCGACGTAGGCGACCTTGCGGCCGTGCTTGGCGGCGGCGTCGAGCACCTGCTGGACACGGTGCACGTGCGAGGCGAACGAGGCGACGATGATGCGCTTCTGGCTGCTGGCGAAGACCGCGTCGATCGCCGGGGTGATGTTGCGCTCCGACGTCGTGAAGCCGGGCACCTCGGCGTTGGTCGAGTCGGTCAGGAACAGGTCGACGCCAGCCTCGCCGAGGCGCGCGAACGCGCGCAGGTCGGTGATGCGGCCGTCGAGCGGCAGCTGGTCCATCTTGAAGTCGCCGGTGTGGAGCGCGACGCCGGCCGGCGTCGTGATCGCGACGGCGAGCGCGTCGGGGATCGAGTGGTTGACCGCCACGAACTCGGTCGAGAACGGACCGAGCTCGAGGGTGTCGCCCTCCTTGACGATGTGGCGGGGCACCTCCTTCAGACGGTGCTCCTTGAGCTTCGGGGCCACCAGCGCCAGCGTCAGCTGCGACCCCACGACGGGGATGTCGCCCCGCTCGCGCAGCAGGTACGGGACCGCGCCGATGTGGTCCTCGTGACCGTGCGTCAGCACGATCGCCACGATGTCGTCCAGACGGTGACGGATCGGCTGGAAGTCCGGCAGGATCAGGTCGACGCCCGGGTGGTGCTCGTCGGGGAACAGCACGCCGCAGTCGACGATCAGCAGCTTGCCGCCGTACTCGAACACGGTCATGTTGCGGCCGACCTCGCCGAGGCCACCGAGCGCGAAGACGCGCAGAGCACCTTCCGGCAGCGGCGGCGGGGTGGGCAGTTCGGAGTGCAAGTGGCTCATGCCGAGTAGTCCTTGATTGCGGCGCGGATGACCGCGACCTGCTGGTCGGTGGCCTGCGACAGCGGCAGGCGCACCCGGGGTGAACTGATGAGGCCCAGCTCGTGGACCGCGGCCTTCGCCGCGATCGCACCCTGGGTCTGGCCCATGAGCGCAGCGACGAGACCGATGAGGTCGCGATCGATGCGCCGGGCGGTGGCGAGGTCGCCGGCGTCGACCGCCTCGACCATGGCCTTGTACTGAGCGGCGGCGACGTGTCCCACGACGCTCACGACGCCCGCGGCACCGACCGCGAGCCAGCCCAGGTTCAGCACGTCGTCGCCGGAGTACAGCGCGAGGTCGGTGTTGTCGAGGATCCAGGCACCGCGGTGCAGGTCGCCCACGGCGTCCTTGACCGCCGTGACGGTCGGGCGGTCGTTCATCGCGAGGTAGGTCTCGCGCGACAGCTCGGTGCCGGTGCGGCCCGGGATGTCGTACAGCATCACCGGGACGTCACCGGCAGCAGCGATCACCGCGTCGACGTGGCCGATGATGCCGGCCTGCGGCGGCTTGGAGTAGTACGGCGTCACCAACAGCAGGCCGTGCGCGCCGATCGCCGTGGCGGCCTGGGCCAGCTCGACGGAGTGACGCGTGTCGTTCGTGCCGACCCCCGCGACGACGGTGGCGCGGTCACCGACGGCCTCGAGCACGGCGGCCAGCAGTCGGCCGTCCTCCTCGCCGGTCGTGGTGGGCGACTCGCCCGTGGTGCCCGAGACGACCAGACCGTCGTTGCCCGCGTCCACCAAGTGGCTGGCGAGCTTCTGGGCACCGTCGAGGTCCAGGGCGCCGTCGTCGGTGAACGGCGTGACCATCGCGGTGAGCACACGCCCGAAGGGCGCACCTGGAGTGGCGAGCGGTGACGTCATGCCGCCAGGTTATCGCGAGGTGGCCGGGCTCCCGTCGCCAGCCGCGCCGTGCAGGATGGTGCCATGACCTTCGAGCTCGATGCGGCGACGAACTCCGTCTCCACCGGCCCCGGGACCCGCTCCGTCGAGCTGACGGACGCATGGAACACCCCGGCCGGGACGGCGAACGGCGGCTACCTGCTGGCGATCCTCCTGCGGGCCGCCCTGGAGGAGTCCGACAAGCCCGATCCACTCTCGGTCGCGGTGACGTATCTCAAGCCGACGACCCCCGGCCCGGCCGAGCTCACCGTCACCCCCGTGCGCGAGGGACGTCGGGTCGCGACCTACACCGTGGTGCTGAGCCAGGCCGGCTCGCCGATCACGCACGCCGTCGTGAGCCTGCACGACGCCGACCTCGCCGGCGACCAGCAGCACGACGACGACGTCGCTCCCGCCGTGCCCGCACCGGCCGACGGCATCGACCCGATGGAGGGCTGGCCGGCCGGCACCATCCCGATCGCCGACCGCTACACGACCCGCCACGCCGCGGTGCCCGGGTGGCTCGCCGGCACGCCCTCGGGTCGGCCCGAGGCGGCCTTCTGGATCCGGCCAGTCGACGAGCGCCCGGTCGACGCCTTCGCCGCCGGGGCGATCGTCGACGCCTATCCGCCCGTCGCCGCCGAGCTGGGCCAGATCGCGTCGGCGACGATCCAGCTCACGGTGCACTTCTGGCGCCGGTTCACGTCCGACTGGGTCCTGATGGAGGTCGTGACCCGGCGGATCGTCGACGGGTTCCACGACGAGGACGTGCGTCTCTGGGACACCGAGGGGCGCCTCGTCGCGACCAGCCGCCAGCTGGCGCTGCTGAGCTGAGGGTCAGCCGCGCTCGTAGGTGACGATCTCGAAGCCGGCGTGCGGTACCGAGCCCACCTCGTGCCAGGCCTGCCAGTCGATCTCCGGGAAGGACGCGTCGCCCTGGGGCGACTGAGACACGCGGGTGACCACCAGGACGTCGACCAGACCACGCTCGAGCGCCTCGGCATACACCTGCGCACCACCGACCAGGAAGACCTCGTCGTCGAGCTCGTGCGCCCGCGCCAGCGCGTCGTCGAGCGAGTGCGCCACCTCGACGCCCTCGGCCGACCACTCGGCCTGCCGGGTGACCACGATCGTGGTGCGCCCGGGGAGGGGTCGACCGATCGAGTCGTAGGTGGCGCGGCCCATGACCATGGGGTGGCCCAGGGTGATGCGCTTGAAGTGGGCCAGGTCCTCCGGCAGGCGCCAGGGCAGCTGCCCGTCGACACCGATGACGCGATTGGCGCCCATGGCCACGACCAGGGTGACGGTCATACGGCGATGGGCGCCTTGATGAGCGGGTGCGGGTCGTAGCCGACGACCTCGATGGACTCCAGGCCGAAGCCGTCGATGTCGGTGACCGACGGGTCGAGGCGCAGCTGCGGCAGGGCCCGGGGCTCGCGGGTGAGCTGCTCGCGCGCCTGGTCGAGGTGGTTGAGGTACAGGTGCGCGTCGCCGAGCGTGTGGACGAAGTCGCCCACCTCGAGGCCCGCCACCTGGGCGACCATGTGCGTCAGGAGCGCGTACGAGGCGATGTTGAAGGGGACGCCGAGGAAGACGTCGGCCGAGCGCTGGTACATCTGGCAGCTCAGGCGGCCCGGGCCGTCCTCCTGCGGGGTCACGTAGAACTGGAAGAACGCGTGGCACGGCGCGAGCGCCATCGCGCCGAGGTCGGCCACGTTCCAGGCGCTGACGATGTGCCGGCGCGAGTTCGGGTCGGACTGCAGGGCCGCGATGACGCCCCGCAGCTGGTCGATCGTCTCGCCCGACGGCGTGGGCCACGACCGCCACTGGTGGCCGTAGACCGGGCCGAGCTCGCCGTTCTCGTCGGCCCACTCGTCCCAGATCGAGATGCCGTTGTCCTGCAGCCACTTCACGTTGGTCTCGCCGGAGACGAACCACAGCAGCTCGCCGACGACCGACTTGAGGTGGATCTTCTTGGTCGTGACGAGGGGGAAGCCCTCGCGCAGGTCGAAGCGCATCTGGTGGCCGAACACGCTCCGCGTCCCGGTACCGGTGCGGTCTCCCTTCTCGACGCCGTCGTCGAGGATGCGCTGCACGAGGTCCAGGTACGCCTGCATGCTGCGAGGTTACTACCGGAGCAGTGGGCGACACGGGACCACTGTGGGAAGATCTCGCCATGGCCCAGAACGAGTACGACGCCACCCCCCGGGAGCTGCGCAACTTCGCGCTGCTGCAGATCGTGCTGACGGCAGGCTTCCTCGCCGTCCTGTTCGTGATGCTCGGAGGCACGGACGCCGAGCGCCCGCACTGGGCGGTCTGGGTCGGACTCCTGGCCGCCGTCGCGCTCGGCGGCATCCTCGCCGACCGTGTCTGGCTGTCGGCCGAGCCCCTCGACCCCGCCGCCGACGCCGAGGAGAACCGCACGGCCGCGGTCGGCGTGTTCGCCGCCCAGACCGTGCGCAAGCTCCTCCTGTGCGAGGCGCCGATGCTGATCGCCGTGGTCGTCGCGTTCGTGACCGACTCCGGTGGCTGGCCCATCGCGATCGCCGGCCTCCCGGGCCTCATCGTCATGTCGTTCGAGATCTGGCCGTCGCTGCGCAACGTCTCCATGACCGAGACGATGCTCAACGCCGAGGGCGCGGAGTCGGACCTCATCGACTCGTTCGTGTGAGCGGCGCCTCCTCCACGGGAGCAGGCGACACCGTCCGCCTGGCCTGGCCCGACGACGCCGCGACCCTGGCGGCGCTCCAGCGACGCACCTGGCTGGCCGACGGGATGTTCGGCGTGTCCGACGAGCAGGGCCTGGCCGACGCCTTCGGCGACCTCGACGAGCACGCCGACCGCTGGCGGAGCACGCTGACCCACTCCCCCGAGGCGCGGTTCCGCGTGCTCGTGGCTGCCGCTGACGGCGTGGTCGTCGGCTTCGCCGTCGTGCACCCCGGCACCGATCCGGACGCCGACCAGGTCCGCGACGCGGAGCTGGGCGACCTGGCCGTCACGCCGGACGCGCGCCGCGCCGGTCACGGCACCCGACTCGTGCAGGCCGCGGTCGACACCGCAGCGGCCGACGGCTTCGGCCTCCTGCGGGCCTGGGTCGCCGCAGGGGACGACGCCACCCGCCTGCTGCTGACGACGGGCGGCTGGGCCTCCGACAGCGCCCACCGCGAGCTCGAGGCACCCGACGGTCTTCGGCTCAAGCAGGTGCGTCTCCACACGACGATCGCATGAGCGAGGCGGACGACCGCACGGCGCGACGCGCCGTGATCCGCGACTCGCTCGGCGTGGGCGTGGGCGTGGGCCTGTACGGCGTGACGTTCGGCGCCCTCGGCCCCGCCGCGGGGCTCAGCGTGTGGCAGACCTGCGCCCTGTCGCTGCTGGCCTTCACGGGGGCCTCCCAGTTCGCCTTCGTCGGGGTCGTGGCCTCGGGCGGCTCCCCGCTGGCCGGCGCCCTCACCTCGGTGCTGCTGGGCGGACGCAACGTCTTCTACGGCATCAGCATGGCGCCGCACCTACAGGTCAGCGGGTGGCGGCGCTGGGCCACGGCGCACCTCGTGATCGACGAGTCGACCGCGATGGGCGTGAGCCGTCCGACCACGGAGCAGGCACGGCTCGGCTTCTACTGGACCGGCATCACGATCTTCGTGTTCTGGAACCTGACGACCGCGATCGGCGCGATCGCCGGTGAGGCGATCGGCGACCCGGAGGCGATCGGCCTCGACGGCGCCGTCGCGGCGGCGTTCCTCGGGCTCCTGTGGCCGCGCCTCGACTCCGCCCTGACACGGGGGGTCGCCGTCGTGGGCGTCGTGCTGGCGCTGCTCCTGGTGCCGGTCACGGCCCCGGGCGTGCCGATCATCCTCGGCGGTCTCTCGGCCGTCGTCCTGGGCCTGGTGTGGGGGTCGCGCCGTGGGTGACCTCTGGTGGGGCGTGCTCGTGGTGTGCGTGGGCTGCTACGCCCTCAAGCTGGCGGGGCTCTCGGTGCCGCCGGTCGTGCTCGAGCACCGGCTCACCGTGCGGGCCACCGCCCTGATCCCGGTCGGCCTCCTGGCCGCCCTGGTGGCCGTTCAGGCCGCGGCCGGGGACCGCGAGGTCGTGGTCGACGCGCGGCTGGCGGGCGTGGCGGTCGCCGTGGCCTGCCTCCTGGCGCGGATCGCGTTCCTGCCGATGCTGGTCCTGGCCGCCGCAGCCACCGCCCTCACCCGCCTCGTCACCTGACCCCACCAGATCTGCGCACTTCCTCGGCAGAAACAGCCCGATCCGGCCGAAGAACTGCGCACATCTGGTGGAGCACGGGCGGGCGGGCTAGAGGTCGAGGGCGACGTCGAGGCCGACGGTCACGCCCGGGTGCTCGGAGACCCAGCGTAGCGCCGTGAGCACGCCGGGCATGAAGGACTCGCGGGTCGAGGAGTCGTGGCGCAGGCTCAGGATCTCGCCGGTGTCGCCGAGGACGACCTCCTGCGAGGCGATGAACCCGCGCGCCCGCACGGCGTGCACCGGGACACCGGCGACCTTCGCGCCGCGGGCACCGTCGGGATCGTCCGTGGTGGCGTCCGGGAGCGGTGCGGAGCCGGCGGCCTCGCGGGCGGCGGCGATCAGCTCAGCCGTGCGGGTGGCCGTGCCGGAAGGCGCGTCGACCTTGTCGGGGTGGTGCATCTCGATGACCTCGACCGACTCGAAGAACGGCGCCGCGACCTCGGCGAACTTCATCATCAGGACCGCGCCGATCGAGAAGTTGGGCACCACGAGGACGCCGATGCCGGGGTGCTCCGCACCGAGCTCGCGCACCGACGCGACGCGGGCGTCGTCGAAGCCGGAGGTGCCGACGACCGCGTGGATCCCGTGCTCGACGCACCAGCGCACGTGGTCCAGCGCGACGTCCGGCGTCGAGAACACCAGGGCCACGTGGGCTCCGGCCTCGGTGATCGCCGCGAGGTCGTCGCCGACGTCGATGCGCGCCACGACCTCCAGGTCGGCGCTGTCCTCGATCGCCTGCACCGAGGTCGACCCCATCCGTCCGTTCGCGCCGATCACGGCCACTCGCGTCATGACCCCGAGCCTAGTGACCCGAATTCTCGAATCACTCCTCGGCCACGGTGGGCAGCCGTGAAACCAGTTCACCTCTTGGGTGCGTCGACCCCGAGGTCATCATCCGGATCGAACATCGCTCGAATCTCGGCGTCTGCTTCGTCGGTAAATGCCCGCTCCCAGCCTGGCCCGGCAAGGTCGGGAATGCACCCGAACACGAATGGTCGATCGTCGCAACTTCGTGCGGGAACCCAAGCATCGCCCCGCTCCACGATGACGACGGCATCTCCAGCGTCCAGTGCCGCCTGAATCCGTGAAACTAGATCCGGCGTCTGCCCCGAATTGAAGGAGAGCGCCATGCATGCACGATAGAACGAGATTCGCCGACCTGGTCCATCACTCCCCCAGCACCTCCGCGAGGATCTCGAGGCCCGTCAGCAGCTCGGCGAAGCTGGTCGTGAGCGGGGCGAGGCCGAGGCGGAGGAGGTCGGGCTCCCGGAAGTCCGGGACGACGCCCCGCGCCGTCAGCCGCTCGGTGACGCCACGCGCGTCGGGCAGGCGCACCGTCACGTGGCTCCCCCGGCGCGCCGGGTCTCGCGGGGTCACGACCTCGAGCCGCAGCGCGTCGAGCACCTCGATCGCGAACGCCGTCAGCTGCTCCGACTTCTCGCGCGCCTCCTCGATCCCCGCCTCGGCGGCGAGGGCCGCACCCTCCTGCACGGCCAGCAGCCCGGCGACCTGCGGCGTGCCGGTGAGCATCCGCCGAGCGTCGCTGGCGGGCCGGTACTCGTCGGCCATCGCGAACAGGTCGTCCGCGCTCCACCAGCCGGGGAGCGGCTGGTCGAGGCTCGGCAGGTGGCGCGCGGCCGCGTAGAGGAACGCCGGCGCGCCCGGACCGCCGTTGAGGTACTTGTACGTGCAGCCGACCGCGAGGTCGACGCCTGCGGCGTCCAGCCCGGTCGGGACGACGCCGACCGAGTGGCAGAGGTCCCAGACCACCACGGCGCCCGCGGCGTGCACCCGCGCCGTGACCTCCTCGAGGTCCAGGAGGGAGCCCGTGCGGTAGTCGACGTGGCTCAGCAGCACGACCGCGGTGCGGTCGTCGAGCGCCGCGGTGACGTCGTCGGCGTTCAGCCCAGACGGGTCCGACGGGCTCATCTCGACGAGCTCGAGGCCGCGGTCCACGGCCACCCGGCGCGCCAGGTAGCGGTCGGTCGGGAAGTCCGCGGCGTTCACCAGCAGCCGGCTCCGGCCGGGGGCGAGACCGACCGCGGCGTGCAGGGCCTTCGCGAGGCACACCGAGGTCGAGTCGGCCACCACGGTCTGGCCGGGCCCGGCGCCCACGAGCGCACCGACGGCGTCGCCGACCTCGACCGGGAGGTCGACCCAGCCCTCGGACCAGCCACGGATCAGCCGCCCACCCCACTCCTCGCGCACGAACCGCGCCAGCCGCTCCTGCGTGCGCCGCGGCAGGCGCCCGAGCGAGTTGCCGTCGAGGTACGCCACGACGTCGGGATCGAGCACGAACTCGTCGCGCCAGGGCGCCAGCGGGTCGGCGGCGTCGAGCGCGGCAGCACGCTCACGGAAGAGGTCCAGGGGGCTCATGGTCGGCCGATCGTCCCACACCGGACGCACCGGACCCCGGCTCCCACGAGGGGGGAACCGGGGTCCGGTGAGCAGGATGACCGATCAGGCGTCGGCCGACTCCTCCGAAGGCGCGTCCGAGGCGGGGGCGGCGTCGGCCCACGGCTCGTCGTCGGACTCGGACTTGTCGACGACCGGGATCAGCGACAGCTTGCCGCGGTCGCCGATCTCGGCGATCTCGACCTGGATCTTCTGGCCGACGCTGACGACGTCCTCGACGTTGTTCACGCGCTGGCCGCCGTTGAGGTCACGGAGCTTGCTGATGTGCAGCAGTCCGTCCTTGCCCGGGAGCAGCGAGATGAACGCACCGAAGTCGACCGTCTTGACGACGGTGCCGAGGTAGCGCTCGCCGACCTCGGGCATCGTCGGGTTGGCGATCGAGTTGATCGCCGACCGCGCGGCCTCGGCGGCGTCGCCGTTGTCGGCACCCACGAAGACCGTGCCGTCGTCGTCGATCGAGATCTTCGCGCCGGTGTCGTCCTGGATCTGGTTGATCATCTTGCCCTTGGGCCCGATGACCTCGCCGATCTTGTCGACCGGGATCTTGATCGTGATGATCCGCGGCGCGTACGGGCTCATCTCGTCCGGCTCGTCGATGGCCTCGGCCATGACGTCCAGGATCGCGAAGCGCGCCTCACGGGCCTGCGTCAGCGCGCCGGCCAGGACCTCGGCGGGGATGCCGTCGAGCTTGGTGTCGAGCTGCAGGGCCGTGACGAACTGACGCGTGCCGGCGACCTTGAAGTCCATGTCGCCGAAGGCGTCCTCGGCTCCCAGGATGTCGGTCAGCGTGACGTACTCGGTCTTGCCGTCGACCTCACCGGAGATGAGGCCCATCGCGATGCCCGCGACGGGGGCGCGCAGCGGCACACCGGCGTTGAGCAGGCCCAGCGTCGAGGCGCAGACCGAGCCCATCGAGGTGGAGCCGTTCGAGCTGAGCGCCTCGGAGACCTGACGGATCGCGTACGGGAACTCCTCGCGCGACGGCAGCACCGGCAGCAGCGCGCGGCCGGCGAGGGCGCCGTGACCGATCTCGCGACGCTTGGGCGAGCCCACGCGACCGGTCTCACCGGTCGAGAACGGCGGGAAGTTGTAGTTGTGCATGTAGCGACGCTTGGTCTCGGGGCTCAGCGTGTCGAGCTTCTGCTCGAGGTCGAGCATGTTCAGCGTCGTGACGCCCAGGATCTGGGTCTCGCCACGCTGGAACAGCGCCGAGCCGTGGACGCGCGGGATGACGCCGACCTCGGCCGAGAGCTCACGGATGTCGGCGAGGCCACGGCCGTCGATGCGGACCTTGTCGCGCAGGACGCGCTCGCGGATGACCGACTTCAGGACCGAGCGGACGGCCGCACCGATCTCCTTCTCGCGACCCTCGAACTGCGCACCGAGCTGCTCGAGCACGTCGGCCTTGATCTCGGCCTCGCGCTCCTCGCGGTCGGCCTTGAACGCGATCTGGGCGGCCTCGGCCAGCGGGGCCTTGGCGACGGCCTCGACGGCGGCGAAGACGTCGTCCTCGTAGTCGAGGAAGACCGGGAAGTCGCGCACCGGCTTGGCGGCGGTGGACGCGAGCTGCGCCTGCGCCTCGCAGAGCTGCTTGATGACGGCCTTGGCGGCGTCGAGGCCCTGGGCCACGATCTCCTCGGTCGGGGCCTGGACGCCCGACTGGACGAGCTCCCAGGTGACCTCGGTGGACTCGGCCTCGACCATCATGATCGCGACGTCGTCGCCCGCGATGCGGCCCGCGACGACCATGTCGAACACGGCCTCCTCGAGCTGGCTGTGCGTCGGGAACGCGACCCACTGGCCGTCGACCAGGGCGACGCGCGTGGCACCGACCGGGCCGGTGAACGGCAGGCCGGAGATCTGCGTGGACGCCGAGGCGGCGTTGATCGCGAGCACGTCGTACGGCGTGTCGGGGTTGAGCGCCAGGACCGTGATGACGACCTGGACCTCGTTGCGCAGGCCCTTCTTGAAGGTCGGGCGCAGCGGGCGGTCGATCAGGCGACACGTGAGGATCGCGTCCTCGGACGGGCGACCCTCGCGGCGGAAGAACGAGCCCGGGATGCGACCCGCGGCGTACATCCGCTCCTCGACGTCGATCGTCAGGGGGAAGAAGTCGAAGTGGTCCTTGGGGTGCTTGCCGGCCGTGGTGGCCGACAGCAGCATGGTGTCGTCGTCGAGGAACGCCGACACGGCGCCGGCGGCCTGCTGGGCCAGCTGGCCCGTCTCGAAGCGGACCGTGCGGGTGCCGAAGCGACCGTTGTCGATCACGGTCTCGACAGTGTGGATGGAATCCGTCATGGATGTCCCTTCCGTGGGCAGAGCCCACTGGTGGGGACGAGGCCCAGGCGGGCGCCGTCGACGCGCAGTGCGCGTGCGGAGCGGCCGGGATGGCCTTCCCCCGTCTTGGGGAATTCCGGTCTTCGATCGAGGCCCGCGGAGCTGCATGGTCGTGACGACCGGCTCCGAGAGCCACTACCGAGGACCGAACGGCTGGCCTGTTCCTCGTCCGTGGATGTGCGAGATTCAGTTGTGGTGGTGCGGGCGGTGCCCAGCACCGATGATGCACCGCGGGCGGCCGTCCCGGTGGGACGACCGCCCGTGGCGTGTCAGCGGCGCAGGCCGAGGCGCTCGATGAGGCCGCGGTAGCGCTCGATGTCGGTGTTCTGCACGTAGTTGAGCAGACGGCGACGCTGTCCGACGAGCAGCAGGAGACCACGACGGCTGTGGTGGTCGTGCTTGTGCTCCTGCAGGTGGCCGGTCAGGTGCGAGATGCGCTGCGTGAGCAGGGCGATCTGGACCTCAGGAGAGCCGGTGTCGCCTTCGTGGGTCGCGTACTGCTCGATGATCTCCGAGCGGGACAGGTCGGCCACGGTGGGCGCAGCAGTCTTCTTCGACATTCGTGTTCTCCTGGGGGTCGTAGCGCGGCGCACCCGGGCATGTTCATCGGGGCACTGGAATCCGCGGCCGGTACACGGCGTCTCTCAGACTATCAGCGCGAGGTGTGGCGGGTCGAATCCGCCCGTCAGGACAGGATCTGGCGCGCGCGGTCGACGTCGGCGGCCATCTGCACGACGAGGGAGTCGAGGGAGTCGAACGCCTCCATCCCGCGCAGCCGGTCGACGAACTCGACCCGGATCCGGTGGCCGTACAGGTCCAGGCCCGTGCGGTCGATGACGAACGACTCGACGCGTCGGTCGACGCCCTCGAACGTGGGGTTGTCGCCCACCGAGACGGCTGCGGGCCAACGCTCCCCCGCGGCGCCCAGGTCGAGGACCCAGGCGGCGTACACGCCGTCGCTCGGCGTCGCGAGGCCCGCCGGGACGGGGACGTTCGCCGTCGGGTAACCCAGCTCGCGGCCCCGGTGGTCGCCGTGGACCACGGTGCCGGTGACCTCGGCCGGCCGGCCGAGCACGGCGGCTGCGCCCGCCACGTCGCCCTCGCCGACCAGGCGGCGCACGAGGCTCGAGGAGTACTCCTCCGACCCGCCGGCGAGCTCGACCGACTCGACCGCGAAGCCGTGGCCCGACCCGAAGTCGGCCAGGCACGCGACGTCGCCGGCGGCCTTGCTCCCGTAGGTGAAGTTCTCGCCGACCACGACGTGCGCGGCCTGCAGGTCGTCGACGAGGACCCGCTGGGCGAAGTCGTCGGGCGACCAGGCCGCCATCGCGCGGTCGAAGGCGAGGACGCGGACGGCGTCGGCGCCGCCAGCCAGCAGCAGCTCGACGCGGCGCTCGACGTCGGTCAGCAGTCGGGGCGCGCGGTCGGGGGCGAACACCGACACGGGGTGCGGGTCGAAGGTCACCGCGACGACCGGCTCACCCGAGGCGTCCGCGACCGAGCGGGCCTGGGCGAGCAGGCTCTGGTGGCCCAGGTGCACGCCGTCGAAGGTGCCGATCGTGACGACGGTCGACGCGGTCGACGGAGCCGCCCCCGCGCCCTTCACGTCCCGCCAGATCGCCACGGCAGAACTGTGCCACACCGCCCTGTCCGCGAGCGGCTGAGGCGGGGCTCACGGCCGGCGCACTCGCGCGCACGAGCAGCATGAGAGGACTCTCATGCAACGCTCACGCAGGTCCACGTCACCGTGCGGCACAGTGGTGGCGTGACGTCCAGGCCCCGGCTCTCCGCAGCGCTGCTCGTGGCGGTGGCCGTGGTGCTCGCCGTGCTGGCCTACCGTGCGGTCCTGGCTCCCCCGGGCGACCTCGCCGTCGAGCCCGTCCAGGTCCCACCCGCGGCGACGACCCCACCCGCACCAGACCCGGCACCGGCTCCGGCACCCGCCCCACAGCCGGTCGCACCCGTCCCCCAGCCCGTCGCGGGCGACGACGATGACGACGACGGGGGCTCCGACGACGATGACGGGGACGACGATGACGACTGAGCCGTCGCGCGCAGCCTGGTCGCCGTGGCGACGGGCCACGGTGCGCACGCGCATCACCGCCGGGGTCGCGGCGCTGACGATCGTCGGGCTCGTGCTGGTGAGCCTGGCGCTCTACGTCGTGGAGTCACGCCGCATCGACCGCACCGTCGAGCGCTCGCTCCTGCAGGAGCTCGAGGAGTTCGGCGGGTTCGCCCAGCGGGCCCCGGCCGCCAGCATCACCGGACCGGACGCCGTCGTGCTCGCGTTCCTGGAGCGGAACGCCCCCGACGCCCGCGAGTCGCTGTGGGCCTTCCCGGGCGCGGGCACCCCGCAGTTCACGGGCGACGCCGACCTCGAGCTCCAGGGTTCGGACACGTTCGAGGACGCCGTCGAGGACCTGCGGGGCACGGGCGGTGCCCGCACGATCGACGTCGCCGGCACGGAGTACCGCCTCGTGGTGCAGCCCGTGACCGACGGGACCGTGACGGCCGCGTTCGTCGTGGTGCAGGACGTCTCCGCTGCGCGGGCCGAGCTGCGCTCCCTGCTCACGACCTACGCGATCGTCGCCCTGGTCGTCCTGGTCGCCGTGACGGCCGTCGCGGCCAGCCTCGCCGGTCGCCTGCTGCGCCCTCTGACCGACCTGCGCGAGACGGCCCAGTCGATCACCGGCTCGTCGGTCGCGGCCCAGGACCTGCGGACCCGTCTGGAGGTCGTCGGGCACGACGACGTCGCCGAGCTCCAGCGGACGTTCAACGCCATGCTCGACCGGGTGGAGGAGGCATTCGCCGCGCAGCGCCGGCTCCTGGACGACGCGGCCCACGAGCTCCGCACGCCGTTGACCGTCATCCGGGGCCACCTCGACGTCCTCGACCCGGACGATCTCGACGACGTCGCCGCCACTCGTGCCCTCGTGACCGACGAGGTCGACCGGATGTCCCGCCTCGTCGGCGACCTGCTCATGCTGGCCCGGTCGGTCCGCCCGGACTTCGTGAGGCGCTCCCCGATCGACGTCGCGGCGCTGACCGCCGGGGTGCTCGACCGGGCCCGAGGTCTCGGCAACCGTGACTGGCGACTCGACGGCACCGCGGACGTCACGGTCGAGCTCGACGCGCAGCGCCTCACCCAGGCCCTGCTGCAGCTCGCCGACAACGCGGTCCGCCACACCGGCGTCGACGACGTCGTCGCGATCGGCTCGGCCGTCACCGGCGACCGGCTCGAGCTGTGGGTCCGCGACACCGGCACCGGGATCGATCCCGCGGTGGCGGACACCCTGTTCGAGCGGTTCGCCCGCGCCGAGGACGACGACGCGGGATTCGGCCTGGGACTCTCGATCGTGCACGCGATCGCCGTGGCCCACGGTGGCACCGTGCGGGTCGACCGCGTGGACGTCGGCGCCCGACTGACCCTCGTGCTGCCGCTGACGGTGCAGTCCCGGCCGCTGGGGGTTCTGGCAGAGTGAGCGGCGTGCGCATCCTGATCGTCGAGGACGAGGATCGGATCTCCTCCTTCGTGGCCAAGGGGCTCAAGGCCAACGGCTTCACCCCCACGGTCGTGCGCGACGGCGTCACCGGCCTGGACTACGCCGTCAGCGGGGAGTTCGACCTCGTGGTGCTCGACATCGGGCTGCCCGGCATGGACGGTTTCGCGGTGCTCGACCGACTGACCGCCGAGCGTCCCGACCTGCCGGTCATCGTCCTGACGGCTCGCGACTCCGTCCAGGACACCGTCGCGGCCCTCGAGGGTGGTGCGGCGGACTACATGGCCAAGCCGTTCCGCTTCGACGAGCTGCTCGCCCGTGTGCGCCTGCGGCTGCGCCGCACGAGTGCGGCCGAGAGCGACGTGATCGAGGTGGGCGACGTGGGACTGGACCTGCGGCGTCGCGTCGCCACGGTCGCCGGTCGCGACGTCGAGCTCTCGGCACGGGAGCTGTCGCTCGCCGAGGTCCTGATGCGGCACCGCGGCCAGGTCCTGTCCCGCGAGCAGCTGCTCTCGCACGTCTGGGGCTACGACTTCGACCCCGGATCGAACGTCGTCGACGTGTACGTCGGGTACCTGCGCAAGAAGCTCGGAGCCGACCTGGTGCGCACGGTGCGCGGCATCGGCTACCGCATCGACTGAGCCGCCCCTCCCCCTGGGCGGTAGCTGAGCCACCTTTGCCGCCTCCACCCGGTGGGCGGTAGGTCAGCCACCGATGACGCGTGCTCACAGGTGGCTGACCTACCGCCCCGGGGG
>NZ_BAAAME010000002.1:853138-856254 GCF_039529015.1 Aeromicrobium alkaliterrae
CCCCTCGTCGGGCGACGTCAGTCGTCGTCGTCGCCGTCGTCGTCCCAGTCGTCGTCGTGGTCGTCGTCGTGGTCGTCGTCGTCGTGGTCGTCGTCGTACCGGTCGTCGTCATCGTCGTCGTCCCAGCCGCTCGCCGGGGCCGGCGCGGGCGCCGGAGCGGGTGCCGGAGCGGGGGCGGGTGCCGGAGCCGGCGCGGGTGCCGGGGCGGGGACCTGCGTGCCGCCGTCGTCCGCGTCGTCGTCGGTCGTGCCCGGCGTCTGGACGACGGGCGAGATCGACGGCCGCTCGGTGTCGGCCGAGGCGATCGCGATGCCACCGGCGCCGAGGACGGCGACGGCCGCCAGGGTGCCGAGTCCGGCCTTGAGGATGGTGTCCATGGGGTGCTCCTTCGCTAGGTGGTGGTTCCACCCTCGCGATCGGGAGTGAGGCCTCCGTGAGGCCGAGATGAGAGGCCTCTCACGAACCCGGCGGCCCCTGTTCCGCCTACAGGAGCGGGCGGAGCGGGCGCAGGAGGAGCTCGCAGGCACGCGAGACGATCCAGCGTCGCTCCCACTCCCGACGGGTCAGCTCGGTGCAGTTGGTCAGGTCGTGCGCGAACACGTCCTCGAGGTGGGTCGCGAGCGCGGGGTCGACGATCTCGATGTTGATCTCGTAGTTGCCGCTGAGGCTCAGCCGGTCGATGTTCGCCGTGCCGATCGTGCTCCAGCTTCCGTCGATCGTGCAGGTCTTGGCGTGCACCATGTGGTCGCGGTAGCGGTGGATGCGCACCCCCGACCCGAGCAGCCGCCCGTAGAAGCCGCGCGACAGCCAATCGGTCACGACGTGGTTCGAGATCTCCGGGACGATGATGTCGACCTGCACGCCGCGGTCCCGGGCCTGCAGGAGCGCCTCGAGGATGTCGTGGTCGGGGATGAAGTAGGCCGCCGTGATGCGGATGTTCCGCGTCGAGCGGTCGATCGCCTCGAGGTACATGTTGCGGATCGGGAAGACGAGCTGGCGCGGCACGTTGCGGTGGGTGCGCACGCGCGGGTCCCAGTCGTCGGAGCCGGACCCCAGGATCGGTGCCTCCGGTCGCAGCATGTTCCAGAAGTCGACGAAGGCGTTCGCGAGGTCCCAGACCGCCGACCCGGTGATCCGCAGGTGCGTGTCGCGCCATTCCGTCGCGTACAGCGAGCCGACGTTGTAGCCGCCCACGAACCCGACCGTCTCGTCGACGACGAGGATCTTGCGGTGGTCGCGGCCCCAGCGACGAGGGCTCAGGGGCTTGAGCCCCGCGTTGTAGACCGGGTAGCGCAGGACCTGGATCGCCGGGCCGAAGTCGAAGAAGCTGCGCGGCACGACGAGGTTGGCGAACGAGTCGAAGACGACGTAGACCTCGACGCCGCGCGCTGCGGCAGCCTGCAGGGCCGCCTTGAAGCGGTGCCCCTCGCTATCGCCCTTGACGATGAACGACTCGAAGAACACCCGGTGCTCGGCGGCCTCGATCGCCGCGATCATGTCACCGAAGACGTGGTCGCCGTAGGTGTACACGGTCGCGTCGCCGCGGGGCGTCGCGATCGTCGCGGGCGGGGTGATCGGGAACCCGTGCGCCCGCTTGCCGCGCAGGACCTTGCGGACCTTGGTCGTCGCCATGATCCCGGCGACGACCGCCACGACCGAGACGAACCACGTCCTGACGACCTCCCAGGCGAGCCGGCGGGGGGACGGCAGTGACGACCACATGCGGTCACCCTAGTGCGTCGGCGCGCACCTCAGACGAAGACCGCGACGGGCTTGGCCGTGCCGCCGCGCTGCTCGTACAGCGCGAGGAACTGGCCCTCGGGATCGAACACCGCCACCGAGCCGGTGGCGCCCAGGTCGATCCCGGTCAGGGTGCGGCCGAACCGCACGTCGGAGGCTTCGTCGGCCGAAAGGGCGTACGACGGGAAGGCGATGCGGGTCGCGTCGTCGAGCCCGATGACCTGCCACTGCTCGGTGAGCTCCTCGATCGTCGCCGCGTGCTCGAGCGTGAAGGGCCCGACGCGCGTGCGACGCAGCATCGTCAGGTGCCCGCCGACACCCAGCGCCTCACCGAGGTCGCGCGCCAGCGCGCGCACGTAGGTGCCGCTCGTGCACGCCACGTGCACGTCGACGTCGACGACGTCTCCCTCGACGCGCAGCGCCGTGATCGAGAAGTCGTCGACCGTGACCTCACGGGCGGCGAGCTCGACCTGCTCCCCCGCACGGACGCGGGCGTAGGAGCGCTGACCGTCGACCTTGATCGCCGACACCGCGGACGGCACCTGGGCGATGAGGCCCCGCAGCGGCACCATCGCCGCCTCGACCTCGTCGCGGGTCAGGTGCCCGGCCGGGGTGTCGGCGAGGACCTCGCCCTCGGCGTCGTCGGTCACGGTGGAGCGCCCGAGGCGGATCGTCGCGACGTACTCCTTGTCGGTCAGCTGGAGCTGACCGAGCAGGCGCGTGGCCCGGCCGATGCCGAGCAGCAGGACACCGGTGGCCATCGGGTCGAGCGTTCCGGCGTGGCCGACCTTGCGGGTGCTCGCCAGTCGACGGCCACGGCCGACGACGTCGTGCGAGGTCCACCCGCCGGGCTTGTCGACCACGACCAGCCCGGGCACGGGCTCGTTCGGCTCCGTCGTCACTGCTGCGCGTCGTCGGCGTCGTCGCCGTCGACCTCGTCCGCCGGGTGCTTGTACGGGTCGGCGTCGCCGGCGTACTGGGCGCCCTGGGCGCGTGAGGCGACCTCGGCGTCGGAGCTGCGCGCCTTCGCCAGGAGCTCGTCGATGTGGCGGGCCTCGTCGGGCACCGCGTCGAGGAAGAACTCCAGGCTGGGCGCGAGCCGCAGGCCGAGGCGCTTGGCGACCTCGGAGCGCAGCATGCCGGTGGCGCTGCGCAGGGCAGCACCGCTGCCCTCGATCGCGTCGGCGTCACCGAGGACGGTGTAGAACACCGAGGCGTGCTGGTGGTCGCCGGTGACCCGGACGTCGGTGATCGTCACGAAACCCAGGCGCGGGTCCTTGACCCGACGCTCGAGCAGCTCGGCGACGATGACCTTGATGCGGTCGGCGATCTGGTGCTGGCGTGCTCCGGCCATGATCCTTCTCCACTTTCCTTCA
>NZ_BAAAME010000002.1:856286-861609 GCF_039529015.1 Aeromicrobium alkaliterrae
GCTGCGGACCCGGGCCGGACACCGGGTGTGCCTGTGTCAGGCGCGCGGCTTCTCGCGGAGCTCGAAGGCCTCCACGACGTCGCCGATCTTGATGTCGCCGTAGCCCTTGATGACCAGACCACACTCGAAGCCCTCGCGGACCTCGCTCGCGTCGTCCTTCTCACGCTTGAGGCTCGACAGGTCGAGGTTGTCGGCGACGACGGCGCCGTCGCGCAGCAACCGGACCTTGGCGTTGCGCTTGATCGTGCCGCTCGTGACCATGCAACCGGCGATATTGCCGATCTTGGACGAGCGGAAGATCTCGCGGATCTCGGCCGTTCCGAGCTGGAACTCCTCGAACTCCGGCTTGAGCATGCCCTTGAGCGCGGCCTCGATCTCCTCGATCGCCTGGTAGATGACCGAGTAGTACTTGATCTCGACACCCTCCCGATCGGCGAGCTCGGTGGCCTTGCCCTGCGGACGCACGTTGAAGCCGATGATGACGGCGTTCGACGCGGCGGCGAGATTGACGTCGGTCTCGGTGATCGCACCGACACCACGGTCGATGACGCGCAGCGCCACCTCCTCGCCGATGTCGATCGCGGCCAGCGAGTCCTCGAGCGCCTCGACCGAGCCCGAGCCGTCACCCTTGAGGATGAGCAGGAGCTCGTCGGTCTCGCCCTTCTCCATCGAGGACATGAAGTCCTCGAGGGTCCGGCGACCGCTGCGCTTCGCGAGCAGCGCGTTGCGCTCGCGCGCCTCACGCTTCTCGGCGATCTGCCGCGCGATGCGGTCGTCGTCGACGACCATGAAGTTGTCGCCGGCGCCGGGCACCGAGGTCAGACCGAGCACGAGGGCCGGACGCGACGGTGTCGCCTCCTCGATCGTGTCGCCGAACTCGTCGAGCATCGCCCGGACACGACCGAAGGCCGAGCCCGCCACGAGGGTGTCGCCGACGCGCAGCGTGCCGCGCTGGACGAGCACCGTGGCCACGGGACCGCGACCACGGTCGAGGTGCGCCTCGATCGCGAGGCCCTCGGCGTTCTGGTCGGGGTTGGCCCGCAGGTCCAGCGACGCGTCAGCGGTCAGGACGACCGCCGCGAGGAGGTCCTCCAGACCCGTCCCGGCCTTGGCCGAGACGTCGACGAACATCGTGTCGCCGCCGTACTCCTCGGGCACGAGACCGTACTCGGTGAGCTGGCCACGCGCCTTCGACGGATCCGCGTCGGGCTTGTCGATCTTGTTGACCGCCACGACGATCGGCACACCGGCGGCCTTGGCGTGGTTGAGCGCCTCGACCGTCTGCGGCATGACGCCGTCGTCCGCCGCCACCACGAGGATCGCGATGTCGGTGGCCTGGGCGCCACGGGCACGCATGGCGGTGAACGCCTCGTGACCCGGGGTGTCGATCAGGGTGATGGCGCGCTCGACGCCGTCGAGCTCCGTGGCGACCTGGTAGGCACCGATGGACTGCGTGATGCCACCGGCCTCCTTCGCGACCACGTTGGAGTTGCGCAGCGCGTCGAGCAGCTTCGTCTTGCCGTGGTCGACGTGACCCATGACCGTGACGACCGGCGGACGGGCCGCCAGGTTGCTGTCGTCGCCCTCGTCCTCGCCGAACTCCAGCGAGAACGACTCGAGCAGCTCGCGATCCTCGTCCTCGGGCGAGACGATCTGGACGTCGTAGTCCAGCTCGGTGCCGAGGAGCTGCAGGGTGTCGTCGTTGACGGACTGGGTGGCCGTGACCATCTCGCCCATGTGGAACAGCACCTGCACGAGCGACGCGGCGTCGACGCCGACCTTCTCGGCGAAGTCGGTCAGCGAGGCGCCACGCGCCAGGCGGACGGTCTCGCCGTTGCCCTTGCGGACCCGCACGCCACCGATCGCCGGCGCCTGCATCTGGTCGAATTCCTGACGCTTCGCGCGCTTGCTCTTGCGTCCACGACGCACCGGACCACCGGCGCGACCGAAGGCACCCTGGGTGCCGCCACGACCGGCGCGGCCCGGAGGGCCTCCGCCGCCGGGACGACCGGCGAACCCGCCGCCACCAGCGCCACCGCCGGGACGACCGGCGAAGCCGCCGCCACCAGCGCCGCCACCGGGACGACCCGCGCCGCCACCGGCACCGCCGGGACGACCACCGGGACCGCCGGAGCGACCACCGGGGCCGGGGCGACCGCCGGGGCCACCGGGACCACCGGGGCGCGGCAGGCCGGACTGCTTGGGCATCATCGCCGGGTTGGGGCGCGGCATGCCCGGACGCGGGGCCGCGCCACCCTCACGGGCGGCCGGCGGACGCGGCGGGCGCTCCTGCTGCATGCCCTGCTTCGACGAGAAGGGGTTGTTGCCCGGACGAGCGGACGGGCGACCAGCACCCGGACGCGGCGCACCACCGGGCGCACCGCCCGGCGTGGCGCCGGAGGTGCCGCCGGGACGAGGTCCGGGACGCGGGGCCGCGGGGCGGGGGCCGGGCGACGGAGCCGTCTGCGTGGCCTCCGCAGCCTCGGCTGCGGGCGCCTCGGCGACGGGCTCGGCCACCGGCGGGGCCGGCTCCGGCTCGGGCTCGACCGCAGGCGCGGGGGCGCGCGGTCCCGGGCGGGGACCGGACGGACGCGGTGCGGCCGCAGCGGGCGCCTCGGCAGCTGCCGGAGCAGCCTCGGCCGGGGTGGGCTCGGTGGGCACGGTCGCCTGGCCCGCACCGGACTCCACCGTCTCGGTGGGGGCCGTGGTGGGCTCGGGCTTCGGGGCCGCCTTCTTCTTGCTGCCCTGGGCGCGCAGCGAGTCGCCGTGCTCCTCCTTGAGGCGGCGCACGACGGGGGCCTCGACGCTCGAGGACGCCGACTTCACGTACTCACCCATGTCCTTCAGCGTGGACAGGATGATCTTGCTCTCGACTCCGAGCTCACGTGCGAGCTCGTGGACTCTGACAGCCACTGTTCTCCTTCATGGGGTCTGACCGACCCCCGAAGGGCGGATCAGACCGGTTGGACGTGCAAATTCATCGGAACGAACTCATCGAGTGCTCATGAGCAGAGTGCTCCGCTTCCGGTTGGGGGGCTGGGCCCCTCGTGGTCAGGTCGTGGTGGTCCCGGGCCCGGCCAGGTCGTCGATCAGGTCGAGGTCGAGCTGCCCCTCCACGTGGAGGGCCCGCCCGAACGCCTTGCGACGCCGTGCCAGGTCCAGACACGCGGGATCGGGGTGCAGATGCGCCCCGCGTCCCGGCATCGACCGCCGCAGATCGGGCGTGACCACCGTGGTGGTGTCGGCCCGGACCGCGACGAGGCGGACCAGTTCGGTCTGGGGCGCCCGCTCTCGGCAACCGATGCACGTGCGCCAGACCGTTCTCGAGTCTACCCCGACATCGGTGAGGCGTCGTCCACCGGTGTCGTTCACGGGGCGTCGACGGGTGCGGTGTCCGAGCGGATGTCGATGCGCCACCCGGTCAGCTTCGCGGCGAGGCGGGCGTTCTGGCCCTCCTTGCCGATCGCGAGCGAGAGCTGGAAGTCCGGCACGACGACCCGGGCCGCGCGGGCCGACTCGTCGACGATCGTGACGCTCGTGACCCGCGAGGGCGACAGCGCGTAGCCGATGAACTCCGAGGGCACGTCGCTGTAGTCGACGATGTCGATCTTCTCGCCGTGCAGCTCGTGCATCACGTTGCGCACGCGCGAGCCCATCGGGCCGATGCACGCACCCTTGGCGTTGACGCCCGGGATGGTCGCCTTGACCGCGATCTTCGAGCGGTGACCCGCTTCACGCGCGATCGCGACGATCTCGACCGAGCCGTCGGCGATCTCCGGCGCCTCGAGCGCGAACAGCAGGCGGACGAGGTTCGGGTGGGTCCGCGAGACCTTGACCTTCGGGCCGCGGGGCCCCTTCTCGACGTCGTAGACGTAGGCCTTGATGCGCTCGCCGTGGGCGTACTTCTCGTCGGCGACCCGCTCGGTGGCCGGCAGCAGCGCCTCGACCCGTCCGAGGTCGATCAGGACGTCACCGGGAACGCGTCCCTGCTGGATGACGCCGGAGACGATGTCGCCGACCTTGCCGGAGAACTCCCCGAACGTGCGGTCGTCCTCGGCCTCGCGCAGGCGCTGCATGATGACCTGGCGCGCGATCGCGGCGGCGGTGCGACCGAAGTCGTCCGGCGTGTGGTCGAACTCCTCGCTGAAGCGCGGCGCGGGCGGTGCCGCGGGCTCCTCGTCGTCGTCCGTGGGCTCGACGGGCGGCGTCTCGAGGCGCTCGCGCACCAGCACCGAGACGTGGCCCGTGCGACGGTCGAGGACGACGCGCGACTGCGGCATCGCACCGGGCACCTTGTGGTACGCCGAGAGCAGGGCCTGCTCGATCGCGTCCACGACGACGTCGAAGGAGATGTCCTTCTCGCGCTCGAGGGCGCGCAGGGCTGTCATGTCGATGTCCATCTCAGCCGTCCTTTCGATTCAGCTCGACCTGCACCACGGCGGTGCGGATCTCGGAGTAGGGCACCTGGCGATCGACCTTCGCGACGGTCACGGTGGCGGCGTCGTCGTCGGCTCCGACGATGCGGCCGACGAACCGGTCGCCGTCGATCGGCGTGATCGCGACGAGGCGCCCGGTGTTGCGCTGCCAGTGCCGGGGCAGCGTGAGCGGGCGGTCGGTGCCGCGCGAGGTGACCTCGAGGGTGTACGCGCCGGCCCCGACGGCCTTCTGGGCCGCCTCGTCCTCGTCGAGCGCCACGGAGATCTCGCGCGTCAGCGGACCGAGGGCGTCGAGGTCGACCCCGTCCTCGGCGTCGACCACGATGCGGAGCATGCGGCGCTGGCCGCCGCCCAGCGTGACGTCGTCGAGATCGAGCCCGTGGGCGCCGACCACGTCGCGCACGACGTTGGTGATCCGGTCGTCCATCGCGTCTCCTCGCCCGATTGGGTCATGGGTGATCGCGGTGCCGAGGTCCGATTGTGGGGTTCGATTGTCGGCACCTGCGAGCAGGTGTCAGCACCACCCTACCGCCCACGGGTCGGCTAACCTGCCACCGTGACGCGCCGACGAACCCTCCTCCTGGGAGGTGCCGCTGCCGTCGGTGTCGTGGCGGTCGGAGGCGTCGCGGTGACCGGTCGGCTCGACGACGTCGCGCGCGAGCTCGGCCTCGATCCGGTGCCCCAGCCGGCCGAGGGCGACACGGCGCTGCTCGCCGAGGCTGCCCGCGACCAGGCGCGCCTCCTGGCCGTCGTCGGCAGCCTCTCCCCCGCTCTCACGACCCTCCTGGCGGAGCATCTCGACGCCCTCGGCGGCGCGGCGCGCGCTGACGATGTCGGCCATCGCGAACCCGAGCTCGCGCAGGCCGGCGTGGCTGGCGGCCGAGACG
>NZ_BAAAME010000002.1:861683-926094 GCF_039529015.1 Aeromicrobium alkaliterrae
GCTGACGGCCGCGGCGAGCGTGCGGCGCGACCAGGCCGAGGCGGCGGTCTCGCCCGACCTCGCGCGCACGCTCGGCTCGATCGCGGCCTGCCTGGCGCTCATGGGGTCGGGGGTCGTCTCATGAGCGAGCGCCAGCGAGCGAACACCCGGGATGCCCTCATGCCGCCGTCGCGCATGCTTGCTCTTCCTGGCGCGGTGGCGGCATGAGCGACCTGGAGCAGGTCCTCGCGCTGGAGCACGAGGCGGTCTGGACCTACGGGTTGATCGGTGGCGCCTTCGAGGGTCTCCGCGAGCAGGCCGAGGCGTCGTTCGCGGCGCACCGCGCCGAGCGCGACCGGCTGCTCCCCCGCGTCCGCGAGGCCCTGCCGCCGCAGGTCGCCTACGCGCCCGCGACCATCGCCGACGAGGCCTCGGCCCGCCTGCGGGCCCAGGACGTCGAGTCACGACTGGCCGCCGCCTGGAGCGCCGTCGTCGGCACCACGACCGGCGACGACCGCAGCGACGCCGTCGACCAGCTCGTCGTCACCGAGACCGCACGCCTGGCCTGGGGCGGCACGCCCGTCGCCTTCCCCGGCCTCGACTGACCCCGCCCCTCACCCGCCCAGAATTGTCGAGTTTGAGCCCATTCCTGGCTCGAAGACGGGACCAAAGTCGTCACATCTTGGCGGTCAGGGGGTCGTGAGGACGGCGACCAGGTCGGCGACCGGGACGTCGCGACGCTCGCCCGTGGCGCGGTCCTTGACCTCGACCAGGCCCTCGGCGTAGCCGCGGCCGACCACGACGATCGTGGGCATGCCGAGCAGCTCGGCGTCCTTGAACTTCACGCCGGGCGACACCTTGGGGCGGTCGTCGAACAGCACCTCGACGCCCGCGGTCTCGAGGTCGGCGACGACCTGCTCCGCGCCGGCGACGGTGACGTCGTCCTTGCCCGCCAGCACGACGTGGACGTCGTACGGGGCGAGCTCCTTCGGCCAGACGATGCCGAGCTCGTCGTGCGAGCTCTCGATCACGGCGGCCACGGCCCGCGACACGCCGACCCCGTACGAGCCCATCGTGACGGTCGCCAGCTTGCCGTCCTCGCCCTGCACTTGCAGGCCGAGGGCCTCGGCGAACTTGCGGCCGAGCTGGAAGATGTGACCCATCTCCATGCCGCGGGCCAGCTCGAGCGGGCCGGAACCGTCGGGAGCCGGGTCCCCGGCGCGGACCTCGGCGGCCTCGATCGTGCCGTCGGCGGTGAAGTCACGGCCCGCGACGAGGTCGAGGACGTGCTTGCCGGGCTGGTTGGCCCCCGTGACCCACCGCGTGCCGGGCACGACGCGCGGGTCGAGGAGGTACCGGATGCCCGTCCCGCTCTCGGTGCCCAGCGAACCGGGACCGATGTAGCCCTTCACGAGCCCGGGGTGGTTCTTGAACGCGACCTCGTCGAAGGCCTCGACCTCGGCGGGCGAGACCTGCGTCTCGAGGCGCTTGGTGTCGACCTCGCGGTCTCCGGGCACGCCGATCGCGAGCGGCTCGGTGGAGCCGTCGGGGTGCCGCAGCATGACGAGGACGTTCTTGAGGGTGTCGCCCGCCGCCCAGGGGCGGTCCTCGCGCGGGAAGCGCTCGTTGAGGTGGTCGACGAGCGTCTCGATCGTGGGGGTCGCGGGCGTGTCCTCGACGTGCGAGTCCGGCAGCCCGTCGAACGCGATGGCCTCGGGCACGACCGTCGTGACGGCCTCGACGTTGGCGGCGTACCCGCCCGGCGAGCGCACGAACGTGTCCTCGCCGATCGGCAGCACCGCGAGGAACTCCTCGCTGGCCGAGCCACCCATCGCGCCCGAGTCGGCGTGCACGATCACGTACTCGAGCCCCAGCCGGTCGAAGATGCGGATGTACGCGTCGCGGTGGTTCCGGTAGCTCGTCTCCAGGCCCTCGTCGGAGAGGTCGAACGAGTACGAGTCCTTCATGACGAACTCACGGCCGCGCAGGATGCCGGCGCGGGGACGCGCCTCGTCGCGGTACTTGGTCTGGATCTGGTACAGCGTGACGGGCAGGTCCTTGTACGACCCGTAGAGGTCCTTGACGAGGAGCGTGAACATCTCCTCGTGCGTGGGCCCGAGGAGCATGTCGGTGCCGCGGCGGTCCTGGAGGCGGAACAGGTTCGGCCCGTACTCGGTCCACCGGTTGGTGGCCTCGTAGGGCTCGCGCGGCAGCAGCGCCGGGAAGCGCACCTCCTGCGCGCCGATCGCATCCATCTCCTCGCGCACGATCTGCTCGACCTTGCCCAGCACCTTCAGTCCCAGCGGCAGCCACGTGTAGATGCCCGGCGCCGCGCGGCGGACGTATCCGGCTCGGACGAGCAGCTGGTGGCTCGGCACCTCGGCGTCGGTCGGGGCGTCGCGGAGCGTACGGACGAACAGCTGGGACATGCGCATGGAGCGACCCTACTGACCCGTCTCACTGGGGCGTGGAGGCAGCCTTGCGCGCGATGGCGATCAGCGGGACCTGCAGGGGCAGGCGGGCGACCGTGCCGATCTTGAACCACGTGGGGGTCTTCCGGCTGCGCAGGACGTCGGCGGTCATCTGCACGTTGGCCGGGAAGACCGACAGGAGCAGCAGCGCGGCGATCCGGCCGCCCCACTGGCGGGTCCGGGGGCGAGCGAGCAGCACGGCCGAGCCGACCTCGACGACGCCCGACGCGTACACGAGCTCCTTCTTGTACGGCAGCGCCTTCGGCACGATCTTCTCGAAGGGCTCGGGCTTGACGAAGTGCAGCACCCCCGCCACGCCGAGCAGGACGGTCAGGAACGTGATGTCACGGTTGCGGGCCATGGCGCGACTGTAGTCGGCCTGGACCGCCCCAGCCTGCGAGAGTCTCAGAGCAGGATCGTGGCGAACGTGTCGTGCTGGCGGAAGCCCGCGCGCAGGTAAGTGCGGTGGGCGCGCTCGTTGTGCCGGTTGACGTAGAGGCTCACGGTGGGCGCGATCTCGTCGCGCACGAGGTTGACGACCCCCGCGACGGCGGGCGCGGCCAGGCCGGTGCCCCGCAGCTCCGGGTCGACCCACACGCCCTGCAGCTGGCACGTGCCGGGCCCGGTGGCGCCGACCTCGGCCTTGAACAGCACGCGGTCGCGCTCGACGATGGCGTAGGACCAGCCCTGCGCGATCAGCTGCGCGACACGCGCCCGGTACAGGTTGCCGTGGGTGGCCTCGGGGTCGACGCCGACCTCCTCGGTGAACATCTGGACGCAGGCCGGGTAGAGCAGGTCGAGCTCGTCGACCATGACCCGACGCACCCGGAGGTCGGGGGCGATGACGGGCGCGTGGTCGATCAGCAGGAACGGCTGGTCGGGGCGCACCGAGCGCGCCGGACCCCACGCGGGCTCCAGGCCGGCCCACAGGCGCAGCACCGCGTCACGCGGTCCGGCGATCGAGGCCGGCCGCACGGGGCTCGTGCCGATGATCTCGGCGAACGCGTCGATCGCGGCGTCGTCGGCCTCCCCCGGCACGACGTTGGCGCCGCAGTGGCACACCGAGCGCAGGCGTCCGTCGACGAAGAACCCGAGCACCTGGCCGCCGAGCCAGCGGGGCTCCAGGCGGGTCAGGTCGCCGCGGTGCCGCAGGAAGACGTTGACGTGCGGATCGGCCTCGATCACCCGACGGAACTCCGGGAGGTCGAACGGCGTCAGGGGCCGTACCTCCGTGCGCGTGCCCAGCACGACGAGCTCCCTTCGACCGACTGGGGTCAGCCTAGGTCACGGTGACCTGGGCGGCACCGCCGTCGACGGGCTCCATGTCCTCGGCGATGCGCATGGCCTCCTCGATCAGGGTCTCGACGATCTTGCTCTCCGGCACGGTCTTGATGACCTCGCCCTTGACGAAGATCTGACCCTTGCCGTTGCCGGACGCCACGCCGAGGTCGGCCTCGCGGGCCTCCCCCGGGCCGTTGACGACGCAGCCCATCACGGCGACGCGCAGCGGTACCTCGAGGCCGTCGAGCCCCGCGGTGACCTCCTCGGCCAGCGTGTAGACGTCGACCTGGGCCCGCCCGCAGGACGGGCAGGAGACGATCTCGAGCTTGCGCGGGCGCAGGTTGAGCGACTGCAGGATCTGGATGCCGACCTTGACCTCCTCGACCGGAGGCGCCGACAGCGAGACGCGGATCGTGTCGCCGATGCCCTTGCCGAGCAGGTAGCCGAAGGCGACCGAGCTCTTGATCGTGCCCTGGAACGCCGGCCCCGCCTCGGTGACACCGAGGTGCAGGGGCCAGTCGCCGCGCTCGGCGAGCAGCTCGTAGGCGCGCGACATGATGACCGGGTCGTTGTGCTTGACCGAGATCTTGAAGTCGTGGAAGTCGTGCTCCTCGAACAGCGACGCCTCCCAGACGGCGGACTCCACGAGCGCCTCGGGGGTGGCCTTGCCGTACTTCTCGAGCAAGCGCTTGTCGAGCGAGCCCGCGTTGACGCCGATGCGCAGCGAGGTGCCCGCGTCCTTGGCCGCCTTGGCGATCGCGCCGACCTGGTCGTCGAACTTGCGGATGTTGCCGGGGTTCACGCGCACGGCGGCGCAGCCGGCGTCGATCGCGGCGAACACGTACTTCGGCTGGAAGTGGATGTCGGCGATGACCGGGATCTGCGACTTCCGCGCGATCGCCTCGAGCGCGTCGGCGTCGTCCTGGCTGGGGCACGCGACGCGCACGATGTCGCAGCCGGCGGCGGTCAGCTCGGCGATTTGCTGCAGCGTGCTGTTGACGTCGGAGGTCAGCGTCGTCGTCATCGACTGGACCGAGACGGGGGCGTCGCCACCGACGTCGACCGAGCCGACCTTGATCTTGCGCGAGACCCGCCGCGGCGCCAGCACGGGCGGCGGCGCTTCGGGCAGACCCAGATCGATGCTCATGACTCCGAATCTAGCGCCCCGCACCTCAGATCGGCCCGCGCACCTCAGGTCACCCGGACGGGATTGACGATGTCGGCATAGATCAGGATCACGCTCATCACGATCAGCGTGATGCCCACGACGTAGGCGACCGGCAGCATCTTGGCGACGTCGACGGGTCCCGGGTCGGGCTTGCCGCGCAGGCGGGCCCAGCGCGACCGGGCCCCCTCCCACAGCGCGCCGGCGATGTGGCCGCCGTCGAGCGGCAGGAGCGGCACGAAGTTGAACAGCGCGAGGAACAGGTTGAGGCTCGCGAGCAGGGTCAGCACCCGCTGGGCGCGCTCGGCCCACGTCGGCTCGTCGACCGTGACGAGCTCACCCGCGACCCGGCTGGCACCGACGACGCTGATGGGGCTGTCGTCGGGTCGCTCGGCGCCGAAGGCGGCCTTGACGACGTCGACCATCCGGGACGGCAGGTGGAGGATCGCCTCGGCGGTGCGCTGGGTCGTTTCCCACATGACCTCGCCGACGTACAGCGGGCCCTGGCGCTGGTAGGTGAACTCCGGCGAGACGCCCAGGAATCCGACGTCCTCGACCTTCGAGGGGTCGTTGACCGCGAGACGCTCGATGACCGAGGTCGTGACGGGCACCGTCGAGCTCGTGCCGTCGCGGACGTAGGTGATCGTGGACGTGTCGGAGCCGTTCGCCCGGATCAGTCCGGTGAGCTCGTCCCACGACTCGACCTCGGTGCCGCCGAAGGCGGTGATCTCGTCGCCGGGGAGCAGCCCGATCTCGCTCGCGGGCGTGGGCGGGTCCTCGCTGGTGCAGGCGCGACCGGCCTCGGCGTCGCTGATGGCGCAGTCCGAGACGGTCTGGACGGTCGTGGTGGGCTGCTCGACGCCGAAGCCCATGATCACGACGGCGAACAGGAACGCCGAGATGACGACGTTGACCATCGGCCCGCCGGCCATCACGACGACCTTCTTGTACCAGGGCAGCTTGTAGAACAGGCGCGGCTCGTCGGCGGTCGTGATGGTCTCGTACTCGGCCTGCCGCGCGTCGGTGACGAGCTGCGTGAACAGACCCGTGTTGGTCGAGCGCACCGCGTGGGGGTCGTCGTCCGGCCCCGGCGGCAGCATCCCGACGAGCTTGACGTAGCCGCCGAGCGGGATGGCCTTGAGGCCGTACTCGGTCTCACCGCGTCGCGTCGACCACACCGTGGAGCCGAAGCCCACGAAGAACTGGGTGACCTTCACGCCGAACTTCTTGGCGGGGTACATGTGGCCGCACTCGTGGAGCGCGATCGAGATCGCGACGCCCACGAGGAACGCGATCACGCCGAGGGCGTAGATGACGGCGGTCATGCGGTCTCGATCCTGGTCCGGGCCCGGTCACGCGCCCACGCGTCAGCGTCGAGCACGCCCTCGAGCGTGAGGTCGGCGGCGCCCGCCTCGGCGGAGCCACAGTGCTCCTCCACGACCTCGGCCACCGTGTCCACGATGCCGAGGAAGTCCAAACGGCCCTCCACGAACGCGTCGACGCAGACCTCGTTGGCCGCGTTGAACACCGCCGGGGCGGTGCGGCCGAAGCGGCCCGCCCGTTGCGCGAGGGCGACGGCGGGGAACGCGACGTGGTCGAGCGGCTCGAACTGCCACGTGACGGGCGAGGTCCAGTCGCAGCCGGGGACGGCCCCGGGGACACGCGCTGGCCAGGCGAGCCCGAGGGCGATCGGGAGCCGCATGTCGGGCGGGGACGCCTGGAGCATCGTGGACCCGTCGACGAACTCGACCATGCTGTGCACGACCGACCCGGGATGGACCACGACGTCGATGCGGTCGTAGTCGATGCCGAACAGCAGGTGGGCCTCGATGACCTCCAGACCCTTGTTGACCAGGGTCGCGGAGTTGATCGTGATGACCGGGCCCATGTCCCACGTCGGGTGGGCCGCGGCCTGCTCCGGCGTGACGTCGGTCAGCTCGGCACGGGTGCGGCCCCGGAAGGGTCCCCCGCTCGCCGTGACGATCAGGCGACGCACGTCGGCGGGGTCCTCGCCCTTGAGGGCCTGGGCCAGCGCGGAGTGCTCGGAGTCGACCGGGACCAGCTGGCCGGGCCGCGCGGCCGAGGTGACCAGCTCGCCCCCGACGATCAGCGACTCCTTGTTCGCCAGGGCGACGGTCGTGCCGGCTGCCAGCGCGGCCAGCGTCGGCCCGAGGCCTACAGCGCCCGTCATGCCGTTCAGCACCACGTCGCACGGCGTGCGGGCGACCTCGGTCGCCGCGTCCTTGCCGGCCAGCAGGCGCGGGATGCGGTGGTCGCCCTGCTCCCAGCCGCGCCGCTGGGCCTCGGCGTAGAGCGCCAGCTGCACGTCCTGGGCGGCCGTGGCCTGCGCGACCGCGACGACCTCGACCTCGTGCGCGATCGCCTGGCGGGCCAGCAGCTCGGGCTGACCACCGCCGGCGGCCAGGGCCACGACGTCGAACCGGTCGGGGGTCGCCTCGACCACCTCGAGAGCCTGCGTCCCGACGGACCCGGTGGAACCAAGAATGGCGACACGCTTGCGCATGTCGCCATTCTGGCTCACCACTGCCGGTTCCCCCGAAGCGGCAGGGAGCTGTGAGGTGGTGTCGAGCACCACCGGACCTACTTGACCTCGGCCCGCAGGACGGCCCAGAGTCCGAGCGCCATCGGGATGACGAACCAGATCAGGCCGGACGTGCCGAGCTGCGCGAGCTGCTCGCCTCCCAGGTCGCTGCCGTCGAACAGCGGCTGCTGGGCGTAGCCGAAGTCGATCCACGGCTGCAGGTCGCGGAACCACTCCTGCAGGCCCGCCAGGATCGCGAGGACCCCCGGCAGGACGAAGGAGTAGACGAGGTACCCGACGACCGCGGCGGCGGAGTTGCGCAGCAGCACGCCGAGCATGAAGCCGATCAGGAGCCCGAGGATGTTGCCGATCAGCAGGTACACGAGCTGGGTCGCGTCGAGGTCCCAGACCGGGTCGATCCCGTTGATCGCGGCGCCCACGACGTTGCCCAGCGCACCGATGACCAGCGCGAACACGATCGCGACGACCGCGACGATGATCGAGGCGGCGGCCTTCGCACCGATGACCGCGGCGCGGTTCGGCGCGAGGCTGAACGTGACCAGGCCCGACCTCTGGCTCCACTCCGACGTCACGGCGAGTGCCGCGATGATCGGCAGGAGCAGGGCGAGCGGCGTGCCGAAGGCGGCGCCGAAGATCTCGTAGGAGAGGCTCTCGTCCGGCACCACCAGGATCACGATGACCGCGGCGATCACCGAGATGATGAGGCTGCTCGCCACGAGCCAGAAGCCCGAGCGGGTGTCGAACATCTTGCGGAGCTCGACCGCGACGAGGCGACCGAACGGCACACCAGGACGCTGGGTCTGGATGGTCTGCGGCGGGGCGGTGGGGTTTGCGGCGCTCATGCGACACCTCCGGTGGTGACGACACCCTCGCGCTGGGTGGTGGCGGTCAGCTGCAGGAACATCTCCTCGAGCCCGGCGCTGTCCGCGCCACGCAGCTCGACGAGGGCGAGGCCGGCCGCTGCGGCGACCTGGCCGATCTGGGCGGGCTCGGCGTCGACCGAGAGGCCGCCGTCGCTGGGCGAGGCGGTCAGGCCGGCCTGGGCGAGCGCGCCGGCCAGGGCGGCGTTGTCGGCGGCCTTCACGAAGGCGCCGGCGCCCTGGAGGAGCTCGGCCTTGGTGCCCTGGGCGACGATCTTGCCGTTGCCGATGACGATGATCTCGTCGGCGATGATCTCGATCTCGTGGAGCAGGTGCGACGAGAGCAGCACGGTGCCGCCCTGGTTCGCGTAGGCCCGCAGCAGGCTGCGCATCCAGTGGATGCCGGCCGGGTCGAGGCCGTTGGCCGGCTCGTCGAGGATCAGGATCTTCGGGTCGCCCATCAGCGCGTTGGCGATGCCGAGGCGCTGGCGCATGCCGAGCGAGTAGTTCTTGACGCGACGCTTGGCCTCGGAGTCCGAGAGGCTCACCAGGTTCAGCATCTCGTCGACGCGGGACTTCGGCAGTCCCATCGTCAGCGCGCTGAGCGTGAGGATCTCGCGGCCCGTGCGGCCCGCGTGCTGGGCCGAGGCGTCCAGGAGGACGCCGACCTGCGTGCCGGGGTTGGGGATGTCGCGGTAGCGGACGCCGCCGATCGTGGCGGTGCCGGAGTCGGGGATCGTCAGGCCGGCCATGATGCGCATGGACGTCGACTTGCCGGCGCCGTTCGGACCGAGGAAGCCCGTGACGGTGCCGGGCTTGCACGTGAACGAGACGTCGTCCACGGCACGGAACGCGCCGTACGTCTTCGAGAGGTGTTCAACGGTGATCATGGGCTCCACCTTGCCGGTGCGACGGCCCCGCCCGCATCGTCCCGCCGTCCACGGTTCGCCGCCGAAAGTATGAAGACGCCCGAGCCTGTCGGCCGGTCTGCCGGGCCGAGCGACTCACCTAGGCTGACGACGTGAACGAGTCCCTGCCCCGCGAACGGCGCCAGGTCTTCGACCCGCCGCCGATCTCCCGGTGGGGCCGCGTCTGGAGGTGGACCCTCGCCCTGTTCATCAGCGGCGTGGCCTGGGCCTCGATCGCGATCTGGCAGTGGCAGAACGCGCAGTGGTGGTTCTGGCTCGACCTGGGACTCGGCGTCGCGGCTGCCGTGCTGTCGACCCGGCGTCGCCAGCGCCCCGTGCTCGTCGCACTCGTCACGAACGCCGTCACCTGCGTGTCGTACTCGGCCAGCGGACCGGCAACGCTCTCGCTCTTCTCGCTCGCCACGAGGCGCCAGTGGCGCGAGATCGTGCCTGTCGGCCTCGTGACGCTGGCCGCGGGCCTCATCGGCCTGCGCAACGAGCCGGACGCCCAGCGCGACGACTTCATCGTGACGGGGCCGGCCCTGGTGGCCGTGCTCGGCGTGATCATCGCCTGGGGCATGTACGTCGGCTCGCGGCGCGAGCTGCTGGGCACGCTGCGCGAGCGCGCCGACACGGCCGAGTCGGAGCAGGCCGCACGCCTCGCCCAGGCCCGGGTCAGCGAGCGCACCCGCATCGCCCGCGAGATGCACGACGTCCTGGCCCACCGGATCTCGACCGTCACGATGCACGCCGGGGCGCTGACCTATCGCGAGGACCTCTCGCCCGACCAGATGCGCGAGACCGCCGGGGTGATCCAGCAGAACGCCCACCAGGCGCTCGTCGAGCTGCGGGAGGTCCTCGGCCTGCTGCGGGAGGGCCCCGGCGACGCAGCGCCGGAGCGGCCGCAGCCCGATGCGTCGGCCGTGGGCGCGCTGATCGGCGAGGCGCGCGCCACCGGCCTCCGGGTCGAGGCAGCGTTCGACCTGGACGTCGACGCCGTGCCGCAGACGACGGGGCGCACGGTCTACCGCGTCGTGCAGGAGGGGCTGACCAACGTGCGCAAGCACGCCACGCACACGGCCGCCGAGGTGCAGGTGTCCGGCCGTCCGGGCGACGGGCTGCGCGTCGTCGTCCGCAACAAGCTCCCGCTCGGGCAGCCCGCGTCCGTGCTGCCCCCGTCGGGCCTTGGGCTGATCGGCCTGCGGGAGCGGGTCGAGCTCGCGGGCGGGCGCCTCGACCACCGGATCACCTCCGACCGTGACTTCGTGCTCGAGGCGTGGATACCGTGGCCCGCATGAGTCCTGAGGGCCCCGTGCGTGTGCTGCTGGTCGACGACGACGCCCTGGTGCGGGCCGGTCTCGCCCTGATCCTCGGCGGGTCCGACACGATCTCGGTCGTCGGGCAGGCCGGCGACGGCCGCGAGGCGCTCGAGCTCGTGCGCGCCGGTGGCGTCGACCTGGTCCTCATGGACATCCGCATGCCCGTGCTCGACGGCATCGCCGCGACCGCGCAGGTGCTGGCGCTCCCCGACCCGCCGAAGGTCATCGTGCTGACGACCTTCGACGCCGACGACTACGTCGTGCGAGCCCTCGCCGCGGGCGCGCACGGGTTCCTGCTGAAGGACACGGCCCCGGCCGACATCGTCGACGCCATCGCGCGAGTCGTCGCGGGCGAGCCGATGCTCTCCCCCACGATCACGGCCCAGCTCATCCGGCAGGTCGCCGACGCCGCCCCGACCGCGGTCGCCGACCAGGCTCGCGAGCGGGTCTCGGAGCTGACCGAGCGCGAGCTCGAGGTCGCCGTCGCGGTCGGACGCGGCGCGTCGAACGCCGAGATCGCCGAGCACCTGCACCTGAGCCTGGCGACCGTGAAGGCGCACCTCGCGCACATCTTCACCAAGCTCGACGCGACCAACCGGGTCCAGGTCGCGATCGCCGTGCACGACGCCGGCCTGCTCTGACCCGGCCTTCTCACCGGACCTCGCCTAGCGTGGAGGCATGAGCCTCCCGAGCACGGTCACGCGCGCGATCGACACCGCCCTCGACAAGGTGGTCCCTGCGGGGTACTCCTCGATCGGACCGACGCTGCGTCGGCACTGGTGGCCGGCGGACCCGCCGGAGCACTCCCTGGTCGGCAAGCACGTCGTCGTCACCGGCGCGAGCCGCGGCCTGGGCCTCGCAGCAGCGACCGACCTCGCACGCCTCGGGGCCGTCGTGCACCTGCTGGGCCGCGACCAGGCACGCCTCGACGAGGCCGCGGCAGGCCTCCGCCTTGCCGTGCCGAACGCCGACGTGCGCCCCGAGACCTGCGACGTGAGCGACCTCGACGCCGTGCGCGCCTACGCGACCCGCACGCTCGAGCAGGTTCCTGAGCTGCACGCCCTGATCCACAACGCCGGCGTGATGCCCCCGGCGCGCAGCGAGTCCGCCCAGGGCACCGAGCTGACGTTGGCGACCCACGTCGTCGGGCCGCTCCTGCTGACCGAGCTCCTGCGTCCGGCGCTGCGAGCCGCCGACGACGCGCGCGTGCTCATCATGTCCTCGGGCGGCATGTACTCCGCGCCCCTGGACAGCGCCCTGGCCGACGACCTGCAGTACCGCGAGGGCACGTACCGCGGCATCCGCGCCTACGCCCGGACCAAGCGCCTGCAGGTCCTGCTGGGCGAGCAGCTCGCCGCCCGCCTGGCCGACGACGGCGTCGCGGTGCACAGCATGCATCCCGGCTGGGCCTCCACCGAGGGGATCGCCGAGAGCATGCCGGGGTTCGCGCGCGCCATCCGGCCGATCCTGCGCGACGCGCACTCCGGGGCGGACACGCTCGTGTGGTTGACCGCTGCCCCGGAGGCCGCGACGACGTCGGGTCTGTTCTGGTCCGACCGTCGCCCGCGCTCGACGAGCTACCTGCCGTGGACGTCGGAGGACCCGGTGCTGCGACGTCGGGTGTGGGACGCGATCGCCGCGCTCGCCGGCATCGAGCACGCGCCGGCCTAGACCTGCAGGGTCGCTCCGTCGAGCAGGGCGTCGATGACGTCAGGGTGCTCCACCCGCCAGCGCTCGACGCCGTCCAGGTCAGCGGCCGGGGCCGGGAGCGGGTCGGTGCGGCCCAGACCTCGCAGGAGGTCCCACGGCACCTCCTCGTCGCCGATCGTCGCCGAGGCCGGGTCACCGGCGATGCTCGCACCGTCGTCGCCGGGCACGACCTGCAGTCGCAGGGCTGCGAGCACCGCGACGACGCGAGCACGGCCGGTCAGCTCGATCCGCAACGTGTCGCCGTCGGTCAGGCCCAGGAGGCGCAGGGCACCCGCGAGGGAGGCCACCTGGTCGAGCAGGTCGGCGAACGTCAGGTCTCCGTCGTCATCGCTCAGGGCGACGTCGTCGGCGCGGCCGTGGACGACGTGGTGATCCAGCGTCAGGAACGCCAGGGTGGAGGTGCGCGACATCAGACGCCCCGGAAGACCGGTCGACGCTTCTCGTCGCGGGCCGTCAGCGACTCGCGGACGTCCTCGGACGCCCAGACGTCACGGAAGCTCTGCTCGATCGCGGCGTCGTCGGCCGTCGATCCGTTGAGGACGAGCTTGTTGTGCGCCAGCGCGAGCGGCGCCAGCGCGGCGATCTCGTGCGCCCAGGCCAGCGCGTCCTCGAGCGTGCCGGCGCGGTCGGCGAGGCCGCAGAGCAGGGCCTCCTCGCAGTCGAGGGACTCCCCCGCCAGCATCAGCCGGCGGGCGCGACCCGTGCCGGCGAGCTCCGCCAGCGTGCGGATCGTCCAGGCGTCGACCGCCATGCCGTTGCGGGCGGTGGGCACCGCGAACTTCGCCGTGGCATCGGCCACGCGCAGGTCGCAGGCCATCGCGAGCTGCGTGCCGGCCCCGATCGCCGGCCCGTTCACGGCGGCGACGATCGGCACGGGCACCTTCGCGAGGTGGTGCAGCATCCCGTAGAGCGCGTCGAGGAACTCGTCGCCGTACACGCCTCCGAGGTCGGCGCCCGAGCAGAACGCCGTGCCCTCGCCGGTCACCAGGATGGCGCGCGCTCCCGTGCCGACGGCCTCGTCCACGGCCGCGCGGATCGCGAGGCACAGGTCGGTGTTCAGGGCGTTGCGCCGATCGGGACGCGTGAGCGTCAGCACGGCGACGTCGCCGTCGCGCTCGGCGGTGAGGACGGCGTCGTCAGAGGCGGGGGGCACGGGATCCGACATGGCCGTCACGCTAGCGGGACCGGAGGATGGACCGTCGCCGGGTCAGGCGCGGTACGGCGCACCCACGATCCAGCCACCCAGGTGGGCAGGCTCGGCGGACGTGTCGACGACCTCCACCTGGTCGCCCTCGCGGATCGTTCCGGGAGTGATGACCCACGCGTCCAGCGCCAGGCGGTTGTCGAACCGGGTGCGGATCTCGCGGAAGACGTCGAGGTCCTGCTCACCGGAGTCCGGGTCGATGCTCGTCACGACGCAGCGGATGCGGCGCGCGAAGATCCCCACGACGGCGGTGCCGATGCGCAGGGCGCGACCTTCCCAGTCCCGCTCCTCGTCGCCGAGCGTGCCGCCCACGAGGATGTTCGGGCGGAGCCGACGGACGTCGTGACCGAACTGCTCGACGGCGCCGTCGGTCGCGACCAGCAGGTTGCCGATGTCGAACCGTTCAGGGCCGGTGTAGGCCACGAGATCCGCGGGTTCACCGACCGCGCGCCTGATCTCCTCGGCTGCCGCGGGCGAGTCCCAGCGGTGGCCCGCGACCCACGGCACGCCGTCGTCCCCGGTGACCGCCGGGACGGTCAGCAGGCCGTGGCGGGTGCGCCCCGTCAACGGGCCCTTGCGTCCGCGCACGTGCACGACCCGGTCGCCTCGGACGCCGTCGTCGGTCAGCTCAGCGGTCGTCAGGCGCTCGCCGCGCAACGACTTGACCGGGTAGCGCCACAGTCCCTCGACGTGCATCCGCCCACCTCCACTCACCCCTACAACCCGCCCCCTCGCGAGTGAATTCCCGCCCCGCGGCGAGTGGATTCCCGCCCCTCGGCGAGTGGATTCCCGCCCCTGGGTCCACAGCATCAGGTCCAGGGCAGGGCGGGAAGTCGCTCCTCGCGGGGCGGAAACTCACTCGCGAGCGGTCGTGGGTTACTCGGCGGGGGGCGAACCATCGTCGATTCCGAGGAGGCCGGACAACCTCTCGCGAGTAAAGACCACCATCACCTCGTCGCCTGGCGCGAAAGCAGTTTTCATCTCAGGAGGACACGGGTTCGCCACGACGAACCACACATGCCCAGCGTCGAAATCGAGCCGCAGGGCAAGAGGAAGATCGAACGAACTCTCAGACGACACGATCGTGCCGTCGCTCAGTCGGCCCGGGCCGAGGCTGACGGTTTCCCACATGATGCTCGAGGATCTGACACTCGTCCCGAGGATCCCTTCACACCGACCGGGCAGCGCTGGTCCGATCGGCGTCAGCGAGTGCCCGACGAAATGGGTTCTCATCGGCCCGTCGAAGACGTCCACACCGTACGGAAAGAAGGCGTTCGACCAGGTGATGGTCACGGGTCCGACGTCGGTTTCCAGCTCGACGCCCATCTCCACGTGATGCCAGTCCCCGAAGTCCCATCGAGGGTTCTTGGAGCCCTCGATGAGAACGTCCCAGTACTGGACCGAACGCAAAGTGCGACCCGTCAGAAGGCCAGCTCTTCGATAGAAGTCGGCGCGGCGTTGAGGATCGTCGGCCTGCACGCTCGCCACGATTCCAATCTACTCGGCGACGGCGAGCTGGCCGCAGGCAACGTCGATCTCGTCACCGCGGGCGTCACGGATGGTCGTCGAGATGCCCTTGGGCTTCCAAGCGGCGGACGAACTCGTCCATGTCCTCGTCGAGCGAGCGCCTGTACTTCGAGCCCAAGGACCTCGTTGAGCGGGGTCAACGTGACTCAAGGGGTACCCACCATGGGGCGGTCCGATCTCATCGCACCGACTCCCACCACACGAAGATGCGGTCCAGAACGTCGTCCGTGAGCTGGGAAGCTTCGATCCCCATGTGATCGGTCAGCTCCCTCCTGAGAAGCTCAGCCACTTCCGACCGATCCGCTCCCTTCAGCAAGGAGGAGATCAGCGGGTCTCGCATGCAGTCGTACGCGTCGAGAGCATCGGGTAGGTCATCCGGATCCCCCGGGTAGAAAACGCCGATCGGGTCCCACTCGTTCAAGATGACCCGGAGCTGCGCCTGAGCCGTGCGAGCCCAGCTCGCGTCATGAGCCATGTCGACGAACCTATCGCGGTCGGACCGTCGTCACGATCGGTGCTTTGCCCCAGCGGCTAACGACCGGAGAAGGGCGGAAAGTCGCTCCTCGTGGGGCGGGAACTCACTCGCGAGGGGGCGGGAATTCACTCGCGAGCGGTCGTGGTTACTCGGCGGCGGCGAGCTGGCCGCAGGCGGCGTCGATCTCGTCGCCGCGGGTGTCGCGGATCGTCGTCGAGATGCCCTTGGCCTCGAGCCGGCGGACGAACTCGTCCATGTCCTCGTCGCGCGAGCGGGTGTACTTCGAGCCCGGGACCTCGTTCAACGGGATGAGGTTGACGTGGACCCAGCTCCAGTCGCCGTAGGCGTTCAGGACGTCGCCGAGGAGGTCGGCGCGCCACGCCTGGTCGTTGATGTCGCGCATCATCGCGTACTCGATCGACACGCGACGCTTGGTCACGCGCGCGTAGTCCCAGGCGGCCTCGACCGTCTGAGCGACGTTGAAGTGCGTGTTGATCGGCACGAGCTCGTCGCGCAGCTCGTCGTCCGGCGCGTGGAGCGACAGCGCCAGCGTGACCGGGATGCCCTCGTCGGTGAGCTGACGGATGCGCGGCACGAGGCCGACCGTGCTGACCGTGATGTTGCGAGCCGACATGCCGAGCCCGTCAGGCGCCGGAGCGACCATCCGCCGCACGGCCCCGATGACGGACTTGTAGTTCGCGAGCGGCTCGCCCATGCCCATGAAGACGACGTTCGAGAGGCGCCCGGGGCCACCCGGCACGACACCGCTGGCCATCGTGGCGGCGGCGTCGACGACCTGGTCGACGATCTCGGCGGTGCTCATGTTGCGCTGCAGACCACCCTGGCCCGTGGCGCAGAACGGGCACGCCATGGCGCAGCCGGCCTGGCTCGACACGCAGATCGTGGCGCGCGACGGGTACCGCATCAGGACGGACTCGACGAGCGACCCGTCGAACAGGCGCCACAGCGTCTTGCGGGTCGTGCCCTTGTCGGCCTCGAGCGTGCGGACCGGGGTCAGGAGCGCGGGAAGCAGAGCGCCGGCGATCGCGTCGCGGTTCTTCGCGGGCAGGTCGGTCATGTTCGCCGGGTCGCGCTCGAGCCGCGCGAAGTAGTGGTGCGCGACCTGCTTGACCCGGAACGCCGGCTCACCGAGCTCGGCAGCGGCGGCGGCGCGCTCCTCGGCCGAGAGGTCGGCCAGGTGGCGCGGCGGCTTGCCCCGACCCTTCGGGGGTGCCAGCACGAGCGGCAGCGCGCGCGGTTCGGTCATTCCCCCAGTGTCTCACCCGCACCCCACCGGGACCGAATCCTCCTACCGCTGGCGGAGGGAGTCGACGAAGTCGAGCTTGGCCAGCACCTTCGGCGGGATGATGAACGGGTAGAGGTCGTCGGCGCCCATGCTGCGGTTGATCTGGTTGAGCGCGGTCGACAGCGGGATCCAGACCCCGGTGACGAGATCGCTGAAGATGCTGAACGCGTCCGGCTCGACCGTGATCAGCCCGTTCCAGCGAGCCGTGTCCACCGAGTCCTGGATGTGCAGGGTGTGCGCGAAGCTCTCGGCGAAGTCCTCGAACGGGTGCATCGTGGCGTACGTGCTGATGTAGCTCTCCGCCCAGTCGGCGGGCGGACCCTCGTTGTAGTGCCGCTCGATCTCGTCGGCGTAGGAGATCTCCTCGTTGCCGAAGAGCTCGCGGGCCTCCTGGATGCGGTCGCCGCGCACGTGCAGCGCCTCCATGTAGTGCCCGACCTCGTGTCGCAGGTGACCCAGCATCGTGCGGTACGGCTCAGCCAGCTCAGCCTGCACCTTCGCGCGGTGGGCGTCGTCACCCTCGGCCAGGTCGATCGTGATGAGGCCGTCCTCGTGGCCGATCACGACGTTCTCGTCGACGCTGGACAGCATGTCGAACGCCAGGCCGGTCTCCGGGTCGTCCTCGCGCGAGACCCAGCCGAAGCCGAGCCGTGTCAGCTCGACGAGCAGGTGGCGCTTCGCCGCCTCGGCGACCGGAAGCTGCGACAGGCCGATGGCGTCGTCGTCGGCGGGTCGGGTGCGGGTCAGACGGCAGGCCTCGCACGGCTCGCCCTCGAGGCGCGTCAGCCAGGTGCAGCCCGTGAGGTTCAGGTTCGGGCACACGTGCCAGACGTAGCCCTCCGGGTCGACGAACCGCCCGTCGGCGTCGACCACGACGATGTCGGCCGACTCCCGCCAGTAGCCCAGGGCGGAGCCGCAGGAGACGCAGAGGCTGTTCTCGAAGAACAGACGGTTGTCACAGGTCGAGCAGGTGAAGGCGCGCACGGTTCAGTGTGACGGCTGGCTGGCCCATCCGCTCTTCGGCGTCAGACGCTCGTCTCGTCGCCGGCGTACAGGAAGCTGGCGTCGTCGATGAGCCAGTGGCCCTCGACCAGCACGAGGTCGTACGTGTACGTGTCGGACGTCTCACGCTCGCGCCCGTCGTCCAGGTACGTCCAGCTCTCCTCGGTCGTGATCCGGGCCGTGTCGCCCGTGATGCTGACGTCGAGGATCTCGATCCCGTAGGTCCGCCAGAAGTCGTCGGGCTTGCCGTCCTCGATCTCCTCGAGGCCCTCGTGGAAACCGTCGCACGTCGAGTAGTCGGCGGCCGACTGACCGTAGTCGGCGCGGAACTCGGCCGTGGTCGTCTCCTGGAACGAGTCGCAGTCGCCGAAGCGGAACGCGCGGTCCCACATCAGCACGGCGGCCGCCGGGTCCGAGGCGCCGCCCGGCAGGGCGCGACCGTCGCGGCTGGCGATGCCGGCCACGAGCCCCAGGACCACGCCGAGCACGATGATCGCGAGGCCGGCCAGGGCCGTGGCGTACGGCCAGAGCGGACGGTCATGCATGGACGACATCGTCGCAGAATCTGGGCTCGTCGTGGGACGAGACACTCACACGGGAGCGACGTCGACCTCGACGTCGAGCAGCGACGTCTTGGCCTCGCTGTAGATGACGCCCTTGACGGGTGGCACGTCGGCGTAGTCGCGCCCCCACGCCGTCGTGACGTACCGCTCGCCGGCGAGCTGGTCGTTCGTGGGGTCGAGCGCCAGCCACGTGCCGCCCGGGACCCAGAGCGCGACCCAGGCGTGCGACGCGTCGGCACCCACGATGCGCTCCTTGCCCGGAGGTGGGTCGGTGGCGAGGTAGCCGCTGACGTAGCGGGCGGCGAGTCCGTGCGACCGCAGGCAGGCCAGGGTCAGGTGCGCGAAGTCCTGGCACACACCGGCCTGCGCCTCGAAGAGGTCGTCGATCGTGCTCGTGACGGTGCTGGCGCCCTGCTCGTACGTGAAGTCGGCGTGGATGCGGTGCATGAGGTCCATCGCCGCCTCGACCAGGGGGCGCCCCGGCGTCAGCGAGTCGGCGCCGTAGTCGCGGGCCAGCGCGGCGTGCGGGACGAGGTCGGAGCGCAGCACGAGCTCGGTCGCCGACCAGGCGTCGACGACCTCGCGGCGTCCCGCAGGCCGACACGTCTCCCACGGCTGGGCGTCGGCCTCGTCGTCGCGCACCTCGGTGAGCACCTCGACCTCCGAGAACGCCTCGACCCGCAGGACCTGGTGCGGCTCGTCGACCTGGAAGTACGTGCGGGTGTTGCCGTAGTGGTCCGTCGCGGCCCACTGGTCGGTGGCACCCGGGTCGACCGTGACCTCGTGACGGCCGACGTGCTGCCACGGCAGCTCCCGCGGGGTCACGTGCGCGACGCCGTAGCTGTCGCTGACGTCGGCGTCGTAGGTGTACGTCGTGGTGTGTCGGACCTGGTACCTCACGGCGCCACCTCCCGCACCGGACGCGGCAGGTCGAACGAGCGCGGCGTGGGCGCCGAGACGAGGTGCACCTCGACGACGGCGTCGGCGAACCGGGACAGCAGCCCGCGCACCGTGGTGACGGCCTGCTGCAGGTGGGGTCGCCGCTCGCCCTCGATGACCACCAGGCTCGCGAGCTCGAGGTTCTCGAGCTCGCCCTGCAGGTCGGCCAGGAGGCGCTCGGGACGGGTCGAGCCGGTCGAGGCCGGCAGCGCGCGCAGGACCTCGGAGGCGCGGGCGAGGTTGAACGCGACGGACCTCGGGTTGTCCGGATCGAACATCAGCAGCTCCACGACCCCCGCCGGGCGCACGTAGCCGCGGTAGCGGCGGCGGTGCGTCACGGCGCTCTCCGCGATCATCAGCACGGTCGAGAGGACGTCGCGGTCGACGTCGATGCCGCGGCGCTCCGTGACGGTGCCGTCGAGCAGCCGGACGACCTGCTGGCAGCGCTCGATGGCGCGGCCGACCATGATCATCCGCCATCCGTCGTCGCGCATCATGCTGTCGATGACGCCGTGAAGGGCCGAGATCGCCGTCAGCATCCGGCCGGCGGAGTTGGTCACCTCGTGGCTCAGGGCCGACTCGGCGAGCGTGCTGGCAGCGCGGTCGATCGCACCGAACACGCGCCAGACGTCGGGCGAGAGCTGGTCGCGCACGGCCTGGGCCGCGTCGCGCAGCGAGGCCACCGACTGCGCCACCGACCCGGGTCGGAAGGGATCGAGCAGCAGCGACCGCAGCTCCTCGTCGAACTCGTCCTCCTCGAACGGCGACGGGCTGAGGTCACGGAGCTTGCGCGACACGACCCGGAGGTTCTGGCCTCCGGCCGACCACGGACGCGACCGGAAGTCCTGGGCCAGTCCGTGCGCCGCGATGACGAGCCGCAGCGTGTCCTCGGCGCGCTCGGCGTAGCGGCCGAACCAGAACATGTCCTCGAGCACGCGCGGGACCATCGCGGCGGGCGCGCGCACGTTGGTCATGGGCAGGACCTCGACGAGGCGCTGGTCGGGCTCGTCGGGCCGCGACTTCAGCACCCAGACGTCCTTGCTGCGCGGGACGCGACCGGTCTCCATGATCGAGCCGAGACCGCCGAGCAGCGTGCGGTAGGCCGAGCCGTGCCGCACCGTGAACGTGCGGATGACGACCGGCTCCGGCTGCACGCCGAACGGCCCGAGAGCCGGGGCCTGCGAGTGGTGGGGCCGCTCCTGCGCCACGAAGCGGTACGGCTCGGCCTCGATGCGCTCGAGCAGGTCGTCGCCCGTCAGCGGGCCCGTCGGGTCCGTGCGGTCGATCGTGCGGATCGTCAGCTCCTCGAGCCGGGGCCGGACCTGCTCGAGCTCGTCGGGGTCGCCGAGCCAGTAGGAGCGGATCGACGGCAGCCGCAGCGGCTCGTCGAGGAGCACCTCGCACGCCCGCGCGAGGAACGGCGCCAGGCCGAGGTTCTCGACGACGCCGGACCCCAGCCCGTTGACGACCCGCACCGTCCCCCGGCGCACCGCCTCGACCAGGCCCGTGACGCCCAGGTGCGAGTCGCCCCGCAGCTCCAGCGGGTCGGTGTAGGCGGAGTCGACCCGGCGCACGATGACGTCGACCCGCTCGAGCCGGCCGAAGACCCGCATCCAGACGATCCCGTCGCGCACGACGAGGTCGCTGCCCTGCACGAGCGGGAAGCCGAGGCTCGAGGCGACGAACGCCTGGTCGTACGCCGTCTCCGACTGCGGTCCCGGCGAGAGCAGCACGACCCGCGGGTCGCTCGCCTCCCCCGGTGCGGCGTCGATCATGGCGGCGCGCACGGCCTGGAAGAACGGGGCCACGCGGTGCAGGCCAGCGTCGCGGTAGAGCTCGGGCACGACGCGGCTGATGACCCGCCGGTTCTCCATCGCGTACCCGATCCCGGACGGGGCACCCGTGCGGTCGGCCAGGACCTGCCAGTCTCCGGAAGCGGTGCGAGTCACGTCGCTCGCGGAGATCAGCAGCGGGTGCTGCTCCCCCGGCCCGCCGCGCAGCTCCCGCAGGAAGCCGCCGTGCCCGAAGACCAGCTCGGGCGGCAGGACGCCGGTCGCGAGGAGCGTCTGGGGGCCGTACAGGTCGACCAGGATCGCGTTCAGCAGCTCGGCGCGCTGCGCCAGCCCGACCTCGAGCGGCGCCCACTCCTCGGCGGACACCACGATCGGCACCGGGTCGAGGCGCCACCACGAGGGCGACTCCCCCGGCCGGGAGTACCGCACGCCGTCGTCGCTCAGGAAGCGGACGACGTCGGCGCTGATCCGCTGGAGCTCCTCGCGGTCCAGGCCGATCGCCGCGCCGGCGAGGGCCTTCCACGCAGGGCGCAACGAACCGTCCGGTGCGACGACCTCGTCGTACCGGGCCGGTTCGGCGTTCAGCGTCGGCTGGGCCACCGCCGCCGAGTAGTCGTGCAGCACCGTCAGTCGCGCTCCTGCTGATCGCTCCGGGCACGGTGACCCGGGAGCTCGTCGGCCGGCACGCGCCGCAGGTCGAGCGTGCGCGGGTACTCCGGCGCCATCGCCCGGGCCGCGCGCTCACGAGCGGCGGCGACGTCGATGCGGCCCGGCGTGTGGCCGAACGGCTCGAAGCGCGTGGCCCGACGGGCCTCGGCCTCGGCGGCGTTGACCGGCGGGTGCTCGTAGTTCCGCCCGCCGGGGTGGACGACGCGGTACGTGCAACCGCCCAGCGAGACCTGGGCCTGGGTGTCGACCAGGTCGAAGCGCAGGGGCGAGTGCACCTCGATCGTCGGGTGCAGGGCCGACCACGGCTGCCACGCGCGGTACCGCACACCGGCGTAGTACTCGCCCGGCGTACCGGTGGGGGTCAGAGGCACGGGGACACCATGGCACGCCACGAGGTAGCGATCCAGGTCGAGCCCCCGCACCAGGACCTGCAGCCGCTCGACCGAGGAGTCGACGTAGCGAGCGGTGCCGCTGCCGGTCGCCTCCTCGCCGAGGACGTGCCAGGGCTCGATCGCGCTGCGAAGCTCCATCTCGACCTGCGTGCCCCGTGCCTCGATCAGCGTGCGGCCCAGGCGCGGGAATCGGAACTCGACGAACGGGTCGAGCCAGCTGCGCTCGAACTCGATGCCGTCGGCCCGCAGGTCCTCGACGACGCGGCCGATGTCGGCCACGGCGCCCTGCGGCAGCAGGAAGTCCTCGTGCAGGGCCGTGCCCCATCGCACGAGCGGCTCGGTGTTGGGGCGGCGCCAGAACATCGAGACCAGCGAGCGCACCAGGAGTGCCTGCACCAGGGCCATCTGCGGGTGCGGCGGCATCTCGAAGCCGCGCAGCTCGAGCAGACCGAGACGTCCCCGCGAGGAGTCCGGGCTGTAGAGCTTGTCGATGCAGAACTCGGCCCGGTGCGTGTTGCCCGTCAGGTCGGTCAGCAGGTGGCGGAGGATGCGGTCGACGAGCCACGGCCGGGCGGGCAGCTCGCCGTCCTCGTCGGCGGGGGCCGCGGCCAGGCGGTGGAGCTCGCGCAGGGCGATGTCCATCTCGTACACCGCCTCGGGGCGGCCCTCGTCGAACCGGGGTGCCTGGCTCGTCGGACCGATGAAGCGGCCCGAGAACAGGTACGACAGTGACGGATGGCGTTGCCAGTACGTGATGAGGCTGCCGAGGACGTCGGGGCGCCGCAGCAGCGGCGAGTCGGCCGGGGTGGGGCCGCCCAGCGTCAGGTGGTTGCCGCCTCCCGTGCCCGTGTGCGAGCCGTCGAGGTCGAACTTCTCGGTGCCGAGACGCGTGCGCCGGGCGGCGTCGTAGAGCGTGTCGGTCAGGTCGCGCAGCTCGTCCCAGGTCCGTGTCGGCTGCAGGTTGACCTCGATGACTCCGGGGTCGGGTGTCACGACGAGCTGGGTCAGGCGCGAGTCCGGCGGCGGCGGGTAGCCCTCGAGCACGACCGGCACGTCGAGGTCGGCGGCGGCCTTCTCGATCGTCGCCACGAGCGTCGCGTAGTCCTCGAGGCGCTCGGTGGGCGGCAGGAACACGTAGACGAACCCGTCGCGGGCCTCGACCGTCAGCGCCGTGCGCGGCGCGTCGTGGGGCTCGACGCTCATCGCGCTCGGGAGCACGGTCGTCAGCGGTGGGCCGGCCTCGAGGTACGACGGGTCGCCGGAGGCCTCCGGCGGCTCCCACGAGACGGCGTCGAGCGGCAGCCGCAGCCCCACCGGCGAGTCGCCCGGCCCGAGGACCAGGCGGCCGCGACGGAACAACCAGCGCGGGCTCGACCACGTCTCCCCCGTCACGATGGGCACGACCCAGCCCGACGGCTCGGGGACACCGGCGTCCAGGCCCGCGGCCCAGCCGGGGTCGAGCGCCTCCGGCAGGTCGGCCGGGGGTTCGCCGGTCGGGCTCCGCAGCGCAGCGGTGAACGGGACGAGCGGGTCCTCCCAGGCCGGGATCACGCGGTCGTCGTCCACGCCCACGGCAGCGGCGAAGGCGCGGGCCAGGCGCTCGGCGCTCGCCGGCGCACCCTCGACGGCCTCGTCGGCGTTCCAGGGGTCGGCCAGGAGCTCGGGCCGGGTCCACAGCGGCTCGCCGTCGGTGCGCCACTGGAGCGCGACGTTCCACCGGGGCAGCGGCTCGCCCGGGTACCACTTGCCCTGGCCGCGGTGGACCACGCCGCCTCCGGCGTAGGTCTCGCGCAGCCGGGCCGCCAGCTCACCCGCGAGGCGGCGCTTGTCGGGGCCGTCGGCGTCCGTCGTCCACTCCGGCGCGGTCATGTCGTCGATCGAGACGAAGGTCGGCTCGCCGCCGGTGGTCAGTCGGACGTCGTCAGCCACGAGGCGCTCGTCGACGGCGTGGCCCGCGGCGTCCACCCGCGACCACGCCTCGTCGGTGTAGGGCAGCGTGACGCGCGGGTCCTCGTGCACCCGTCGCACGACGTTGGAGAACGAGAACTCGACCTCGGCCGCCTCCATCTGGCCCGTGATCGGTGCGGCGGACGCCGGGTCGGGTGTCGCGGAGAGCGGGATGTGACCCTCGCCGGCGAACAGCGCCGAGGTCGGGTCGAGGCCGATCCAGCCCGCGCCGGGCACGTAGACCTCGGCCCACGCGTGCAGGTCGGTGAAGTCCTCCACCGCGCCGGTCGGGCCGTCCAGGGCCTGCGCGGCCAGCAGCGGGTCGGTCTTGAGCTGCACGAGGTAGCCCGAGACGAACCGCGCCGCCAGACCGTACTGCCGCAGCAGCGACACGAGGAGCCAGGCGCTGTCGCGGCACGAGCCGATGGCCCGCAGCAGGGTGGTGTCCGGGGTCTGCACGCCGGGCTCCATGCGCACCGAGTACTCCACGTCACGGTTGACCGCAGCGTTCAGGCCGACGAGGAAGTCGACGATCGGCACCCCGTCCTCCGGCAGCGCCGGCAGCTGGTCGCGCCACGTCGTCACGACGGGGCCGGGCCCGCCCTCAGCGGCTTCCGGGACGGGCGCCAGGTACGGGGCCAAGTCGGCGCGCAGGCCGGGCTCGTAGTCGAACGGGAACCGCTCGGCGTACTCCTCCACGAAGAAGTCGAACGGGTTGACGACCGTCAGGTCGGCGACCAGGCCGACCGTGACGTCCAGGTGGTCGACCGGCTCGGGAAACACGAGTCGCGCCATCCAGTTCCCGAACGGGTCCTGCTGCCAGTTGATGAAGTGGTTGGCCGGTTCGACCTGCAACGAGTAGGCCTCGATCGGCGTCCTCGAGTGCGGTGCCGGCCGCAGTCGCACGACGTGCGGGCTCAGCCGCACCGCGCGGTCGAAGGTGTACGTCGTGCGGTGCTCGAGTCCAACCTTGATCGCCATGTGACCACCCTGCATGACGCGCGTTACCTGCGCGTGTCGGGGCGAGGGAACCGCCGGTGGTTCACGCCCTGGTGCGCGGCCTCAGGCGACGTCGACGAGGTAATGCAGGACGACCCAGGCGACGGGCGCCACCATGATCAGCGAGTCGAGCCGGTCCATCAGGCCGCCGTGGCCGGGGAGCAGGTCGCCCATGTCCTTGATGCCGATGTCGCGCTTGATGAGGGACTCCGACAGGTCGCCGAGCGTGGCCATCACCACGCTGGCCACCCCGAGCAGGACGCCGACCCACCAGTGGCCCTCGAGCGCGAGCACCACGACGGCCACTCCTGCACCGATGCCAAACAGCAGCGAGCCGGTGAAGCCCTCCCAGGACTTCTTGGGGCTGATCGTCGGCGCCATGGGGTGCTTGCCGAACAGGACGCCCGCGATGTAGCCGCCCGTGTCGGACGCGATCGTCGCGACGATGAACGCGACGATGCGCCACGGGCCGTCGTCCTCGGCGAGCATGAGCAGCACGAACACGCCCATGAGCGGCAGGTAGGCGAGCACGAACAGGCCCGAGCTGACGTCGCGGACGAAGCCGTCGGCCCCGTCGGTCAGGCGCCAGACGAGCGTCGCGATGACGGTCATCGCCATCGCGAAGGAGGTGGCCTCCATGTCGGCGTAGAACGACGACAGCAGCATCGCCGTGCCGCCGACCGCCACCGGGAGGATCGGGACGCGGATGCCGGCGGTCGCGAAGGCGCGCTTGAGCTCCCACATCCCCACCAGGAGGGCGACGACGACGACCGCGACGAACAGGTCCTTGACGAAGAACAGCGACGCGACGACCGTCAGGCCGAGCGTCACGCCGACACCGATGGCTGCGGGCAGGTTGCGGCCGGCCCGGCCGTGGTCCTTGGCGGGGGCGGCCGACTCGGGCGGAGAGGAGGAGGAGTCGGTCATGGGCACAGGCTCAGACCTCGAGGAGCTCGGCCTCTTTGCCCTTCAGCAGCTCGTCGATCGTGTCGACGTACTTCTTGGTGAGGGCATCGAGACGCTTCTCCGCGCCGGTGTTGTCGTCCTGCGAGATCTCGGAGTCCTTCTCGGCCCTGTCGAGCGTCTGCTTCGCGTTGCGACGCACGGCGCGCACGGAGACCTTGCCCTCCTCGCCCTTGGAGCGGGCGAGCTTGATGTACTCCTTGCGGCGGTCCTCGGTGAGCTCGGGCAGCGTCACGCGCAGCACCTTGCCGTCGTCGGACGGGTTGACGCCGAGGTCGGAGTCGCGGATGGCCCGTTCGATGGCCGCCTTCGCGCTGACGTCGTACGGGCTGATGATGACGGTGCGCGGCTCCGGGACCTGGAAGCCCGCGAGCTGCTGCAGCGGGGTCGGCGTGCCGTAGTAGTCGGCCGTGATCTGCGCGAACATCGCCGGGTGGGCACGACCGGTCCGGATCGCCGCGAACTCCTCGCGGGTGTGCTCGACGGCCTTGCCCATCTTGTCGTCGGCCTCGCGGAGTGTCTGGTCGATCACGGTGCTTCTCCTGTAGTCGTGCCAATGGTCGGGCTGGATCCTGCGTGGACCAGCGTGCCGATCTTCTCACCCCGCAGGGCGCGGGCGATGTTTCCTTCGCCCTCCATCCCGAAGACGATCATCGGGAGCTTGTTCTCCATGCACAGCGCGAACGCCGCCGCGTCGACGACCTTCAGGCCGCGGCGCAGGGACTCCGCGAACGTGACCTCGTCGTACTTGCGGGCGTCGGGCGTCGTGCGGGGGTCGGCGTCGTAGACGCCGTCGACCCCGTTCTTGCTCATCAGGACGATGTCGGCCTTGATCTCGAGCGCGCGCTGGGCCGAGACGGTGTCGGTCGAGAAGTACGGCATGCCGGCGCCGGCGCCGAAGATCACGACGCGGCCCTTCTCGAGGTGTCGCACGGCGCGGCGCGGGATGTACGGCTCGGCGACCTGCGACATCGCGATGGCGGACTGCACGCGGGTCTCGACGCCCTGCTTCTCGATGAAGTCCTGCAGCGCCAGCGCGTTCATGACGGTGCCGAGCATGCCGATGTAGTCGGCGCGGCCGCGCTCCATGCCCCGCTGGCTGAGCTCCGCGCCCCGGAAGAAGTTGCCGCCACCGACGACGATCGCGACCTCGACGCCGTCGGCCACGGCCTCGGCGACCTGGGCGGCGATGCGGTTGACGACATCGGGGTCGATGCCGATGGCACCGCCACCGAAGACCTCACCGGACAGCTTGAGAAGGACACGGCGAGCCATGAGCACCAGCCTATCGCGACGACGCCGCGAAAGCCCCACCGCATCCGCCGAGGTCAGACGCTCAGTTCCCCTCGCAGACGAGCTCCCCGCCGACCTCCAGCAGGTCGTTGGTGCCCCATCCGTCCGTCAACCGGCTGACCCAGCGCGGGCCCGCGACGACGTCGTACGGCACGTCGCAGTCGTTCTCCTCGGCCGACGCGGCGCCCTCGGCGTCCGAGGGATCGTCGTAGACCGAGAGGATCGCCGTCGCGTCGCTGTCGTCCGCCGCGGCCTCCCGGGAGACGCACTCCACCGAGCGTGCCGCGCCGTCGCTGCGCGGGGCCTCGTCGGTCTCGGACGGATCATCCGCGCAGACGGCGTCGGCCCACGCCTCGACGACGTCGTCGACCGCGTCGGAGGTCAGACCACCGGCACCGCAGCCCGTCAGGGCGAGCACGGCGCCGGCAACGACGACGGCCGGAAGGCGGCGAGGCGGCATCAGCCGATCCTCGCACAACCTCCCGGCCGTGACATCGTGCGCAGAGCTGGTGCTCAGGCGCCGATCTCGATGTGGGCGAACCCGGTCAGCGTGACGCCGGCCTCGTCCAGGACGGCCTTGACCGTCTTCTTGTTGTCGGTGACCGACGCCTGCTCCAGCAGGACGACGTCCTTGAAGAAGCCGTTGACGCGACCCTCGGTGATCTTCGCGATCGCCTGCTCGGGCTTGCCCTCCTCGCGGGCCGTGGCCTCGGCGATCTCGCGCTCCTTGGCGACGACGTCGGCGGGGACGTCCTCACGCGTGAGGTAGCGAGGACGCATGGCCGCGACCTGCATCGCGGCACCACGAGCGGCATCGGCGTCGTCGCCGGTGAACTCCACCAGCACGCCGACCGACGGGGGCAGGTCGCTCGCCTTGCGGTGCAGGTACGTGGCGACCTGACCGTCGAACGACGCGACGCGACCGAGCTCGAGCTTCTCGCCGATGACGGCAGCCAGGGAGCTGATCGCCTCGGTGACCGACGTGCCGTCGGCGAGCGCGACCTTGCCGAACGCCTCGGCGTCGGCGGGACGCTCGGCGTCGGCTGCGGCGGCCAGGGCCGTCGCCAGCTCGATGAACTGGTCGTTCTTGGCCACGAAGTCGGTCTCGGAGTTGAGCTCGACGATCGCGTTGCCCGAGGCGGCGACGAGGCCCGAGGAGGCCTCACGCTCGGCACCACGCTTGGCGGCCTTGGCCGCACCCGTGATGCGCAGGATCTCGACCGCGCGGTCGAAGTCGCCCTCGGCCTCGGTGAGCGCCTTCTTGGCATCCATCATGCCCGCGCCCGTGGCGTCGCGGAGCTTCTTGACATCAGCGGCGGCAATCGCCATGTGTCTCTACCTCGTTTCTAGGACGTGGAGGGGAATCAGGACTCGGTGGTCGCGGCGTCGGCGGCCGGAGCCTCGTCGGCAGCGGCCTCGGCCGGAGCCTCGGTGGCGGCCTCCGCAGCGGGGGCCTCCTCCGCGGGCGTCTCGGCGACGGGGGCCTCAGCAGCAGGCGCCTCGGCCGCGGGGGCCTCGGCAGCAGCGGCCTCGGCGGGCGCGTCGGCCGACGTCAGCAGCTCGGCCTCCCACTCGGCCAGCGGCTCGCCGGCGCCGAGCTCCTCGCCCGCCGCCTCCTCGCCGCTCTTGGCGCCACCGCGGGACACGAGGCCCTCGGCGACGGCGTCGGCGATGACGCGCGTCAGCAGCGCGACGGAACGGATGGCGTCGTCGTTGCCCGGGATCGGGAAGTCGACCTCGTCGGGGTCACAGTTGGTGTCCAGGATCGCGACGATCGGGATGTTGAGCTTCTTGGCCTCGTCGACCGCGAGGTGCTCCTTCTTGGTGTCGACGATCCACAGGGCCGCCGGCGTGCGCGACATGTCGCGGATGCCGCCGAGCGTGCGCGAGAGCTTGTCGTACTCGCGACGCATCTGCAGGAGCTCCTTCTTGGTGCGACCCGAGCCCGCGACGTTGTCGAAGTCGACGTCCTCGAGCTCCTTCATGCGCTGCAGGCGCTGGTGCATCGTGGAGAAGTTGGTGAGCATGCCGCCGAGCCAACGCTGGTTGACGTAGGGCATGCCGACGCGGGTGGCCTGCTCCTGGATCGGCTCCTGCGCCTGGCGCTTGGTGCCGACGAACAGGATCGTGCCGCCACGGGCGACGGTGTTCTTGACGAACTCGTAGCCGGCATCGATGTACGCCAGCGACTGCTGGAGGTCGATGATGTAGATGCCGTTGCGCTCGGTGAAGATGAAGCGCTTCATCTTGGGGTTCCAGCGGCGGGTCTGGTGTCCGAAGTGGACACCGCTCTCCAGCAGCTGACGCATGGTCACGACGGCCATGGTGATCTCTCGTTTCTGGGCACGACGGCCCGTTCCTGGTTGACGCACGGACACCGTGTCCGCGCCCTGGTGCCGTGACGGGGGCCTACCGGACCCGATGTTGCTGGGCCGGACCAGGACCTCGCCCGCGGAGACGGTGCTCCTGGGCCGGGGCCCGAGAGCGGCGTCGATGCGGATGACGGCACGCGAAGTCACCTCCGAGGGAGGTGCTGAGGCCATCGTAGGCCACGAGGCCCGGCGAGACGAAATCCGCGGCCGTCCACAGCCTCTCGCCGTCCACACACGGCCGATCGGTGCTGGCCGGGGCGTCGCCCGCTGGGCTGAGGTGGGGTCATGCCGACCCCGTCGCACGCCCCCTCGCCCCGTAGCCTCCGCGCGACCCCTCCGCGCTGGTCCGGGCGATCGCTCCGGGTGCCGTCGCTGGCCGCCGTCGTGGTGGCCTCGCTCGCGGCGGGGTCGGTGCCGGCGGTCGGTGCCGACGACGCCTGGGTCTGGCCGCTCGACCGTCCGGCCGTCGACCGGGCGTTCGAGGCGCCCCCGACCCCGTACGCCGCGGGGCACCGCGGCGTCGACCTGCGCGGCGCTCCGGGCGAGGTCGTCGTCGCGGTCGCTCCCGGCACGGTGACCTTCGTGGGCGACGTGGCCGGCACCCCGGTCGTGACCGTCGGACACGGTGCCGAGCGCTCGACCTACCAGCCGGTCGCGGCATCGGTCGAGGTCGGACGCAGCGTCGACGCGGGCGAGACCATCGGGACCCTTCTGCCCGGTCACCGGGGGTGCGGCGCTGCCGCGTGCCTGCACCTGGGGCGGGTCGCGGGCGAGACCTACCTGGACCCGTCGTTGCTGCTGGCGGGGCGTTATCGCCTGATCAGTCCCGACGGGCCGCCTCCGACACCGCCGCGGCGCGGCGACGGTGCGCTGTCCCCGCCCGTCGACGCGCCGCTGACCTCGGCGTTCGGCCGGCGCGTCCACCCCGTCACGGGCCAGCCCCGCCAGCACGACGGCCTCGACTTCGGCGCTCCCTGCGGCACTCCGGTCGCGGCCGCGGCGGCCGGCACGGTCGTGCGCGCGGGACACGCCGGCGGCTACGGACTCCGGGTCGAGGTCGACCACGGCGGAGGGCGCGTGACGTCCTACAGCCACCTGTCCTCGGCGCAGGTCGCCGTCGGATCCGTCGTCACCCAGGGCCAGCCCGTCGCGCGAGTGGGCACGACCGGGGTCTCGACCGGATGCCACCTGCACTTCTCGGTGCACGACGGCGGCACGGCCGTCGATCCCGCTCCCCTGCTGTGAGCGTCGTCGGCCGCGTGGGGATCAGGCCCGCGGGTGGGCCTGCCGGAAGGCGGCACGCAACCGCTCGTTGCTGACGTGCGTGTAGATCTGGGTCGTGCCGATCGAGGCGTGGCCCAGCACCTCCTGCACCGACCGGAGGTCGGCCCCACCCTCGAGCAGGTGGGTCGCTGCGGTGTGTCGCAACCCGTGCGGCCCGAGGTCGGCGACGCCGTCGACCTCGCCGAGGCGCCGGTGCACGACCTCGCGCACGGTGCGCGGGTCGATGCGCCCGCCCCGCACGCCCAGGAACACCGCCGGCCCGCTGGCCTCGGTCACGAGCTGCGGTCGGCCGTGCTGCAGCCACGCCTCGACGGCGTCCTGCGCCGGCAGGCCGAACGGGACGGTGCGCTCCTTGCGACCCTTGCCGAAGACCCGCACGACACGGCGGGACGTGTCGATGTCGTCCCGGTCGAGTCCGACGAGCTCACCGACGCGGATCCCGGTCGCGTAGAGCACCTCCAGGATCGCGAGGTCGCGCGTGCCGGTGACCGCATCGGTCTCGATACGTTCTGCGGCAGCGTCGAGGACCGCGCGCACGTCGGACGCGCTGAGCGTCGCCGGGAGCTCGCGGCGCGCCGCGGGTGACACCAGGAGGGCGGCCGCATCGGTCTCGGCGTGCCCGGAACGGCGCAGCCAGGCGGTGAACACCCGCAGCGACGTGCTCCGCCGAGCCAGCGTGGAACGAGCCCGTCCGAGCGACTTCTGCTGCGCGAGGTGGCTGCGCATCGTGCGGATCGTCAGGTCGGCCGGGTCGTGCACGCCGAGCCTCTCGGCGTGCTGGGCGAGCCCCTTCACGTCCGTCACGTAGCCGCGGATCGTGTGTGGCGTGAGGTCGCGCTCGAGCGTCAGGTGGCGCTCGTAGGCGTCGATCACCCGGTCCCAGGTCGCGTCCTGCTCACTCACTCCCCCAGCATGGCGGCCGACACGGGTCGCGGCCGACCGCCACGCCGTCAGCCGGGGAGGCCGCGCAGCACGACCCAGCCGTCCGACCCGCGCCGCGCGCAGCCCCGGCGCTCGAGCATCGCCAGACCGGCGCGCACCGAGCGCACCGGGAGCTCCAGCACCGACGTGAGGTCACCGATGCCGAGGCCCTGCTCCCGCGCCAGGGCCTCGTGGATGCGCCGAGCCTCGTCGGTGAGCGCCTCGCTCGCACCGTGGTCGGACCATCCGAGGCCGTCGAGCTCCTCGGCGACGTCGTCGGCCGACGCGACGAGCACCGCCTCCCCGCGGCGCACCGCCAGGTGGGTGCCCCCGGACTGCTGGGAGAGCACGGGACCCGGCACCGCCATCGACGCGCGGCCGAGGCGGTCGGCCCACCGCAAGGTGTTGAGCGAGCCGCTGCGTGGCGCGGCCTCGACCACCACGGTGCCCGCGCCCAGCGCCGCGATGATGCGGTTGCGTGTCAGGAAACGGTGGCGCAGGGGCGCGGCCCCGGGCGGGTGCTCGCTCACGATCCAGCCGGTCTCCGCGATGCGGTCGAGCAGGTTGGCGTGGGCCTGCGGGTAGGCGACGTCGACGCCGCACGCCAGGACCGCGACCGTGCGACCGGCGACGGCCAGGGCGCCCCGGTGGGCGCAGCCGTCGATGCCGAAGGCCGCGCCGCTCACGACGGTCCAGCCGCGGTCGGCGAGGTCCGCGCCGAGGTCACCCGCGATCTCCGCCCCGTAGGTCGTGCACGCCCGTGCGCCCACGACCGACACCGCCCGCGTCACCTCCGCAGGACCCTCGCCACGGACCCACAGACCCCAGGGAGCGAGCCCGGGGTCGTCGACCGACGCGAGGTCGTCGAGCGCGACCGGCCACCCTGCACGGCCGGCGGTGACCCACCGCGCTCCCGCGGCAGCGGCCGCCTCGAGCACGGCATCGACCGGCGACAGGTCCACGCGGTCGCGCCACGCCGTGGGCACCTCCGGCGTGCCGGACTCACCGCGGCACGCCGCAGCCACGGCGTCAGCACCGTGCAGGCGCACGAGCTCGCGCATCGGCGCGTCGAGCGGTTCAGCCGCGATCGACAGCGTGAGCAGGTCCGCGTCGCGCCGGTTCATGCCACCACCAGGGCGCGCATCGCGGCGTCGAGGGGCAGGTCCGACCGCAGGCTGAGGGCGGTGCGGACGTCGTCGGCGATCGGCCGGTCGTGCTGGTGCAGGTCGGCGACGCTCCACGCCAGGCGCAGCACGCGGTCGGCCGACCGAGGGTTGAGCTTGTCGGCGTGCAGCTGACGGTCGAGCAGCAGGCGGGCGTCCTCGGCGACCGGCCAGGAGCGACGCAGCTCGGTGCCGGGGACGTCGGCGTTGAGCCGCCACGGCGTGCCGTCGAAGCGCCGCCGCTGGCGCTCACGCGCCGCCAGCACCAAACCGGCCAGGTCGTGGCTCCCCCGTCCCGTCGCGAGCGTCTCGGCCAGCTCCGGACGGGTCGGCGTGGTGAGCGTCCGTCGGATGTCGATGCGGTCGCGGATCGGGCCGGAGATCTTCTCGCCGTACCGGCGCCGCATGGCTGGGCTGCACCGGCACGTCGATCCCCGGGTGGCCCCTTGGCCGCACGGGCAGGGGTTGGCGGCGAGGACGAGCTGGAACCGGGCGGGATACACGACCGTGCGGGCCGCGCGGGCCACGACGATCCGTCCGCTCTCGAGCGGCTGGCGGAGTGCCTCGAGCACGTTGATCGCGAACTCCGGTGCTTCGTCCAGGAACAGGACGCCGCGGTGCGCCAGGCTCATCGCCCCTGGTCGCACGAAGCGGCTGCCGCCACCGACGATCGCCGCCGCGCTGGCCGTGTGGTGCGGGTCGAGGAACGGCGGCCGCACCAGCAGCGGCACGTCGGCCGGGAGCAGGCCGGCGACCGAGTGCACGGCACTGACCTCGATCGCGTCGGACCGCTCCAGATCGGGCAGCAGGCCCGGGAGCCGCTGCGCGAGCATCGTCTTGCCCACCCCGGGAGGGCCGACCATCGACAGGTGGTGACCGCCGACCGCCGCGACGAGCACGGCGAGCCGGACGTCCTCGTGGCCCGCGACGTCGGCCAGGTCGAGCCCGGACAGCCGTTCGCCCGCGCCCCACGGCTGCGTCGACGGCGGGTCGAGCGGCGGCACCGGCGGGTCGTCCGGCGGCTCGTCGCCCGTCATCATCGCGACGAGCTGGCGCAGGGACCGGACGCCGGTCACGGCGATGCCCTCGACCAGCTCGGCCTCCGGCACGTTGACCTCGGGCACGACGACGTGGGTGCACCCCGCCTCCGCCGCCGCGAGCGTGGCCGGCAGGACGCCCGGCACGGCACGGAGCCGACCGTCGAGGGCCAGCTCGCCGACGAAGGCGGTGCCGCGCAGTGCCTCCGGCGGAACCGCCCGCTGCGCCGCGAGGATCGCCATCGCGATCGGCAGGTCGTAGTGCGAGCCGGTCTTCGGCAGCGTCGAGGGAGCCAGGTTGACCGTGATGCGCTGGTCGGGCCACGGGACCCCGGAGTTCATGACGGCCGACTTGCAGCGGTCTCGGGCCTCGTTGACCGTGGCGTCCGGCAGACCCACGATGACGGTGCCCGGGAGACCCCCGACGATGTCGGCCTCGACCTCGATCGGCCGGCCGACCAGACCGTCGAGCGTCACGGACGCGGCGCGCCCCGACATCAGGCCACGCCCCGGATCATGGCGATCTCGGCCGCGCCGCTGCGCGGCACCACGACGCTGACCAGGTCGATGCGCACGCTCGACGGGTGCACGTCGTGCGCCTCCAGCCACGCCTGCGCGAGACGCCGGAGCCGGGTGGCCTTGTGCGTCGTGATGGCCTCGCTCGGTGGCCCGAACGTGAGGCTGCTGCGGGTCTTGACCTCGCAGACGACGAGCGTCGTGCCGTCGCGCGCGACGATGTCGATCTCCCCGAACCGACAGCGCCAGTTGCGGTCGAGGATCACGAGTCCGGCGGCGACGAGGTGGTCGGCGGCGACGCGTTCGCCGTAGGCGCCGAGGGCCTGGTTCCGTGCGTAGGTCATGCACCGAGCGTCACGGCCGGAGCGGGCGACCGCGAGGGTCGGATCGCGCCCTGTGGACGACCAGAGCCTGGGGACGACGCGGCGGTCAGACCGTGCCGGGCGGCACCTTGAAGTCGGAATCCTGGAGCTCCTCGACGTTGACGTCCTTGAACGTCAGCACCTTGACCTGCTTGGCGAAGCGCGCCGGACGGTAGATGTCCCAGACCCAGGCGTCCGACAGGGTGACCTCGAAGTACGCGTCACCCGTCTCCGAGCGCACCTTCACGTCGACCGCGTTGCACAGGTAGAACCGGCGGTCGGTCTCGACGACGTACTTGAAGATCTTCACGACGTCGCGGTACTCGCGGTACAGCGCCAGCTCGGCGTCGGCCTCGAAGCGCTCCAGGTCCTCGGTGCTCATGTGTCGCTCCCCTGATAGTTCTGGACGGTCCCGGTCGTGATGGCGGGGGCCCTGGTCACCGCTCGGACGTTCGCCCACGTGGTGCGGTGCTCGGGACAGGGCCCATGCTGCCTCAGGGCCGCGTCGTGGACCGACGTGTTGTAGCCCTTGTGCGTCGCGAAGTCGTAGTGCGGGTACTGCTCGTGCAGGTCGACCATCATCGCGTCCCGCGTGACCTTGGCGACGACCGAGGCCGCGGCGATCGACGCGGCGACGCGGTCGCCCTTCCACATCGCGAGACCCGGGACGTCGAGCCCGTCGACCGGGAACCCGTCGGTCAGGACGTAGCCCGGGCGCACCTGGAGCCGGGCAAGGGCCCGACGCAGGGCCTCGATGTTGGCCGGCTGGATGCCCATGCGGTCGCAGTCCTGCGGGGAGATCACGACGACCGCCACGTCGACGGCGCGCTCGAGCACGAGCTCGTAGCAGCGCTCGCGTCGGGCCGGTGTGAGGAGCTTGGAGTCGGCGAGACCGGGGATCTCCCGGTCGAGCACGACCGCGGCAGCCACCAGCGGGCCCGCGCAGGCTCCACGCCCGGCTTCGTCGACGCCAGCCACCGGGGTCAGCCCGCGGCGCTCCAGGGCGCGCTCGTAGCCGTAGAGGCCGGCGTCACGCCGGATCGTGCGTCCGCGCAGACGGGTCGTCATCGAAGCTCTGGCCCCGGGCGATCAGCTGGGCGGGGAGTCGGGGACGTCGTCGAAGGCGTCGACGTCACCGAGCCCTCCGAGGCGGTTGAGCGGCCAGACGCGGATCCAGGCGATGCCCACGACGTCGTCGACGCTCACCTGACCGCCACCGGGATCTCCCAGGTGCTTCGAGGAGTCGGCCGAGTTCCCCCGGTTGTCGCCCATGACCCAGAGGTAGCCCTCCTTGACGAGAACGTCGAACTCGGTGTCGCGGATCACGGTGGGGTCGAGCACGTACGGCTCGTCGATCGGCTCGCCGTTGACCAGGAGCCGGCCGCTGCCGTCGCAGCACTGCACCCGATCGCCGCCGACGCCGATGACGCGCTTGATCAGATGATCACCCGTCGGGAACAGGCCGATCGTCTCCAGGCCCTTCTGGAGGAAGTTCGGGTCGGACGGCTCGGCCTGACCGGCCAGCCATCCTCCGGGATCGTCGAACACGACGATGTCGCCGCGGTCGGGCTCACCGGTCCAGAGGGAGACCTTCTGGACCAGGAGCTTGTCGTTGACCAGCAGCGTCGGCTGCATCGACTCCGAGGGGATGTAGAACGCTTGGAGGAAGAACGACTTGACGACGATCGCCATGACGGTGGCGATCGCGATCAGGAGCAGGGACTCCTGCCAGATCGGCAGGCCGCGTCGCTGCCGGTGCTCTTTGCTGGTCGCCACCGGGGAAGCGTAACGGGGCGGGCCCAAGGCCCGCCCCGTGACACTCGCTCGTCTCACGAGCAATGTTTCGCCGCACTCGGTGCGGGCGCGATCAGATGTCGCGCTTCTCCTTGATCTTGGCTGCCTTGCCGCGCAGGTTGCGCAGGTAGTACAGCTTCGCGCGGCGCACGTCGCCGCGGGTGGCGACCTCGATCGACTCGATGATCGGGGTGTGGAGCGGGAAGGTGCGCTCGACGCCGACGCCGAAGCTGACCTTGCGGACCGTGAACGTGCGGCCGATGCCCGAGCCCTGCACCTTGATGCAGACGCCCTGGAAGACCTGGACGCGCGAGCGGTTGCCCTCGACGACCTTGACGTTCACCTTGAGGGTGTCGCCGGCGCGGAAGTCGGGGATGTCGTCGCGGCGGGACTCCGCAGCGAGCTGGTCGACGATGTTGGTCATGTGTGCTCCTCGTGGGTGCCGCAGGTCACCGACGGTGTTCAGAAGATGGTCGCCTCCTGCCGTGACGGCGGGAGGGAATCGGCGTGAGTGGTCGCGACCCCTGTGGCAGAGGCGACCACGCCGAGGGTCAATGTTGCCACACCGCGGCGTTCCCGGAGAAATCGGGGCACCGCCGGTCATGGACGGCGGAACGCCCGCCGGAGCGTATCCGGCGGGCGTTCCTGATCCAGATCGGGCCCGAGCCCGTTCAGGTGCGGGCGCGTCAGTCGAAGGCGTAGCCTTCGCCGTGCAGCACCGTGTCGATGCCGGCGATCTCGTCCTCCTCCTTGGCGCGGAAGCCGATCGTCTTCTCGATCACGAAGCCGATGACGTAGGCGACGACGAACGAGAACACGATGATCGTGAGCGAGGACAGGATCTGTGCGATCAGCAGGTCCGTCTCGCCACCGAAGAACAGGCTGCCACCCGTGAGCGTCTCCGAGCCGAAGAAGCCGATGTAGACACAGCCGATGAAGCCGGCCACCAGGTGGATGCCGACGACGTCGAGCGTGTCGTCGAAGCCGAGCTTGAACTTCAGGTCGACCGCGAGGGCGCAGACGACACCCGAGACGACGCCGAGCACGAGGGCCCAGACGGGGGTCAGGAAGGCGCAGGCCGGGGTGATGGCGACGAGGCCGGTGACGACGCCCGAGGCGGCGCCGACCGCGGTGGCCTTGCCGTCGCGGAAGGTCTCGACGACGATCCAGCCGATGAGCGCGGCGGCCGGGGTGATCAGCGTGTTGAAGAAGATCAGCGAGGTCTGGCCCTCGTCGGCGCCGTAGACGCCGGTGTTGAAGCCGAACCAGCCGAACCACAGGATCGCGGCACCGATGAGCACGAGCGGCACGTTGTGCGGCTTCGACTCCTCCTTGGAGAAGCCGACCTTGCGCTTGCCGAGCACCAGGGCCAGGGCCAGGGCAGCAGCACCCGCGGACTGGTGGATGATCGTGCCGCCGGCCCAGTCGAGCGCAGCGCCGAAACCGAAGACGTCGTTGGCGAGCCAGCCGTAGAAGTTGCCGTCGGCGTCGACACCGAAGAGCCAGCGGAACGTCGGGAACACGACGAAGGTCGCGAACAGGGCCGCGAAGAGCATCCAGGGCCAGAAGCGAGCGCGGTCGGCGACGGCGCCCGAGACGAGGGCCACCGTGATGATGCAGAACGCGACGAGGAAGGCGTGACCACCGAAGAGGTTGGCGGCGTCGCCGCTACCGGCCGACGTGACCAGATCGGTCATGCCGAAGTCCTCGAACGGGTTGCCGAAGTACTCGCTGCCACCGCTCGTGCCGTTGCCGGCGATTCCGGTACCGCCGTAGAGCACGTAGAGCACCGTGACGACCGCGATCGAGCCGAAGCTCAGCATCATCATCGACACGACGGACTTGGCCTTGACCAGTCCGCCGTAGAAGAACGCGAGTCCTGGTGTCATAAAGAGCACGAGAGCCGTGCAGATCAGCTGCCAGGAAAGATCGACTGACATTTCAACCTCATTTGCCTTGGGGGAGAACCATCGTCAGGGCAGCGTCTTTGCTGCACTCACTGCGCCGTCAGTCTGGCGGCGCGAGATTCCCTCAGGCTTGCCTCAGCATCACGCTGGCGTTACGACATCGGTGCCTGTGTGAACACGAGGTAACAGGGCGCGCGGATCAGGGCATCAGGTCGGGGCGACGCTCGCGCGTGCGCTCCAGCGACTGCTGACGGCGCCAGGCGGCGATGTTGCCGTGGTGACCCGAGAGCAGGATCTCCGGGACGTCGCGGTCGCGCCACGTCGCCGGCTTGGTGTAGACGGGGTACTCGAGCAGCCCGTCGGTGCCGTGGGACTCCTCGACGATCGACTCCGGATTACCCATGAAGCCGGGCAGCAGGCGCACGACGGCCTCGATCACGGCCAGCGCGGCGACCTCTCCCCCGTTGAGCACGAAGTCGCCGAGCGAGACCTCCTCGACGCGCCAGCGCGATGCGGCCTCGTCGATGACCCGCTGGTCGATGCCCTCGTACCGGCCGCAGGCGAAGACCAGGTGCTGCTCGCGGCTCAGCCGCTCCGCGTCGGCCTGACGGAAGGGTCGTCCCGAGGGCGTGGGGACCAGGACGACGCAGTCGTCCGACGTGACGGCGTCGAGCGCCTGCCCCCAGGGCTCGGGCTTCATGACCATGCCGGCTCCCCCGCCGTACGGGGTGTCGTCGACGGTGTGGTGGCGATCGGTCGCCCACTGTCGCAGGTCATGCACGCCGAGCTCGATCAGCCCGCTCTGGCGCGCCTTTCCCGGCAGCGACAGGTCGAGCGGCGCCAGGTAGTCCGGAAAGATCGTGACGACGTCGATGCGCATCAGCGAGCGCTGCCGGCGTCGTCGGTGGGCACGACCTCGGCCGAACCGGGGTCGAGCAGGCCCGGGCGGTCGAGCACGACCAGGTGGCCCGCCTCGAGGTCGACCTCGGGCACGAGAGCCGTGACGAACGGAACGAGCACCTCGGTGCCGCGGACGTCGATGACGAGCAGGTCCTGGCTCGGCGGGTGCTCGACCCGCACGACGGTGCCGACGGCGGGGCCGTCCGCGTCCCCGACGCGAGCGAGGAGCCCGACGAGCTGACGGTCGTAGAAGGCGTCGTCGTCGGGGACGTCGCCCTCGTCGACGACGGCCTCGAGCACCTGGCCGTGGAGGGTCTCGGCGTCGTTGCGGTCGGGCACCTCGGTGAAGCGCACGACGAACTTCTGGCCCTGCTGCCGCGCGGTGGCGACGGTCAGGGTGCGCCCCCCGGACGCGACGACGGACGAGCCCGGCGCAAACCTGCGCTCGGGCTCGTCCGTGCGGACGTCGACGGCCAGCTCCCCACGGATGCCGTGGGCCCGGCCGATGCGGCCGACGACGACCGAGACGGTCATCGCGACCAGCTCAGCGACGTCGGTCGACGTCGACGAAGTCGATGCGAGCCGCATCGCCGGCCACGGCCGCGGCCACGGTGCGGATCGCCGAGGCCGTGCGGCCCTGGCGTCCGATCACCTTGCCGAGGTCGTCGGCGTTGACGCGCACCTCGAAGAGGTCACCGCGGCGGGTCTGCTTGGCCCGCACGTCGACCTCGTCGGGGTGAGCGACGATGCCGGACACGAGGTGCTCGATGACCTCGACGATGGGTGCAGCCACGCTCAGGCCTCGGCGGGCTTGTCGTCGGTGGCGGTCTCCTCGGCGGGAGCCTCGGCCGGGGTCTCCTCGGCGGCGGGCTCCTCGGCCGGGGTCTCCTCGGCCTTGGGCTCGTCGGCCTTCTCCGCCTTGTCAGCCTTGTCGGCCTTCTTGGCGGCGGCCTTCTTGGTCGTCGCGTCGGCCTTGGGCTCGGCGTGGAGCTCCTTCAGCGCGGCGTCGAACGCGAGGGCCTTGTCGGTCTTCGGCTCGGGCTGCTTGAGGGTCGACGTGCCACCGATGTCGCCGGTGATCTTGAGGATCGCGGCGACCGACTCCGTCGGCTGCGCGCCGACGCCGAGCCAGTACTGCGCACGCTCGGAGTTGACGTTGATCGTCGACGGCTCGGTCTTGGGGTTGTAGGTACCGATCTCCTCGATCACGCGACCGTCGCGCTTGGTGCGCGAGTCGGCGATGACGATGCGGTAGTAGGGCGCGCGGATCTTGCCCATGCGCTTCAGACGAATCTTGACGGCCACGGTTGTGGTGTCTCCTTGGTGCTCGTGATGAGTGGACGTCCGTCGCGGGTGGGGAACACGCGCGTCGGATGAGTCGAGGGGCCGAGGTCGATGTGGGTGAGAGGGTCCTCACCGGCCTTCGGACACAAGGCGACATTGTGCCACGCGGGCGCGCGGGCCTCCAAGTCGCCACTCGGGTGCTCCCGAAGACTCTGCCACGATGGCGTCATGAGCGAGACCACGATCCTCCACCACGCCCAGTGCTCCACCTCCCGCCACGCCCTGACGGTGGCCGAGGAGGTCGGCGCCGACGTCGAGGTCGTGCAGTACCTCAAGACGCCGCTGGACCGCGACCAGCTGCTGGAGCTCATCGGCAAGCTCGAGGACTCCCCCGCGGACCTGGTCCGGAAGGACTCGTTCTTCAAGGACCAGGGACTCAATGCCGAGGACTACACGACGCCCGGCGCCGTCGCGGACCTGCTCGTCGCACACCCGCGGCTGATGGAGCGCCCCGTGCTGGTGCGCGGTGACCGCGCGATCATCGGCCGACCGAAGGACCGGGTCGCGCCCTTCCTCCAGGGGTGAGGCCGGGGTGGCCGGTGAGTGTTCCACCTGTGGCGGTGCCCCATCCACGGCATGGCTGCTCGTACGGTGGATGACTCACCGCCCACGTCGGCAGAGGTGGAACACTCACCGCCCCCTCACTCCACCGGAGCGGCGAACTGGGCCGCGTACAACCGCTGGTAGGCGCCGCCGGCCGCGATCAGGGAGTCGTGGGTGCCCTGCTCCACGATGTGACCATCCGTCATGACGACGATGTGGTCGGCGTCGCGGATCGTCGAGAGGCGGTGGGCGATGACGAAGCTCGTCCGCCCGGAGCGCAGCCGCGCCATGGCCTGCTGCACGAGCGTCTCGGTGCGGGTGTCGACCGAGCTGGTCGCCTCGTCGAGCACGAGGATCGCCGGGTCGGCGAGGAAGGCTCGCGCGATCGTCAGCAGCTGGCGCTGGCCTGCGCTGATGTTGGAGCCCTGGTCGTCGATCGCCGTGTCGTAGCCGTCGGGCAGGGTGCGGACGAAGTGGTCGACCGAGGCGGCCTCGGCAGCGCGCACGACGTCGTCCTCCGAGGCGTCTTCGGCCCCGTAGGCGATGTTCTCGCGGATCGTGCCCGCGAAGAGCCACGTGTCCTGCAGCACCACGCCGAACTGGTCGCGCAGCGCGTGCCGGTCCATCGCGGCGACGTCGACCCCGTCGAGGGTGATGCGTCCGCCATCGAGCTCGTAGAACCGCAGCAGCAGGTTGGTCAGCGTGGTCTTGCCGGCGCCGGTCGGTCCGACGATCGCGACCGTCTGTCCGGGCTCGGCCGTCAGGTCGAGGCCGGAGATCAGCGGCTCGTCCGGGTCGTAGGCGAACGCGACGTCCTCGAACGCCACGCGGCCGCGCACCGGCGACGGGAACGGCGGGTCGAGGGGCTCGTCGGACTCCTCGGCCTCGTCGAGCAGCTCGAAGACCCGCTCCGCCGACGCGACGCCGGACTGGACCAGGTTGATCAGGGCGGCGATCTGCGCGAGCGGCTGGGTGAACTGGCGCGAGTACTGGATGAAGGCCTGCACCTCGCCGATGCTGAGGGTGCCCGAGGCGACCCGCAGCCCGCCCACGACGGCGACCAGCACGTAGTTGAGGTTCGACACGAACATCATGAGCGGCTGCAGCGCACCGCTCAGGAACTGCGCCCTGAAGGCCGCGTCGAACAGGTCGTCGTTGTGCTTGCGGAAGGTCTCGCGGGCCTCGGCCTGGCGACCGAACACCTTGACGACGTCGTGTCCCGTGAAGACCTCCTCGACGTGACCGTTGAGCCGTCCCGTCGCGCCCCACTGCGCCACGAAGTGCGGCTGCGACTTCCGCGCGACGAAGCGCATGATGACGGCCACGACCGGCACCGTCACGACGGCGATCAGCGCCAGCTCGGGCGAGATCAGCAGCATCATCACGAGCGTGCCGACCATCAGCAGCACGCTGCCGAGGAACTGCGAGATCGCCTGCTGCAGCGACTGGGCCACGTTGTCGATGTCGTTCGTGGTGCGCGACAGGATCTCGCCGCGCTCGGACCGGTCGAGGTAGGACAGCGGCACGCGGTGCAGCTTCGCCTCGACCTCCTCGCGCAGCTCGCTGACCATGCGCTGCACGACGATCGTCGTCGTGCGGCCCTGCAGGTACATGAACCAGGACCCGGCGGTGTACAGCACCATGACCGACAGCAGCACGAACGCCAGCGAGCCGTGGTCGATGCCCTCGCCCGGCCGCAGGTCGACCGAGGAGACGAGCGAGGCCAGCTGGTCGTTCCCGTCGGCCCGCAGCTGCGCGAGCACCTCGGCCTTGGTCGATCCCTCCGGGAACTGGCTCGAGAGGAAGCCGGTGAAGACGATGTCGGTCGCGTGCCCCAGGATCCGCGGACCGATGACGGAGAGCGACGCGCCCACCACGCCGAAGGCGAGGATCGAGCCGGCCGCGAGCCGGCTGGCCAGCAGACGGCGCACCAGACGCCGGAACGTCGCCGCGAACCGGGTGGCCTTCTGGGCGGGCGGGGCCATGCCGGCACCGGGGCCTCGCATCGGAGGCGCAGCCTGGCGAGAGCTCATGAGGCCTCCTCCTCGGTCAGCTGGGAGAGGACGATCTCGCGGTACACCGTGCACGAGTCCATCAGCTCGGGGTGCGTGCCGGTGCCCACGACCCGGCCCTGGTCGAGCACGACGATGCGGTCGGCGTAGCGGATCGTGCTGACCCGCTGGGCCACGACGATCACGGCGGCGTCGGCGGTCACCGGTCGCAGGGCCACGCGCAGGGCCGCGTCGGTCGAGAAGTCCAGGGCGGAGAAGGAGTCGTCGAACAGGTAGATCGCGGGCTGCTTGACCACGGCGCGCGCGATCGCGAGCCGCTGGCGCTGTCCGCCCGAGACGTTCGACCCGCCTTGGGAGATGGGTGTCTCGAGCCCCTCGGGTCGCTGCTCGACGAAGTCGCGCGCCTGGGCGATCTCGAGCGCCCGCCACAGCTCCTCGTCGGTCGCGTCGGGACGGCCGTAGCGCAGGTTCGACGCGATGGTCCCGGAGAACAGCATCGGCTTCTGCGGCACCAGCCCGATCGCGGCCCACACGTCCTCGGGCCGCAGCGCGCGCAGGTCGTGCCCGTCGATCTCGACCGTGCCGCCCGTCGCGTCGAAGAGCCGGGCGACCAGCCCGACCAGCGTCGTCTTGCCGCTGCCGGTCGAGCCGATGATGGCCGTGGTCTCCCCCGGCCTGGCGACGAGGTCGACCTCGTGGAGCACCGGGTGCTCGGCACCGGGGTAGGAGAACGTCGCACCACGCAGGTCGACGTGGCCCGACCCCAGCGTCACCGGCACGGCGTCGTCCGGGGCGACGACGCTCGGCTCGGTCCCCAGGACCTCCGAGATGCGCTCGGCGGAGACCTCGGCCCGCGGCCACAGCATGAAGATGAAGGTCGCCATCATGACCGACATCAGGATCATGACGAGGTAGTTCTGGAAGGCCGTCAGCTGCCCGATCTGCAGGTCGCCGCTACCGATCCGGTAGCCGCCGAGCCACGTCGCGAGCACGACCGACAGGTTCATCACGAGCATGACGATCGGGTACATCATCGACTGGAGCCGGCCCGCCGCGACCGCGACGTCGCGGTACTCCTGGTTGGCCTGACCGAACCGCTCGGTCTCCTCGCCCTCCTTGACGAAGGCCCGGATGACGCGGATGCCCATGATCTGCTCGCGCATCACGCCGTTGATCCGGTCGATCCGACCCTGCATCAGCCGGAACAGCGGCCGCATCTGCCGGATCACCAGGCCGATGCTCACGACCAGCGCCGGCAGCACGACGACGAGCAGGCCCGACATCGTGACGTCCTCGCGCAGGGCCATCGCCAGGCCGCCGACCGCCATGATCGGGGCGGTCACGAACATCGTGAGCAGCATGAACGAGAGCAGCTGCACCTGCTGGACGTCGACCGTCGAGCGGGTGATGAGCGTCGGGGCGCCGAGCTCGGCCATCTCGCGCGCGGCGAACGTCTCGACGCGGTCGAACAGGGCGGCGCGCAGGTCGCGCCCCAGCGCCATCGCGACGCGGGCGCCGACGTACACGGCCGCGACCGTCGCGACGACCTGCAGCAGCGTGACGGCGAGCATCACGCCACCGAGGCGCCAGATCAGTCCGGTGTCGCCCTCCACGACGCCACGGTCGATGATGTCGGCGTTCAGGCCGGGGAGGTAGAGACTCGCGACGGTCTGGGCCAGCTGCAGGACCAGGACCACCAGGAGGGACGTCCGGTACGGCTCGAGGAACCTGCCGAGCAACGGAACGAGCACCGTTGCACGCTACAACGAACCTGGTCAGCCGCCTAGACGACGAGGTCGAGGCCGAGCACGACGACGAGCCCCGTCACCGACAGCACGGTCTCCATGATCGACCAGGTCTTGATGGTCTGGCCGACCGTCAGCCCGAAGTACTCCTTGACGAGCCAGAAGCCCGCGTCGTTGACGTGCGAGAAGAAGACCGAGCCCGCACCGATGGCCAGCACCAGCAACGACACCTCCATGCCGGCGAGATCACTCGCGATCGGCGCCATGATGCCCGCTGCGGTGATGGTGGCGACGGTCGCCGAGCCGGTGGCGACGCGGATCAGCACCGCGACGAGCCAGGCGAGCAGCAGCACCGACACGCCGGAGTCGCGGACGAAGTCGGCCATCACCTCGGCGATCCCGGTGTCGACGAGCGTCTGCTTGAAGCCGCCACCGGCGCCGACGATCAGGATGATGCCCGCGATCGGCGGCAGCGCGTCGTTGAGCACCTTCGACACGTCGTCGCGCCCCATGCCCGAGCCGCGGCCGAGGGTGAAGATCGCGACGATCACGGCGATCAGCAGGGCCACGAACGGCTCGCCCACGAAGTCGAGCACGGCGCGCGTCGTCGTGCCGTCGTCGACAAGGAGGTCGGCGAGCGCCTTGCCCATCATCAGGACGACGGGCAGCAGCACGGTCGCCAGCGTGATGCCGAAGCTCGGGCGCCGCTCGCGGGAGCTGGTCTCGGGCTCGAACAGCTCGCCGGCCGGAACCGGCACCCAGCGGTCGGCGAAACGGGCGAACACCGGGCCGGCCACGACGATCGTGGGGATCGCGACCAGGATGCCGAGCCCCAGCGTGATGCCGAGGTCGGCGTCCAGGGCGGCGATCGCGGCCAGCGGGCCGGGGTGCGGCGGCACGAACCCGTGCATCGCGGACAGGCCCGCGAGCGCCGGGATGCCGAGCGCGATGACGGACCGCTCGGCCCGCTTGGCGACGAGGAAGATGACCGGCATCAGGAGCACCAGGCCGATCTCGAAGAACATGGGCAGGCCGATGATCGCGCCGATCGCGGCCATCGACCACGGCAGCATCCGCGGGCTCGACCGACCCACGATCGTGTCGACGATGCGGTCCGCTCCCCCGGAGTCGGCCAGCAGCTTGCCGAACATGGCTCCGAGGGCGATCAGCACGCCGACGCCCTTGACGGTGTCGCCGACGCCCGTGCTGAAGCTGGCGACGACGTCGAGCATCTCGCGCCCGGCGACCGCGCCGACCACGAGCGAGCCGAGGGTCAGGGCGAGGAACGGGTGCAGCTTGAACCAGGTGATCAGCAGCACCAGCACGGCGATGCCGACCAGGGCGGCCGTGATCAGCGTGGCGGTTCCCGCGACGGCCTCGACGGGTTCGGGGCTCGTGGCGGTGGCCAGCTCGGTGAGGTTCACGACGTCTTCTCCTCCGGTGCGAGGGCCTGCAGACCGGCCCGTTCCACGAACGCGTCGACGATGTCCTCGATCGGCGGCGTGATGTCGAACGCCCAGCCGTGCTCGTCGGACTCCAGCGGCTCGAGCGTGCGTTCCTGCGAGTCGAGCAGGGTCGGCGGCATGAAGTGGTCGCGCTTCTCCATGCGCTCGTGGATCAGGTCGTGGTCGCCCACGAGGTGCAGGAACAGCACCTGGTCGGACCCGCTGCGCAGGACGTCACGGTAGACGCGCCGCAGGGCCGAGCAGGCGATCACGCCGCCCGACTCCTGGTGCTCGGCGAGCCACCCGGCCACGAGCTCGAGCCACGGCCAGCGGTCCTCGTCGGTCAGCGGCGTGCCCGAGGCCATCTTCTCGATGTTCGAGCGCGGGTGGAAGTCGTCACCGTCGGCGTACGGGACGCCCAGCCTCTCGGCCAACGCGGCTCCGACGGCGGACTTCCCGGTGCCGGAGATCCCCATCGACACCACGAGGGGCGGGCCAGGCATGACATCGACCATCTGCCGACCGTACGCCCGAGTGCGCGACTCGGCGAGGCGGCCCGCGAAGTGACCGGCGATGATGCATCAGGGTCGCGCCAGCGACTCGCATGCATCATCCCTCGCTCACGCCGGACCAGGAATGATGCATTCCGGTCGCCATGGCAGCCCGAAAGCATCATCTCCGGTCCCGCGCGACCGCTGCTGGTCCATGCCGCTTGTCAGCGACGACCCCGAGCAGTCAGGCAACATCGGCCTACAGCAGGTCGCGGAGCTCCTTGGGGAGCTCGAAGTCGGCGTCGCCGCCCTGCTGGCCGAAGCCGAAGGCGCCGGCGCCGCCCTGGCTGGGCGCGGGCTTGCCCTGCGCCTCGGCGGCCCGCTTGGCCGGGTTGCCGGAGGTGCGCTTGCCCTTCTTCTTCTGCTGCGGCTTCTGACGGGCACCGGCCCGCTTGCCGGGCATCCCCGGGAGACCCTGCATGCCGGGCATCCCCGGTACGCCGCCGCCCTTGGCCATCTGCTGCATCATCTTGGACGCGTCGAAGAAGCGCGTCACGAGCTGGTTGACGTCGCTGACCTGGCGGCCCGAACCGGCGGCGATGCGCGCCCGGCGGGAGCCGTCGATCATCTTCGGGTTCTCGCGCTCGGCCGGCGTCATCGACAAGATGATGGCCTTGATCTTGCCGAGCTCCTTGTCGTCGAGCGCGGCGATCTGGTCCTTGAACTGACCCATGCCGGGGAGCATCCCGAGCATCTTGCTCATCGAGCCCATCTTCGAGATGGCCTCGAGCTGCGCGAGGAAGTCGTTCAGCGTGAACGCGCCGCCGGCGAGCTTCTCGGCCGCCTTGGCCGCCTCGTCGGCGTCGAAGGCCTTCTCGGCCTGCTCGATCAGCGTCATGACGTCACCCATGTCGAGGATGCGCGAGGCCATGCGGTCGGGGTGGAAGACGTCGAAGTCGGTCAGCTTCTCGCCCGAGGAGGCGAACATGATCGGGCGACCCGTGACCTGGCGCACCGACAGCGCGGCGCCACCGCGGGCGTCGCCGTCGAGCTTGGTGAGCACGACACCCGTGAAGTCGACGCCGTCGGCGAAGGCCTGCGCGGTCTGCACCGCGTCCTGGCCCGTCATCGAGTCGATGACGAACAGGACCTCGTCAGGATCGACCGCGTCGCGGATGTCCGAGGCCTGCTTCATGAGCTCGGCGTCGATGCCGAGGCGGCCGGCCGTGTCGACCACGACCACGTCGTGGAGCGTGCGGCGCGCCTCCGCGATCGAGGCCGTGGCCACCGCGACGGGGTTGCCGACGCCGTTGCCCGGCTCCGGGGAGAACACCGTGACGCCGGCCTGCTGGCCGACGACCTCGAGCTGCTGGACGGCGTTGGGACGCTGCAGGTCGCAGGCCACCAGCATGGGGCTGTGACCGTTGTCCTTGAGCCAGCGACCGAGCTTGCCGGCGAGCGTCGTCTTTCCGGCACCCTGCAGGCCCGCGAGCATGATGACCGTCGGTGCGGTCTTCGCGAAGCGGACCCGGCGCGTCTCGCCGCCGAGGATCGTGACGAGCTCGTCGTTGACGATCTTGATGACCTGCTGCGCCGGGTTGAGCGCCTTGCTGACCTCGACCCCGTTGGCCCGCTCGGTGACCGACGCGACGAAGTCGCGCACGACCGGCACGGCCACGTCGGCCTCGAGCAGGGCGAGGCGGATCTCGCGCACGGTGGCGTCGATGTCGGCCGGGCTCAGCTTGCCCTTGCCGCGCAGCGACGTGAACGCGGACTGCAGGCGGTCTTGCAGAGAGTCGAACACGGAGTTCCTCAGGGAAGGTCGAGAAGAGTCGTCGGACAGCCGTGCCAGCCTAGCCGAGGGGGTCAGGCCAGCGCGCCCGCGACGGCCTCTCGCACTCGCTCCGAGGCCGTCAGGTCCAACGGGTCGCCGGCGTCGTCGACGACGTAGAACACGTCGCGGACCTCCGCGCCGAACGTGCTGACGTGTGCCGACCGGATCGAACCGCCCGCGGCGTGCACCGCCCGCGCGACGAGGTAGATGAGGCCGCGCCGGTCGAGCGCTCGCACCTCGAGCATCGTGGCGGTCAGGTTGGCGCGCGCCATGAGTCGCACGCGCGGGTCGTCGTCGCCCTTGGCCGGACGGTCGAGCCGCAGGTCCAGGTCGACGCCGCCGGACAGCACGTGGCGGACCCGGTCGGCGACGATCTGGCGGTCGACGTCGGTGCGCGGCGTCTCCCACATCGACACCGCGAACCCGTCGCGCGTGACGGTGCGCAGGGAGTGCAGGTCGATGCCCGCCAGCGCCAGCGCGCCCGCGAGCCGGGCGAGCAGGCCTGCGGCGTCGGGCGCGACGATCGTCAGCAGGGAGCCGCCCTGGTGCTCGGCGACCTCGACGCGCACGCCGTCGACCCCGTCGAGCGACGGGAACGGGAGCTGGTCGGGCCAGCCCTCGTACGAGGCGTCGGCGTCGGCGTCGCCCTCCCCCGCGAGGCTCGCGCGGACCTTCTCGACGAGGCCGTCGATCAGGCCGCGACGCCAGCGCGAGCGGGCCTCGCTGCTCGTGGCGGCGCCGTCGGCTCGCGAGAGCGCGGAGAGCAGGTCGAGGAAGCTCTCGGTGCGCACGATCTCGGCGACGTTGAGGGCCGTGGCGGGGTCCTCGATGTCGCGCCGCGTGGCGACGGTCGGCAGCAGGAGGTGCCAGCGCACGAGTGCCGCGACGACGTCGGCGTCGGCCTCGGGGAACCCCCATCGCAGGACGATCTCCCGCGCCATCGGCTCGCCGACCTCGCTGTGGTCGCCCTCGCGCCCCTTGCCGATGTCGTGCAGCAGCGACGCGACGGCCAGCAGGTCGGGCCGGTCGACCGTGCGCAGGTGGGCGCCCGCCTGCACGCAGGTCTCGATGCTGTGCCGGTCGATCGTGTAGCGGTGGACCGGCGACGACGAGCCGCGCAGGCGCAGGTCGGCCCACTCGGGCAGCCAGTGGTCGACCAGCCCCACGACGTCGAGCTCGTGCCAGACGTCGACGAGACCCGGCCCGGCCGTCAGCAGGTCGACGAGCGCCCGACGAGCCGGACCGTCCCACGGCGGCGCGTCGGCGGCGACAGGCGCCGCTGCGGCCAGTGCGGCGGCGGTCGTGGGGCTCAGGGGCAGCCCGGCGCGCGCCGCGACGGCCGCGGCCCGCAGGGCGAGCACGGGGTCGGACGCGTCGGCACCCGCGGTCAGCACGATCTCACCGGCGACCTCGTCACCGTCGCGGCCGACGCCGGGCACGAGCTGCACCGTGCGCCCCACGTCGCGGGGCGATCGGGACGCCGACAGCGACAACGTCTGCTGGAGCCGGCGCCAGGTCAGGCGCCCGACGTGGTCGAGTCGCCGGCCCGCGTCGCGGACCATGACCTGCAGCTCGGCGCGGGACATCCCCATCTCGACCGCGACGTCCTCGGCGAGCTGAGGGTCGAGGCGGTCGGTCGCGCGCCCGGACACGGCGTGCAGCACGTCGCGCACGTCGAGCAGCTCGCTGCGCAGGGCCTCGACCTCGCCGAGCGGCGCGTCGACGAGCCACGTGGCCACGAGGCCGCGCAGCACGACCGCGTCGCGCAGGCCGCCGGCGGACTCCTTGAGGTCCGGCACGGCGACGTAGGCGAGCCAGCCGGCGCGCTGCTCACGACGGGACCGGTCGAGCCGGACCTCCTCGACCGTCGTGCGCGCCCCGGCGCGCCAGTCGGCGAGCACCTCGGAGCGCAGTCGCAGCACGAGTCCGGTGTCGCCGGCGACCGTGCGGGCGTCGAGCCAGCCCATCGCGACCTTGAAGTCGCTGCGGGCGGCCTCGCGCATGCCCGAGGCCGAGCGGACCGCGTGGTCGAGCTTCAGACCCTGGTCCCACAGCGGATACCAGAGGCCCTCGGCGATGCGGTCGATCTCGGTGGTCGGCACGGTGTCGTCGTGCACCAGCACGACGTCGACGTCGCCGAACGGCGTCAGCTCGCCACGGCCGTAGCCTCCGACCGCCACGACCGCGACGCCCGAGCCGATCCGGGCGTCGCCGCCGGACGGCACGAGGGCGCTGTAGGACGCCCGCACGCACCGGTCGACGTCGAGCGTGCGGTCCTGACGCGCGGCCCGGAGGTCCGCGCGCCTGCCCGAGTCAGGCACGGGTCAGACGGCGGCTTCGTCGGTCTCGCCGGTCCGGACCCGGACGACCGAGTCGACCGGGATGACCCAGACCTTGCCGTCGCCGATCTTGCCGGTCTGCGCGGCCGAGGTGATCGTGCTGACCACGGTCTCGACGTCGGCGTCGTCGACGACGACCTCGAGGCGGATCTTCGGCACGAGGGACACGTCGTACTCCGCGCCGCGGTAGACCTCGGTGTGGCCCTTCTGCTGGCCGTAGCCGCTGGCCTCGGTGACGGTCATGCCCGCCACGCCGGCCGAGGCGAGGGCCTCGCGGACCTCTTCCCACTTGTGCGGCTTGATGACCGCTGTCACGAGCTTCATTCCCCTGTGCTCCGATCTCAGAAGTGCGAGCTGCCGGTGTTCGTGGCGATGTCGTAGGCGGACTCTCCGTGCTCGGCGAAGTCGATGCCCTCGACCTCGTCCTCCTCGTCGATCCGCCAGCCCATCGTGTACTTGATCGCGTAGGCGATCAGGGCCGTCAGGACGCCGGTCCAGACGATCGCGAAGCCTGCGGCGCCCGCCTGGTCACCCAGCGACCCCAGTCCCCCACCGTAGAGCAGTCCGTCGATTCCGCCCGGCGCGGCGGCCGAGGAGAACAGGCCGATCAGCACGGTGCCGAGGATGCCGCCCACGAGGTGGACGCCGACGACGTCGAAGGAGTCGTCGAAGCCGAACTTGTACTTCAGGCCGACCGCCCAGGAGCAGACCGCGCCGGAGATCGCCCCGATCGCGATGGCGCCGACGGGCTCGACCGCACCGCACGCGGGCGTGATGGCGACCAGGCCCGCGACGATGCCGGAGGCCGCGCCGAGCGAGGACGCCTTGCCGTGCAGGAGCTTCTCGACCGCGAGCCAGGCCAGCACGGCCGCCATCGTGGCGATCGTCGTGTTGAGGAACGTCACGCCGGTCTCGGACATGAACTGGGCCGTGTCGAGCGGGCCGCCGTCGCCCTCGACGAACACGATCGAGCCGACGTTGAAGCCGTACCAGCCGAACCAGAGCAGGCCCGCGCCGATCATCGTCAGCGGCAGGTTGTGGGGCCGCATGGGCTCGCGTCCGAAGCCGAGCCGCTTGCCGATGATGAGGGCCAGGACCCCGCCCGCGACGCCGGCGTTGATGTGCACGACGGTGCCGCCCGCGTAGTCCTGCGCGGGGAAGATCGAGTGGAGGTAGCCCAGGCCGAAGACCATGTGCGCCAGCGGGAAGTAGCAGAGCGTGACCCAGATCGGCAGGAACACGACCCACGCCGACAGCTTGACCCGGTCGGCGATCGCTCCGGAGATCAGCGCCGCCGTGATGATCGCGAAGGTCATCTGGAAGCAGACGTAGATCAGCTGGTCGGCCTCGACGCCCTTCAGGCCGAAGTGCGTGAACGGGTTCGAGAACAGGCCACCGAGCAGCTCGTCCTCGCTGAACGACATCGACCAGCCCCAGAGCACGTAGATCAGACCCACGACCGCCGCGGCGACGTAGGACATCATCAGCATGTTCAGCACGGACTTGGCGCGCGACATCCCGCCGTAGAACAGCGCCAGCGCGGGCACCGTCATCAGCAGGACGAGTGCCGTCGCGACCAGCATGAAGGCGTAGTAGCCGTCCATCGAACCCTCTACTTCCACGTCGAGTCAGGTTGCCGCGACTCTAGGAAGCGCACGTTTCAGACACCCGCACGACGTGTTACAGCCATGTGTCGTGGGTGCGGAGGGGGCTGTCACTCCGGTGGCTGAGGTGTGACCGAGCTCTGCGAGGGAGCCTCGAAGCCGCGTGTCACCTAGCGGGTGAGGGTGGTGCGGGACGAGCGGCATGGACCAGGAGAGGTCGGTTCCGGGCCGCCAACTCTGACCGCTGGACGGTGCTCGGCACGGCAATTGGTCTGCGGGCACGGCAAATTTGCCGTGCCCCGGGGCGAGTTGCCGTGCCCCGTCCAGGTCCCCGCGAACCTCGGCCCCGCGCGTCCTGGTCCGTGCCCGCTTGTCCGCTACCACCACCGGCCCGCACCCGACCGCCCCTTCGAGGCTCGTCGCTGGCGCTCCTCGCACCTCAGGGAACGGGAGGCGGGGCCCCGCGAACCTCAGTCCAGCAGGGCGTCGACGAACTCGGTGGCGTCGAAGGGGGCGAGGTCGTCGGCGCCCTCGCCGAGGCCGACGAACTTGACCGGGACGCCGAGCTCACGCTGGACCGCGATGACGATGCCGCCCTTCGCGGTGCCGTCGAGCTTGGTCAGGACGATGCCCGTGACGTCGACGACCTCGCTGAAGACGCGGGCCTGGGTCAGGCCGTTCTGGCCCGTCGTCGCGTCGATCACGAGGAGGACCTCGGTCACGGGGGCCTGCTTCTCGACGACGCGCTTGACCTTGCCCAGCTCGTCCATCAGGCCGGACTTGGTGTGGAGGCGGCCGGCGGTGTCGACGACGACGACGTCGGCACCGGTCTCGATGCCGGCCTTGACGGCCTCGAAGCCGACGCTCGCGGGGTCGCCGCCCTCGGGGCCGCGGACGATCTCCGCGCCGACCCGCTCGCCCCACGTCTGCAGCTGGTCGGCCGCGGCGGCGCGGAACGTGTCGGCCGCGCCCAGCACGACGCGACGGTCCTCGGCCACGAGCACCCGGGCGAGGCGTCCGACCGTCGTGGTCTTCCCGGTGCCGTTGACGCCGACGACCAGGACGACGCCGGGCTTGCCGTCGTCGCCGGTGACGTGGAGCCGGCGGTCGAGGTCGGGCCCGACCAGGCCGATGAGCTCCTCGCGCAGGATCTCGCGGGCGCGGGTCGTGTCGGTCGTGCCCTCGACGCGCAGGCGGGTGCGCAGGTTGTCGACCAGCTCGGTCGTGGGCCCGACACCGACGTCGGCGGCGAGGAGGGTCTCCTCGAGCTCGTCCCACGCGGACTGGTCGAGGTCGGAGCGCCCGAGGATCGCCAGCAGGCCCTTGCCGAGGCTGGAGTTCGAGCGCGCGAGGCGCGCCCGCAGACGCACGAGGCGTCCGCCGGCCGACTCGGGCCGCTCGATCGTGTCGGTGCCGCCGGGGGCGACGTCGGGGTCGGGTTCGTCACCCGTGCCGAGCGCCTCCGGGTGGAGGATCTCCTCCTCGGTCTCGAGATCGGACTCGATCGTCGGGGGCAGCTCGTCGCCCCGTCGCATCAGGAATCCGGCGACAAGGGCGCACAGGACGATCGCGGACAGGGCGATGATCAGCAAGAGCTCGGTCGACACGGATTCACCCTAGGCGACGACGGTGGACCGGGCGTCGAGGCGCTCCACGACGACCTGACGTCCGCACCTCTCCAGCACGGCCGGGTCGTGCGAGATCAGCACGACGGTGTGCTCCGGCGCCAGGGCCAGCACGTCCTCGACCAAGGCCCGCGCCAACGGCCCGTCGAGGTGCTCGGTCGGCTCGTCGAGCACGAGCACCCGGTGGCCGCCGAGCAGCAGGCGCGCGAGCGCGAGCCGCTGGCGCTCGCCGCCGGACAGGTGGCTGCCCCTCTCCCCCACGCCGCGTTCCAGGTCGAGCGCCAGTCCGGCGCGGGCCATCGCCGCGACGAGCTCGTCGTCCCCGGCTGCCGGGCGGGCGATGCGCAGGTTCTCGCGGACGGTCGTGTCGAAGACGGCCTCGTCCTGACCCAGGACCCCGACGACGGAGCGCACGTCCTCCGCCCGCAGCTCGGTCAGGTCCACGCCGCCGAGGCGGACGGTCCCACGCCGGGGCGCGACCATGCGGGCGAGGGTGAGCGCCAGCGTGCTCTTGCCCGAACCGCTCGGGCCGCCGATGCCGACGACCTCGCCCGGGCGCACCGTCAGCGACATCGGGGTCGTGAGGTCCGTCGCCCAGCCGAGGGTGACCGCGTCGAGCTCGATCGTCGGGTCGTCAGGGCGTGGCGCCGGGTCGACCGCGGGCGCGACCGCGGGCGCCGCGTCCACCAGGTCACGGAGACGACGCTCCGCGGCTGCGACGACGGGTCGCCGCCGCTCGGCGTCGGCCAGCGGGTCGAGCGCCTCGGCCAGCGCCAGCGGCGCCAGCAGCACGACACCCACGAGGAGCGGCGCGATGGTTCCAGCCGCCAGGACGGGACCCAGCACCGCGGCGGTCCCGGCGACCGACGCCGCCGTCAGCACCAGGACGACGGCACTGCCGCCACCCCCGGCGTGCGCCCGCCTGCGGTCGACCCGAGCCGTGCGGGCGATCTCGCTGCGGGCCGTCGCGACCGCCGCGTCCGCAGCACCCAAGGCCACGAGCTCGGCCGCGTTCCGCGCCGCCTCCGTCACGTCGGGCGCGAGGGGCGACGCCACCGAGGCCCCCGACCACCTCGGCACCGCGATCCGCAGCACCAGCACGGTCACCAGGGCCTGCGCCGCGACGACCGCACCAGCGGCGGGCTCGACCACGCCCACGACCGTCGTCAGCACGACGACGACCGAGAGCGCCGACCACCACGGGAGGCGGATGCGCAGCAGACGGTCCTGCACCGTGTCGACGTCCTCGACGGCCTGCTGCACGACCTCGCCGTGGCGCCGACCGGCGAGCCCGTGGGGCGCGAGACGCGCCACGGCCGCGTAGACCTCGATCCGGGTGCGGATCGCCGTCTCGAGCGCGACGTCATGGGTCAGCAACCGCTCGGTGTAGACCGCGGCCGCGCGGCCGACACCGAAGAACCGCACGCCGACGATCGCGATCATGAGGTAGAGCACGGGCGGCTGCTGCGCCGCTCTGACGATGAGCCAGGCCGACGTGAGGAGCAGACCCGTCGCCGCGACCTGCGCGACGGCGGCGAGCACGGCGCCGAGGGCGAGCCGCGCCCTCATCGGACCGGCTCCGGCACGCGACCGAGCTCGAGCACGCGGTCCGCGGCGTGCAGCACGGCCGGGTGGTGCGCGACCACGAGCGTCGTGACACCGAGACCACGGACCGTCTCGATGACGCGCTGCTCACGAGCAGCGTCGAGGCCCGCGGTCGGCTCGTCGAGCAGGAGCAGGTCGACGCCGCCGGCCCGCACCCGCAGCAGGGCACGGGCGATCGCGACCCGCCGGCGCTCACCGGCCGACAGGTCGCCCGCGTCCTCCCGCACGACCCGGTCCGGATCGAGGTCCTCCGCCCCGGCGTCAGCCAGCGCCTGCACGACGTCGTCCCGCGAGCCGCCCGCGCCGAGCAGGACGGCGTCGCCGATCGTGCCCGCGGGGACGGCCGGCAGCTGGGGCACCCACGCGACCCGTCGACGCCACGCGACGACGTCGACCTCGTCGACCGGCACGCCGCCGAGCGTGAGGGCGCCTGCGCTGAGCGGGACGAATCCCAGGAGCGTGTCGAGCAGCGTCGACTTGCCGACCCCCGAGGGCCCGGCGACGGCGACGAGCTCGCCGGGCAGGACGACGGCGTCGCCGACCACGACCTCGGGCGCGCCGACGCCACGGTCGACCCGGACCCCGTCGACCACGATCGCGGGAGACGCCGGGACGCCACGATCACCGTGGTGACGCGGCGCGTCGAGCAGGTCGAGCGCCTCGCGCGCCGCGGCCACCCCGGCCTCGCTGTCGTGGAACTGCGCGCCGAGCCGCCGCACCGGGAGGTAGGCCTCGGGCGCGAGCAGCAGCACGAACAGGCCGGTCTGCAGGCTCAGGCCGCCGTCGACGATCCGCAGGCCCGTCGCCACCGCGACGATCGCCATCGAGAGGGTCGAGAACAGCTCGAGCACGAGGGACGACAGGAAGGCGCTGCGCAGGGCGTCCATCGTCGCGCGTCGGTGCCGCTCACCCGTGACCCGCAGGCCGCGCTCCTGGCGGCTGCCGAGCACCAGGAGGGTGCGCACGCCACCGACCAGGTCGGAGAAGTGGCGCCCCAGTCGTGACAGCTCGCCCCAGCGAGCCGACATCCGGTCCTGGGTCGCGAGGCCGACCAGCACGAGGAAGCCGACCACCAGCGGGACCGTCAGGCCGACGATGAGCGCCGAGAGCGGGTCGACGAGCAGCAGCACGACGACCACCAGCGGAGGCACGGTGGCGGTGACGACGAGCTGGGGCAGGAATCGGCCGACGTAGCCGTCGAGCGGGTCGAGGCCCGCGCCGAGCAGGGTCGTGACCCGCGCCGACGACGGTCGCGGTCCGAGCCGGCGCGGGTCCAGGACCTCGGCCACCACGGCCTCCCGCAGCTCGGCGCGCACCGTCACCGCGGCTCGAGCGGCGACGACGGCGCTCCCCCACGCCAGGACCGCTCGCCCGCCCACGCACGTGACCGCCAGCAGCAGCACGGTCGGGTCGAGGCGCTGCTCGGCGAACGCCTGGTCTACGAGACGGGCCAACCACCACGCCTGGCCGACCAGCAGCAGCACGCCCACCAGCGCGAGCGCGACGCCCGCCACCAGGCTCGACCGCACCCCGCGCGAGCGCTGCAGCAGCCGCGGGTCCACCGGCTCTGCGCCACGTCGCCGCTCGGCTGAGGTGGACCCTTCGAGGCCCCTCGTCCCTCGGGGCACCTCAGGGCCCGGATCCTGTCCGCCCCCTGAGGTGGACCCTTCGAGGCCCCTCGTCCCTCGGGGCACCTCAGGGCCCGGATCCTGTCCGCCCCCTGAGGTGCGAGGAACGAGCCTCGAAGGGGGAACCGCCACCACCGGGTCCGTTCCGTCCGTGCTCATGCGGGGATGTGGTGCACGCCGATGCGACGGCGGAACACCCAGTAGGACCAGGCCTGGTAGCCGATCACGATCGGCGTGAACGCCGCGGCGACCCAGGTCATGATCTCGAGCGTGTACGGCGTCGAGGCCGCGTTGGTCGTCGTGAGCGTGCCCGTCGCCAGGGTCGAGGGCATCACGTCGGGGAACAGCGCGAGGAACAGCATCGCCGCGACCCCGATGATCGCGAACGCCGTGCCGGTGAAGGCCCAGCCCTCGCGCCCGGCACGCCCGGCCAGCATGCCGCCGACGAACGACAGCGCACCGAGTCCGCCGGCGACCCACACGGCGAGGTCGCCGTCGCGGGCCGCGGTCCACCCGATGAACGCCACGGCCGAGGCGGCGGCGACGAGGCCCCAGCGCAGGCCGAGCGTCCGCGCACGGTGCCGGATGTCGCCGACCGTCTTGAGCGCGATGAAGAACGACCCGTGGGTCACGAACACGCTGAGCGTCACGAGCCCGCCGAGCAGCGCGTACGGCGTGAACAGGTCGAGGATCGTGCCGGTGAAGTCGTGCGAGGCGTTGAGCGGGATGCCGTGGACGATGCCGGCGAGCACGACGCCCCACAGCACGGCCGGGACCGCCGAGCCCCAGAAGATCGCGTGGTCCCAGCCCCGCTTCCACGCCTCGTCGGTGCGCTTGTGTCGGTACTCGAACCCGACGGCCCGGACGATCAGGGCGAGCAGGATCACGAACAGTGGGAGGTAGTAGGCGCTGAACAGCGTCGCGTACCACTCCGGGAACGCGGCGAACGTCGCACCGCCGGCGACGATCAGCCAGACCTCGTTGCCGTCCCAGACCGGCCCGATCGTGTTGAGCAGGACGCGCCGCTCGCGGTCGTCGCGCGCGAGCACGCGGGTCAGGATGCCGACGCCGAAGTCGAATCCCTCGAGCACGAGGTAGCCGATCCACAGCACGGCGATGAGGACGAACCAGACGGTCGTGAGCTCCATGGTGGTGTCTTCTCCCTGTCCTGGTCAGTACGCGAACGCGAGGGGCGCGTCCGGGTCGCGGTCCTTCTCGGGCACCGGCGGGTCGGCTGCGGGAAGGCCGTGCCGGATCGTGCGGAGCATGAGCTTGACCTCGATCACGGCCAGGACGCCGTAGAGCGTGGTGAACCCGATCAGGCTGAACAGCACGGTCCCGGCCGACACGCTGGGTGAGACTCCCGCCGAGGTGGGCAGCAGCCCGAAGACGAGCCACGGCTGGCGACCCATCTCGGTGAAGATCCAGCCGAAGGAGTTCGCCGCGAGCGGGAGGAAGGGCAGCACGATCGCCCAGCGCAGCATCCACCGACCCGAGAACGTCGACAGCGACGGCGTGCGTCCGCGGCGGGTCGCCCACAGCATCCAGGTCGCCAGCAGCATCGACAGGCCGCCGGCGGTGATCATGGCGCGGAACGTCCAGTACGTAACGGGGATGTTCGGTGCGTAGTCGCCCGGGCCGTACAGCTCCTCGTACTCGGCCTGCAGCGAGTTGATGCCGCGGATCTCGCCGTCCCACGTGCCGGTGCCGAGGTACGACAGCAGGTGCGGGATCTTGAGCTCGAGGACGGGCTCCGAGCCGTCGAGCGTGCCGACCGTCAGGGCGGAGAACGCCGCAGGTGCCTCGTCCTCGTAGAGCCCCTCGGCGGCGGCCATCTTCATGGGCTGCACCTCGGTCATGACCTTGCCCTGGAAGTCGCCGGAGATCATCGTGCCCAGACCCGCGACCAGGAGCACCACGGCTCCGAGCCGGAACGACGTGCGGAACGCGTCCGCGTCCTCGTCGGGCCTGCGGAGCATGCGCCACAGGCTGACGCCCGCCACGAAGGCGCCGCCGACCATGAAGCACGCGAAGATCGTGTGCGGGAACGTCACGAGGACGACCGGGTTCGTCATGACGGCCAGGAAGTCGGTCAGCTCGGCGCGCCCCGACTCGGCGTTGAAGGCGAAGCCGACCGGGTTCTGCATGAACGAGTTCGCCGCGAGGATGAAGTAGGCCGAGAGCACCGTGCCGAAGGCGGCGATCCAGATCGTCGCGAGGTGGATCGCGGGCTTGAGCCGGTCCCAGCCGAAGATCCACAGGCCGAGGAACGTCGACTCCATGAAGAAGGCCAGCAGACCCTCGATCGCCAGTGGGGCGCCGAACACGTCGCCCACGAAGCGCGAGTAGTCGCTCCAGTTCATGCCGAACTGGAACTCCTGCACGATCCCGGTGACGATGCCCATCGCGAAGTTGATCAGGAAGAGCTTGCCGAAGAAGCGGGTCAGGCGGAGGTAGCGCTCGTCGCCGGTGCGGTGCCAGCAGGTCTGCAGGATCGCGACCAGGAAGATCAGCCCGATCGTGACCGGCACGAAGAAGAAGTGGTAGACGGTCGTGATGCCGAACTGCCACCGGGCGATGTCGAGCGCTTCCATCGAGCGACCCCATTCCGACGTCGGAACTACTACGAGTCGTAGTAACTACTACAGATCGTAGTACATGACGAGGGGCACACCGCCCGGGCCGCCATGAGTCCTACGTCACGTAGTAGACTCGCCCTGTGCCCCGATCCACGACCCGCCCCGGAGAGCTCGAACGCTCCGTCATGAACATCCTCTGGGACGCCGACGCGCCCCTGTCGGTGCGTGAGGTGCAGGACGCGCTGGACGCCGACGGCCACGGGCGCGACCTGGCCTACACGACCGTCATGACGGTGCTCGACCGCCTCGGAGCCAAGGACATGGTGGCGCGCGAGCGCGACGGTCGCGCCTTCCGCTACACGCCGCGCCAGAGCCGCGAGTCGGCCGCGGCCGAGCTGATCGACGCCGCCCTCGACGCCTCGGGCGACCGCACCTCGGCCCTCGTGCACTTCGCCCGGTCGGTCGATCCCGCGGAGGCGGCGGCCCTGCGTCGGGCGCTCGACGAGATGTGACTCCCTTCCTGCTGGGCCTGATCGGCATCGCCTTGAGCCTGCCGGTTCCGGCCCTGCTCGCGCGCGCCCGCTGGCCGTACCGCTCCCCCGCCGCGGGCATCGTGATGTGGCAGTCGCTGGCGCTCGCCGCGATCCTCGCGACCTCGGGCGCAGGCCTCGCCACCGCCCTCTGGCTCGTCTCGGAGGCCGACCCGCCGGTCTGGCGCGTCGCGGCGCACGTCGCGGTGCTGCTGGTGGGGGTCCTGGTGTGGGCTCGGTTCTGGTGGGCCGTGTCGACCGTCTGGCGACGCACCGAGGCTCGCCGGCGCCGCCAGCGCCACCTCGTCGATCTTCTCGCCGAGCCCGACGCCGACATCTCGGCGCGACTGGGACCCGCCCTGCGCGTGCTCCAGCACGAGTCTCCCGTCGCGTACTGCCTCCCCGACCGCACCGAGTCCCGCGTCGTGGTGTCCAGCGGGGCGATCGAGCACCTGACCGCGGCCGAGCTGCGCGCCGTGCTCGAGCACGAGCGCGCTCACGTCAGCGCCCGCCACGACCTCGTGCTGGAGGGCTTCGAGTTCCTGCGCGCCGCCTACCCCCGGGTGCTGCGCACCGATGCGCCGCTCGAGCAGAGCCGGATCATGGTCGAGCTGCTCGCCGACGACGCGGCCCGCCGCGTCGCGGGCGAGCGGGCCCTCGCCGGGGCGATCGTCGCCCTGGCCGGCAGCTCGGCACCGGCCGGTGCGCTCGGCTCCGGCACCTCCGCCACGATCCGGATGGACCGCCTGCGCGACCCGAGCGGCGGCTGGTGGGCCGCTGGGCTCGCCTGGGCCATCTCGGTCGTCGTGCTCGTCGTGCCCACGGTCTTCCTGGCCGTCCCCTGGATCGCCCACGCGGTCGACGTCCTGCTGGGGTGAGCCGTCAGACGGTGAGCGGTTCCAGCACGGTGCGGATGAGGTCCGGCACCGGGGTGACCGAGCGGTCGGCACCCGTGACGTACACGTGGACGAAGCGTCCGACGGCGGCCGGGGTCTGGTGCTCGCCCTGGAACAGGCCGATCTCGTAGACGACGCTCGACGAGCCGAGCCTCGTGACGCGCAGCCCGGCCTCGACGTCGAGCGGGAACCGCAGCTCGCGCAGGAACCGGCAGCTCGTCTCGGCCACGACCCCGTAGGCGTCGAGCGCGCGGGTGTCGGTGCCGGTGGCCTCGATGAGGTAGCCGTTGACCGCGGTGTCGAAGTACGAGTAGTAGACGACGTTGTTGACGTGGCCGTACACGTCCTCGTCCTCCCAGCGGGTGCTGATCGTGCGCAGCACGCCGTAGTCAGCGCGGGTGCGGCCCGCGACGTCGTCGCTCATGCGTTCTCCTGCTCACGCAGTCGCTGGCTGATGACGGCCGACACGCCGTCGCCGCGCATCGAGACGCCATACAGCGCGTCGGCGACCTCCATCGTGCGCTTCTGGTGGGTGATGACGATGAGCTGGGAGTTGGCGCGCAGCTCCTCGTAGATCTCGAGCAGCCGTCCGAGGTTGGTGTCGTCGAGCGCGGCCTCGACCTCGTCGAGGATGTAGAACGGGCTGGGGCGCGCCTTGAACAGCGCGACGAGGAACGCGACCGCCACGAGCGAGCGCTCGCCGCCCGAGAGCAGCGAGAGACGCTTGACCTTCTTGCCGGGCGGCCTCGCCTCGACCTCGATGCCGGTCATCAGCATGCTCTGCGGGTCGGTCAGGACCAGACGGCCCTCGCCGCCGGGGAACAGGCGGCTGAAGACGTCCTCGAACTCCCGCTCGACGTCGTACCAGGCCTCGGTGAAGACCCGCTCGACCGTCGCGTCGACGTCCTCGACGATCGCCATGAGGTCGGCCGTGGTCTTCTTCAGGTCGTTCATCTGGTCGGAGAGGTACTGGTGCCGCTCCTCGAGAGCGCTGAACTCCTCGAGCGCGAGCGGGTTGACCTTGCCGAGCATCGCGAGTCCGCGCTCGGCGGTGCGCAGACGCTTGGTCTGCTCCTCGCGGACGTAGGGCCGCGGGTCGAGCGGCTCGCCCTCGTCGTCGTGGGTCGGGACGAGGACTTCGGGGCCGTACTCGGCGACCAGCGCGTCGACCTCGAGACCGAGCTCCTCGAGCGCACGCGACTCCAGCGCCTCGAGCTTCATGCGCAGCTCGGCACGCGCCAGCTCGTCGCGGTGCACCGAGTCCGTCAGCTTCTCGTTCTCCTCGCTGAGCTCGCGCAGGCGGGCCCGCACCTCGCGGAGCTCGACCTCGCTGCCCGAGCGCGACTGCTCGATCTCGGCACGCAGGGCGGCGGCCTGGTCGATCGAGTGGCCCAGGTGGACGAGCACCTGGTCGGTCGCGGCGATCACGACGCGCGCGACCTCGGCCTCGCGAATCTGACGGGCGCGGCGCTCGGCCGCCCGGCGGCGGGCCTGCCGCTCGGACTCGGCCGACTCGACGAGCGCCCGCACCTGGCCCTCCAGGGCGCGCGCCCGCTCCTCGTTGGTGCGCAGCGCGAGCCGGGCCTCGGTCTCGCCGCGGCGCGATGCCGAAGCAGCCTCGGCCAGCGCCTCCAGCTCGGTCGTGTCCGGCTCGGACTCCGGGGCGGACTCGGCCTGGGCCAGACGGTCCTCGAGCTCGGCGAGGCCCTCCTGGTCGCGCTCGCGCGCCGCCGTGGCCTCGGTGATGGACTGGTCGAGGCGCTCGGCCTCCGCGCGGGCGGCCCGTGCCGCGGAGCCGAGGCGGCCCAGCGACTCGGCGACGGNNNCCCCGCCATCTCGGCGTCCGACTCGTGCAGCTGCTCCAGGACAGCGTCGACCGCGGCCTGCGCCTTCTGGCGCTGGTCGGCCAGGCCCTGCTGTCGGAAGCGGGAGCGCTCGAGGTCGTGCCGGTTGCTCTCCAGGTCGGTCACCGCCTGGTCGACCGCGGCCTTGACCTCGATCAGGCTCGAGGTCGCCGAGGACCCGCCGGAGGCGAAGTGGGCGCCGAGCATGTCGCCCTCGAGCGTCACGGCGGTGACGTCCGAGGCCTGGCGCACCAGGGCGCGCGCACGGTCGAGGTCGTCGACCACGGCGACCTTGAACAGCAGGCGGCGCAGCGCGGCCGTCAGGGTCGGCGGTCCGTTGACGACGTCGACGGCGTAGGTCGCGAAGTCGGGCAGGCCGGGCCAGCTCGCGTCGTCACCGGGGTCGTCGCCGGCGGCACCGAGCAGGAGGCCGGCGCGACCGAGATCCTCGGCCTTGAGCTTCTCCATCGCGCTGACAGCGGTGTCGAGGTGATCGACCGCGACGGCCTCGGCGGCAGAGCCGAGCGCCGAGGCGATCGCGCCCTCGTACCCCGAGCGCACCGTGAGCAGAGCCGCGACCGAGCCGAGCAGTCCGTTGAGCTCGTCGGACGCCGCGAGCAGGGCCCCGGCACCGTCCTTGCGGGCGAGCCCGATCTCGAGCGCCTCCTTGCGAGCCACCAGGCCGGCCTCGGTGCGCTCCAGCTGCTGGACGTGCATCACGACCTCGGCGACCTCGGCGTCGAGGGCACCCAGCGCCGCCTCG
>NZ_BAAAME010000002.1:926112-932261 GCF_039529015.1 Aeromicrobium alkaliterrae
TCGCGGGTCTCGGCCGCGGCGAGCTGGTCGTCGAGGCCCGACTCCCCCGCCGACAGCCCGGCGATCTGCGACTCCAGCGCGGTGAACTCCTGCTGCGAGGTGTCGGCGCGCGCGATCGCGTCGTCGCGGGAGGTCGTCAGGCGGCCCAGCTCGGCCTCCGTGGCCTCGCCGCGCAGCTTGATCGCGTTGACCTGACCGTGCAGGCGCGCCAGACCCTCGCGCTGGTCGGCCGCAGCGCGCAGCAGGCCCGCGATGCGACGCTCCTCGGTCGTGTACGCCGACTCGGCCTCGCTGCGGGCCGCGACGACCTCCTGCAGCCGGGTCGTCGCCGCGGCGACCTCGCGGGCCAGCACGTCGTGCTGCTCCTGCGCGCGGCGGGCGTCGGCCTCGAGCTCGTCGGGGTCGCGCCCGTGGTGCTGGTCGTCGGCCTCGACGGCCGCCAGCCGGACCCGCTCGGTCGCGAGGCCGGCCGTGCCGCGCAGGCGCTCGCGCACCCCCGAGAGCGCGTACCAGGCCTCCTGGGCGGCCGAGAGGCGTGGCGAGTCGTCACGCAGGCGGTCCTCGAGCTCGGTCTCGGCACGACGTGCATGCGCGATGGCCGACTCGACGGCGGCGCGGCGCTCCTTGAGCGCGGACTCGTCGGCGAGCTCGGTGGCGATGACCTGCTGGGCGCTGACGACGTCGTCGGCCAGGAGGCGGGCCCGCGCGTCACGGACGTCGGCCTGGATGACGGCCGCGCGACGCGCCACCTCGGCCTGCCGACCGAGCGGCTTGAGCTGGCGGCGCAGCTCGTTGAGCACGTCGGCGAGTCGCGTCAGGTTGCCCCGCGTCGCCTCGAGCTTGCGGACCGCCTTCTCCTTGCGCTTGCGGTGCTTCAGGACACCGGCGGCCTCCTCGATGAAGCCGCGCCGCTCCTCGGCCGTCGCACGCAGGACCGAGTCGAGCTGGCCCTGGCCGACGATGACGTGCATCTCCCGGCCGATGCCGGAGTCGCTCAGCAGCTCCTGCACGTCGAGCAGGCGCACGGTGTTGCCGTTGATCGCGTACTCCGAGCCGCCGTTGCGGAACATCGTGCGCGAGATCGTGACCTCGCTGTACTCGATCGGCAGCGCGCCGTCGGAGTTGTCGATCGTGAGGACGACCTCGGCGCGGCCCAGCGGCGCGCGGCCCGAGGTGCCGGCGAAGATGACGTCCTCCATCTTGCCGCCGCGCAGCGACTTGGCGCCCTGCTCGCCCATGACCCAGGCCAGGGCGTCGACGACGTTGGACTTGCCGGAGCCGTTGGGGCCGACGACGCACGTGATGCCGGGCTCGAGCTCGAGCGTCGTGGAGGAGGCGAAGGACTTGAACCCGCGGAGCGTCAGGCTCTTCAGGTACACAGCGGCTCCAGGATCACGTCAGCGTCGACCGGGTCAGGCCGAACGGGTGGGAGCCACCCTAGTGCCGGGCGGGCACTCAGTGGGCGACCGGCTCCAGCAGGTCAGCCGGGGTCACGGAGTCGACCTGGTCGTGCAGGGCCTTGAGCAGGCCGTCGTTCTCGATCTTGAGTCGCAGGACCTCGGCCTCGAGGTCGGCGACCCGGCGCTTGAGCAGCGCGGTCTGGTGAAGCTGGGCGGGGTTCGGGCCACCGAGATGACCGACGAGTGCCTTGGCCATGGAGATCCTCCACGTTGGGATGAGCCAGAAGAACGCGAGGAGCGCCGGTGGGCGCCCGCGGGGCGGGATCCAAGTCCCGCGTCTCCCAGTCTCTCACCGCCCCGATTGCCCCGTCAAACCCGGCCGTGAGCGAGGCGGGGCCGGGCGTACGGTGGGCCTCATGAGCGATCCCTTCGACCCTCAGGACACGGGGTGGACGCCCGTCTCCCCACGCCTCGCGACGGCACGGATCCTGATCGGCACGGTCACCGTGGTCGTCGTCGCCGTGCTCGTCCTCGCGGTGCTGGCCGTCATCGCCGCCACCACCTCGATGCCGACCTGGCTGCTCGCCGTGCCGATCGTCCTCGCCCTGGCCGCGGTGGCGTGGCTCGTCTGGTGGGCCCCTCGCAACGCCCGGTCCTGGGGCTACCAGGAGACCGAGGAGGAGCTGCTCGTGCGCCACGGCATCATGTTCCGGCGCCTGGTCGCGGTGCCCTACGGCCGCATGCAGTTCGTCGACGTCGAGATCGGCCCGCTGGCGCGACGCCTGGGCTTTGCCAAGCTCAGCCTGCACACCGCGAGCACCGAGACGGCGTCGACCGTGCCCGGCGTCCCCCACGAGGAGGCCCTGCGCCTGCGCGTCCGCCTGACCGAGCTCGGCGAGTCGCGAGGCGCCGGTGTCTGACCAGGCCGCGGGCACGCTCGGGCGCCGCACCCATCCCCTGACCGCCGTGGTCCAGGGGCTTGGCTGGTCGTTCGCGGCCACGGTCGGCCTCGTCGGCTCGATCGTGAGTGGTGGACAGATCGAGTCGTGGAGCCTGATCGCCCTACCGGCTGCCGCGGTCGGCGGCGTCGTGGTCGGCAGCCTGATCGGCTGGCTGTCGTGGCGGTTCACGCGGTTCGTGATCGACGACTCCGAGGCGCGCCTCGACTCCGGGATCATCTGGCGCAGCTCCCGGCGCGTTCCGTTCGAGCGACTGCAGTCGGTCGACATCCACCAGCCGTTCGTCGCCCGTGTGCTCGGCCTCGCGGAGCTGCGTCTCGACTCGGCCGGCGGCAAGGAGTCGCGCACGACGGTCCGCTACCTGACGCTGCCGGAGGCCCACGAGCTGCGCGCCCTGCTGCTCCGCCGGGCGCACGCCTCGGAGACCGGGAGCGATGCCGGCGACGCGACGCCTCCCCCGCCGCCCGGCACCGCCGAGGGTGAGCTCGTCGCCGTCGTGCCGCCCTCCCGGGTCGTGATCGGCACGATCCTGTCGCTCGACTTCGTCGGTGCGGTCGTCGTCGCGATCGGCGCGATCGTCGCGTCGGTCTGGTTCGCTGCTCCGCTCGCGGCACTGGGCGGCCTGATCGGCGCCGGCAGCTGGGTCGTCCGGATCGTCGCCGAGCGCGTCGTGCAGCAGTGGGGCTATCGGCTGACTCGCGTCGAGCACGGCCTGCGGATCGAGCGCGGCCTCCTCAGCCGCACGTCCGAGACCGTGCCGTTCGAGCGCGTGCAGGGCGTGGCGGTCGTCGAGCCGCTCATCTGGCGCCAGTCCGGGTGGAGCCACCTGCTCGTCTCGGTCGCCGGCGGCGGAGGCGGCGGCGACGCCGAGGACCAGGAGCGGGCCACGACGCTGCTCACGATCGCCGACCGCGAGCTGACGGCGCGCGTCGTCGACCTGCTCGTGCCCGGCGCCGTGCAGGACGTCGAGCACCGCAGGCGCGCCGCGCGCGCGGGCTGGCTGTTCGCCCCGATCGGGTGGCGCTTCCGCTGGATCGGCTCCGACGACGTCGCAGCCGTGTCGCGCACCGGGTGGATCACGCGACGCACGAGCATCCTCCCGTTCCGCAAGTCCCAGTCGGTGGCGGTCGAGCAGGGCCCGCTCCAACGCCTCCTGGGCGTCACGAGCGTCGCCGTGCACAGCCCCGACGGACCGGTCGCGGTCGGCTGCCTGCACCTGTCGCCCGCCGACGCCACTGCGGCGGCCGAGGAGGTTCGGGCGCGGATCTGCCCGGGCGGCGCTCAGGCGTCGATGCGGTCGCGGTCGAGCTCGTAGGCCCCGGCCACGATGAAGTCCTTGCGCGGCGCGACCTCCGAGCCCATCAGCAGCTCGAACACGTCGCTCGCCTCCTCCGCGTCGTCGACCGTGAGACGACGCAGCGTGCGGTGACGCGGCTCCATCGTGGTCTCGGCCAGCTGGTCGGCGTCCATCTCGCCCAGACCCTTGTAGCGCTGCACCGGGTCCTTCCACGAGATGTTCTTCTTGCGCAGCTCCGCGAGCGTGCGCTGCAGCTCGGCGTCGGAGTACGTGTACCGGTACTTGTCCTGGCCCTTCTTCGGGCTGGAGAGCTCGATTCGGTGCAGCGGCGGCACGGCCGAGTAGACGCGACCTGCCTCGACCAGCGGGCGCATGTACCGGAAGAACAACGTGGCCAGCAGGCACCGGATGTGCGCACCGTCGGAGTCGGCGTCGGCCATGAAGATGATGCGGCCGTAGCGCGCCGCGTCGAGGTCGAATGTGCGCCCCGAGCCGGCGCCGACGACCTGGATGATCGAGGAGCACTCGGCGTTCTTCAGCATGTCGCCGATGGAGGCCTTCTGGACGTTCAGGATCTTGCCGCGGATCGGCAGCAGCGCCTGGAACCCGGAGTCGCGTGCGCTCTTGGCGGTGCCGAGCGCGGAGTCGCCCTCCACGATGAACAGCTCCGAGCGCTCGACGTCGGTGCTGCGGCAGTCGGCCAGCTTGGCCGGCAGGGCGCTGGACTCCAGGGCGTTCTTGCGGCGCTGGGTGTCACGCTGCTGCCGCGCCATCAGGCGGGTGCGCGAGGCACCCACGACCTTCTCCAGCACCAGGCGCGCCTGGGCCTTGTCGGCGCCGCGGGTGGCCGTGAGGAACGTGCGCAGCTCGTCGGTGACGACCTTCTGCACGATGCGGGTGACCGCGGGCGTGCCGAGGACCTCCTTGGTCTGCCCCTCGAACTGCGGCTCGGCCAGGCGCACCGTGACGACGGCCGAGATGCCCTCGAGCACGTCGTCCTTGATCACGTCGGGATCGCCGTTCTTGAGCAGACGGGTCCCCCGCAACGTCTCGTTGAACGTCTTGGTCATGCCGCGCTCGAAGCCCGCGACGTGGGTGCCGCCCTTGGGCGTGGAGATGATGTTGACGAACGAGCGCAGGTCGGTCTCGTAGCCTGTGCCCCAGCGCAGCGCGACGTCGACGCCGAGCGTGCGGTCGACGTCCTGCGGGGTCATGTGGCCCTTGCCGTCGAGCATCGGCACGGTCTCGGTGAACGTGCCCTCGCCCTGCAGCCGGACGACGCCCGTGACCGGCTCGTCGGGGGCCAGGTACTCGACGAACTCGGCGATGCCGCCCTCGTGCTTGAAGGACTCCTCGACGACCTCGTCCTCGCGCTCGTCGCGGATCGCGATCTCGAGACCGGGCACGAGGAAGGCCGTCTGGCGGGCGCGGCGGGTGAGGTCCTCGTAGGAGAACTTCGCCCCCTTGATGAAGATCTGCGGGTCGGCCCAGTAGCGGACCCGGGTGCCGGTGCGGGCCTTGGCGACCTTGGCGACCTTGGTGAGCTCGCCGTCGGGGACGCCGCGGCGGAAGGTGAGCGCCCAGGTGGCGCCGCCCTTGTCGACCTCGACGTCGAGCCGCTCGGACAGTGCGTTGACGACAGCGGCGCCGACACCGTGCAGACCGCCTGAGGCGTTGTAAGCGCCGCCGCCGAACTTGCCGCCGGCGTGCAGCTTGGTGAAGACGACCTCGACACCGGTCAGGCCGGTCTTGGGCTCGATGTCGACCGGGATGCCGCGCGCGTTGTCGTGCACCTCGACCGAGCCGTCGGCGTGCAGGATCACGTCGATCTTGTCGCCGAAGCCGGCCAGGGCCTCGTCCACCGCGTTGTCGATGATCTCCCACAGGCAGTGCATCAGCCCGCGGGTGTCGGTGGAGCCGATGTACATGCCAGGGCGCTTGCGCACGGCCTCGAGTCCCTCGAGAACGAGCAGGTTGCGGGCGTCGTACGTGCTGATGTCAGGTCTCCTCGGTCGTCCCACGAAGCGGTCGTGGCGCACGGTCAGGGTATCGACGCAGGAGAATGTCACGTGGTTGTGACACGCGGCTCCAGCGTGGCGCGCTTCCTTGCCCCACTCAGGCACTATCAATGAAGTACGTCACCAACACCGGCGAGGAATACCGCCTCGTGATTGGATGTTGGTGGCTACTGAAGAAGTAATCCCCCCGAAGGAAAGTAGGTCACCGTGACGGCTCTTGCTGAACGCCCCGCGTTGAACGCGACCGACCGCTGCGATCGCTGCGGCGCCCAGGCCTACGTCCGAGTCGAGCTCTCGAGCGGGCTCGAGCTGCTGTTCTGCGCCCACCACGCCCGCGCGTACGAGGACAAGCTGCGCGACGTCGCGGCCTCGATCCACGACGAGTCGGGCCAGCTCGCCTCCATGCCGGCAGCCGCCGGCGACCCGGAGGCCTGAGCCCCGACCGCAGTCCCTCCGACACCACGAACGCCCCGGC
>NZ_BAAAME010000002.1:932293-932671 GCF_039529015.1 Aeromicrobium alkaliterrae
GATGTGCGCACTTGCTCGGCTCGAATCGCCTGAATCAGCCGAACACGTGCGCACATCTGGTGGAAGTGATGGGCGCACCGACGTGCAGAGGTGGCACTACCGTGCCATCGTCGATCTGTTGGACCCCACCGCCGCTCCCCCGCGGCTGACCTCAGGAGGCACCATGCAGATCGGCGGATCCCTGTTCCTGCTCGCGGTAGGAGCGATCCTCGCGTTCGCCGTCCGCGACTCGATCGACGCGGTCGACCTCACGATGGTCGGGTACATCCTGATCGCCGTCGGCGCGCTCGGACTGATCATCTCGCTCATCGTCAACGGCCAGCGTCGCGGACGCGACGACGTGCCCCCGCCGCGGTACTGACCGCAGCGACGACGAAG
>NZ_BAAAME010000002.1:932685-980294 GCF_039529015.1 Aeromicrobium alkaliterrae
CGTGCTGAGAGTGCGGAACCTCAGTCGAGGTAGTCGCGCAGCACCTGCGAGCGCGACGGGTGGCGCAGCTTGCTCATGGTCTTGGACTCGATCTGACGGATCCGCTCACGCGTGACGCCGTAGACCTTGCCGATCTCGTCGAGGGTCTTCGGCTGCCCGTCGGTCAGGCCGAAGCGCATCGAGACGACGCCGGACTCGCGCTCGCTGAGCGTGTCGAGCACCGCGTGCAACTGCTCCTGCAGCAGCGTGAACGAGACCGCGTCGGCCGGGACGATGGCTTCGGAGTCCTCGATCAGGTCGCCGAACTCGCTGTCGCCGTCCTCGCCCAGCGGCGTGTGGAGGCTGATGGGCTCGCGGCCGTACTTCTGGACCTCGACGACCTTCTCGGGCGTCATGTCGAGCTCCTTGGCCAGCTCCTCCGGCGTGGGCTCGCGGCCCAGGTCCTGGAGCATCTGGCGCTGGACGCGCGCGAGCTTGTTGATGACCTCGACCATGTGCACCGGGATGCGGATGGTGCGGGCCTGGTCGGCCATAGCGCGCGTGATGGCCTGACGGATCCACCAGGTCGCGTACGTGGAGAACTTGAAGCCCTTGGTGTAGTCGAACTTCTCGACCGCGCGGATCAGACCGAGGTTGCCCTCCTGGATCAGGTCCAGGAACAGCATGCCGCGGCCGGTGTAGCGCTTGGCGAGCGAGACGACGAGGCGCAGGTTGGCCTCGAGCAGGTGGTTCTTGGCGCGACGACCGTCCAGGACGATCCAGTCGAGCTCCTCACGGACCTTCTCGGAGATGCGGCCGCCTGCGGCGAGCTTCTCCTCGGAGAACAGGCCGGCCTCGATGCGCTTGGCGAGCTCGACCTCCTCGCCGGCGGTCAGCAGCGAGACCTTGCCGATCTGCTTCAGGTAGTCCTTGACCGGGTCGGCCGTGGCGCCGGCGACCATGACCTGCTGGACGGGCTCGTCGGACTCGTCGGCCGCGCTCAGCGTGAAGGCGGACTGCTCGTCCTCCTTGATCGTCGGGTCGTTCTTGACGTCCTTGACGAACTGGTCGTCCGAGATGTCCGGCAGGATCTTCTTGCCGTTCTCGTCGACCGCGACCGGCTGGCCGACCTCGACCACAACCTCGTCAGCGGTGATCTCGACCGAGATCTCCTGCTTCGTGGTGCTCTTCTTCGCCGGCGCCGCCTTCTTCGCAGCAGGTGCCTTCTTGGCGGGAGCCTTCTTGGCCGCGGTCTTCTTGGCGGGAGCCTTCGCCGAGGTGGAGGAATTCGTCACAGTGTCTTCCGGGGTCGAACGGGACGGGTCAGGTGCAGTGCTGACTTCTGGGCTGACTTCTGGGCTGGCAGCGGAGTCGTCCGCGGCCGACGTGGCCGCACCCGCCGCATCCTTGAGCGTCTTGGGGATGAGCCTGCCCACCGTCTTCATGGCTGAAGCAGCTGGATTCACCGGCATGTTTCCACCTCTCGAACGGTTCAAGGGCGCGACAAGGAGACCTCTGGTCAACCTCTGGACCTAGTCTGCCACGACCGCACAAGGTCCGTGACGCCGACTCGCGCTATCCGGTCGGCAGGGACCAGCTGTGCACCGGCTCGCCCTCGTGCATCCGCTCCCGGTACGCCCGCACGAGACGGCGCATCGCGGCCTGCGGGTCGCTGGCGCGGTCGAAGGCGTCGGCGGCGTCGATCTGCCAGGTCGCACCGTTCACGCCCAGCGCGCAGCGACGTTCGATGACCTCGAGCGAGCGGTCACGCACCGCGCCGTCCACCCCGAGCCGGTCCAGGCCCTCGGCCGCGAGCGGGAGCAGGTGGTGCAGCACGAGGTCGCGCACCCGCACCGTGCCGAGACCCGGCCAACGCTGCTCGGCCTCGATCCCCCGGCGCGCCGCCGCGTAGAAGTTGTCCGAGGCCACCGCGAACGGCATCCGCGACCACACGGGCCGGTCGGCCGACGCCATGGCCGAGACGAGGCCGTAGAACAGCGCGGCGTTGGCGACGGTGTCGACGACGGTCGGGCCGGCTGGCAGCAGGCGGTTCTCGACCCGCAGGTGCGGTCGGCCGTCGACGACGTCGTAGATCGGGCGGTTCCAGCGGTAGATCGTGCCGTTGTGGAGCCGCAGCTCGCCCAGCTGGGGCACACCGCCCGCCGCCATGACCTCGATCGGGTCCTCGTCGTCGACGATCGGCAGCAGCGCCGGGTAGTAGCGGACGTTCTCCTCGAACAGGTCGAAGACCGAGGTCACCCAGCGCTCGCCGAAGAAGACCCGCGGGCGCACCCCCTGCGCCTTGAGCTCCTCGCTGCGGGTGTCGGTGGACTGCTCGAACAGCGGGATGCGGGTCTCGTGCCAGAGCTGGCGCCCCAGCAGGAACGGCGAGTTGGCGGCCGTCGCAGCCTGCACCCCGGCGATGGCCTGCGCCGCGTTCCACACCGCGGCGAACCTCTCGGGCGCCACTTGCAGGTGCAGCTGCGTGCTGGTGCAGGCCGCCTCGGGCATGATCGTGTCGGTGCGCATGTCGAGCCGGTCGACGCCGTCGATCAGGATCTCGATGTCCTCGCCCCGTGCGGCCAGGATCTGCTCGCTCAGCAGGGTGTACCGCGGGTCCGGCGCGATGGCCTCGCGGGAGAAGTGCTCCTCCCCCACGGTCGGCAGGATCCCGACCATCACGAGGCCCGAGCCCGTGGCGGCCGCCTTGCGCTCGGCCTCGTTCAGGTCGTCGCGCAGCGTCTTCTCCAGGTCGGCGAACCCGCGGCCCGCGATGGGCCTAGGTGGCACGTTGATCTCGAGGTTGTAGCGCCCCAGCTCGGTCTGGAAGTCCTCGTCCGCGATCGCGGCGAGCGTCTCGCCGCTCGTCATCGCGGCATCGCCGTTCTCGTCGGCGAGGTTGAACTCGATCTCGATCCCGACCAGCGGTTCACCCACCGAGAAGTCGCGCTCGGTCAGCATGCGCGCGAGCACGTCGAGACACCGGCGCACCTTCGCCCGGTAGCGGCGGCGGTCCTCGCCCGAGAACTCCTGGTGGTCGACGTCCTGACCCATGCCGACAGCGTAGGGCCGGGTCAGGCAGAACGCTCCCGCTCGCGCTCGGGCGCCCTGGCCTCCGTCACCGCGAGCTGGTCGAACGCCGCGTACTCGTCGGGCGAGACGCCTGCCTGGATGATCTCCATCATCAGCAGCGACATCCGGTGCGCGGGGTCGGCCCCGAGCGCCCGCTCGAGCGCGATGACGGCCTGGGCGCCGTCGCCGACCATGTAGGCCGCGAAGCCCGTGAGGCCCAACACCGAGGGGACGAACGGGCGCGCGACCCGGCCCGAGACGTCGGTCAGCACCCGGAGCCAGTCACGGGCGTTCTCGAGGCCGATCCGCGACCACACCTCGTCGCGCACCGCGATCGACGAGCACCACAGCGACACCAGGGCGACGTCGTCGTCGGAGAGACGTTCCTGCTCGCGCAGGGCCCGGTCGAGGATCGGGTCGAGCTCGGCCGTGGCGGCGTTCACGAGACCCTCGGGGCTCGGGTTCTGACCGAACACACGCAGCACGCGGTCGAGGTGGAGCCCCGTGGCGTGGGCCATGCGTTCGGCCGTGGCGCCCGCGCACGGGGCGAACCGGGCCACGAGCTCCGCCCGGTCGGCGAGGATCTCCTGACCCGCGGCCACGGCCTGCACGACGGCGAGGTCGTGGGGCGAGGTCGTGTAGCGCACGCCGTGGTCGGGGAAGCGCGGCAGCGGCTGCCAGTACCGCTCGCCGTCGGCCCAGGCGACGACGATCGGCTCGATGTCGTCGTCGAGCCGCGCCAGAGCGGCTCGGACCATCTCCTCGGCCCGCTCGTGGTCGTCGGACAGGGCGAGGAGGATCGCCCCCTCGGCCCCCTGCCGGCGCAGGTGGCCCACGGCGACGTCGGCGGCGGCGTCGATGTGGTCGAGCTGGGGCAGGTCGATCCTGAGCCGGAACCCGAAGCGGTTGCGGGGGCGCGAGGTCGCGACGGCGATGAACGACTCCTGCGGGCTGAAGCCGAACAGGGTCGGCACCGCGGCCAGGAGGTCGCCGACGCTGCGGGCCCGGTAGACCGGGGTGGAGTCGGTGGGGGTGTGTCTGCTCATGCCTTCCACGGTGGGCCGCGCGGGCAGGCGGTGTCCGCACCGATCTCGGCCCTGTGGACGACCAGAGCCTGTGGACGAGGAGGACAATGGAGCCATGCGGTCCACGGCCTCGATCCTGCACCTGGATCTCGACGCCTTCTTCGCCTCGGTCGAGCAGCGCGACAAGCCGTCGCTGCGCGGCAAGCCCGTCGTCGTCGGCGGTGTCGGGGCCCGCGGCGTCGTGTCGACCGCCTCCTACGAGGCCCGGAAGTTCGGGGTGCGCTCGGCGATGAGCTCGGCCGAGGCCCGGGCCCGCTGTCCCCACGCCGCGTTCCTGGGCGGCCGGTTCGACGCGTACCGGGAGGCCAGCGGCATCGTCATGGCGCGCCTGCGCGAGCTCTCGCCCGTCGTGCAACCCCTGTCGCTCGACGAGGCGTTCGTCGACCTGGCGGCGGGCGACGACTTCGACCCGGAACGCGTGGAGGAGCTCGTCGAGGAGCTGCGCGCCGACGTGACGCGCCGGACGCACGGCCTCACCGCGTCGGTCGGCGTGGCCTCGAGCAAGCTCATGGCCAAGATCGCCAGCGAGATCAACAAGCCCGACGGGGCGTTCATCGTGCAGCCGGGCACCGAGGCCGACGTGCTCGGCCCCATGCAGGTCACGGCGATCCCCGGGGTCGGACCAGCCACGACCGAGCGCCTGCGCCGCCTGGGCGTCGCGACCGTCGAGGACCTGCGGCGGTTCACGGCCGACGACCTGGGCGCCCACGTCGGCCCCACGACCGCGACGTCGCTCTACCGGCTCGCGCGCGCCGACGACGACCGCCCGGTGGAGGCGTCCCGCGAGACCAAGTCGATCAGCGTCGAGGACACCTTCGAGACCAACCTCGTCGACCGCGTCCAGCTCACCGCGATCGCCGAGCAGATGGCGCGCCGCGTGGCCCAGCGCCTGCGCGCCAACGGTCTGTCGGGACGCACCGTCACGCTCAAGGTCCGCTACCACGACTTCGAGACGCACACCCGGTCCACGACGCTGACTGGCCCCACCGACCACGGCGGCGTGCTGGCCGCGACCGCCCGTCGGCTGCTCGACGCGGAGGACCTCGGGGGCGGCCTGCGGCTCCTGGGCGTCGGCGTGAGCGGGCTCGCCGACTGGGTCCAGGACGACCTGTTCAGCGAGCCGGAGCCGGAGGAGGACCTCGTGCCGCTCCCCTCGCGCGACGAGCGCGCCCGGCGGCGTGGCTGGTCGCCTGGCCAGGACGTCACGCACACCGAGCACGGGGACGGCTGGGTGTGGGGCTCCGGTCTCGGGCTCGTCACGGTCCGATTCGAGACGCGGGAGTCGCCCTCGGGTCCCGTCAAGACCTTCCCGGCCGACGACCCGGCCCTGTCGGCTCGGGCGTCCGTCAGTAGCGTCGAGCCATGACCGGTACTCCCGACGCACCCGTCGCCGACGTGCGCCCCGTCGTCCGCCGCCACCACGGTGACGAGTTCATCGACGACTACGAGTGGCTCCGCGACGTCGAGGACCCGGACGTGCTGGCCCTGCTGGAGGCCGAGAACGGCTACACCGAGGCACGCACGGCCCATCTCGCCGACCTGCGCGAGACGATCTTCGGCGAGATCAAGGCCCGCACCCGTGAGACCGACCTGTCGGTGCCGGTGCGCCACGGCGACTGGTGGTACTTCAGCCGCACGGTCGAGGGCCTGTCGTACGCGATTCGGAGCCGCTGCCCCGCCACCCCGGGCGACTGGACCCCGCCCGCGGTCGAGGCCGGGATCGAGGCCCCGGGCGAGCACGTGCTGCTCGACTCCAACGTGCTGGCCGAGGGTCACGAGTTCTTCGCGCTCGGCGCCTTCAGCCTGACCGACGACGACACCCTCCTGGCCTACTCGACCGACCTCACGGGCGACGAGCGCTACACGATCCGCTTCAAGGACCTGCGCACCGGCGAGGAGCTCGCCGACGAGATCCCCGGCACGAGCGGCGGCGCCACGTGGTCGGCCGGCGGCACCCACGTCTTCTACTCGACCGTCGACGACGCCTGGCGTCCGCATCGGGTGTGGCGCCACCGCCTCGGCACCCCCGTCGCCGACGACGTGCTGGTGCACGAGGAGACCGACGAGCGCTTCTTCACCGGCATCGGCCGCACCCAGTCCGAGAAGTTCCTCGTGATCGGCGCGTCGTCGAAGATCACCAGCGAGTCACGGCTCCTGCCGGCCGACGACCCCGAGGGCGAGTTCCGCGTCGTCCTGCCCCGCAGCACCGGCGTCGAGTACTCGGTGGAGCACGCGGTCGTCGGGGGCGACGACGTGCTCCTGCTGCTGCACAACGACGGCGCTCCCGACTTCGAGCTCGTGGCGGTCGACCTCGAGCCCGTCCTCACCTCTCCCCTGGCATCGGCGCGCGACGGCCGGGTCGTCGTCGCGGCCGACCCCGGCATGCGTCTCGAGGACGTCGACGTCTTCGCCCGGCACCTGTTCGTCTCGTACCGACGCGCCGCGCTCACGCGGCTCGGCGTCCTGGACATCGAGGCGACCGGCTTCGGTCCGATGCGCGAGGTCCCCTTCGAGGAGGAGCTGTTCTCCTGCGGGCTCGGCGCCAACGCCGAGTGGGACCAGCCCCTGATCCGCATCGGCGTCGGCTCGTTCGTCACGCCGTCCTCCGTGCTGGACCTCGATCCCGACACGTTCGAGACGCACCTGCGCAAGCAGGCCGAGGTCCTGGGCGGGTACGACCCGGCCGACTACGTGCAGCACCGCACCTGGGCCACCGCCGAGGACGGCACGCTCGTCCCGGTCTCGGTCGTCGCGCGGGCCGACACGCCGCAGGACGGCACCGCGCCCGCCCTGCTCTACGGGTACGGCGCGTACGAGATCAGCATCGACCCCGGCATGTCGGTGGCCCGCCTCTCGCTGCTCGACCGCGGCTTCGTCTTCGCCGTGGCGCACGTCCGGGGCGGGGGCGAGATGGGCCGCGCCTGGTACGACGACGGCAAGATGGCGCAGAAGCGCAACTCGTTCACCGACTTCGTCGCGGCCGCGCACCACCTGGTGGCCGAGGGCTGGACCAGCCACGAGCGCCTCGTCGCCGAGGGCGGCAGCGCCGGAGGCCTGCTGATGGGCGCCGTCGCGAACCTGGCGCCCGATGCGTTCCGCGGGGTCCTGGCCGCCGTGCCGTTCGTCGACGCCCTGACGACGATCCTGGACCCGTCGATGCCGCTGACGGTCATCGAGTGGGACGAGTGGGGCGATCCGCTGCACGACGCCGACGTCTACGCGTACATGAAGTCCTACTCCCCGTACGAGAACGTGCAGGAACGGCCCTATCCGGCGATCCTGGCGGTCACGAGCCTGCAGGACACCCGCGTGAGCGTCGTCGAGCCCGCCAAGTGGGTCGCCCGCATTCGCGCCACGACCACCGGCGACGCCCCGATCCTGCTCAAGACCGAGATGCACGCCGGCCACGGCGGCGTCAGCGGCCGGTACGACTCCTGGCGTGAGCGCGCCTTCGAGCTCGCCTGGATCATCGACACGGCCGCCGGCGCCCCCGCGAGCACGTCGTGAGCCGCGACACGCCTCGAATTCCGGCCTAAGAACCGCCTGAGAGGGGAATCCTCCAGGCGCCCCGTGCGTTGACCCCCCGTAGAGACACCACCGGGAGGCGAAGATGAGCACGAAGACCGACACCCGAGTCCGCGAGTCCGAGGGCAAGGACAGCGTCGGCATGTACCTGGCCGAGATCGCCAGGACGCCGCTGCTGGACGCCCAGCGCGAGGTCGAGCTGAGCCGCACGATCGAGGCCGGCCTGTTCGCGCGCCACCTGCTGGAGAGCGGCCGCATCGGCCGCGCCAAGGGCGGCGCCCCCAAGCGCGCCGACCGCGAGGAGCTGGAGTGGATCGCCGCCGAGGGCGACCGGGCCATGCAGGAGTTCGTCCAGGCGAACCTGCGGCTCGTCGTCTCGATCGCCCGCAAGTACGGGCGCTCGGCGATGCCGATGCTGGACCTGGTCCAGGAGGGCAACACCGGCCTGATCCGCGCGGTCGAGAAGTTCGACTACAGCAAGGGCTTCAAGTTCTCGACGTACGCCACGTGGTGGGTGCGTCAGGCCATCACGCGCGGCATCGCGCAGCAGGCGCGCGTCGTCCGGCTGCCCGTGCACGTCGTCGAGGAGCTCAACCAGGTCACGGCCGCGCGCCGCAACCTCGAGCGCGAGCTCGGGTACGACCCCGACCCCACCGAGGTCGCGATGGTCCTCGACATGGACGTCGACCGGGTCATCGACCTGATCTCCTGGGGACGCGACCACGTCAGCCTCGACACCCCCGTCGACGAGGACGGCGACACCTCGCTGGGCGACCTCATCGCCCGCGAGCAGGCCCCGGGCCCGGACGAGAGCGTCATGTCCGACGCGACCCGTCAGCTGCTCGGTGGTCTGATCGAGAACCTGGGCGACCGCGAGGCCGACATCGTGCGGTCGCGGTTCGGCCTGGTCGACGGACGTCAGCAGAAGCTGGCCGACATCGGCAAGCGCCACGGGATCAGCGCGGAGCGCGTGCGCCAGCTCGAGCGCGAGGCTCTCGCGACGCTGCGCCGCATCGCCGATCCGGACCTGGCGGCCTAACGGGCCGCGAGCTCCCGCCAGACGTCCCCCACCCTGGCAGTGAGCTCGTCCACGGAGCCACTGTTGTCGACGACCACGTCGGCGACAGCGGCTCTGTCGTCCCGGGAGGCCTGCGTCGCGATGCGCGCGTGGGCCTCCTGCTCCGTCATGCCGCGATCGCGCACCAGGCGCTCGACCTGGACCTCGACCGGCACGTCGACCACGACGACGACGTCGCACGCGGTGTGACCACCCATCTCGATCAGCAGCGGGTTGTCGTGCACCACGACGCGGTCCCCCGCCTCGGCCTCGCGGCGCACCGCGAGGTCGCGGATCGCCGGGTGGGTGATGGCCTCGAGGTCGCGGCGCGCCGACTCCTCGGAGAACACGACGGCCCCGAGCGCGGGACGGTCGAGCGTGCCGTCGGCGGCGATGACGCCGGCACCGAAGCGCTCGGCGATCTGCGCCAGCGCCGGAGCACCGGGCTCGACGACCTCACGGGCCAGGAGGTCGTAGTCGATCACCACGGCCCCGTGCTCGGTGAGCAGGCGACTGACGGTGCTCTTGCCCGAGCCGATGCCGCCGGTCAGGCCGACGCGCAGTGCGGGACGCGCCACGATCAGCTGGTGGCGGCGTCGCCGGAGGTCGTGACGTGGACGTGGTCCATGTGGTTCGCCGTGGCGCCGCCGCGGTTCTCCATGCCACGCCAGCCCGAACCCGGCTCCCAGATGCGCTGACGCCAGATGACCTGGGTCGCGCCGAGCTTGGTGTGGTTGTCGATCACGAACTGCGCGATCTGGTCGCCGAGGGCCTTGTCGGACGTCATGATGTCGAGCGCGCGACCCGTCGGGTGACCCGAGCTGTTCGAGCGCGCGGCGCGACCGCCGTAGGTCGAGATCTCGGGGAACTTCTCGCAGACCGCGCGGTAGACCTTGATCGTGTCCGGCTGCAGGCCGCGCTCGACGCCGGGCGTGCGGGGGCACGCGGCCGTGCCGAGGGGCTCCTCGGCGGTCAGGACGCCGGACGTGACCCAGCGGGGCACGTCGTTGTACAGGACCTGGGTCCAGTCGCCCTCGACGACACCCGTGACGAGCACCTGGGTGCCACGCTCGGCCTGGCCGAGGACCGCCGCGTCGGGCGCCGCGTCCGAGCGGATGTCGGTCGTGTCGACGACCCACAGGGCACCGGCGGCCTGCTGGGCCGTGGCGGCAGGTGCTGCGAGGACCGGACGCTCACCGCCGCGGCTGACCTCGCTGGCCGCGACCGTCACGCGGTCGGGCCCCACGGGCAGGTCGGCGCTGGGGCTGGTCGCGACGGCAGCGGTCGCGACCGCGAGGGCACCGACGCCGAGCGTCGGCAGCACCACGCGACGGATCTGCTGCTGCCAGAAGGTCGAGCCCCGACGATCCGGGGTCGCTCGCACGTCCGCCCGTCGCTTGCCGGGAGAACCCACTGTCGAACCACCTTCATACATCTGGGACATGGAACGAGGCGCGAGCCGATGTCTCAGCCGCCCCTCGACTGAACCATACTGCCATGGGTGTGGTGAGGGCTGGGCCCGTTTCAGGTGAAAGCCTGTGATGCACCTCACGCGAATCGAGCACCCAGGAGGGCCGTGAGCGACCAGATGCAGATCCACCACGCCGCCGAGAGCACCGATCGACAGCGACGGATGGCCGGCGCGCTGCACGGATCCGGCCTCACCCACGGCGACCGCGTGGTCCTGCTGACGCCCGGCACGACCGCGACGGTCGACCTCGTCCTCGCGGCGTCGCGCAGCGGGCTGGTGCCCGTCCCCCTGGACCCGCGCCTGACGCCCCGTGAGCGCGCCGTGGTGCTCGACCAGGTCGAGCCGGCGCTCGTGGTCGACGATCCCGGCGTCCTCGACCAGCTCGACGCGGGCCCCGAGCACGACCTCGATCCCTTCCCGCGCTGCCGCCCGATGCACTTCACGTCCGGCACGACCGGGCGCCCCAAGGGCGTGTGGTCGGGCTGGCTGTCCCCGGAGCACGCCGAGGCGGCCGCACTGGAGGAGCGCGCCCTGTGGGGCTTCCACGACAGCGACCTCAACCTCGCCGTGTCACCGCTGTACCACTCGGCACCGCTGCGATTCGCGATCGGGACCCTGCTGGCCGGCGGGGCCGTCGCCGTCGTGCCGTTCGAGCCCACAGCCGTGGCGGCGGCGTTCCGTGAGCTGAGACCCACCACGATGTTCTGCGTGCCGGCCCACCTCCAGCGGCTCTTCGCGCTCGAGGACGAGACCGGCGTGCCACTCGCGACGGACTCGTTCCGCCTGGTCGCCCACGCGGGCGCACCGTGCCCCACCCCGATCAGGGTGCGGACCCACGAGCGCTTCGGCACCGACGTCGTCTGGGAGTTCTACGGCTCGACCGAGGGACAGTTCACCGCGTGCTCCGCCGCGGAGTGGCAGGAGCGCCCGGGGACGCTCGGGCACGCGCGACCCGGTCGCGTCGTGTGGACCGACGACGAGGACCAGATCTGGTGCGCCGTCCCGCCCTGGTCCCGGTTCGAGTACTGGCGCGACCCGGAGAAGACCGCGTCCGCGTGGACCGACTCGCCGCACGGGCCGTCGTTCTCGGTCGGTGACCTCGGCCGGGTCGAGGACGGGCACGTGTTCCTCGACGCCCGCCGCACCGACCTCGTGATCACCGGTGGCGTCAACGTCTACCCCGCCGAGGTCGAGGACGTGCTCGGAGCCGTCCCCGGCGTGCGCGACGTCGCGGTGTTCGGCCGACCCGACGAGCAGTGGGGCCAGCGGGTGTGCGCCGCGTGGGTCGGTGACGCGTCCGAGGACGACCTGCGCCGCGTCGCGACCGAGCAGCTGTCGCCCGCCAAGCGGCCCAAGCAGTACGAGCTGCGCACCGAGCTCCCCCGCACCGCGACGGGCAAGGTCAGGCGCACCGAGCTGGCCTGAGCCCGGTCGCCGGGACCTAGGCGGTCTCGAGACAGCTGAACTGCTTGCGGTAGGCCAGCGGGGCCACACCGCGGGCCTGGGTGAAGTGGTGGCGCAGCGTCGCTGCGTTGCCGAAGCCCACGCGCGAGGCGATCTGCTCGACGCTCAGCGCGGTGTTCTCAAGCAGCTCCTCGGCGAGGGCGACCCGCTGGGTGGTGACCCACTGCAGCGGGGTCGTGCCGGTCTCGTCGCGGAAGCGGCGGGCGAACGTGCGGGCGGACATGTGACTGCGCCGCGCCAGCCGGTCGACGGTCCAGGACTCGTCGAGGTGCGCCACGACCCAGGCCAGGAGCGGCGAGAGGGTCTCGGCCTGCTCCGGACGCACGGGGGCTCGCACGAACTGCGCCTGTCCCCCGTCGCGGTGCGGCGGGACGACGATGCGGCGGGCGGCCGTCGCGGCGACGTGCGCCCCGTAGTGCCGGCGCAGCAGGTGCAGCGCCGCGTCGATGCCAGCGGCCGAGCCGGCGCCGGTCACGATGCGGTCGTCCTCGACGTACAGGACGTCGGGGTCGACCTTGGCCGCCGGGAACGCCTGCTGCAGCTTCTCGCCGTAGCGCCAGTGCGTCGTGCACCGACGCCCGTCCAGCAGGCCGGCCATGCCCAGCAGGAACGAGCTCGAGCAGTGCGCGAAGATCCAGGCCCCGCGAGCGTGCGCCCGGGCGATGGCCTCGGCGACGACCGGCGAGTGGTCGAGGTAGTCGTGCTTGGGGGCGATGCAGACCAGGTCGGCGTCCTCGAGCTCCTCCAGGCCGTGGTGGACCACGAGGTCGAAGCCGGCGCGACCCTTGACGACACCCGGCGTCTCGGCGCACACGACGAAGTCGAAGACCGGGTTGTCGTCGTCCGGGTGGTACGGCTCGGCCCACACCTCGCAGATCGATCCCAGGCCGAAGGGCTCGGCGCCGTCCTGCACGACGACGGCCACCTTGCGCAGCGGGCCGGACGGCGCGGGCACGCGCGACGGGTCTCCGTAGGGCTCGATCTCCATGTCCCTACAGTGCCACACTCATGGCAGGTTTTCGATGGACCCTGTCATTCCTGCCACTGGTGGCAGGAATGCGATGAGCGAAGAATTACTGCCATGATCCTTCTCGTCACGCTCCTGTTCCTGTCCTTCCTCGTCCTGCTGGAGGTCGTGCTGCTGCTCGTCCGCGGCGACGGCCTCGGCCACCGCACGCCGCCGCGCAGCCATGCCCCGGACGCGTTCGAGCCCGGCCACCGCGTGCGGTGACCGGGCTCGACCGGGGTGCTTCTCAGCCGTGAGTGACGATCACTCGCCGCCCGTGAGCTTCTCGCGCAGCGCCTGCAGCGCCTCGTCGGAGGCGAGCGAGCCGCCGTCCGCGGCCTCGGGGACCTCGGACGAGTAGTTGCTCGCCTCGCTGGCCTCGAGGTTCGCCTTCTCGGCGTCCGAGATCTGCTTCTTGTGGGCCTCCCAGCGCTCGTGCGCCTCGGCGTACTGCTTCTCCCACGTGGCGCGGGCCTCGTCGAAGCCCTCCTGCCACTCGCCGGTCTCCGGATCGAAGCCGTCGGGGTAGATGTAGTTGCCCTCCTCGTCGTACGAGGAGGTCATGCCGTAGAGGGTCGGGTCGAAGTCGTCCGCGACCGCAGCCTCGGTCTCGTTCGCCTGCTTGAGCGACAGCGAGATGCGGCGACGCTCGAGGTCGATGTCGATGATCTTGACCATGACCGAGTCGTTGATCTGCACGACCTGCTCGGGGATCTCGACGTGACGCTCGGCGAGCTCGGAGATGTGCACCAGGCCCTCGATGCCCTCCTCGACGCGCACGAACGCACCGAACGGGACGAGCTTGGTGACCTTGCCGGGCACGATCTGACCGATCTGGTGGACCCGGGCGAAGTGCTGCCAGGGATCCTCCTGCGTCGCCTTGAGCGACAGCGAGACGCGCTCGCGGTCCATGTCGACGTCGAGCACCTCGACCGTGACCTCGTCGCCCACGGCGACGACCTCGTTGGGGTGGTCGATGTGCTTCCAGGACAGCTCCGAGACGTGCACCAGGCCGTCGACGCCACCGAGGTCCACGAAGGCACCGAAGTTGACGATCGAGCTGATGACGCCCTTGCGGACCTGGCCCTTCTTGAGCTCGGTCAGGAAGTTCTGGCGGACCGCGGACTGCGTCTGCTCGAGCCAGGCACGGCGCGACAGGACCACGTTGTTGCGGTTCTTGTCGAGCTCGATGATCTTGGCCTCGAGCTTCTGGCCGATGTACGGGTCCAGGTCGCGGACGCGGCGCATCTCGACCAGCGACGCGGGCAGGAAGCCGCGCAGGCCGATGTCCATGATGAGGCCGCCCTTGACGACCTCGATGACGGTGCCCTCGACGACGCCGTCCTCTTCCTTGATCTTCTCGATGTCGCCCCAGGCGCGCTCGTACTGCGCGCGCTTCTTGGACAGAATCAGACGGCCTTCCTTGTCCTCCTTCTGGAGGACGAGGGCCTCGACCGCGTCGCCGACGGAGACGACCTCGTGGGGGTCGACGTCGTGCTTGATGCTCAGCTCGCGGGAGGGGATGACACCTTCGGTCTTGTAACCGATGTCGAGGAGGACCTCGTCACGGTCGACCTTGACGATGGTGCCGTCGACGATGTCGCCGTCGTTGAAGTACTTGATGGTCTTGTCGATCGCAGCGAGGAAGTCAGCCTCGTTGCCGATGTCGTTGACCGCAACCTGCGGTGCGGCAGCAGGTGTTGCGATACCAGAAGTCATAGCCGGTGGGCTCCGATGGATGGATGAATTGGGTGGACACGCCGAAAGCCCTGGATCATGGTGACCGCGAGGTCCCCAGAATCACGAGCGCACGTCTGCTCAGGTCCGAGACACACGCAGGCGATCAGCGCGTCTCCAGGGTACGCGACGCCCCGGCTTCCTGTGAATGCGGGGGGAGGCTCAGGTTTCCCGGAGTTCCGGGCGAGTTCAGGCCGGCGCGAGGAACGCGGTCAGCGCGGCGACGTACGGCGTCACGTCGGCGGCCGCCATCTGCTCGCGCGCCGAGTGCATCGCGAGCTGCGGGGCCCCCACGTCGACCGTCGTGATGCCGGTCCGGGCCGCGCTCATCGGGCCGATCGTCGACCCGCAGGGCAGGTCGGCGCGGTGCACGTAGCGCTGCAGCGGGACACCGGCCTGCTCGCACGCGAGGGCGAACGCCACGGTGCCCCGGGTGTCGGTCGCGTACCGCAGGTTCTGGTTGACCTTGAGGACCGGACCACCGCCCGCGACGATGCGATGCAGCGGCTCGTGCCGGTCGGCGTGGTTCGGGTGCGTCGCGTGCGCCATGTCGCCCGAGGCGCAGATCGAGGCGGCGACGGCGCGGTGCACGTCGTCGCGGGTGCCACCGGCTGCGAGCACCGTGCGCTCGACGACCGTCGCGAGCAGGTCCGACTGAGCGCCCCGCTCCGAGGTGCTGCCGACCTCCTCGTGGTCGAACATCACCAGGACCGGACGGACGCCCTCGGCGGCGGGAGCGGTGATCAGCGCCTGAACCCCCGCGAAGCACGTGGCCTGGTTGTCCAGGCGTGGTGCCGCGACGAACGAGCCGTCCGCGCCGACGCGGGCGCTCGGGAGGGTGTCGGTCGTCATGAGCTCGAAGCCGAGGACCTCGTCGGGCTCGAAACCCTCGCGCCGACCGAGCCACGTCAGGAACGGCTCGTCGCCGGTTCCCCAGACGGCGTCGAGGTGGCGCTGGCGGTCCGGCGCGTTCGCGGCGTCGCGGTCCAGGTGGATCGCGAGGTTGGGCACGCGCACGACCGGGTCGACGACGTGCACGAGCCGCTCGGAGCCGTCGCGCAGCCCGATGCGGCCTGCGATCCCGAGGTCGCGGTCGAGCCACGTCGTCAGGAGCGGGCCGCCGTACGGCTCCAGGGCCAGGACGGCGAGGTTCGCGAAGAGGCGGTCGTGGTGCTGCTTGAGCCGCAGGTTGGGACTGTCGGTGTGGGCGCCGACCACCCGGAACGCGTCGGCGGGGCCGGTCGCGGCGACCGTCGACCACGCGGCCAGCGAGCCGCCGCGTCGCACGAGGTAGCGGCCCGGTTCGGTCGGCCACGGATCGCGCTCGTCGACCTCGACCCAGCCGGCCTCCGTGAGCCACGCGGCCGCGGTGGCGACGACGTGGAACGGCGACGGCGAGGCGTCGATGAACTGCAGCATGCGGCCGACGGCGTCATCGCTCATGGCAGCCGAGCCTAGCGCCGCGAGACGCCCGGGGTGCTCCAGCGGTGTGCGACGATCTCCGCACCATGACGGAACAGTGGACCGGCGCGGCGCGCACCGTGCTGCGCGACCTCGACCTCGCCGACCGGGTCCGCCTCGCGAGCTGGCTCGCGATCGCGGCCCACGCGGCGATCACGGGGTGGGCCCTGGCCGGGAGCTGGTTCTACAGCGACGACTTCATCTTCCTGGCCGATGCCCACGACACGCCCCTGAGCCTGGACTTCCTGTTCACCCCGCACGACAGCCAGCTCATGCCGGTCGGCGTCCTGGTCTCGTGGGTCGTGGCCCAGGTCGGCCCGTTCTCGTGGACCGCCGCCGTCGTGTCCAGCGTGCTGCTGGCCGCCCTCGCCGCCTGGGCGTGCGCCCGGATGCTGCGGGTCCTGTTCGGCGAAGGTCCGCTGATCCTCGTCCCGCTCGTGTTCTACGCGATCTCCCCCATGGCCATCGAGGGCTGGGTGTGGTGGGCCGCGGCGCTGAACACGCTGCCGCTGCACCTCGCCTTCTTCCTCGCGATCACGGCCGTCGTGCAGTGGTGGCGCGACCGCCGGCTCGTGCACCTCCTCACGACGCTGGCAGCCGTGGCGCTCGGGGCCCTCAGCGGGCCACGGGGACTCGTCATGGTCGTGCCGCTCGGCCTGCTGGTCCTGCTCGTGCTCGTCCCGCCGCAGCGGTGGCGCACCCCCGGACGTCTCCTGCGCGACCTGTGGCCGCTCGTCGTGCCGGGCGCCGCGGTCGCCGTGGCGTACCTCGTGGTCTACCGGGCGACGACGCCGTCGCCCGTCAGCGCCGACGGCTCGGCACCGGCTGCGGGCATCACCCGGAACCTCCTCGTCGAGTCGTGGCTCCCCGCCCTCATCGGCGGTCCGCTGCGGTGGAACACCAACAACCCGCCGATGAACCAACCGCAGGCGCACCTCGTGGTGATCGCGCTCAGCGCGCTCGTCGTCGTGGCCTTCCTGGTCTGGAGCTGGCGCCGGCACCGGCGCGTCACGGTCGCGGGCACCGTCATCCTGCTCGCGCAGCTCACCGCGACGACCGTCGCGCTGGTCTACGGACGGGGCCTGCAGCTCGGCACCGACGCGGGCCTCATGACGCGTTACCTGACCGACACGCTCCCGGTCACCGCCCTGGTGATCGGCCTGCTGCTGATCCCGCTGGCGACCTCCGACGGTGCCGTGGCCGAGACTCCCGCCGTGCGCTGGCCCCGGTGGGCGACCGCCGCGACGGCCGTCGCCTTCACGGCGATGTGCCTGACCACGACGGTCACCTACATGAACAGCTGGCACGCCGACTACCCCGCTCGCGCATGGGTCGAGAACGCCCGCGACAGCCTCACCGCGGACCCCGGGCCGGTCGCCGACCTCACGGTCCCCGCCCTCGTGCAGTCGCCGCTGAGCTACCCGAACAACCTGCCGTCACACCTGCTCGCACCCCTGGGCGACACGGTCGAGGCGGTCACGATGGGCACCAACCTGCGCGTCCTGGACGACCAGGGGGAGCCCCGCACCGCGACCGTGTTCGCCTCGACCGCGGCCGAGCCCGGGCCCGAGCCGGGCTGCGGCTACGCCGTCACCGACCGCTGGACGCGTGTGACACTGGATCCGGAACGGACCAACTTCTTCTGGTGGGTGTCGGTGGGTTATCTGGCGTCGGGTGACGGCGAGGTCGAGGTGCGCGTCGACGACCGCGACCCGTTCACGATGCCGATCCTGCAGGGACTCAACACGGCCTTCTTCTCCGGCGAGGACCCGGTCACGACCGTCATGATGCGGTCCGCGACCCCGGACCTGACGGTCTGCGTCGACACCGTCTCCCTCGGCGACCTGGTGCCGCTGCCGTGACGACGCGTCCGACCTTCCCCGGTCTCGACACGATGCGCGCGATCGCGGCGATCGTCGTGGTCGCAACCCACACGTGCTTCTGGTCCGGCTTCTACTCCCGTGGCACGCTCGGCGTCGCGGCGCACCGGCTCGAGGTCGGTGTGCCGATCTTCTTCGTGCTGAGCGGCTTCCTCCTGGCCTACCCGTACCTGGCGCGGCTGCGGTCCGGGTCTTCGCACGACGGGATCGGCCAGTACGCGGTCAAGCGGGTCGCGCGCATCGTGCCGGTGTACCTCGTCACCGTCGTCCTGGCCCTGGCCCTCGTGCGCCAGGACCCGGGAGCCGTGCTCCCCCGCTGGTTCGCCAACCTGCTGATGTACGACTACTACCTCGACGAGAACCTGCCGCGTGGGCTCGCGCAGATGTGGAGCCTCTACATCGAGGTGGCCTTCTACGTCGCGCTGCCCGCGCTGATGTGGCTGGCGGTCGTCGTGTGCGGGCGACGCTGGCGGCCGCGGCGACTACTGCTCCTGCTGGGCGCGCTGACGCTGCTGAACCTCGGATGGCTCCTGGCCGACCTGTCGCTGCGCGCGCTGCCGGCCTACCTGCTGTGGTTCGGCGTGGGCATCACGATGGCCGTCGCCCACCTGGAGCTCTCCGGAGGCTCCGGACGCGGTCGGGCGCTGCGCGTGCTCACGACCTTGGCCGCCGCGCCCGGCATCTGCTGGCTCATGGCGGTCGCCGCGTTCGCGCTCGCCAGCACCCCGCTCACCGGGCCCGCGTCGCTCGCGCCCCGCTCGACCGGCGAGCTCGTCATGCGGCTCGTGCTGTACGCCGTGGTGGCGGGTCTCGTCGTGCTGCCGAGCGTCCTCGGCCCGACGGACTCCCGCTACGCGCGGGCCATGGCGACGCCGTGGGCCCGCCATCTCGGGCACATCTCGTACAGCCTGTTCTGCATCCACATCGTGGTGCTCGAGCTCGTGGCGCCGGCGCTGGGCTTCCAGCTGTTCAACAGCAATCCCCTGCTGCTGTTCGTCGTGGTGCTCGCGATCAGCCTGGCCGCCGCCGAGCTGCTCTACCGGCTGGTCGAGAAGCCGGTCATGGAGCTCGTCCACCGACGTCGTCGGCACCAGGGCGCGAGCAGGGCTCCGATCAGCACCAGCACGCACGCCTGAGGGAAGGCCTCCACACCGGCCCAGCCGGCGGGATCGCCCCACGGTCGGAGCAGGTACGCGAGTCCGCCGGCCACGACCGCGGCAGCGGCGACGGCCGGTCCGGCCGGAGTGCCCCGCCAGGACACGAACCCGGCCACGGCACCCGCGACGGCCAGGGCCACGCCGACGACTCCGCCGAGGAGGCCCGCGACCGCGACCAGCACGACCCAGCCGGCGAGTCCGGCCCGCTCCTGGGACTCGTCGCCGTCGGGGACCTCGACGGGCCTCTCCCGTCGGCGCCACACGGCAGCCAGCCCGACCAGGGCCAGCAGGGTCGCGGCACCGCCCATGAGCCCCGCCCGGAACGGCACCTGGGGTGCGAACGACGTCGCCACGGCGGTGTCGTCGTCGAGGACCCATCCCTGCTGCCAGCCGTTCAGCACGACCGGCGTCAGTGCCCGCCCGTCCTGGCTGCCGTCCCAGCCCGCGTTCGTGTTGTGGGTCGTCACGAGCGCCTGGGGCGAGGCTCCCGCCGACCCGGCCGCGGGGTCTCCGCCCGTGGCGTCGAGCAGCAGCGCGGTCGCCTCGACCGCCCCGGCGCCGGTGACCTGGACGCGGTTCTCGCCCTCGGACAGCTCGATCGGCTCGGTGTCGCACAGCTCGGTCGCCACGGGGTTGCCGGAGAGCAGGTCGGCCGGTGAGGTCACGAGCCGGCTCTGGACCAGCCGCTCGCCCGCGATGATCGTGGGTCCGGACCCGCACTCGTACGCACGCACCTCGGCCGACGGGCTGATCCCGGCGCCGGTGACCCCGGGGACCCCGACCTCGACGAGGCCGATCGGCAACGCCTCGATCGAGCCGTCGTGGTTCACCGAGGAGACCTGCGTGCCCGACCCGAGGGTGATGCGCATCCCGGTCGCGAGGGTCGCGGGGAAGGAGCCACGGCCGTCCTCCAGGTCGACGTCGTGCACCGACCCGTCGGACAGCTCGACGCGGGCAGTCTGCGGGGTCGAGGCCGCCAGCTCGCCGGTGTCGAGCACGACCGAGGACACGACCTGCGCCTCGGCCCACCGCAGCGTGACGGTCGGCGCCGGGTCGTCCGGGTCGGCGCTCCAGCCCGTGCCGTCGTCACCGTCGATCAGGGTCGGGGCGCCGGCCTGGGGCGCGTCGCTGGCCCGTGAGGACACCGACACCTCGATCGGGAGCCCGTCCTGCACCAGCTGGTCGAGGGCCGGACCGCCGACGGCGGCGACCTGCAGCTGCGCGTCGACCTGCTGGTCAGCGCGCAGGGTCACGACGCGGTCGAGCAGCGATCCCTCGTCACCTCGCACCAGCGAGGCTGCCCGGCACTGGGTCACGTCGGCGAACGTCAGGCACCCGGTGCTCGGCGGGACGTCACGGCTCAGCAGGATCGCTGCCGGGTCACCCAGGTCCTCCGGCACCGTCGGCAGCACGAGCGGTCGGCTGACGTCGAGCCCCGACGCGGTCACGTCGACCAAGTGCAGCGGACTCTCGGCGCTCGAGGGTCCCGACACGCGGATCCGGGCGACCGTGCCGACCTCGACCTGCACGGGCTGCCGTCCCTGCGCCGTGACCGTGCGGTCGCCGTCCTCCGTGGTCACGACCAGGTCGAGCCGCTCGTCCGGGGCGAGGTCGGCCGTGATGCTGACCGTGCCGACGTCCCGGCGCTGCCCGACCTCCAGCTCGACCCAGGCCGTGGTGTCGCGCGACCCCGGGTCGGCGCTCCACAGCGTCGTCGGGTCGCCGTCGAACGCGGCCCACGTCCCGCGATCCGATCGCGGAAACGGGAACGCGTCGACGTCCGACTGCGAGGACGACGACGAGATCCGGTCGGCACCCTCGAGGCGTGCGACGGTCTGGAAGGGCGAGCCCTCGTGGTAGCCGTGGATGCGGCGGTCCGCCTGGAACGGCTCGCCGTCGGTCAGCGTCGCGGACCGCTGGTGGAGGACCGCACCGATCTTGGTCTCCTGGCTGCGCTGGCCGTCGGTCAGGATCAGCGGCCCGGACAGGTCGGCCGTGGCGTCGTCGGGATCGGCCATGACGACGTCCAGGCCTCCGGGCAGCCCCAACGCCTCGAAGCCGAAGCGGTCGAGCGTCGCGAGCGTGCCGGCGTCACCGACGACCGTGGGGGTCGCGTCGAGGGCGATCCGGCGTTCCGCCGGCACGCTCGCGTCGAGCTGGAACACCTCGACGGCCGGTCGAGGTGCCTGCCAGCCCTGCTCGACGAAGACCTTCTCCCCTGCCGCGTCCTCCAAGGTCGGCGGCCCGCCGACGAGCGGACCGAACTCGGCGACCCGATCGATTCCCGGTGTCGTGGTCAGTGCGGCCCGCGCCAGCTCCGGGTTCGGCACGTCGGACGTCAGGGCGAGGTCGTTGCGCACCACGATCGTGCCGATGCCCGCGCGACGCAGGGAGTCGGCCAGCGCCGGGCTGCCCTGCCCGGTCAGGAACTGGTTCGAGAAGGCGTCGAGCTGCTCGATCGTGCCGGTCGGGGTCAGCGGCACGAGGTTGCGCACGATCCACGGCGCCTCGGCCAGGGGCTGCAGCGGCTCGTCGCCGGTCCTGCCCCAGAGGTAGTCACCGAACGGCGAGGCCGGGGCCAGCAGGGTCGAGCCGTGCGGGTGGTCGGCCAGCCAGTCCGTCGTCTCCTGCCAGTACGGCGGGATCTCGACGAACGACCGCTCGGGCGCCAGGGAGGCCGACCAGGCGGGGACCGTCGCGCCCCACACGGCGGCGATCGCCAGGACCGTGACCCCCACCAGACGGGCGGCGGCACCGGAGTCGGCGTTGTCGCGCTCACGGGCGTCCAGGAGGTGCTGCAGCAGCAGGCCCGCGCCGAGCACCAGCGGGAGCCGCAGGACCAGGTCGAACTTGTGGGTGTTGCGCAGGGGCGCCAGGACCCCGTCGAGGAGGTCGCCGATCGTGGCGGAACCCCAGCCGGTCAGCTCGCTGGCGTGGCCGGCCGTGACCGCGAGCAGTCCGATCAGCACGCCGCCCACGAGGAACCGCCGGTGCGGCGTGCCGCGACGGGCCAGGGCGACGACACCCAGCGCGAGCACGGCGACGCCGTTCGCGATCAGGACCGGCTCGGTGACCAGGCGGCGTCCGGCATCGGCGTTGGCGTCCACGTACGAGACCCAGTTCGACGTCCCCCGCAGGGCGTCGTAGGCGGTCGCGGCGAGGGAGGCGTTCGACGCGCTCTCGATGAGGTCGAGGAACGGTGGGCTGTACGCCCCGAGGAGCACGAGCGGCACGATCCACCACAGGGTCGCCATGAGCACGCAGACGGGCCACCACAGCATCAGCCCGCGCCGCACGCGTCCGGCAGGACGCGTCAGGATCCACCACGCCGCGAGCGGCACGACGGCGAACGTCGCGGCGGCGTTGACGCCGCCGACGCACGCGACCGCGAGAGCCGAGAGCGCAGCACCCGTGCGGACGCGCCCCGAGGTCGAGGCGACCACCAGTGGGATCAGCACCCACGGCGCGACGGCACTCGGCCACACCTCGATGGAGGACGCCCCGATGACGCTCATGATGCGGGGCGAGAGGGCGTACATCAGGCCGACCACGATGCGCACCCACGGCGCACGGACGCCGAGGAGCCCGGCCAGCTTCACGGCACCGAGGAACGCCACGACCATCACGAGGCTCCACCACAGGCGCTGCACGACCCACGGATCGAGCCCCAGCGAGTGCCCGACGCCGAAGAACGGTCCCATCGGGAAGAGATAGCCGTAGGCCTGGTTCTGGAGCTGGCCGAGCGCGCCGTTGGGGTCCCAGGCGCTCGTGGCGCGCCCGAGGAAGCCCCACGGGTCGACCACGAGGTCGAGCTTGGTGTCGGTCACGACCCGGCCGGGCGCCTGGACGAACGCCAGGGCCGTCAGCGCCACGCTCCACGCGACGAGGCGCAGGCGCCACGTCAACGTCGGATCGCGGTCGGTCGCGTCGCTCACCGCTTGCGCAGCACGATCGCGAGGTTCCATGTCACCGCCTCGCGCAGCAGCGGGATCCGCAGGACCCAGTGGGTCCACCGCGGGAGGTAGCGAGGCGCGATCGACACCACGTCGACGTCGGTGCGGCTCCGGGCCCAGCGGATGCCGGGGGCCGCCTTGGCCGCGAACATCGACTCGCCGTAGACGTTCTTCGGCGGGTGGCCGTGCTTGCGCTCGTAGCGCCGCCGGGCGCGGTGACCACCGAGGACCAGGTGCCACGGGGACGTCTCGTGGCCGCCCCACGGGCCGAACCACAGGGTGTAGGAGCAGAACACGAGCCCTCCGGGCTTCGCGACGCGCACCATCTCGTCGGCCATGACCCACGGCTCGGGCACGTGCTCGAGCACGTTGGAGGAGTACACGACGTCGAACGAGCCGTCGGCGAACGGCAGCTGCATCCCGCTGCCGATCACGGTGCCGGGCTGCAGGTCGCCGAGGCCGGAGAGCTCGCCGACGTCGGAGTCCAGCGGCGTGTAGCGCGCGCCGGCGCCCTCGAAGGCGTCCGCGAAGTAGCCCGGGCCCCCGCCGACGTCCAGCACCCACTGGCCGCGCAGGCCCTCACCGGGCAGGTGCGACGCGACGTGGCGGGCGGAGTCGCGCGCCAGCAGACCGTAGAACCGGGCCGGGTCGGACTGCTCGACACCGAACGCCCGCCACAGGCGCCAGGCCCGTGCCGTCGTGTGGCGGAACGGCGGGACGGTCCCCTCCCGAGGTCCGAGCACAGCGTCAGGTTCGGGCACCGCGACAGGTTAACGCGAGGTGGACCAGGCGGGTGTTAGGGTCGGTGACAGATCGTGACCTGCGTCACGATCGGAGCCGGGTTGAGGGACTCGGAGCTTCACAGTTCTTGAGGGAGAACGATCCGACATGCACGTGCTGTTCTGCAACTGGCGCGACACCGCCCACCCCGAGGGTGGCGGTTCCGAGTTCTACGTCGAGCAGATGGCTCGCGGCCTGGTCGAGCGCGGCCACCGCGTCACGATCGCCGCAGCCGCCTTCGAGGGCGCGGCCGCCGACGAGACCGTCGAGGGTGTGCGCTTCGTCCGCAGCGGCGCCAAGTTCGGCGTCTACCTCCACATCTTCGCCCGCCTGCTGACGGGGCGGTACGGCCGTGTCGACGTCGTCGTCGACGTGCAGAACGGACTCCCCTTCTTCACCCGCTGGGCCACGCGCAAGCCGGTCGTCGTGCTCCTGCACCACGTGCACCGCGAGCAGTGGCCCGTCGTGTACCCCGGCCTCGTCGGTCGGGTCGGCTGGTGGATCGAGAGTCGGCTCGCGCCGCGCCTGTACCGCCGGTCGCGCTACGTCACGGTCTCCCAGGCGACCCGCCTCGAGCTCGTCGACCTCGGCATCGACCGCGACCGCATCGCGATCGTCCACAACGGCTCCACCCCGGCCCCGCGCCTCGGCGGCCCCCGCAGCACGACCCCGCGCCTGTGCGTCCTGGGTCGTCTCGTGCCGCACAAGCAGGTCGAGCACGCGATCGACGCGCTCGCCGACCTCGTCGACCAGTACCCGGAGCTGACGCTCGACGTCGCCGGCGACGGCTGGTGGGACGCCGAGCTGCGCGAGCACGCCGCCGCCCGTGGGGTCGCCGACCGCGTCACGTTCCACGGTTTCGTCGACAACGCCACCAAGCACCGGCTGCTCGCCGAGGCCTGGGTCATGGCGATGCCGTCGCTCAAGGAGGGCTGGGGCCTGGTAGTGGCCGAGGCCGGCCAGCACGGCACGCCCACCGTGGCCTACGCGTCCGCCGGCGGCACGCAGGAGTCGATCGACCACAAGGACTCCGGCATCCTCGTCGACACGCCCGCCCAGCTCACGAAGGCGATCGACGAGATCCTCGCCGACCCCAGCTGGCGCCGCTTCCTCGGCGACGGCGCCCGCACCAAGGCCGCTTCCCTGTCCTGGGAGGCCTCGCAGTCCCGCTTCGCCGAGGAGATCGCCCGCGCGGCAGGTCGCTGAGGTCCACACCTGACCGCTCCCGTCGGATCCGACAAGCGGCACGGACCAGGAGCCGTGGCTCCGGCTCCCGATCAGCCGACCGTCCGGCCCGGCGGGACCGGAGATGATGCATCGCGGTAGCGATCGCAACCCCGAAGCATCACCGCTCCTCGGTCAGTGACCGGGCATGATGCTTTGAGGTAGCGGGAGCGACCGCAACGCATCATCGCCGGTCCACGACAGTGGTCAGGTGACCGCGGGCGGCACCCACCGGCGGACTACAGCGCGCGTCGGACCAGCCGTCGCGCGTCCCCCACGGTCTGGCGTACCTTCCGCCGACCCGCCGCCGGCGCCCGGCGCCACAGCGGCGCGCGGCGCGCAGGCACCGGAGCGCCGACGGCGTCGCGCGCCGCCCACACGCCGCGCACGTACGTGCTGGCCCACACGTCCCGCGAGGGCCGCTCCCCCGTGGCGAGCAGCTTCTCGACCCGGTCGGCGAGGACCTGGGCCGGCGGGAGGTCGCGGCCGCCGAAGTAACTCGTCCGGAAGCTGTCGGACATCTGGCCGACCTCGTCGGCCGTGACCTGCTCGAACGTGCGCAGGAGGCCGCTGTCCAGGAAGACCTGGTTGCCGTACCGCTCGTGGATCCCGAGGTCGGCCACGAGGGCGACGTCGAGCCCACGGTCGAGCGCCTCCAGGCACGCCGTCGAGGAGACGGTCAGCAGCAGGTCGGTGTCCTCGAGCAGCTGCGTGATCGGGTCGTAGACGATCGCGAAGTTCTCCGGCGTCTCCACCCCGTCGAGGACGTCCTCGGGGTGGTGCTTCATGCGGTGGAACGTGTCCTCGCCCGGGCGGTGGCGCGGCTTCAGCAGCACGGTCCGGTCGGGATGAGCCTCGGCGTACGCGATCAGCCGGTCGTAGACGTGGCGACGTTCGCGAGGCGCCGCCGGGACGGTCGGCTGGTCGGCCCACAGGACCGTGCGCGGCGGACGGTGCGCCCGCGGCGCGGCCGGCTGGCTCGACAGGAACGGCAGCCCCGTCAGGACGAGGTTCGCGCTGCCGATGCCCAGGGCCTCGCCCACCTCGGCGAAGTGACGCAGGTCCGCACCGGAGTTCACCGCGACGACGTCGGTGCACGCACGGTCGAGGTACCCAGCCGTGATCTTCTCGATGATGATGCCGACCCAGCCCGACACGAGCACCGGACCGAGCTCCCCGGACTCGTCCAGCCGCTCGGCCAGGTCGTGGCACAGGCGCTGCACCAGGGGTCCGGCGAGGGCGACCACGACGACGTCGCTCGTGGCGGCGTCGAGGACGATCTGGTCCCACGGCCGCAGGTCCACGTGGTCGAACCCGGCATCGGCGATCTGCGTGGGAGACAACGCCGACTTCAGGTCGGACGGCGCGACCGCCTCGCAGGCGAAGCCGCGCTCGGCCAGCTCGGTGCGCAACGACGAGCACCACTTCAGCTGGGAGTCGTAGGCGGCGATCAGCAGCGCACGCGGAGTCGTCATTCTCCCCACGGTACGGGCGGATCTGCCGTGGATGCACGGACGCCGTGAACCGTTCACCGAACGTTCCCCCGCCGCTGTCCGACACGCCGCCCGAGGGTCGAATCCTCCTGTCATACCAGGGATTTCAGCACCCGAGAAGGTCGTTCGCCGCAGGTTGCCGTGTCGTTCACCGCTACGACGCCAGGCATCCCTAGCGTCCCCCTTGCGTACCTGGACGCTTGCCGTCCCGACCCCACACGCCCCCGACGCACGGAGAACACATGAGCCACCTTGCCCCGGCGCCCTCGCCGGCATCACCCGTGGAGTCCACGGGCGGCGTGGTCGCGGTCATCCCGGCGCGGGGCGGGTCGAAGGGCGTGCCCCGCAAGAACTTGCGCGAGCTCGGCGGCGAGCCCCTGATCGGCCGCGCGGTCCGCACGCTCCGCGAGGTGCGCGGCATCAACGCGGTCATCGTCTCGACCGACGACGAGGAGATCGCCGACGCCGCCCGCGGCTACGGCGCCCTCGTGATCGACCGCCCCCGCCGCCTGGCCGGCGACCTGGCCTCGTCGGAGTCCGCCCTGCGCCACGCGCTCGACGAGCTCGGCAGCTACGGGTCGGTTCCCGAGGTCACGGTGTTCGTCCAGGCCACCAGCCCCTTCATCGAGCCGGCCGACGTCGATCGCGCGATCGCGGCCGTGCAGCAGGACGTCGCCGACGTCGCGTTCAGCGTCGCCCCGAGCCACGCGCACCTCTGGACCACGACCGAGGACGGACCGGTCGGGATCAACCACGACTCCTCGACCCGCCTGCGTCGCCAGGACCGCTCCCCCGAGTTCGTCGAGACCGGCGCGTTCTACGCGATGCGGACCCGCGGATTCCTCGAGCACGGCCACCGCTTCTTCGGGCGCCTGCACATGGTCGAGGTCGATCCCGCCGACGCGATGGAGATCGACACGACCGACGACTTCAGTCTCGCCGAGCTCGCCCTGGCGCACCGTGAGGCCAACCGTCCCACGCCGCTGCGCGTCAAGGCCGTCGTGACCGACTTCGACGGCGTCCACACGAGCGACCGCGTCACGGTCGACGAGAACGGCATCGAGTCCGTCACGGTCAACCGCTCCGACGGCATGGGCGTGTCGATGCTCAAGAAGGCCGGCATCGAGCTGCTGATCCTCTCGACCGAGACCAACGGCGTCGTCGCGGCTCGCGCCGCCAAGCTGGGCGTCGAGGTCATCCACGGCTGCGACGACAAGCCCACGGCCCTGCGCGCCTGGGCCGCCGAGCGCGGCATCGCGCTGACCGACATCGCCTATTTGGGCAACGACGTCAACGACATCGGCTGCCTGCGCCTCGTGGGCTTCCCGGTCGCCGTCGCCGACGCCCATCCCGCCGCGCTCCATGCGGCCCACATCGTGCTCCGACGCCATGGCGGCGACGGAGTCGTCCGCGAGCTCGCCGATCGCGTGCTCGCGGGGACCACGTCACACCATCGAGAGGGACGAGACCATGGCTGAATGGCAGCAGATCGGCAGCGAGATCGTCGGCCCCAAGCGCCCCACCTACGTCATCGGCGAGATCGGCATCAACCACAACGGTGACCTCGACGTCGCCAAGAAGCTGATCGACGTCGCGGCGCTGGCTGGCGCCCAGGCGGTCAAGTTCCAGAAGCGCACTCCGGAGATCTCCACGCCACCGGCGATGCGGGACACCATCCGCGAGACGCCGTGGGGCGAGATGACGTACCTCGACTACCGCTACAAGGTCGAGTTCGAGAAGGACCAGTACCTGGAGATCTCCGAGTACGCGCACGGCAAGGGCGTCGAGTGGTTCGCCTCCCCGTGGGACGTGCCCTCGGTCGACTTCCTCGAGGACCTCGGCGTCGTGACCCACAAGGTCGCCTCGGCGTCGGTCACCGACCTCGAGCTCCTGCACGCGCTCGCCGCCACCGGCAAGCCGATCATCCTGTCGACCGGCATGAGCACGCTGGAGCAGATCGACCGCGCCGTCGAGGTGCTCTCGACCGACCGCCTCGTGCTGATGCACGCCACGTCGACGTACCCGCTGCCCGCGCAGGAGGCCAACCTCCGCATGATCCACACGCTGCAGCAGCGCTACGGCGTGCCGGTCGGCTACTCGGGTCACGAGCCGGGTCTGCAGATCTCGCTCGCCGCGGTCGCGATGGGTGCCTGCTCGGTCGAGCGCCACATCACGCTCGACCGCACGATGTGGGGCTCCGACCAGGCCGCGAGCCTGGAGCCGCACGGCTTCATGAGCCTGGTGCGCGACATCCGCATCCTGGAGATGGCCTTCGGTGACGGCGTCAAGCGCATCATGCCGGGCGAGGAGGCCCCCATGAAGCGCCTGCGTCGCGAGCCCACGCCCGCGCCGACGGCGTAGTGCGCGTCCTGGTCCTCACGGACTCGGACTCCTACGTCAAGTGGGGGGCGGCACTCGCTGGTCGAGTGCCGCCCTCGTGGCACGTCCGCTTCGCGATCGCGCGAGGCTCGGCGGAGCCGTCCGCGCGACAGGTGGCCGAGGCCGTGGCTGGCACGGTGGTCGACCCGGACGCGGTCGAGCGCGTCGGCCTCGCCGACGTGCGGTCGATCCTGGAGTCGTGGCGTCCCGACGTGCTGGTGACGGCGATGCGTGGGCTCGCGGTGCAGACCGTGATCGAGCTCGCCGTCGCCAACCGGCCCGACCGGCCTGTGATCGTCAGCGGGCTGCCCGGTATCGCCCTGCCGGTGCTGCCCTACGGCCTCGGGTTCCGTCGCTCGGTCGACCTGTTCGTGCTGCACAGCCACCGCGAGCTGCGCGCGTTCGCCGAGGCGAGCCGCGCCCTCGACATCCCGCACCGCTACGCCCTCGCCCGACTGCCGTTCCTGGCCGCACCCGACCCCGCCGCCCCCGGCCCGGCGGCCCAGCCCCGTGATCGCCAGCCGCGGGATCGCATCGTCTTCGCGGCCCAGGCGCTCGTGCCCGAGACCCGAGAGGACCGCGTGCGCATGGTGGCGGCGCTCGTGCGCACGGCCCGGGCCCACCCCGACCTGGAGGTCGTGGTCAAGGTGCGCGGCACCGTGGGTGAGCCGCAGACGCACGCCGACCAGCACCCGTATCCCGCCCTGCTGGCGGAGGTCGACGTCCCGCCGAACCTCGTGGTCGAGTCGGGCCCGATGTCCGGCCACCTCGAGCGCGCGGTCGGCCTGGTCACGGTCAGCTCCACGGCCCTGCTCGAGGCGGTCGCATCCGGTGTTCCCGCCCTGGCGCTGACCGACTTCGGCGTGGAGGCGCGGCAGATCAACCTCGTCTTCGAGGGCAGCGGCCTGCTGCACGACTCCGCCGAGCTCGTCGCGGGGCACTTCCACCACCCCGACGCGGCCTGGCAGGCCGACAACTACTTCCACGACCCCCGCGAGGACACGTGGCTCGCCGAGCTCACGGCGCTGCTCGAGCTGCGCGAGCGTGAGGGCCTGCCGCCGTACCCGACCGCGCCGGACGGCGTGCGCAAGCGCGTCACGATGCTCTTCTACCGCCACCAGGCGTTCGCAGGTGACTCAGGACCCGTCATGCGACTGGTGGAGCGCGGCGTCGTGGCGATCGCGCTGCGCGTGTCGCGCAGTTCGTGGGTCGTCTCCCGACGCTTCAAACCGGCCCGGACCGCCCCGATGGGCGATGCCGAGCCGGTCGAGGCGGACGAGGTCAGTTCGACCCGTAGTTGACCGTCTGGACGGTGTCCGTGCCCGACCCTCCGTCGGAGCTGGACGCGGTCTGGACCGACTGACCGATGCCGTACGCCGTCGCGCCTGCCAGGAGCAGGCCGATGGCGAACGCCACGATGGCGATGGAACGCTTCGGAAGTGTCACGTTTTCTCCCTCTCTATGACACAGGTCACGATACCAGTTGGTAGGTCAGGTCCAGGTCGGCCGCGCGAGGGCCGCGGCGGCGTCCCGCACCCGGCGCGGGAGGCGCGCCAGGGCGACCAGGAGGGCGAGTCCCACGGTCAGCGCGGCCAGGGACCACGCCACCGTCACCGCGGTGACGACCTCGTCGGTCGCCGCCACCCGGCGGGCCCCGTCGATCTCGAAGACCCGCAGGTCAGCGTCGGGCGACCCGACCTCGCGGGCGCCCGAGAGCGCCGGCGGGAGGACGTTGCCGCCGGGGGCCTCGACGTCGACGAGCACGACCCCGAGACCGAGACGCGCGAGGTCGACCGAGGTCGACGCCGGGTCGTCGAGGACCGCGGCGACGTCCGCTGCTCGCGGGTCCTCCCCGGCGAGCGTCACGTCCGAGACGGTCAGGGCGTCGTCGACCACGGTGTCGCGGTCGAAGTACCGACCGGCGGGGTCCAGCACGGGACGACTCTCGTTCCACGACGGCGCCCGGTACGGCGCGAACGGCAGCACGAGCAGGTCGCCGCGCACGGTGCTGGACTCGATCGTGGCCGCGGCCGTCTCCCACGAGGCCGGGTACTCGACGGGCGTCAGCCGACCACCGACACCGTTGGCGAGGTCGGGCAGCGCGGCCAGCGGCAGGGCGAGGACCGCCACCACCCCGACGACCGACCAGCGCACGTCCTGCGCGAGCGAGCCGACCCGGGCGCCGAGGAAGCCGGCGCCGTGGGCCAGGGCCAGCGCATGGAACGGGACGGCGAGCGCCAGGTAGCGGGTGCCGTCACGCAGCACCCCGGTGGCGCCCTGCCAGGCGATGAGGTCCTCGAGCGTTCCCGGCGCGAGCCATCCCCAGGCGGCGATCGCATGCCCGACGACCGCAAGCACCGCGAGCGGCACCAGGAGACGACGGTCGCTGCGCGCCCAGTGGACGACGCCGAGCACCACGACGAGCAGCAGCACCACGACCAGCACGGCCGAGACCACCGTGGTGCGCGAGCTGGGGACGACCTCCGAGTTCCAGATGCCGCCGAGCGACAGCAGGGCGCCGAGACGACCGAGCGGTCCCTCTGACTGCGCGGCGAACGCCGTGACCCCGTCAGGATCGCTCGTGACCGGCTCGAAGCGCGTCACCGTGGCGACGATCCACGGAGCGTTCACGAGCAGAGCGAGCAGCACGATGCGCAGGACGCCCGACCGCCAGCCGGCGACCAGCGCCACGACCAGGCCCATGATCCCGGTCGCGACCGACAGCGCCGTCCCGGCCAGCGCCAGCGTCAGCACGACGCCGCGCACCGCCTTCGGATCGCGGACCGCGACGACGATCCACGGGAAGCAGGCCAGCGCCACCAGCACGGGCCACTGTCCGAGCACGAGCCGCTCGGCCACGAAGGGGTTCCAGAGCGCGTACGTCGCCGCCACGAGCCGCACGCCGAGCCCGCAGTGGTCGACCAGGCGCGCCGCACCCACGCCGCCGAGGGCGATCGCCCCGATCAGGACGGCGCGCTGCAGGACCACCGGGTCGACGACCTCCGACAGCAGCGCGATCACCCCGTCCGACGGGACGGCGCGCGGCACCGCGGTGCCGACGCCCCACAGGTCGTGCCGGTCGAGCGTCCAGCTCGGAATCCAGACCATGTCGTACGACAGCAGGAATCCGCTGCCACGCCAGGGCAGGGCGACGACGAGCGCCAGCAGCAACGACCACTGCACCACGATCAGGTCGCGCCACCGATGACTCACGGCGCTCACCCTAGACCTGACGTCACCTACGGTGGGCGCGTGAGACGCGCCGGAGGACTGCTGTCGGGGAGCACCGTCGTCGCAGCCGGCATGATCGGCGCGAACGCGGCCGCCTACGGCATGACGATCGTGGCGGCCCGGCTGCTCGTCCCGCGCGACCTCGGTGCCGTGACGGCCCTGCTCGGCATCCTCCAGATCGGCACCGTCGTCGCCCTGAGCCTGCAGGCCGTGACCGCACGACGGATCGCCGTCGCGCCCGACCAGCGCGAGGCGACGATCGGCACCGTCGCACGCGTCTCCGTGGCGATCGCGCTCGGCACGGGCCTGCTCACGGGCCTCGTGACCGTCGCGCTCGTCGGCGCGCTGGACCTCGGCTCGATCTGGCCGGCCCTGCTGACCGGTGCCACCCTCGTCCCCCTGACGATCATGGGCGCGATGGCCGGCGTCGCCCAGGGAGCGGAGCGCTGGGGCTCGCTCGCGGCGATCTACCTGGCCAACGGGTTCGGGCGCCTCGTGTTCGGTGGCGGCGCCATGGTGATCGACCCCTCCGTCACGTCCTGCCTGATCGGTCTCGCGATCGGCTCCTGGGCCCCCGTGCTCGCCGGTCTTCCGCAGCTGCGCCGCCGCTCCGCCGACGGTCCGCCCGAGAGCAGGCGCCCGTTCCTGCGCGAGGCCGTGCTCGGCTCGCACGCCCTTCTGGCGTTCTACGCCCTGGGCAACGCCGACGCGCTCCTCGCCCGGCTCCTCCTCAGCCCGCACGACTCCGGTCTGTACAGCGCCGGACTGATCCTGTCGAAGGCCGCGGTGTTCCTGCCGCAGTTCGTGTCGATCGTGTTCTTCCCCCTCCTGGCCCGCGACGAGACGTCACGGTCGCGCCATCGGGCCGTCCTCGGGGTGGCCGTCCTCGGGCTGCTCGCGACCGTCGCGACCGCCCTGCTCCCCCGCCTCGCGCTCGTCGCGGTCGGCGGCGACCAGTACGCCGAGATCGCCGACCGGCTGTGGATGTTCGTCCTGGCCGGGTCCCTGCTCTCGATCGTCAACCTGCTGGTCTGGGACGCACTCGCCCGGCACGCCCACGGCATCGTCACGTCGCTGTGGATCGCCCTGACCTCGCTCGTCGTCGCGACCGTCGTGCTGCAGGTCGGGATCGTCGGCCTGGTCGCCAGCGTCATCACCGTGGCGCTCGCACTGGTGGCCTTCGTGCTGGTCGCCCCCACCGCCCGGGCGAGGTCGATCACGACCGGGGCATGATGGAGCCATGCGCATCGCGAACCACGTGGTCGACCTCATCGGCGGCACCCCGCTGGTGCGCCTGAACCGGGTCGTCGCACCCGGTGCCGGCGTGCTCGCGGCCAAGATCGAGTACCTCAACCCGGGCGGCAGCGCGAAGGACCGCATCGCCGTCAAGATGATCGACGACGCCGAGAAGTCCGGCGCCCTGAAGCCCGGCGGCACGATCATCGAGCCCACGTCGGGCAACACGGGCGTGGGCCTGGCGATCGTCGCCCAGCAGCGGGGCTACAGCTGCATCTTCGTGTGCCCCGACAAGGTCAGCGAGGACAAGCGGAACACGATGATGGCGTACGGCGCCCAGGTCGTCGTGTGCCCCACGGCGGTGCCGCCCGAGCATCCCGACAGCTACTACAACGTCTCCGACCGGCTCGTCCGCGAGACCGAGGGCGGGTGGAAGCCCGACCAGTACTCCAACCCAGCCGGTCCCCAGTCGCACTACGAGACGACCGGTCCGGAGATCTGGGCCGACACCGACGGCACGGTCACGCACTTCGTCGCCGGCATCGGCACGGGCGGCACGATCAGCGGTGCCGGCAAGTACCTCAAGGAGGTCTCCGGCGGGCGCGTGAAGGTCATCGGCGTCGACCCCGTCGGCTCGGTCTACTCCGGCGGCACGGGACGCCCGTACCTCGTCGAGGGCGTCGGCGAGGACTTCTGGCCCAGCGCCTACGACCCGGCGATCCCGGACGAGATCATCGCCGTCACCGACGCCGACTCGTTCGACATGACGCGTCGCCTGGCCCGCGAGGAGGGTCTGCTGGTCGGTGGCTCGTGCGGCATGGCCGCCGTGGCGGCCCAGCAGGTCGCCGAGCGCGAGGGCCCCGACGCGGTCGTCGTGGTGCTGCTCCCGGACGGCGGCCGCGGATACCTGTCGAAGATCTTCAACGACGACTGGATGAGCTCGTACGGCTTCCTGCGCGAGCCGCTCGACCCGACGCGCACCGCAGTTCCCACGGTCGGCGAGGTGCTGCGACGCAAGTCGGGCGCGATGCCGGCCCTGGTGCACACGCACCCGCAGGAGACGATCCGCGACGCGATCAGCATCCTGCACGAGTACGGCGTCTCGCAGATGCCCGTCGTCGGCCCCGAGCCGCCGGTCGTGATCGGCGAGGTCGCGGGCAGCGTCAGCGAGCGCGCCCTGCTCAGCGCGGTCTACGAGGGCCGCGCGCAGCTGACCGACCCCGTGTCCCAGCACATGGAAGCCCCCCTGCCCCTCCTCGGTTCGGGTGAGAGGCTCGACACGGCCCAGGAGCTGCTCTCGGAGAACGACGCCGTCATGGTGATCGAGGACGGCAAGCCGCTCGGCGTCCTGACCCGCCACGACCTGCTGGGAGTGCACGTATGAGCGACCACGAGGAGCGACTCGAGGCCGAGGGCTTCGCGACCCGGGCGATCCACGCGGGCTACACGCCGGACCCGGGCCACGGCGCGGTCAACCCGCCGATCGTCGCCAGCTCCACGTTCGCGCAGGACGGCGTCGGCGGGCTGCGCGACGGCTACGAGTACGGCCGCACCGGCAACCCCACGCGCACCGCGCTCGAGGGTGCGCTGGCGTCGCTGGAGGGCGCCGCGCACGGCCGCGCGTTCGCCTCCGGCATGGCCGCCACCGACACGGCCCTGCGCACGTTGCTGCGTCCGGGCGACCACATCGTGATCCCCGACGACGCGTACGGCGGCACGTTCCGCCTGATCGACAAGGTCTTCTCGCAGTGGGGCATCACCTACACGCCGGCCGCTGTCGGCGACCTCGACGCGATCGCGGCCGCCGTCACGCCGGCGACGAAGGTCGTCTGGATCGAGACGCCCACCAACCCGCTGCTGTCGATCGGTGACATCGCGGCGATCTCCGGCATCGCGCAGTCGGCGGGTGCCCGGTTCGTCGTCGACAACACGTTCGCCTCGCCCTACCTGCAGCAGCCGCTCGCGCTGGGCGCCGACGTCGTGCTGCACTCGACGACGAAGTACATCGGTGGCCACTCCGACGTGGTGGGCGGCGCACTGCTGACCTCCGACGAGGAGCTCGACGCCGGCTTCGGCTTCCTGCAGAACGGCGCCGGCGCGGTCGCCGGACCGTTCGACGCCTACCTGACGCTGCGGGGCGCGAAGACCCTCGCGGTGCGGATGGAGCAGCACTGCACCAACGCCGAGGCGGTCGTGGACGACCTGACCCGGCACCCGGCGATCTCGCAGGTCCTGTACCCCGGTCTCCCGGACCACCCGGGTCACGAGGTCGCGGCGCGGCAGATGCGCCGCTTCGGCGGCATGATCTCGATCCGCCTGGCCGGCGGCCGCGAGGCGGCCCTCGACCTGTGCCGTCGCGTCGAGCTGTTCACGCTCGCCGAGAGCCTGGGCGGCATCGAGTCACTGATCGAGCACCCCGGTGCCATGACCCACGCCTCGACCGCCGGATCGGCGCTGGAGGTGCCCGACGACCTCGTGCGCCTCTCGGTCGGCATCGAGGACGTCGTCGACCTCCTCGCCGACCTCGACCAAGCCCTGCGCTAGGTCACCGAGCCACGCCACGGTTCGCGGCGGTGCCGGACACGCGGCATGGACCACGGTCCGGTGGCTCGGCACCCGCCGCGGTGACCGGAGACGATGCATCCGGGTAGCGCCCGCCACCGCAATGCATCGTCTCGGGTCCAGGGCGGTCAGGTGACCGGCGGCAGGGCCCCACGCGTGGTCCGTGCCGCGTGTCGGTCACCACGGCGCGCGCGAGCTCTACCTCTCCGCGGGCTCCCCTGGCACGAGCTCGGGCTGGACGAGGGCCTTCGGCTCGACATCGACCAGGCCGGGGGTGCCGATGACGGTGGACTCGTCGAGCACGTCGAGCTTGCGCGCCGTGACGAGCACCCGGGACTCCAGCGAGCTCGCGAAGCGGTTGTAGCTCTCGACCGTGGTCGTGAGCGAGCGACGCAGCTTGTCGGCGTGGTCGCTCATCGTGGAGAGCCGGCCGTAGAGCTCCTTGCCGACCATGAGCAGCTGGCGGGCATCGTCGCTGAGCGCCTGCTGCTGCCAGGTGAGCGCGACGGTCTTGAGCACCGCCCACAGGCTGACCGGCGAGGCCAGCACGATGCGGCGCGCGAACGCGTGCTCGAGCAGCGACGGGTCGCGCTCGAGCGCCGCGGCCAGCACGGGCTCGCTGGGGATGAACGCGATCGTGAACTCGGGGCTGGACTCCAGGCCCGTCCAGTACTGCTTGGCCGCGAGGGCGTCGACGTGCGCGCGCACGGCCTTGGCGTGCTCGGTGAGCAGCGCGTCACGGTCGACCGCTCCCCCGGCCCCGGCCTGGAGGAAGGCGGTGAGCGGGGCCTTGGCGTCGACCGCCATGCACTTGCCGCCGGGAAGGTGCAGCACCATGTCGGGTCGGCGCATGCCGCTCTCGGCGGAGATCGTGGCCTGGGTGTCGAAGTCGACCCGGTGCAGGAGACCCGCCGACTCGACCAGCGTGCGGAGCTGGGTCTCGCCCCACACGCCGCGGGCGCTGTTGTTGCTCATGGCCGAGGCGAGCGCCTCGGCGGCCTCGCGGGAGCGCTCGGCGGTGGCCTGCGTGTGGCGCAGCTGCTCGGCGAGCTGGCCGTGCTGGGCGTGTCGCTGCTGCTCGAGGTCGCTGACGGTCTTCTGCATCGTGCGCAGCGTCTCGTGCACGGGGGCCAGCGCCTGCAGCACGAGCCCCTCGTCGGCATCGGTGCGGGCCGTGGCCTGGGCCTGGGCGCGCAGCACCTCGACCTGCTCGCGCAGCCCGGCCGCCGTGGCCGCCGTGGCCGCCGAGGCCGACGCCCGCGCCATGACTGCGAGCGCACCGAGGGCGACGCCCAGCACGAGTCCGACGACGAGTCCGATCAGGAGGTCCATGCCGTCAGTCTGGTCGTGGCCACCGACAGTTCGGCCGAGCACCACGGGCCCGACACGCTGGGAACAACCACGGTTGCATGATGGTTGGACGGGTCGAACCCCGCACAGCGCCTCGGAAGGAGGAGCACCATGACCATCTACATGAAGCCCACCATCACCGAGGAGACGATCGCCTCACTGGAGGTCTACGAGGCCTTCCGGTACGGCGAGGAGCTGTTGTCGTCGCGCTTCCCGCGGGAGGCCGCTCGGGTCCTGGCGAAGGTCGTCGACGCCGAGCCGGACCACGCCGGTGCGTGGGAGCTCGTGGGCCGCGCCCACTTCGCCGCGGCGCACCTCGAGCCCGCTGAGGAGGCCTTCCGCCGCCTGGTCGAGCTCGAGCCCACCAGCGCCTGGGCACGCTCCGCGCTCGGCCTGTGCCTCGACCGGCAGAGCCGCCACCGCGAGGGTGCTGCGCAGCACCGCATTGCCGCGGGGCTCGGCGTCAGCGCCAGCGACGCCCACCGGATCGAGCTGGTCGACCCTGCTTGAGTCCGTCTGGATCCCGCCCGCCGTGGGCGCGGCCCTCGTGGCCGTGCCCACGGCGTGGCGTCTCACCCGCCACGCCGTGACGCTGGTGCACGAGCTCGGGCACGCCGGGGTCGCGGTGCTGACCGGGCGACGGCTGAACGGCATCCGCCTCCACGCCGACACCTCCGGCCTCACCGTCTCGCGCGGGAAGCCGCGGGGACCGGGCATGGTCGCGACGGCGGCGGCGGGCTACCTCGCCCCGTCGGTCGTCGGGCTCGCCCTGATCGGCGCGGTCCACGCCGGCTGGGTGCAGGAGGCGCTCTGGGTCGCCCTCGGCCTGCTCGCCCTGACGCTCGTCTTCATCCGCAACGGCTTCGGCCTGCTGGTCGTGCTGCTCGCCGGCGCCGCCGTCGGTCTGACGGCGTACCGGGCCGATCCCCTGTGGCAGGTCCGGGTCGTCGAGGCGGCGGCGTGGTTCTGGCTGCTCGCCGGACCCCGCACCGTCGTCGAGCTGTTCTCGCACCGCCGGCGCAGCCGTGCCGCGACGAGCGACGCCGACGTGCTGGCGCGCCTGACCCACGTTCCGGCCGTGGTCTGGAACCTGGTGCTGCTCGGCCTCACGCTCGCTGCCGTGTGGCCCGCGGTGGACCGACTGCTTGACTGACCTCATGTTCGAGATCACGAGCCAGGCCCAGGACTCCCGCGCCCGCACCGGCGTGATCTCGACCCCGCACGGGCCGATCGCGACGCCCGCGTTCATCCCGGTCGGCACGCGCGCGACGGTCAAGGCCGTGCTGCCCGAGACGATGACCGAGCTCGGCGCGCAGGCCCTGCTCGCGAACGCCTACCACCTGTACCTGCAGCCCGGCGCCGACGTGGTCGACGAGGCCGGCGGTCTCGGCCGCTTCATGAACTGGCCGGGCCCCACGTTCACCGACTCCGGCGGGTTCCAGGTGCTGAGCCTGGGCGCCGGCTTCAAGAAGACCCTCGCGATGGACGCGAAGGGCGTCACGTCCGACGACGTCATCGCCGAGGGCAAGGACCGCCTCGCGGTCGTCGACGACGACGGGGTGACCTTCAAGAGCCACCTGGACGGCTCGCGCCACCGCTTCACCCCCGAGGTGTCGATGCAGATCCAGCACCAGCTGGGCGCGGACATCATCTTCGCGTTCGACGAGCTGACGACGTTGATGAACACCCGCGGGTACCAGGAGCTCTCGCTGGACCGCACCCAGGCGTGGGCGCGCCGCTGCGTCGTCGAGCACCAGCGGCTGACCGCCGAGCGGGCGGGCAAGCCGTACCAGGCGCTGTTCGGCGTGGTGCAGGGCGCGCAGCACGAGGACCTGCGCCGCAAGGCGGCACGCGACCTGGCGGAGCTGGAGGTCGACGGGCACGGCTTCGACGGCTACGGGATCGGCGGCGCGATCGAGAAGGAGAACCTCGGCACCATCACGGCCTGGGTCACCGACGAGCTCCCCGACGAGAAGCCGCGCCACCTGCTCGGCATCGGCGAGCCGGAGGACTTCTTCACCGCGATCGAGTCGGGCTGCGACACGTTCGACTGCGTCAACCCGTCGCGCGTCGCCCGCAAGTCGCGCCTCTACGCCGCCGACGGCTGGTTCAACCTCAAGGTCGCCGCCAACAAGCGGAGCTTCGACCCGATCGACGCCGACTGCACCTGCTACACGTGCCAGAACTACTCGCGCGCCTATCTGCACCACCTCTACAAGACCGGCGAGTACCTCGGCGCGACACTCGGCACGATCCACAACGAGCACTTCGTCGTGACCCTCGTCGACCGCATCCGCGCGAGCATCACCGACGGGACGTACACCGACGTCCGCGACGACTTCCTGGCGCGCTACGCGCGGGGGTGAGGGTTCCGGTCCGGCCTGGGGTTGATGCATTGCGGTCGCCATGGCAGCCGCAAGGCATCAGACCTGCCCGCGCCCCCGCTGCGTCGTCCTTGCCCGCGTGTCAGCAACCGCGCACGGCCGTCAGCGACCGGCGAACCCTCAGTACGTCGGCTCGCGGCGCTTGAGCCAGGCGATGACCGCGACGGTCAGCGGCATGACGATCAGCTCGACCGCGACCTTGTAGATCACGCCGACCACGAAGTAGTTCCAGAACACGCCCATCGACGTGATGCCGATGGCGCTCGCGGCGATGGCGCAGAACAGGAACGTGTCGGCCATCTCGCCGACCCCGGTCGAGGCGGCCAGGCGGCCGACCAGGCCCTTCTCCTGCGTGCGCGCCTTCATCTTCACGAGGACCCAGGAGTTCAGGAGCTGGCCGACGACGTAGCCCGTGACGCTGGCGAGGACGATCTGCGCGACCGGTCCCGCGACGCTCTCGAAGGCGTCCTGGTTCTCGTAGAAGCTCGCGCCCGGCGCGATCTGCACGAGCCAGAACGTGAACGCCGCCAGGATCGCCGCACCGAAGCCCGTCAGCACGGCCCGGCGAGCCGCCTTGAAGCCGTACACCTCGCTGATGACGTCGCCGACGATGTAGGCGAGCGGGAACAGGAACGCCCCGCCGTCGGTCACGATCGGCCACAGCTGCAGCGACCCGATGCTCCACGAGCCCGAGCCGAACTCGATGCTCTTGGTCGCGGCGATGTTGGAGACGACCAGGACCACGACGAACAGGGCCAGCAGGACGTCGTAGTGCGACGACCCCCGCGAGGCGAACCGGACGTCGGAGGGAGCTGAGGTCTGCGGGGCGGTCGGGGTTGTCACCGTCACATCTTCGCAGGCTCTGGAACAATCGCTCCCATGTCCCTGCCGAGTCGTACCGACGTCCTCGTGATCGGCGCCGGCCCCGCTGGGTCCGCCGCAGCAGCCTGGGCCGCGCGGGCCGGGCTCGACGTCGTCCTGGTCGACGCGGCGGCGTTCCCGCGCGACAAGACCTGCGGCGACGGCCTCACGCCCCGGGCCATCGCCGAGCTCGACCGGCTCGGTCTCGGCGACTGGGTCCGCACCCACACCCGCAACCGCGGCCTGCGCGCGGCCGGCTTCGGCGTCGAGCTGCTGCTCCCCTGGCCCGGCGGCTCCCTGCCCGACCACGGCTCGGCCGTGCCGCGCACCGAGCTCGACGACCGCATCCGCCAGGTCGCCCTCGACTCCGGCGCCACCGGCATCGGCCAGGCCCGCGAGGTCGACGTCGACCGCGACAGTCGCGGACGCGTCACCGCGGTGCACCTGCTCCTGGGCAAGGAGCGCACGCCCCACACGATCTTCTGCGACCGGCTCGTCGTCGCCGACGGGGTCAAGTCCTCGCTTGGCAAGGCCCTCGGCCGCGAGTGGCACCGCGAGACGGCCTACGGCATCGCCGGCCGCTCCTACGTGAAGTCGACGCGCGCCGACGACCCGTGGATCAGCTCGCACCTCGAGCTGCGCGGCCCGGACGACGACCTCCTGCCCGGGTACGGCTGGATCTTCCCGCTGGGCAGTGCGCAGGGCGAGGTCAACCTCGGGGTCGGCGCCCTCGCCACCGCCAAGCGTCCGGCGGACCTGCAGATCCGCCCGCTGATGGAGTACTACGCGACGCTGCGACGCGAGGAGTGGGACCTCGCCGGCGAGCTGCGGGCCCCCACGAGCGCGCTGCTTCCGATGGGCGGAGCGGTCTCCGGGGTCGCCGGACCCAACTGGATCCTGGTCGGCGACGCCGCCGGCTGCGTCAACCCGCTCAACGGCGAGGGCATCGACTACGGCCTCGAGACCGGACGCGTCGGGGCCGAGCTGCTCCTGCACGAGGACCGGCTCGACGTCGCGTGGCCGCACCTGCTGACGACCCACTACGGCGAGGCGTTCTCGATCGCGCGGCGCCTGGCAGGGCTGCTCACGGTCCCCCGCCTGCTCCCCGTCGCCGGACCCGTCGGCATGCGGTCGCACCGCCTGATGACGGTGGCCCTGCGCGTCATGGGCAACCTCGTGACCGAGGAGGACCGCGACCTCACGGCCCGCCTGTGGCGCTGGGCCGGACGTCAGTCCCTGCGCATGGACGAGCGCCCGCCCTTCACGGCGTGAAGGGCGGGCGCTCGGTCAGCGGCTAGCTGCGACCTGGCTCAGGGAGCCGGGGGCGCGGGCGGCGTGGGGCCGGCCGGCGGGGCGGGCGGCGTCGGGCCCGAGGTCGGCGGCGCCGGAGGCGTCGGACCCGCGGGCGGCTGACCGCCACCGTTGTTGAAGTCCGGGACCTTCTCGCCCGACTCCTTGAAGCCCAGGGCGGCCAGGACCGTCAGGGCGATCGCGGTGATGAAGATGACGAAGGCCGACCAGCCGGGGCCGACGTCGACGCCGAAGCCACCCGAGTAGGTGAAGGCGCGCAGGATCAGCAGCAGCGTGCCGAGACCCGCCGCAGCGGCCGCGATCAGGCTGATCGGGACTCCGGCCGGGATCACCTGCGGAGCGAAGACCTTGACGGCGATCGCGGCGGTGGCGACGACGATCAGCAGCACGGCGAGCACGCCGAAGCCGTCCCACGCGTTCGTGCCGCTGGAGTAGTCGATGCCGGCCAGGTCGGAGTCGACCGAGGCCGTCACGAAGGACGGGATGAACGAGAGAATGATCGTGAGCACACCGGCGACGAGGGCGCCAAGGCTGAGCGGGTTGATCTTCGAGAGATCCACTGCGGGTACCTGATTTCTTCCTAAGAGGAGTCGGTCGGGTCCTGACAGTACCGCCCGGGCGGGCCCACGTCACGGGTGTTCACCCCTCGAACTCCGCGTGTCGGACCGGGTCGTTACGGTGGTGCGCGTGCTCCGTCTCGCCACTGTGAACGTCAACGGCATCCGCGCTGCGTGGAACAAGAACCGGGGCCAGTCCTCCGGGCTCGCCGAGTTCCTCGCCGACCGCGACTGCGACATCGTGACCCTGCAGGAGGTGCGGGCTCCCGACGACCTCGTGCGCGAACTGCTCGCCGAGACCGGCTACCACGTCGCGCACACCGAGGCCGCGGCCAAGGGTCGCGCCGGCGTGGCCGTGCTGAGCCGCGCCGAGCCCACCGCGGTGCGGGTCGGCGTCGGTGAGGGGTTCGACGACGCCGGGCGCTGGATCGAGGCCGACGTGCCCCACGGCGACACCACCGTCACGGTCGTCTCGGCGTACGTGCACTCGGGCGAGGCCGGCACGCCCCGCCAGGAGGAGAAGTACCGCTTCCTCCAGAACATGACCACGCGCATGGCCGAGCTGCGTGCGGCGGGTCACGCCGTCGTCACGGGTGACCTCAACGTCGCCCACACCCCGCTCGACATCCGCAACGCCAAGGGCAACGTCAAGAAGGCCGGCTTCCTGCCCGAGGAGCGCGAGTACTTCGACCGCTTCTTCGGCGAGCTCGAGTGGGTCGACGTCGCCCGCCGCCTCGCCGGCGAGGTCGACGGCCCCTACACCTGGTGGTCCATGCGCGGGCAGGCGTTCGACAACGACACGGGCTGGCGCATCGACTACCAGATGGCCACCCCCGAGCTCGGAGCCTCCGCCACCTCGGCCGTCGTCGACCGTGCGGTCAGCTGGGCCGAGCGCTGGTCCGACCACGCCCCGCTCGTGGTCGAGTACGACCTCTGAGGTGATCGACGCCACGCCCTGACCACCCGGTCCGGGCGTGCCCCGCGATCCTTGCCGTGGTTAAGTAGTTGCGTAAAGCAACCTATTCACCTCCCAAGGAGTCGCATGTCCGAGCGGTCCTCCCTCACCTCACAACCGGCGGCGGTCTACGCCGTCGCGTTCGCCTGCGTCGTGTCCTTCATGGGCATCGGCCTGGTCGACCCGATCCTGCCCGCCCTGCGCGACTCGCTCGAGGCGAGCGAGAGCCAGGTGACGCTGCTCTTCACGAGCTACCTGGTCGTCACCGCCGTCGCGATGCTGGTCACCAACGCCGTGTCGAGCCGCTTCGGCGCCAAGCGCACCCTGATCATCGGCCTGGTCCTGATCATCGTGTTCGCGGCCGCCGCCGGCTCGTCCGGCTCGATCGAGGGCATCGTCGCCTTCCGCGCGGGCTGGGGGCTCGGCAACGCCCTGTTCATCGCGACCTCGCTGTCGGCCATCGTCTCCAGCGCCCGAGGCGGGTTCGCCGGCGCGATCATCCTGTACGAGGCCGCCCTCGGCCTCGGCATCGCCGCCGGCCCGCTGCTGGGCGGCGTGCTGGGCAACATCAGCTGGCGCGGGCCGTTCTACGGCGTCGCCGTGCTCATGACGATCGCCCTCGTCGCGATCGCCTGGCGCCTGCCCGACACCGGACGTCCGCCGGAGCGCACCTCCCTCGCCGCGCCGCTGAAGGCGCTGCGGCACCGCGGCCTGCTGACGCTCAGCATCGCGGCCCTGCTCTACAACTGGGGCTTCTTCACGATGCTCGGCTACGCCCCGTTCCCCATGGACCTCGGCATCACCCAGCTCGGCCTCGTCTTCTTCTGCTGGGGACTCCTGGTGGCCTTCTTCTCGGTCGTCGGAGCGCCCTGGCTCCAAGACCGCCTGGGCACGGCCGTCACGCTCTACATCGCCTTCAGCGCGTTCGCGCTCGACCTCGCGGCCATGGCCATCTGGACGACGCACGCCGGCATCATGGCGGGCTGCGTCATCGCGGCCGGCATCGCGATCGGCATCAACAACACCCTGACGACCCAGGCCGTCATGTCGGTCTCCCCCGTCGAGCGCCCCGTGGCCTCGGCCGCCTACGGCTTCGTGCGCTTCATCGGCGGCGGCCTCGCCCCCTTCGCGGCCGGCCGCATCGTGGAGCACAGCTCGGTCCACGTGCCGTTCGCGATCGCCGCGGTCGCGGTGCTGCTGGCCGCTGCCGTGCTGAGCACGGTCCACCGCACGCTCGCCGTGGCCGACGAGCAGCTGCGCCACCCGCACACCGAGGCCGACGACGACGTCAGGGGCGAGGTCGCCGACGAGTTCGGTGGCGCGTCCGGGGCGATCGACGAGGTCGTCCACTCCCGCTGACCTGCGTCCCGACGCGGCTCGGCGCCGACCTCCCCGAGGAGGCCGGCGCCGAGTCGTCCTGGCTGCCCTACTGGTTGAACTTCACCGTCATGTTGGTGCCGTTCTGCTTGGTCACGGTGACCGAGAACCCGGTGGCCGGGAGCTTGACGCCGTGGTTGGGCAGCGAGTCGTAGAAGTACTTCGCGGTGTCGTCGAAGGTGGGCGCCGCGGCGTCACCACGGATCTTCGACTCCTTGCCGTTCCAGTGCAGCGACAACGTGTCCGCCTTCTTCTTGGAGAACGGCGCGTCGTACACCTGGATCCGAGCCCGCCAGGGGGCACCCGTCCAGAGGTTGATGTCCGGGACCGGACGGGAGTCGATGATCAGGTTGCGCCCCTGACCCGGGTGCTGACTCGTGTTGTTGTCGAGCTGGGACGTGTCCCAGTACGAGATCAGCAGACCCTCCTGGTACGGGTAGTGCTCGACCCAGTCAGGCTTGGTGTCGGCGAACCCGAAGTTGTACGGACCCGTCTTCAGGTACTGGTCGTAGTCGACGTACGACCGGTTTCCCATGATGTAGAAGTGGTCGTACAGCTGGGTCGTCTCGGCACCCACGGCAGTGAAGCCGTCACCGGCCCACGCTCCGCCCTCGACCTCGGCGCCGTCCTTCGACAGCTCCTCTCCGTCGGCCGTGACCGTCAGGTCGTCGGCGAAGAAGCCCGGCAGCGCCAGGCCACCGTCGGTCTTGTAGAGGAACTGCACCTGCACCGACTGGCCGGCGTAGGCGTCGAGCGGAACCTCGAGCGGAGCCCATTCGGCCTGCTCGCCGTCGATGCCCGGACGACCTGAGGTGTCCTCGCCGATGGGCTCGCCACCGATCGTGCCGCCGAGCGACGTCCAGTTCGCGCCACCGTCCGTGGAGGCCTGGATGTACAGGTAGTCGTAGCCCTCCTCGATCTCGTAGCGCACCTGGCCCGACAGCGTTGCGGCCGTCTTGCCGGTCAGGTCGATCGTGGTCGTCAGGGTGTTGGACAGATCGTCGCCGGAGCCGGAGAAGAACTGCTTCTCCCCCGCGAACGGAGCCCCGTTGTCGGTCGTGACCTCCTTGTCGGGCAGGGGCACCACCGCAGCCTGGGCACGGTTGGTGTTGTACTCCTGCGGCCCGAGGTCCAGCGTCCGGGTGTCGTCGTGCGCGACGACCTCGTAGTCGAGCCAGCCGAGCTGCAGCTTCTCCCACGCCCCGAAGTCACCGGGTCGCGTGCCGAGCGGTTCACCCTCGGCGTTGAGGCGGCTCTGGGCCATCAGGGTCCAGTGCTCGTTGTTGTTGTCGCCGCCTCCGGAGGTGTCGTAGGCGTCGGGCAGGCCGAGGTCGTGACCGTACTCGTGGACGAAGACCGACAGGCCACCGTTCTCGGGCTGGATCGTGTAGTCGCCGACCCACACGCCGGTCGAGCCGATCTGCGTGCCGCCGAGCTTGTTCTGCTCCGGGCCCGTCAGGCCAGCATCGGTCAGGAAGGCGTACCAGCGGTGCGACCAGATGGCGTCCTCGCCGTACGACGAGTCGCCGTCCTCCTCGCCGGGGCCGGCGTGGACGATCTGGAAGTGGTCGATGTAGCCGTCGGGCTCGTTGAAGTCACCGTCGCCGTCGAAGTCGTAGCGGTCGTAGACGTCGTACTCGGCGATCGTCGCGGCGATCTGCGCGTCGGTCTGACCCTGCGCCTTCTGGTCGGCGACCCACGCCTCGAGCGCGTCGGCGACGAGCTGCCAGGTGTCGGCGTCCTCGCGGCCGTAACGGGCGGTGTTGTAGGGAACCTTGACCCAGTCCGAGACCACGCCGTCGACCGTGTAACGACCCGAGGACTGCTTCTCGTAGTACGTCTTGACCGACTCGACACCGTCGCCGGTGCCGAAGTACAGGCTCTCGTAGTGCTCACGGTTGTAGTCCGCCTGCCAGACGGTCGTGTTGTCCTTCGTGCGGTCGGGCTCGGCGATCGTGTTGTGCAGCGGGCCCTCGAAGCGCTCCGGGCCGGGCGTGGCCGGATCGGTGTCGGCGTCCGGGTAGTCGGGGTGCCGCTCGTCACCGAACTCGGCGAGGATCACGAACACCTTGTCGGCGCGCTCCTGGCTGAGCTCGACGTACTGGGCCTGCTTCGGCTTCTTCTGGGCCTCCGCCTGCTTCGCCTGGGGCGCGTCCTCGTTCTGGACCAGAGCGGCGTCCTGCGGCGCGGCACCCTCGCCGACCTGCACGACCTCGGTGCCGGCGACGGTCTCGGGCTGCAGCTTCCCGTCGACGACCGCCGACACGGCCTGCTCACGCAGGGCCGTGCGCTTGTCCTCCAACGGGTGCGGCAGGTCGGGCTCGCTGGCCTTCTCGACCGGAGCGGTGGCTGGCACGCCGCCACCGCTGCTGGGCGTTGCGCTGACAGACGTGGAGCCCATGACGGCCATGGATGCCGTCATCGCCACGCCGGCCGTCGCGATGATGAGTCGCTTCACGAACGGTTCCCCCTCGGGATCTACGGCGGGGACCGGGTCGCCCCACCCGGCTGTCCGCCGGAGTGGGGCGGGACAGCACTGACGTCAAGGTAGGTATTTCATGAGAGGAACAACAGTCTTGACTTTGGTGCGATGTGACTATAAACAACTAGTTCTTTAGGACTACGTCAGGTGTGGTCCACGTGTTACCCAACTTTCATCTCGCGTGGCAGTTTCGGGCTCCCCGAGGGGGCCGTCTGTGCTCTAGGCTGTTCGCCAGTTGCAAGGTTTTGACTGTTTGGCCACGATCTCGGGAATGCCCCTTCGGTCGGTTCGGTGGAACGTGAAAGCTGCGACCACCGGGCGGAAGTGCCGCTCGGAACTCGCTGAAGGAGAAAGACCATGGCCACCGGAACCGTCAAGTGGTTCAACGCCGACAAGGGCTTCGGCTTCATCGCCCCCGATGACGGCGGAGCCGACGTCTTCGCGCACTACAGCGCGATCCAGACGTCCGGCTTCCGCACGCTGAACGAGGACCAGAAGGTCGAGTTCGACGTCGAGGAGGGCCCGAAGGGCCTGCAGGCCGCGAACGTCCGCGTTCTCTGAGCCACCGCACCACGACGAA
>NZ_BAAAME010000002.1:980338-986785 GCF_039529015.1 Aeromicrobium alkaliterrae
CTTCGTCGTTCTCGGCTCGTGCGTGACGCGCCGGAGAGGTTCTAGTGGCCGCTCTCGTCCCAGGCGTGCTCGCCGAAGGCCGTGGGCGTCGCGAGGTACGCCAGGCCGGGCGAGGTCAGGGTGCGCTCCGGGGCGGGCCGGTGCGCCGGGAAGCGCCGCGAGGCGGCAGCGAGGGCGGACTGGTCGACGTCGTAAGCGGTGTCATCCATAACTTGAGGATAGCCTCATGTTTCGCGCGGAACCACCCCTACGCGCCAGTAGTCTTCGCCCTCCCCCGCCGCTCCGGAGGAATCAATCGGGGACCCACCTCGTTGACCCCGACATGAGCACCGTGAACCTGACCCAGGCCACGATCGACGACCAGATCGGCGGCGACGGCATCACCCTCATCGACTGGTGGGCGTCGTGGTGCGGTCCGTGCCGGCAGTTCGCCCCGGTCTACGAGGCCGCGAGCGAGAAGAACCCGGACATCACGTTCGGCAAGATCGACACCGAGGCCGAGCCGCAGCTGGCCGGCGCCGCGCAGATCTCCTCGATCCCCACGATCATGGCGTTCCGCGACGGCGTGCTGGTCTTCGCCCAGCCGGGCGCCCTGCCGGCGCCGGCCCTCGACGACCTGATCGAGAAGGTGCGCGGCCTCGACATGGAGGACGTGCGGCGCCAGATCGCCGAGCAGGAGCAGGGCCAGCCCGACCAGGCCCGGCAGGCCTGATCAGGCGGTCATGAACGACCGCATGCCGATCGAGCCCATGTCGATCTGCTCGTTGAAGAACGACAGGTCCTCGTCGGGGTCGAGCAGCGACATCGCCGCCACCATCGGGCGGTAGTGGTCGTCGGTGGGCACCGCGATCCGCGCGGTGTCCCACGTGCGGAACGGATCGAGCAGCTGGTCGACGCGGCGCTCGCGCAGCGCGTCGCCCGTGACGCGGTCGAACTCGACCGCCCAGTCCCAGGCCTGCGCGTGCGGCTCCCAGCGCGCGCGTCCGAGGGCGTGCACGATGTTGCCGCTGCCGATGAACAGGACCCCTCGGTCGCGCAGCGCCCGGAGGCGGGCGAACGTCGCGTGGAGCTCGGGCAGCGGCATCGCGTAGTCGAGGCTGATCTGCAGGACCGGGACGGTCGGCTCCGGCGCCAGGTGCACCAGCACCGACCACGTGCCGTGGTCCAGGCCCCACTGCGCGTCCAGCTGCGCCTCGTAGTCGAGGAACTGCTGCCGGATCGCCCGCGCGACGACCGGGTCACCCTCGCTCGGGTACGGCACGCGCGACAGGGCGTCGGGGAAGCCGCCGAAGTCGTAGATGACCCTGTTGCGCGGCGCGTCGGTGATGTGGGTCGAGCCTGGGGTCAGCCAGTGCGCGCTGATGACGACGATGGCCTGCGCCTCGGGGAGGTCGGCACCGATGCGGCTCCACTCCCGCGTGAAGGCGTTGTCGCTGATCGCGTGCATCGGGTTGCCGTGGCCGACGAAGAGGACCGGCATCCGCGGGCTGGGGGCCAGACGGGACTCGAGGTCCGCGATCGAGTACTGCCGCATGTGGCCCCTCCAGGTGGGATCCCGGTCGAGGATCCGGGGTAGTTGATGGTTCAACCATAGCACGCCGACGTTCGCCATTGGGAGCCGTGCGTCAGAATGGTCGGATGACCACCCGGGACGAGCTGGTGCCTCTGCTGCGGCATCCCGTCCGCTTCGAGGTGGCCGACGAACCGGCCAAGTCGCACTTCGTGATCGACGCCCCGGACGGCGAGCACCAGGTCGCCGCCTTCGACGCCGTCGGACCGCTCAGCCAAGGCATCCGGCTCGTCAACGCCCACCCCTCGGTGCGCGCGTGGGCGACACCCGCGATCATCGCGCTGCGGCTCATGACGACCGGCCACCTGCTCCAGCCGCCGGGCTCCTCGATCGACCAGCTGCGCAACTCGGGCAGCGCGATCGGACCCGATCCGGGCTCGGGACAGAAGTCGGTCTTCGCCTTCCTCGAGGCCCTCGCGGTCGACGCACCCACCGTGGCCACGACCCCGCAGGAGCCCGCGGTGCGCACCGTCGCACCACGACAGCGCGAGACGCAGTTCTCCTACGCCTTCGAGGTGTCGTTCCTCGAGACCCCGACCGACACCGACGCCGCGGTCGTGCGCCTGCGGGTCATCCCCCGCGCGCAGGTCTCCTCCCCCTTCGACGCCTCCGAGCTCACGAGCGGACCCGAGCGCCCCATCGTGGTCGACGCCCGCGAGCCCACGCGCGAGATGCTCGAGCGCGTCGCGCGCTGGTGGGAACCCGCGACCCGGCTCGCCGAGCCCCACGCGCGAGGCGGCGTCACGGTCGGCGCCGACGAACTGGCCGAGCTCGGCAGCAACCGGCTCACCGCGACCCTGCTGGCGAACCGCATCGAGGTGCGCTGGCCCGAGTCGCTCGTGCGCCAGCTCGACACCCGCGCCGTGCTGCGCGCCGACGAGGCGCCGCGGCACGACCGACCGTCGGCCTTCACGCACCAGCAGCTCTTCCGCTTCGACTGGCAGGTCGCCGTGGGCGACCAGGTGCTCAGCGAGGCCGAGGTCGAGCAGCTGGCGCGCGACCACCGCGCCGTCATCCGTCTGCGCGACTCCTGGGTCATGGTCGACCGGAGCAAGCTGCAGCGTGCTCTGCACGGCGGCTCGACCGAGGTCCGTGCCGGCGACGCGCTCCGCGCGGTGGTCACGGGCGAGATGCTCATCGAGGGGCGACGCACCACCGTCGAGACGGTGGGCTGGCTCGACGACGTCCGGCGCCGGTTCCAGACGATGGACCGCGAGCTCATCGCGGCCCGCCAGCCCGACTCGCTCTCCGGCTCCCTGCGCGACTACCAGCTGCAGGGCCTGCGGTGGATGAGCCAGCTCACCGAGCTCGGTCTGGGCGGCTGCCTCGCCGACGACATGGGCCTCGGCAAGACCGTCATGCTGATCGCCCTCCAGCTGCACCGGGCCGAGCGCGCCGAGGCGCTCGGCATCCCGCACGGCCCCACCCTGGTCGTGTGCCCGGCCTCGGTCATCGGCAACTGGGAGCGCGAGGTCCACCGCTTCGCGCCCGACGCCGAGGTGCACCGCTTCCACGGCCCACGTCGCTCGCTCGCGAAGCTGCGCGGCGGCTTCGTCATCACGACCTACGCCACGATGGTCAGCTCGGCCGACGAGCTCAGCGACATCGGCTGGGACCTCGTGGTCGCCGACGAGGCGCAGAACGTCAAGAACCCCCGGACCAAGGCGGCCCGGGTGCTGCGCGGCATCGAGGGCATCGCGCGCCTGGCCCTCACCGGCACGCCCGTCGAGAACCACCTCGGCGAGCTGTGGTCGATCCTCGACTGGACGACCCCGGGCCTGCTCGGCTCGTGGGAGGAGTTCCGCGCCACCTGGTCGCGCCCCATCGAGTCCGGCCGCGAGCCGCAGCGGGCCGCTGAGCTCGCCGAGCTCGTGCGTCCCTTCGTGCTGCGACGCCGCAAGACCGATCCGGGCATCGCGCCGGAGCTGCCCCCCAAGATCGAGACCGACTACCGCGCGAACCTGACCCGCGAGCAGGTCGGCCTCTACGAGGCGGCGGTTCGCGAGACGATGGCCGAGATCGAGCAGGCGGAGGGCATGAAGCGCCGCCAGCTCGTCGTGACGATGCTGACCCGGCTCAAGCAGATCTGCAACCACCCCGCGCACTTCCTGCGCGAGGCCGACGGCAAGCTCGACGGGCGCTCCGGCAAGCTCGCGGTGTTCGACGAGCTCCTCGAGGAGATCATCGACGAGGGCGGAGCGTCGCTCGTGTTCACGCAGTACACGACGATGGGGCACCTCCTGACGCGTCACCTCACCGATCGCGGGGTGTCACACCGGTTCCTCCACGGCGGCACCGGCGTCCGGCAGCGCGAGCGCATGGTGGCCGACTTCCAGGCCGGCGACTTCAGCGTGTTCGTGCTGTCGCTCAAGGCGGCCGGCACCGGCCTCAACCTGACCCGCGCCGACCACGTCATCCACTACGACCGCTGGTGGAACCCGGCCGTCGAGGACCAGGCCACCGATCGTGCGCATCGCATCGGCCAGACGCGCGCGGTGCACGTGCACCGCCTCGTCAGCGAGGGCACGATCGAGGAGTCGATCGCCGAGCTCATCACCAGCAAGCGCGCCCTGGCCGACGCCGTGGTCAACGCCGGCGAGACCGCGCTCACCGAGCTCAGTGACACCGACCTGGCGCGCCTCGTCGAGCTGCGCCACTAGCCCGGTCGCCACCCGCCCGTCCCGCGATGTGAACAGCCACTGGTTCATGGTGGTTAGGGCAGGCTAAGTTCGCGGTACCGCCCCGCGGGAGGACACGCCACAGCTCCCTCTGGGCGGTCCATCTTTGTCTGGCGCTATCGCCGCCGGAACCACCGCGTCTTGGACGACCCTTGCGTCTCGTCCTGCGGCGCCGGCGGAGGCGATGGCGGACCGTCGACCCGACGGTGGCGACCCTCGCGGGCGACACCGGAGTCGACGGGCACGCCGGCGCGCCGCTTTCCCTCGTTCGCTGTCTCGTTCATCGGGTCTCCCTCCCTCGACGTCTCCCGATCATGCACCGAATGAGGGTCACCGCGGCGGGACGCGGTCTAGACTCACCGGGCTGTCGATCTGCGAGTGAGGTGCCATGAGCCTGCTGCCGTCCCTGAGGCCCGGTCCGATCGGCCTGCTCTGCGAGCTGGCCGGGATGCCGATGACGTTCATCAGACTGGCCTCCGGCCTGAGCGGCCTGACGAGCACGAGCCCCCGTGGCGACGGGCACATGGTGCTGGTGCTGCCGGGCTTCACCGCCACGGACCACACGACGCTGCCGATGCGGCACTACCTGGAGGACCTCGGTTACCTGACGTCCGGATGGAACCTCGGGTGGAACCTGGGCATCACTCCTGACGACGAGGCCACGCTGGAGCAGCTGATCGCGGACCTGGCCGCCGAGCACGGGCCCATCACGGTCGTGGGGTGGAGCCTGGGTGGGGTCTACGCGCGGGAGGCGGCGCGGCGCCGCCCCGAGCTGGTGCGCGACGTGATCACGATGGGCACCCCGATCCGGGGGCGCGAGGGCACCGAGTGGATCGTGCGCTGGTTCCGGCTGCTCAACCCGGCGGCCGCCGACGACCTCACACCCGAGGGTGCCGAACGCCATGCGCAGCCGCTCCCGATGCCCATGACCGCGATCTGGTCGCCACGCGACGGCGTGGTCTCGGGCCCGGCGTGCCGGGTTCGCGAGGAGGACGAGGGCCCGCTGGCCCACAACGTGCGGGTCGATGCCGCGCACCGCGGCATGGGGTTCGACCTCGGCGTCCTGCGCGCCCTGGCCGACGCGCTCGCGGCGAGCGCGCAGGTCGCCGCCGCATGATCGAGACCTGACTCACCCCATCGCACGAGCCGGAACTCTCGACCGGCGCCACTCGTCGTTCCCAGGAGGCGCGATGGTCGCGCCCGGATACGGAGGGGTGCCATGTCCACCATTGCTCGAAGCCTGACCACACCGCCCGCAGGGGCGGCCGACCTGGGCCTGCTGATCGGACGGATCGCCGTCGGTGTCGTGTTCGTCGTGCACGGCTGGCAGAAGTGGCGCGACGGGATCGCCGGCACGCAGGCCGGTTTCGACTCGATGGGCGTCCCGGCGGCGGACGCCGCGGCGATCGCCCAGGCCTCGCTGGAGGTGGGCGGCGGCGCACTGCTGGTTCTCGGCGCGCTGACCCCGATCGTGGGCGGACTGCTGGGCCTGTCGATGCTGGGCGCTGCCTGGTTTGCCCACCGCGAGGCGTTCCTCGTGGCCGACGGCGGCGCCGAGTTCGTGCTGGTGCTGGCCGCGGCCTCGTTCCTGCTCGCACTCGCCGGTCCGGGCCGGTTCAGCGTCGACGCGGCTCTGCGGCGTCGCTCCCCCGCCTGACCTCAGGCGGCATCGCGCGCGTCGAAGACCGCCTGGCGCGCCGTGTAGTAGGCGCAGGCGACCTCCTGCAGGTCGATGAGCCCGCGGCGACGCAGGTAGTCGAGCAGACGGCCCGTCAGGGCGATCTGCGCACGGCGCTCTGACGGCACCTGCGCGAGCCACTGCGGCTCGAGGAATCCTGGCAGGCAGTACACCAGGCCTTCGAGTCCGAACAGGCGCAGCAGGGCGCCCTGAGGGGCGAACTGCCGCTCCGCCTCCAGCAGTGCGGCGTAGTGCTCGCCGATGAACGGGGCAACGTCGACGCTCGACAGGAACGTGTCGAGCCGGTCGACGACGGACGCGTAGGTGCGGACGGTGCGGTGGGTGACCCGTGCCGCCTCGATCGCGAAGAATCGCTCGATGACGACCTGGGGTGTCAGCCAAGCGGGGCGGGACGGGTCGTGGTCAGGGTCTCGCGTGGTGGTCATGGTGTCCTCTCGTCCGGTCCTCGGTGATTCGGACGCTAGGTGCCACCACTGACACACGACACAGCCCCGGCTCCA
>NZ_BAAAME010000002.1:986813-995154 GCF_039529015.1 Aeromicrobium alkaliterrae
GGGGTTGATCAGTCGTCGACGACGGTGACCTCGACCTCGATGTTGCCGCGCGTGGCGTTGGAGTACGGGCAGACCTGGTGGGCCTTGTCGGCCAGGGCCTGTGCCTCGTCGTGCGGCAGGTCGGGGATGACGACCTCGAGCTTGACCGAGAGCAGGAAGCCGCCCTCGCCGTTCGGGCCGATCGAGACCTTGGCACCGACCGAGGAGTCGCCCAGCTGCGCCTTCTCGGCGCGGGCGACGGCCTGAAGCGCGCCGTGGAAGCACGCGGAGTAGCCGGCTGCGAAGAGCAGCTCCGGGTTGGCGGCGCCACCCTTGCCACCCATGCCCTCGGGGACGGCGAGGTCCAGGTCGAGGATGCCGTCGCCGGTGCGGACGTGGCCGTCGCGGCCACCTCCGGTCGCGAGGGCTTCTGCGGTGTAGAGCGTGGTCATGCGGTTCTCCTTCGGTTGGTCGTGCAGGTTCGGATCAGGACGGAGTGGGTTCGAGGTGGGCGACGCGTCGGGCCAGTGCACGCAGCGCGACGAACTCGTCGGCATCGAGGTCGATCGCGTCGACGACGCACTGCTGGAGCCGACCGACCTCGGCGCTCATCGCGCGGCCGGTGTCGGTCAGGTGCACGTGCACGCGTCGCTCGTCCTCGGTGGAGCTGCGGCGCTCGACGAGGCCCTGCACCTGGAGCCGCTTCACGAGGGGCGAGAGCGTGCCGCTGTCGAGGCTGAGGCGCTCCCCCAGCTCGGACAGCGTCACGCCATCGGACTCCCACAGCACCATCAGTGCGAGGTACTGCGGATACGTGAGACCGAGCTCGGTCAGCGTGGTGCGGTAGGCCGTCGTCAGCCGCCGCGACGCGGCGTACAGCGCGAAGCAGAGCTGGTCGTCGAGGCGAGCGGTGGACATGAAGAAAGCATTGCACGCAATTGGGTTGTGCGCAACTCATTTGCGTCAAGGCCTATCTGCGGCCCCGTTCGGCCCACCAACGACGATCTCGAGAGCGTCGGTGAACCAACGCTCGACTCAGTCCTCGTCACGTGCCGCGATGACGCATCCGACCTCGACCACCAGGAATCTCGGAGTCGGCAGTCGGGACGCACCGTTGCTCTTGACCTCAAAACCGAGACACCTGACCTACTCCCCTGCTAGAAATCTGCCAACGGGAGGGAGACCCGTCATGGCAGCAGGAGACTCAGCGCTCCGGGAGGGCAGCCGGCTTTCGGAGGAGGCCGATGCCCTCTTTGAGCTGGCCGAATCAATGCGAATCAAGTCGCGCAACTACCTTGCAGCCGCCTCATCAGAAGCGGGACTTGCGCCGGCCCTCCGTGCCCTTGCCGAATTGGGATGGCACGTTTTCGAGGACAGGCTCTGGCCTCACTCCCGGCGGGCAAACGTGGACTTCATCCTGGTCGGGCCTGGGGGCCTGCTCGTCGTTGATGCGAAGTCGTGGTCCGAAGTGCAGGTCCGTGATGGCATGGTCTATCGCGGCCAGGATTCGTGCGCCGACGATCTCGATAACGCTGACCGTCTCGTCGACGCTCTGGCGGAGGGACTCGAACACCTCGGCCTAACTTCGACTGCCATCGGGGTCGTGTGGGCATTCACCGCGCACTCTGTAGATGCCGCCGCGCGTGCCGTCAGACTTCTGGGCGCGACTGAGCTCATCGAGTGGATCACTCGACTGCCTCGTCGATTCTCGGTCGAGCAGGCGAGCGCGGTCTCCTCGGGCGTAGCCGAGATCTGTCCGGCAATGGAGGCAACGCCGCCGACGCGCCGACCGGCGGCTCGGCATCGGCGCGCCGAAACTGCTGCTGACATTCAGGACGTGCTCCCGGGAATCGACGAGCTTGTGAAGGCGCTTCTCGACGCCGAGCTGACCGAGCCCATCGAGTCTTGGATGACATTCCTGCATCCCGAGCAAGTCCGCCTCACACGGACTCATTGGACTGGGCCGGCTCGCGTCAGAGGGCCAGCCGGCACAGGTAAAACAGTCGTCGGCCTTCACCGAGCCACCTATCACGCTCTGAGATCGCCACATCCGATCATCTTCGCCTCCTTCGTCAGGACTCTCCCTCGGGTCTTTGCCGAGTTGGCACGAATCGTCTCGGAGCCTGCGAGTCACAATATTCATTTCGTCGGAGTCCACCAGCTCGCAGCTGAATGCCTTCAGAAGGCCGGAGAACACGTTCACATCGACTCGGCGAAGGTAGACACGGCATTCGGTCTGGCCTGGTCTCGGAGCGAGCTCAAACACTCGACATCGATCGCGAACCACTCGCCGATGTACTGGAAGGAAGAAATTGACTACGTCATCAAGGGGCGCGGGCTCACCGGCTTCGAGCAGTATCGAGACCTCCATCGCATCGGCCGAAAGACTCCTCTCCGCTCCGCCGATCGCGAGCGCATGTGGGACCTCTACCTGGCGTACGAGGAGCAACTCGGCTTGCGCGGCACAGGCGACTTCAACGATCTGATCCTGCGGGCACGTGAGGCCGTGCGCCGCTATCCCAGCTTGTTTCAGTATGCCGGAGTCATCGTTGACGAGGTTCAAGACCTCAACCTGATCTCTTTGCAGTTTCTCGACGTGCTTTCGGGCGACGGCCCGAATCGCATGTTGCTCCTTGGCGACAGTCGGCAGTCGGTCTACCCCGGCGGCTTCACTCTTAGCGAAGCTGGAATCAATGTGGCGGGTCGCGCTCACGTCCTGCGAGAGAACTACCGCAACACAGCACAGATTCTCGCCACGGCCAGCGCCCTCGTAGCTGACGACGCAGTCCTTGACATCGAAGGCACCGTTGAAGACCGCCTGGAGGGCACCTCTACCCGGGTTGGCGGGAAGCCGACGGTGCTCAGCGGACCGGATGGCAAGACCTTGTCCTCCATGGCGATTGACGACATGACCACTGCGCACGCAGATGGAACCAACTGGGGCAACATGGCGGCATTGACTCGCACCACGCGAGAAGCCCGCCAGATGATGGCGCTTCTACGGCTGCGCGGAATCCCCACCGTTTCCCTGACCGACTATGCCGGAGTCACGATCGAGGCTGTGAAGGTTGGCACTATCAAGCGAGCCAAGGGCCTCGAGTTTTCGCACGTCTACCTCCCTGCGCTCCACCGCGAGCTGCCACGACAGGTCAATGAAACTGATTCGTCCTACGAAGAGCGCCGCAGCCTCTACCGCCGAGAGATCTACGTAGCCATGACGCGGGCACGCGATCACCTCTGGGCGGGCTACATCGATGAGAAATCCACCGAGGCCGAGTTGTCCCGTGGGAGCATGCTGGCGTGAGCGTTGCCGAGAGCCTTCTCCTGAGGCGCGCAGCAATGGCGTGGCTAGATCAGCGACCGAGTGAACGCGTCGACTTTGGGTGGCTCTCGAGCTTCGAGTACGGCGGTCAGCGGATTCCACTCATGGATCGCCAAAGAGGGATCCGGAAGCCTGCCGGCATGGACGCCGCCCTCGCAATTCGAACGACGTTCACCCCTCCGGGGCAGGTGCCGCCCTACGCGGACTCAGTGGGACCTGACGGTCTGCAGAGGTACAAGTATCGGGGGTCCGACCCAAACCATCCGGAAAATGTCGCACTACGACGGGCCTTCAGTTCGAAGCTCCCGATCATGTGGTTCGTTGGTGTCGCGTCCGGCTCGTTCGAACCAATTTATCCAGTGTGGGTCGTCGGCGATGCACCCCAGGAGCTCGAATTCACGCTTGCCCTCGACCACGCCCAGCGGCACTTCGGCGACGCTGGAGCCGCAGACCCGGACTACCGGATGTATATGGAGCGGCTGACGAAAGTGCGTCTGCACCAGCGCGTCTTCCGAACCCAGGTGATGTTGGCCTACGAGTCCCGGTGTGCTGTGTGCAATCTCGGCCACAGCCAGCTACTCGATGCTGCGCACATCATCGCTGATGGCCACCCCGACGGCGAGCCAGTAGTGCCGAACGGGCTCGCGATGTGCAAGATCCACCACGCAGCTTTCGACAGCAAGATCCTCGGCATCAGGCCCGACACTCTGACTCTGCATATTCGTCAGGACATCCTCGATGAAGTCGATGGTCCGATGCTGCGCCACGGACTGCAGGACATGCACGACCGCCCGCTCATGAAGCTTCCCCGGTCTCGCTCGGCTCGGCCCGATCTCGCACGTCTCCAAACTCGATATGGCGAGTTTCTCTCGGCCTAGTTCATCAACAACGAAGAAGGGCCCCACCGGTTTCGGTGGGGCCCGTCTTCGTCAGCTAGCTCAGCTGCAGCCGCTGGTGGAGCCGCAGCCCTCGCACACGTGGCACGAGCCGGCGGGGCGCATCTTGGTGCCGCAGGTCATGCACAGGGGCGAGTCGACCGCGGAGCCGGTGATGACCTCGAGGAGCTCGGCCGAGGTGTGCGCCTGCGACGGAGCGGCCTTGGCGGCGTCCTCGACGACGACCTCGGCAGCCGGAGCGGCCTCAGCCTTCGGGAGCGTCTCGACGGGCGTCTCGACCAGCTCGGCGGCGGTGCTGCCGTCGTTGATGGGCTGGTACGAGCCGGTGTCGAGGTGACGCTGACGCTCGTCGGCCGAGAAGATGCCGAGGGCCGAGCGGGTGTCGAAGTCCAGGTAGTCCAGCGCCAGGCGACGGAACACGTAGTCCATGATCGACTGCGCCATCCGGACGTCCGAGTCGTCGGTCAGACCGGCGGGCTCGAACTTCAGGTTGGTGAACTTGCTGACGAAGGTCTCCAGCGGCACGCCGTACTGCAGGCCGATCGAGGTCGCGATGCTGAAGGCGTCCATGACACCCGCCAGCGTCGAGCCCTGCTTGCCGAGCTTGAGGAAGACCTCGCCCAGCTCGCCGCTCTCGTGCGCACCCGAGGTCATGTAGCCCTCGGCGCCACCGACGCTGAAGCTCGTGGTGATCGAGGCGCGCGACTTCGGCAGGCGACGACGGATCGGCTTCTCGACGACGACCGTCTTGACCTCGGTGGCGGCCTCGGCCGACGCGCTGGTCTTGTCGTCCTGCGACTTCTGGCTGGACAGCGGCTGGCCGACCTTGCAGTTGTCGCGGTAGACCGCGAGCGCCTTCAGGCCGAGCTTCCAGCCCTGGTAGTAGACGTCGGCGATCTCCTCGACCGAGGAGGTCTCCGGCATGTTGACCGTCTTGGAGATGGCGCCGGACAGGAATGGCTGGGCCGCCGCCATCATGCGCACGTGGCCCATCGGCTTGATGGCCCGCTCGCCGACCGCGCAGTCGAAGACCTCGTAGTGCTCGGTCTTCAGGCCGGGGGCGTCGATGACGTGGCCGTGCTCGCCGATGAACTCGACGATCGCCTCGATGGTCTCGTTGGTGTAGCCGAGCTTGGTGAGCGCGGCCGGGACCGTCTGGTTGACGACCTGCATCGAGCCGCCGCCGACGAGCTTCTTGAACTTGACCAGCGAGAAGTCCGGCTCGATGCCGGTCGTGTCGCAGTCCATCATGAAGCCGATCGTGCCGGTGGGCGCCAGGACCGAGGCCTGGGCGTTGCGCCAGCCGTTCTTCTCACCGATCTTGAGGTTGTCGGCCCACTGCTTGGTGGCCTCGCGGTGCACCGCGATGTCCATCGTGTGCAGCGTGCGGATGTCGTCGTTCGCGGCGAGGTGCTTGCGCATGACCCGCGTGTGCGGGGCAGCGTTCTGCGCGTAGCCGTCGTAGGCGCCGACGATGCCGGCGAGCTCGGCCGAACGACGGTACGAGGTACCGGTCATCAGCGAGGTGATGGAGCCGGCCAGCGCGCGGCCACCGTCGGAGTCGTACGCCAGGCCCGAGGCCATCAGCAGAGCGCCGAGGTTGGCGTAGCCGATGCCGAGCTGGCGGTAGGCCCGCGTGGTCTCACCGATCGGGTCGGTCGGGAAGTCGGCGAAGCAGATCGAGATGTCCATCGCGGTGATGATGAGCTCGACGCTCTTGACGAACTTCTCGACGCCGAACGAGCCGTCCTCGTTGAGGAACTTCATCAGGTTCAGGCTGGCGAGGTTGCAGCTCGAGTTGTCGAGGTGCATGTACTCCGAGCACGGGTTGGAGGCCGTGATGCGGCCCGCCTCCGGCGTCGTGTGCCAGTCGTTGATCGTCGAGTCGTACTGGATGCCCGGATCGGCGCAGGCCCACGCGGCCTTGGCGATCTTGTCCCACAGCTCGACGGCGTCGATCTCCTCGATGACCTCACCGGTCATGCGGCCACGCAGGCCGAACGCGGTCTTCTCCTCGACGGCGCGCATGAACTCGTCGTTGACGCGGACCGAGTTGTTGGCGTTCTGGTACTGCACCGAGGTGATGTCGGAGCCACCGAGGTCCATGTCGAAGCCGGCGTCGCGCAGGACGCGGATCTTCTCCTCCTCCTTCTCCTTGGTCTCGACGAACTCGACGATGTCGGGGTGGTCGACGTCCAGGACGACCATCTTGGCCGCGCGGCGCGTGGCGCCACCGGACTTGATGGTGCCGGCGGAGGCGTCGGCGCCACGCATGAAGGAGACGGGGCCCGAGGCGGTGCCACCCGAGGAGCGGAGCAGCTCCTTGCTCGAGCGGATGCGCGACAGGTTGAGGCCGGCGCCCGATCCACCCTTGAAGATCAGGCCCTCCTCGCGGTACCAGTTCAGGATCGAGTCCATCGAGTCGTCGACGGCCAGGATGAAGCAGGCGCTGACCTGCTGCGGGCTGGACGTGCCGACGTTGAACCAGACGGGGCTGTTGAAGCTGAACACCTGGTGCAGCAGCATGTGGGTGAGCTCGTGCTCGAAGACCTCGGCGTCGGCGTCGGAGGCGAAGTAGCCGTGCTCCTTGCCGGCCTTCACGTACGTGAGGACGACGCGGTCGAGGAGCTGCTTGAGGCTCTGCTCGCGCTCGGCCGAGCCGACAGCGCCACGGAAGTACTTCGTGGTGACGATCGTGGAGGCGTTGACGCTCCAGGTGTCGGGGAACTCGACGCCGCGCTGCTCGAAGACGTTCTCGCCGGTCTTCCAGTTGGTCTGGACGACGTCGCGACGCTCCCAGGTGACGGCGTCGTAGGGGTGCACGCCCTCGGTCGTGTAGACGCGCTCGATCTTGAGGCCGGCGCCGGCCTTCGAGGCGTTCTTGCGGTGGGATCCGGTGGATCCGCTGACGGTCTCCGTCATGGGTGCTCCTGATGCGATGAGGGTGATGGCTGCTGCGTGCGGGTGCTGCTGCGTGCTGAACTGCGGCGTTGCTGTGGGGTCGACACCACGACGGGTGCCGCTCCGAGACCTACGGTGCGGTGCGGGTGGCCGCTTCTTCGGCGAGCTCGCCGTCGGCCGACCGGGACATGAGGCTGGCGATCTCCGCGGCGAAGTCGTCGGCGGAGTCGAAGGCCTTGTAGACGCTCGCGAAGCGCAGGTACGCGACCTCGTCGAGCTCCTTCAGGGGTTCGAGAACGGCGAGGCCCACCTGGTGGGCCTCGATCTCGGCGCAGCCCGAGGAGCGCAGCGTGTCCTCGACACGCTGGCCCAGGCGGGCGAGGTCGTCGTCGGAGACCGGGCGGCCCTTGCAGGCCTTGCGGACGCCGGCGACGGCCTTCTCACGGGCGAAGGGCTCGGTGGCCCCCGACCGCTTCACGACCATCAGCTGCATCTGCTCGATCGTCGTGAAGCGCTTCTCGCAGGACGAGCAGGTGCGACGACGACGGATCGAGCCACCCTCGTCGGCGACCCGGCTGTCGAGCACTCGGGTGTCGGTGTTCTTGCAGAACGGACAGTGCATGTCGGGCCTCCTCAAGGCTGGTGACGAGCGACTGGCTGGGGATGAACCTGGGGACGACGTGTGGACCAACGGCCCTGTCATGTGGGTAACACCGCCTGGGCTGTGCACCTACATGTGGAGAACTACACGCGTGTAAGTCCCAGATGTAGTGGCTACCGTACGTGGTCAACACCATCCCGCGCAAGCATCTTCCTGCGACGCGCCGACAGGATTCAGCGCTGCCGCGTTTGCGCAGGTCAGCGCGCCGCGCCCCGACCGTGACGAGTCACACCCGTCACGTCCGTCACAGGAGTTGCGCTCCGGACACCCCTTCGGTGGACCTCTCGACGGGCCGAACGACCCCACACCGGGGACACTGCTGGGATGACTCCCCCGGCCAAGACCTGTGCGTCGTGCGGGCGCCGGATCGAGTGGCGCAAGAAGTGGGAGCGCGACTGGGATTCGGTGCGCTACTGCAGCACCGCCTGCCGGCGCCGCGGCGTGAGCGACGACGACCAGGGGCTCGAGCGCACGATCCTGGAGCTCCTGGCCGGGCGAGCGGCCGGCGCGACGATCTGCCCGTCCGACGCGGCGCGGGCCGCAGGGACCGACGACGGCTGGCGCGACCTGATGGAGCCGACC
>NZ_BAAAME010000002.1:995173-1001430 GCF_039529015.1 Aeromicrobium alkaliterrae
TCGTCGACCGCGGCGAGGTCGAGATCACGCAGGGCGGTCGCGTCGTCGACCCGTCGACCGCGAAGGGCCCCATCCGCATCCGCCTCGCGCGCCGCGGCTGAAACTGCGCCGGGCCCTTGTGGGCTGTCGGTGTGCGGGTGGACCCTGTCGTCATGGCGATCCGACTGAACCCGTACCTGAACTTCGCGACCGAGGCCCGTGAGGCGCTCGAGTTCTACCAGTCCGCCCTCGGGGGCGAGCTGAGCATCATGACATTCGGCGATTCCGGCATGAGCGACGACCCGTCCCAGGCGGACCTCGTGATGCACGGCCAGCTCGACACCCCGACGGGGCTGACGCTGATGGCGTCCGACACGCCCCCCGGGGGCGACCAGCCGCAGCACGGCACCCACGTCAACGTCTCGCTCAGCAGCGGCGACACCGACCTGCAGTCGTCGTGGGACGCACTCACCGAGGGGGCCGAGATCGTCGTGCCGTTCGAGCTGGCCCCGTGGGGCGACAAGTTCGGCCTCTTCAACGACCGGTTCGGCATCGCCTGGCTCGTCAATCAGGCAAGCCTCGGCTGACCTGAAACGGCTGAGATCCCGGCATCTCAGCACGTGACCCGCTCCGGTTGCGTGACGCGATTTGCGGCGTAACGTCGAAGGCATGAGCACCCCCAAGTTCACGATTCCCGGACTCACTGAAGCCGAAGGTGAGAAGGTCGCCGGCATCCTTCAGGAGCGTCTCCACGCCCTGAACGATCTGGCCCTGACGCTCAAGCACATTCACTGGAACGTCGTCGGACCGCACTTCATCGCGGTCCACGAGATGATCGACCCCCACGTGGTCGAGGTCCGCGACGCGGTCGACGAGACCGCCGAGCGCATCGCGACCCTCGGCACCTCGCCGAACGGCCTGACGGGCGATCTCGTCAAGACGCGCACCTGGGAGGACTACTCCCTGGGGCGCGCCACCACCAACGAGCACCTCGGTGCGCTCGACCTCGTCTACCAGGGCGTCATCACCGACCACCGCGCCGCACAGGCCGCCGTGGCCGATCTCGACCCCGTCACCGAGGACATGATCATCGGCCAGCTGCGACAGCTCGAGCTGTTCCACTGGTTCGTCCGCGCCCACCTGGAGAACACCGGCGGCCAGCTCTCGAGCTCCGGCGCCGGATCGGAGAAGGCGGCGGCCGAGAAGGCCAGCGCCGCCGACACCGTCAGCTGACGGCCGTGCCGCCCTTGACCTCGAGATAGTCGAGGGCGGCATCGACCAGGGCGAATGCCCGCGTGCGCGCCTGCGGAGCCAGGCGGCGAGCCTCACGAACGAGCTCGCCACCATCGGCCTCCGCGGCGCGCACTGTCGTCTTCGCCTCGTCGACCCACTGGGCGTAGACCTCCGGAACCACCTCGGGGTGGAACTGCCACGCGATCGCCTTCGCGCCGTGGGTCTCCTCGATGAAGCACTGCGGCCCGTACCAGGTCGAACCGAGCACCCGCGCGTGCTGCGGCGGGACGAACGTGTCGTGGTGGAACTGACCCCACGGACCGGCCGGGCACAGGACCGGGTCCGTGGTGTCGACCCGCACCCACCCGACTTCCGGCACGTCCATCCGGTAGGAGTGGCCGCCGAGGGCTCGCGCCATCAGCTGGGCCCCGAAGCAGATCCCCATGACCGGGGTCCCGTCGGCCAGCGAGTCGCGCACCCACGCGGACTCCGCCATGACGTCGTGCACGTGGCGCGGGTCGTGCGCCGAGCGGTGGGATCCCAGCAGGAGCAGGAGATCGACGTGCGGCCCGGAGCCGACGTGATCGGCGCGGTCGGGCAGGCCCCCGCGGTCGACGAACTCCACCGTTCCGCCGAGCTGTCGCAGCCGCTCGGTGACGTACCCGCCCTCGCGGTCGGTCTCGTCGGCAATCACCACAATCCGCATGTCGCCATTGTGTCCTGCCGGTGTCACCCACTCGTGCCGAGCCGCTCCATCCACAGGGCCTCGTCGTCCACAGCGCCCGTCACGGGTGCCTGACAAGCGCCTCAGGCGTTCCTAGATTCGGCGTCCTCACATCCCACCGGAGGACCAGATGACGTCGCTCAGTCGCACACTTGTCGCCGCACTTGCCATCGGCCTCAGCGCCGTCGGCGGGTGCTCTGGCGAACCCACACGCACTGCCGAAGGTCTCGGTTCGCTGGTCTCCCCCGTAGACGCCGACGCGCCCTGGTCGTGGGCCGAGGCCGGCGCGCGAGCCGGGTCCCTCGGCGACTGGAGGGGACCTGCGCCGACGCCCGAGGACTTGTCCACACGTCACGGATCGGGTGGCTGACAAGTGCGCCTACCTCTGCATAGGTTCGGACGGCCACTGATCGGGGGATCCATGGGCCGACCACTTCTTGCACCGCTGGCCGCCATCGGCCTGCTCACCGCGCTCCTGACCGGATGCCAGAACGAGCCAGAGCCGAAAGAGCCGCCACCGTCCGCCTCGACCCCCGAGACCGACCTCCAGACACCCGAGCTCCCCGAAGCCGCCACCGCAGAGACCCCAGAGGGCGCCGAAGCCTTCATCCGGTACTACGTAGAGGTTCTCAACTACACGTCCCTGACTGGAGATACCGAGACCCTTCAACGAGCTAGCGACGATCAGTGCACAGGCTGCGCGAAGTACATCGATCTGTACAGCAGTTGGTACGCGAGTGGCGGTTCACTCGCAGGAGGAGCCTGGGTTCCGCTCAAGGTCGATGTCGTTCCTGTTGACGCTCAACTGGTCGTCGTGGTGGACCTAAAGATCGAAAGCGGAACGCTCAAACCTGATTCGGAATCAGCCGAGGAAGCTTTCGGCGAGTCCGAGGACCAACTCACCTTCGTTCCCACGAACATCAACGGAACGTGGAAGGTGTCCCAAATGGCTCCGGGCAGACAAGCATGAGGCGCCGAGTAACACCGGTAGCAGTCGCCGCGTTCGCGTTGACTCTGCTGGCATCAACCTCCGCGAATGCGCAGATCGACGTGGAGCCGCAACCCCACAAGCCCGTACTGATCCTCGAAGGCGAGCAAATCACCCTCGGATCGGAAGGCGGACAGACCGGTTCAGTCGCGGTGCCGAAGTGCGTTGCCAACCCGAAGGCATCCGGCTGCGGCTCGTTGGGAAGCGCGAACGTCGACGGCGGACCGACCAGCCCACAGGGCCCGGCGACGGCGGCGGAGATTCGGCGGGCGGTGGAGGAGGTGGGGCTGCCGGCGTTGGCGGTGCGGATCCAGCCGGGCGGGCGGACGTTGGTCAACGCGCCGACGATCTTCTTCGTCGACGCACCGGTCTTCCAGCACTCGACCATGCTCCTGGGGCAGGCCGTGACCATCACCGGGACGCCCGCAAGCTTCACCTGGCACCACGGCGACGGCACGAGCCAGACCACGAGCAAGCCCGGAGCGCCGTATCCGTCCACCGACGTCACCCACACCTACGATGCCGTCGCGACGGGACTGACACCCCGGGTCGACGTGGGGTACCGGGTGACCTACCAGGTCAACGGCGGAGCCCCGCTGACCATCGACCAGCTCATCACGGCCGTCGGACCCGCGGCCAGCCTGGATGTCGCCGAGGCGCGGCCTGTCATCGTCGCGCCCTGACACACGGGCAGGAGCCGAGGTCGCGTCGCGCGCATGACGCGACACCGGGCAGTCACAGCCTTCCCCAGCGCGTGACTGCCCGGTGTCGGGATCCGAGTCCAGAAGACTCGGGGTCGTGCCGGTCGGCGGGCGTCAGTCTCAACCCAAGGCCCGCCGACCAGATCGTGAGCCGTCAGTCGGCGTACACCGGAAGGGCGAGCTGCGTGCCCATCTGGAGGGTCTCGCCCTTGACGAGCGAGTTGAGCTTGACGATGTCGTCCATCGTGTCGCGGACGTCGCCGCCGGGGTTGGCCTCACCAGCGATCGACCACAGGGTCTGACCCGGCTGCACCGTGATGGTGGTGGTGCCCGTGATCGCGGACGCGTCGCTCGTGGCGGCCGTGCCGGAACCGAAGACGACCATGAGGGCCGTGACGACGGCGAGCGCCAGGATCGTGAGCAGCACCCGGCCGCGGCGCGTGAGGCGCAGGCCCGGCTGGGCCGCCGGCCGTGCCACGGCAGCCGAACGAACCGGCGCCGCGGCGTGCGGCACGAGGGCCAGGTGACGCTCGCGCGCCTGCTCGGTGTCGCGCGTGTACGGCGCGAAGTCGATCAGCGGAAGCTCGTCGTGGGTGATGCTCATGGTGGTCTCCGTGGGGAAGAGGAGGGAGTTGGTGTGTTCTCTCGAACGTCCGCCCGCGGCCTCAGCCGAGGGATGTCATTCGATCGGGAGTGGTGCGAACGGACGTTCGATCGAACACATGAACGACCATACGGGGAGGGTCGGACAAATGTGAAGACCCTGTTCGAACAAATTTGCGAACACCTCTCCTCCAGGTGGCTGACCTGCATAAATGCCGGCGCAGTGATCTGAGACACACGCTCGAGGACGTTCCAGCGGGTGCACTCGGCCGTTCGAACGCCGACGCGCGGGGTGCGCGACTCCCGCCTAGGGTCGAAGGCATGTCCGCCATCACCCGCCTGAAGACCGCCTGGAAGCTCGCCTCCGAGCGCAACGCGTCGCTGCTGGCGGCCGGCGTGGCGTTCTACGTCTTCCTCGCCCTCTTCCCCGCGATGATCGCGGGACTGCTCACCTACGGACTCGTCGTGAGCCCCGAGACGCTCGCCCGGCAGTCCGACAGCATCGCCGACGCCCTCCCGGCCGACGCCGCATCGATCATCACCGGGCAGCTGGAGTCCCTGGCGGAGACCTCGTCGAGCTCGCTCAGCGTCGGCTTCGCGCTGGCGGTCGTCCTCGCGATCTACAGCGCCAGCGGCGGCATGGCGAACCTCGTGACGGCGATCAACGCGATGCTCGGCAACCTGCAGACGCGCAACTTCATCAAGCAGAAGCTCCTGGCCCTCGCCCTGACCGTGGGCGCCGGTGCTTTCCTGGCCGTGACCGTCACCCTCGTCGCGGTCGCTCCCCCGATCCTCGACAACCTGGTCGACGTGCCCGGCACCCGGATCCTCGTCGACTTGCTGCGCTTCGCCCTGCTGGCCGGAGCCATCGTGATCGGGTTCGGCCTGGTCATCCGCAGCGCTCCCGACGCCGAGTCCGGACAGACGAAGCCGAAGCTCTGGTCTCCCGGCGTGACCGGTGCGGCCGGAGCGTGGCTCGTCGCCTCCGTCGGCTTCTCGCTCTACGTCGACAACTTCGGCAGCTACGGCAAGACCTACGGCGCGCTCGCAGGGGTCGTCGTGCTCCTGCTGTGGCTGTGGGCCGGCTTCTTCGCCCTGCTCATCGGCGCCTCCTACGAGGCCGTCCGCGAGGGCGAGCGTCCGCGGGATCCCGAGGACGACGAGGTCCCGGAGAACATCGAGGGAGCGATCGGCGCCGACACGCCCACTCGAACAGATGTTTGATCTCGTCGAACATCTGTCCTAGCGTGTTCCCCATGAGCACCGAGGACACCGACGACCGCTCCAACGTCAGCGAGCTGCCCGACGGCCCGCCCGACGCCGACGGCCTCACCGCCCGGCAGCGTCGTGTCCTGGAGTTCCTGCGCGACGAGGTCGCCCAGCGCGGCTACCCGCCCAGCATGCGCGAGGTCGGCGCTGCCGTGGGCCTGCACAGCACGTCCTCGGTCTCGCACCAGCTCAAGCAGCTCGAGAAGATGGGCTTCATCCGCCGCGATCCGTTCCGCCCGCGGGCCATGGAGATCTTCCTGCCCGACGGTGTCGGCGCGCGGCCGGCGGTCAGCTCTGCTGACGAGACCGTCGTCGACGAGACGGGCATGCGCGACTCCTTGCCCACCGCCACCTACGTACCGATGGTGGGCCGGATCGCGGCCGGCGGTCCGATCCTGGCCGAGGAGCGCGTCGAGGACGTCTTCCCGCTGCCCAAGTCGCTCGTCGGCGACGGCACCCTGTTCCTGCTCGAGGTCAGCGGCGACTCGATGATCGACGTCGCGATCTGTGACGGCGACTACGTCGTCATCCGCCAGCAGCCCGTCGCCGAGAACGGCGAGATCGTCGCCGCGATGCTCGACGGCGAGGCCACGGTCAAGACCTTCCAGCGCAAGAACGGCGAGGTCTGGCTGCTGCCGGCCAACCCGGAGTACTCCCCCATCGACGGCACCCACGCCACGATCCTCGGCAAGGTCACCGCGGTCCTGCGCCGCGTCTGACCACGAAGGTTTCGAGGCTCGCGCGCTAGAGCGCACTCGCG
>NZ_BAAAME010000002.1:1001483-1011835 GCF_039529015.1 Aeromicrobium alkaliterrae
ACCGGTGGTTGAGGTGCGAGTGCCGCCTGCGGCGCGAGCCTCGAAACCTCTCCGCACGTCAGGCGTTGGTGGGGCCGGCTTCCCAGGCGCTGCGGAACATGTCGACCACGGAGTAGCGGACCTTCCAGTCCAGGTCGCGTGCCGCGAGCTCGCCGGACGCGACGATGCGCGCCGGGTCACCCGGACGGCGCGGACCGACCTCCGGGGTGAAGTCGATGCCGGAGACCTCCGCAGCGGCGTCCATGATCTGCCGCACCGAGACGCCGTCGCCACAGCCGAGGTTGTAGACGCGCTCGAGGTCGCGTCCCTCCAGCAGGGCCCGCGCCGCGACGACGTGCGCCTCCGCCAGATCGGCCACGTGCACGTAGTCGCGGACGCAGGTGCCGTCCGGCGTCGCGTAGTCCTCGCCGTTGATGCGAGGCGTCCGACCCTCGCGCAGCGCGCGGATCACCAGCGGGAAGAGGTTGTGCGGGCTGGAGTCGTACAGCTCCGGCACGGCCGAGCCGACGACGTTGAAGTACCGCAGCGAGGTGTGACGGGTGCCGTTGGCGCGCTCGGCGTCTCGCAGCAGCCACTCGCCGATCAGCTTCGACTCGCCGTACGGCGACTCCGGCGCGGTCGGCGTGTCCTCCGTGACGGTGTCGACATCGGGCGTGCCGTAGGTCGCGGCGCTGGAGGAGAACACGATCGCGTCCACCCCGCTGCGCTCCATGGCCTGCAGCAGGCTCACGGTGCCCTGCACGTTCTGCTCGTAGGTGTGCAGCGGTCGATCGACCGACACCCCGGCGTACTTGTAGCCCGCCAGGTGCACGACGGCCTGCACGTCGTAGTCGGCCATCGTGGCCTCGAGCGCCGCCGTGTCGAGCAGGGAGGCCTCCACGAACGGCACGTCCTCCGGGACGAACTCGCGGTGCCCGCTCGACAGGTCGTCGATGACGACGCAGTCGAGGCCAGCCTTCACGAAGGCCCTGACGACGTGCGATCCGATGTAGCCGGCGCCGCCGGTGACCACGATGCTCATAGGGGGCGAGTCTAGGAGGTGGAGTCGACCCGCCGGTTCACGCCTTGCTCGCGACCTCGTCGAGGCGCTTGAGGGCGCCCAGGACGGTGGCCTTGTCGGTCGTGCGCCACATCGGCGGGAGCGACGCCGCGAGGTAGCTGCCGTAGCGGGCCGTGGCGAGTCGTGAGTCGAGCACAGCCACGACACCTCGGTCGTCGACGCGTCGGATCAGGCGACCGGCACCCTGCGCGAGCAGCAGGGCTGCGTGGCTCGCGGCGACCGACATGAAGCCGTTGCCGCCATGCTTCTCGACGAGCCGCTGGCGCGCACCCATGAGCGGGTCGTCGGGCCGCGGGAAGGGGATGCGGTCGATCAGCACGAGCTGGCACGTGGCACCCGGGACGTCGAGTCCCTGCCAGAGCCCGAGCGTGCCGAACAGGCAGCTGTGCTCGTCCTCGACGAACCGCTGCGTGAGCTCGCTGAGGTGGGCCTCGCCCTGCACGAGGATCTCGAGGTCGGGCAGCCGGTCGCGCACGATCTCGGCGGCCGCCTCCGCGGCACGCCGCGACGAGAACAGCCCGAGCGTGCGCCCGCCGGCCGCCTGCACCAGGTCGACGAGCTCGTCCGCGAGCTGGGTGCTCGGACCCTCGCGTCCGGGCGGCGGCAGGTGCTTGGCGACGTAGAGCACGCCCTGCTTGCCGTAGTCGAACGGCGAGCCGACGTCGATGCCGGTCCACTCGTGGTCGCCGAAGCCGAGGCCCACCGATCGCACGACCGCGTCGAAGCTGCCGCCGAGCGACAGGGTGGCGCTGGTGAGGACCACCGTGCGGTCGGAGAAGACGCTGTTGGCCAGCATGCTCGCGACGTCGAGCGGCGCGAGGTGGAGCCGTGCTCCCGCTCGCCCCTCGGCGGCCCACAGCACGTCGGCGTCGCCGTGGGCGGCCATGCGCTCGGCCACGAGCCGGACGTCGTCGACCAGGCCGCGCGCCTGCTGACGGGCCGCGTCGGGCTCGCCGCCGCCCTTCTCCGAGCTGAAGTCGGACATGCAGGCGCGGGCCGAGTCGCGCACGAGCGCGAGCACGTCGAGCAGCTCGTCGGTGGGCCGGTCGAGACGTCCAGGCTCGGTGCGGGTGAGCACGTCGGCCAGCGCGTCGGAGGCGTCGGCGAGGTCGTCGGCGGGCTGGCCGCTCTTCAGGTGACCACGAGCGCGGCGCGCGGCTCGCTCGATCGCGGCGGGCTCCAGCTCGACCGTGGCCGCCTGGGTGACGCGGGACGCCAGCTCGTGCGCCTCGTCGATCACCACGACGTCGTGCTCGGGCAGGGTGGGGACGTCGCCCTGTGCGTCGATCGCGAGCAGCGAGTGGTTCGTGACCACGAGCTGCGCGGCGTGCGCCTTCGCCTTGGCCTTCTCGGCGAAGCACTCCAGGGCGAAGCCGCACTTCGACGCGCCCAGGCACTCGCGCGCGGTGACGCTGACCTGGCGCCAGCCACGATCGGTGTGCGACGGGGCCGACTCGCGGTCGCCAGGGCCGACGTTCTCCGCCTGGTCCTCGGCCCACTCGCGCAGCGCCACGACCTCAGCGCCGAGGGTGCCCTCGGGGATCTCGACGAGCGTTCCCTGGTCGTCGGGAACGCCCACGCGGAGCCGGTGGAGGCAGGCGTAGTTCGAGCGGCCCTTGAGCACGGCGTGCGACGGCACCTCGTCGAGCACGTCGGCTGCACCGCTCAGCAGGGCCGGGATGTCGCGCTGCACGAGCTGGTGCTGCAGGCCCAGGGTGGCCGTCGCGATGACGACCCGCTGACCGTGGAGCAGGCTCGGCACGAGGTAGCCGAGCGACTTGCCCGTGCCGGTGCCGGCCTGCACGAGCAGGTGCCGCCCCTCCTCCATCGCGGCGGCGACGGCCTCGGCCATCTCGACCTGGCCCGGTCGCTCGACCCCGCCGACCGAGCTGACCGCGGCGTGCAGCACCTCGCGGACGGTGGTCGTGTCGGCGTCAGGCATGCGCGTCACCCTAGCCGCGGACCGGACGGCCGCGGCACCGCCGTCCACATGCTCAGGACGGGTCGGGACGCTGCGGCGCCTCGGCAGCCGTCTCGTCCGTCGCGTTGCTGGTCGCGGCGCGGTCGACGTCCTCGTCGTCCGTCGGCTGGGCGTCGTCAGCAGCGGCCTCGGAGGCCTCCGGCGCACGGCCGCGGGTGCGGAAGAAGAAGAACGCCCCGATCGCGAACACGATCAGCGAGGTCCACACGTTGAGGCGCCAGAAGCCGATCTCGTTGACGTCGTCGATGCGCAGCTGCTCGATCCAGAACCGGCCAGCGGTGTAGAGCATGACGTAGAGCCAGAACGCCCGGCCGCCCGTGAAGCGGTACTTCTTGTCGAGCCAGATCAGCACGGCGGCAGCCGCGAGGTTCCAGAGCAGCTCGTACAGGAACGTGGGGTGGAACGTGGCGTACTGGATGTAGCCGAGCGGCCGGTTGCCCGGGTCGATCTCGAGTCCCCAGGGCAGCGTCGTCGGCTTGCCGAAGAGCTCCTGGTTGAAGTAGTTGCCGATCCGGCCCACGGCCTGCGCGACGAGCAGGCCCGGGGCGATCGCATCGGCGACCGACGAGAACGAGACACCGGCTCGCCTCGTGGCGATGAAGGCGCCGATCGCGCCACCCGCGATGGCACCCCAGATGCCGAGGCCGCCCTGCCAGATGTACAGGGCCTCGATCGGGCGGCGACCCTCCGCGAAGTACAGCTCCGGGTCGGTCGCAACGTGGTAGAGCCGGGCGCCGACGATGCCGAACGGGATGGCCCAGATCGCCACGTCGGCGATGACGCCCTCGTGGCCGCCGCGTGCCTGGAAGCGCCGCTCGCCGATCCAGATCGCGAGCAGGGCCCCGATGATGATGCCGAGCGCGTAGGCGCGCAGCGGGAGAGGCCCGATCTCCCAGACGCCCGTCTCGGGGCTGGGGATGTAGGTGGCCAGCTGGTTCACGATCGCTCCATTCCGGCACGCAGGTCCCGGGTCAGCGCAGCGAGGGCGTCGAGGCCCTGCTGCTCGTCGGTGGCGTCCAGGAGGCAGCGTACGAGGGCGCTCCCCACGATGACCGCGTCGGCAAAGGCGGCCACCTCGGCCGCCTGGGCTCCGTTGCTGACGCCGAGGCCGACGCCGACGGGCTTGTCGGTCACGGCGCGCAGACGGGCGACGAGCTCGGGCGCGAGGCTCGAGGTCTCCTGACGCTGACCCGTCACGCCCATCACGGCCGTGGCGTAGATGAAGCCGCTGGCGGCCTCCGCGGTCAGCGCCATCCGATCATCGGTCGAGGACGGCGCGACGAGGTAGACGCGGTCGAGGCCGTGGGCGCGCGAGGCGCGGTCCCAGTCGGCTCCCTCGTCGGGGATGAGGTCGGGCGTGATCAGCCCGACTCCCCCGGCCTCGGCCAGCTGCTGGGCGAAGCGGTCGACGCCGCGACGCTCGACCGGGTTCCAGTACGTCATGACGACGGTCGGGACTCCCAGGGCCGCCGTGGCCCGGACGACCTCGATGACGTCGTCGACCTTGGTGCCGGCGGCCAGCGCGGTCTCGGCAGCGGACTGGATCGTGGGGCCGTCCATGACCGGGTCGCTGTACGGCAGACCGACCTCGACCAGGTCGACGCCGTTCTCGACCATCGTCGCGATCGCGCGGACGGACTGCTCGACGGTCGGGAAGCCGGCCGGGAGGTAGCCCACCAGGGCGGCGCGGTTCTCCGCGCGGGTGCGCGCGAACAGCTCGTCGATCTGGCTCATGACCGTCAGCGCCCCTCGGCGAGCAGGCCGAAGTACTCGGCCGCGGTGTGGACGTCCTTGTCGCCGCGCCCCGAGAGGTTCACCAGGATCGTGGCCTCGGGTCCCAGCTCCTTGGCCAGCTCGATGGCGCCCGCGAGGGCGTGCGAGGACTCGATCGCCGGAATGATGCCCTCGGTGCGGCACAGCAGGGCGAAGGCCGACATCGCGGCGTCGTCGGTGCACGGCACGTACTGCGCGCGGCCCGTCTCGGCGAGGTACGCGTGCTCCGGGCCGACGCCCGGGTAGTCGAGGCCCGCGCTGATCGAGTGCGACTCGACCGTCTGGCCGTCGTCGTCCTGCAGCAGGAACGAGCGGGCGCCGTGGAGCACCCCGACCTGGCCGGCCGTGATGGTCGCGGCATGGCGGCCGGTCTCGACGCCGTCGCCGCCGGCCTCGATGCCGACCAGACGGACCTGCTCGTCGGGAACGAACGCCGTGAACATGCCGATCGCGTTGGAGCCGCCCCCGACGCACGCCACGACGGCGTCGGGCAGCTTCTCGTCGAGCGCGAGCACCTGGGCCCGCGACTCGTCGCCGATGCCGCGCGTGAGCTCACGCACCATGCTCGGGAACGGGTGCGGCCCAGCGGCGGTGCCGAAGAGGTAGTGGGTCGTGTCGACCGTGGTGACCCAGTCGCGGAGCGCCTCGTTGATGGCGTCCTTCAGGGTGCGGCTGCCGGTCGTGACGGGAACGACCTCGGCGCCGAGCATGCGCATGCGGGCGACGTTGAGCGCCTGGCGCTCGGTGTCGACCTCACCCATGTAGACGGTGCACTCCAGGTCGAGGTACGCGCACGCCGTGGCCGAGGCGACGCCGTGCTGGCCGGCGCCGGTCTCGGCGATGCAGCGCGGCTTGCCGATGCGCTTGGCGAGGAGCGCCTGACCGATCACGTTGCGGATCTTGTGCGCACCCGTGTGGTTGAGGTCCTCGCGCTTCAGCAGGATGCGCGCGCCCACGGCGGCGCTGAACCGGTGCGCCTCGTACAGAGGGCTGGGCACGTTGGCGTACTCGCGCAGCATCCGGGCGAGCTCGGCCTGGAAGGCGGGATCGACCTGGGCGGCCTCCCACTCCCGGGTGATCTCGTCCAGCGGGGCGATCAGGGCCTCGGGCATGAAACGGCCACCGAAACGGCCGAAGTGTCCGGGGCCGTCGGGGAGTACGGCACTCACCAGCGTCAGCTCCTGTGTTGCAGGGCGGGATGCGAGCCGGCGGCGACCAGGTCGGCGACGGAGGCTCGCGGGTCGTCGTCACGCACCAGGGTCTCGCCCACGAGCACCACGTTCGCGCCGTGGCGGCCGTACTCGATAACGTCGTGCGGACCGCGCACGCCGGACTCGGCGACCGAGACGGCGTTCGCAGGGATGCGGGGGGCCAGCCGCGCGAACGTGCCGCGGTCGACCTCCAGGGTCTTGAGGTTGCGGGCGTTGACGCCGATCAGGTCGGCACCGGCGGCCACCGCCCGGTCGACCTCCTCCTCGTCGTGCACCTCGACGAGCGGGGTCAGGCCGATGGAGACCGCCCGCTCGATCAGGCTCTCGAGGGCGTTCTGCTCGAGGGCGGCCACGATCAGCAGGGCCATGTCGGCGCCGGCCGCGCGGGCCTCCCAGAGCTGGTAGGAGGTCGTGATGAAGTCCTTGCGCAGCACGGGCACGTCGACCTTGCCGCGAACGGCGCGAAGGTCGTCGAGCGTGCCGCCGAAACGTCGCTGCTCGGTCAGGACGCTGATCGCGGCAGCGCCGCCGGCGGCGTAGTCGGCAGCGAGCGAGGCCGGATCGGTGATCGTCGCGAGCGCGCCCTTGCTGGGGCTGGACCGCTTGACCTCGGCGATGACCGACACGCCCTCGGCGCGGAACGCCGGCATCGGGTCGAGCGCCTCGGGCTGACGCGCCGCCTTCGCCTTGAGGTCGTCGAGCGTCGTGACGGCCATGCGCTCCTCGAGATCGGCAGCAGCGCCGGCAAGAATTTCGTCGAGAACGGACATGGCACCTCCTCGGGCTTCGGTCGGTCGGTCCACCTCGTGGTGCGAGGGGTTCGCCTTAGCGTAAACCCGCGCGGAGGTCGCTCCTGCACGGGTGCCCGCGCGCGGGATCTCCACTAGGCTCCCGACATGTCGACCAACGACCCGAACAACCTCGCCGACCTGCCCAGCTATGGCTCCACGCCTCCTCCTGAGGGTGGCTACCCGCCCCAGGGACCCGGCGGCTATCCCTCCCAGGCACCGGGCGGCTACGGCATGCCGACCAAGACGAACGGCAAGGCCACGGCGTCGCTGGTGCTCGGTATCGTCAGCTTCTTCTGCTTCGGTCTGGTCACCGGCATCCTCGCCATCGTCTTCAGCCGCATGGCGACGCAGGAGATCCGTACCTCGAACGGAACGCAGACCGGAGAGGGGCTCGCCAAGGCGGGCTTCATCCTCGGCATCATCGGCGTCGTCCTCTGGGCTGCCTACCTGCTCCTGGTCCTCACCGGCGCGCTCGACAACGCCTTCGCCTGAGCACTGCTCCGCATGCAGAACGGCGGGTGTCGGACCTCGGTCCGGCACCCGCCGTTCTGCGTTGAGCGTGCGGCCGTGACTCGAGTCCTGGACGATCGCACCTCATCGGCCACCCGGGACACCTCGGTCGGCTACGGTCCTGCCATGTCGACCCCTGATCCTGAGCAGCCGACGAGCAGCGAGCCCCCGGCTCAGCCGAACCCCTACGCCGGGCAGTACCCGCCGCAGCAGCCATACCCGCCGCAGCGGGGCTACTACCCGCCGCAACAGCCGTACGGCTACCCGCAGCCGATGTACCCGTACTACGCGGCGGCGCCGACTAATCAGAAGGCCATCTGGGCGATGGTGCTCGGGATCGTGTCGATCTTCGGTGCGGCCTGCTTCTACGTCGGTGGGTTCCTCATGGGCATCCCGGCGATCATCCTGGGCGTCATGGCGCGCAAGGAGGTCGCCCGGTCCCAGGGGCGGCAGGAGGGTGGCGGTTTCGCCGTCGCCGGGCTGGTCACCGGGATCATCGGGCTCGTCATCAATCTGCTGATCGTCGCGCTCTTCATCGTGCTGTTCGCGACCGACGGGTTCGGCAGCTCCGACTGGTACTACTGACCTCGGCGTCCGGTCAGGGCTGCAGCCAGGAGCCCCAGGGGGTCCAGCGCAGGATCGCGAACGCGGCCATCGAGATGCCCGCGGCCCAGGCCCACGGCTTCGACAGACGGATCCACGGGACGTCCTGACCCCGCCAGCGGCGGGCCAGCCACACGACCCAGGCGACACCCATCACGGCGACGAACACCACGGCGGCCGCGTTGCTGCTGAGCGCCGCACCGACGTCGCCGCGGGTCAGGTCGTTCATCGCGCGCAGGCCGCCGCACGCCGGGCACGGCTCCCCGGTCAGGAGCAGGAACGGGCAGAACCCCCACGAGCCCGAGCTGTGCGGGTCGCGCAGGTTGAGCGCGAGGAGCGCCGAGGCCCCGACCGTCCCGATGACCAGAGGTACCCGCACCAGCGCGGCGCGGGAACGATCCGCCCGGGCGTCGCCGGGCGGTGGAGGCGGCAGGACCGCCTGGGTCATCGTCAGTGGCTCTTGACGCCGTAGCCGGCCTTGGACATGACCAGACCGACCGGACCGGCGATGACCGCGAGGACGCAGCCGATCGTGAAGATCACCCAGTTGGGCTCGGGCACGAGGCCGATGCCACCGACCGTGGTCCCGAGGAGGGCCAGCAGGACGGCGGTCCAGGAAGCGGGCGAGGATCCGTGCATGGTCAAAATCTCCTGGCGGAATCGATCGGGAGGACGGGGTCAGCCTACCGGTCCCGGGTCGGGTCCTCGCGGTCAGCATCCGGCTCGGTCGGATCGACCCCGGCGTCCATCGCCTTCCACAGGTCGGCGCCGTCGGCCTCGGCCGCGACCGGCGCCCGACCCGACGTGGGCGCGTCGTAGCGGCTGCTCATCGCGGGCCACGCGGAGCCGTAGCGGATCACGAGCAGGCTCAACAGCGCGGCCACGGCGAACGCGGCCGCGGCGAGCCAGGGGCCCTGGTGGGTCACCGAGGTGACGGCGACGCCCTGACCGAAGGCCACGCTCTCCTCCACCGCCGCGTCCACGACCCCGTCGGGGCTCGTGCGCGTCGCGATGATGCCCCCGATCGACGCGACCAGGACGAGTGCACCGACGACGCGGCGGAACCACCCGCTGGACGCCAGCACCGCCAGGGCGGCGGCGACCACCACGACCGCGAGCCCCGGGACGAGCGGCGAGACGTCGGTGCCGCGGGTCAGGATCGTCGCGCCGGCACCCTGCCCGTCACCGAGCGTCGTGGTGACCCAGGTGCGGCGACCGGCCGCGAACGCACCGCCGCCGGCGGCGAGGATGCCGAGGACGGTCGGGCCGTACCAGCGGCGGGGATCCGTGCGTGCCACGTCAGACGAGCCGGTCGGCGTCGAAGCAGGTCGTTGCCCCGGTGTGGCACGTCGGACCGGCGGGGTCGGCCACGACGAGCACCGTGTCGCCGTCGCAGTCGAGGCGCACCTCGCGCACCGCGAGGGTGTTGCCCGACGTCTCGCCCTTGACCCAGTACTCGCTGCGGCTGCGGCTCCAGAAGGTCGCGGCCCCGGTCGTCAAGGTGCGGTGCAGCGCTTCGTCGTCCATCCAGCCGACCATCAGGACGTCGCGGGAGCCGGCGTCCTGCACGACGGCCGCGAACAGCCCGTGGTCGTCGCGCTTCAGGCGGGCGGCGATCGCGGGGTCGAGGGAGGTCGTGGTGCTCATGGAGTCATTGTCCCAGTCGGGGTCACGGCACCGAGCGAAGCCTGCGCGACCCAGCTTGCGTGGAGGCGGGAGTACACGCCCCCGGCCTCGACCAGCTGGGCGTGGCTGCCGTCCTCGACGAGCCGGCCCGCGTCGAAGACCAGGACGCGGTCGGCGTTCTCGGCCGTCGAGAGCCGGTGGGCGATCGTGACGGACGTGCGGCCGTCGAGCAGCACCTCGAGCGCGCGGGTGGCCCGCAGCTCGGTCTGCGGGTCGACCGCACTGGTGGCCTCGTCGAGCACGAGGAACGCGGGGTCGGCCAGGGCCGAGCGCACGAGGGCGACGAGCTGCCGCTCCCCCGCCGAGAGCGACTCACCCCGCTGGCCCACGCGCGTCTGGAGGCCGCGCGGCAGCGCCTCGAACCAGTCGACGAGCCCGAGGTCGCCGATCGCGGCGACGAGCTCGGCGTCGGTGGCCGAACGGCGTCCGTAGCGCAGGTTCTCGGCGAGCGTCGAGTCGAACAGGAAGCCCTCCTGCGGCACCATCACGACGTGGCGGCGGAGCTCGGCGAACGAGACCTCTGCGACGTCGGCCCACTGCTGGTCGCGACCGAGCGCCACCGTGCCGTCGACCGGGTCCATCAGGCGGGTCAGCAGCTTGGCGAACGTGGTCTTGCCAGAGCCGGTCTCGCCGACCACCGCCACGCGCTGGCGCGGCTCGATCGTGACGTCGAGCTCGTCCAGGACGGTCGGGCCCTCCGGGTACGCGAAGCGCACGCCGGAGAACCGCGCGCCCAG
>NZ_BAAAME010000002.1:1011843-1036658 GCF_039529015.1 Aeromicrobium alkaliterrae
GTCCCGCCGGGGCCGGGGTCGACGACGTCGGCCGGCGTCTCGAGCAGCTCGATGACACGGCGCCACGACGCGACGGCGTTCTGGGCCTCGGTGATGACCTGGGTGGCCATCTGCGCCGGGCCGACGAAGAGCGTGATCAGGAAGATGAACGCGATGACCGTGCCCATCGACAGGTTGCCGACGACCCCGAGCCAGACCCCGATGCCGAGTGCTGCCGCGTTGGCGACGCCACCGACCAGGATCGCGGAGGCGAACGTGATCGAGACGATCGTCTGCGCCTTGACGTTCGAGCGGTAGTTGGTGTCGATCGCGGCGTCGATGCGCTGTTGCGTGCGCCGCTCGATCGCGTAGGAGCGGACGACCGAGGCGCCCACGACGGGCTCGGCGATCGTCGTGAGCAGGTCGGCGACGGTCTGGCGCACCCGGTCGTACGCGACCGACATCCGCTCGGCGAACAGCTTGAGGCTCAGCGCCAGCGGCACGAAGACGACGATGACGACGAGCGTCAGCTGCCAGGACAGGAACGCCATGACGATCGTGGCGACCAGCATCTGACCGATGCTGAGCACCAGGATCATGCCGGTCGACTGCAGGAACAGCGAGATCTGGTCGATGTCGGAGGTCACCCGCGAGACCAGCGAGCCGCGCCGCTGCGTGTTCTGGGTCAGCATCGACAGGTCGTGCACGTGGCGGAACGCCCGCACCCGGAGCTGGGTCAGGCCGCGCTCCGTGCCGGTGAAGATGCGCACCTTCGCCAACCAGCTCGCGACCCCGGAGACCACCAGGAGCAGCGCCGCGAGGGTCACCACGAGGAGAATGCGGCCGGACTCGACGCCGCCGTCGGTGTCGCCGAGGCCGGAGTCGACCGAGCGCTGCACGACGATCGGCACGAGCGAGCTGCCGGCGGTACCGAGCAGCGCCAGCAGCACCGTGCGGCGCCAGCCCTCGACGATCGCCGGGCTCAGCGACAGGCCGCGGCGGATGATGCGGAGGCTGCCCTCGCGCTGCGTGTCGTCACTCATGGTCGACCTCCGTCCGGGCCTGGTCGTAGGCGTCCACCAGGTCGCGGTAGGCGGGCGAGCGGTCGCGGAGCTCGGCGTGCGTGCCACGATCGGCGATGAGGCCGTCGGCGAGGTGCACCACCTGGTCGGCCAGCGCGATCGTGGCCTTGCGGTAGGCGACGACGAGCACGGTGGGCCCGGCCGCGCCGTGCGAGCGCTCGGCGAGCGCCCGCAGGATGCGCTGCTCGACCGCGGGGTCGAGCGCGCTCGTCGCGTCGTCGAGCACCAGCAGGCGCGGCTCGCGCACGAGAGCGCGCGCCAGGGACAGGCGCTGACGCTGGCCACCGGACAACGAGGTGCCGCGCTCCCCCAGCTCGGTGTCGAGTCCCTGCGGCAGCGCCTTCACGAAGGCCTCGGCCTGCACCGTGCGCAGGACGTCCCACACCGCCTCGTCGTCGACGTCGGCATCGAGCGTGACGTTGCTGCGCACGGTGTCGTCGAACAGGAACGTCGCCTGCGGCACCAAGGCCACCGCGGCGGCGAGCTGGTCGTGATCGATGTCGGCAGCCGGACGTCCGTCGAGCAGGACCTGACCCTGGTCGGCGTCGACGAGCCGCGTCACGAGCGATGCGAGGGTGCTCTTGCCGCTGCCCGTGGAGCCCACGACGGCGGTGACGCTGCCCGGCAGGACCTCGAGGTCGAGGTCGCTCAGGACGGGCTCACCGGGTTCGTAGGCGAACCCGAGCCCGTCGACGCGCAGCGAGAGCGCGCCGTCGCCCGGCAGGTCCGCCGTGCCGTAGGGGAACCGCGTGGGGTCGTCGAGCACGCCACGGACGCGGTCCCAGCCCACGACGGTGCGCGGCAGCTCGGCGAGCACCCAGCCGATCGCGCGCACCGGCATCGCGACGATGGTGAACAGGTAGGCGATCTGCACGACGTCGCCGGGCTGCGTGGCGCCGGACTCGATGCGTCCGATGCCCAGCAGCACGACCAGCAGCACGCCGATGCTCGGGAGCGCCTCCAGCACCGGCTCGAAGACCGCGCGCACGCGGCCGACGCCGATGTTGGCGTCGCGGAGCTCCTCCGACGCGGCGGCGAACCGTGCAGTCTCCTCGTCCTCACGGCCGAGCGACTTCACGACCAACGCTCCGTCGAAGGACTCGTGCGCGACCGAGGAGACGTCGCCGCGCAGGCTCTGCGCCTGGGCCATCCGGGGGCCCTGGCGGCGCTGGTACACGACGTTCAGGACGAACAGCAGCGGGAACACGACGAGGCCCACCACGGTCAGCACCGGGTCCGCGGCGAGCATCGTGGCGACCGCCGCGATCAGCATCGCGATGACGCCGATCGCCATCGGGAGCGGCATGAAGACGCTCCAGATGGCCTCGACGTCCGCGTTGGCGTTGGAGAGCAGCTGGCCCGTCGGGTGCGACTGGTGCCACGAGACCGGGAGCTGCAGGTACTTGCGGGTGACGCGGCGGCGGTCGCCGGCCACGAGCCGGTAGTAGACGATGCCGCCGATGAGACGTCGACCGACGACGCTGACCATCCGCAGGATCGACACGCCGATGAACAGCAGGGTGCCCGCGACGAGCGCTCCCGTGGCGACGTCGCCGTCCTCGAACGAGGGGCGGATCACGTGGTCGGTGGCCCAGCCGAGCACCCAGGCGTCGGCGACCGTCATCGCGCCGAACAGGACCGAGAAGAGGGTCGCCAGCGCGAACAGCGCCTTCTGGCGCCCGATGCCGATCCCGAGCACGCGGAGGCCCCGACGGGTCAGGTCGGTCGTGTCAGTGCCTCCGAGATTGTCCAGGGAGGTCATCGAACGGTGTGGCCGGCGGCGCGCAAGGTGTTCTTCACGTCCTGGATGGTGAGGCTGCCGAAGTGGAACACACTCGCGGCGAGCACGGCGTCGGCACCGGCCTCGACTGCGGGAGCGAAGTGCTCGAGCCGTCCGGCGCCGCCGCTGGCGATCAGCGGCACCTGTGTAACGCTGCGGACCGCCCGGATCATTTCCAGATCGAAGCCCTGTTTCGTCCCGTCGGCGTCCATCGAGTTCAGCAGGATCTCCCCAGCGCCCAGCTCGCTGGCGCGGCGCACCCACTCGACGGCGTCGATCCCGGCGCTCTGACGGCCTCCGTGGGTCGTGACCTCGAAGCCGCTCGGCTGGTCCGGTGCGCGACGCGCGTCGACGCTCAGCACGAGCACCTGGTTGCCGAAGCGCTGCGAGATCTCGGCGATGACGTCGGGGCGCGCGATGGCCGCGGTGTTGATGCCGACCTTGTCGGCGCCGGCGCGCAGGAGGCGGTCGACGTCGTCGGGGGTGCGCACGCCACCACCGACCGTCAGCGGGATGAAGACCTGCTCGGCGGTCTGGCCGACCATCTCGTAGGTCGTGCTGCGGTCGCCGCTGGAGGCCGTGATGTCGAGGAACGTCAGCTCGTCGGCGCCCGCCGCGTCATACACGCGCGCCATCTCGACGGGGTCGCCCGCATCACGCAGGTCGACGAAGTTGACGCCCTTGACGACCCGCCCGGCGTCGACGTCGAGGCACGGGATGACGCGGACGGCGAGGCTCACGAGCGGGCGGCGCCCTTGGTGATCGCGAGCGCCTCCTCCAACGTGAACTGGCCGGTGTAGAGCGCGGTGCCGGCGATCGCGCCCTCGACGCCGATGCCGACCAGGCCGGAGAGCGCGCGGATGTCGTCGAGCGTGGTGACCCCGCCGGACGCGACGACCGGGCGATCGGTGCGCGAGCAGACGTCGCGCAGCAGCTCGAGGTTGGGGCCCTGCAGCATGCCGTCCTTGTTGACGTCGGTCACGACGTAGCGCGCGCACCCCTCGCTGTCGAGGCGAGCGAGCGTCTCGTGGAGGTCGCCGCCGTCGCGGGTCCAGCCACGGGCGGCGAGCGTCGTGCCCCGCACGTCGAGGCCGATCGCGACGCGGTCGCCCCAGGTGGCGATGGCCTGCGCGCACCACTCGGGCTGCTCGAGCGCGGCGGTGCCGATGTTGACGCGACGGCAGCCCGTGGCCATCGCGGCCTCGAGGGACTCGTCGTCGCGGATGCCGCCGGACATCTCGACCTGGATGTCGAGGCGGCCGACGATCTCGGCCTGCAGCTCGCGGTTCTGACCGTGGCCGAACGCGGCGTCGAGATCGACCAGGTGCAGCCACTCGGCGCCGGCCTCCTGCCAGCGCAGCGCCGCCTCGATCGGGTCGCCGAACGCCTTCTCCGACCCGTCGACGCCCTGCACCAGCTGGACGGCCTGGCCGCCCTTGATGTCGACGGCGGGCAGCAGCTCCAGGTAGTCACTCACGCCCGTGATCGTATCGCTGACCCTTCCCGCCCCGGTGGGCGGTGACTTAGCGTCCGTTCGACCGGGGAGCGGTGAGTCAGCGTCCATTCGCTGGAGCGAAACGGACGCTGACTCACCGCCACCGGCGGGAATGGACGCTCACTCACCGCTCGGGGGTGGTGGGTTGTCGGTGGGCGGTCGTAGCGTCGGCGGCATGAGCACCCACACCGTGATCCTCGTGCCCGGGTTCTGGCTGCAGGCCGACTCGTGGGCGGACGTCAGTCCCGTCATCGCCGAGGTCGGCCACCAAGTCGTGGCCCTCACCCTTCCGGGCCTGGAGTCGGTCGAGACCGACCGCGCCGGCATCGGGCTGGCCGAGCACGTCGCCGCGGTGGTGGCCGAGATCGACCGGCACGACGAGCCGGTCGTGCTCGTGGGTCACAGCGGCGGCGGCACCGTCATCCACGCCGCCGTGGACCAGCGCCCCGAGCACGTGTCACGCGCGATCTACGTCGACTCCGTGCCGATCCCCCACGGGCTCGCGACGAACGCCAACCTGCCCTCCGAGGGCCCCGACCTCCCCCTCCCGTCGTGGGACGTCTGGGGCGGGCCGGAGGGTGCCGACCTCGCCGGGCTCGACGAGGCCGCCCTCGCCAACTTCCGCGCGCGGGCCGTGCCGCATCCCGCAGCCGCGGCCAGCGACGAGCAGCAGCTCTCCGACGACCGTCGCTACGCGGTGCCCGCGACGGTCATCATCACGACGTTCACCCGTCAGCAGATCGACGAGTTCATCGCGGCCGGCGAGGACGAGGTCGCCGAGCTCCCGAAGCTGCACGACGTCACGTACGTCGAGCTCCCCACGGGCCACTGGCCGCAGTTCTCGCGTCCGAAGGACCTCGGCGAGGCCATCGCCGCCGCGATCGGCTAGAGCGTCGCGATCCAGTTCTCGAGGAGGCGGCGCCCTGCGTCGCCCGACTTCTCGGGGTGGAACTGCGTCGCCCACAGGGGGCCGTTCTCGACGGCGGAGACGAAGCGGTCGCCCTCGTAGTCGGTCCAGGTGACCTCGGGCTGCTTCACGGGCCCGCCCGGCGTGATCTCCCACGAGCGGACGCCGTAGGAGTGGACGAAGTAGAACCGCTCGTCGGCCAGGCCCGCGAACATCACCGAGTCCTCAGGAGCCTCGACCGTGTTCCAGCCCATGTGCGGCACGATCGGCGCCTGCAGCCGCTCCACCGTGCCCGGCCACTCGCCGCAGCCCGCGGTCCGCACGCCGTGCTCGATGCCTTCGGCGAACAGGATCTGCATCCCGACGCAGATGCCGAGCACGGGACGGTTCGCGATGAGACGACGCTCGATCAGCCGCTCGCCGTCGACCGACGACAGACCGGCCATGCACGCGGCGTACGCACCGACGCCCGGGACCAGCAGTCCGTCGGCCTCGGCCGCGACCGCAGGGTCGGCGGTCAGCGTGACCTCCGCGCCCGCACGCTCGACCGCGCGCACGGCGGACCGCACGTTCCCCGACCCGTAGTCGAGGACCGCGACGGACGGCTGCGCTGACCCGCGAGGGGCCACTACAGCGCGCCCTTGGTCGACGGGATGCCCGTCTCCCGAGGGTCGAGCTCGACGGCCTCGCGCAGCGCGCGCGCCAACGCCTTGAACTGGCACTCGGCGATGTGGTGCGGGTCGCGGCCCGAAGTCAGGGTCATGTGCAGCGTCAGACCCGCGTGGTGCGCGATCGACTCGAAGACGTGCGAGGTCAGCGAGCCGGAGTACTGGCCGCCGATCACCACGGTGATCTGCCGCTCGGGCTCGCCGGTGTGCACGAAGTACGGTCGTCCGCTCACGTCGACGGTGCACGTGGCGATCGCCTCGTCCAGCGGGACCGTGGCGGTGCCGTACCGGCGGATGCCCGACTTGTCGCCGAGCGCCTCACGCAGCGCGTCGCCGATCGCGATCGCGGTGTCCTCGACCGTGTGGTGGGCGTCGATGTGCAGATCGCCCTCGGTGCGGACCGCGAGGTCGATCAGGGAGTGCCGCGACAGGGCGGTCAGCATGTGGTCGTAGAAGCCGACGCCCGTGGAGATGTCGTGGTGCCCCGTGCCGTCGAGGTCGACCTCGACGACGACGTGGGACTCGGAGGTCTTCCGCTCGATCCGAGCACGGCGGGGTCCGCGCTCGGGGGCGGTGTCGGCGCTGTGGCTCATGTCGTGGTCACCTCCTGGAGGGCTGTGTGGAACGCATCCATCTCGGCCGGCGTGCCGATCGAGACGCGCAGCCATCCTAGGGGGCCGGTCTCCCGGATCAGGACGCCCCGGTCGACCAGGGCCTGCCAGACGGCGTGCCGGTCGTCGAACGTCCCGAACAGGATGAAGTTCGCGTCGGACTCGGCGACCTGGAAGCCGGCCGCGCGTAGTCGGTCTGCGCTGCGGTCGCGCTCGACCCGCAGGGCGTCGACCTGGGCCAGCAGCTCGTCGGTGTGCCGCAGCGCCGCCTCCGCAGTGGCCTGCGTGACCGACGACAGGTGGTACGGCAGGCGCACGATCCGCAGGGCGTCGACGATCGCCGGGTCCGCGGCGAGGTAGCCCAGCCGGCCACCCGCCAGCGCGAACGCCTTGCTCATCGTGCGGGTCACGATCAGACGCGGGAACTCGGCCAGCAGCTCCAGCGCCGACGGCGTGCCTGCGCGGCGGAACTCTGCGTACGCCTCGTCGACCACGACGATGCCCGGCGCCGACTCCAGCACGGCTCGCGTGTGCTCCGGGTCGAGCGCGGTGCCGGTCGGGTTGTTCGGCGAGGTCAGGAACACGACGTCCGGCTGCTCGGCCTCGATCAGCGCCACGGCGGCGTGGGCATCGATGCCGAAGTCGTCACGTCGCTGACCTGCGATCCAGCGGGTGTGGGTGTTGCGCGCGTACTCGGGGTACATCGAGTACGTCGGGGCGAACGACAGCGCGGTGCGACCCGGTCCGCCGAACGCCTGCAGGATCTGCTGCATGACCTCGTTGGAGCCGTTCGCGGCCCAGACGCCCGCGGCGTCGACGCCCGCGATCTCGCGCGAGAGGTACGCGGCGAGCGCCGTGCGCAGGCCCCAGGCCTCGCGGTCCGGGTAGCGGTTCAGGCCCAGCGCGGCAGCCCGCACCGAGGCGGCGACGTCGTCGGCCGCCACCTCGCTGGGGCCGTAGGGGTTCTCGTTGGTGTTGAGGCGCACGGGCACGTCGATCTGCGGGGCGCCGTACGGCTCCTCGCCCCGCAGCTCGTCGCGCAGCGGTACCCAGTCAGGGGTACCGGACCCCGGGCGGCGGTCAGACATCGCGGTTCAGCCGGACGCTGACGGCCGCGCCGTGCCCGGGGAGGTTCTCGGCCTCCGCCAGGGTCACGACGTGCGGACCGACGTCGCGCAGGGCGGCCTCGGAGTACGTGATGACCTGCATGTTCTTGCAGAACGCACGCACGGACAGGCCCGAGGAGTGGCAGGCGCACCCCGCGGTCGGCAGCACGTGGTTCGACCCGGCCGCGTAGTCACCGAGCGAGACGGGACTGAACGAGCCGACGAACACGGCGCCCGCGTTGACGATCCGCTCGGCGACCGCGCCGGCGTCCTCGGTCTGGATCTCGAGGTGCTCGGCGGCGTAGGCGTTGGCGACCTGCACGGCCTGGTCGATGTCGCGGACCAGGACCGTGCCGGACTGCTGGCCCTCGAGCGCGGTGCGGATCCGGTCGACGTGGCGCGCCGCGGAGACCTGCGCCGGGAGCGCCGCGTCGACGCGGTCAGCCAGGTCCTCGCTGTCGGTGATCAGCACCGAGGCAGCCATCGGGTCGTGCTCGGCCTGGCTGATCAGGTCGGCGACGACGAGCTCGGCATCGGCCGACGCGTCGGCGATGATCGCGATCTCGGTCGGGCCGGCCTCGGAGTCGATCGCGACGGTGCCCTGCAGGTACCGCTTGGCGGCCGCGACGTAGATGTTGCCCGGGCCCGTGATCAGGTTGACCGGGGCGCACTCGCCTCCGCCGTACGCCAGCAGCGCGAGCGCCTGCGCGCCTCCGGCGGCGTAGACCTCGTCGACGCCGAGCAGCGCGCACGCCGCGAGGATCGAGGGGTGCGGCCAACCGCCGTGGTGCTTGCTGGGCGGGCTCGCGAGCGCGATGCCCGTGACGCCGGCGACCTGGGCCGGGACGGTGTTCATGACGACCGTGCTGACGAGCGGCGCGAGCCCGCCGGGCACGTAGAGTCCGACCCGCTGCATCGGCACGATGCGGCGCTCGACGACGGCACCGTCGGCGACCGTGGTCGTGACGCTGTGCTCGAGCTCGGCCTCGCACGTGACCCGCAGACGCTCGATCGAGACCTCCAGCGCGGTCCGCACGGCTGGGTCGAGCTCGGCGAGCGCGGCGGTGAGCACCTCGCCCGGGACGCGCAGCGAGGCGGGGCGCACGCCGTCGAAGCGCTCCCCCGCGTCGAGCACCGCGTCGGCACCGCGGACGCGGACGTCCTCGCAGATGGGGCGGACGGCCTCGAGCGCCTGCTCGACGTCCACCTCGGCTCGCGGCACGGCATGGCCGTAGACCGACGCCCACTCGGAAGGTTCGGGAGTCAGCTGGCGCAGGTCGAGACGTCGCATCACGGGCTGAAGTCTACGGAGGCGGCGGCGTAGGCTGCGCCCCGTGTCGGACGCCTCCTCCTCCACCGCCCTGCGCCAGCCCGTCGTCGCCGGCCTCGTCGCGGCGCTCGTGGGTTTCACGTCGTCGTTCGCGGTGGTCATCGCCGGGCTCCGCGCCGTCGGGGCGAACCAGGCGCAGGCCGCGAGCGGACTGCTGGCGCTCTGCGTCGTGTTCGGGCTCATCATGCTCGTGCTGGCGACCTGGACCCGGCTGCCGCTGTCGTTCGCCTGGTCCACGCCGGGCGCCGCGCTCCTGGTCAGCACCGGCACGGTCGAGGGCGGGTGGGCCGCGGCAGTCGGTGCGTTCCTGGTGACCGGCGTGCTCCTGGCGCTGACCGGGCTGGTTCCCGCTCTGGGACGCCTGATCGGTCGGATCCCGGTGCCCCTCGCCCAGGCGATGCTCGGCGGCGTGCTGCTGCAGCTGTGCCTCGCACCGTTCGTCGCCGTCGCGGACTCCCCCGCGCTGATCGCCCCGATCCTCGTCGTGTGGCTGCTGGCGACCCGGTGGATCCCGACGTGGGCCGTCCCGATCGCCTTCGGCGTCGCGCTCGTGGTGATGGCGGCCGACCTGGTCGCCAGCGGAGCCACCGTGCCGAGCAGCGAGCTCGTGCCCGCCCTGACCTGGACCTCACCGACCTTCACGATCGCCGCCGTGGTCGGCATCGCCGTGCCGCTGACCGTCGTGACGATGGCGTCGCAGAACATCCCCGGCGTCGCGGTCATGTCGTCCTACGGCTACCGCGTCCCGTGGACGCCGAGCATGGTCGCTGCGGGAGCCGGCACCGCCGTCGTCGCCCCGCTCGGCGGGCACGCGATGAACCTCGCTGCCCTGTCGGCGGCGCTGACCGCCGGCGACGGGGCAGGCCCGCGGGACCGCCGGTGGATCGCCGCGGCCACGGCCGGCGTCGCGTACCTCGTCCTGGGGCCGCTGTCCGGGGCTCTCGTCGCCCTCTCGGCCGCCGCTGCCCCCGGGATCGTGGAGTCGGTCGCCGGCCTGGCGCTCCTCGCCGCCTTCGCCGCTGCCCTGCGCGGAGCGCTGGACGATCCGGACCACCGGACCAGCTCGGCCGTCGCGTTCCTCGTCGCGGCCTCGGGACTGACGATCCTGGGCGTCGGGGGCGCGTTCTGGGCGCTCGTCCTCGGCCTCGCGGTGCGCTGGGGCATCGAGCGGCCACGGCCCTCCGAGGACGTGTCGAGGTGACCGGGACGGGCACGCCCGCGACCGAGGTGCTGCGCGCGGCCGGCGTGCCGCACACGCTGCACGCCTACGACCACGACCCGCGGGCCAGCTCGTACGGGCTCGAGGCGGCCGAGGCGCTGGGCGTCGACCCCGACCGGGTGTTCAAGACCCTCATGATCGACGTCGACGGCACCCTGGCGGTCGCGGTGGTCCCGGTCAGCTGCACCGTCGACCTCAAGGCCGCGGCGTCCGCGCTCGGCGGCAAGCGCGCCTCGATGGCCGACCCGGCCGCCGCGCAGCGGGCCACGGGCTACGTGCTCGGCGGGATCTCCCCGCTCGGCCAGAAGAAGCGGCACCGCACGGTGCTCGACGAGACGGTCGAGCTGTGGGACACCGTGCTGGTCTCGGGCGGGCGCCGGGGCCTCGACCTCGAGCTCTCAGCGCTGGACCTGATCGACCTCACCGAAGGGATCGTGGCGGGCATCGGTCGCTGACTCGGCGGCGAGCCACCGACGCTCGTCCTCACGGGCCTCCGCGCGCGCCGACGGGTTGAGGCCGACACCCGGCAGCAGACCCGCGATCGAGGCGATCGACCACACCAGGAAGGCCGCCGGGAACGTGATGGCGAGCTGGTCAGGAACCATGTCGCCCGCCGACAGGCCGGTGACCGAGCTGGGATCGGGCGGGCCCCACAGCATGCCGAGCTGCCAGCTGATCAGCGTGGCGGCTCCACCGGCCGCAGCGGCCGCGAGCACGAGCGGCCAGCCGACCGGGCGAGCCAGGACGCCCATCAGGAACCCGATCAGCAGACCGCCGACCGCGGCGACCGCCATGAAGGTCAGGGTCACGCCGAACTGGTCGGCCACGGCGACCTGGTCCATCTGGAGCCCGCGGTCGGTGGCGGTCCATCGCGCCGGGTCGGCCAGCTGCGACCAGGCCAGTGCACCGGCCACACCCGTGAGCACCGTGGTGGCCAGCACCGTCAGCGCCCACCTCATGCGAGGCAGTTCGGGCCGAGGAGCTCCTTGAGGTCGGCGATGAGCGCCGACGACTGGGTGACTCGGTACGCCTTGTCGAGACGCATGGTGCGCGTGCCCGAGGAGCCCACGAGGCGCAGGTGCACCTCGCTCGCGCCGGGATGGGCACCCAGGACCTGCTTGAATCTGGTGATCATGTCTGCGGTACAGCGTGCCACCGGCATGGTGACGGCGATCGGCGCCTCACTGCCGCCGGTGCTCATGGCCGGCATCGTGACCTCGGTGGCCATCAGGTCGAGGCCCTCGTCCTTGCGGCGGATACGGGCCTTGACCGCCACGACGGTGTCGTTGCGCAGGACGTCGGCGGCCAGCGCGTAGGCCGCCGGGAACACCATGACCTCGACCGAGCCCTCGAGGTCCTCGATCGTGACCGAGGCCCACGTGTCGCCCTTCTTGGAGAGGCGACGCTGCACGCCGGTGATGAGGCCGCAGAGCTTGACCATCGAGCCGTCGGGCCGCTCGGTGTCGGTGACGAGGTCGACGATCGAGAGGTCGCGGCTGGCCTGCAGGACGTGCTCCAGGCCCAGCAGCGGGTGGTCGGAGACGTACAGGCCCAGCATGTCGCGCTCGAAGGCCAGCAGCTGGGTCTTGTCCCACTCCGGCACCGGCGGGATCGTGATCGACACGCCACCGCCCGCGTCGTCGCCCGGGCCGCCGAACAGCGAGTCCTGGCCGATCGCCGCGTTGCGCTTGAGGTCGAGGTGCTGGTCGACCGCCTCCTCGGCGATCGTGACGAGCGCCCGGCGGCCGTGCTTCATCGAGTCGAAGGCACCGGCCTTGATCAGCGAGTCGAGGACGCGCTTGTTGCAGACCGTGAGCGGGACCTTCTCGAGGAAGTCAGCGAAGTCGACGTAGGCGCCCTTCTCCTCGCGGGCCTCGATGATGCCGCCGACGACGTTCTCGCCGACGTTGCGAATCGCGGTGAGGCCGAAGCGGATGTCGGTGCCGACGGAGGCGAAGTTGGCCTGTGACTCGTTGACGTCGGGCGGCAGCACCTGGATGCCGAGCCGCCGGCACTCGCTGAGGTAGATCGCCGACTTGTCCTTGTCGCCGCGCACGCTGGTGAGCAGCGCGGCCATGTACTCGGCCGGGTAGTTGGCCTTGAGGAACGCGGTCCAGTAGCTGATGACGCCGTAGGCCGCCGAGTGCGCCTTGTTGAAGGCGTAGTCGGAGAACGGCAGCAGGATCTCCCACAGCGCCGTGATGGCCTGCTGCGAGTAGCCGCGCTCGAGCATCCCGCCCTGGAAGCCCGCGTACTGCTTGTCGAGCTCGGACTTCTTCTTCTTGCCCATCGCGCGGCGCAGGTTGTCGGCCTGTCCCAGGCTGAACCCGGCCAGCACCTGGGCGATCTCCATGACCTGCTCCTGGTACACGATCAGGCCGTAGGTCTCGCCGAGCACCGTCTCGAGCGGCTTCTCGAGCTCGGGGTGGATCGGCTCGATGGGCTCGCGGCCGTTCTTGCGGCGCGCGTACTTGTTGTGCGAGTCCGCACCCATGGGGCCCGGGCGGTACAGGGCGCCGACGGCCGAGATGTCCTCGAACTTGTCGGGTCGCATGCTGCGCAGCAGGGCACGCATCGGGCCGCCGTCGAGCTGGAAGACGCCCAGGGTGTCGCCGCGCGACAGCAGGTCGTAGGTGGCCTGGTCGGTGAACTCCAGGTCCTCCAGGACGACCTCCTCGCCCCGGTTGAGCCGGATGTTCTCGAGCGCGTCGTCGAGCACCGTGAGGTTGCGCAGGCCGAGGAAGTCCATCTTGACCAGCCCGAGCGCCTCGCACATCGGGTAGTCGAACTGCGTGATGATCGCGCCGTCCTGGTCACGGCGCATGATCGGCACGATGTCGATCAGCGGCTCGCTGCTCATGATGACGCCGGCGGCGTGCACGCCCCACTGGCGGATCTGGCCCTCCAGGCCCAGCGCGGTGTCGTAGATCGTGCGGACCTCGGCGTCCTGGGAGTGCATCTCCCGGAACTCCTTGGCGTCGTTGTAGCGCGCGTGCTGGTCGTTGAAGAGGTCGCCCAGCGGGACGCCCTTGCCCATGATGTCGGCGGGCAGCGCCTTCGTGATCTTCTCGCCGAGCGGGAAGTCGTACGACAGCACGCGGGTGGCGTCCTTGATGGCCTGCTTGGACTTGATGCGGCCGAACGTGGCGATCTGGGCCACGCGCTCGGTGCCGTACTTGCGCGAGACGTAGTTGATGACCTCGCCGCGACGACGCTCGTCGAAGTCGATGTCGAAGTCGGGCATGGACGGGCGCTCGGGGTTGAGGAAGCGCTCGAAGATCAGGCCGTGCGTCAGGGGGCAGAGATCGGTGATGCGCAGCGCGTAGGCCGCGATCGAGCCGGCTCCCGAGCCACGGCCCGGGCCGACGCGGATGCCGTTCTCCTTGGACCAGTTGATGAAGTCGGCGACCACGAGGTAGTAGCCGCAGTAGCCCTTGGTCTTGATGACGTCGAGCTCCATCTCGACGCGGGCGCGAACCGCGTCGGTGAGAGCGTCGCCGGGGTAGCGGGCCTCGATGCCGCGCCAGACCTCCTCGACGAACCAGCTCTCCTCGGTCTGGCCGGGCGGGACGTCGGCCTTGGCCATGTAGCCGCCGGTGTTCTCGCTGAACTCCATCTCGCAGCGCTCGGCGATGAGGAGGGTGTTGTCGCACGCCTCCTTCATGCCGTAGGAGTCCTCCCACAGCGCGCGCATCTCCTGCGCCGACTTGATGTAGTAGCCGCCGCCGTCGAACGCGAACCGCTTGCCGCCCTGGGCGTAGGTGGGTTCGGACAACCGGCTGCCGGAGTTGACGCACAGCAGCGCCTCCTGCGCCGAGGCGTCCTCCGGGTTGTTGTAGTGCGAGTCGTTGGTCGCGACCGGCGGGATGCCGAGCTCCTTGCCGAGCCGCAGGAGGTCGTCGCGGACGACCTTCTCGATCGACAGGCCGTGGTCCATCAGCTCGAGGAAGAAGTTCTCCTTGCCGAAGATGTCTTGGAACTCGGCCGCTGCGGCGCGGGCCTCGTCGTACTGACGCAGGCGCAGGCGGGTCTGGATCTCGCCGGACGGGCAGCCCGTCGTGGCGATGATGCCCTTGCCGTACCGGTTGAGGAGCTCGCGGTCGGCGCGCGGCTTGAAGTAGTAGCCCTCCAGGCTCGACAGGGACGACATCCGGAACAGGTTGTGCATGCCCTCGGTGCTGGTGGCCAGCATCGTCATGTGGGTGTACGAGCCGCCGCCGGAGACGTCGTTGCCGCCCTCCTCCTCGGAGTCGCCCTTGCCCCACCGGACCCGGCGGCGCTCGGAGCGGTGGGTGCCCGGGGTGAGGTACGCCTCGAGGCCGATGATCGGCTTGACCCCGTGCTGGCGGGCCTTGGACCAGAAGTCGTAGGCGCCGTGCAGGTTGCCGTGATCGGTCATCGCGATGGCGGGCATCCCGAGGCCGGCGGTGCGCTCGAAGAGCCCGTCCAGCAGGGACGCCCCGTCGAGCATCGAGTACTCGGTGTGGACGTGCAGGTGCACGAAGGACGAGTCACTCGGCATCGCGTGGACGGCCTCCTCACGGCTGGGCCGCGGGTGCCCCGGGTCGGGGATCGCGGCAAGGGTGTCAGCCTAGTCGAGGCCACCGACAGGTCATCGGCGCCACGCCTGCGCCCGGCCCGGGACCGGCCCTCAGCGGCCGCGCGCCGCCTCGAACTCGGCGATGATCGACGCGACCTCCGTGGCGTGACGCTCCTCGGACGCGATCAGGGCGTCCTGCAGCTCACCGACCTCGGCGGCGTGTCGGCGGTCGGCGTCGGCCTGGCTCTCCTGGAGAGCCGTGACCTCCGCCTCACGCACGGCGAGCCGGGCGCGCAGGGTGTCGATCTCGCGCAGGCGCTGCACGACGTCGGCGAGCTCGTCCTCCCGATCGGACAGGGTGCGCAGCAGGCTGCCCACGCGGGACTCGAGGTCGTTGACGGTCTCGCGGGACTGGGCGAGGTCGGCGGCGACCTGCGCGGCTCGTCCGGTGCTGGCGGTCAGCTCGGCGATCTGGGCGTCGCGCTCCCGCACGGACCCACGCAGCGCGTCGGCGCGCTCGGCGCGCTGGGCGATCTCGGCCCGGAGGTCGGCGATCAGGCTCTCGCGGTCCGCGTCGCCGGCGCGCAGCTCCTGCAGGCTCGTCCGGCTCTCGGCGAGGCGGCGGTCGCTGTCGGCGAGCCGGGCCCGCACCTGCTCCACCTGCTCCTGCAGGTCGCCGAGGCGGTGCTCACGATCGGCCAGACGACGGTCCCGGTCGGACAGTCGGGCACGCAGGTCCTCGAGCTCGTGGGCCGTGCTGCCGGTGGCCGACTCCTGCTCCTGGACGCGCACGCGCAGCGTGCGGACCTCGGCCTCGCGGTCGGACAGCCGGGCACGCAGGTCCTCGAGCTCGTGGGCCGTGCTGCCGGTGGCCGACTCCTGCTCCTGGAGCCGCACCCGCAGGGCTCGGATCTCGGTGTCGCGGTCGACCAGGAGTGCCTCGCGCTCGTCGAGCAGCTGCTGCACGCTGTCGACCGCGTGGCCACCGTCGACCATCGCGAGCTGGGCGCGCTGCAGGTCGCCGTCGCGCTGGTCGAGCTCGGCCCTGAGGTCGGCGGCATCGCCACGGACCTGGGCGACCTGCGCGTGGAGGTCGGCCTCCGCCCGTCGGGCTGCCTCCAGCTCGGTGCGCAGACGCTCGAGCTCACCGGACTCGACAGGCGCCGGCTCGGCGCGTCGAGCGCCGGCCGACGGGCGCTGCGTGGGCGTGCGGCCGAGCTCGGCGGAGGCGGAGTGACGGCCCGGATCGGTGTCGTGCAGGCGCGCCTCGGTGTCCTGCGTGTCGTCCAGCGCCATCAGGGCGCGTCGCAGGATCATGTCGTCGGCGTTGGCAGGCTTGTTCACAAGTGCTTTCTCGGGGTCGTCCCTCCCTGCGCCAATGGTAGGGCGCGGGTGTCAGGTCTGTCGGTAGGTCGACAGAAATTCGCCGAGACGGCCGATCGCCTCGGCCAGATCGCGCGACCACGGCAGGGTGACGATGCGCAGGTGGTCGGGGTCGGGCCAGTTGAAACCGGTGCCCTGGGTGATGAGGATCTTCTCCGACTCCAGCAGGTCGAGGGCGAACTGCTGGTCGTCCTTGATGGGGTGGATCTCGGGATCGAGCCGCGGGAAGACGTACAGCGCGCCCTGCGGCTCGACGACCGAGACGCCGGGGATCTTGCGCAGCTCGGTGACCGCGGTGTCGCGCTGCTCGAGCAGGCGTCCGCCGGGCAGGATCAGCTCACGGATCGACTGGTACCCACCGAGCGCGACCTGGATCGCGTTCTGCGCGGGCACGTTGGGGCACAGGCGCATCGACGCCAGCAGGGTGATGCCCTCGAGGTAGTCGCGCGCCCGCTCCAGGGGGCCCGTGACGGCGAGCCACCCGGCCCGGTAGCCGCAGACGCGATAGGCCTTCGAGAGGCCGTTGAACGTCAGCGTCAGGACGTCGGGGGCGATCGTGGCGAGTGCGTGGTGCACGGCGTCGCCATAGAGGATCTTGTCGTAGATCTCGTCGGCCATCAGCACGAGGTCGTGCTTGCGGGCGAGCTCGACGATGCTCTCGAGGGTCTGCTTGCTGTAGACCGCGCCGGTCGGGTTGTTCGGGTTGATCACGACGATCGCCCGCGTGCGATCGGTGATCTTGGCCTCGAGGTCGGCCAGGTCGGGGTTCCAGTCGTTGTCCTCGTCGCACCGGTAGTGCACGGGGGTGCCGCCGGCGAGGTTCGTGACCGCGGTCCACAGCGGGTAGTCCGGGACCGGGATCAGGACCTCGTCGCCGTTGTTCAGCAGCGCCTGGAGGGCGATCTGGATGAGCTCGGAGACGCCGTTGCCGATCCACACCTGGTCGATGTCGAGCGGCGGGAAGTCCTCGATCAGCTGGTAGTGGTGCACGACGGCGCGGCGCGCCGACTGGATGCCGCGCGAGTCGGAGTACCCGGCCGAGCCCGGGAGCCCGGCGATGACGTCCTGCAGGATCTCGGCGGGCGCGTCGAAGCCGAACGGCTGCGGGTTGCCGATGTTGAGCTTGAGGATGCGGTGGCCCTCGGCCTCCAGGCGGGCGGCTCGGGCGCTGACGGGTCCCCGGATGTCGTAGAGGACGTCTCTCAGCTTCTCGGACTGGCGCACCACACTCATGTCGCCATTGTGGCAGGAGCACTGCCGTGACCTGCACCGCCGCAGGAGGCCACTTGCGAACTCGTGGACTCCTGCGTCGGACGGTGGGCCGGGCTCAGCGGCTGCTGGCGATGCGGTACTGACGCACCGACAGCGGGACGAAGACCACCAGGATGAGGACGACCCAGATGAGCGTGTACAGCACGGGGTTCTGCATCGACCAGACGTCGGGCACCGGCACGGCGTCGGAGGTGTTGCCGAACAGCTCGCGCACGGCCTGCGTGACCGCCGACACGGGGTTCCACTCCACGACGGTGCGCAGACCGCTGGGGAAGGACTCCAACGGCACGAACGCGTTCGAGACGAACGTCAGCGGCATGATCACGAGGAACGAGGCGTTGTTGATGACCTCGACGCTCGGCACCAGCAGTCCGATGTAACCCATGACCCAGCTGATCGCGTAGGCGAACAGGATCAGCAGCGCGAACGCCGCGAGCGTGTCGAGCACGCCCTCGCGGGCCCGCCAGCCGACCAGGAGGCCGGTGAGCGCCATGATGACGAGCGACAGGACGTTGTAGATGATGTCGCTCGTGGTGCGTCCGACGAGGACCGCCGAGCGCGACATGGGCAGCGACCGGAACCGGTCGATGATGCCCTTCTGCATGTCCTCGGCCAGGCCCGCGCCGGTGAACGTGGCACCGAAGACGACCGTCTGGGCGAAGATGCCGCCGATCAGGAACTCCTTGTAGTCGAGTCCGGCGCCGGCGTCGATCGCCCCGCCGAAGACGTAGGCGAACAGCAGCACGAACATGATCGGCGAGAGCAGGACGAAGACCAGGATCTCCGGCACCCGCTTGATCTTGATGACGTTGCGCTTGGCCACGACCCAGCCGTCGGTCGCGACGCGCAGGGGGCTGGTGCGGGTGGTGCTCATGAGCGGACCTCGTCCTTCGTCTCGGTGCCGGTCTCGTCGTCCTCGGCGGCACGCCCGGTCAGGGTCAGGAAAACGTCGTCGAGGGTGGGCCGCCGCAGGCCGACGTCGAGCAGCTCGACGCCGTCGGCGCGCAGGGTCTGCAGCACCTGCATCAGGCGGCCGGCACCGTCGTCCTCGACCGCGGCCGTGACCGACCTCCGCGTCGGATCGGTCTGCACCTCACCGTGGGCCACGGCGGCGAGGGCCCGCGCGGCGTCGTCGATGCGGGCGACGTCGGCCACGACGGCCTCGATGCGCTCACCGCCGGTGTGCGACTTGAGCTCGTCGGCCGTGCCGCGGGCGATGGCCTTGCCGTGGTCGATCACGACGATGTCGTCGGCCAGGAGGTCGGCCTCCTCGAGGTACTGGGTCGTGAGCAGCAGCGTGGTGCCGTCGGACACGAGGTCGCGGATGACGGCCCACATCTGCTGGCGGCTGCGGGGGTCGAGCCCCGTGGTGGGCTCGTCGAGGATCAGCACGGGCGGCTCGGCCACGAGGGCGCCCGCCAGGTCGAGCCGGCGGCGCATGCCGCCGGAGTAGGTCTTGGACGGGCGGTCGCCCGCGTCGGCCAGGTCGAACCGGTCGAGCAGGTCCCGCGCCCTGACGCTGGCCTTCTGCCGGCTCATGCCGTACAGCCGCCCGACCATCTCGAGGTTCTCGAACCCGGTCAGGTGCTCGTCGACGGCCGCGTACTGGCCCGACAGCCCGATGCGCGCGCGAACGCCCATCGGGTCGGCCAGCACGTCGATGCCGGCGACCTGCGCCGTGCCCTCGTCGGGCTGCAGCAGCGTGGCCAGGATGCGCACCGCCGTGGTCTTGCCGGCGCCGTTCGGGCCCAGCAGCCCGAGGACCGTGCCCTCGGGCACGACGAGGTCGAGCCCCGCCAGGGCCGTCGTGTTCTTGTACCGCTTGACCAGGCCGGTCGCGCGAATCATGTCGGTCATGGGGTCAGACTGCCGCAGGGGGCGGACATTTCTCGAGGTTCTGGGTGAATTCGCGGGGGCGGCGGCCCAGGGCGCCTGGATCTGACGGCTGCCGGCGGATCGGACAAGCGGCTACGGACCACGCAGCGGGGCGGGGGCGCGATGATGCGTCCGGGCTGCTCCAGCCACCGAAAAGCATCGTCCTTCGCCTGCGACGACGGAGGTCGGGGGAAAACGGTTGCCAGGGCGACCGCAAACCCTCGACCTCGGTCGCCGGCAGCGCGCGGGCGCCCGGGGCACCCCTCGCCCGTTGTCCTTGCCCGCTTGTCCGATCCGACCTCCCAGGCCGAGATGCCGGACCCTGCCGACGACCTCAGTCCAGCGAGCGGATCAGGTCGAGCGCGTGCTGGAGGTCGGCGGGGTACTCCGAGGTGTAGCTGACCGGCTCGCCCGTGCGGGGGTGCACGAAGCCGAGGCCGACGGCGTGGAGCCACTGGCGCTCGAGGCGGACCTTCTTGGCGAGCGTCGGGTCGGCGCCGTAGAGCGGGTCGCCGACGCACGGGTGCTTGAGGGCGCTGAGGTGCACGCGGATCTGGTGCGTCCGGCCCGTCTCGAGCTTGATCGTCAGCAGCGACGCGTAGCGGTGCGCCTCGAGGGTGTCGTAGTGCGTGACGCTCGGCCGACCGTCGGCGCGCACCGTGAACTTGAAGTCGTGCTTGGGGTGGCGCGCGATGGGCGCGTCGATCGTTCCGGTGTGCGGATCCGGGTGCCCCTGCACGAGCGCGTGGTAGGTCTTGTCGACGACCCGGTCGCGGAAGTACTGCTTCATGACGGTGTAGGCGTGCTCCGACTTCGCGACCGCCATCAGCCCGCTCGTGCCGACGTCGAGCCGGTGCACGATGCCCTGGCGCTCGGGCGCGCCGGAGGTCGAGATGCGGTAGCCACGAGCCGCGAGCGCGCCCAGCACGGTCGGACCGTTCCAGCCCACGCCCGGGTGCGCCGCGACGCCGACCGGCTTGTTCACGATGACCAGGTCGTCGTCGTCGTGCACGATCGTGAGGTCGTCGACCGGGATCGCCTCGACCGTGACCGCCGCGACCGCCGGGATCGTGGCCTCCAGCATCGCGCCCTCCCAGACGCGGTCGGACTTCGACGGCGCCGAGCCGTCGAGCACGACGTGCCCGTCGGCGACCAGCTCGGCCGCGCGGGACCGGGACAGACCGAGCAGTCGCGCCAGGGCGACGTCGACCCGTTCTCCCTCGAGACCCTCGGGGACGGAGATCACCCTGTGTTCGCTCACGGGGTCATTGTCCCCGATGCTCACCCGTGCTCGGACCGTCGGTCTCCGTCTCGTCGCCCACGTCCTTGTGCGAGGTCGTCGCAGCACGCTGCGTGTCGGTGAGCCCGTCGAGGCCCACGCCGCGCCAGGACTGCCACAGGATCAACAGCGCGGCGACCGTGAGGTAGATGTCGGCGACGTTCCCGACGAAGAATCCGCCGTAGTCGATGAAGTCGACCACGTGACCGTGCAACGGCTCGGGCGCGCGGAACAGCCGGTCCGTCAGGTTGCCGGTCGTGCCCGCGAGCAGGAGACCCAGGGCGACGGTCCACGTGCGGTCCTGCAGGCGGGAGGCGAGCCGCACGACGACGATCGCGACGCCGATCGCGATGAGCGTCAGCACGATCGTCATCGAGTCACCCAGCCCGAACGCCGCCCCGCCGTTGCGCAGGAAGCGCAGCTCGAGGACGTCGGGCACGAGCCGGATCGGGTCACCGCCCTCGAGGCGGGCGACGGCCCAGACCTTGGTGAGCTGGTCGATCGCCCAGGCGGCCACGACCCCGACGGCGAAGCCGATCAGCAGGCGACGGTGGGAACGCACTCCGTCACCGCTGCCCCCGGGGGCGCTGGTGCTCAGCGACGCTCCTCGCGCTGCTTGCACGTGATGCACAAGGTCGCGCGGGGGAAGGCCATCAGGCGGTTCTTGCCGATCGCCTCACCGCACGACTCGCACTGGCCGTAGGTGTCGTCGGCGAGGCGGTCGAGCGCCTTCTCGGTCTGGTAGAGCAGCTCGCGCTGGTTCGCGGCGAGCGACATCTCGGCGTCGCGCTCGAGTCCCTTGGACCCGACGTCGGCCTGGTCGTTGCCGGCTCCCTCGACGCCGTCGTCCAGGATGTCCTGCAGGTCGCGAGCGGTCTGCTCGAGCTCGGTGCGCAGACGATCGCGATCGGCCTCGAGCTCGGTCTTGACCTCCGCCAGCTCGGCATCGGACCAGGGGTCCTCGTCACTGCGGACCAGGAGCGTCGTCTTGGGCATGCGCCGGACAGTAGACGCCCGCGCCAAGCGTGGCAACTCGGCTCCCCGTCGACCTCCGACCACCGCTCCGTAGAATCGCGCGTGTGACCTCTCCCGCCTCGCCCGACACCGGATCCGCAGCCACGTACAGCGCGGTCCCCGCCCAGATCGACCTTCCCGGGCTGGAGCGCGAGATCCTCGACCTCTGGGAGTCCGAGGGCACGTTCGCGGCGAGCCTGTCCGAGCGCGCCGACGCTCCCCGCTGGACGTTCTACGAGGGCCCCCCGACGGCCAACGGCGTGCCCGGCACGCACCACGTCGAGGCGCGCGTCTTCAAGGACGTCTTCCCGCGGTTCAAGACGATGCAGGGCCACCTCGTCGAGCGCAAGGCCGGCTGGGACTGCCACGGCCTGCCCGTCGAGATCGCGGTCGAGAAGGAGCTGGGCTTCAACGGCAAGCCCGACATCGAGGCCTACGGCATCGCGGAGTTCAACGCGAAGTGCCGCGAGGCCGTGCTGCGCAACGTCGGCCAGTTCGAGGACATGACCGACCGGATGGGCTACTGGACCGACATGGCCCACCCCTACCGCACGATGGACTCCGAGTACGTCCAGAGCGTCTGGTGGGGCCTGCGCCAGATCTTCGACAAGGGCCTGCTGGTCGAGGACCACCGGGTCGCGCCCTACTGCCCACGCTGCGGCACGACGCTCTCCGACCACGAGCTCGCGCAGGGCTACGAGACGATCGTCGACCCCTCGGTCTACGTCCGCTTCCCGTTGACGAGCGGCCCGCACGAGGGTGTCGACCTGATGGTCTGGACCACCACGCCCTGGACGCTGGTCTCCAACACCGCGATCGCGGTCCACCCCGAGTACACCTACGCCGTCGCCCGCAACGGCGACGACCGAGCGATCGTCTTCGAGGGCCTCGTCGAGAGCGCGCTGGGCGAGGGCTGGACCGTCGAGGAGACGTTCTCGGGGCGCGACATGGAGCGCTGGACGTACCAGCGCCCGTTCGACCTCGTCGACGTGCCCGACGCGCACTACGTCGTGCTCGCCGAGTACGTCACCACCGACGACGGCACCGGCCTGGTGCACCAGTCCCCCGCCTTCGGCGCCGACGACATGGCGGTCTGCAAGGCGTACGGCCTGCCGGTCGTCAACCCGATCACCTCCGACGGCCACTTCGAGGCCGACGTGCCTCTGGTCGGCGGCGCGTTCTTCAAGGAGGCCGACGCGGCACTCGTGGCCGACCTCAAGGCGCGCGGCCTGCTGTTCGCGAAGCTCGACTACGAGCACTCCTACCCGCACTGCTGGCGCTGCCACACGCCGCTCATGTACTACGCCCTGCCCGCCTGGTACATCCGCACGTCGCAGATCAAGGACCGGCTCATCGCCGAGAACGAGGACACGTCCTGGTTCCCCGAGACGATCAAGCACGGTCGCTACGGCAACTGGCTCGACAACAACCAGGACTGGGCGCTGTCGCGCTCCCGGTTCTGGGGCACTCCCCTGCCCATCTGGCGCAACGACGCCGACGCCTCGAAGCTCGTGTGCGTCGAGTCCCTCGCGCAGCTCTCCGAGCTCACGGGCCGCGACCTGACCGACCTCGACCCGCACCGCCCGTTCATCGACGACGTGACCTTCGAGGTCGCCGGTGAGCCGGGCACCTACCGGCGCGTGCCGGAGGTCATCGACGTCTGGTTCGACTCCGGCTCGATGCCGTTCGCGCAGTGGGGCTACCCGCACGTCGAGGGCTCGACCGAGAAGTTCGAGCGCGCGTACCCCGCGCAGTACATCTGCGAGGCGATCGACCAGACCCGCGGCTGGTTCTACTCGCTCATGGCGGTCGGCACGCTCGTCTTCGACAAGTCCTCCTACGAGAACGTCGTGTGCCTGGGCCACCTGCTGGCCGAGGACGGCCGCAAGATGAGCAAGCACCTCGGCAACATCCTGCTGCCGATGCCGCTGATGGACGAGCACGGTGCCGACGCGCTGCGCTGGTTCATGGCGTGCTCCGGCTCGCCGTGGTCGGCGCGCCGCATCGGTCACGTCACGCTGACCGAGATCGTCCGCAAGGTCCTCCTGACGTACTGGAACACCGTCGCCTTCCAGGTCCTGTACGCCCGCGCCGCCGGGTGGTCGCCCGCCGCGGAGGCGCCTGCCGTGGCCGAGCGCACCGTGCTCGACCAGTGGGTCCTGTCGCAGCTGCAGGTGCTCACCACCGACGTCACGGCCGACCTGGAGCAGTTCGACACGCAGGCCGCGGGGGCTCGCATCGCGCGCTTCGTCGACGACCTGTCGAACTGGTACGTCCGGCGCTCGCGTCGTCGCTTCTGGGCCGGCGACCCCGCCGCCCTGGCAACGCTGCACGAGACGATCGACGTCCTGACGCGCCTCATGGCGCCGCTCGTCCCGTTCATCACCGAGCGGGTGTGGCAGGACGTCGTCCGTCCCGTCGATCCCTCGGCCACCCCCTCGGTCCACCTGGCCGCATGGCCCGTGGCCGACCCGACCCTCGTGGTCGACGGCCTCGACGAGCGCGTCCAGCTCGCGCGCCGCATCACCGAGCTCGGCCGTGCTGCCCGGGCCGAGGCCAAGGTCAAGATCCGCCAGCCGCTGCGCCGCGCGCTGATCCCGTCGACGTCGTTCTCGCTGCTCGGTGACGACCTGCGCCAGGACATCGCCGAGGAGCTCAACCTGGGTGGCTTCGAACCGCTGGGCGAGGCGGGCTCGGACCTCGTCGAGTACGCGGTCAAGGGCAACTTCCGCACCCTCGGCAAGCGCTTCGGCAAGCAGACCCCGCAGGTCGCCGCGGCGATCGCCGGGGCCGACGCCGCTGCGGTCGCCCACGCCCTCCAGGCCGGTGGCACCGCGACGGTCGAGGTCGACGGGCAGACCCACGAGGTCTCGGCCGAGGAGGTCGTGGTCTCGGAGCGCCCCCGCGAGGGCTGGTCGGTCCTGAACGACCAGGGCGAGACCGTCGCCCTGGACCTCGAGCTCGACGACGAGCTGCGCCAGGCCGGTCTGGCCCGTGAGGTCATCCGCGCCGTGCAGGAGGCCCGCAAGTCCTCCGGGTTCGAGATCACCGACCGCATCACCCTGCGCTGGAGCGGATCCACTGACGTGGAGGACGCGATCGCCGAGCACGGCACCACGATCGCGGCCGAGGTCCTCGCCACGGAGGTCACGCGGGCGGAGACCGACGCGGACCTCACCTTCACCGAGGCCGACCTCGGCCTCGCCTTCGCCGTCACGAAGGCCTAGCCGCCCCCGTCCCCAGATGTGCGGGCGGGGATGACGAAGGGCCCCGAC
>NZ_BAAAME010000002.1:1036692-1094977 GCF_039529015.1 Aeromicrobium alkaliterrae
GGGGCCCTTCGTCGTTCAACCCTGGTACGGCTCAGACGTCGTCGTCACCGAGCAGCGAGCGCATGCGGCGCGGCTGCGGCTCGGCGGGCGCGCTGCCCGGGACGGAACCGACGCTGCTGCCGTTGCCGGACTGGCTCGGGGCCGCGTTCGCCTCGGGCGTGTTGTCCGACGAGGCGAGCTGCTCGAGCTGCGTCTGGAAGTAGTTCTTCAGACGCGCGCGGTACTCACGCTCGTAGGCGCGCAGGTGCTCGACCTCGCGCTGCGCCTCGTAGCGCTCGCGCTCGATGCTGGCCAGAGCCTGCTCGCGACGCTGCTTGGTCTCGTCGTCGAGCTTCTGCGCGCGGATGCGGGCGTCGGTCTCGAGGCGGTCGGCCTTGCCGCGCGACTCGGTCTCGAGACGCTCGGCCTTGGCGCGGGCCTCGCCCACGATGCGGTCGGCCTCTTCCTTGGCCGCCTCCATGAGCTGGTCGGCGTTGGTCGAGGCGATCTCGAGCAGACGGGCCGCGGCCGACGACGCGTCGGCGACCGAGGGCGCCTTGGCGACGGGCTGCGGCGCGACCGGCTCGGGAGTCGGCTCCGGCGTGGGCTCGGGGATGACGGGCGGCGCGGTGACGGCGGGCGCCGGCGGCTCGTGCACGGGCGGGGCGACCTGCGGGATCAGGCCGGTGGGCTCGCCCGTCGAGGCGGCCGCGACCTTCGCGCGCAGCTCGTCGTTCTCGACAGTGAGACGCTCCAGCTCGGACTCGACTTCGTCGAGAAACTGATCCACCTCTCCCATGTCGTAGCCCTCGCGAAGGCGCACGGGCGTAAAGCGCTTGTTGCGCACGTCCTCAGGAGTCAGGGGCATCAGTTCACCTCAGGGTCGGGTTGAGACTTTCGGTCGATCCTACGCTACCGGTGGGTCGGCCACTCCTGCCACACCAGTCCCACCCGTGACTCACACGGTGGTGGCGCGCACCACGCTGATGAGGATCTGGATCACGATCAGCAGGATCAGCGGGGACAGGTCGAGAGAGACCTGTCCGAGCCGCAGCGGGGGGATGACGCGACGGATCGCCCGCAGGGGCGGATCGGTCACGAGATAGATGCCCTCGCACAGGACGGCGACCCAGCCGCGGGGCGCCCAGTTGCGGGCGAAGACCTGGATCCACTCGATGACGAATCGCGCCAGGAGCAGGACGATCGCGATCCAGAGGACCAGCAGGATGATGTCGGCGACGCCGGCAGGCATGCGCGCTCAGTCGCGGTCGTAGAGGCCACCGCCGGCGATGCGCTGCTTGTCCTCGTCGGACACCACCACATTCGCCGGGGTGAGCAGGAAGACGCCACCGGTGACCCGCGTGATCGCGCCGTGGACGGCGAACACCAGGCCCGCGCCGAAGTCGACCATGCGCTTGGCATCGGCGTCGTCCAGCTCGGTCAGGTTCATGATCACGGGGACGCCGCTGCGGAAGTTCTCGCCGACGACGCGCGCGTCGTTGAACGTGCGAGGCGTGACGGTCTCGATGCGCGTCATGTCGGAGCCGGCAGCCGAGACCTCGCGGCGGCGACGGTCGTCGATGTTCGCCACGGCGGCCGGACGGATCACGGCGGGCGTGCGGGCAGGGCGCGACGGCGCGGCCTCGGCACGGGGCTCCCGCTCCCGGGTCGGGGTGGGCTCCTCGTCGTACATCTCGTCGTAGTCGGCCTGCTCGACGAGGCCGAGGTACTCGCCCATCTTTCGCATTGCGCCAGCCATGACTGCCCCTCAGGTGTGTGGTGCGGCGAGCCGCACCGTGGTTCGTGGTGGAGACCTGAGAATTCACTCAAATCACATCAGTGACATTACCCGAGCGGTGGCCGTTCGCCGAGGATCGCGCGCCCGACACGCAGGTGTGTCGCGCCCGCGGCCACCGCGGCCTCCAGGTCGCCGCTCATGCCGGCCGAGATCGTGGTGGCGCCGGGGTGGTCGGCTCGGAGCCGCTCGGCGATCGCTGCGAGCCGCTCGAAGACCGGAGCCGGGTCGATGCCGAGAGGTGCGACGGTCATGACTCCCCCGAGGTGGAGCCGGTCGTTCTCCACGACGGCGTCGGCGAGCGCCGCGAGGTCGTCAGGCACGGCACCCGAGCGGCCGTCGGACGCCTGCTCGAAGGCCGGCCCGAGATCGACCTGCAGCAGCACCTCCAGGTCGCGCTCGGCGGCGACCGCCCCGCGGCCCAGCGAGGCGACGAGCTTGGGACGGTCGACCGAGTGCACGACGTCGGCGTAGCGCGCGATGGCGCCGGCCTTGTTGGTCTGGATGCCGCCCATGAAGTGCCACCGCACGGGCGCGCTCACGTCGGCAGCCTTCTCGCCCGCCTCCGGGTGACGGTTCTCGCCGACCTCGGTGACCCCGAACTCGGCCAGGAGCTCGACGTCGGACGCGGGGTAGGTCTTGGTGACGACGACGAGCGTCAGCTCGTCGCGGTCGCGGCCCGCAGCGGCGCAGGCGGCGCCGATCCGTTGCTCGACCTCTGCCAGGTTCGCCCGCAGCTCCTCGAGCCGCGCGGTCATCGCACGACCACCACGACGCCGTGGCGGCCCGCGGCCTCGCCGTCGCGCCGGAACGAGTGGTGCAGCGGGTCCTCGATCGTGCAGCCACCGACGTCGACGACCTCGACCCCGGCTGCCTCGAGCTGGCTGCGGACACCCGCGCCGATGTCGAGCGCGGGCGTGCCCCAGGAGGTGCGCGACCGGGTACCGGGGACGGCGGCGTCGACCTCGGCGGCCATCTCCTCGGGGACCTCGTAGCACCGACCGCAGGCGCGCGGGCCGACCCAGGCCCGCAGCCGGGTCGCGCCGGAGTCGTGCAGGGCGGAGACGGCGGCCGGGACCACGCCGGCGACGAGGCCGACGCGCCCCGCGTGGACGACCGCGCCGCGCGGGTCGTCGAGGTCGACGATCGCGATCGGCACGCAGTCGGCGGCGCGGGCGACCGCGGCACCAGGCCGGTCCAGCAGCACCGCGTCGGCGTCCACGAGGGCACCGTCGATCGGCGCGACGTCGTCGAGCGTCACGACCGTGCGGCCGTGCACCTGGTGCACCGCACCGACCGACGACACCCCCAGCTCGCGGGCGAGCCGGGGGTAGGCGGCCGGGTCACGCAGGTCCAGCGTGGCGTCGGTGAACGCCACCTCGACCCCGTGGTCGAGCCGAACGCGCTGCAGGAACACTCAGCGCAGGAAGTCGGGGATGTCGAGGTCGTCGTCGTACTCGACCTCGACGGGCTCCAACGGACCGTCCAGGTGCGGATCGGGCTTGAGGTAGTCCGCAGCCTTGGTGGGCGCCTTCTCCTCGACCGCAGGCGGCGGGGTGGCGCCGCCCTCGCGCAGGAGCGCGGGCTGCGAGGCGTCGCGGACCTTGGGCTCGCCGCCGTCGAAGCCGGCCGCGATGACGGTGACCCGGACCTCGTCGCCGAGCGCGTCGTCGATGACGGCGCCGAAGATGATGTTGGCCTCGGGGTCGACCGCGTCGGCGACCAGACCGGCGGCCTCGTTGATCTCGAACAGGCCGAGGTCGGACCCACCGGCGATCGACAGCAGCACGCCTCGCGCGCCCTCGATGGAGGCCTCGAGCAACGGGCTGGAGACCGCCATCTCGGCGGCGACCGCGGCCCGGGACTCGCCGCGGGCCGAACCGATGCCCATCAGGGCCGAGCCGGCGTCGGACATGACCGACTTGACGTCGGCGAAGTCGAGGTTGATCAGGCCCGGGGTCGTGATGAGGTCGGTGATGCCCGAGACGCCCTGGTGCAGGACCTGGTCGGCCTGGCGGAAGGAGTCGAGCAGGCTGACGTTGGGGTCGCTGATCGACAGCAGCCGGTCGTTCGGGATGACGATGAGGGTGTCGACCTCCTCGCGCAGCGCCTGGATGCCGGCGTCGGCCTGGCCCGAGCGGTTGCGGCCCTCGAACTTGAACGGGCGCGTGACGACGCCGATCGTCAGGGCGCCGAGCGAGCGGGCGATGCGGGCCACGACGGGCGCGCCGCCCGTGCCGGTGCCGCCGCCCTCGCCGGCCGTCACGAAGACCATGTCGGCGCCCTTGATGGCCGCCTCGATCTCCTCCGCGTGGTCCTCGGCGGCGCGCTTGCCGATCTCGGGGTTGGCGCCGGCGCCGAGGCCGCGCGTCGAGTCGCGGCCGACGTCGAGCTTGACGTCGGCGTCGCTCATGAGCAGGGCCTGGGCATCGGTGTTGATCGCGATGAACTCGACACCCTTGAGCCCCACCTCGATCATGCGGTTGACGGCGTTGACGCCGCCGCCGCCGATGCCGACGACCTTGATCACGGCGAGGTAGTTCTGGACCGCCATGGTGTTCCTTCCGGGCGAGGTCCACCGGTGCGGTGGAGGTGCGGCTGGGTTCGAGTCTGGTGCGAAGTCTGGCGGGAGGTTCCCCCTCAAACTATGACCCTCACGTGGAGAGTTATAGTTATGTCAACCTCGTGCTGGTCCGACGGTACGTGGCCGCGCACGGCCGCATCGTGACGACACGCCGAGGGTGTCGGCGCGGATTGGCGAGCCGTCGGGATCAGGCCCGGGTGGTCGGCTGCTCGGGCGCGCTGACGTCGTACTCGGAGGCCTGCACCGAGGCCAGCAGGGCCGTGATGACCTCGAGCTTGCGCTCGGAGTCCTCCGAGCTCCCCCAGCGCACGCTGCGACCGTCGAGCAGGTGGAACGTCACCGAGTCCTGGCTCTGCGCCTCGCCGTAGGCGATCTGCGCCAGCAGGTCGGGCGCCTGGTCCCGCAGCGTCGCGACGACCGAGCCGAGGCCCTCCAGCGACTGCTGGCGGTCGCGCGGGTCGGTGGTCTCGACGCGGATCTCGGTCAGCGGCGGCGGCGCGTCGAACGTGCGGAAGTCGGCACCGAACTTGTCGACGCCCTTGACCTGCCCCTGCGACTCGATCCAGGCGACGGCGGTGCGCTCGGTCACCGAGATCGCGACGGTGCCGGGCCACGACCGCGACACGTCGACGGACTCGACCGCCGGCAGGGTGCGGACCCGTTCCTCGATGGCGTCGAGGTCGATCCGCGCCAAGGGGCGTCCGAGCGGCACGTCCGCCGCCGAGACGACCTGGTCGGAGGTCAGCTGGTCGGTGCCCGTGACCTTGACCTCGTCGGCGGCCAGGACCGAGGAGAAGGCGACGAGCCACGCACCGGTCGCGACCACGGCGAGCACGACGACGCCGATCAGCACGCGGACGGCTCGGTGCAGGCGCGCGCGACGACGCCGTCGGCCGAAGAGGCCGCGGGTGTCGCGGGACGTGGACTCAGGCATCGCTGCGAGGTGCGCCGAGCCGCTCGAGGAGGCGCGGACCGACCCGCGTGATGTCTCCTGCCCCGAGCGTCAGGAGCAGGTCACCGGGGCGGACGAGGTCGGCGAGCACCGCGTCGAGGCGGTCGATCGGGCCGCCCTCGCTGGCGGGCGTGCCCTCGACCGCGGCGACCACCAGGGCGGAGGTCACGGCGGGATCGGGGTCCTCCCGGGCGAGGTACAGGTCGGCGACGACGACGCGGTCGGCGCTCGACAGCGCCGCACCCATCGCCCGGCCGAAGATGCGGGTGCGACTGACCAGGTGCGGCTGGTACGCCACGACGAGGCGGTCGTCGCCCGCGACGGCGCGCGCCGCGGCCAGGTCGGCGGCGATCTCGGTGGGGTGGTGCGCGTAGGAGTCGTAGACCCGGACCCCGGAGGCCTCCCCCAGCCACTGCATCCGGCGCGCGGCACCGGTGTAGGTCGCGAGCCCGGCAGCAGCGGCCTCGGGATCGGCTCCGAGCCGGTGGCTCGTGGCGAGCGCGAGCAGCGCGTCGCGGGCGTAGTGCGCGCCGACGACGCCGAGGACGACGTCGACCCGGACCTCGTCGGGACCGGACGCGGTGAACCGGGTGCCGTCGGCCGAGATGCTGAGCGCGGTGCCGCGCCACGTGGCCTCGGGATCGGTGAAGCCGCACGTGATGACGTCGAGTCCCTGGGCGGTGCCCGGCGCCGCCAGGGCCGCCGCGCCCTCGTCGTCGACGTCGAGCACGAGGAACTCCCCCACCGTCGTGACGAACTGCTCGAACGCACCTGCGTACGCCTCGGGCGTGCCCCAGACGTCGAGGTGGTCGGCGTCGACGTTGGTCACGATCGCGCCCGCCGGGTGGTAGACCAGGAACGCGCCGTCGGACTCGTCGGCCTCGACCACGAGGTCGGGGCTGGTCCCGAGCCGCGCGTTGGTGCCCAGGCGAGCGACCTCCGCACCGATCGAGAACGAGGCGTCGACCCCGGCCTCGAGCAGTGCGCACGTCAGCATCGCCGTCGTGGTGGTCTTGCCGTGGGTGCCGGCGACCGCCGTCGTGCGACGGCCGGCCATGAGGGACGCCAGTCCGGCCGAGCGCGGCCACAGGCGCACCCCGGCCTCCCGGGCGGCGACGACCTCGGGGTTGTCCTCGCGGACCGCGGTCGAGACGACGACGGTGTCGGCGCCGCGGATGTTCTCGGCCCGGTGGCCCAGGTGCACCGTGATGCCCTCCTCGCCGAGGGCGCGGGTGACGGCCGAGCGTGCCTGGTCGCTCCCGCTGACCTCGACGCCTTGCTGGCGCAGGAGGCGCGCGATGGCGGACAGGCCGGCGCCGCCGATGCCGACCAGGTGGACGTGCCGCAGCGCGGAGGCCGGCTCGATGACCTCCGGGACCGGGACGCGCATCAGGCGGTACCTGCGGCAGGACCTGACGTGCCGCCTCCGGCAGCGGCGAGCACCATCGCGGCGAGCCGCTGGTCGGCGTCGCGGGGCAGCTCGTGGGAGGCGGCGTTGCTCATGCGGGCCAGGCGGCCGCGGTCGCCCAGCAGCGGCACGACGACCTGCTCGACCCACTTGGCCGTGAAGGCCTCGTCGTCGATCAGGAGCGCGCCGCCTGACTGCACGACGGGGTGCGCGTTGACCGCCTGCTCGCCGTTGCCGATCGGCAGCGGGACGAACGCGGCGGGCAGACCCGTGACGGCCACCTCGGTGACGGTGTTGGCCCCGGCGCGGCAGACGATGAAGTCGGCCGCGGCGTAGGCGAGATCCATCCGGTCGACGAAGCCCTCGACGACGTACGGGGCGTCGCCCTCGCGACGGTCGGGCAGGGCCTCCTCGACCCGGCCCGCGACGTGAAGAACCTGGATGCCGGCGGCCGCGAGCTCGCGCGCGGCGCCCGAGACGGCCAGGTTGATCCGGCGCGCCCCCTGGGATCCGCCCGTGACCAGGAGCGTCGGGCGGTCGGCGTCGAGACCGAAGAACTCCCGGGCCTCCGCCCGCAGGGCGGCGCGGTCGAGCTGGGAGATCAGGCGGCGGATCGGCAGGCCGATGAGCTGCGCGTGCGGCAGGTGCGTGCCCGGGAAGCTCGTGGCGACGTGGGTCGTGAACCGCGCGCCGAGCTTGTTCGCGATGCCGGGGCGCGCGTTGCCCTCGTGCACCACGATCGGGACCCGCTTGCGGGCCGCGAGGTACGCGGGCACCGAGACGTAGCCGCCGAAGCCGCAGACGACGTCGGGCTGGATGCGCTCGATGATCTCGCGGGTCGCCGCGACGGTGCGGCGCAGGCGCACCGGGACCTTCGCGAGGTCGGCCCCGGGCTTGCGCGGCAGCGGGACGGGCGGGACGAGCTCGAGCGGGTAGCCGGCCTGCGGGATCAGCGTGACCTCGAGGCCGCGCGGCGTGCCCAGGCAGGTCACCTCGGCGCCCGCCTCGCGCAGCACCTCGGCGGTCGCGAGCAGCGGGGAGGTGTGCCCGGCGGTGCCACCGCCGGCGAGCAGGACCTTGACCTTGTCGTTCATCGAGCCTTCCGCTGTCGTGTCGAGGGGCGGCGAGCCGCGAGGGCGCGCTCGGCCCCGGGCTCGGTCAGGGCGCATCGGGCCAGCAGGCCCAGCGCGACCATCGTGACGAGCAGGCTCGACCCTCCGTAGGACATCAGCGGCAGCGTGATGCCGATGACCGGGAGCAGGCCGAGGACCATGCCGATGTTGATGGCGGCCTGGACGCTGATCCAGACCGTGATGCCGATCGCCAGGTAGTGGGCGAACGGGTCGCGGGTGCGCAGGGCGATGCGCACACCGGTGACCACGAGGACGACGAACAGCACGAGCACGATGAGCGTGCCGAACAGTCCGAGCTCCTCCCCCACGACCGCGAGGATGAAGTCGGTGTGGGCGTTGGGCAGCGCGCCCCACTTCTGCCGGCTTCCGCCGAGGCCGACGCCCCAGAAGCCACCCGTGGCGAGCGCCATCATCGAGTGGATCGCCTGGTAGCCCGTGCGGTCCGGGTCGGACATCGGGTCGAGGAAGCTCATGAGGCGGTCCATGCGGTGCGGCGCCGTGGCGACGAGCAGCACGAGGGCGACACCCAGCAGCGCGACGCCGCTGGTGATCAGCTTGCGTGGCAGGCCCACCGCCCACAGCAGCCCGAAGATCACCGCGAACAGCACCAGGGCCGTGCCGAGGTCCTTCTGCGCCACGACGAGCCCGGCGATGACGGCCGAGACCGGCAGCACGGGCATCAGCATCGTGTGGGTCGAGCGGGGGCCGTGCAACGCCTTCTGCCGGTTCGCGTACAGCGCGGCGATCCAGATGATGAGCGCGAGCTTGGCGAACTCCGAGGGCTGGAGCCGGAACCCGGCGACCAGCGGCAGCCAGTTCCGGTTGCCGCCGACCTCGACGCCGATGCCCGGCACCAACGTCAGCAGCATCAGGACGAACACCCCGACGAGGAGCACGGTGGAGAGCTTCTTGACGGCCGACAGCGGCATCTTGAGCGCGAGGTACGCGCCGAACAGCCCCAGCGCGGCGAAGAGACCCTGCTTCATGACGATGCCGTAGGAGTTGCCGCCCGAGCGGTAGGCCAGCACCGAGCTGGAGCTCAGGACCATGACGAGCCCGAGCCCGACGAGCAGGGCGGAGGCACCGAGCACGAGCTGGTACGACGCCAGCGGTCGCTCGAGCACGCGACGCAGGGCCTCGGCGGGCCGGCGTTCGGTGGAGGTGCTCACGAGGTGCTGCTCCTGGTGCGCGCGTTCAGGGGTGCTGGGTCCGGTCAGGTGCGGGTCAGGCGCCTGGCCGCCGCAGCGAACGCCTCACCGCGGTGGGCGTAGCTGCGGAACTGGTCCATGGACGCCGCAGCGGGGGCCAGCAGCACCGTGTCACCCTCACGGGCGAGCGACGCCGCGGTCCGGGCGACCGCATCCATGAGGTCAGTCTCCCCGTTGTCGACCTCGATCACGGGCACATCGGGGGCGTGTCGCCGGAGGGCCTCCGCGATCAGTCCGCGGTCACGACCGATCAGCACGACGCCGCGCAGGCGCTCGCGGACGTCGAGCACGAGGTCGTCGTAGGACGCCCCCTTGGCGAGGCCGCCGGCGACCCACACCACGTTCTCGGTGGACCGCAGCGCGGCGCGAGCGGCCGACACGTTGGTCGCCTTGGAGTCGTCGATCCAGCGGATGCCGTCGGACTCGGTGACGAACGCCATCCGGTGCGCGTCGAGACGGAAGCCCCGCAGGCCCTCGCGGACGGCCCGCTGCGAAACGCCGTGCGCCCGGGCGAGTGCCGCGGCGGCCAGGGCGTCGGCGACGACGTGGGGTGCGGCGGGGACGCCGTCGCGCTCGAGGTCGGCGAGCGTGCCCAGCTCGGCCGCGCTGGTGTGCCGGTCGGCCACGAACGCCCGGTCGGCGATGACGTCCTCGACCATGCCGATCATGCTGGGGCCCGGCATCGCGAGCGTGAAGCCGATCGCACGGCAGCCCTCGACGACGTCGGCGTCCATCACGAGCTGCTCGGTGACCTCGTCCTGCACGTTGTAGACGCAGGCGACCTGCGTGTTCTCGTAGATCCGGCCCTTCGCGGCGGCGTAGGCCGCCTCGTCGCCGTGCCAGTCCAGGTGGTCGGGCTCGACGTTCAGCACGACCGACGCCTGACACGAGATCGAGGAGCTCCAGTGCAGCTGGTAGCTCGAGAGCTCGACCGCGAGGACGTCGTACGGCTCCGGGTCCATGACCGCCTCGAGCACGGGCCGCCCGACGTTGCCGACGGCGTCGGACCGCAGGCCCTCGGCCTTGAGGATCGCGTCGAGCATCTGGACGGTCGTGGTCTTGCCGTTGGTGCCGGTGACCGCGAGCCATGGCGCGGCGTCGGGGCCGCGCAGGCGCCAGGCCAGCTCGACCTCCCCCCACACGGGCACGCCGTGGGCAGCCGCGTCGACGAGGAGCGGGTTGCTGGGCGGCCACCCCGGCGAGGTGACGACGAGGTCGACGTCGCCGAACGTCACGCCCGCGTCGGGGCCCATCCGCACGTCGACGCCGAGGATCTCGAGGAGCGTGGCCTGCTCGCGCTGCCGGCCCTCCGGGATCGCGTGGTCGACCACGATGACGTCGGCGCCGAGGTGCTGGAGGGTGTCGGCGGCTGCGTAACCACTGGCACCCAAGCCGGTCACGACGGCACGCACGCCGGACCAGGAGGACTCCCGGCCGAGCGCCGAGGGGTCCTTGCGGTCGTCGAGGCTCACAGCCCCGACCCCGTGTCAGAAGCGCGGAGAAGGTACGGGATCGGGTCTGCGAGAGTCTGGAGGTTCACTCGCTGACGCTCGCTCACAGCCCCGTGACCCACTCCCAGTAGAAGATGCCGAGCCCGGTCGCGACGCACAGGCCGCTGATCAGCCAGAAGCGCACGACGATCGTGATCTCGGCCCAGCCCAGCAGCTCGAAGTGGTGCTGCAAGGGGGCCATGCGGAAGATCCGTTTGCCCTTGGTGAGCTTGAAGTACCCGACCTGCAGGATCACCGAGGCCGTGATGATGACGAACAGGCCACCGAGGATCACGAGCAGCAGCTCGGTGCGGGTCATCAGCGCGAAGCCGGCCATCGCGCCGCCGAGCGAGAGCGAGCCCGTGTCGCCCATGAAGATCTTGGCCGGGGACGTGTTCCACCACAGGAAGCCGAAGCACGCGCCGGTCAGTGCCGAGGCGACGATCGCGAGGTCCAGCGGGTCGCGGACGTCGTAGCACTTCGAGCCGGGTGCGATGGCGCAGCTCTGGTTGAACTGCCAGATGTTGATCAGCACGAACGCGCCGAACACCATGACCGAGGCGCCCGTCGCGAGGCCGTCGAGTCCGTCGGTCAGGTTGACGCCGTTGCTGGTGCCGGCGATCAGGATCAGGACCCAGACGACGAGCAGCACCGTGGGGAGCTCCCAGCCGGCGAGGTCACGCGTGAAGCTGATCGCGTGGGTGATCGGCGTGTCGCCGTCCTCGTTCTCGAACCGGATCGCGAGCAGCGCGAAGACCAGGCCCACCGAGACCTGGCCGAACATCTTGGCCTTGCTGCGCAGACCGAGGCTGCGCTGGCGGAAGATCTTGATGAAGTCGTCGAGGAAGCCGATCGCCCCGAGGCCGACGAACAGGAACAGCAGCAGCAGGGCCGAGGCCGTCGGCCAGTTCCCGACCTGGAGGCGTCCGGCCGCGTAGCCGAGCACCACCGCGACGATGATGACGAGCCCGCCCATCGTGGGGGTGCCGCGCTTGGTGTGGTGCGAGGTGGGTCCGTCGTCGCGGATGAGCTGCCCGTAGCCCTTGGCCACGAGCACCTTGATCGCGAGTCGCGTGCCGAGGAGCGTGCTCATCAGAGCCACGGCACCGGCGATCAGGATGGCCAACATCGGGGGTCGAGTTCCTCTCGATCGGACGGCATACGGGCCCAGGGGTCCCCCGGCAGTATGCCGGGTCGGTCAGCGAAGCGCGTCGGCGACGCGCTCCAGACGACAGCTTCTCGATGCTTTCACGAGGACCACGTCGCCGGGACGCAGGCTCGCCCGGAGCTGGGTGAGGGCCTCGGTCACGTCCGCGACGGCCACGCCGATCCCGCCCGCGGCCTCGGCGATCGGGGCCGCCTCCGCCCCGACGGCGACGACCGCGCGCAGTCCGGACCGCGCCACGAGCTCCCCCACCGACCGGTGCAGAGCCTCGGAGTCGGCGCCGAGCTCGAGCATCGGACCGAGCACCGCGACGCCCCGGTCGCCCGCGGCAGCGGCGAGCCAGCCCACGGCGGCGGCCATCGACTCGGGATTGGCGTTGTAGGCGTCGTCGACCACGACGACGCCCGCGTCGGTGACGTGACGGGCCATGCGGTGCGGGGACCGCGCAGCAGCCGACGACAGGCGCTCGGCCGCCACCACGAAGTCGACCCCGGCTGCCACCGCAAGAGCGACCGCCGCAGCGGCGTTGGCCCCGTGGTGCAGGCCGAGCTGGGGCAGCACGACGTCGACCGACCGTCCGTCGTGCTCCAGGGTCAGGGCCGGGAAGCCGGACGGGTCGAGCTCCAGGGACGTCAGGCGGACGTCGGCGGCCTCGTCCTGCCCGAACCCGAGCACGCGCGCCCGGGTGCGATCGGCCATCGCGCGCACGCGCCGGTCGTCCAGGTTCAGCACGGCGGTCCCGGACTCCGGGAGTGCCTCGACGATCTCGCCCTTGGCCCGGGCCGTGTCGTCGAGGCCGCCGAACTCACCGACGTGGGCGGAGCCGACGTTGAGGACGGCGGCGACGTCGGGCGGGGTGATGGCACAGAGGGTGGCGATGTGCCCGATGCCGCGCGCGCCCATCTCGACGACGAGGAAGCGCGTCTCGGCGGTGGCGCGCAGCACCGTGAGCGGCACGCCCCACTCGTTGTTGAACGATCCCTGCGGCGCGATCGTGGGGCCCTGTGGCTCCAGGAGGTGGGCCAGGAGGTCCTTCGTGCTCGTCTTGCCGGCCGAACCGGTCAGCGCGATCGTCGTGAGCCCGTCAGCGGCCAGGAGGTCGTGGACGTGTCGGGCCAGGCGGCCGAGTGCCGCGGTGACGTCGTCGACGACGACCTGCGCGACGTCGACCTCGGTGACCTCGCGCTCGACCAGGGCCAGGACCGCTCCGACGGAGGAAGCCGCTGCCACGAAGTCGTGGCCGTCGGCGTGCTCGCCGGTCAACGCGGCGAACAGTCCACCCGGTTCGGCCTGGCGGGAGTCGATCACGGCGGGCGCGGTCACCTCGACCGTCGGCTCCCCCACGAGCCGTCCGCCGGTGACGCGGGCGATCTCGGAGGCGGCGAGCGCGATCACGGTGCCACGATCCCGGCCAGCGCCGAGCGGACCACGTCGCGGTCGTCGAAGGGGTGCACCACGCCGTCGACCTCCTGGCCCGTCTCGTGGCCCTTGCCCGCGACCACGACGGTGTCGCCCCGCTGGGCGATGCCCACGGCGTGGGCGATGGCCTCGGCCCGACCGCCGATCTCGAGCGTCTCGGCCGGCCCCACCGCACCGTCGAGGACCGCACGGCGGATGCGTGCCGGGTCCTCCGAGCGCGGGTTGTCGTCCGTCACGACGAGCACGTCGGCGAGCTCGGCGGCCGCAGCGCCCATCAGCGGCCTCTTGCCGGCGTCGCGGTCGCCTCCGGCGCCCAGCACGACGATCAGGCGCCCCGGAGTGACAGGACGGAGCGCGTGCAGCACGGCGGTGACGGCGTCGGGCTTGTGCGCGTAGTCGACGACGACCGTGAAGTCCTGGCCGGCCTCGACGTGCTCCATGCGCCCCGGGACACCGGGCGAGGCGGCGAGTCCGGTGGCCAGCTGCGAGAGGTCGCGCCCCTCCCCGGCCAGGGCGACGAGCACGGCAACGGCGTTGGAGACGTTGAACGCACCCGGGAGCGGCACGGTGACGTCGACCGTCTCGCCGTCGGGCCCGACGAGCTGCAGCTCCGAGCCCAGTCGGTGCGACCGGACGTTGACGGCACGCCAGTCCGCGGGCCGCCCCTCCGTCGAGTACGTCGTGACGGGGACGCTCGCCGTGCGGGCGAGGACCCGTCCGTGCTCGTCGTCGAGGTTGACCACCCCGCGGCGCGCGTGCTCGGGCGTGAACAGCAGGGCCTTGGCCGCGAAGTAGTCGTCGACGTCGGCGTGGAAGTCGAGGTGGTCGCGGCCGAGGTTGAGGAACACCGCGACGTCGAACGCGAAGCCGTCGACGCGGTGCTTCACGAGCGCGTGGCTGGAGACCTCCATCGCGCAGGTACGGACTCCCTCCTCGCGCATGACGGCGAACAGCGCCTGCAGGGCGGGCGCCTCCGGCGTCGTGAGGGAGGAGGCGACCGCCTGCCCCGCGATGCGGGTGCCGATCGTGCCGACGACGGCCGAGGGGCTGCCCGCGGCGGCCTCCGCGAGGTAGGTCGAGGTCGTCTTGCCCTGCGTGCCCGTGACCCCGAGCGAGGTGAAGGCGCGGGTCGGGTGCTCGTAGAGCTCGGCGCTGAGGCGGCCCAGCTGGGTGCGTGGGTCGTCCAGCACGACGACCGGCAGGCCCTCGGCGCGGGGGGCGCGGGAGATCTCAGCGGCGCCCTCGGCGTCGGTCAGGACGGCCACGGCACCCGCGGCGGCGGCGTCGGCCGCGAAACGTGCCCCGTGGGCGCGGGCCCCGGGGAGCGCCGCGAACAGGTCGCCCGGGACGACGAGATGGCTGCCCAGACTGATGCCGGTGACCTCGACGTCCGCGGGGGCACCGGCCCCCGGGGCGACGGCCTCGACGAGGTCGGCCAGGCGCCGGCGAGGCGGCACCTGCGGTCGGTCACGCATCAGATCAGCCACCGCACGAGACTACCGGCCGGCCCCGACGCCGCACCTTCCGCCACATTGTCGAATTTCCACCACTTCCCTATGGTTCGGTTTATGGCAAAACGCACCATTGCGAAATACTTCTCCGACCTCAGCGGAAATGAAATCGAGTCGAATTCCCCGACCGTGCATTTTTCGTTCGACGGCGCGAGCTACGAGATCGACCTGACCGACGCCGAGGGTGACGAGCTCCGCGAGGCCCTCGCGCCCTACGTGGCGGTCGCGCGCCGCGCCTCCGGCACCCGCGCCGCCCGCAAGGCCAGCAGCACCGGCGGGCCGTCCCCCAAGGACGTCCGCGCCTGGGCCGTCGGCCAGGGCCTCGACGTCCCCGCCCGCGGCCGCATTCCCGCCACGCTCACCGAGGCGTACGAAGCCGCCCACTGAGGGGGGCGTCCCGCACCTGACCGCCTCGCGCGGTACCGGTCGAGCGGCACGGACCAGCAGCGGTGGCTCCCGCTCGCGGCCCCCGCGGGCCTTCGGGGACCGGAAATGATGCGTGAGGGCACCCCTGGCGACCTCAAAGCATCACCGCCGGTCCCCCGAGGACCGGAACTGAGGCATGTCGGCAACCCGGGCTACCGAAAGGCATCATCGCGCCCGCGCCGCGCTCGCTGGTCCGTGGCCGCTTGTCCTGAACCACCGCAGGCGGTCAGCCGACCAGGGCTTCGAGGCTCGCGCCGCAGGCGGCACTCACACCCCAGCCACCGGAACCCGAATTACCACGTCGTCGGCGTACCCGGATTGGCGGCGCCGGTCGGGACGATGCCGAACCGCTGCAGCGCCATCGACATGATGTCGCGGAAGACCGGTGCGGCCGTGCCGCCACCGCTGGCGGCGGCGGTCGGGTTGTCGATCACGACGTAGGTCAGGAACCGCGGGGCGTCGGCCGGGGCGAACCCGACGAACGAGACGGTGTGCTCGCCGCTGACGTAGCGACCCGTGTCGGGGTCGACGCGCCAGGCGGTGCCGGTCTTGCCGGCGACACGGTAGCCCGGGATCTGCGCCGCCGGGGCTGAGCCGTCCTCGGTCACGACAGCCTCCATCATCGTGGTGACGGTCTTGGCCGCCTCCTGCGAGATGATCTGCTGCGACCCGTCCTGGGCCGTCGCGGTCGACGTGCCGTCGGCCGCGGTCAGGCTGCTGACCACCGTCGGGTCGCAGATCTGGCCGCCGTTGGCGATCGCACCCACGGCGCGCACCATCTGCATCGCGGTGACCGAGATGCCCTGGCCGAACGAGATCGTCGCGTGGTTGGCCTTCGACCAGCCGGCGGGGTCGGTCAGGATGCCGACCGACTCGCCCGGCAGGTCGACGCCGGTCTTCTGACCGAAGCCGAACTTGCTCAGGTAGGAGTGCATCGTCTCGTCGTCCATCTGCTGGGCGGCGAGGATCGTCCCGAGGTTGGACGACTTCGCGATGACGCCGGCGGCCGTCAGCTGCAGCACCCCGTGGTCCCACGCGTCGCCGATCGTGAAGCCGTCGATCGTCATCTCCGACGGCACGCGGATCGGGGTCGTCGGCGTGATCTTGCCCTGGTCGGCCAGCGCCGCCATCGTGATCGTCTTCATGACCGATCCGGGCTCGTAGACGGTCTGCAGGCCGCGGCTCACCGTCGTCGCGTCGCTGACGTCGGTCTTGGTGTCGGCGTCGAACGTCGGCACCTGCGACATCTGCATGATCTCGCAGGTCTGGACGTCGAGCGTGATCGCGAGGCCCCAGTCGGCTCCGGCGCCCTGGACCGCCTGCGAGAGCACGTCGTCGGCGTACCACTGCAGGTCGCTGTCGATCGTGGTCGTGACGTCGCTGCCGGGCACCATCTCGGTGGCCTGGCTGTCGGCGAGCGGGATCTTCTCCCCCGTCGGCGAGACGGAGTACGTCGCGGACCCGTCGGTGCCCGAGAGCAGGTCGTCGTACTTCTGCTCGAGCCCTCCGACGCCCTCCCCCTCGGCGTTGAGCCGGCCGATCAGGTTCGCCGCGACCGACCCGTTCGGATACGAGCGCAGGCTCTCGTGCTGCACGAAGACGCCGTTGAGGTCGGCCTCGTCCAGGCCGTCCATGACCTGGTCGGCCTGCCACGCCGGGATGTCCTTGACGACGTAGACGAACCGGCTGTCCGGCTTGCGGAGCTGGTCGATCACGTCGAAGTAGTCGATGGCGCTGCCGAGGACCTCCCGGAGGATCCCCGCGATCTTGGGAGCGTTCTCCGCCGTGAGCTTCGGGTCCGCGGTCAGCGTGATGCCGTTGTAGCTCGTCGCGAGCGCGACGCCGTTGCGGTCGAGGATCTCGCCGCGCTCGGCCGGCACGATCGTCGAGCGCGTGCCCGCGTCGCTGGCCATCGCGGCGTACGCGCTGGTGTCGAAGCCCTGGATCTGGAGCAGTCGGGCGCCGAACGCCAGGAAGACCGTGAGGACGATCGCCAGGCTGATCCGGACCCGCTTGCGCACGATGCCGGCGCGCAGCGCCCGCGTCGAGGCCGCGCTCACGGCTGTGTCCCGGCCGGGGTCGGGACGCCGATGATCTCGCCCGTGTCGGGCTTGAGGAAGACGGGTGTCGCGTTGGGCACCATGCCCAGGGCTGCTGCCGCGGCCGCGAGCGAGGCCGGGTTGCCGAGGCGGTCGGCCTCGTACTCCAGCTGCTGCTGCTGGACCTCCAGGCTCTGCGCCTGGGTCTGCAGCCGGGCGAGCTCGAAGGCCTGGTCCTGCAGCGCGGTGCTCATGACCACGAGACCCACGAGACCGGCGGACAGGATCGACACGACGACGACCACGAACGGGGCACGTCGTGCCCGCGCGCGGGCGGGGGCGACGATCCGCAGGGCACGCTCACGCGCCGCGCCGGCACGGGACAGGTCCCGGGTCGGAGCGGCGGACGTCCGTGCCGACGACCTCACGGTCGATCGAGCCGGCGAAGCGCTCATGCGGCGGTCCTCTCCACGGCCCGCAGACGCACGGAGGCGGCGCGGGGGTTGCTCTCGATCTCCTCGGGTGACGCGACCTCCGCGCCCCGGGTCAGCAGACGGAACCGCGGACGCTGGTCCTCCGGCACGATCGGCAGGTCGCGCGGCGCGGTGCTGGTCGTGACCTGGGCGAAGCCCCGCTTCGTGATGCGGTCCTCGAGCGAGTGGTACGACAGCACGACGACCCGGCCGCCGACCCCGAGCACGTCGAGGGAGGCCGGGAGGGCACGTTCATACACCCGCAGCTCGTCGTTGACCTCGATGCGCAGCGCCTGGAACGTGCGCTTGGCCGGGTTGCCCCCGGTGCGGCGCGCAGCCTGCGGGATGCTGTCGCGCACGAGCTCGACGAGCCGCGCGCTGCGGGTGAAGGGCTCGGTGGCGCGGGCGCGGACGACGTTGTCGGCGATGCGCTTGGCGAACTTCTCCTCGCCGTACACGCGCAGCACGCGGGCCAGGTCGCGGGCGTCGTACTCGTTGAGCACGTCCGCCGCGGTCAGCGGCCCGCTCGCGTCCATCCGCATGTCCAGCGGCGCGTCCTGGGCGTAGGCGAAGCCGCGCTCGGCCTCGTCGAGCTGCATCGAGGAGACCCCGAGGTCGAACAGGACGCCGGCCACGGACCGCACGCCCGCCCCGGCGACGACGTCGGCGATGTCGTCGTAGACCGCCTCCGCGGCGGTGAACCGGTCGCCGAACGGCGCGAGTCGCTCGCTCGAGAGGCGCAGCGCGGTCGGGTCACGGTCGATGCCGATCACCCGGGCGCGCTCGAAGGTCTGCAGGAACGCCTCGGAGTGCCCGCCGAGCCCCAAGGTCGTGTCCACCACCACCGCACGGTCGCCCGCGGCCTCGACGGCCGGCGCCAGCAGCGCGAGCACGCGCTCGAGCGCGACAGGCACGTGGGTCGGGGTGGTCATGAACGCTCCTGGAGGAAGTCAGGTCGTGGGGGGAAGAGGTGCTGCGGGTGGGGCCGTGGGGCCAGACCCCCGGCCGTGCGCGTCTGGCACCGGGGAAGTGCGCCAGAACCGCTCGGACGGAGATCTCGCTCCACGGACGGAGTCGTGCGGTGGGTCAGAAGAGGTCGAAGCCCTCCTCCTCGCCGAGGTTCGCGAAGGCCTCGTCCTGCTCGGCGGTGAACTGCGCCCACCGCTCGGAGTCCCAGATCTCGATGCGGTCCATCGCACCGATCACCGAGCACTCGCGCTCGAGGGAGGCCCACTCGCGCAGCAGCGCGGGGATCGCGATGCGCCCCTGCTTGTCCGGCACCTCGGTCGAGGCGCTGGCGTACAGCGACCGCTGGAAGAACCGGACCTGCCGGTTCGTGAAGGACGAGGCCCGCAGCTTCTGCGTGAGCTCGGAGAACGTCTCGGGCTTCCACCCGTAGATGCAGTTCTCCTGACCCTTCGCCAGCACGACGCCCTCGTGGAACATCGCGCGGAACTTCGCCGGCAGGAAGATCCGGCCCTTCTCGTCGAGCTTCGGGGTGAACGTGCCGAAGAACTGCGCGGACTCGACGGTCACGGCGCACCTCCTCGACATCGCGTCGCGTCATCGCGACTGCTCCCTTTTGCTCCACAGTACTCCACTTTGCACCACTGCTGGCCCTTTCGCCTGGCATGACGAGGCCAACGACGTCGGCGTGTCGCCGCATCGACGACTCCCGAACCCGTCAGGACAGGCGAAAACCCGCTCCGTGGAGGAAGAGGGAGCGGGTGGGGAGGGTGGAGGAACGCAGAACGCCCCCGAGGACCGGTCTCAGCCGGTCACGGGGGCGTCAGGTGGTGCGGGGTGGAGCGAGGGGGTTCAGCGGCCGCCGTCGTCGTCGCGACGGTGCTGCCAGCGCTGCTCCATGCGCTCGACGAACGAGCCCGAGCGCTGCGGGCGCGACGCGCCGCCGCCCCGCGGGGGCTTGGGGCCTCCGCGGCCGACGGGCGGCGTGTCCGAGCCGGAGCCCAGGCCACGGCGCCAGGCGTTCACGACCAGGTAGCCGCTGCCGATCATCACGACGAAGCCGATGACCGCGAGCCACGTGTAGGTGAGCATCGTGCCGTAGAACAGCACGCCCAGGCCGGCGAGGAAGCCGATCCCGGCGATGATGGCGACGCGGCGGTTGCGCGCCTCCAGGGCGGACCCGCGCAGCGTCGAGGCGAACGCCGGGTCCTCGGCAGCGAGCGACTGCTCAAGCTGCTGGAGAAGTCGGGCTTCCTCGTCTGACAGCGGCACGGTTGCCTCCTGGGCGATGGCTTTGGACAAAGTCTAGGTCCCCAGCGGTCAACGGACCAGCCGACTGTCCCACTAAGGTGCACGCATGGCTCGGATCGTGGTCGTCGGAGCGGGCTTCGCCGGTCTTTCGGCGGCTGCCCGACTCGCCAAGGCACGCCACGAGGTGACCCTCCTGGAGGCCTCTGACCGGCTCGGCGGCGCGCTCCACGGGCTCGAGATCGACGGCCACCGCTGGAACCTGCACCCGCAGACCGTCACGACGCCCGGCGTCTTTCGCGACCTGTTCCGCAAGTCCGGTCGCACGATGGAGGCGAGCCTGGGCCTGAGCCCGGCACCGCCGCACCGTCACGTGTTCACCGACGGCTCGGTGCTGGACCTCCCCCACGGCCACCGCAGCGCGCAGCACGACGCCGTCACCGATCTCGTCGGCTTCGACACGTGGTCGCCGTGGGTCGACTCCCTGGGCGAGGTGTGGGAGGTCCTGCGGCGCCAGTCGTACGACCAGGTCCTCACCGGGCCCGACGCGTTCGACCGCGAGGCCCGCCGCCTGCTTCACCCGCGCCGGATGCTCTCGGCCTTCGGTCGCCGCAGCTTCGGCGACCCGCGCCTGCTCAAGCTCGTGCTCGACCCGGTCCGGCACGGAGGGCTCGACCGCGGGTCGACGCCGGCGTTCGTCTCGGTCTGGCACTACGTGGAGCGCACGTTCGGGCACTGGTCCTTCGGCGACGACTGGGCGGGGCTCGCTGCGGCGCTGCAGAAGCGCATCGCCGAGCGCAAGGTCGACGTGCGGCTGCAGACCCGAGGGCTGGCGCTGGTGCGCGAGTCCGGCCAGGTCGTCGCGGTCGAGACCGACGCCGGACGCATCGACTGTGACGCTGTCGTCTGGTGCAACCGCACGGTGCCGGACGGCGACCCCCGCTCCCCCGGCATCCCGGCCGTCCCCTCCTCGCGCACCCTCCTGCGTCTCGACGGCGACCCGCCGGAGCTCGCGCTCGAGACCACGATCCACGCGAACCCGCCGGTCGTCGCGCACCGCACGGAGCCGGGCCTGTGGACCCTGGAGCACCGCAGCGGCGAGGACGTGCTGGTCGCTCTGGCCCGCGTCGGGGTCGACCTGCGCGAGCGGGTCCTGGAGCGTCACGACCTGCGTCCGGCCCAGGTCGTGGCCCACGTCGACGACGGCTGGACCTGGACCGGCTGGACGTCGATGTTCCGCCGACCCGGCGTCGCGCCGCGCGGCGGCGTCTTCCACGCCGGCGCCCACGCGCACCCCGGTCCGCGCCTGGAGCACATCGGCATGGCGACCGCTGCGATCGCCGCCGAGCTGGGCGAGGTCCCGCGCGTCCCGCGGACGTCCGCCCCCTGAGGTGCGCCCTTCGAGGCTCGCTCGTTGCTCGCTCGCACCTCAGGGCCCGGAGACCTGCCGCCCCCTGAGGTGCGACGAAAGAGCCTCGAAGGGGGTTCAGCGACCCTGCGTCAGAGGACCCCGTCGGCGCGGAGCGACTCCCAGATCTCGCGCGTCGCCTTGGAGCGGTTGAGCGTGATGAAGTGCAGGCCCGGAGCCCCGCCGGCGATGAGGTCGCGGCACAGCTGGGTCGCGAGCTCGATGCCCGCGGCGCGGACCTTCGCCGAGTCCTCGGCGAGCGGCTCGATCACGTCGAGCACCTCGCGCGGCATCTCGGCGCCGGAGAGCTCGGCCATCCGGGCGACCTGGCCGAAGTTCAGGATCGGCATGATGCCGGGGATGATCGGCATGTCGGACCCGTGCGCACGGACGCGCTCGACGAGCTCGAAGTAGTCCGAGGCGCGGAAGAACATCTGCGTGATCGCGAACTCGGCGCCCGCGGCGCCCTTCTCGGCCAGCACCCGGGCGTCGTCGTCGAGGGTGTCGGCGTCGGGGTGCCCCTCGGGGAACGCGGCGACGCCGACCGTGAAACCGCCCCGCTCGCGGGCCATCTCGACGAGCTCGATCGCGTACGTCATGCCGTCGGGGTGCGACTCCCAGGCCGCGCGCGGGCCGCCCGGCGGGTCGCCCCGCAGGGCCAGCACGTGCTCGACCCCGGCCTCGGCGTACTGACGCAGCACGTCGTCGACCTCGTCACGGGTCTGCCGCACCAGGGTCAGGTGCGCCACGGGGCACAGGGTCGTCTCCTGCGCGATGCGGGAGGTCACCCGGACCGTGCGGTCCTGGCTCGTGCCGCCGGCGCCGTACGTGATCGACACGAAGGTCGGCTCCAGCGCCTCGAGCTCGGTGATGGTGTCCCACAGGACCGCCTCGCCGGCGTCGTCCTTGGGCGGGAAGAACTCGAACGACACGGTCGGCACGCTGCTGCTCAGGTGATCGAGGAGCGCGCGGTCCGGGACGGGCCCCGAAGACTTGGGCAACGAACGGTCAGGCACGGGGCAAAGGTATCGTCCGCGACGTGAGTCCGACGAAGAACTCCCACCACGATCTCGTGACCGTGGACACGGCCCTGGCCGAGTTCGTCGACCGCCAACGGTCTCGCTGGTCCGGCGTCGATCCGGCGCTGACGGGATTCATCGACGCGGCCGCCGACTTCGTCGCCGACGGCAAGCGCATGCGACCCCTGTTCTGCCTGGCCGGCTGGCGCGCCGCGACCGGGACGGCTGCGGACGTCCCGGCACCCGCCGGGGTCGTGACCGCCGCGGCGGCCTGGGAGTGGCTCCAGGGCAGCGCCCTGGTGCACGACGACCTCATGGACGCCTCCGACACCCGCCGGGGACGCCCCAGCGTGCACCGCGCCTTCGAGCACCTGCACCGTGACGAGCAGCGCGTGGGCGACCCCGTCGGCTTCGGCGCCGGCACCGCGATCCTGCTGGGCGACCTGATGCTGTCCTGGTGCGACGAGATGCTGCGCCACGCGGCCACCGTCGACCCCGACCTCGCCACCGGCGACGGAGCGCTGCGCCTGGCCCGCGCCTTCGCGGTGCTCGACACCTGCAAGAGCGAGGTCACCTTCGGGCAGTACCTCGACGTCGTGGCCCAGACCCGTTCCGAGGTCGACGCGGACGCCGCCCTCCTGGTCGTGACGTTCAAGTCGGCCAAGTACACGATCGAGCGGCCCCTGCACCTCGGCGCCGTCCTCGGCGGGGCCGACCAGGAGCTGCTGGACCGCCTGACGGCCGTCGCGATGCCCCTGGGTTCCGCCTTCCAGCTGCGCGACGACGTGCTCGGGGTCTTCGGCGACCCGGCCACGACGGGCAAGCCGGCGGGCGACGACCTGCGCGAGGGCAAGCGCACCCTGCTCGTGGCGCGTGCGCTCGCGCGGCTCAGCACCACCGACGGCGCCCGGCTCACGGAGGCTCTCGGCACCGCCGCCGGGGTCCCGCTCGCGACCGAGCTGGTGCTCGCCAGCGGCGCCCTCGACGACGTCGAGGCCGACATCAGCCGCTACGCGGCGGAGGCGACCGCCGCGCTCTCGGCGCTCCCCGACGCGGCGCGAGCCACGCTCGAACCGCTGATCGACCGTTCGGTCCGCCGGGATCGCTGACCGACTCACTAGACTCGCCGGCAGGGCCGCTGACCAGCGGTTCCGCGGACCGCGCTCGCGGCAAGGAGGTGGCGGATGGCAGTCGTCGGTGACGACGCGATGATCGGCCAGCTCGTCCACGACCGCTACCGCATCGTCGAGTTCATCGCGCGAGGCGGGATGGCCAGCGTGTTCCGCGCGCAGGACACGCGCCTCGACCGCGAGGTCGCGGTCAAGATCATGCACCAGGGGCTCGGCGACCCCGAGCAGTTCACCGAGCGCTTCCAGCGGGAGGCGAAGTCGGCGGCCCGGCTCAACCACCGCAACGTCGTGGCGGTGTTCGACCAGGGCAGCGACGGACCCATCACGTACCTCGTCATGGAGCTCGTGCCGGGCCGCACGCTGCGCGACGTGATGCGCCACGAGTCGCCGATGCCCACGTTGCGCGCGCTCGACCTGGTCGAGCAGGTGCTGATCGCTCTCGTCGCGGCTCACGACGCCGGCATCGTCCACCGCGACATCAAGCCCGAGAACGTGCTCATCACCCCCGACGGCAACGTCAAGGTCGCCGACTTCGGCCTGGCCCGCGCCGTCAGCTCGGCCACGACCGCCACGGGCAAGACGCTGATCGGCACGGTCTCCTACCTGGCCCCCGAGGTCGTCGTGAACGCGGGCACCGACGCCCGCTCCGACGTCTACGCGGTGGGCGCGATGACCTACGAGATGCTCACGGGGGTCAAGCCGCACCACGCCGACTCCCCCATCCAGGTCGCCTACAAGCACGTCCACGAGGACATCGGTCCGCCGTCGGACGCCCGGCCCGGCCTGCCCGACTACGTCGACGCCCTGGTGGCACGCGCGACCAGCCGCGACCGCGATCGGCGCTCCGCCGACGCCCGGGTGCTCCTGCAGCAGCTGCGTCAGGTGCAGCGCGCGCTGCGCGAAGGCGTCGAGGACGATCCGGAGCTCGCGGCCGACCTGCGCCCGTCGCTGCCCCCGGTCCCGATGCCGGACGGCGACGAGGACACCGCGCCGGTCGGCGTCGTCTCCGGTGCGGGCGACAGCGCCGACACCGAGCTGGTGCGCGGATCAGGAGCGGGCGCCGGCACGTCCACGATGGTCCTCGGCGGCGCCACGGCCCGACCCCCGGCACCTCCCGGGCAGGACCCGACCCGTGGTGCCCCGTCGCCGCCCCGACGACCCGCGAACGGTGCCGCGACCGCAGCACCGAAGCCTCCCGGCGACAACCGGCAGCACTCCCGCCGTGGTCGCGTGCTGCTGATCCTCGCGCTGCTCCTGACCCTGCTGGCAGGCCTCGGCGGCTGGTACTTCGGCATCGGCCGGTACGACCCGGCTCCCAGCCTGGTCAACATGACCGAGCAGCAGGCCAAGACCGAGGCCGAGCAGGCGGGCTACTCCTTCACGGTCGGCTCGCGCGACTTCTCCGAGACCGTCCCGCTGGGGTCGGTCATCTCGACCAACCCCGACCCGGGCGACCGCATCCTGCCGGGCGACACGATCGAGGCGGTCGTCTCGAAGGGCCCCGAGCGCTACGGGGTGCCCGACCTGCGCGGCAAGACCGTCGAGGAGGCCCAGGCCATCCTCGAGGACACCAAGCTCGAGCTCGGCACGACCCGCGAGGACTACGACCAGGAGGTCCCCGCGGGGCAGATCATCGGCGTCGAGGGCGTGGCCGTCGGCGACCAGGTCAAGCGCGACACCGCGATCGACGTCGTGGTCAGCCTCGGGCGCGAGCCGCTCGACGTCACCGACTACACGGGGCAGAGCAAGGACGCGGCCGTGTCGGGGCTGACGGCCGCCGGCTTCTCCCCGCAGGTCCAGGAGGCGTTCAGCGAGAACGTGGCCCCGGGCATCGTCATCAGCCAGGACCCGAGCTCCGGCCAGGTGCTGCGCGGCGACCCCGTCACGATCACGGTCTCGAAGGGCCCCGAGCTCTTCGCCGTGCCCGACGTCGTGGGCAAGAAGCGCAACGAGGCCGTCGAGGCCCTCGAGGCCGCCGGTTTCGTGGCCGACCCGATCGGACGCGGCAACTTCACCGTGATCATCCAGTCGCCCGGTGGGAGCTCGATGCAGAAGAAGGGCACGACGGTCAGCATCACGGGACTGTGACCTAGACGATCGTCTAGCATCTGGCCATGGACGAGACCCCGCGGATCGCACCCGGTGGACTGCGCGAGCTCGGGCTCGTGAACCACGGCATCAGCACGCTGGCCGGAAAGGTCGTCGGCGGCCCCCGCCCGAACATCTTCACGACCCTCGGCCGTCAGCGCGGCCTCTTCCGTGCCTGGCTCTGGTACTCCGGCCGGCTCATGCCCGGCGGCAAGCTCCCCCGGCGCGAGACCGAGCTGGTCATCCTGCACGTCGCCTCGACCCGTGAGTGCGCCTACGAGCTCAACCACCACCGCCGCATCGGACGCCGCGTCGGCCTGACCCGCGAGCAGGTCGAGCACGCGGGCGACCGCGCCTGGAGCGGGTGGAGCAGCCGGGAGCGCGCCCTGCTCGAGGCCGCGCACCAGTTCGTCACGACCCGCGACATCGACGACGCCGCCTGGGCCACCCTGCGCGACCACCTCGACGAGGCGACTGCGATCGAGTTCTGCCTGCTGTGCGGTCAGTACGACTCGCTCGCCACGACCCTCATGACCCTGCGGGTGCAGCCGGAGGCGTGACGGCCGTCCCGTGAAGTGAACTGAGCCGGCGGTCCGTCAGAACGGTCCGAGGTCACGTGCAGGAGGTTTCGAGGCTCGCGCGCCAGAGCGCACTCACGCCTCAACCACCGGCGGCGTGCACCCGCCCGCCCCTTGAGGTGCGACGAGGAACGAGGAGCCTCGAAAGGGGCACCGAGGCGAGGGACAAGCGGGCATGGACAGGCGAGCTGGGCCGCGGCTCGGCGCATCGGACCGCCTGCGGGGCCAGGGCACGGCGATCGGTCCCTGGGCACGGCAAATTTGCCGTGCCCAGGGACCACGTGCCGTGCTATGCGGTCAGGTGCCGTGCCCGGCGCACCCGCTCGCCCTGTCCGTGGCCGCTTGTCCGTCGGAACGGCCCGAGGTCACGTGCAAGAGGTTTCGAGGCTCGCGCGCCAGAGCGCACTCGCACCTCAACCACCGGGGGTGCGGTCAGTCGGTCGCTTCGCTCAACATTTGGGCCACGAGGAACGCCAGCTCGAGCGACTGCGCGCGGTTGAGGCGCGGGTCGCAGAGCGTCTCATAGCGCGTCGACAGGTCGGCCGCCGAGAGCTTGTGGCCGCCGCCGAGGCACTCGGTGACGTCGTCACCGGTCAGCTCGACGTGGACGCCGCCGGGCCAGGTGCCGAGCGAGCGGTGGACCTCGAAGAAGCCGCGGACCTCGTCGATGACGTCGTCGAACTCGCGCGTCTTGTAGCCGTTGTCGGTGGAGAACGTGTTGCCGTGCATCGGGTCGCAGACCCACGCCGCCTCGATGCCCGCGGCGGTGACCTTCTCGACGATGTGCGGGAGGCCGTCGCGGATCTTGCCGGCACCGAAGCGCGTGATGAAGGTCAGCTTGCCGGGGATGCGGTCGGGGTTGAGCTTCTCGGCCAGGGCGATCGCGTCGTCGGCCGAGGTCGTCGGACCGAGCTTGACGCCGACCGGGTTGGCGATGCGGCTCAACAGCTCGACGTGCGCGCCGTCGAGCTGGCGGGTGCGCTCACCGATCCACAGGAAGTGGGCCGAGACGTCGTAGGGCTGCTCGGTGCGCTGGTCGATGCGCGTCAGCGCGTGCTCGTACTCCAGCAGCAGCGCCTCGTGCGAGGAGTAGAAGTCGACCGTGTGCAGCTGCGCCGGGTCGACGCCGATCGCGTCCATGAACGACAGGGCCTTGTCGATCTCGCGGCCCATGGACTCGTAGCGCTGGCCCAACGGGCTGTTGCGGACGAAGTCGTTGTTCCAGGAGTGCATCTGCCGCAGGTCGGCGTAGCCGCCCTTGGTGAAGGCGCGGGCGAGGTTGAGGGTGGCCGAGGAGGCGTTGTAGACGTCGACCAGGCGCTGCGGGTCGTGCGCGCGGCTCTCGGGCTCGAAGTCGAAGCCGTTGACCGCGTCGCCGCGGTACGCGGGCAGCGTGACGCCGTCGCGGGTCTCGGTGTCGGACGAGCGCGGCTTGGCGTACTGGCCGGCCAGCCGGCCGACCTTCACGACGGGGACGCTGGCGGCGTACGTCAGCACGACGGCCATCGACAGGAGCACCCGGAGCTTGTTGCGGACGTTGTCGGCCGTGACGCCCTCGAACGTCTCGGCGCAGTCGCCGCCCTGGAGCAGGAAGGCCTCGCCCCGCGACACCTGGGCGAGGCGGTCGCGCAGCGCGTCGCACTCGCCGGCAAACACCAGCGGCGGCATGCGACGCAGGGTGTCGACGGCCGCGTCACGACGGGCCGGGTCCGGGTACGTGGGCTGCTGCGCCGCGCCGATCGCGTGCAGGTCAGCCAGGGAGGGGATGCTCACCCCCGAAGGATATCCGCCGCGTCGCAGCGGCCTCAGCCCACCTCAGCGTCCGGAGCCGAGCTCCTCCTGGACCTCGGCCGACTCGGCGTCCTCGCGGGCCTTCTGACCGAGCTTCTTGGCGTCCTGCGCGTAGAGGTCGACGTACTCCTGGTCGGAGAGCCGCATGATCTCGTACATGATCTCGTCGGTGATCGCGCGCAGGATGTAGCGGTCGCCCTCCATGCCCTCGTAGCGGCTGAAGTCCAGCGGCGCACCGAAGCGCACCCCGGGGCGGATCCGCTTGCCGAAGACCTTGCCGGGCGGCGCGACGACGTCGGTGCCGATCACGGCGACCGGCACGACCGGGACGCCGGACTCGAGCGCGATGCGCGCGACGCCGGTGCGGCCGCGGTACAGCTTGCCGTCGTGCGAGCGGGTGCCCTCGGGGAAGATGCCGCAGACCTGGCCCTCGTCGAGCAGGCGCAGCTGGGTCTTGATCGCGCCGGCGGCCGCGGAGCCGCTCGTGCGGTCGATGGGAACCTGTCCGGAGCCAGAGAAGAAGGTCTTCTGGAGCCACCCCTTCACGCCGGGGCCCTCGAAGTACTCGGCCTTCGCGACGAACGTGACACGGCGCGACAGGACCAGGGGCATGAACAGCCAGTCGCTGTAGGAGAGGTGGTTGCAGGCCAGGATCACGCCGCCGTCCTTCGGCACGTTCTCCAGTCCGTCGGCCCACGGTCGGAAGACGACACGCAGCAACGGTCCCAGGGCAAGGAACTTGAGGAACCAGTAGAACAACGCGGCCTCCTTCGGCGGGTCCGCGCTGACTCTACTCCGACGTGACGCGGGCGACATACGATGGCGTCATGGCGAGACCTTCCTCCGCGACCGGCCCGACCTCGGGCACCGTCGTCCGTCCCGAAGCGACCCCGCTCGTCCACGACGGCGGGTCGGTCGGATTCCTGCTGAGCCACGGCTTCACCGGCTCCCCCGCCTCGATGCGGCCGTGGGGCGAGCACCTCGTCGAGCAGGGCCACACCGTCCGCGTCCCGCGTCTCCCCGGCCACGGGACGACGTGGCAGGACATGAACCGCACGCGCTGGCAGGACTGGTACGCCGTCGTCGAGCGCGAGCTCCTCGACCTGCGCGAGGCGTGCGACCACGTCGTGGTCGGCGGCCTGTCGATGGGCGGCTGCCTCGCCCTGCGTCTGGCCGAGCAGCACCCCGACGCCGTCGACGCCCTCGTGGTCGTCAACCCGGCGGTCGCCTCGCAGCGCAAGGACATCAAGCTCGTGCCGCTGCTGCAGCACGTGCTGCCGTCGATGCCGGGCATCGGCAACGACATCAAGAAGCCGGGCACCGACGAGTACGGCTACGACCGCACGCCGCTGAAGGCGCTCGCCTCGATGACCCAGCTCTGGAAGGACGTGCGCGACGGCCTGGGGTCGATCACGGCGCCGCTGCTGTTCTTCCGCTCGACCGACGACCACGTGGTCGACCCGCTGAGCCGCGAGATCGTGCTCGCCGGGGTGTCGTCGCCGGTCGTGGAGGACGTCACGCTGCACGAGAGCTTCCACGTCGCGACGCTCGACCACGACGCCCCGCTGATCTTCGAGCGCACGGACGCCTTCGTGCGGCAGCACGTCACCGGAGGGTCCGGTGCCTGACGACGCCGACCGCATGCGGACGCGCTTCGACGAGATCGTCGAAGGGCTGGAGCTCGACCTGCCCGACGACCTGACGCCGGCCGAGCCCGTGCGCCCGCAGCCGCAGCCACAGCCGCGTCGACCGGAGCTCCCGGACGAGCTCGAGACCGACTTCGACGCCCTGCCGGACGACCAGTTCTACCGCGACGCGCCGCCGCTGCACCTGCCGACGATGGCCTGGCCCACGACGGCCGCCTGGGTCGCCGCAGCCGGCGTGCCGGCACTCCTGGTGGTCTGCACCATGATCGGCGTCTTCCTGCCGCGCGGGGTCGTGCTCGGGGCAGGCTTCATCGCCGTCGCCGGGGCGACCTACTTGTTCTCGCGGCTACCCGCGCGCGGCCGGCCGGATTCGCCGGACGACGGCGCCGTGCTCTGATCCTGGCCATGTCGGCCGCGCCCACGAGACCCGCGTCCGGGCCGAGGTGGGCGCGCACGATGCGCGCCTCGGAGCGGAAGCCCCGACCGACGAGCTGATCGGCGTGCGCGGCACGGGCCGGCGCGAGGAGCATCTCGTCGGCGTCGCTGACGCCGCCCCCGATCACGAACAGGCCCGGGTCGATCGACGCGGCGAGGTTCGCCAGGCCGACGCCGAGCCAGTGGCCGACCTCGGCGATCCACTCGAGCGCCGTCGGGTCACCGGCGGCGGCCAGACGCGTGACGTGCGTGCCGTCGACGAGGGCCGTGTCGTCCAGGCGGGCGAGCTCGAGCAGGCGCGCCCCCGCGGGGGTGCCGGCCTCGACCTCGGCGGCGGCCCGACGGGTCAGGACCCGACCCGACGCGTACTGCTCCCAGCATCCGCGGTTGCCGCACTCGCAGGGCTGGCCGTCGGGCACGACCTGCTGGTGGCCGAACTCCCCCGCCATGCCGTGCGCACCGCGATAGGGCTGGCCGTCGATCACGATCGCGCCGCCGATGCCCGTCCCGAGCGTCACGGTGACGACGTCAGGCACGTTCTGCGCGGCGCCGAAGCGCCACTCGGCCCAGGCGCTGGTGTTCGCATCGTTGTCGACCAGGACCGGGAGGCGCGTGCGCCGGGCGACCCGGTCGCGCAGCGGCTCGTTGCGCCAGGCGAGGTGCGGGGAGAACATCACGGTCGACTGCGACTCGTCGATGAACCCGGCGGCCCCGATGCCGACCGCCTTGACCGGGTACTCCGCGCGGAGCTCCTCGGTGAGCTCGGCGATCGCGGTCAGCACGAGCTCGGAGTCGGTCGTGGGGGTCGAGCGACGACGGCGCGCGAGGATGCGACCGTCCTCGTCGACGACGCCGGCCGCGATCTTGGTGCCGCCGATGTCGATGCCCACGGCGAGACGTTCAGGCATGCGGGCCTCCTGGGCCTGGCTCGGGGCTGACGGCGAGGTCGGCGGCGCCGACGAGGCCCGCCTCGTTGCCGAGCTCGGCGGCCACGACGCGCGGCCCGGGGCGGTTCGTCCCGCCCGTGATCGCGGACGCGAGGCCCTCGCGCACGGGGTCCAGCAAGGCGTCGCCGGCCTCGGCCACGCCACCGCCGATGACGACGACCTCGGGGTCCAGCACCGCGACGAGGGTCGCGATGCCCTCCCCCAGGTCACGACCGAACTCGGCCAGCAGGTCGCAGGCGGCCGGGTCCCCGGCCACCACCAGGCGGGTGATCTCCGGGCCCGAGACAGGGCCCCCGTCGGGGCCGGCGAGTCGGCCCCGGGCGCGACGCACGAGCGCCGTGCCGCTCGCGTACTGCTCGAGGCAGCCGTGCTGTCCGCAGCCGCACAGCAGGCCGTTGCGCTCGAAGCGCACGTGTCCGACCTCGGCGGCGATGCCGTGCGCGCCACGCACCAGCTGCCCACCCACGACCAGACCACCGCCCACACCTGTGCCGACCGTGACGGCGAGCATGTGGTGCGTGCCGCGGCCCGCGCCGAAGCGGTACTCACCCCAGGCGGCCGCGTTCGCGTCGTTCTCGACCACGACCGGGACCTGGAGCAGCTGGATCACGTCCTGGCCGAGCTTCGCGTCGTTCCAGTCGATGTTCGGCGCCGTGAGCACCGTGAGCCGGTCCGACGAGATGAATCCGGCGGCGCCGATACCGACCCCGCCCACGGTCTCGCCGCCGGCGACCTCTTCGACGAGGGCGGCGATGGCCGCCGGGATCTCGGCGGCGTCAGGGGTGGACCGGCGGGCCGCACGACGGATCGAACCCGCCGCGTCGACGATGCCGGCCGCGATCTTCGTGCCCCCGACGTCCACGCCGATGCGCAGCGCGGCCTGGTCGCTCATGCGGAGTCCTCCCGGGATCCGGTGGCCTTCTCGACCGCGTCGCGGACGACCTTCAGCAGCTCGGCGCCCGCGACCAGGACCTGCGCGACCACCTCGGGGTGATCCTGCAGGTAGTCGGCCGCCTGGCAGAACGGGCACCAGCCGTGCGGGCACGCGTGTCCGGACTCGGGCTCGGTCGACGCGGACTGCGGGCCGACACCGGCTCCGTCGACAGCACCGCCACCGGTCACGACGGCCGCGAACAGGCGGGCCGCTTCCTCGGCAAGACTGCCGACCGGCTCCTCGGGATCAGCCACCAGCGGCCTCGACGTGCTGCTTGAGGCCCTTGAGGGCGGAGTCGATCACGACCTTCTCGGCCTTGCGCTTGAGCATGCCGAGCAACGGGATCGAGACGTCGACCCGCAGCTGGTAGGTCACCTTCGTGCCGTCACCAGCGGGCTCGAGCTCGTAGGCGCCGTCCATCGAGGTCAGGACCTCGCCCGCCTCGACGATCTCCCAGGAGACGCCGGAGTCGCCGTGCCAGGTGTAGCCGAGCGTGTACTCGTCGCGGATCGGCGTCGCGTCGAGCGCGAAGCGGACCGTGCCGGGTCGGCCGTCGGCGTCGGTCGTCAGCACCGAGGTCGATCGCACGCCGGTGGCCCAGTCCGGATACGCCCCGAAGTCGGCGATGACGGCCATGACGTCGGCCGCGGATGCGGCCACGACGATGTCACCCGAGGTGCGCGCCATCGTGAAACTCCTGACTCGTGGTCCTGAGTGGTCACTCTAGCGGCGCTCGGCTCGTCCCTCGCCGCGGCTGGCGAGTAGCCTGCCGGGGTGAGCGCCGATCCATTTCTGGGCAACCTGACCCTCGACGTCATCGACCGCCTCGGGGACCCCGACTCCCCCGCCCTGTCCCGCCGCACCGCGAGCGGCTGGAGCGAGGTCTCGATCGGGACGTTCCACCGCGAGGTGACCGCCGTGGCCAAGGGACTGGTCGCCAGCGGCGTCCAGCCCGGTGACCGCGTCGCGATCCTCTCGAAGACCCGGTACGAGTGGACCCTCCTCGACTACGCCATCTGGTGGGCCGGCGGCGTGACCGTGCCGATCTACGAGAGCTCCTCGACGGCTCAGATCGCCTGGATCCTCGGCGACTCCGGCGCGGTCGCGTGTGTCGCCGAGTCCTCGAGCCACGTCGAGCGCGTCAACGCCGCGAGCCCCCAGGCGCCCGACCTCCGCTCGGTCTGGTCGCTCGAGTCCGACGCGGTCTCCGCCCTCACCGCGGCCGGCCACGACATCAGCGACAGCGAGCTCGAGTCGCGGCGGTCGACCCTGACGCCCGAGAGCCCGGCGACCGTCATCTACACCTCCGGGACGACGGGTCGCCCCAAGGGCTGCGTCCTGACGCACGGGAACTTCCGGGGCGAGCTGGCCGGCGCGCTCGAGCGGCTCCCCCAGCTGTTCGCGGTCGAGGGCGCCTCGACGCTGCTGTTCCTGCCCCTGGCCCACGTGTTCGCCCGGATCATCCAGATCGGCTGCATCCGCTCGGGCGCGGTGCTGGCCCACACGGCCGACATCACCGACCTCACGACGCACCTCGGCGAGTTCAAGCCGACGTTCATCCTGGCCGTCCCGCGCGTGTTCGAGAAGGTCTTCAACACCGCCAGCACCCGCGCCTGGGCCGACGGCAAGGGCAAGGTGTTCGACAAGGCTGTCTCGGTCGCGATCGCGGTCAGCCGCGCCGAGTCCGACGGCCGCAAGCCGACCGTCGCCCTGCGCGCCCAGCACGCCGTGTTCGACCGGCTCGTCTACGCCAAGCTGCGGGCAGCCCTCGGCGGTCGCGCCGAGTGGGCCATCTCCGGCGGCGCGCCGCTGGGCGAACGCCTGGCGCACTTCTACCGCGGCATCGGCGTGTCGGTGCTCGAGGGCTACGGCCTGACCGAGACCACCGCGGCCCTCACCGTCAACACGCCCGACGCCCACCGGGTGGGCTCGGTGGGCCGCCCGTTCCCGCGCACCGAGGTGCGCGTTGCCGAGGACGGCGAGCTGCTCTTCCGCGGGCCGCAGGTGTTCACCCGCTACTGGAACAACGACGAGGCGACCGCACAGGCGCTCGACGCCGACGGCTGGTTCGCGACGGGCGACCTCGGCGACGTCGACGCCGACGGCTTCGTGCGCATCACGGGACGCAAGAAGGAGATCATCGTGACGGCCGGCGGCAAGAACGTCGCCCCGGCCGTGCTCGAGGACCGGGTGCGCTCACACCCCGTCGTGAGCCAGTGCCTCGTGGTCGGCGACGGCAAGCCGTTCATCGCGGCGCTCGTCACGATCGACCCCGAGGGCTGGGACGGCGACCTGGACTCCCCCGAGCTGAAGGCCAAGGTGCAGGAGGCCGTCGACGACGCCAACACCCTGGTGTCGCAGGCCGAGTCGATCCGCAAGTTCGTGATCCTCGACGAGGACTGGACCGAGGAGAACGGCTACCTGACCCCGTCGTTCAAGGTCAAGCGCACCGCGGTCCTGCGGGACTTTCACGACACGGTCGAGGCGCTGTACGTCAGGTAGTCGCGCCACTGCTGCGTGAGCTCGGCGACCGAGGTGCCCACCCCGGCGAGCGCCTGGTCGATCGGCGTGCCGCCGAGCGCTGCGGCGTAGACCTGCAGCACCGCTGCGTCGCCGCCGTGCTCGCGGCCCAGCACGTCGACCGCGAGCCAGGCGCCCTGGTACGCGGCCGCCGAGCCCGCCCCGGCGAGGTCGTCCGACGTCGGCAGCGCCGCCGGCGGGCCCGACTGCGTGACCGCGAACAGGGCGGCACCCGCGGAGGTCGTGAGCGGAGCCGTGTCGTCGTGGAGGGCGACCCAGTCGGCGAAGCCCTCCACGAGCCAGGTCTCGGCGCTCGTGCTGATGGCATCGGTCATGGCGTGGGTCAGCTCGTGCGTCACGACGATCTGGCGACCACGGGCGTCCATGCGCTCGAACTCCGCGGGGTTGAGGACGACGACCGGGTCGCTGCTGCCCGGCAGGCGCGTCGTGACGCCCGCGACGGCACCGAGTCCGGCGGGACCGCGTCCGAGCAGGGCCGAGGCCGTCTGCTCGTTCGCCGGCACGATGACGGCCGACCGTCCGGTCGCACCGACCAGGGCCGAGACCCGGGTCTGCGCGGTCGCCGTGAGCGCCGCCGCCTCGGGGACGCCGGGCCCGTCGCCGCCGACGGTCACGAGGGCCACCTCCGGCGTGCCGGCGACCGTCACCTCTCCTGCGAGCCACAGCGGCAGCGGGTCCGGCGTCGTGGTGCCGGTGCTCGCCTCGACGCCGAGCACGTCGACCCCGGCGCTCTCGTCGGCGCCGTCGGCGGCACGCACCCGCGCGACGACCGTGGCGGTGGCCTCGTCGGCCCGACCGAGCAGGGCGTCGTCGGCCGAGGTCCAGCGCACGCGGACGACCGCTGACCGGGTGCCGTCGCCGCGGTCCGGGGCGTCGCCGAGGCTCACGAGGGTCATCGTGACGTCGTCGACGCCGAGCGCCTGACGAGCCGCCCAGCTCGCCTGGCCGAGCTCACGACCGCCGGGGCCGAAGCCGGCCGACCAGGCCGACGCGTCGGAGGCGTCAGACGAGGCCGTGAGCTGAGCGCGCAGCCGCGACTCGAGGTCACCGCCGCCGGAGGGAGCCCCCTCGTCACCGCCTGCCCAGGGTCGCTGCCACACCAGCAGGACCGCGACGAGCGCGACCAGCACGCCCCCCGCGACGAGCGTCGGCGCGACGCGGCGGGGCGAGGAGGTCACGGCCGCACGGTTCGGCTCAGCCGACCCGGCCGGCCTGGGTGAAGCTGCCGCGCAGCGAGGTGACCCGCACCGAGCTGCCCGAGCTGGGCGCCTCGACGACCTGGCCGTTGCCGAGGTAGATCGCGACGTGGGACATGTCGCCGTAGAACACGAGGTCGCCGGGCTGGATGTCGCTCATCGAGATCTTGGTCGACGCGGCGTACTGCGTGCGCGCGGTGCGCGGCAGGCTGATGCCGGCCGCGGCGAACGAGGCCTTGGTGAAGCCGGAGCAGTCGTAGGAGTCGGGGCCGTTGCCGCCGTAGCGGTAGGGCTTGCCGAGCTGGGTCAGCGCGAAGTCGATCGCCGAGCCGGAGAAGGCGCTGGGTGCGGCACCCGGGTTGGCCGGGACCGACGCGTTGTTGGCGGTGTCGAACTGCGCCCGCTGCGTCTGGTCGAGCGCGGCCAGCTGGGCCTGCGCGGCGTCGTACGCGTTCTGGACCTCGGCGCTCTTGGTGTCGGCGTCGGCCTTGTCGGCCTCGAGCTGGGCCTTGAGCTGCTCGAGCTGCGACTGGCGGCTCTGCAGGTCGGCGGACGTCGCGGTGAACGACTCGAGCGCCTCGACCTGGGTGGAGTTGAAGGCCTGGACGGCGCTGAGGCCCTCGAGGAACGTCTCGGGGTCGTCGCTGCCGAGCAGGCTCGCGGTGGCGCCGAGGGGGGTGTCGATCTGCTGCTGGACGATCACGGCGCCGAGGGCGGCACGCTGCTCGTCGTACGTCGACTGGATCTGCGCGATCTCGGTGTCGAGGGCCGCGATCGACGCCTCGGCGGAGGCGATGTCGCTCGAGAGCTGGTTCACTTCCTCGTTCACGGCGGCGGCGGCGTTGAACGCCTGCTCGACCTGCGTCACGGCGTCCGCGCGATCGGGCTCGGCCTGGGCCGACCCGGCGACGAGGCCGGCACCGAGCACGACGGCGAGCGCGGCAGGAGCCAGGCGTCGCAGTGCGGTCAGTCGAACGGGGGTCTTGCGGTCAGGGTGGTGTGTGGAGGCCACGCACTTCTCCAGTCGATGGGCACCGTGTCGGCACAGGCGTCTTCCCCAACGCCCGTCCAGCACAGCGGCGCGTCCGACGACGATCGGGGGGATCGGCGTTCTCCGGACGCACAAGGAGTCATCGTACGGGGGTCACGGTGGCGGGTTCAACTCTCAGCCGACGTCGGTGCGGCGTTCGGGCAGGCCGACGACCAGGCGCAGGGGCGGCACGAGGCCGCCCTCGGCCAGGGCGTCGAGCGCGACCTGCTCGTCGGCCGCGATCTCGATGCCGGCGGGCGGGGCGCCCAGCAGGAAGGTGACCACGCAGTCGCCGCACGCGGCAGGGCTGCGGACGACGCAGCGATCGCAGTCGACGACGACGGGGTCGTGGGGTTCGGTGTTCATGTCTCGGACGCTAGGTCCGCCCTCCGACAGTTTCCCGGGCATCCGGCACGCGGCCCTCCCGAGATGCGCGGAAGTGTCGGACCTCGCGCCTACCGTCTGACCCCATGGCGAAGGACGCACGGTGGAGCCAGACGGCCATCGCAGACCTCGGGCGGCCGCTCTCGGACGTCACGTTCTGCGTGGTCGACCTCGAGACCACGGGCGGCTCGCCCACCAACGGGTCCAAGATCACCGAGGTCGGCGCGGTCAAGGTGCACGGGGGCGAGGTCCTCGGCGAGTTCCAGACGCTGGTCAATCCCGACGAGTCCATCCCGGCGTTCATCACGGTGCTCACCGGCATCACCGACGCGATGGTCCTGGAGGCGCCGCGCATCGCCGAGGTGCTCCCGAGCTTCCTGGAGTTCGCCCGCGGCACCGTGCTGGTCGCGCACAACGCCCGCTTCGACACCGGGTTCCTCAAGCACGCCGCGCGCGAGCTCGAGATCCCGTGGCCGACGTTCGAGGTCCTCGACACCGTCACCCTCGCCCGGCGCGTGCTGCTGAAGGACGAGGTCCGCAACGTCAAGCTCTCGACCCTCGCGGCCCACGTCGGTGCCGCCACGACCCCCAACCACCGGGCGCTCGACGACGCCCGCGCCACGGTCGACGTGCTGCACCACCTGATCGGCCGGCTCGGATCGTTCGGCGTGCACTCCCTGGAGGAGACGCGCGACTTCACCTCCACCGTCACGCCCCAGCAGCGTCGCAAGCGCCACCTCGCCGACCGGCTGCCCCACACCCCCGGCGTCTACCTGTTCCGCGACCGCGCGGACGAGGTGCTCTACGTCGGCACGTCGCGCGACGTCCGCACCCGCGTCCGGTCGTACTTCACGAAGGCCGAGACCCGCACGCGCATGGGCGAGATGGTCAACCTCGCCGAGCGGGTCGAGGCGGTCACGTGCGCCACGACCCTCGAGGCCCAGGTGCGCGAGCTGCGGCTCATCGCGCGGCACCGTCCGCCCTACAACCGGCGCTCCAAGTTCCCCGAGCGCACGACCTGGATCCGGCTCACGGTCGAGCCCTGGCCGCGGCTGTCGATCGTCGGCAAGGTCACGCCCGACGCCGTCCACGTCGGGCCGTTCCGCGGGCGCGCCGACGCCGCTGCGGCCCTCGACGCGCTGCACGAGGAGTTCCAGGTGCGCCAGTGCACCCAGCGTCTCGGCAAGGCACCCCGCTCCTCCCCGTGCGTCCTGGCGGCGATGGGTCGTTGCCTCTCCCCCTGCGACCAGACCGTCTCGCCCGAGCGGTACGCCGAGGAGGTCGAGCGGCTGCGCGCCGCACTCGAGTCCGACCCCGAGGCCGTCGTGGCCCGTCTCGGTCGGCGCATGGCCGACCTGGCCGGCGAGGAGCGGTACGAGGACGCTGCGGTCGTGCGCGACCGCCTGGCCTCGCTCGTGCGGGGCCTCACCCGCACCCAGAAGCTGCTCGAGGTCACCCGCGAGCCCGAGATCGTGGCCGCCTCCCCGCATCCCGACGGCTGGGAGATGCACGTCGTGCGCCACGGCCGCCTGGCCGCGGCCGGGGTCCTGCCCCACGGCCGCCCCTACGAGGCGTGGCTCGACCAGCTGCTCGCCACGGCCGAGTCGGTCGAGCCCGGCGCGGGTCCGGTGCCGGCCGGCACCGTCGAGGAGGTCGAGGTCGTGCGCCGCTGGCTCGTCTCACCCGGCGTGCGCATCGTGCGCGGTCAGTGGCACGCGACCTTCCCGGGCGCCGCCCGGCACGTGCGTTGAGCGTCAGAGACCGATGCTGAACGCGGCGTCGAGGTCGTGCTGGCTCACGGTGCGGAAGGCGATCTGCGTCTGCGTCGCCTCGACGCCGTCGACGGTGTTGATGCCGTCGGTCACGGTCGTGGCGACCTCGTCGATCGAGCGCACGCGCACCATCGCGACGAGGTCGAGGTCACCCGTGACGGAGTAGACCTCGCTGACCCCCTCGACCTGCGAGATGGCGTCGGCGATGCTCGACAGACGGGCCACGTCGGCGTGGATGAAGACGATCGCGGTGATCACGTCAGCAGCCTACGCCGAGAGCTCGGCGGTCGCGGCGGCCCAGCGCGCCAGCACGTCGCGAGCCGCACCGGAGTCGATCGACTCCCGGGCCCGCTCGATGCCGACCGCGAGGCGCTCGGTCAGCGAGCCGGGCTGCGCAGCGTGCACCGCGATGCCCGCGCCGGCGTTCAGCAGCACGGCGTCGCGCGGGGCGCCCTGCTCGCCGTCGAGCACCCGCACGAACACGTCGGCGTTGTAGGCGACGTCGCCGCCGGCCAGCGCGTCGGCCGGGGCCAGCGTGAACCCGAGGTCGGTCGGATCGAGGGTCTCCTCGGCGACCTCGCCGTCGGCGACGACCCAGACCCGCGAGGTCGTGGTGATCGTGAGCTCATCGAGGCCGTCGTCGCCGCGGAAGACCAGGCCGTCGCAGCCGCGCTCGGCCAGGACGCCCGCCATCAGCGGGGCCATCGCCGCGTCGGCGCAGCCGATCGCGATCGCCGAGGGCGCCGCGGGGTTGGTCAACGGGCCCAGGAAGTTGAAGGTCGTGGGGATGCCCAGGGCCGAGCGCGCCGGGCCGATGTGGCGGAACGACGGGTGGAAGACCCGGGCGAAGCAGAACGTGATGCCGGCCCGCTCGTAGACGTCGAGGATGCGGTCGGCCGGGACGTCCAGCCGCACCCCGAGCGCCTCCAGCACGTCGGCCGAGCCGCTGGAGCTCGACGCCGAGCGGTTGCCGTGCTTGACCACGCCGGCCCCGGCCCCCGCTGCGACGACCGCCGACATCGAGGAGATATTGACGGTGTTGGCGAGGTCGCCGCCGGTGCCCACGATGTCGAGGACGCGATCAGTGACCGAGAGGCGGACCGCCGACTCGAGCATCTGGTCGGCCAGTGCCTGCAGCTCGGCGCGGGTCTCCCCCTTGGTGCGCAGCGCCACGGCGAATCCCGCGATCTGCGGGTCGGAGGCCTGGCCGTCGAGGATCTCGCCCATCGCCCACCGGACCGCCTCGGGCTCGAGGTCACGACGCGCCGTCAGGGTGGACAGCACGTCGGGCCACGTGAACGTCATGAGGTCTGCGCGACGACGGTGCGGATCACGCCGATGACCGTCTCGGCGAACGTCAGCGGGTCGATCGGGTGGCTCGTGACCGCGTCGGCGCGCGACCAGTGCGCCAGCCAGGCATCGCCCGGGCGACCCGTGACGACCACGACGGGCGGCGCGTGGAAGATCTCGTCCTTGATCTGGCGCGCGATGCCGAGACCGCCGACCGGGACCGACTCGCCGTCGAGGATCACGAGGTCGACGCGGCGCGACTCGCGCCGCTCGTCGAGGTGCTGGAGCACGACCGCCTCGGTCGCAACCTCCAGGAATTCCAGGGACGGCAGATCGGGGTGCGGCCGCGGTCCGAGGGCCTGGAGCACGGAGTGTCGGACGTCACGGTCGTCGCTGTAGACGAGGACACGCAGGGGTCGGTCATGAGCCACGTTCGGATCGTACATAATGATCGCGTGGCGACTACTTCTGCGATCCCCGCGTCCCGACTCCATGGCCAGGAGGGCCGCCCGTCCATGGTGACGGTCGGCACGATCATCTGGCTCGCGAGCGACCTGCTGTTCTTCGCGGCTCTGTTCGCGGCGTACTTCACGGTGCGCAACGTGACCCCCGAGCTGTGGGCGCAGGAGACCGAGCTGCTCAACGTGCCGTTCGCGACGGCCAACACCACGATCCTGGTGCTGTCGTCGGTCACCTGCCAGTTCGGCGTCTTCGCCGCGGCGAAGGGCAAGGCCGGACGCAGCGGGTCGATCCTCAACGTCTCCCAGTGGGGCATGCGCGAGTGGTTCGTCCTCTCGTTCCTCATGGGCGCGATCTTCATCGGCGGCCAGGCCACCGAGTACGCCGAGCTCGTCGAGCACGGCCTGACGCTCTCGTCGTCGGCCTACGGCAGCCTCTTCTACCTCGCCACCGGCTTCCACGGCATCCACGTCGTCGCAGGTCTGCTGGCCTTCCTGCTGGTCATCGGACGCACCTTCGTGACCCGCAAGTTCACGCACGAGCAGGCCATCTCCGCGATCGTCGTGTCCTACTACTGGCACTTCGTCGACGTGGTCTGGGTGGCGTTGTTCGCCTCCATCTACCTCCTGCAGTGAGCAAGGCTCACCTAACCCCTGTTCCGCCCCTTCGCGGGGTTACTCTTTAGTCCACGACACTCTGTAGTAGTACGACATGGAATTGAGGTTCCGGTGCGCACCTTGTCGACCCGGCGGCGGCATCCCCTGGCCAACGTCCTCGTGATCCTCGGGGCGCTCGCCGTGGCCGCGGTGCTCTACATGGCGTTCGCGCCCAAGGGAGCCACGGCTGAGACGTCCTCCCTCGACGACATCGAGGCCGGACGCGACCTGTTCGTGATCGGCTGTGCGAGCTGCCACGGGCAGAACGCCGAGGGCATCACGACCACGAGCGACGGCAACTACGGCCCGTCCCTGATCGGCGTCGGCGCTGCCGCGGTCGACTTCCAGGTCGGCACCGGCCGCATGCCGATGGCCCAGACCTCGCCGCAGGCGCCGCGCAAGACGCCGGAGTACACCGACGAGGAGACCCGTCAGCTCGCGGCGTACATCGCCTCGCTGGCGCCCGGTCCGTCGGTCCCCGAGGACGAGTACCTCGAGTACGAGGGCGCCTCGGCCGAGGAGATCAGCCTCGGCGGCGAGTTCTTCCGCACCAACTGCACCGCGTGCCACAACTCGGTCGGCGCCGGCGGCGCCCTGCCGGGTGGCCGCTTCGCGCCGACGCTCGAGGGTGTCAGCGCCAAGCACATCTACGAGGCCATGCAGACCGGCCCGCAGCAGATGCCGGTCTTCTCCGACGACGTCATCACGCCCGAGGACAAGCGCGCGGTCATCGCCTACATCAAGGCCGTCCAGGACCAGCCGAACTACGGCGGCTTCGGCGGCGGCGGCATCGGCCCCGTGGCCGACGGCGTGTTCGTCTGGATCTTCGGCATCGGCGGCCTCGTCGGCTTCGCGATCTGGATCGCGGCGCACGGCACCCGTTCGAAGAAGAAGCCCGCAGGAGCAGGAGCAGAGCAGTGAGTGAGCTCGAGAAGCACGGCTCCGACGCGCAGGTCGCCGAGCCCATCGCCGATCCGGGTCTGCCGGAGCACGCGTACCGCGTCACCGACGTCGACGAGGCACAGGCCCGTCGCACGGAGCGTCAGATCTCGCTGATGTTCGGCATCGCGGCGGTGCTGGCCCTGGGCTTCGCGGTCGCGTACTTCACGATCGACTTCGACGAGACGTTCCTCGGCTGGTCGGCGCAGAACTTCGCCCTCGGTGCCACGTTCGGCGGCTCGCTGCTGCTGATCGGCATCGGCATCATCCAGTGGGCCAAGAAGATCATGCAGGACCACGAGATGGTCGAGCTGCGTCACCCGGCCAAGTCGTCCGACGACGACCGCACGGCGGTGCTCGCCGACCTGAACGCCGGCATCAAGGAGTCGCAGATCGGGCGTCGCCCGCTCATCCGCAACTCGCTGCTCGGTGCGGTCGGCATGCTCGCCATCCCGGGCGTCGTGCTGCTGCGCGACCTGGGTCCGCTCCCCCACGGCCAGGCCCACACGGTCTGGAAGAAGGGCATGCGGGTCGTCAACGACATCTCCGGCCTGCCGATCCGTCCCGCGGACCTCGAGGTCGGCCAGCTCGTGAACGCCGAGCCCGCCGTGTTCTTCCCGGCCGAGGGCGAGGACGAGGCCGAGATCCACGGGCACGAGCTGCTCGCCGCCAAGTCCAAGGCCGCCGTCATCGTCGTGCGCATGCGCCCCGACGACATCACCCCCGACGCCGAGAAGGCGAACTGGGGCATCGACGGCATCCTCTGCTACTCCAAGATCTGCACCCACGTCGGCTGCCCGATCTCGCTCTGGGAGCAGCAGACGCACCACCTGCTCTGCCCCTGCCACCAGTCGACGTTCGACCTCGCCGACAACGGCAAGGTCATCTTCGGCCCGGCTCACCGTCCGCTCCCCCAGCTCCCGCTGGGCCTGGACAGTGAGGGCTACATCATCGCGATGAGCGACTTCCTCGACATCGTGGCTCCGAGCTACCCCGAGCTGGCGCGTGACCAGAAGAAGCTCGACGAGGAAAACAACCGAGGTGGTGCGTGATGGCGACTGACACCTACACCGACATCCAGGACACGAAGGTCGGCCAGAAGGCCGCCGGACCTGTCGGCTGGATCGACGACCGCCTCGGCGTGGCGGGGATCGCGCGCAAGAACATGCGCAAGATCTTCCCCGAGCACTGGTCGTTCATGCTCGGCGAGATCGCGCTGTGGAGCTTCGTCGTGCTGCTCATCAGCGGCACGTTCCTGACCCTGTGGTTCCAGCCCAGCATGGGCGAGACGATCTACGACGGCTCCTACGAGCCGCTCAAGGGCATCGAGATGTCGTACGCGTACGCGTCGACCCTCGACATCTCCTTCGACATCCGTGGCGGCCTGCTCATGCGGCAGATCCACCACTGGGCGGCGGCGCTGTTCGTCGCGTCGATGATCGTGCACATGCTCCGCGTGTTCTTCACGGGTGCGTACCGCAAGCCGCGCGAGGTCAACTGGCTCATCGGCGTCGGCCTGCTGGTGCTGGGCATGGTCGAGGGCTTCGCGGGCTACTCGCTCCCCGACGACCTGCTGTCCGGCACGGGTCTGCGGTTCGTCGACGGCCTGATCCGCTCGATCCCGCTGGTCGGCTCGTACGTCGAGTTCTTCCTGTTCGGCGGCGAGTTCCCGGGCGACCTGATCATCCCGCGCCTCTACATGGCGCACATCCTGCTGATCCCGGCGCTGATCCTGGGTCTGATCGCCGCGCACATGCTGCTGCTCGTCTACCACAAGCACACGCAGTGGCCTGGGCCCGGACGCACCAACGAGAACGTCGTCGGCTACCCGATGCTCCCGGTGTACGCGGCCAAGGCCGGCGGATTCTTCTTCGTCGTCTTCGGCTTCACGGCGCTGTTCGCGGCCATCATCCAGATCAACCCGGTCTGGGCGTACGGTCCGTACAACCCGTCCGAGGTCACGGCCGGTTCGCAGCCGGACTGGTACATGGGCTTCTCCGAGGGCCTCGTGCGCCTCATGCCGGGCTGGGAGAGCACGTTCTTCAACCACACGTGGAGCTGGAACGTCGCGATCCCGGGTCTCGGCGGCCTCGGCCTGCTGTTCACCGCGCTGGCCCTGTGGCCGTTCATCGAGCGCTGGATCACGCAGGACGACCGTGAGCACCACCTGCTCGAGCGTCCGCGCGACGCGCCGACGCGCACCGCGCTCGGTGTGGCGGGCATGACGGCGTACGGCGTCGGCTGGGCCGCGGGCGGCAACGACATCATCGCGACCCACTTCCACATGGACATCTTCATGCTGACGTGGATCTTCCGGATCGGCTTCTTCGTCTTCCCGGTCGTCGCGTTCCTGATCACGCGCCGCATCTGCATCGGTCTGCAGCACCGCGACCACGACACGGTGCTGCACGGCTACGAGACCGGCGTCATCGAGCGGTCGCCCTCGGGCGGCTACAGCGAGCGCCACGCTCCCCTGCCGGTGGCCGACCAGTACACGCTCACGGCGCGTCAGCGTCTCCCCGAGCTCGAGGCGGCCGAGACCGTCGACAGCAACGGCGTGGCTGCTCCGGCGGGCCGCAAGGACAAGCTGCGGGCGCGTCTGCGTCACTTCTACTACCAGGGCGTGCTCGACAAGCCCACGGTCGAGGAAGTGCACCACGCGGAGGAGCACCTCGGGGACTTCCAGGGCCACCCCAACCAGATCGGCGACGACTTCGGTGGCGTCTCCGACGCGGGTGTCCCCAAGTCGCACTGATCACCAGCACCACGGTCGAAGGCCGGTTCCCCACCTGGGGAGCCGGCCTTCGCCGTTCCCCACCCCACCCCACCCCGGGCGGTGACCTAGTCGCCCATCCCGCCCCCGAGCGGTGAGCTAGTCGCCCATCCGGCCCTGCGAAGGACGACTCACTCACCGCTCCCCCGGGAAAAGGGCGACGAGCTCACCGCTCCCGGCCCTGCGGGCGACCAGCGGCCCGCACAGAACCGCCCACCGACCACCGCCCCGGGCGGTGAGATAGCGACCAGTGCCGAGCTCGGGCGGTGAGTGTGGGACCTGTGAGCAGGCTCCACTGGTCCCACACTCACCGCCCGGTGCCGGCACTGGTCCGAGACTCACCGCTCCCCCGGGCTGGGGACTGGGCAGGGCGGCCGCGAGGGCGAGGGTCAGGCGGCGGGGGCCTGGTAGAGGGCGGAGCCCTTCTGGTACTCCTCCCACGGGACGTTCCAGTCGGTCCAGCCATTGCCCGCCTCGAGCGGACGGGAGCCGTTGACGAAGTTCACGACGTCGCCGCGCTGGGACTCCTGGAACAACGTGCCCGCGTTCTCCAGGCTCATGCCGGTGCAGCCGTGGCTCACGTTGGCGCGGCCCTGCTGACCGACCGACCACGGCGCCGCGTGGATGAACTCGCCCGAGTAGGTGAGGCGCATGGCCCAGCGCACGCCCTCGACGCGGTAGTAGCCCGGATCGCTGCTGTCGACGCCCGTCGTGGCCGCGTCCATGTCGATCGACTCGTGCTTCTCCATGATGATCTTGGTGCCGATGCGCGTCTGGTGGGTCGAGTCGCCCGTCGTGACGGGGTACGTGGCCGAGACCTGACCGTCGCGCTCGACCGACATCGTGTGCCCGCCGATGTCGACGGTGTAGATGTGCGAGCTGCCGACGGTAAAGTCGATCACGCGGCTCTCCTGACCGTACATGCCCTCACCGGCGGGGACGCTGTTGAGGTCGAGCTGCACCTGCACCGAGGTGCCGGCCTGCCAGTACACCTGCGGACGCCAGTGCGCCTCGGAGTCGTTGAGCCAGTACCAGCTGCCCGCCTGCTGCGGCGTGCTGACGACGTTCATGTGCTGCTCGAAGGCAACGTGGTCGGTGACCGGGTGGTCGAACAGCACCACGACCGGCATGCCGACGCCGACCGTCTCCCCCGCCAGCGGCGCGACGGACGGGAAGATCTCGTTCTCCTCGGCCACGGCCTGCGACGTGAACGTGCGGCTGAGCTCGATCGTCTCGCCGTCGTCACCGACGGCCGTGGCGGCGAGCGTGTAGGTCGTGGAAGGCTCCAGGCGCGCACCCGCAGCCCAGGTCGTGACACCCTCCGCGGGTGCCTCGGCCGACGGCGCCGGACTGGCTCCGGCGCTCGTGTCGCTGCCGCCCTCGGCGACCGGAGCACCCTCGATCGCGGTGCCGTCAGCGGCCGTCAGCGTGACCGACTCGAACGTGCCGTGCTGCAGGCCGACCTCCACCACGGTGGAGACGTCGACGTCGGCAGCGGCGTCCTCGACGTTCGCGTTCAGCACGGCGGCCTGGGCGACCTCGCGGTCAGGCTCCGACGAGCCGCCGGTGCATCCGGCCAGGACCAGGAGCGTCGCCAGCAGCAGGAGGGGAAGTTTCTTCACGCACCCATGGTACGTCGGGCGACGGCGCATTCCGTGGCGGCGAGGGCCGTGACGACCTCGCCGACGATGACGATCCGGTGTCAGTGCTTGTGGACGCCGCGGTAGAACTCGAAGACCCAACCGACGAGGGCGATCACGCCGACACCGACGCCGATGATGAACAGCCACCAGCCGAACACGACGCCGAGCACGATCGTCGCGAACGACATCGCGGCCCAGAGCGGCCACCAGCTGGACGCCGGGAAGAAGCCCAGCTCACCGGCGCCGTCGATGATCTCGGCATCGCTGCGGTCCTCAGGGCGATCCGGGATCTGCCGGGCGACGACCGCCAGGTAGAACACGATCAGGACGCACAGCAGGGTCGTCATGAGCAGCGCCACCGACCCGGTGACGTCGCCGGACAGCACCCAGTAGATCGGGGCGATCAGTGCGAAGAAGATGCCGCACGATGCGATCGTCCAGAGCTCGGCCTTCATCGATCAGGACTCCTTGTTCGTGCCGGGCTTGCCGTTGACGTCCGGGGCATCGGCGAACGCCGACTGCTCGTCGGGGTTGTCGCGCAGCTCGAGCGCCGCGATCTCCGGGTGGTGCAGGTCGAACGCAGGGCTTTCCGAGCGGATGCGGGGCAGCGAGTGGAAGTTGTGACGCGGCGGGGGCGAGCTCGTGGCCCACTCCAGCGATCGGCCCCAGCCCCACGGGTCGTCCAGGCCGACCTTCGGGCTCTTGCGCGACTTCCAGACGTTCAGGAAGAAGGGCAGCATCGACGCGCCCAGCAGGAAGGCGCCGACCGAGGAGATCTCGTTGAGCGTCGTGAACCCGTCGCTCGGCGAGTAGTCGACGTAGCGGCGCGGCATGCCCTCGACACCCAGCCAGTGCTGGACGAGGAAGGTCAGGTGGAAGCCGATGAACAGCAGCCAGAAGTGGATCTTGCCGAGCTTCTCGTCGAGCATGCGCCCGGTCATCTTGGGCCACCAGTAGTAGAAGCCCGCAAACATCGCGAACACCACGGTGCCGAAGACGACGTAGTGGAAGTGCGCCACCACGAAGTAGGAGTCGGACAGCTGGAAGTCCAGGGCCGGCGAGGCCAGGATGACGCCCGTCAGACCGCCGAAGAGGAAGGTCGTGAGGAAGCCCAGCGAGAAGATCAGAGGGGTGTCGAATGACAGAGATCCCCCCCATAGTGTTCCGATCCAGTTGAAGAACTTCACGCCGGTCGGGACCGCGATCAGGAACGTCATGAAGCTGAAGAACGCCAGGTCGACCGCACCGGTGACGTACATGTGATGGGCCCAGACCGCGACCGACAGGGCCGCGATCATCAGCGTCGCACCCACGAGGCCGACGTAGCCGAAGATCGGCTTGCGGGCGAAGACGGGCAGGATCTCGGTGACGATGCCGAAGAACGGCAGGGCCAGGATGTAGACCTCTGGGTGCCCGAAGAACCAGAACAGGTGCTGCCACATGATCGGGCCGCCGTTGGCCGCGTCGAAGACGTGGGCACCGAACATGCGGTCGGCACCGAGCGCCAGGAGCGCCGCACCGAAGATCGGGAAGGCGATCAGGGCCAGGAGGCTCGTGACGAGCGCGTTCCAGACGAAGATCGGCATCCGGAACATCGTCATGCCGGGCGCACGCATGCAGAAGATCGTGGTCGTGAAGTTGACCGCACCGAGGATCGTGCCGATGCCCGACAGGTACAGGCCCATGACCCACAGGTCGCCGCCGACGCCGGGCGAGTTGATCCCGTCCGACAGCGGGGCGTAGGCGAACCAGCCGAAGCTGGCAGCACCGCTGGGGGTGAAGAAGCCGGAGACCGCGATCAGCGAGCCGAACAGGTACAGCCAGTAGCTGAACATGTTGAGGCGCGGGAACGCGACGTCGGGCGCACCGATCTGCAGCGGCATGATCACGTTGGCGAAGCCGAAGAACAGGGGCGTCGCGAACATCAGCAGCATGATCGTGCCGTGCATCGTGAAGAGCTGGTTGTACGTCTCGTCGTCGACGAAGGTCGTGCCCGGGCGCGCCAGCTCGGCGCGGATCACCAGGGCCATCACGCCGCCGATGATGAAGAACGCGAACGACGTGACCAGGTACATGTTGCCGATCACCTTGTGATCGGTCGTGGTCAGGCAGTTGACGATCTTCTGCGGGAGCGTCTTCTCGACGTGACCGTGCGCGGGGGCCGCGTGTGCGTCACCGATGTCGAACGCGGCGGTGGTGCTGGCCATCAGTCCTCGGCTCCTTCGGGATCAAGTCCGGCGATCGTGTCGGCCTCGGCGGCGCCCGTGGGGCGACCGGTGTTGCCCTCGCTCTCGAGGGAGGCGAGGTGCGCGTCGTACTCGGCGCGCGAGACGACGTTGACCTTGAAGATCATCCGTGAGTGGTACAGACCGCAGAGCTCGGCGCACCGTCCGGTGAACGTGCCCTCGCGCGTCGGGGTGACGTCGAAGGAGTTCACGCGTCCGGGGACGACGTCCATCTTGAAGTAGAACTCCGGGATCCAGAACGAGTGGATGACGTCGGGCGACTTCAGGTCGAAGCGCACCGACTCGTCGACGGGCAGCCAGAGCTCGGCCGGCGCGTCGGGCGTGCCGAAGTCGTAGACGTCGACGCCCGACGTGGCCTCCTCGTCGAGGTAGTTGAAGGCCCACTGCCACTTCGAGCCCACGACCTCGATCGTGTGATCGGGCTCGTCGACCTTCTCGAGGATCGCGTTCTGCGCCGTGACGGTGTGGAAGAAGAAGACCGCGACGATGATGACGGGCGCGAAGGTGTACAGCGCCTCGATCGGCAGGTTGTAGCGCACCTGCATGGGGATCTCGTCGTCGCTGCGGCGGCGGTAGCGCACCATGCACCAGACGAGCAGGCCGAAGACCAGGACGAAGATCACCGCGGTGGCGATCCAGGCACCCAGCCAGAGGTTCCAGATCTCGTCGGTTCGGTCGCTTCCGGCCACCGGGAGCGCCAAGCGCTTGATGTCGGAGTCGTCGACGGGAGAGCAGCCGCTCAGCACGACTGCGACAAGGGCGAGAACCGCCAACTTCAATCGACTCACGGGGCGCCTTTCTGGTTCCAGATCGTCACGTGATGACACGTGCACAGTACTCCAGCCGAACCCTCACCAGGAGGTAAGGGCATCCTATCTACGACATGGTGTCGGAGACACCTACGGGCGGGTGCCGGACACGGCGATCGCGCTCGCGACACGCTCGGCCGCAGGCTCGCCGTAGGCGCCCTTGAGGCGGGCCAGGAAGGCCTCCCGCTCCAGGACGTACTCCTGCGTGCCCGTGGTCTCGACGACGCTGGCCGCGATCGTGCAGCCGATCTGGGCGCACGTCGTGAGGTCGAGGCCGGCGGCGAGTCCCGCGAGGAATCCGCCACGGAAGCTGTCGCCGACACCGGTCGGGTCGACGGCCTCGACGCCCGCGATCGCGGGCACGTCGAAGCGCGTGCCGTCGGTGTCGACGACCGTCACGCCGTCCTTGCCCCGCGTGATGACCTGCACGCCGACGGCGGCCTTGACCTCGTCGGCCGTCCAGCCGGTCTTCTGCTCGATGAGCGCGGCCTCGTAGTCGTTGGAGAACAGGTAGGCCGCGCCCTCGATGAGCTGACGGATCAGGTCGCCGTCGGCCCAGGCGAGCTGCTGCGACGGGTCGGCCACGAATGGCAGGCCGATCTCACGCGCCGTGCTGGTGTGCCGCAGCATCGCGCCCGGGTCGTCGGGGCCGATCAGCAGCAGGTCGACCGGCGCCTCGGCGTGCAGCGCGGCGACGTCGATCGTGGCGGCCTCGGCCATCGCGCCGGGGTAGAACGTGACGATCTGCGCGTGCGCCTCGTCGGTCGTGATGGTGCACAGGGCGGTGTGCAGCGTGGGCGAGACGTGGACGCGCGAGCAGTCGACGCCGGCCGCCTCGAGCCAGGACTGGTAACCCTGCTCGGCGAAGTCGCGGCCCACGGCGGCGACGAGCGTCGGCCGCTGACCGAGCGTCGCGAGCGCGAAGCTGATGTTGCCGGCGCACCCGCCGCGGCGGATGTCGAGGTCCTGCACGAGGAACGAGACCGAGAGCTTGTCGAGCTGGTCGGGCACGAGCGAGTCCGAGAACCGGCCCGCGAACGTCTGCAGGTGGTCGGCAGCGATCGATCCGGCGATGGCGAGATGCATGGGAGCGAGCGTAGTGCGTGCCGGTGACGCCGACGTGACGACCCGGCCACAACGCAGAAGGCTCCCCGCACCACCGGTGGGTGGAGCGGGGAGCCGTCAGGCAGCTGGTGGACTCAGTGGAACGAGTCGCCGCAGGCGCACGAACCCGTGGCCATGGGGTTGTCGATCGTGAAGCCCTGCTTCTCGATGGTGTCGACGAAGTCGATCGAGGCGCCGTGGAGGTACGGCAGGCTCATGCGGTCGACGACGACGTTGACGCCGTTGAACTCGCGGATCTCGTCGCCGTCGAGCGTGCGCTCGTCGAAGAAGAGCTGGTAGCGCAGGCCGGAGCAGCCGCCGGGCTGCACGGCGATGCGCAGGGCCAGGTCGTCGCGACCCTCCTGCTCCAGGAGGCTCTTGACCTTCGCAGCCGCGAAGTCCGACAGCGTGATGCCGTCGGCCGGGGGGCTGGACTGGATCTCGACGTCGGTGGTGCTCTCGACGCTCATGTCATCTCCTGCGAGGTGGGGTGCGGGTGGCTCGGGTACTGCTCTCACGGGGTCAACCGCGCGCCGCGCGATTCTGTTCCCGCTTCCCCCATCGTACGCCCCACCCGTGACGGTCCGGGTCACGGCGACCAGGTGCGGGCCACCCGCGCGGCGAGGTCGGCGAGGTGACGGGACGGGTCGGCGAGGGCGGCCTCCTCCCCCACGACGTCCGCGACGGCGTAGGCCGACTCGACGCCCATGGCGCGCATCTCGCGGGCTCCGACGTCGACGCGGCCGGCCAGGACGATGCAGGGACGCGCCCGCTCGGCCGCAGCAGCAGCGACCCCGAACACGGCCTTCCCGGAGCGCGAGGTGATGTCGTACGCGCCCTCACCCGTGACGACGAGGTCGGCGGCGGCGACGTGGGTGTCCAGGCCGATCGCGTCGAGCACGACGTCGGTGCCTGGCGTCAGGGAGGCCCCCAGGAGGGCGAGGGCGAACCCGAGGCCGCCCGCTGCACCCGTGCCGGGCTCCTCGGCGATCCGCCGCTCGTGCGGGGCCGTGCCGCACACGACGTCCACGAAGGCGTCGAGCAGCCGGTCGGCGCGCCAGATCTGCTCGTCGTCCATGCCCTTCTGCGGTCCGAAGACGCGGGCCGCGCCGAACATCCCGAGCAGGGGCGCCGTCACGTCGACGGCACCGACGAGCTCGATGCCGTCGAGCACCTGCCGAGCGGCGGAGAGGTCGACCTCCTCGACGCCGTCGAGGCCCTCGGGTCCGTCCGCCAGGCTGACGTCGGCCGTGGCGCCGAGCGCGGCGAGCAGGCCCGCTCCCCCGTCGGTCGTGACGGAGCCGCCGAGCCCGACGACGATCCGACGGGGCCGGAACCGGGCCGCCGCCAGGATCGCCTCTCCCACGCCCGCCGTCGAGGCGCGCATCGGGTCGACGGTCGGCTCCAGCCCGTGCCCACAGGCCTGCGAGGACTCCAGGTAGACCGTGCCCTCGGCGACCACGAGCTCGACCGGCACGGGCGTCCCCAGCGGACCACGCACCACGACGGCCTCGAAGCGCCCACCGAGCGCCTGCGCGAGCACGCCGGCGAATCCCGGGCCGCCGTCCGCGACCGGCACGCACGTCACGACGTCGTCAGGAGCGTGCCGGTGCCATCCCTCGGCGATCGCGGCGGCCGCCTCGGCGGCGCTGAGGGTCCCGGCGAACTTGTCGGGTGCGACGAGCACCCTCACGTCAGACCGACCAGCTCACGGGGTCTGGGCCTTCTCGGCCGCGGCGAGCAGCACGCAGGTCGCGAGCGCCTCCATGGCGGCCTCGAGGTCGGTGAGCGACGGCAGCGTGGGGGCGACGCGGATGTTCTGGTCGCGCGGGTCGGTCTGGTACGGGAAGGAGGACCCGGCCGGCGTCAGCGCGAGGCCGATGTCCTTGGCCAGCTGCACGACCCGGTTCGCGGTGCCCTCGGTGACGTCCAGGCTCACGAAGTAGCCGCCCTTGGGCTGGGTCCACGACGCGACGCCGTGCGGCCCGAGGCGGTCGGAAAGCACGCGCTCGACGATCGCGAACTTGGGCTCGAGGATCGCGCGGTGGCGCTCCATGTGCGCCAGGACGCCGTCGGCGTCGCCGAAGAACCGCGCGTGACGCAGCTGGTTGACCTTGTCGGGCCCGATCGTGCGGAAGCCCAGGTGCCCGAGGTACCAGGCGACGTTCTCGGGCGAGCCGCCCAGGAACGAGACGCCCGAGCCGGCGAACGTGATCTTCGAGGTCGAGGCGAACACCAGCGGACGGTTCGGGTGCCCTGCGGCCGAGGCCAGCCCGAGGATGTCGGGGGTCTTGACCCGCTCGGCCGTCAGGTGGTGCACCGCGTACGCGTTGTCCCAGTAGATGCGGAAGTCGGGCGCACCCGTCTCGATCGCGGCGAGCTCGGCGGCGACGGACTCGCTGACGACGGCACCCGTCGGGTTGGCGTAGGTCGGGACGATCCAGATGCCCTTGACCGCCGGGTCGGCCGCGTGCTGGCGCACCTGAGCGACGTCGGGGCCGTCCTCGTGGAGGTCGACCGGGATGAGCCGGAAGCCGAGGTGCTCGGCGAGCGCGAAGTGGCGGTCGTAGCCCGGCGAGGGGCACAGGAACGCGATGTCCTGGCCGGCCCAGGGCGTGGGCGACTCCGGCGTGCCGTGCAGCAGCGCGAAGGCGAGGGTGTCGTGCATCAGCGAGAGGCTGGCGTTGTCGGCCGCGAGCAGCTGGTCGACCGGCACGCCGAGCAGCTCGGCGAAGATCTCGCGCAGCTCGGGCAGGCCGTGCAGGCCGCCGTAGTTGCGGGTGTCGACGCCCGCGGCAGAGCGGAAGTCGTCGCCCGGCATCGTCAGCAGCGCCGAAGAGAGGTCGAGCTGCTCCGGCGAGGGCTTGCCGCGGGTGATGTCGAGGGACAGGCCCGCCGACCCGAGGGCCGCGTAGGCGGCCTCCTGCTCGGCCTTGAAGGTGGACAGCTCGTCGGTCGTCAGTGACTGCAGGCTCACACCGTCAACCTACAAGGACGTCGGTGCGCGCGACAGGGGGCTCACGCCAGGTGCGGCGCGCCCCAGAGCGCGAGCCAGCGGGACAGGTCGGACTCGACCGGCACGTCGTTCGCGACCGCTCCGCGCACCTGCAGCTCGAGCGCGTTGTCGCGGCGCTGCTCGCCGCGCGGAGCGAAGGGGTAGAACGTGCCGCGCTTGAACAGGTAGACGAGTCCGAGCGGGCCGCCGTCCGGTGCCGTGAAGACCACCGTGGAGCACAGCAGCGAGCTGCTGAAGCCGGCCTGGGCAAGACCGGAGTTGACCGCGTGCAGGTCGGTGCAGAGCCCGGGCGCGTCGCCCGGACGGGTGACGGTGAGCCAGTGGAAGCCGAACGAGTCGTCGGAGCGTTCGACGGTCGCGGTGCCGTCGAGGCGCACGAGCTGCTCGGCCTCGTCGACCGAGAGGTTGTCGGCGTTGCCCTCGACGTCGCGGAAGCAGACACCGCCGGTGCCGGTGAACGTGAAGCCCTGCGCCTCCAGCGACAGCACGGCCTGCGGCACCTGGAACAGGATGTCGAGATCGGCCTCCGGCGGCTTGCTGCGGCCCAGGATCGCGTCGAAGAGGCCCATCACTGCTCACCCAGCTCGGCGCTGATCTGGGCCAGCTGCGCGAGGCGCTTCTCGAGCGGCGGGTGGGTCGAGAACATCGCGGACACCGAGTCGCGGTTGAGCGCCGGGGCGAAGAAGAACGCACTGACGGCGCCCGTGTCGCGCAGGTCGCGCGACGGGATCTGCGCCATGTCGCCCGAGATCTTGCTGAGCGCCGAGGCGAGCTGCGAGGGACGGCCCGTGATGTAGGCGCCCGAGCGGTCGGCGCTGAGCTCGCGGTAGCGCGAGAGCGAGCGCGTGAGCACGAAGCTGATCGCGTAGACCACGATGCTCACGAGGAACACGATCAGGAAGCCGATCGCGCCGTTGCGGTCGCGGCGGCCGGCACCGAGGTACATGCCCCAGCGGGTGATGAACCCCGCGAGGAGGCCGAGCGTGGACGCCACCGTCATGACCGTGACGTCGCGGTTGGCGACGTGCGCCAGCTCGTGGGCCAGGACGCCCTCCAGCTCGTCGGCCGTGAGGCGCTGCAGGATGCCGGTCGTGACGCAGACGGCCGAGTGGTTCGGCGTGCGGCCCGTGGCGAAAGCGTTGGGGATGTCGGTCTGGGCGACCGCGACGCGAGGCTTGGGCATGTCGGCCAGCGCGCAGAGGCGGTCGATCATGGCGTGCAGCTCGGGCGCCTGGTGCGGCTCGACGACCTGGGCGCGCATCGACTTCAGGGCGAGCGTGTCGGAGAAGTACCACTGGCCCCAGGCCATGCCGAGCACGATGACGAGAGCGATGAACCCGCCCCCGACACCTCCGCTGTTGAAGAACACGGAGATCAGCACCGCGCCGAACGCGACGTAGAGCAGGCCGAGGCCGAAGCTGACCCCGCCCATGCGCAGGGTCAGTCCACGGTCACTGCGGAAGCGACTTCGGGCCACGGCCCTCTCCTTCGTCGAGGGAACCGAACGCCTTGTCCCAGTTGGCGGCATCGGTGGGGTCGGCGAGCTCGTCGTAGGCCGCGGCGGTGGCCTCGGCCTCGCGGGTGTGGCGCTCGACGTCGTCCAGGTCGCCGGCGATGGCTCCCTGGTCGCGGTTGATGCGGTGCATCTCGGTCTTCGCCGTGGCGGCGGACTCGCGGGCCACGAGCGTGTCCTTGCGGATCCGGAAGTCCTCGATCTGCGTCTGGACCTGGTCGGCCGTGGCGGTCAGCTTCTGCTCGTCGGCCAGGAGCGTGGCGTGGCGCTCGGCGAGGTCGCCGATGGCCTTCTCCATCGTGACCTTGCGGGCCAGGGCGGAACGTGCACCCTCGTCGTCCCCGGCGCCGACGCGCTCGGCCGCCGTGGCGTCGAGCTGCGCGGCCTGCTGCTGCAGTCGGCCGAGCTGGAGCTCGACCCGGCGGCGGTTCGTGGCGAGGTCGGCCAGGGCCCGGCGCAGGTGCGCCAGCGTTCCCTGCTGGTCGCGCACGGTCGTGTCCATCCGCTCGCTCCACGCGTCGTCATCGCCCCGACGTGAACGAGCGATGCCCCGCATCCGGTCCCACAAGCCCATGCCTGCAGCCTACGGTGCTGCCGGAAGCCTGCACCGGGCTCCTCAGGACGACAGATATAGGGTGACGCCGTGACCGACCACGAGCAGACGCCCGAGGCCGGCGGCAAGGGCCGCCCGACGCCGAGCCGCAAGGACGCCGAGATCGCGCGCCGCCAGGAGCGGCGTCCCGCGATGACGCGCAAGCAGCGGGCCGAGCAGGACCGCAAGCGCCGTCAGGAGATCCGGACCAAGCAGCGCGAGGCGCTCAACACGGGCCGGGGCGACTACCTGCCGCCTCGTGACCAGGGGCCGATGAAGGCCCTCGTGCGCGACCACGTCGACCGTCGCCTCAACGTCGCGGAGTTCCTGCTCCCGATCCTGGTGTTCATGCTGCTGTTCAACATCATCGGCCCGAACTTCCTCAACGCCGCCGGCGTCGCGACCGTCGTGTCCGGCCTCTGGGCGTTCACGATCCTCGGCACCGTGCTCGACGAGGTCATGCTCGTGCGCAGCCTGAAGAAGGAGCTTCGCTCCCGCTTCCCCGACGCCTCGCACAAGGGCACGACGTCCTACGCCGTCCTGCGCAGCAGCCAGATCCGCCGCCTGCGCCTGCCGAAGCCCGTCGTCAAGCGCGGCGAGCAGCTCAAGGCGCGGTACTGAGAAAGTCACCGCCGCGCACCTGCGCGACGACGGTGGTCACCGACAAGCGGCCACGGACCACAGCGCGCCGGGCCTCCGGGCACGGCATCTGAGCGCTCAGCACGGCAGTTGGTCCCCGGGCACGGCAAATTTGCCGTGCCCGGGGACCAACTGCCGTGCCCTGTCAGCGCGAACGGTCGGATCACCCGAGCGGACGGGCCGGATCCTGGTCCATGCCCGCTTGTCCGTCACCACGGCACGAGGTCACGTGACCGAGGATTCGAGGCTCCTCGCTGGAGCTCGTCACACCTCAACCACCGGTGGTGACGGCTGCGAAGCTCACTCCGGGCTGAGGGACATCGGTCCGTAGACCTCTTTCCCGTCCTCCAGCAGTCGCACCTGCGCGACGCCGTCGTCGAGCAGGTCGGGGTACTCCTCGCCGATCCAGGACTCCGCGTCGCCGCGGGCGTCGAAGGTCTCGGACGTGCCGACGGTGTCGCCGTCGGCGTTCTCGTAGGTCCAGCTCCAGGCCATCGTGTTCTCCTTCAGCTTCCGCTGGTGGTGGCGGTGACGAACGGGGGCTTGACCACCGTGAACGCCTCCGAGCGCTTGCGCACGTCGACCGTCACGGCGGCCTGGTCGGGAACGCCCGGGTCGAGCAGGGCCAGACCGATGCCCTGGCGCAGGGTCGGCGAGAACGTGCCGGAGGTGATCTCGCCGATCACCGCGCCGTCCGCGTCGCGCACGACCATGCCGGGGCGCGGGATGCCGCGCCCCTCGGCCTTGAGTCCGCGCAGGGTGCGGACGGTCTTCTCGCTCCGCTGACGCTCGAGCGCCTCCTTGCCCCAGAACGTCGGCTTGCTCCAGCCGACCGCCCAGCCGGCGCGTGCCATGACCGGGCTGATCTCGTCGGAGAGCTCGTGGCCGTGGAGCGGGTAACCCATCTCGGTGCGCAGGGTGTCGCGGGCGCCGAGGCCGGCGGGCGCGATGCCGTGCGGCTGGCCGGCGGCCACGACCGCGTCCCACACGGCGCCCGCGCCGGCAGCCGGGACGACGAGCTCGTAGCCGCGCTCCCCCGTGTAGCCGGTGCGGCACACCGTGAACTCGTGCCCGTCGATCGCGCCACTCTCGAACGACATGTACTCGTGGTCGATCGGCAGGCCGAGGGCCGTCAGCACCTCGTCGCTCTTCGGACCCTGGACCGCGATGACCGCGAGCTCGCGGTGCTGGTCGACGACCTCGATGCCCTCGGGCGCAGCCGCCTGGAGCCGGGCGACGACCGCAGCCGTGTTGGCGGCGTTGGGGATCAGGAAGACCTCGAACGCGCTGCGCAGGTAGACGATCAGGTCGTCGACCGTGCCGCCATCGGCGTCGCAGCAGAGCGTGTACTGAGCCTTGCCCGGAGCGATGCGCCCGAGGTCGTTGGTGAGGCAGGCGTTGACGAAGTCGGCCGCGCCGGTGCCTCGCACGACGGCCTTGCCGAGGTGGCTGACGTCGAAGACGCCCACACCCTCACGCACGGCGGTGTGCTCGCTGACGACACCGGAGTACTCCAGCGGCATCTCCCAGCCGCCGAACTCGGCGAACTTGGCTCCGAGGGCCACGTGTCGATCGTGCAGGGGCGAGTGCAGCAGATCCATGTCGGCCAACCTACTAGCGGGTCACGCTAGGTTGAGGGCATGGCTGCCGCTCCTGGAAACAGCACTGCCCGCACCGACCTGCCGAGCGTGACGCTCAGCACCGCTCAGGCCCTCACCGCGAAGGCCGACGTGCTCGTCCTCGGCATCCGCGGCGAGGACGACCGCGAGGGGGTCGCCGACGCGCTCGACCTGCTGGGCTTCACCGGCAAGGACGACGAGGTCGTCGTCTTCCCCTCCGGTGACGCCGTCACCGCCGCGGTCGTCGTGGCCGTCGCGCTGCCGGCCGAGCCGACGGCCGCCCACCTGCCCG